>CAWAZT010000013.1:0-127500 GCA_963786615.1 uncultured Acidobacteriota bacterium
GCTTGTTACCTAAGTGAGGATTTCGTGATCTTCGTCACACCCTCAATTCTTTTCTCCCGCCTAGAATTGTTGGCCGACGTTCGCGTCTTTACAGCCTTGCATGATCTTTTCGAACCGTTTCACCAGGAGAGATTCTATGTGCGCGCTGTCTGCCTTAAAGTGTCTTCGCTTCTCGTTTGTTATTGGTTTCCTATCTGGACCGATTGCCTTGAGCCAGATCCAACCGTCTAGCCTCACAGACGCACTGCAGAACGCTGAAGGTGTGTCCACCGTCCGGATTGGCAGGAAGGGAGCTCCGGTTGGGTACCAAGGAGGATATCCAGTCAATACTCTTGTTTTCCCCGACGGACATGTCGAATATCGCGTGGAGTCGGGTATATTTCGGGGCCCCGTATGGGCTATGGAAGAAATGCCACCGGGAACAGCTCTTAAGATCGCAAGTGTCGATATCAAAGACGATCGTGTTGAACTCAAGGTCAACTGCACAAATAACTGCTTACTGAAAATCACAACCGCTGGTATCAAGGACGACCGTACGGTCAACTGCACAAATCACTGCGCAGGCCGTCTCAAGTTCATGTTTGGACCTGGCTGGCAAGTCCATTGGTCGAATGCAGGAGTGCTGGCTGAAGTCCAGAAATGCCTGACTATGAACAAAACGTTCCCATCACAGGAACAGAATGCTTCCGGTCCCTCGGCCACGTTCTGCGAATAAGGAGTGGGAGCAGCTTAAGCACGAGATTGAAGTCGCGCACGATCTGGTTATGTGGTCGTGCAGTGCGGTGCGGGAGGGAAACGCAGATCCCTCCGCTGCGCTTGCTTCGGTCGGGATGACAATGATTTGGCATTCGCGAGTGGGGTTCGCGGTCTTTGTTATCCCACCCTTCGCGCATTCCAGTTACTTCGCGGATTTTTGTTGGGTGATCCAGGTGTTTACTCGTTCTTCTAACATGTCCATGGCGGGGGCACCGGAGTCGAGGATTTCATCGTGGAAGGCGCGGATGTCGAATTTCGGGCCTAGTGCTTCCTGCCTTTACGCAAGGGCGATCAGCTTTAGCTGTCCGATCTTGTAGCCGAGAGCCTGGGCGGGCCAGGCTATGTAGCGATCCGTCTCGGCCTGGATATTGGTTTCGTCGATGCCGGAGTGCTGACGGAAGTAGTCGATCATCATCTCGCGGCTCCAGTGCTTGGAGTGGACGCCGGTATCGACGACGAGGCGAATGGCGCGCCAGATGTCGGCTTCGAGACGGCCGTAGTCCGAGTAGGGATCAGAGAAGCCAACATCCTTGCCTAGTTGCTCCGAATACAACGCCCATCCTTCGGCGTATGCGGTGAAAGAGCTGTGCTTGCGGAAGTCGGGCACCGTCTTCGAGCTCCTGCCCGATGGAGATTTGCAGGCGATGGCCGGGGACGCCTTCGTGATAGGAGACTGCCTCAACACTTACGAGCGAGCGTGTGGTGGCGTTGTAGGTGTTGACGCACCTTGCCGGGACGCGATCCGTCGGGCGTGCCGTGCTGGTAGAAGGCGGCCGCCTGATCCTTCTCAACATACGAGGGCATGGCTTCGACTATGAGCGGGGCCTTGGGCAAGCGTCCAATAGCTGGGGCAGCTTGGGCTTCATCAAGTCGAGGCATCCCTATAGGTGGCGATGAGAGCCTCCTTCGAAGCGGGATGAAGCTTGGGATTCGCGGGGATCGAGCCTGCATCGCTTTCAGATCCTTGAAGCCGAGCTTGAGGGCGATGGCCAGCATCTCGTCTTCGTCGCGCTTTACTTCAGCGAGTCCGATCTTGTGAATCTGATCGGGAGTGAGGTTGGTGGTGGTGCTTTGCCGCACTTCGAAGGCGTAGTAGGCGTGACCGTCCGGCAAAGCCCAGGCTCCGGGATCGGTGCGGCCGTGGGGAACGTAATCCTTCTCAAGGAAGCGGGCAAAGCGGGCGTACGCGGGGAGCACGTCCTTTTCTACGGCATCGAGCGTGGCCTGGGTGATGCGCTCCTGCTCCTTGGCTGGGATGGCGCTGGGGTACTTCTTGGTGGGCGCGGCGAAGGGGCCGTCGCCGGGCTTGACGGCAGCGATTGCGTTCACTTGCGCGAGCACCTTCTCCATCAGGTACTTGGGCGGCATGCGTTTTTCGTTGACGCCGGCGGCCATGTTGTCGGTGATCTGCTGGAGGGCGATGGGCATTTTGTGGAGGCGGACGATCCAGTCGTCGTAGTCCTTCACGGTCTTGAAGCTGAGCATCTGTGCCAACTGGGGAAGATCCGTGTGCAGGCCGTTGAATTGATTCACAGGCATCTGCCAGGTCTTGAAGCGGGCCTCGTCCTGTTCGTTCACGAGTTGGCGGATCATGAGCGCGGCTGACAATTTTTCCTGATCGCTGAGGCCGGTCGTATCCACTTCGCTGAGGCGGGTGAGATAAGCGCGGCCACGAGCCAGCTGATCGTTGTATGCCTTGACGGAGTAATCGGAGAGCTGGTCGTTGTAGCGGTTGTCTCCGATGGAGGAGGCAAACTCCGGCGAGGTGCGCAGGCGGTCTTCCCATATCTCGGTGAAGATGGTGTTGAGGGTCTTGCGGCGAATCTCAACAGTCTGGCTGTGGAGAGCGAGAGGCGATATGAGCGCGAGGACAGCGAGGGAAATGGCTACGGATTTCAATGTTTTCATGGTTTCGCGGTGGTCGTGATTGCAGATCGATGTAAGCGCAGTTTATCTGCAAAGGGCGCGAAAGGTATAGCGCGGGGGGTGGCGGTGGATCGTCAGGGGATGAGCCGGTAGAGGGTGGAGCGGCTGATACCCAGCAAGGCGGCGGTGCGCTTCTTGTTGCCTCCTGTGAGAGAGAGGACCGCGGCGACATGGCGGCGAGTGACGGCATTGAGCGAGAGATCTTCGGACGCGGAGGTTTGCGATCCCAGGTCAAGGGGCCGCGTGCCGATGGCGGGTGTAAGGATGATGTCGATGGGGCGAATCCACTGACCTTCGACCGAGAGGACGGCGGACTCGAGCACGCTCTGAAGTTCCCGCACATTTCCCGGCCAGGATGAGCGAGTAGGCGCGCCAAGGTTCCTGCGGCCAGGCCGCCGGATGGGCTTATGGTATTTCGCAGCGTAGCGGGCGAGAAAGTAGTCGGTGAGTAGGGGGATGTCCTCGTGCCTCTCGCGCAGGCGGGATGCGTTGCCGTTGACGTTGCGCGCGGTCGGAGGTTTCGGGGGATTGCACGCGCGGATTCAGGACCCGGCCATGTGGAATGCGTGGAGCAACGGGCCATCGGGATGGGTGTACCTCGCGATGCTCATGCCGGCGTTCATCGTGTCGCCTGGACTCCTGCAGAAGATCTACGGGGCGAGAGACGATCGTTCGGTGCGGATCGGCGTGGGCCTCAATGCCGCCGCGCTGCTTGCGTTTGCCCTCGTCCCGCCGCTGCTCGGTCTGTCGGCGCTCGCGCTGCACCCGGGACTCTCGAATCGCGAGCTCGCGCTGCCGACGCTGCTGATCCACGATGTGCCGTTCTGGGTCGGCGGCCTCGGGCTCGCGGCCGTGTTCTCGGCGGAGGTAAGCGCGGGCGACGCGATCCTGTTCATGCTCGCGACGTCGCTCTCTCAGGATCTCTACAAGCGCTTCATCAGGCCGTCCGCGACCGACAGGCAGGTGCTCATGGTCGCGCGGGGCGCGTCGGTCGCTGGCGCCGCGCTCGGCGTGGGATTGGCGATTGTGTCCGAATCCATCACCGATGCGCTCAGCATCTTCTACACCCTGCTGAGCGTCAGCCTGTTCGTGCCCATCGTCGCCGGGCTGTTCATGCGCCGTCCGGGCCCGCTGGACGCCCTCGCCGCCATCGGTGGCGGCGTGACGACGGTGATCGCCACGCAACTGTGGAACGGCGGCCACGCGATCGGCGTGTTCACGCCAGCCATGTGCGGTCTGGCTGCGGCCGCGGTGGCGTTTGCGCTCGCGGCCGGGATCGCGCCACACTCGGGCTCCACGTCGCCGGCGCGGGCCGGCGGCTCGCGATAGCACCGACGCGGCGTCAGGGGAGCGCGCATGACAGCTTCGAGGAACGCATTCGATCTGACCGGCAGGACCGCCGCCGTGGTCGGGGGCGGGTCGGGAATCGGCGAGGCCGTCACGATCGGCTGCGCACGTCACGGCGCGAACGTCGTCTGCCTGGACGTCAACATGGCGGCCGCCATGCGGGTCGCGCAACGCGTCGTTGAGGACGGCGGAGTGTGCGAGGCCGAAGCGCTAGACATCACCGACGGTCAGGCGGTGGAGCGTGCGCTCGACGGGATTGCGAGCCGCCACGGCCTCGATATCGCAGTGTGCACGCCAAGCATCAACGTCCGGAAGGCAATCCTGCGCTACACGGACGAAGAGCTGTCACGAGTCCTGGACGTCAACATCAAGGGCAACTTCAACGTGCTGCGGTCGGCTGGACGAATCATGACGGCCCAGAGAAAGGGCAGCATCATCCTGTTCTCATCGATCCGCTCGCAGGTCGTCGAGCCCGGCCAGAGCGTCTATGCCGCGACCAAGGCGGCGATCATTCAGCTCGTGAAGACCGCTGCGGTGGAGTTCGGTCCATATAACGTTCGCGTGAACGCGATCGGACCGGGCGTGATCGAGACGCCATTGACGGCGCCGATCAAGTCCAATCAGGCGTGGTACGACGCGTATGCGGCGAAGAGTGTGTTCAATCGCTGGGGCCGTCCGGACGAAATGGTCGGACCCACTGTCTTTCTCGCGTCGGACGCGGCAAGCTACGTGACCGGATCGATCCTCTTCGCCGACGGCGGATGGCTGGCGGCAGACGGGAGGTTCGTGCCGCCGGGGATATGAACGTTTACGGGTTCGGGGTTCGAGTTCGAGGTTCGAGGTTCGGGAGGTTCAGGGACTTGTGAGGAGACGTGATGAAGATCGATGAAGCGACCGCGAGTCTCAGTGGCCGGGAGATCGTCGAGCTCTCCCGCCAGCACACGCTGTATGAATGGTCCGCGCAGGCGGGCGTCGATCCGATTCCCGTGGCGGGCGCCAAGGGATGCTGGTTCTGGACGCCGGAGGGCAAGCGGTTCCTCGACTTCAACAGCCAGTTGATGTGCGTGAACATCGGTCATGGCGACGAGCGCGTCGTGCGCGCGATTCAGCGTCAGGCGGAAACGCTCCCGTACGCGAATCCGTTCATGGCCACCGAGGTCCGCGCCCGGCTTGGTCGCAAGCTGGCCGAGATCGCGCCCGGCGACATCGACGTGTTCTTCTTCACGCTCGGGGGCGCCGAGGCGAACGAAAACGCGATCAAAATCGCGCGCCATTACACCGGACGCCACAAGATCCTCGCGTTTTACCGGTCGTATCACGGCGCCACCGCCGGCAGCATGATGCTGACCGGCGATCCGCGACGGTGGGCGGCCGAGCCCGGAATGGCTGGCGTCGTCCATGTGCTGAACCCGTATCACGGGATTCAACGCGGATGGGACAGCCCGGCGCTGGCCCTCGCGACGCTGGAAGAGACGATCCAGCTCGAAGGCGCGGGGACCATCGCCGCCTTCTTCCTCGAGCCGATCACCGGTACGAACGGCATCCTCATTCCGCCCGACGGGTATCTGCAGGGGGTCCGCGAGCTGTGCACGAAGTACGGCATCCTGATGGTGGCCGACGAGGTGATGTCCGGATTCGGTCGGACGGGCCAATGGTTTGCCGTCGATCACTGGGGCGTGGTGCCGGATCTGCTCACGATGGCGAAAGGGCTGACGAGCGCCTACGTCCCGCTCGGCGCGGTCGGCATGCGACGGATAATCGCGGACCGGTTCACGGACAAGGTGTTCTTCGGCGGGCTCACCTACAACAGCCATCCGCTTGCCTGCGCAACGGCGCTCGCCGTGCTGCAGGTCTACGAGGAGGACCACCTGCTCGAGAACGCACGACGGATGGGAGGGGTGATGAAGCAGTTGCTCGGCGAACTCCACGCGAAGCACCCTATCGTGGGCGCCGTCCGATCGATCGGTCTCTTCGGCATCATCGAGCTCGTGCGCGATCGGGAGTCGATGGAGCCACTCGCCCCGTTCAACGGTACGTCGGACGCGATGAAGCGGCTCGGGCGCTTCTTCCGGGACGAGGGCCTCTACACCTTTGTACGCTGGAACACGTTCTTCACGAATCCGCCACTGACGATTACGGAGAGCGAGCTCCGGCTCGGCTTCGGCATCATCGACAGGGGTTTGTCACTCTTGAGCGGACGTTAAGCGACAGACACCGAGCCACCGACAACACAGACGACGCGGATGTTCGCATATGAATCTGACGTTCGACGAGCTCCTTCGATTCACGGGCGAAGAGCGCGACAAGTGGCGGGCCTGGTTCGTCGATCATCCGGCGGCTACGGAGCTCGAGGTGCAGCCTGGCGCGCGGTACGCGACGGTTGGCGCGCTGATCGACCACATCTTTCTGGTCGAGCGACGCCATCTGCAGCGGCTTGCCGATGTCCGACCGGACGAGCAGACAGGTTTGAGCGGACGCCATGCGCCCCCACTGTTCGACTACGGCGCCTCGGTGCGGCGCGAGCTCGAACAGTACGTTTCTGATCTCGATCCGGACATCGCCGACGAGCTGCGGACCTTCGTCGTTCAGAGCGGCGAGTACGCCCTGACAACGCGAAAGTTGTTGTTCCACTGCCTGCTTCACGAGATCCGCCACTGGGCGCAAGTCGCGCTCGCCGTCCGCCGCGCCGGGCTCACGCCGCCGGGCAATCACGATCTGTTCTACAGCAAGGCGCTTCGCTGACGGCGCCGGCCAAGCCGCAGACTCCAACCTAGCCACTGAGGACGCAGACACGGCAGACGACGCCCGGCAGACACCTACAAGCCACAGAGGACGCAGACACTACAGACAACGCCAGACCGAAACCTACAAAGCCACAGGACGCAGAGACACCACAGACAACACCAGGCGCAGAGTATCTGTCGGCCTGAGACGCCTGTGGTTGTCTGTGGCGACGTATCTGTTGGTGTGTGGTGCCTGTGGCTGACTACTCCCCGTGGTGTCACTTCAAGATCTCAGCCGGCTCGATGACCGTCAGCGGTCCCAAGTTCAGCGCGCGCATGCCGGACTCGATCGTTTTGCGGTCGCCGACGACTACGACGATGAGCTTTTCGGGAACGATGTACTTGTCGGCCACGCGTTTGAGATCCGCTGGCGTCACCGCGCGGACGCGATCGGCGTACGTCGGGTAGAAATCGTTCGGCAGGCTGTAGACAGAGAGCTGCGAGACCGACGTCGCCACACCCTGGGTCGTCTCGAAATTCCGCGGCAGCAGCAGCGCGAGGTAGTTCGCGGCTTTCTGCAGCTCGTCGACTGGAATCGGTTCGTGAATGCGCTTCAGCTCGACGAAGAATTCGCGGAGCGCGTCCGCGGTCTTGTCGGTCTGGACACCGGCGGCCGCATAGAACGGCCCGGCGGCCAGGCGCATGTCGAACGACGAGAACGCCCCGTACGCATAGCCGTGTTGCTCGCGCAGGTTCGCGTTCAGGCGCGACGTGAACGCGCCGCCGAGAATCGTGTTCAAGCACCCGGAGCGCGAAGTAATCCGGCGTGGACCGCGGCACGCCAATCGACCCGATGCGAATCTGCGACTGCGCGGCGCCGGGCTTGTCGATCAGAAAGATCCGACGCGACGGGGGTGGTGCGGGCACCTGCGGCGTCACGGACGGGTGGTGCCGTTCCTGTCCACCCCGAAATGCCTGGTCGAGCATGGGAACGAGGGTCTCGGTCGACACGTCGCCGGTCACGACGAGGACCGCGTTGCCTGGCACGTAGTACCTGCGCGTGAAACGTCTTCAAATCATCGGCGGTGAATCCCTGGAGCGAGGCCGCCGTGCCGATGTTGCTCGTGCCGTATCGCGCCGTCGGTCCGTAGAGCAGCCGCGGAAATGCGAGCTGGATCAGCTCCTCGGGATCGTCCTGCGCCTGCGAGCAACGACGTCAGCCGATCCTTCCGGACCCGGTCGAGATCCGGGCTGCGAAGGTCGGCCGGATGACGACGTCCGCCAGGATCGGCAGCGCGTCCGCGAGGCCGGCGGACGGAAGATGCAGATCGACGTACGATGCGTCTTCTGTGGCCCGGGTCGTCAGGTCCGCGCCCAGATAGTCGACGGCATCGGCAATCTCGAGAGCGCTGCGGTTGCCGGCGCCTTCGTCCAGCATATCGGCGGTCAGGCTCGCGAGGCCGAACTTTCCGGCCGGATCGACGCCCGCTCCCGCCTTGAGCGCGAGCTGAAGGTGAACCAGCGGCACCTTGTGGCCTGGCACTATCCACACCTGCAGACCGTTCGACAAGCGTGCGCTTGTCGATCGCGGGCACGTGCAGCGCTGGGGTCGGACCGACGGCAGGCGGCTTCGAGCGGTCCGGCGCCTGCTGCTGGAATGCGGACGTGGTTGCCGCGCACGTGACGAGCACGCCGACAAGGCTGACGGACAGGCGGCGCGCCGTCACTTGACAGGCTCCACGGTCAGTTCCGCTCGTCGATCGAGCGGAAGAAAGTATCCGGCCGCGGCCTCGATGTCCGAAGGCGACAGCGCTCGATAGCGCGCCAGGTCCTCGTTGAAGTAGTCGGGGTCGCCGGCCGCGGCGAAGTACGCGTTGAGCTGATCGCCAACGCCGCCGAACCCGCTCGACCCGCTCCATGCGGCCATAGAAAGACGCCTCGATCTGGTTGATCGCGCGCTCGAGCTCGTGCGTGTCCGGCGGCGACGACTGCAGCTTCCGCAGCTCCTCGTCCACGATGCCGCGAATCTTCTCCATCGTCGCGGTCACCGTCGTACCGTCCGCGGGCGGGCGAGCGGTGACGACGATCTCGAACTGCGAGTTGAGCGCCTGCGATGCCTGCACCGCCGAAACATCCTGTGCGATCTGCAGATCGTAGACGAGCCGCTTGTACAGCCGCGAGTTCTTGCCGCCCGCGAGGAGCAGCGACACGACGTCGAGCTCCGCGTCGCCCGGCTCGAAGTGCGACGGCGTGATCCAGTCGAGATACAAGCGAGGGAGCTGCACGCGATCCTGAATCGTCTTGCGTTGCACGCTCGTGAGCTGCGGGTGCGGATAGTCGATCGGCGGCACGAGGCCGGTTCCCGGCTTGACGTCGGCGAACCACTTCTCGACGGCCGCGCGCGCCGCGGCCGGTCGAATATCGCCCGCGACGACCAGCGTGGCGTTCGACGGCTGGTAGTACTTCTTGAAGAACTCCACGACATCCTCGTACGAGGCCGCGGTAAGATCCTCCATGTAGCCAATCGTGGGCCACCGGTACGGGTGACCCTCCGGGTAGAGCATCTTGGCGATCTCGATCGACGCCATCCCGTACGGCGCGTTCTCGTAGGACTGACGGCGCTCGTTCTTGACCACCTCGCGCTGCGCGTTCACGGTGTCGGGCGACATCGCGTCGAGCAGCCAGCCCATCCGATCCGACTCCAGGTACAGCGCGAGGTCCAGCGCATTCGAGGGGACGTCGATGTAGTAGTTCGTGCGATCCGCTTCGGTCGAGGCGTTGTTGGTGCCCCCAACGGCTTCGAGCAGCGTGTCGAACTGGCCGTACTTCACGTGGCCGGACCCCATGAACATGAGGTGCTCGAACAGGTGTGCGAACCCTGTGCGCCCGGGCTTCTCGCGCGCCGACCCGACGTGGTACCAGACGTTCACGGTGAGGAGCGGCACCGTGTGATCCTCGTGCAGGATGACGTGGAGTCCGTTGGACAAGGTGAATTGCGTGTACGGCACCTCGAGTCGTCGTTCAGGGCGGGACGGAGCCGCCGCCGGCGCCTGAGCGTGAATGACGAGGCCGGCCGCCATGACCGCGGCTGACACCAGAGAGCACGTCGCCTTCATACGACCGATTCTAATACTCTAGAAGCATGTTCTCGTGTCGCGTGCCGAGCGAGCGCCGGCCGAACCGCCTGTCTGCCGCGTTGTGCCGCGCGAGGTCCACGCGGCGATTGCTCGATCTCACGGTGTCCAACCCGACGCCGCGTGGGCATCCGCTATCCCGCGACGCTTCTCGCGCCGCTTGCCGCCTCGGATGCGCTTGCATACGCTCCCGCCCCGTTGGGCCTCGACGGATGCGCGTCGGGCAGTGGCGGCGACCTACGCGCGCCGGGGGCTTGCCGTCGACGCACGGCAATCGTGCTGACCGCGAGCACGAGCGAGGCGTATTCACTGTTGTTCAAGCTGCTGTGCGATCCTGCTCGGGCGGACGTGTTGACGCCGGCCCCGAGCTATCCACTCTTCGATCACCTCGCCAGCCTCGATGGCGTCGGGCAGCGCCGCTACCCGCTCGAATATCACGGTCGCTGGAGCGTCGATCTCGACGAGGTCGATCGCGTGTGGACGGACCACACGCGCGCCGTGCTCGCCGTCGCGCCGAACAATCCCACCGGATCGTGCCTGAGCGATGCCGACGCCGCCGGACTCGTCGCGCGATGTGCGACGCGCGACGCGGCGCTGATCCTGGATGAAGTGTTCATCGACTATCCTCTGCGCGATGCGATTCCGGAGGCCGGCGCCACTGGCCGTGCCGGACTGCCTGCTCTTCCGCCTGGGCGGCCTGTCGAAATCGGCCGGGCTGCCGCAACTGAAGCTGGGATGGATGACGGTCGAGGGTCCGGCCGCGCTCGTGGACGAAGCGCTCGATCGTCTGGAGCTCATTTGTGACACGTACCTCTCGGTCGGGACCCCGGTGCAGGTCGCGACCCGCGCGCTCCTCGAGACCTCCGTTCCCGTTCGCGACCAGATTCACGAGCGCGTGCGCGGCAATCTCGGTCACCTGCGCGAGGCGATGGCCTCGAGCGGCTGGCGCCGCCACGCTGCTCGATCCGGACGGCGGATGGTCGGCCGTGCTGCGCGTGCCGTCACGCGATGGTGAAGAAGCGCTCGTCCTGGACCTGCTCGAGCGCGACGATGTCGTCGTGCATCCGGGGTTCTTCTTCGACTTCCCGCGCGAGGCCTACCTGGTGATCAGCCTGTTGCCCGAGCCATCGACGTTTGCGACCGGCGTGCAGCGCATTCTGGAGCGTGTCGATGGCGCGTGACTTCTTCCAGGGCCGGCACGCCGGGGTCCTCGTGCCGCTGTTCTCGATTCCGTCCCGTGAGAGCTGGGGGATCGGCGAGATCCCCGATGTCGTCCGGCTCGGCCAGTGGATGTCGGCGGCCGGGTTCGACTTCCTCCAGCTCCTTCCGCTGAACGAGATGGCGGAGGGGCAGAACTCACCGTATTCAGCGCTCAGTGCGATGGCGATCGATCCGATCTTCATCGCACCGTCGCGCGTGGCGGAGCTCGACGGATTCGGCGCGGAGTCGTTCCTCGACGCGGGCGAGCGGCAGCTGCTCCAAACGGTTCGCGAGTCGGCCGCGATCGAGTATGCGACCGTCCGCGCGCTGAAGACCCGCGTGTTCCGGGCGGCGTTCGATCTGTTCCTGACCGACGAGTGGCGGCCGGGGACCCCCCGCGCGAAGCGTCTGCAGGCATTCATGGATCGCGAACGCTGGTGGCTGGACGAGTACACGCTGTTTCGTGCGCTGCACGCGGTCCAGCACGGCGTCGCACTGGCGCCAATGGAACGCGCCGGTGCGCGACCGCCAGCCCGACGCCCTCGCGCACGCCCGCGACGAGCTCGCGCAGCACATCCTCTTCTACGCATATCTTCAGTGGCTGGCCGACGAGCAGTGGTCCGCCGCGCGACTCGAGTCTCGCGTGGGCGTCTTCGGCGACTTTCCCTTCATGGTGAGCGGCGACAGCGCGGACGTCTGGTCACGGCAGCACGAGTTCAGGCTGGACGCCTCGGTGGGCGCGCCGCCAGACGCGTTTTCGGAGACCGGACAGGACTGGGGGTTTCCGGCCTACCGCTGGACCGAGATCGCCGCGGACGGCTACGACTGGCTCAAGGCGCGCGCGCGGCGGAGCGCCGAGTTGTACGACGGCTATCGCGTCGATCATCTGGTCGGCTTCTTCAGGACGTACGCCCGCGAACCTGACGGAACCGCAGGCTTCGTACCCGCCACCGAGCCGGACCAGATCGCGCAAGGCGAACGGCTCTTGAGGTTGTTCGCGGCGAGCGGCGCCCGCGTCATTGCGGAGGACCTCGGGCTGATCCCGGACTTCGTCCGACGTTCGACCGAGCAGCTCTGTATCCCAGGCTTCAAGGTGCTGCGCTGGGAGCGCGACTGGCAGGCGGACGGACATCCCTTCACGGATCCGGCACAGTATCCGGCGTGCTCGGTCGCGACGACGAGCACGCACGACACGGAAACGCTGGCCGAATGGTGGGACACGGCCTCCGAGGCCGACAGGCATGCGGCCTTGCAGATCCCCCTGCTTCGCGAAGCGAGCAGTCTCGCGGACGAAGAGTTCCACAACGGCACGCGCGACAGCCTCCTGGAACTGCTCTACGCGTCGAACGCGGATCTGCTGCTGCTGCCGATTCAGGACATCTTCGGCTGGCGCGATCGGATTAACATTCCGGCGCTGATCAGCGATCGAAACTGGACGTGGCGTCTGCCCTGGCCGGTCGAGGATCTGAGCGGCGAGCCAGCCGCCCGCGAACGTGGCGCGTTCACGCACGCCATGGCGAACCGCTACGAGCGCACTTAGTGATGTCTGTGCGTGTCATGTGGCTCAGGTTGAGCACCGTCGGCGTCACGCTGATGTCTGTCGGCTGGTGTCAGCTCAGTGGTTTGTACTGCACCTGGAGGTCCTGTGAAACGTGCGTCTCTCTGGTGCGCCGCGCTGATCGCGGTGGCGCAGGTCGGCTCGGCGGCCCAGCAGCCGGACTGGAAGCAGGTCGAGGCCGAAGCGTTCAAGACGCTCACGGCGTACGTGCGGCTGAATACCTCGAATCCGCCGGGCGACGTGACGCCCGCGGCCGACCTCCTCACGAACGTCCTGCGTCGAGAGGGCATCGACGTCAAACGGTTCGAGTCGGGTCCGGGGCGCGCGATCGTGGTGGCGCGTCTCAAGGGTGACGGATCGGCTGGGAAGGCGCTGCTGCTCGAGAATCACATGGACGTCGTGCCGGCGGATCCGAGCCGCTGGTCGCGCGATCCGTTCGGCGCCGAGGTGGCGGACGGCAAGCTGTGGGGCCGCGGATCGATCGACATGAAGGGGATCGGTGTGACGCAGCTGTACGCGTTCATCCAGCTGCACCGACAGCACGTGCCGCTCAAGCGCGACGTGATGTTCATGGCCGTGCCTGACGAGGAGGTCGGCGGCATCCTTGGTGCCGAATGGATGCGCAAGAACCACTACGACGAGCTCGATCCCGAATACGTCCTCGACGAGGGCGGGTTCGGCAGCCGCGACATGTTTGCCGCTGGCAAGCTCGTGTTCGGCATCTCGGTGGCCGAAAAGAAAATCATGTGGCTCCGGCTTCGCGCGGAGGGCGTGGCCGGTCACGGCTCGCAGCCGCACGGGCAGAACCCCAACGACCACCTCCTCGCCGCGCTGCATCGATTGATGAGCGAGCCGATGGCGACGGGCACGTTCAGCATCATCGACACGATGAAGCAGCGGATCGGTCCATTGGCCGACAACAAGTTCAACAACGCGATTCAGAAATCCACGATCTCGATTACCAGCTTGCGGTCGGGTGTCGGAGAGCCGCCGAAGGTCAACGTGATTCCTTCCGTCGCCGAGGCGACGATCGATTGTCGCGTGCTTCCCGGAACAACCGCGGCGCAGTGGCTCGCGGCCGTCGAGCAGCGGCTCGCGGATCCGACCGTCAAGATCGAGGTCATTCGCGAAGGGGAGGATCCGGTCGTGACGCCCCAGGACACCCCGTTCTATCGCGCGATCGAATCCGCACTCAAGCGGCATCATCCCGACGCGATCGTCACGCCAATGGTCGTCCCATACGGGACCGACGCGAACGGGTATCGTGCGCGCGGCGTCAAGAGCTACGGATTCTTCCCGGGCATCGTGCCTGCCGCCTCGATCGAATCGATGCACGGCGACGCCGAGTTCATGCCGGTCGACGCGCTCGGCCCGGCCATCCAGATTCTGTACGAGGCGCTCGTGGAGACGACGACGAAGTGAGTAGCGGCCGTCACGGGCGCGTACACCGAGATCCCCGCAGGATCGATCGCGGGCGTGTTGACGCGAAGGAAGCGGGCGGGCGCGGCCGACAGCGACGAGACGCATCGGCGTCGTACGCGGATCCTTCACCGTGGCCAGGAGGGCAGCTCCGCCCGGACTCTCGTCGTAGGCGACGGTCCAGTTCACGCCGTCCGGCGACACCTGGACCTGCACCGTCGCCGGCAAATCCCCCACGTGACCTGTGGCGTTCATGTCGAGGCAGCGCACGATCGCACTCGACCCGAGATCCAGCAGCAACCCATCCGGTGTCCGCTGGCGCCGTGCGATCGTCAGCGGAGCCCCAGGGGTGACGATTGGCGCAAAGGGTGTGGCGGCCAGCTTGAACAGGAGGCCGCCGCCCGTCACGCCCAGACGCTCCACGCCCGGCTGCGACTCGATGAACGCCTTCGACGCCAGCGTATCGCTCGACGCGTCCACCATCACATACAACGGGCGTCCGCGACGGAGCTCGGTCAGGATCGTCGGATCCTGTCGGCCAAGCGCCCACTTGATCACGCTCACCTGCGGCGGCACGTATCCGGCGTAGCCGTTGACGACCGTCAGGCGATCCGGCATCGACTGATACATCGCCCTGACCGACAAGCGGAGATCGTCGATCGGCAGGTACAGCAGTCGCCCGCCCCGTTCCACGTAGGCCAACCGGCCGGGTGGCACGCCCATCGGCATCGCCGTGATCGCGCCGTCGATCCAGAGTCCGGCGAGCACGAGCAGGCCGAGCACTCGTTGATGACGGAGTCGCGGCGCCAGGTGAGCGACGGCGATGCCGGCCGCCACACAGAGACACATCGTTGTCAGCAGGAAAAAGCGTGCAGGGACGCGCAGGCCGCTGAAGCCGGGCAGCCAGATCAGCCACTCGTACGGATGCCACAGCGCCGACGTCGAGAACGCCGGGTCAGCCGGTCCGAAACAGAGTCCGGCCGTGACCAGCGCACCCACGACGTAGAACCAGAACACCCGTGACCGCGCGGACGCGCCAACGGCCAGGACCACGAGCGTGACGATGGTGAGGCCGGGGAAGAGATAGCCCTCCGTCGTCCGGGGCACGAGCGTGTGCCAGAAGCGCAGCACCGGCGTCGCCGAGAGAAACGAGCTCCAATCGGCGCTGAAGAAGATCATCTCCGCGCGATTGCGCTCGAGTCCCAGCTGCTGCTGAATCCGCAGGTATTGCAACAGGACGGGAGCGAGCGGCAGCGAGAAGGCGACCCATGTCAGTCCGATGGCTGCGGCCCGTCTGGCGTGCGTGCTCCACGGCGTGAACCAGGCGATCCATGCGGCAATCAGCAACGGAAAGAAGAGCAGCAGGTACCCATTCGTGAGCGCCTGCAGCAGCCAGGATCCGCCGAAGACCAACAGCCACCGACGCCGCCCGGTCTCGACGTAGGCGTGCAAGGCCCAGAGCGCGACGGGCAGCCACCAGCACGCGTAGAGCTGCAGGTGGCCGAGCTGACCTGTGCGATACGGCGCCAGCGCAAACGCGACGCCGGCGACGAACGCCGCGGCGGCGTTGCCGGTGAGACGACGAACGAGCGCGTGCATGCCCAGACCGCTCCACCACACCGACGCGATCAGAAGAAGGTTGTAGGCCAGGAGCGGCGAGCCGCCCAGCAGCTGAATTGGCGTTGCGAGGGGAGACAGCCCTGCCACGTGTTCGGTGAGCGCCAGCGCGCCAGGCAGCGGCCAGAAGAACGGCGCATTCCACCACGCCTGCGTGAACGGGCACCGCGTGCGCGTTCCACCAGAGGAGATACGTGACGAGGAGTGGATCGCCTGGATCGGCCGTGAAGCGGGTCGACAGATACAGGGCCAGCGGCCATGTCCAGACAAGGGCCAGCAACAGGTAGGCGGCGGCAACGACGGCACGTCGAGGACCGACGCTCGGTTCGGAGTGCAAGACTGCGCGTCAGCATAGCGGCGCGTTCGCCGGAGGCGCAACCGCGGCGATCACAGAATCGCAATTTCGCCGACAGCGCTGTAAAGCGCGCCCACGTGAGCGGTTGCGGAAATATGACTGGAAATATCAGTTCTGTCAGGGCTTCGCGTGCGCGCTCGCTGGCAAGCGGCTTGCGGTCTGGTGGTTGCACACGCGCACGCGAGAACACACATATAGAGGTCCCGTCGCCGGACCCGTTGCTGGCCGCTTCGGCCAGCTGAAAGCCGCACGCAACCCTATGACCAGCGTCCCCGCTTCGTCCGAGCGCCCCGAGGCGCCGCTCTTCTCCGATGGCCTCGGCGACCGCGTGGTTGCCGTCGACGGAGCCAGCGGCGATCTGCTGCAGATTCTCCGCCTGCGACCGCAGTTGCTGGCCGTTCCGTCCTTCGAGTTCGCGCTGCGCGAGCGCGCGGCCCGGCTCGCGAACTTCCGGCACGCCTACTACGCGCGTGTCCGGCGCGTGGATCGTCATCCGGGCGGGCTCGCGATCGTCGCGGACCACGTCGAAGGGACGCGGCTCTCGGACATTCTGCGGGTGGCGGCCGAGCGGCGACTTCACCTTGACCTGAGCGCGGCGCTCTGCCTGATTCGTCAGCTCGTGCCGTCGGTCGCGCTCCTTCACGAAAATGCCCGTGACGTCGCGCACGGCCTGCTGGCCCCCGAACGTCTGATCGTGACGCCCCACGCGCGGCTGGTGATTGCGGAGCACGTGTTGGGCTCGGCCGTCGAGCAGCTGCAGTACAACCGGGAGCGTCTGTGGCAGGACCTGCGCGTCGCGTTGCCGCCGACGCGCCGGCGCACCGCGATTCGATCATCGCGCGGACGTCACCGCCGTCGGTCTCGTGGCGCTCGCCCTCGTTCTTGGGCGTCCGCTGCGCACCGACGAATACCCGCATCGCGTGTCGGGCCTGCTCAACGACGCGCGCGCGAAGTCGGCGATGGGCGACGAGCAGCCATTGCCGGCATCGCTGCGCGGATGGCTCGTGCGGACGCTGCAGCTCGATGCGCGTCATGGATTTGCGTCCGCTACCGAAGCGCAGGCCGCGCTCGAGGATCTCCTCGCTGAGGAACCCGGAATCGTCGCCGCTCCCGTGGCGCTCGAGACGTTCCTCTCGCGCTACATCGCGGCTCTGCTCGATCCGGTTCCAGCGCCGGCAGCGGCTGCGCCCCCGTCGGTTGCGTTCACGCCGGCGCCGCCGCCACCGGCACCACCTGTGCCGTCCTCTCCTGTCAACGCGCCGCTGGCGGGTGCGCAGGAGGAGCTGATGTTCGCGCATCACGCAGCGCCGGCGCCCGAGGCATTCACCATGCCGGCGTCGGTGACGATTCCGCCCGTCACGCCGACTCGTGACTGCCGCGTTGCCAATTGAGCCAATGCCTCCAATCGTGAAATCGGATCCAATCGCGGTGACGCCGGCCACCCCGCTGGCGACAATCACTCGCAGTGACGCCTCCGGCGGCGCCGTCACGCGATCTGATGGATCTGCTGCGGCCGCTCGAGAACGCCTCGCCGTCCGCCAGGACCGGCGACCGGACAGAGCTCGAGCGGCGTGCAACTGCCGAACCAGGACGCGCTCGACGCGCTGTTCTCGCCCGAGCCGGCAATCAAAGCGGAAGCCAGCTCGAAGAAGCGCGGCAGACGCAAGTTCCGGATTCCCGGCTGGCGGCGCATCGCCGTCGTCGTGCTGGGCATGGTGGCGCTTGGGTGAAGGCGCGCTGCTCGCGGCACGGGTCTATCGAAAGCCGGCGACGCCGACGACCGGCACGGTGTCGGTGCAGACGAATCCGGCCGGAGTCGGGGTGTTCGTGGACGGTGTGTCGCGCGGCAACACGCCGGCGCGACTCTCGCTCCCTCCGGGATCGCACATTCTCGAGCTCCGCGGCCGCGGCGTGCCGCGCGTGGTGCCGATCACGGTGACGGCCGGCGCTGACGTGTCGCAGTACCTCGAGCTGCCGGAAACGCCATCGACGGGGAGCCTGTTGATTCAGTCGGATCCCGCCGGCGCCAAAGTTTCGGTGGACGGCGTCCCGCATGGCGTCGCACCCGTCAGCGTGTCGGATCTGGCTCCAGGGGACCACGAGGTCGTGCTGCAGGCGGAAGGCGGCGGCGCGGTTCGTCAGCGCGTCGTGATTCAGGCGGGCGTGACCTCCTCGGTGCTCGCGCCGGTGGCGACCGCGTCGGCCGGTCCGGTATCCGGGTGGCTGTCGGTGAAGTCTCCCGTCGCGATGGAGATCCGCGAAGGAGGCCGTCAGATCGGCACGACCGACACCGATCGGATCATGCTGACCGCGGGCCGGCACGAGCTGGAGATCGTGAACGATACGCTCGGCTTCCGCTCGAACCGCGTCGTGGTCGTGCCTCCGGGCAAGGTGGCCGCCCTCGGCGTCGAGCTCCCGCAGGGAGCGATCAACCTGAACGCGTCGCCCTGGGCCGAGGTCTGGATCGACGGCCGCCGCGTCGGCGAGACGCCGATCGGGAATCTGCCGATCGCGATCGGGCCGCACGAGGTGGTGTTTCGCAACCCGCAGCTTGGCGAGAAGCGCCAGGCTGTTTCCGTGACGCTGGGCGCGCCCGTGCGCCTGAGCGTCGACATGAAGTAGACGGGGTCACATGGCCATGCCAACACGACGACTCATCGTTCCGCTTCTGCTTGCGACGTCGCTCGCCCGAGCCGCGTTCGGCCAGGCGCCAGCGGCCAAGGATCCTCTCGGCGCAGCGCGCGACCTCTACGCGTCGGCCAGGTACGACGAGGCGCTCGCGGTGCTCAACGACCTGCGGCCGACGGATGCCGGCAACTCGATCACCGACCGCCGATCGATCGAACAATATCGCTCCCTGTGTCTGCTCGCGCTGGGGCGCGGTTCGGAGGCGGAGAGCGCCATCGCGGCGGTCGTGACCGCCGATCCAGGCTACTCAGCCGAGCGAGGCCGATGCGTCGCCCGCGGGTGCGCGCCGCCTTCTCCGACGTGCGGAAGCGTCTGTTGCCCGAAATCGTCACCACACGCTATTCGGTGGCGAAATCCGCGTTCGATCGCAAGGACTATGCGTCGGCCGAGCAGGTGTTTCGTCAAGTGATTGCGCTCCTCGACGATCCGGACATGGGCGGACGGCTCAGCGATCTGCGGACGCTCGCCAGCGGCTTCCTCGATCTGAGCGTGGCCGCCGCGGCGCCGCCGCCGGAGCCGGCCAGGAAAGAACCGGTGGCCGCCCCGGCGCCACCCCCGGTTCCGCAGGTCGATCCGAATCGCGTGTATACGATGGACGACAGCGACGTGACGCCGCCCGTTCCCGTGCGGCAGGACGTGCCGCGCATTCCGCCTTCGCTTGCGTTGCAGGCCCGCGACCACGGTGTCCTCGACCTGACGATCGACGAGCGCGGCCGCGTCGTCTCGCTCACCATTCGCCAATCCGTGCACCCGATGTACGACACATTGCTGACGACGGCAGCACGCGAGTGGCGGTATCAACCGGCCACACTCGCCGGGAAGCCCGTGAAGTTCCGCAAGCTGATTCAGGTCAACGTCACGAAGACGAACTAGGGTCGAGGGTCGAGAGTCCCGAAGCCGACGCCGAACTTCCGCCTCAAGGATATGGTCCCACCGTCGAGCCAGCACGGCATGTCAAGGCTGGGAAGGGCGTCGGGCTGACATCGCGTAGTCTTCCGCGACGCACCCACGAGATTACGCTCATCAGTTCGACACACTAATTCCGCGAATCCGCCCATTCTGCGGCACTCGCGTCGATCCGCGGCGTTGGCAGGAAATTGGCACTGCGGGACGCGCGATGCCCACACGCGTCTCGCTCAACGAGCTGCAGGTCGCCGGCCTGAGACTCCGGCCGGCGGAAGCGGCAGCGATTGTCGTTGAAATCTGCCGTCAGCACCTCGACGGCCGACTTCCGGGCGTACCGTCAGCCAACGTCATCCGTGTGACAGACGACGGCAGCGTCGTAGCCGAAGGTCCAATCAACGCGGATGGGCCGGAGGTCGTGGCTGCGGCTCAGCTGCTCGACGATCTACTCGCGGACTTCAATGCGCCGCCGGAGTTTCGGACGCCCGGCGGCCTGCGGATCGCCATCGCCCGCGCGCTCGGCACGCTCGATCTCCCGCCGTTTGCGTCGCTCGAGGAATTCCGTGCGGCCATTGCCCGATTCGCCGCGACCGACCTGCCAACCGTGGCGCGCGACCTTTTCATTGCCGGTACGCGCGCGATCGAGACGCGTCGAGGCACACTGGCTCCGCCTCTTGCCCCTGTCGAGCCGCTGCCAACGACCAGGTTCACGATTTCGGATGTACGCCGTGCACGGCGGGCGACAGGTCTCTCGCTGGACGAGGTCTCGTCTCGCAGCCGCATCCCGGCCGCGCTCCTGCGCGAGCTCGAGTGGGGCTATTTGAGAAACTGGCCGGGCGGCCTGTACGGGCGCACCCAACTGGTCCGCTACGCGCGAGCAGCCGGCCTCGACGAGGAGCTCGTCCTCCAGGTCGCCCAGCCGATGATCGACGAGGCGTTCGAGGCACGCGCCGGCCAGATGACGGAAGTCGTCCCGGCGGAGCAGCCTATCGAGGCGCTGATTCGCGTGGGGCCCGCCGGGCGTCTCGTCCAACGCCCCCGTGCGGCCGACCCGCTCGAACCCATCGTCACGCACGTGCTCGAACCACCCGTCCTCGAGCCGATTCCTGATCTGCCGCTCGAATTCCCGACGGCTGTGCTGGCCCGCTCCCACAGCCATCGGACCCGGCGGTCCTCGCGAAAGCCGCTCAAGACTGCTCTCGCGGCCGCGGCGGTATTGACGCTGGCCGTCGTTCCCGCCGTCTGGGAGCACCAGCGCCATGCTCCCACCGCGACCGAGCAGGCCGCTTCGTCCAGCGTGTCTGCGCCGGTCGTGCAGAGCACGCCACCCGTGACGCCTCAGGTAACCGCACCTGCCTCGACCAGCGCGCCAGCGACGCAGCCATCGACCGAGCACGACCTTCTGGCGACGCCGTCACGGCAAGTGCAGCCGGACGGCACGATGCCGGCGGCGGACACCAGCGCGGTGTCGCGAGTCGCGACGCAACCAGCGGGGTTCGTGCCGTCATTCTCGAATACAGGGACGGCGGTGTTCTTTCAGGACGAGGCGGGGGCCGGGAGTGCGCTCATCTCTGGCGACCGCAGCCAGCCCGGCGCCATCCTGAAGATCACGCGCATCGTCGATGACAACGCGCAGAATTTTCACGCGCGTCCGTCACCGGACGGCTCGCGAATCGCGTTCGACTCGGATCGCGATGGCACGCGCGCGGTGTTCGTGGCGGATGCCGATGGCCAGCACGTGCGTCGGATGAGCGGCGACGGCTTCGCGGCGCTTCCGAGCTGGTCACCCAGCGGGAAGCAGCTCGCGTTCGTCAAGGCTGAGGCGGACAAGCCCCGAGTGTGGAATCTCTGGACGGCCGATCTCGGCAACGGAGAGCTTCGCCGGATCACGTCGTACGAGTACGGGCAGCCGTGGGGAGGATCGTGGTTCCCCGACGGTCAACGCCTGGCCTACGGTCACGAGAGCCAACTCGTCGTGATCGACGTGGAGACCGGTGCGCGCCAGACATTTGCCGCTCCCGTCCCCGGCCGCCTGATCCGATCGCCCGCCGTGTCACCCGACGGCCGCAGGGTCATCTTCCAGGTCACTCGTGACGGTGTCTGGCTGTTCGACGTGCGGAACCGCTCGATGCGACGCGTGCTCGACGATCCGACGGCCGAGGAGTACTCGTGGTCGCCGGACGGGCACCGTGTCGCCTTCCACAGCCGCCGCACCGGTGGCTGGGGCGTCTGGGTCATGGGGCAGTAGACGACGCCGTCCCTTGCTCGCGGCAGTCGGGCTTCGGGCTTCGGTCCTGGGGTAAACTCCGAACTGCCTTGCCGCGATCCGGACCGGTCACAACATGTGCGCTTTGTGCGCTGTTAATCAGTGCCTGTGCGCGGGACGAGCCTCGTCCCGTCAAGCGCTGAGGGCACGGATTTCCGACTTCCCGCCGAGGTTGAAACGATCGAATCCCGCGTGCCGGCACATGCCACGCTCGACGGGCTGCTGCGCGACAACCGGCTTCAAGAATCACTCGTCATTCGCGCTGTCGAAGCCGCCCGAGGCGTCTTCAACCCTCGCCAGCTGCGTGCCGACCGGCCGTACCGTCTGGTCCGCACGCTCGACGGGCTGCTGCGCGAGTTCGAGTATCAGATCGACACGGACCGCTTCCTGAGCATCGTCAATCGCGACAGCAAGGACCCCGAGTCGCTGGAAGCCGAGGTCCTGCCGTACGACAAGCAGGTCGAGGTGGTGGCCATCGACGCGCGGATCGACGCTGAACATCCGTCGCTGATCGCCGCCATTGATGCGAGCGGCGAGAAGGTCCAGCTGGCGATGGAGCTCGCCGAGATCTTTGGCGGCGAGGTGGATTTCCAGAGCGAGCTTCAGCCAGGAGATAGCTTCCGGGTGCTGTTCGAGAAGACGTCGCATGACGGCGAGTTCGCGGGCTACGGCGAGATTCTCGGCGCATCCATCGAGGTGGACCATCACGCCCACGAAGCGTTCCGCTGGCAGGATCCCGCGGTGGCAGGCAAGGCGGCGTTCTACGACGCGAACGGCCGCTCGTTGAAACGGTTCATGCTGCGATCCCCGTTGAAGTTCGAGCCGCGCGTGACCTCGGGCTTCTCACTTCATCGCATGCACCCGATCGATCACGTGTCGCGTCCGCATCTCGGGGTGGACTACGCGGCCCCGACCGGCGCAGCGGTTGTTGCGGTAGCGGGCGGCATGGTGGTGTCGGCCGGGTACAGCGGCGCGAGCGGCAACCTCGTGCACCTGAAACATCCGCGCGGTATCGAGACGTACTACCTCCACCTGTCGGCCTTCGGCAAGGGCATCCATGCCGGCGCGCACGTGGAACAGGGGCAGGTCATCGGAAGGGTCGGAGCGACGGGCGCCGCGACCGGCCCGCACCTCGATTACCGCTTGAAGCGCGACGGCGCATTCGTGAACCCGCTCGCGGCGCACGCGCGACAGGCGCCGGGCGAGCCGATCCCGCCCACGCAATTGGCGGCTTTCGCGATCTGCGCGATCAGCGGCTCGCGCAGCTGTCCGCCACGCTGCTGGCTGCGGCTCCTAACCCGAACCCCGACGCCGTCAAAGCGGACGCGCGGAAGTGACGGCATCAGCTGGACAGCTGACAGCTGGCCGATCGCTAGCTGACAGCAGACGGCTTTGACTACAATATTCGGATGGCCGTCATCCGACCGTTCCGCGCCTTGCGTCCGGCGCCGGAGCGTGCCGCCGCCGTTTCGTCCGTGCCGTACGACGTGGTCAACGCGGACGAGGCGCGTCAGCTCGCCGCGAGCAATCCGCTGAGCTTTCTCCGGGTCACCCGATCCGAGATCGACCTTCCACCGGCCACCGATCCCTACTCGGACATCGTCTACGCCACCGCGAAAGCAGAATCTGGCGACGCTCCGAGACCAGGCGCCGCTGGTCGTCGATCGCGAGCCGTCGCTATACGTGTATCGATTGAGGATGGGACAACACGAGCAGACCGGGCTCGCCGCGTGTTTCTCGTTGGACGAGTACGACCGCGATCTGATCAAGAAGCACGAGCGCACCCGCCGCGACAAAGAGGATGATCGGACGCGTCACATCCTCGAGCTTCGCGCGCAGACCGGCATCGTCTTTCTCACCTACCCGTCGCACGAGGAGGTCGAGAGGCTGATGCGCGCGGTGACGGCCGGCACGCCGCTCTACGATTTTGCCGCGGACGATGATGTGCGCCACACGGTGTGGATGGTCGCGCCGAAAGAGTCCGCCGCTCTGATGGCCGCATTCGCCACGATTCCAGCGCTCTATATTGCGGACGGCCACCATCGCGCGGCCAGCGCCGGGCGCGCCCGCGCGGAGCTGCGCCAGCGTGGCGAGTCCGGTGAGGCCGACACGTTCGTCGCCGTCGCGTTTCCCGATACGCAGGCGCAGATCCTGCCCTACAACCGGATCGTCAAGGATCTCGCCGGCCAGACGCCGGACGCGTTTCTCGATGCCGTGCGCCAGCGTGTGCCGGTTCGCGATGGCCAGGCGACACCACGTGGAAAAGGCGAGGTCTCGATGTATTTGGCCGGACGCTGGTATTCGCTCGATTTGTCGACATCGGCGCCGGCGGACGCGTCGAGGGCCAGTTCGCTGGACGTGGAGATTCTTCAGCGGCACGTGCTGGAACCGTTGCTCGAGATCGGAGACGTGCGGACGGACAAGCGCATCGACTTCGTCGGCGGCGGGCGCGGGACGACGGCGCTCGAGCACGCGGTCGATTCAGGCCGCGCGGCGGTCGCGTTCTCGATGCATCCCGTGACGATCGACGACCTCATGTCGATTGCGGACGAAGGTGGGATCATGCCTCCCAAGTCCACCTGGTTCGAGCCCAAGCTGAGAGACGGCCTGCTCGTGCACCTGATTTGAGCGGATACTGGCGCTGATGGACGTATGAAGGTACTCGTTGCAGACAAGTTCGAGACGAGCGGGTTGGAGGGACTTCGCGCCGCCGGATGCGACGTCGCGTACGAGCCGGATCTGAAGGATCAGGCCCTGCTCGACGCGATTCGCGAGAAGGCTGCCGATGTTCTCGTCGTCCGGGGGACAAACGTCACGGCCGCGATGCTCGACGCGGGCCGTCTCTCCCTCGTCGTTCGCGCCGGCGCCGGCTACAACACGATCGACGTCGCGGCCGCGTCAGCGCGCGGCATCTACGTGTCCAACTGTCCCGGCAGGAACGCCATTGCCGTCGCGGAGCTGGCGTTCGGCCTCCTGCTGGCGCTCGATCGCCGCATACCGGATAACGTCGCGGATCTCCGCAAGGGCGTCTGGAACAAGAAGGGTTACTCGAACGCGCAGGGCCTCTATGGCCGGACGCTCGGTCTGCTCGGCGCCGGAAGCATCGGCCGCGAAATGATCCGGCGCGCCGCGGGCTTCGGCCTCGACGTCGTGCTCTGGAGCCGGCGCTTCGACGGCGAGGACCGGCCGTTGAGCGAACAGGATGCGTCGACGCTTGGCGTCGAGCGCGAGCTGCACCAGATCCGCATCGACGTTGCGCCCTCGCCGGCCGAGGTCGCGAGCCGCGCCGACATCCTGAGCCTTCATCTCGCGCTGGGTCCGGAAACCCGCAACCTGGTGAATGCCGACCTGCTTTCGAGGCTCAAGCCCGGGTCGATCGTGCTCAATACGGCACGCGGCGAGGTCGTGGATGCAGGGGCGCTCGCGGCTGCCGTGCAGGAACGAGGTCTTCGGGCGGGCCTGGACGTCTACGCGCAGGAGCCGACGTCGGCCACGGGCTCGTTCAGCGATCCGTTGATCGCTCTTCCGGGTGTCTACGGAACGCACCATATCGGCGCGTCCACGAACCAGGCGCAGGAGGCGATTGCCGCCGAGACCGTCCGGATCGTCAAGAGCTACAAGGAGACCGGCCACGTGCCCAACGTGGTCAACCTCGCGCGCCGGACGCCAGCCACGCACATGCTCGTCGTCCGCCACCGTGACCGTCCTGGCGTGCTCGCACACGTCTTCGGCGAGCTGCGGCGCGGCAACCTGAACGTGCAGGAGACGGAGAACATTGTCTTCGAGGGGGCGGAGGCCGCGGTCGCGCGAATCAACCTGGATGGCGAGCCGTCTGCGGCGATCTGCGAGCGGATCAGGCAGAACGCCGATATCCTGGATCTTCAACTCGTCAGGTTGTGACGACGGGGACGTGAACACTCACTGAGGTTTTTCATGGCTACGACTTCCACACGGATCTTCAATTTTTCAGCGGGGCCGGCGGTGCTGCCGGTCGAAGTGCTCGAGGAAGCGCAGCAGAACCTGCTCGCGCTGCCCGGCGTCGGCATGTCGGTGCTCGAGATCAGCCACCGGTCGCCGACGTTCGACGAGATCATCCAGGGCTGCGAGGCGGACATCCGCGCGCTGGCCGGGATCCCCGACACCTACCGCGTCCTGTTCCTGCAGGGCGGTGCGAGCCTTCAGTTCTCGATGGTGCCGATGAACCTGCTGCCGGCGGGAGGCTCCGCGGACTACATCATCACCGGCGCGTGGTCGCAGAAGGCCGCGAAAGAGGCCAAGGCCGTCGGGACGGTCAAGATCGCGGCGTCCACTGAGGCCGACAAGTTTTCGCGCGTGCCGCAGCAGAGCGAGCTTCGTCTCGACCCGGGCGCGGCGTACGTGCACATGACGTCCAACAACACGATCTTCGGAACGGAGTTCGCCGGAATTCCGGACGTCGGCGACGTGCCGCTCGTCTCGGACACCTCGTCCGACATGTTCAGCCGTCCGATCGACGTGTCGAAGCACGCCCTGATCTATGCCGGCGCGCAGAAGAACCTGGCTCCGGCGGGCGTCACGCTCGTCATCATCCGCGACGACATGGTGAAGCGATCGCCAGCCACGCTCGCGACGATGCTGAGCTACAGCGTGCACGTCGAGAATCAGTCGATGTACAACACGCCGCCGGTGTTCGCGATCTACGTCATGCGGCTGGTGATGAAGTGGCTGCTGCGTCAGGGGGGGCTCGGCGCGGTCGAGAAGCTGAACGCGCGGAAGGCCGCGAAGTTGTATGCCGAAATCGATCGAAGCGGCTTCTACCGCGGCCACGCGCAGAAGGACAGCCGATCCCGGATGAACATCACGTTCCGGCTGCCCAGCGAGGACCTGGAGAAGAAGTTCGCGAAGGAGGCGACCGCCGCGGGCCTCGACGGTCTGAAAGGGCACCGCTCGGTCGGGGGCATGCGCGCCTCGCTGTACAACGCGTTTCCGGAGGCAGGCGTGGACGCGCTGGTCGGGTTCATGCAGGAATTCGAGCGCAAAAACGGGTAGGGACTCACCTAGAAGTCGCTGACGGGTTGTGACTTAGAGGATTACACAACTCTTACAATCGCCGGCGCCGGATCCTGTTACTTTGGGTGCCTCGATACAGGAGATCCGGTGAACGTACAGCCTCTCAAAGCGCTCAGGGCTCTGCCCGTTTATTCGTACTCATCCCTCAACTGGCTGACCGGCGTCATCATGGTGCTGTTCCACATTGGCGCCCTGCTGGCACTGTTCAATTTCAGCTGGACGGCCTTCGCGGCCGCCGTCGTGCTGCACTGGCTGGCGGTGGGCTTCGGGATCAGCCTCGGCTACCACCGGCTGCACACGCACCGGGGCTACAAGACGTCGAAGGCGTTCGAGTACTTTCTCGCCCTCTGCGGGACGCTGACGCTCGAAGGCGGGCCCATGTTCTGGGTGGCCACGCACCGCGTCCATCACCAGCACTCCGACCAGGACGGCGATCCGCATACGCCGCGTGACGGCGGCTTCTGGGCGCACATCGGCTGGATTCTGTTCGGCGACACCCATCACAACAACACCGAGTTGATGGCGAAATACGCGCCCGACCTCGCGAAGCAGCCGTTCTACCGCTGGCTCAACACGTACCACTACGTGCCCCTGACCCTTCTCGGCTTCGCGATGCTCGCCATTGGCGGCTGGCCGATGGTCTACTGGACGATCTTCCTGCGCGTGGTCTTCGGCCTCCACGCGACGTGGCTCGTGAACTCGGCCACGCACATGTGGGGCTCGCGCCGCTTCGAAACGCGCGACGATTCGCGAAACAGCTGGTGGGTCGCGCTCCTCACGTTCGGCGAGGGCTGGCACAACAACCATCACGCGCACCCGGTCTCGGCCCGCCACGGCCTCGCCTGGTACGAGTTCGACGTCTCCTGGATCACGCTGAAGCTGCTGAACGCGCTGGGCGTCGTCCGCGACCTGAAGGTCGCCAAGATCCGCCAGGTGCCGCAGGAAGAAGCGGCGTAGCCGCGCAAAGCGACAGTCCGCGGGATCCGGAATGCGGCATCCGGATCCCTGTCTGGCGACCCCGGGGACCCGCCGAACCCTCGAACCTCGAACCTCGAACATTGAACCCCGAACCCCGAACCCGCTATCGTTAGATCTCAATGATCTCCGGCCGCCGCCGTTCGGTCATTTTCTTCATCGTTCTCGGCACCTGCCTCGTCGCCATTGCTGTCACGCTGAACATCGGCTGGCTGGTGATCAACTGGAAGGAAGGCGTCCTGGCCTTCCTCGGCCTGATCTTCTTCCTGGTCATCATTGCCGGTCTCGTCCTCAACACCATCTTTCTGGTCCGCGAGATCCGACGCAACGAGCAGCACGACTCGTTCATCAACGCGGTCACCCACGAGCTGAAGACGCCCGTGGCGTCGATTCGCCTCTATCTGCAGACGCTCCAGTCGCGAGACCTCGACGAGGACAAACGTCGCGAGTTCTACCGCATCATGTTGGAGGACAGCGATCGGCTGCTGCACACGATCGACCAGGTGCTGCGGGCCGGGGCGACCGGCTCGCGTCTGCGCCGGATTGCACGGGTCCGGCTGAACCTCGCCGAGATCGCGCGCGAGTGTGTAGAGCTCGCGCGCACGCGCTTTCATCTCGATCCCGACGCGCTCGCTTTCGTCGAGAAGACCCGCACCGAGCCGATCGTGCTCGGCGACGGCGACGAGCTGAAGGCGGCCGTCTGGAATCTGATCGACAACGCGGTCAAGTACTCTCCTGGAGAAGTCCGTGTCCAGGTGGAGATCCAGGAAGTGGAGAACCAGCGCTTCGCCGTCCGCGTGACGGATCAGGGCGTTGGGATCTCGCCGCCCGAGTTGAAGCGGATCTTCCGGCGGTTCTACCGCATCCCCGCGAGCGTCGCCGTCCGCACCAAGGGCAGCGGCCTCGGGCTCTTCATCGTCCGCTCGGTTGCCCGTCGTCATGGCGGCCGGGCGTTTGCCGAGAGCGCGGGCGCCGGCCACGGGAGCACGTTCACGCTGCTTCTCCCGTCCGCCCCGCCGGCCTCGGCCTGAGGCCATCCGTCCCGTGACCAGCGCGCAGCGCGTCATGATTGTGGAAGACGAGCAGCATCTGGCCGAGGGACTGCGCTTCAACCTCGAAGCCGAAGGCTACTCGGCCCAGATCGTCGAAACCGGCGAGCAGGCGCTGCGGCTCCTGCTCGATCCGGCAACGCGCTATGATCTGGTCGTGCTGGACGTGATGCTGCCGGGGATCGACGGCTTCGGCGTGGTCTCCGAGCTGCGGAAGGCGCGGCAGTACGTCCCGGTCCTGATGCTCACGGCGCGCGGGCGCCCGGAAGACGTGCTCAAGGGATTCAGCGCGGGCGCGGACGACTACCTCCCCAAACCGACAGAGCTGGCGATCCTGCTGGCGCGCGTCGGCAGCCTGCTGCGGCGCACGACATGGTCGCAGGCCCACCGGCACGATCAATACAGCTTCAACGGACGCACGATTGATTTCGACACCCTCGAGCTGACCGTTGGCGAGCGCGTGCTCAAGCTCACACTGATGGAGGCGAACCTGTTGAAGTATCTGATCGCGCACGAAGGAAAAGCGGTGTCGCGCAAGGCCATGCTCGAGCACGTGTGGGAGCTTCGGGAGGACACCGATACACGCGCGATCGACAACTTCGTCGTGCGCCTGCGGCGTTATCTCGAAAAGGAGCCCGCCCGCCCGCAGCACCTGCTCACGGTGCGTGGCGTCGGCTATCGATTCGTGGCCAATCCGAACTAAGTCCGAGGGGGCCGCGTGATCGCCGCTCTCGTGCTCTGCGCGGCGTTCGTCGGCCAGACACCTTCAACCGTCAGCGGCGTGGTCGTGGACGTGACGGGAACGCCGGTACGCGGCGCCGTTGTCCAGACGTCAGGGGACGCCGGCACCACGCAGACCAGCAGCGCGGACGACGGGTCGTTCACCATCACGATCGCGAACCCTGCGTCCAAGGTCACGGTGCGCGTGGCCGCTCAGGGATTCGCGGTGAGCGAGCGGGAAGTGGCCGTGCCCTCTACATCAATCCGGATCGAGCTGCAGCCGGTCGGCATCACCGAGCGGGTGAACGTGACCGCCGACGCGCCAACTCGACTCGCGGTCGAGTCGAGCGCCACGTCGCTCGACGCGCCAAGCCTCGAGCTCTCGCCCGCCCTGATGCTCGACGATCAGCTGCGATCGGTTCCCGGGTTCAGCCTGTTCCGGCGAACGTCGTCACGCGTCGCCAATCCGACGACGCAGGGGGTCACACTGCGAGGCATGTCGGCCTCGGGCGCCAGCCGCACGCTGGTGCTTGCCGATGGCGTGCCCTTGAACGATCCGTTCGGCGCGTGGGTCTACTGGGATCGCGTGCCGGTGGTCGCGATGGACCGTGTGGACGTGATTCGTGGAGGATCCAGCGATCTGCACGGCAACGACGCGCTTGGCGGTGTCATCCGCCTGAGCACCCGCACGAGCCCGGGCGTCGAACTGCGTCTGGACGGCGGGGCGATGGGGACTGGGCGGGCGTCGGGATACGCCGGCACCTCCCACGGTCCGTGGACGATGGGTATTGCGGCGGAAGCCGGAACCACCGACGGCTACATTGTCGTCGCCCCGGAATCGAGGGGTCCGATCGACATCGCCGGCGGACTCGCGATCGACGTCTGCCGCGGGATGGGTGATGGCCACGCACGGCTCGACCGAGGCCGCGGTGCGCGGCGGCTACTTCACCGAGAACCGGAACAATGGAACCCCGGCGCAGATCAACGCGACGATCAGCCGCTGGGGTGCGGCGACCGCCCATGGACTGGCTGGCGGCGGTGCGTGGGAAGCCACGGCCGATCTCAGTCGCGGAAATTATCGCCAGACGTTTTCAGCGGTCATCGGCGCGAATCGCGCCGCGGAGCGTCTGACGAGCCTTCAATGGGTCCAGCCCGGCGGCGGTGGATTTTCGGCGGACTGGATCCGCGCCGCGGGAAAGGCGACCGGCCTGGTCTCGGCGTCGGCGAGGTCCGTACGGGCGACGCTGGACGAGCAGGCCATCTCGGTGGCCGGAGTGCTGGGCCCGCTGGCGAGCACGCGCGCGCGTCAGAACAGTTTCGGTGTCACGTTCCAGGGGCGCTACGAGTTCTCGCCGAACGTCACGCTCGACGGCGGACTGCGGGTCGAGCACTCGACCTCCGACAACCTTGGCGTCGAGGGCGACGATCAGGGCCACGATTTCGTCGCGCCGAGGATCGGGGTCTCATTCCACGTGAATCCGGATCAGACGCTGCGCGTCTCGTGGCTGACCGGCTTTCGCGTGCCGACGATCAACGAGTTGTACCGCTCGTTCAGGGTCGGCAACACGCTGACGCTGGCCAATACGGATCTCGGGCCGGAGAAGGCACGCGGTCCTGAAGTCGCCTACACGTTTCGTCAGAGACGATGGTCGGCGCGCGCGATCTTCTACACCACGGATCTCGCCGGCGCGATCTACAACCGCACGCTCTCGTCGACGCCCGCGCTCATCCAGCGCGTGCGCACGAATGGCGACGTGCGCGCCATCGGATCCGAGCTCGAGCTGGAGGCGCGTCTCACGCCCATCCTCACCGTGACCACGTCGTGGGCCCTGAACAACTCGACCTTCACCTCGGGCGAACTGGACGGCAAACAAGTGCCGCAGGTGCCGCACGTGCAGGGCGCCATCGGCTTGCGCGCGAACGCGGGTCGTCTGGCGGGGTCGATCGACTTCCGGGTCATCGGCGATCAGTACGACGACGATCGGAACGATTTCCTGTTGAACAACGGGTCGCTGTTCGACGCGCGCGGCGCCTGGCGGCTGACGAAGGGGATCGAGGTCTTCGGCGCGATCGAGAACGCCTTCGACGAGGAGCTGGATACGGGCCGAACGCCGGTCCGCACGATCGGCCTGCCTCGGACCGCCCGCGCCGGGCTGAATCTGCGGTTCTGACGCGGTTGTCGGTTTAGTTTCCGTTTCCAGCTCCCAGTTTCCAGTTCCCAGTAGTCTTTACTGGCTACTGGCTACTGGCTGACTGGCTCTGGCCCCTAATTTTCCGCCGCCTGCGGCGCGCGGCGTCGCCGGCGGCGCCGGCGTCGTGGACGTGGATGGGCGTGCGGTGCGTCGATCTCCTCGGCCGATCGCGGCTCGCTCTGGAGCAATCGCCAGTGCGCGACAGCCTCCGGGCGATCGCCATGAATCTCCAGCCACGTGAGCGCTTCGTTCAGCGCCTGCCGATGCAGAAGTGCGCGCTGCGCCCGCACGGGAGCCCGCAGGTCGAGCAGACGCGGCTGGAGCGCCAGAATCTGCTGGAGATGCTCGACGTCGCGTCGTGGGATCTGCAGCATGCCGAGCTCCACGCGCCGTTCGAGCGCGTCCGCCGAGAAGCGCTGCGCACGTGACCCCAGGCCGATCGGCGCCAGCAGCGATCCCGCGATGATGGCGTTGCTCAGGCCGTCGGGGATTGCCGCAAACCGCGAGCGATACTGATCGACGCGCGCCAACGATTCCCACAGCGCCGGCGCCGCCTGGTCGAGCTCCGGCGTGATCGCGCGCAGCAGCTTCGACGCCTTCAGCTTGCGAAGGCTCTTCTCCGCCGATCCCGAGCGCAGAATCTTGAAGTACTCTTCCAGAAGGCGCGCGGGGGAGCTGCGCCCGATCTCGTGACGATGGGTGTCGATCGCCTCGACCGTCGGTGCGTCGATGTCGAAATCCAGGCGCGCCGACAGGACCACGGCGCGCAGCATGCGAACGGGATCCTCGAGGAACCGGACCGCGGGATCCCCAATCGATCGAATCACCCGCGCGCGGAGATCCTCGAGGCCGTTCACGTAGTCGATGATCGAGAACGTGCCGATGTCGTAGAAGAGCGCGTTGATCGTGAAGTCGCGCCGGAACGCATCCTCTTCCGGCGTGCCGAACGTGTTGTCGCGATGGATCATGCGATCGTGCGCACGCGTCCTGGCGAGGTGGGTGCCTTCCGACTGCGTCTGCTCCGTGCGCGAATCCGGAGGATCGGGCGGGTGCTCGGGTGCTGCCTCGATCATCGCGTCGACGCCGGGCGGCACTTCCGACGGATCGACCTGGCGTCGGAACGTCGCGACCTCGATGGTCTTGGGACCGAACTTCACATGCGCGAGACGGAATCGTCGTCCGATGACCCAGCAGTTGCGGAACAGCTTCTTGACTTGATGCGGATGGGCCGACGTTCCAATATCGAAATCCTTCGGCCGGCGTCCTAGTAGGAGATCGCGCACACTGCCGCCCACCAGATACGCGATGTAGTGGTGTTCGTGCAGGCGGTACAAGACCTTGAGGGCATCGGAATCGATGTCGCGCCGCGAGATAGCGTGGTCGGATCGAGGAACGATGGTCGGGTCCACCATCACAGGGAATTATAGCATCACGGCGCGGGATGCTGGCGATAAGTCTAGGAACATCAGGTAGTTATGGCAGACACGACCGTATGTTACCATCGCAGGATGGCAGCCCGTGCTCTCTTCGTGGTGTTGTTGCTTTGGGCCGGGGCGCCAACCGGCGCGGCCGCCGTCGATGCGCTCGCGAACGCCCGGAAGCTCTACAACCTCGGTCAGTACGACCGGGCGCTGGATGCGGCGCATGAAGCGGAAGCGAGCCCCACGACGGTGTCGTCGGCGCGTCTGGTGATCGGACGGATTCGGCTCGAGCGCTATCGTCAGACAGCCGAGCACGCCGATCTCGAAGACGCCCGCGCGTCGTTGCGCAACCTGGACGCCCGGGCGCTCGACTTGCGCGAACGCGTCGAGCTGCAGGTGGGCCTCGCCGAGGTGCTGTATTTCGATGATCGGTTCGGCGCCGCCGCCGAGCTGCTCGACACGCGTCCTGGATTCGTCGGCCGTCCTCGGAGCGGAGGGCCACGAGCGCGCGCTCGACTGGTGGGCGTCCGCGCTCGATCGCTACGCACAGCGGCAACTTCCCGAGGATCGCGGCGCGGTCTACGAGCGCATCATTCGCCGCATGGAGGAAGAAGTCCGGCGGGACGCCTCATCCACGGCGGCGTCGTACTGGCTCGTGGCGGCCACGCGCGGGGCAGGCGACCTCGACCGGTCCTGGGCGGCCGCCGTCGCGGCGTGGGTGCGGGCGGCGCTGGCGCCGGATCGCGGCGCCACGCTCCGCGCCGACCTCGATCGCCTCGTCACCCAGGCGCTCATTCCGGATCGCGCGACGCGGCTGACCACGACCGATCGGCGCCAGGCCATGGCGACGATGACGAGCGAGTGGGAGGATTTCAAACAGAGCTGGACGCGGCGGTAGATCAGCCTTTCGCTTCTTTCCAGTTTTCGCCGATTCCGACATCAACGGTCAGCGGGACGCTGAGGTGGACGGCCGACTGCATCAAGTCGCGTACACCGGCAGCCACTTCGTCAGCCGTCGTGGCTGGCGCCTCGAAGAGCAGCTCGTCGTGGACCGTGAGGATCATGCGGGCGGTCCCGCCGGCGAGCGTGGGAAGCGCGCGATGCACGTTGATCATGGCCTGCTTCAGGATGTCGGCCGCCGTTCCCTGAATCGGCAGGTTCACCGCCACGCGTTCGGCGGCGCTCGCGGACCTGTCCGTTCTTGTTGTTGATGTCGGGCACGAGCCGTCGTCGTCCGAACATCGTTTTCACCACGCCCGTGTCGCGCGCCGACTGGAGGATGGACTCGATAAAGGCGCGGACGGAAGGAAAGCCGGCGAAGTACGCGTCGATGAAGTCCTGGGCGTCCTGCCGCGAGACCCCGATGTCTTTCGCGAGCGTGAAGGCCTGTTTGCCGTACAGCAGCGCGTAGTTGATGATTTTCGCGCGTCGCCGCAGCTCGTGGGGATCCAGGCCACTGGCCGGACCGAAGACTTTGAGTGCCGTGCGATCGTGGATGTCTTCGTTCCGCGTGAATGCCTCGATCAGCGCCTCGTCACCGGACATGTGCGCCAGCACGCGCAGCTCGATCTGCGAGTAGTCCACCGAGATCAGCACGTGACCAGGCTCGGCGACGAACGCGCGCCGGATTTCGCGGCCCAGCTCGGTGCGAATCGGAATGTTCTGCAGGTTGGGATCGCTGCTGCTCAGGCGTCCCGTGGCGGCCACGGCCTGATTGAAGCAGGTGTGCACGCGACCCGTGGTCGGGTTCACGAGCTGGGGCAGCGCATCGATGTACGTGCCTTTCAGCTTCATGAGCGCGCGCCACTCGAGCACCAGTCGCGGCAATTCGTGCGCAAGGGCGAGCTCTTCGAGCACCTCGGACGCCGTCGAATGCGCCTTCGTCTTCGACGTGCGCCGCAGCGTCTCCGTCTTCAGCCCGAGCTTGTCGAAAAGGATCTCGCCGAGCTTCTTGGGCGAGTTGATGTTGTACTCTTCGCCCGACAGATCGTAGACCCGCCGCGCGAGGCGATTGAGCTCCGCGTCGATGTTCTGCGACTGCGACGCGAGCGCCGGCCCGTCGATCCTGACGCCCGCGCGCTCGATGGCCATGAGCACGGGAATCAACGGATGCTCGAGCTGCTGGTACAGCATCTCGAGGTCCTCCTTCACCAGCAGCGCGCGCAACGGTGCTGAGAGCTGCAGCGCGAGGTCCGCGCGCTCTCCCGCATAGTCCACCGCCGCCTCGACGGGAATCTGCGCGAACGTCAGCGCCTTGACGCCGCGGCCGCAGACGTCCTCGTCCGCGAGCGCTTTATAGCCCGCGTGCTCGAGCGCCAGATCCTCGAGGCGATGCTCGGACCGCGTGGCGTCGAGCAGGTAGCTCGCGAGCATCGTGTCGGTCTCGAGGCCGCGAAGCTCCACACCGTGCCGTTCGAGCACCAGGCCATCGAACTTCAAATCGTGCCCGACTTTTCCGACGCTCTCGTCTTCGAGCACGGGCCGGAGAATGTCGAGCACGGCGCGCGCGTCGAGTCCTCCGTCGAAGCCCAGGCCGGCACCGGCGAACGGCACGTATTGCGCGTGCCGCGGTCGCGTCGAGAACGACAGGCCGACGATCGATCCGCGCATCGCCGAGCCGCCGTCCGACAGCACGCGCACGCCGACGCGTCCGGCCGCCCGAATGTCCTCAGCCAGCGCCCGCACGCCTTCGAGCGTGTCGACCACGGTGTATTCCTTGCCGACCGTCTGCGCCGTCGGCGCGAACTCCATGACGAGCGATCGGAATCCCAGCCGCGAGAACAGCTCGAAGCACCGCTGCTGCGATCCGCCGCGATACCGCATCGATTCGGACTCGAAGTCCACCGGCACGTCGATCCGGATGCGCGCCAGCTCGCGGCTCTGCCGTGCGTCCTCCGCATGGCCGAGCAGGCCTTCGCGATACCGCTTGTTCGAGACCTCCGACGCCCGCGCCAGCAGGGCTTCGAGCGTGCCGTAGGACGCAATCAGATCGCGCGCCCCTTTCTCTCCGATTCCCGGCACGCCCTTGATGTTGTCGATCGAGTCGCCCATCAGCGCGAGCACATCGACGACCTGCTCGGGCCTCACGCCGAACTTGTCGCGGACGCCTTCGGCGTCGTACCAGGTGCCTTCGTCCTTCGGGTTGTAGACCTTGATGCCGTCGTGGACGAGCTGAAAGAAATCCTTGTCGCCGGTCACGATGGCGACCTCGAAACCGGCGGCCGCCGCTTTCGTCGCCAGCGTCCCGATCACATCGTCCGCCTCGAAGCTCTTCGAGGTGAGAATGGGCACGCCCATCGCTTCGCACGCTTCGTGCACCCAGGGAATCTGTTCCGCGAGATCGCCCGGCATCGGCGCGCGGTTGGCTTTGTAGTCGGTCGCGAGCTCGGATCGGAACGTCGGCCCGGCGAGATCGAACGACGCGGCGATGTATTGCGGCTGATGATCGTTGATCAACTTCCGCAGCATGGTGACGAAGCCATACACGGCGTTGGTCGACTTGCCGTCGGGACCGGTCAGTCCGCGGATCGCGTGGTACGCGCGATACATCTGCGAGCTGCCGTCGATCAGGTACAGACGCGGCGGGGTGGGCATCGGGCGGGAAAACTTCAGTATATCATTCGGGTGATGCGCTTTCGGTTGCGTGCGGCCCTGCTGGCCGTCCTCGTGGCGGCGGCAGCGGCGGGCTGCAACGGCCGCAACGGTCTCCTCGGCTCGCAGTACCGAATACGAAGAAGATCTGACGCTGCGTCTCGACGGATCGGCGACGCTGGTCGTGAACGCATCGATTCCCGCGCTGGTCGCGCTGCGGGGTTTTTCGCTCGACACGAGCTCTGCGCGCGCGAGCCGATCAGCTCGCGCCTCGCGTACGCGAGCTCTATCAGTCACCGTATACGGAGGTCGTGCGCGTCGCGGAGTGGACGCGATCGGGGCGCCGGTTCGTCGGCGTTCGCCTGCGGATTCCGGACATCCGCGCGCTTCCGAAAGCGGCACCGTTCTCCTGGTCGAACTACGAGCTGCGGCAGCAGGGCGACCAGACGTTCTTCAGGCACACGCTTGGCGCGCCCGCGCGACGACGCCGCGACCGTGAACGTGGGTTGGACCGGCGACGAGGTCGTCGCGTTCCGTCTGCACCTGCCAAGCCGGATTCAATATCAGAACTCCCGGACGCTCGACACGAACCAGCCGCGCTCAGCCGCGCGCGGGAACATCCTGACGTGGGAGCAGCGCCTGACCGATCGCCTCGACGGCAAGCCCATCGCGTGGGAGCAGGGCGTTCCCGGCGTGATGGCCGTGCGTATGGACAGCCAGTCGATTCTCTACCGCACGCTCTATCTGTTTGCGATCGCGTTCCTCGCGGCCGTGGCCGTTCTCGGTCTGCTCATCTGGTTGACGATGAGGAAGGGGCGGGAGACCTGAGATCCTGCGTTTTCTTTTCCCCTTCGGCGATCGAGATGCGGGTCCCTCCCGCGACGATCTGCTCGAGATACGACGGATCGAACCACTGGCCCTGCTCGACGGTGTCGACGACGGCAAGGTTGTAGTCGCCCGGGGGGAGATTGCGCAGCCGGAACACGCCGCTCTGATCCGTGCGCGCCGCCTGGATCTGGCGCGATTGCGGCCGCCAGGTACTGCTGGTCGCTCGAAAACGCGATGACGGTCCCGTCGGCGACCGGACTGCCGCTCCCGTCGCGCACCGTTCCCGTGATCTCGGTCGTGCGATCGGTCAGCACGATCGTGATCGCGTCCAGGTTCTGTCCGGCGCGGATCTCAATCGGCTGATCCGTGACGTCGCGTCCGCCGATGCTCACCGACTTCAGCGTCCACGCGCCCTGTCCGGACACGCGGAGGTCGTGCTCGCCGGGAAAGACGTTGTCGATCTGGAACCTGCCGTTCTTCTCGGCGCGCGCGCCCGAGGCGTTGGCGCCGCCGCCCGGCCCACCACCGAACGGAAGCGGTGAGACGTCCGGCGCGTCCACGCGAAACGTCGAGTAGTCGTCCGGCGCCGGCGTTCCCGCTGATTCGACGGTGATGTAGCCCGAGATCGAGACGCCCGGCTGCAGCGCGATCGTCAGACCCGTGACGTTGTCGCCGGTGACGTTGACGTTCTGCGTGCCCATCTTCTCGGCGCCGCCGCGTCCGCCCGATCGCGCCACCGCCGTATAACGCCCGGGCGGCACGCTGGAGATCGAGAAGCTGCCGTCCCCTTGCGAGCCGCCGCGCAGGATCTGGCCGCGCCGCACGCCGCCGCTGGCTTGTGGAGCGAGGAGCACCGACACAGGGCCGTCGGCGCCGACGACGAACCCGCGCACGGTCGCGAGCGTCACGAGCTGTGCCTGGAAGTCGATGCCTTCGAGCTCCTGCCCGGGACCAACCGTCACCTTCCCCGCGTCGCTCGCGTTGATCACACCCGGATAGTACGTGGGCGCGTAGCCGACGGGATCGGGCTCGTCAGGCGCGCCGCCGAAGAAACCACGCCCGCCGCGCCCGTCTCCTGCCATGGCGAAGGTCTGCATGCCTCGACCGGGCCCTTGCGGGCCGCCCGGCGTCGACGCGCTGACGTAGTAGTCGCCCGGAGCAAGACCGAACACGCGATACTGCCCGCGGTCGTCGGTCACTCCGCCGCCCGCGGCGACCAGTTGACGCTCGCCGCGGACGTACTGATATCGCTCGACTGCGACGATCGCGCGAACGAGCGCTTCGCCGTCCTCGTCGAGCACGCGGCCGGTGATCACGGCGCCTCGCGTCAGGCGCAGATCGAGATTCTCGATCGCCCGTCCCTCGGCGAGCTCCACAGGGGTTCCCGGCTGGAGCGGCCGCCGTTGACCGTAGGTCGCGTTGACGAAGCCGTTCTTGAAGGCGGTGACGAGTGTAGGACCCGGCCGGAAGGCCGGCGATCTGAAATCGTCCCTGATCGTCGGTGCTGGTCGTTCTCGACTGGCGTCCACCTGCCGAAGCGGTGATGCGGGCGCGCTTGACCGGCCGTCCGGTGTCCGCGGTCAACACCCTTCCGGCGAGCGATGCAGTACCCGTCGGAGTCTGCGCGGCGTCCCGTGTCGGCCGTTGACCTTGCCGGCGTGCCTGGCCTTGCGACTGTTGCTGCTGCGCCACGCCGGCCGTCGCGGCCAGCGCAAGCATCGAAATCAGAAGGGTCAGTCGGCGAACCATGTCCGATCCCTCTCCATCAGCGACGCTCGCGCGGACGCCCGATGCCCGGCCGCGGCGTCACCGCCTGATGCAGTGACGATCCGCGGCCGCCTGCCGTTTACATCTCGGTCTTCAACGCGTTGGTCACGGCCATCTCGCCGCGACCCGTCGCCAGCGACTGCGCGAGCAGCTTGTCGACCTGGCTCAGGACGACGCCGGTCAACGTGACGCGCCCATTCTCCACGATGATGTGAATGGGTGGGTTGGCCATCGTCGCATAGTTCCAGAACGACGGGTTGCCGTAGATCGCGCGTGCGATGCGGGCACGCAGCTGATCGTCGTAGATCGAAACCGGCAGCACGGTGATCTCGTTCTTCACCGTTCTGACGCCGTCGATTTTCGCGACCCGCTTCTCGAGATCGTCGCGCTTGTACGGCATGGTTACCTTGCCGGTCAGCGTGACAACGCCGTTGTCGACCGATCCGCCGAGATCGTCGAAGACTGTGTAGCGCGTGTACTGCGTGATCGCCTTCGACACTTTGTCGACGAGCTGCATGTCGCGGCGATCCTGCGCGCCCGCCGGGCTGGCCATGACGACCAGCGCAAGAACCGCGGCGGCTGAGATGTAGGGGACTTTCATGGGAACTGCCTCCGCTACCAGATTTTGGCAAGAGGGGTGCCAGTGCCTCTGCCGAAAAACGGCGCGTTTTCGCGGGTCCCGTTGGAGAGTTGTCCTTTACGAAGGACAGTCGTCACCTCATCCGAACCTCCGGCCTTCCGCTAGAGAAGCGAAATCGTGACGATCCCGGCGCCGATGAGCAGCATCTGACGGAACCCGCCGGCTGACGCGCTGTCGCGGTGGAGGCCGGGAATGAGATCGGCCATCGCGACGTAGAGAAAGTTGCCGGCGGCGAACGCCAGCACGTACGGCAGAACGTGCGGAACCGCGCGCGACGCCAGCACCATCGCGATGGCGCCGAGCACGCCGCCCATCGCCGCGAGGAGATTCAAGAGAAACGCGCGGCCGCGGGAATAGCCGGCGCGCAGCAGGATCGCGACGTCTCCCACTTCCTGCGGAATCTCATGCGCCGCGACCGCGATGGCGGTCGTCACGCCAAGCGGCATCGACGTGATCACGGCTGCCGCGATCAGCGCGCCGTCCACGAACGTGTGGAAAGCGTCGCCGACGATGACGAGCGAGGCGGCGGAGCTGTGGACGTGGCAGCCTTCTTCGTCGTGACAGTGCCGCCAGATCACCGCCTTCTCGAGGAGGAAGAAGCTGAGGATGCCGGCCGCGAGCGTCAGCATCGCGACGCGCGGCGCGAGCTGCGCGAGCGCCTCCGGCACGAGCGCCAGAAGCGCGACACCGACCAGCGTGCCGACGGCATAGCTGACCAGCCAGGGTACGAGACGCAACCGCAAACCGTCGCCGAGCAGGAGGAACGTCGAGGCCGTCAGCAATCCACCGAAGCTGCCGAGGATGCTGAGGCCGATCGCGACGAGCAGAATCACGCGAGCATCATAGTGGATGTCGCGCAGGCGTTACTTTGCTCACCGGGCCGCCACGTATCCTCGCCGCGCGCGCACGTGGTACGAGCTCTGTCGCACCTCGACGCGGATCGTGTGCCATCGTCCGTCCTTCTCACCCGGCGCCGCGTAGCCCAGGTAGTACCTGACGGCTCAACTCGTCGGCGATGCCAGCCGTGGCCGGATCCAGATCACGAGCGAAACGGATGATTTCGGTCCTGCCGCCGCTGTCGTCGGTGATCTCGCGCAAAGCGCCGACGTTCACGCGATCGTCCGAGGGCGATCGCCACCGCGGGCCGCCACCGGTCGGCCCTGCCGGACCTGGCGGGGGCTGCGGAGGCAGCGGCGAGGGCCGCCGTCCACCTGGCGTCGGGAACGGAAACGGGATCGGCGTGCGTGGAGGACGCGGTGGACGCTGCCTCGGGTACTGATTCCTCACGAGCATCGGCTCCGACGAACCGTCGATCCCGATCGCATACACCAGGACCTCGGTCTGTCGAATGAGCTGCTTGACGGTGAGCACATCCGTCCGGCTGCTCGTGTCGTTGCCATCCGAAATGATGAGGACCGCTTTCTTTCGATTGCGCCCCTGCTGCGCCATGCGGACCGCTTCGGCGACCGTGTCGTACAGCGCGGTGCCGCCGCGTGGTTGAATTCTGCCGAGCGAGTCGCTGATCCGCTTCTTGTCGGTCGTCCAGTCCTCGACCAGCTCGGGGACGTTGTCGAACCGGAACAGGAAGACTTCGTCCTCGGGATCCAGCAGCTGAAACAGAAATCGATCGAGCGCCTCCCGCGCCGCCTGAATCTTTTCGCCGGCCATACTGCCGCTGGTGTCGAGGACGATGCCGAGGCTGACCGGCACGCGCTCGGCGCTGAAATGGGCGATGGGCTGGAGCGCGTCCTCGTCGAAGACGCGGAAATCCTCTTTCTTGAGGCCGCTCACGAACCGGCCGGAAGCGTCGGTCACCGTGACGGTCACATTGACGAGGTCGACGCCGGTGCGGAACTGGACCGCAGGCGGGGCTGGCGGGCTCTGGGGCTGCTGAGCACCCACCAGCATGCTGGCCGCCAGCGCGAAGAGAGCCAATGTCGTGAAACGCCTCATGATGTCGCCCCGGCCCCCGGCAAAACCCGTTCCTTCAGGCTATCGGCCGTTCTTGGGTGCTCCTGTGATTGCTACCTCTCGGGAGCTGTGCTCGTCAAGAGACAGTGTTCAAGTTGTGCTACAAACCGGAAGCATGATGCAGACAGTGGTCGTGACGGGCGCGTCGAGCGGAATCGGGCGCGCGACAGCCTTGAGGTTCGCCCGCGACGGTGCGGCCGTGCTGGCGGTCGGACGCCAGCTGGACGCGTTGAAGGAGCTCGCGCAGGCCATTACAAGCGAAAACGGCCGGTGCGAGCCGTTCGTGGCCGACGTGGTGACGGCCGACGCCCCCGCCGCCATCATCGACGCGGTCGAGCGCACATTTGGCGGACTGAACGTTCTCGTCAACGCCGCGGGGATCATTGCCTCGGGCACCATCGAGAACACGACCGACGACGCCTGGGACCAGATGCTGGACGTGAACCTGCGCGCGCCGTTCCGCTTGATGCGCGCCGCGGTGCCGCTCCTCACTCAGTCGCGCGGTGCGATCGTCAATGTTTCGAGCGTTACGGGCACGCGCTCGTTTCCGGGTGTGCTGGCCTACTGTGTGAGCAAGGCCGGCGTCGATCAGCTGACGCGGTGTGCGGCGCTGGAGCTGGCGCCCAAAGGCATCCGCGTGAACGCCGTCAATCCGGGGGTCGTGATCTCGAACCTGCACCGCCGCAGCGGCATGACGACGAAGAGGACCGGGGTCGTCATCTCGAACCTGCACCGCCGCAGCGGCATGACCGACGAGAACTACGTCTCCTTCCTGGAGCGGTCGAAAGAAACCCATCCGCTGGGCCGCCCGGGACAGACCGAGGAAGTCGCCGATCTGATCGCCTTTCTCGCGTCCGGCAAGGCCGGGTGGATCACCGGCGAGACCGTCGCAATCGACGGCGGTCGTCATCTGACCTGCGCGCGCTGATCACGCGCGCCTGGCGCCTTCCACGAAGCGCGATGCCTTCGCGCTCGGCGAGGACCCTGACGCCGGCGAAGCCGCTCGCTTCAAGCGCGGCGGTCGCCCCGCCGCCTCTCCGCATACGCCGCATCGTCGCTGCGGCGTGAGAGCAACGCGCCGAGCCCCCCGCGGGCCGCTTCGACGACGACGATGCGTCCGCCGGGGCGGAGCACGCGCAGCACCTCCACCAGACATCGTTTGCGCGTGTCGGGCGCCAGCGCCGGCAGCAGATCGCGAACGAGCGCGATGTCGAAGCTGCCGTCCTCGTACGGCAGCGCGTCCCACGGCGCGTGGGCGACGTCCACCAGCGCGCCTTCGCGCTCGACGGCCGCGCCGCCTTCGCGCGCGCGCTGCTCGTCGGCGTCCACAGCCGCGGCGCGTCCCGTGAGGCCGGCTTTCGTCGCGAGCGCCGCAACCAGCCTGGGATCGATCAGGCCAACGGCAAGGAACCGATCGCCCAGCTTGACGCCGGCCATCGTCACCGCCAGGGGCTCACGCGCAGGTCTGTTGAACAGAGCCATACGATTGATGATTGGCGATTGGCGATTGAAGATTCAAGGATTGGGGATGGGGGACTGGGGATTGGCGATTTGGATTGACGGATTGCCGATTGTGCACTGGGGCCTCGCTGGGTGGCCCCGCCAGAAACCACTACTATTGGAGGACGGCGACCTTGAGCGTCCATGCCTGCAGCCGCGCGAGCTCCATCAGATGCGGCGCGTGAAACCCTTCCGGAAAGATGATCCAGTTCCACAGCCGGGGCGAATCCTCCGCAACGTAGCTGTCCGCGGTGAAACGCCCGACTCTGCGCTCGACACGCGACGGCACGTCGCCGGATGTGATGAGGCCCTCGACGACGGCGGCGAGCGTGGCGGCGTAGTCGGCGGGGGAGAGGCCGTCGGAACCGATCCAGATCTCGTCGGGCATCCGGCCGTGCGCCCGGCAATACGCTGCGGTGTCCACGACGGCGGCGGCAAACGCCGGCCAGGGAAACGACGCCGACCGCGCGTCTGCCGTGCGGCTGACGGCGCGTGTCGGCCCATCGAGCCGGGTTCAGTCGTGTTGCTGCCGGAAACTGATGACGATCGATGAACGCGGCCGCCGCATCGGTCAGCAGTGCGAAGCTGTCGGCTGGAGAAACGGCATAGCCGGAGTATCGCTGGAAGGAAATCTCCGTCTGTACGGATCGCGCAATCGCCAGCAGGTCCTGACGGTCGAAATCCCTGTCCATCGCGCGATCCGCGTAGATCCCCGCGAGATCGGTCGCAGTCACGAATCGAACATCCTGCTGCGTCTTCATGAACGTGACGAACTGCTCGAAGTCGGCAAACGCCCGCTCGGTTTCGGCGGCGGGCCGGACGCCAGGTTGTCTTCCATTCAGCGGGCGGAGGGTTTGCGCCATGGCTGAAGTTGACCGCGTCCCAGAACTCCGTCTGGACCCACTCGTTCGGATGGTAGTAGATGCTGATCGTCCCGCCGCCGCGCGCGCGCAGCGCTGCGTGGACCTTGCTGAACGCTGATTCTCCATCGGCGAGGCTCGTGCCTCCGGTCAAGGCCATCCGCACGAGATTCGATCGCATCTTGAAGACGTTGAGCATCCCGCCGTAGTAGAAAGGCTGATCGTCGATGCCCACGTGATCGGCCTCGTCGAGGTAGACCTTGATGCCCATTGCGCGAAGTGCCGGATACGTCTGTGGCGCCCACGCGCTTCCGGGCTGGCCGTACGCCGATGGCGTGACCCCGAAAATGCGCTCGACGTCCTTGACGCCGGGCTCCTCGCGCCGCCTGAACTCGAGCTGGCCATCTTCCCAACCCGCGTTCTGCAGGTAAACGGCAACCGTCGGCTGCTGACTGTGCGTGTTGGAGTGATACCCGATGTCGTGCTTCCGGAGCGCAGCGATCACGTCCGCGCGGCCGCGGCGCTCGAGCACTCGAGCCTTCTCGCCGACGATCTTGAAGGTCGCCCGCACGCCGAGGCGCGTCAACATCTCCGCCAGCCGTTTCGTCGCCTCGTCGTCCTGAGGAAGGATGTAGTCTTCCGTGTCGAACCACAGCGCGACGTAGATGTTTACCGGGGACGGGGGATCGCTTCGGGCGGGCAGCGGACCGATCGCGCCGGAAGCCGCGAGCCACAGCCATAGAGCGGCGAGCGTGGCCCGGATCGACGAAGGCATGGCGGCGGGATAGTAGCACGCGGACAGCTGGAGCTAGTCACGAGGCCCCCTCTGCTCGAGCTCGAACGGCTGGCCGGGGGCCTGACTATGACCCCAGGGCTACTCCGCGCTGAGCGCTGCCGCTGGATCGATTGTGGCTGCACGCCACGCCGGAAACAGGCATGCCGCGAAGGCGACCACGACCAGGGGAAGCGGTGCCGTAAAGAATGTAACGGTATCGAGCGGTGACACGCCGAACAGGACGCTGGCTGTCGCGCGCGTGGCGAGCGCGGCGACGGCCACGCCGAGCGCAACACCAACCGCCGTGACGCCCAGCCCCTCGCGCAGCACCATGGCCATGAGGTCGCGGCGCGTGGCGCCGAGGGCCGCCCGCAGACCGATCTCCCGCCGGCGCTGCGCCACGGTATACGACAGAACGCCAGACAGGCCGGTCGCGGCAAGCGAGCGACGCCGACAATTCGGTGATCTTCGCCATCGATGGTGAGCAGTGTGCCGAGGACCGGACCACTGCCGAAACGGCCGCGCCACGTCGCGTGCGTAAGCACAACGACCCTTGACGCCCCCTTGTCGGCATCTGCGTCGTCGAAGAGGCGACCGTGCGCCGCCGCAACCCTCAGCACACGGAACAACGAGGGCGTGACGCGCGCACCGACGAGCCGCTCGGTTGCTGCCGCGTTTGCGACGGTGTGCATGCCCGCCTCGAACGCTCCGAGGGTTTCGAGCGTTGCCGATGAACGGGTCCAGGTCTGGTACGTCCGCGTGGACAGAAACAGCCCCTCGACCGGAGCGTCGGCGCCGCGATGCACCTCCCATAGCCGGACCAGTCGATCGGGCTGTGGATAGGGCAGCGGTTGAAGCAGCACCCCGTGCACAACTGAGAAGACGGTCGCCGCACCACCGACGCCCAGGGCAATCGTGACGAGCACTGCCGCCGCGAACCCCCGGTTCCGCGCCAGTATCCGAAAGGTGTGCTTCACATCACGGCAGAACGCGCTCATGTGACGAGCCGGCTCACGATAGCACGGCGGTGACGGTCGCGCCGTGTGCCCCATAGCGCTGGGGCTGTGCCCGCACGGCGGTCACACCATGAATTCGATCCCGCGCCGCCATCCACGGCCGCAAGTACCGCTGGGCTGCACGCTCCCCGCATCGCCAAATCGACCAATCACCAATCACCAATCCGTCAATTGACAATCGCCAATCCGCATTCGTCAATCCAATCGCCAATCATCAATCTGCAATCGCCAATGATATATAGTCGGGGGTTGTGAAAAATCAGGCAACGATCGAGAAGGCGGATGGAAAGCTTGGCGTGCTCCTCGTCGGCCTCGGGGCGGTGAGCACGACGACGATCGCGGGGGTCATGGCCGTGCGACGCGGCCTGTCGAAGCCCATTGGGTCGCTGACGCAGATGGGAACGATTCGCCTCGGAAAACGGACCGAGGGCCGCTCGCCTGCCATCAAGGATTTCGTTCCGCTCGCGTCGCTCGACGACATCGTCTTCGGCGGCTGGGACATCTTCGACGACAACTGCTACGAGGCGGCGACGACCGCGGGCGTGCTCGAGCGCCAGCTGCTCGAGCAGATCAAGCCCGAGCTCGAAGCGATACGTCCGATGCCCGCTGTGTTCGATCGCCAGTATGTGAAGCGGCTCGACGGCCCGAACGTGAAGAAGGGGAAGAACAAGCGGGATCTCGCCGAGCAGCTCAGGGCCGACATCAGGAAGTTCAAGGCGGACAACGGGCTCAGTCGTCTGGTGTTGATCTGGTGCGGCAGCACCGAGATCTACCTGACAGAGTCTGCCGCGCACGCGAACATCGAGGCGTTCGAGAAGGCGCTCGAGGCCAACGACGAGACGATTCCGTCGAGCATGATCTACGCATACGCGGCGATCAAGGAAGGCATTCCCTATGCGAACTCGGCGCCGAATCTGAGCGCCGACGTGCCCGCGCTGCTGCAGCTCGCGCAGCAGAACGGGTCGCCGCTGGCCGGCAAGGACTTGAAGACGGGGCAGACGCTGATCAAGACGATCATCGCGCCCGGCCTGAAGGCGCGGCTGATCGGCGTCGAAGGGTGGTATTCCACCAACATCCTCGGCAATCGCGACGGTGAGGTGCTCGAAGATCCGGATTCGTTCAAGACGAAGGAAGAGAGCAAGAAATCGGTGCTGGACTACATCCTGCAGCCGAACCTCTATCCGGATCTGTACGGGAAGCTGTGCCACCTGGTGCGAATCAATTACTATCCGCCGCGAGGCGACAACAAAGAGGGCTGGGACAACATCGACATCTTCGGCTGGCTCGGATATCCGATGCAGCTCAAGATCAACTTCCTGTGCCGCGACAGCATTCTCGCGGCGCCGATCGTCCTCGACTCGGCGTTGTTTCTCGACCTCGCGAAGCGCGCGGGCATGAGCGGTATTCAGGAATGGCTGTCGTTCTACTACAAGAGCCCGATGCACGCGCCCGGGCTCTACCCGGAGCACGATCTCTTCATCCAGTTGATGAAGCTGAAGAACACGCTGCGGCATCTCCGCGGCGAAGAGCTCATCACGCATCTCGGTCTGGAGTATTACGACTGATATGAATCCCGCACCTCCACGGCTGCAACCGGCGTTTCTGGGCGGTCTCTTCATCGGCGTCCTCTCGGCGCTGCCCGTCATCAACATCGGAAACTGCTGCTGCCTGTGGGTGCTCGGTGGAGGCGTGCTCGCGACCTACCTGATGCAACAGAACCACCCGTACGCCATTACGGCCGCCGACGGCGCACTCGTCGGTCTCATGGCCGGCGTGATCGGCGGCGTCCTCGGCGCCGTGATTTCCATCCCGATGGACGCGATGATGGCGCCCTTCGCGCGGCAGATGATGGAGCGGATTGCGGCTAATCCGGACATGCCGCCCGAGACGCGGGACTTCATCGAGAACATGTCGGCCGGCGGCATCACGGTATTTCGCGTGGTGCTCCGGCTCTTCTTCGGCGTCATCGTCGGCGGCCTGTTCGCGATGCTGGGCGGTCTGCTCGGCGTCGCGCTCTTCAAGAAGAAGGATCTGCCCCCGCCCGGGACCGTGGAGGTTCTGCCCCCGGCGTAGCGGCAGAGCGTCGCGCCCGCTCTAAGGTTTTTTCCGCGAGAGACCGAAAGTACCCCTCAGCAAAAGTGTGCAGTTGCAGGTCGCCCGTGGACGCCACGGGCAGACGGCTGCAAGTGCTTGCGCATCAAGCACCTATGCTCATTTCATCCACGAGCCGCTCGTTCAGCGTCGTCTGCCTGTCGGCCGCCTCGGCGCTCGTGTGGGTGCAGGACCCCGCGGCGCCGCAGCCGCGCCCACCCCTTCGCGGCATTGCCGTGACGAGGCTCGACGAGGGGTCGCGTCTGTCGGAGCTCGACAACGCGCAGCGGCTGACCGTGTCGTTCGCCCACGCGGTGTCCGTTCGGGACGCGCTGTTCCTGCTCGTTCGAGGCACGCCGTTCAGCGTCGCGATCGACCCCTCGGCGAAAGGCACGTTCGCCGGCGAACTGAAGGACGTCACCCTGCGTCAGGCGATTGAATCGGTGCTCACGCCAAACGGGCTGTCGTACGACCTCGACGGGGCCGTGATCCGCGTGTTTCCGCGGCGGACCGAAACCAGAATCTTCGACCTCAACATCCTCAACGTCCAGCGCGACTGGCAGCGCACGAGCACTATCGGGGACGCGACCACGCTCACGTCACGCGTTCCATCCGCGGACGCGCTCGACGAGCTGACCTCGGGTATCGCCACACTGCTCTCCGACGCCGGCCGCGTGCACGTGGATCGCCGGGCGAGCATGGCGCAGGTGACCGATTACGCTGACCGACTCGATCGCGTCGGCGCGTACCTGGAAGCACTGCATGCGCGCGGGTCCCGTCAGGTCCGGCTTCAGGCACGCCTGCTGGAGGTGACGCTGACGAACGCGCAGGCGATCGACTGGCACGCTGTTCGTGCGCGACTCGGCGTGTCCGAACAGGCGGCGGCCGCCGGGTGTGCGATCGATCCGGTGGCGCTCCAGGTCGCGCTCGCCGCGCAAGGCGACGTCCGCGTCGTCTCGGCTCCGGAGCTCGTCGCGATGAACAACGAACCGGCGCTGGTGCGCGCGGTGACGCCAGGATCCTCAGCGCTCGTGCTGACGGTCGTGCCGCAGATCTCTGAAGACGGGATCGTGCAACTGAGCCTGTCGCCGTCGTGGGCGCGCACGTCCGCGTCCTCGACGACGAAGGACGCGATGGGCGTCACCGAGAGCGATACGGTCGTCCGGATCGCGGATCGATCGACGGCCATGGTGACCGGACTTCTGCACACCGAGGATCGATCCGATCGCGCCGTCACGCGCGAGGTGGTGGTCCTGCTGACGCCGACGATCGTGAACGCGGGGAGCGCCGTGGCTGCCCGATGAGAGAGGATGCCATGTACGAGGAATACTACGGCTTCGCCGAGAAACCCTTCAGCCTGACACCCGATCCGAAGTATCTGTTCAAGAGCGCGATCGCACGCGAACGCGTTCGAGCTGCTTCAGTATGCGGCCAGGCGGCGCGAAGGCTTCGTCGTGATCACGGGCGACATCGGCACCGGTAAGACGACGCTGTGCCGGGCCATGCTCGATCAGCTCGACCGGAAGACTTTCTCGGCGCTCATCCTGAATCCGTTCCTCTCCGAAGAAGATCTGCTGCGGCTGATCCTTCAGGACTTCGGCATCGTCTCGCGCGACGAGATGAGGCGCGGTCGGCTGGCCGGCGTCAGCAAGCAGGATCTGATCGAGACGTTGAACGCGTTCCTGCTCTCGCTTCAGCCCCTCGGCGCCAGCGCGCTGCTCGTCATCGATGAGGCGCAGAACCTCCCGCTTCAGGTGCTCGAGCAGATTCGGATTCTGTCGAATCTGGAGACCGATAAAGAGAAGCTGCTGCAGATCGTGCTCGTCGGGCAGTCGAATCTGAAGGGAATGCTCCGATCGATGGAGCTGCGGCAGCTCGATCAGCGCGTGTCGATCAAATACGAGCTGATGCCGCTCAGCCCGGAAGAGACCGGCGCTTACGTGATGCACCGGCTCGCGATTGGCGGCGGCACCGTGTCGTTTTCGCCGCCCGCGCTCTCGCGGATCTACCGATGCACCGGAGGCATTCCGCGACTGATCAATCTCGTGTGCGACCGCGCGTTGCTCGCGGCCTATTCGGCGCGCACCAATCGTGTACAGCCGGCGCACATCGCTCATGCCGCGGAGACGCTGGAGATCGCCGCGCCGCGAATGGGCTTCCTGAAGTGGGTGCGCCAGCGAGCGGCCCCGTTTGCCGCGGGTCTGGGCTTTGCGGCGCTCGTCGGCGTAGGCGGCGCGTCCGCGTGGCAGCCTCGTCCGACGGCGCAGCCGGCCGTCCGGACGATGGCGCCGGTGCAGCGGCATCCGCGCGCGCGGCAACGGCCGCCCCGGCCGTGAGCCGGCCGAGCCCACCCGCCGTCGCGGTCATCAAGCCCGCACCGCCGGCGCCACGGCCAGCGGAGCAGCAGTCGCCAAAGCCGATAGCGACGAGCGGTGGTCCGACGCGATCGTATGCCGTGCTGGTCGCGTCGTTCCGGATGGCGTCGGAAGCCGACACGCTCGCGACCGAGCTGCGGGGCCTGGGCTATCAAGCCTCCGTCGCGCGCACGCAGGGATCGACCAACGGCTGGTGGCATCAGGTCACGGCCGGACCGTTCGGCGACCTTGGGACAGCGCGTCAGAGTGAGGCGCGCCTGCGGCAGCTGCCCGGGTACGCCGACGCCCATCTGATCCAGCATTGAGCCGGATCCACGAGGCGCTTCGGCGCGGGGACAAGTCCGCGCAGCCGTCGACAAAGAGCCCGCGACCCGCCCACACCGATACGATTCTCGCGACGCTCGGATATCAAGCCGAGTCGCCTGCGACGAATCCGCATCGTCGGCTGGTGGCCGCACTGCTCGTGACGATCGCGTGTGCTGCCGCGTACTTCGCGTGGCCGTTCTGGCCGTTTCGGCGATCGGTTCAGACACCGGCAGCCGTGGTCGCGCACGCCGTGGCGGCACCGCGCGTCGCAGCGCGACCGACGCCGTCACCGTCCGCAACGCCAACACCTTCCCGTCCTACTCCGACGACGCCTGCCGTAGCCTCGCCGGCGGCGTCGACGCCAGCCGTCAAGCCGCCGGTCATCGCCCGCAGGCCGCCGGCTCCGTCGTTCGGACCGAGTCGCAACGATTTTCAATTGGCCCTGTACTATCAACGCGCCGGTGAATTCGATCGGGCGTTCGCTCGCTACAAGGCTGTCCTCCAGCGCGACGAGCTGAGGGTGGAGGCCCACAACAACCTCGGCTTGCTGTACAAGAACAAAGGGCTGACGGACGAAGCGCTAGGGGAGTTCCGCCGCGCGATCTCGATTGCGCCGCGGTATACGAGGGCGCACAACAATCTCGGCGTGACGCTCCTCGAGCTCGGGCGCGTCGATGCAGCCGCCGCCGAATTCCGCTCCGTACTGGCTCTCGAGCCGCGTAACGTGGACGCAATCGTGAACCTGGCGCTCGCGCTGCGATCGGCAGGTCAGACGTCGGACGGCGAGGCCAGCCTGTCCCGCGCGCTCGCCATCGAGCCGTACAGTGCGGCCGCGCACTACAACCTCGGCCAGACAGTACGAGGACACCGGAGAAGCGGTTCGCGCCATCGAGCACTACCAGGCGTTCCTGCAGTACGCTGGGCCCGAGTATGCGGGGCGCGCCCCGGACGTCCGCGCGCGCATCGTCGCGCTCCAATCACGGATCAGGTAGTCGACTCGACGGTCGCGCAAGGCCGGTGACCGCCGCCTTGATATGATGCCGTCGAATTCCGCGTCTACGGCGGGCCGCGCGTGTTCCCTGTCGTCCGTCGCTTCGAATCCGTGGGTTCTGGGTCGTCAGTGGCTTATGACTGAGATCGATGCGCTCCTGAAGGAAGACCGTCGCTTTCCGCCCTCGGCGGAGTGGCGGCGCACGGCGACGATGAACGATCCCGACGTGTACCGGCGCGCCGCCGCGGATCCGGAGGCCTTCTGGGCCGAGCTCGCCCGCGAGCTGGACTGGATCCAGCCCTGGTCGCGCGTGCTCGAATGGAAACCGCCCTACGCGAAGTGGTTCATCGACGGAAAGCTGAATATCTCGGCGAACTGCGTCGACCGGCACGTTCGTACGGCGCGTCGCAACAAGGCCGCGCTCATCTGGGAAGGCGAGCCCGGCGATCGCCGGACGCTCACGTACTGGGACCTGTATCAGCAGGTCGGTGCGTTCGCCAACGTGCTCAAGTCGCTTGGCGTGAAGCGCGGCGATCGCGTGGCGCTCTACATGCCGATGGTGCCGGAGCTCGCGATTGCGATGCTCGCGTGCGCCAGGATCGGCGCCGTGCACAGCGTGATCTTCGGCGGATTCAGCGCGGAGGCGCTGCGCGATCGCATCAACGACGCGAAGGCCGTCCTGCTCGTCACCGCGGACGGTGGTTATCGGCGCGGCCAGATCGTCCCTCTCAAGCAGATGGCCGACGAGGCGCTTCGCGACACGCCGTCCATTCAGCACGTCGATCGTCGTCCAGCGATCGGCCGGCAGCCTGATTCCCGTGGACATTCAGGAAGGGCGCGATCACTGGTACCACCGTCTGATGCAGCACGCCTCGTCGTCGTGCGATCCGGAGCCGATGGACGCCGAGGACATGCTCTACATCCTCTACACGTCAGGGCACCACCGGAAAACCCAAGGGCATCGTGCACACGACCGGCGGGTATCTCGTCGGCACCTACATCACGACGAAGTGGGTCTTCGACCTCAAGGAAGACGACGTGTACTGGTGTACGGCCGACATCGGGTGGGTCACGGGCCACAGCTACGTCGTCTACGGCCCGCTCGCCAACGGCGCGACCGTCCTGATGTACGAAGGAGCACCGGACTGGCCGCAGAAGGATCGCTTCTGGGAGATGATCGCGCGTCACGGCGTCACGATCTTCTACACCGCGCCGACCGCCATCCGCGCGTTCATGCGGTGGGGAACGGAATGGCCCGCGAGGCACGACATGAGCTCGCTGCGGCTGCTCGGTTCGGTCGGCGAGCCGATCAATCCCGAAGCGTGGATCTGGTACCACCTCAATATCGGCCGCGAGCGGTGTCCCGTCGTCGACACATGGTGGCAGACCGAGACCGGCATGATCATGATCACGCCGCTGCCCGGAATCACGAGCATCGAAGCCGGGCTCGGCCACGCAGCCGTTCCCCGGCATTGAGGCGGAGATTCGGAAGCAGACGGGTGAGCGCGTCGAAAGCGGCGGCGGGCTGCTCACGCTCACGCGGCCCTGGCCGGCGATGCTGCGCGGGCATCTACGGCGATCCCGATCGATTCGTCCGTCAGTACCTGGAGTCAATGGCCCGACGGCGCGTACTTCACCGGTGACGGCGCCCGCCTCGACGAGGACGGCTTCTACTGGCTGCTCGGCCGCGTGGACGACGTGCTGAACGTCGCGGGGCATCGCCTCGGCACGATGGAGGTCGAGAGCGCGCTCGTCGATCATCCGAAGGTCGCCGAAGCGGCCGTGGTCGGGCGGCCTCACGAGATCAAGGGCCAGGCCATCGCCGCGTTCGTCACGCTGAAGGAAGGCAACAAGCCGTCACCGGCGCTCGTTGACGAGCTGAAGGAGCATGTCGTCCGAAAGATTGGCGCGATTGCCAGGCCAGATCAGATCCTGTTCGCGGCGGATCTGCCGAAGACGCGCTCGGGCAAGATCATGCGCCGCCTTCTCCGCGATATCGCCGAAGGTAAGGCGCTCGGCGATACGACAACGCTCGCCGATCCCGCCGTCGTCGCGCGGTTGAAGGGCGAGTACGAAGAAAAGGAAGGCTGAACGCCTCGTTCAATCCTGATATGCCACGCCTGACCGCAATCGAGATCAGCAGCGACACCTGCGTGTTGGTGAAGGCGTCAGTGAGCGGGACGTCGGTCGAAGTCGGCGGCGTGCAGGTGATCGATCCGGCCGCCTATCCAGGCGGCGGAACCTTCGCGGCAACGATCCGGCAGGGCAGGCGCGCCGGCAGATTTCCTCGACGCGCACGCGTCGTCCTGTGGGGCATGCCTGACGGGGCGAAGCCCGACGATCCGGCGGTCAGCCCGCAGCTCGAGCCGCTCGTCGGCGCCGGCTTCCGGATCGACCGCGCCGTCACGCCGTGCAACGCTCTTGCGGCGCTGGCTCGTGTCAGGCGACCGAAGACCGACAACCCGGTGATCTGGATCGCCATCGATCGCGGCGGTGTCGCACTGATCGCGATGCGCACGGGCGAGCTCCTCTATTCGCACGCCTTCGACTGGGACTCGTCCGTCGGCGCGATCGGCAGTCAGGCACATCTGCTGCAGCGCTACTCCCTCGTGTCGTTTCTCGCCCCGCAAATCCGTCGCGCAATGACGATCGTCGAGGAGAAGGGAAGGCGGGTTGACGGGATTGTCACGTGCGGCACGCTGAACGATCTCCGGTCGTTGACGATGCCGTTGACCGAGGAGCTCGATATCGAGGTCGAGACGCTCGACTCGACCGAGGGACTGACCGCCCGGGGCATTACTGATGACCGTCTGGCGGAAATGGCTGCCGTCGTGCGCATCGCCTGCGCGGGCGCGATCGCGAGACCGACACGAACAGGCGCCACGGTCGTTGGCGTCACGCGACAATCGAGTGCGCTGCGGATCGCGGCGCTGGCGCTGCTCGGACTGCTCGTCGCGATCGTCGCCTGGCTCGTGGTTTCGCGATTGATGGCGCCGAAGCCCGAACCGCCGCACGTCAGCGTTGGAGCGGCACCGGCCCCACGATCGCCAGCGCCCGTCGCCACGCCTGCCAGACCCGACGCCGCGCCGCCGGCAGCGGAGCCGCCGTCGCCAACCCCGACGGCGGGCCGCGTGGTCCAGCCGCGGCCACCGACGCCGGTGATCGCGCCGAAAGCACCGGCGGCCCGAGGCAACACGCCGCCCCTGTTGTCGAGGGCTCCTCGTGCCGATACAGCGCGGGCGGAGCCTCTGAAGGACCCGCTGCCCATAGTCAATACGATTCTGGTCTCGCCGACCAGGCGGTTCGCCACGATCGATGGACAGATCGTCGCGATCGGCGACAAAGTCGGACAGCGGATCATCGTCGGGATCGAACCCCATTTCGTCGTTTTTCGCGAGCCTTCCGGCGCCACATCTCCGTGTCGGGTTGGCGGACGCCGGGTTGTCGAGGATCGCGTCACTCGCTGACGCACGCGGGCCGGCGTCGGGATGGCCTGAATTCGTGTGTCCGCGTGAGTCCGCGTCGTCCGCGGCCGAGAAGGCCGGCCGTTCCGCGTGAGTCTGCGTTGTCCGCGGCCGGAAACGGCCTTTCCGCGGCCGAGGAGCACGTGCGCAGAAAAATCGGTGATCGTCTGCTCAAGGCCGGCCTGATCTCCGATCGGGACCTGCGTGCGGCGCTTTCGGAGCAGGAGCGGACGGGCGAGCGGCTTGGCGCGGTGCTGGTCCGACTCGAGCTCGTGAGCGAGCGGCAGGTCGCGAGGACGCTGGCGCAGCAGCTCGGGCTCGCCTACGTGAACCTGGCGGACCACCCGCCGGATCCGGCCGCGCTCGTGCTGATTCCCAGGGAGCTGGCCTCGAAGCGCGTGTCGATCGCGGTCCGGTTCGAAGACGACACGCTGGTCGTCGCGACCGCCGATCCGCTGCTCCTGGAATCCAGAGAAGACGTGGAGACGATGGTGGGTTCGCCGGTCAGGCCGGCGGTCGCCACCCGCACCGACATCCTTCGGGCGATCCAGACCGGCTATGCGGCCAGGCCGATTCCCGCGCCAATGGCCGCCGAGACGAGCTGCCGCCGATGTGGAGGCCCCCTGCGCACCGGCTGGCGATTCTGCCCGTTCTGCGCCTCCAGCACCGCCGCCCCCCGGTGGCCGGTTTCTTCGGCCGCCGATCGGGACTTGAAACCTGCCGCGGGTGGATTTCGTTAGGATCCCAGACGGCTGGATTCGGCCAGGCAGGCCTTCCCCAGGGCCTGCGCTACGAATTATGAGAAACTGAAGAACCGGCTGGACCAGCCCCTTCACCATGGCACTCATTGAAACGCGTGATCTGTGGAAAACCTACGTGATGGGCTCGGAAGAGATTCACGCGCTGCGAGGCGTGTCGATCTCGATCGAGCGCGGTGAATACGTCGCGATCATGGGACCGTCGGGCTCCGGCAAGTCGACGCTCATGAACCTGATCGGCTGCCTCGACACGCCGTCGAAGGGGAGCTATCTCCTCAACGGCAAGGAAGTCGCGGAGATGAACGACGACGAGCTGGCGCGGATTCGCAACGAAGAAATCGGGTTCGTCTTCCAGACGTTCAATCTGCTGCCGCGCGCCACGGCGCTGCACAACGTGGAGTTGCCGCTCGTGTACGGCGGCGTGTCCGGCAAGGAGCGTCAGGAGCGAGCGCAGCAGGCGCTCGAGAAGGTGGAGCTCATGTCTCGAGCGAGCCACCGGCCGAACGAGCTCTCCGGCGGCCAGCGTCAGCGTGTGGCGATCGCGCGCGCGCTCGTCAACAATCCCTCGATTCTGCTCGCCGACGAGCCGACCGGGAATCTCGACTCGAAGACCGGCGTCGAGATCATGGCGGTGTTCAGGCGTCTACACGAGGGCGGCAACACCATCGTCCTCGTCACGCACGAGCCCGACATTGCGGCGTACGCTCATCGAGCGATTCACATCAGAGACGGACAGGTCGAAAAGGACGTCAGGCAGGCAGCGTAGAAATGCAGAATGCAGAATGCACAATGCATGAACATTCCATTTTGCATTCTGCATTTCATATGGCCGCCAGGTGTCCCGCCGCAATCTCCCGTAGGGGCGCGGCGCGATCGAATGACGACGGATCGAGCACGATCCGCTGTCGCCGTGCGCCGGGATCCGGTACGGGGATAGCCGACAGCAACGCACGCGTGTACGGGTGCTGCGGCGCCGCGAACAGCTTGGCCGTCTCGCCCATCTCCACGATCCGTCCCAGATACATCACCGCCAGCCGGTTGCAGATGTGCTCGACGAGCCTCAGGTCGTGCGCGATGAAGAGGTACGTCAGCTTCAATCGCTGCTGCAGATCCATCAGCAGGTTGACGACCTGTGCCTGGACGGAGACGTCCAGCGCCGAGACCGGCTCGTCGGCAATGATGAACGACGGGTTGAGCGCCAATGCGCGGGCGAGGCCGATGCGCTGACGCTGTCCTCCGCTGAACTCGCGCGGATAGCGCGCGAGATGGTCCGGGTTGAGGCCGACCAGGTCGAACAGCTCGCGCACGCGCGCCTGGCGCGTCCGCCGTCGACCCCAGTCGATGGATGATCAGCGGCTCCTCAACCATCGCGCCAACACGCATGCGCGGGTTCAGCGACGAGTACGGGTCCTGGAAGACGATCTGCATGTCGCGGCGGGCGAGCCGCAGCTCCTCGCGCGACAACGCCCGCACGTCGCGACCGTCGAACACGATCTCGCCGGCGGTCGGTTCAATCAACCGCAGGATGCACCGGCCGGTCGTCGTCTTCCCGCTTCCGGATTCGCCGACGAGACCGAACGTCTCGCCGCGATCGATCGTGAAGCTGACGTCCTTGACCGCGGCGACCGTGGTCGCTCGTCCAAAGAGCCCGCCGCGGCGGGAGAAGTCCTTCGAGAGGTGCCGCACGTCGAGCAGCGGCATCAGGGGCTCTCCTCGTCGCCCACCTCGGGATCGATCGCGCGGCTGTACAGATAGCAGCGGGCCGTGTGAGCGGCTACGCCGGATCCGGTAGGCGGGATTGCCCGCGTCCCGTATCGCTCGTCCGTACGCCAGGAGGCGCCACATCGCACGGCGCGAATCGCTTCTCGCATCTCGGCGCGAATGCGCAGCCAGGTGGCAAGTGCCCGAGGGGCGGCACCGTTCCGAGAATCGCCTGCAGCCGCGCACCCGGTGATGCTCCAGGGATCGAGGCGAGCAGGCCACGCGTGTACGGATGCCTCGGGTTTCGAAACAGCTCGACGACCGGGGCTTCCTCGACGATGCGGCCGGCATACATCACCGCGACGCGATCGGCCATTTCGGCGACCACGCCGAGGTCGTGAGTAATCAGGAGCAGCGCCAGACCCAGGCGGTTCTGCAGGTCGCGCAGCAGGTCGAGAATCTGCGCCTGGATCGTGACATCGAGCGCTGTCGTCGGCTCGTCCGCGATGAGGAGCGCAGGAGTGCAGGCCAGCGCGATGGCGATCAATGCGCGCTGACGCAGACCTCCTGAGAGCTGGTGCGGATAGTCGTGCACACGCTGCTCCGGTTCGGGGATGCTCACCGCCGCGAGCAGCTCAATCGCACGCTGCCGCGCCGCCCGGCCGCGCGCCACGCCGTGCACCTGCAGCGTCTCTTCGATCTGACTGCCAATCGTGAAGACCGGGTTCAACGCGGTCATCGGCTCCTGGAAGATCAGGCTGATGCCCGCCCCGCGAACCGCACGCATCGCAGGTTCGTCGAGGTCCATCAGATCGCGACCCTCGAAGCGCACGGACCCGCTCGCGATGCGTCCCGGCCGATCCACCAGCCGAAGCATCGACAGCGCCGTCACCGATTTTCCGCTGCCGGATTCGCCGACGAGGCACAGGGTCTCACCCCTGTTCAGGTGAAAGCTGACGTCGATGACCGCCGGCGCGACGCCGGTGGGCAGATCGAAGACCGTGGTCAGGCCGGTGACCGAGAGCAAGTCACCATTGGATGACAGATGACGGATGTTGGATGTCGGGCCTGGGGAGCGGTCACCGGCAGGCGCGCCGTTCAGTGCGTGGTTACCGCCTTCCGTCATCCATCCTCCAACATCCGACATCTGATCCCTATCCATCGACCTCCTGGTACTCGCCGAAGACGGATCGCAGCGCGTCGGACACCTCGCCGAGCGTGGCGTGGCGTTCGACCGCCTGGATGATCGGCGGCACGAGGTTGTCGGTGCCTCGCGCCGCCGCGGTCAGGGCATCCATGGCCGATCGCCATTGGGCCTGGTCGCGCGAGGCACGGATGGCGCGGACGCGGCCGATCTGAGTCGGCTCCACCGCCGGATCGATCTGCAGCGTCTCGATCGGCGCGGGCTCGCTCGTGGTGAAGCGGTTCACGCCGACCACGATGCTCTCGCCGCCGTCGATCTTCTGCTGCGCGCGATAGGCCGCATCCTGGATCTCGCGCTGGATCAGGCCCGACTCGATGGCCGCCAGCGTGCCACCGGCCGCCTCGACCCGCTCGATGAGCTCCATCGCCGATCGCTCGATCCGATTCGTGGCATCCTCGATTGCGTAGGCGCCGCCCATGGGATCGACGGTGTGCACGACACCGCTTTCCGCGGCGATGATTTGTTGCGTTCTGAGCGCGATGCGGGCGGATTCCTCGGTCGGCAGCGCGAGTGCCTCGTCACGGCCGTTGCAGTGGAGCGACTGCGTTCCGCCGAGCACGGCTGCGAGCGCCTGAAGCGCCACGCGGACGATGTTGTTGTCGGGCTGTTGGGCGGTGAGCGTGCTGCCGGCGGTCTGTGTGTGGAAGCGCAGCTGCTGCGCGCGCGCCTCCGTCGCGCCGAACCGATCGCGCATGAGCCGCGCCCACAGCCGTCGCGCGGCACGGAACTTTGCGACCTCCTCGAGAAAGTCGTTGTGCGCGTTGAAGAAGAACGACAGCCGCTGGCCGAACCGATTGACGTCCAGTCCGGCGTCGAGCGCCGCCTGCACATAGGCCAGCGCATTCGCGAACGTGAACCCGACTTCCTGTACTGCCGTCGAGCCCGCTTCGCGAATGTGATACCCGCTGATCGAGATGGTGTTCCAGTTGGGCAGCTCGCGATCGCAGTACGCGAAGATGTCCGTCACGATCCGCAACGACGCTCGCGGCGGGTAGATGTAGGTGCCGCGCGCGACGTACTCCTTGAGGATGTCGTTCTGCACCGTGCCCGACAGGGCGGCGCCCTCCACGCCTTGCGTGCGTGCCACGGCCACATAGAGCGCGAGCAGGATGATCGCCGTCGCGTTGATCGTCATCGACGTGGACACGCTGCCGAGCGGAATACCCGCGAAGAGCGCTTCCATGTCGGCCAGCGAGTCGATCGCGACGCCGACGCGGCCGACTTCTCCCTGCGCGAGCAGGTGATCGGAGTCGTATCCCATCTGCGTTGGCAGGTCGAACGCCACGCTCAAGCCGGTCACGCCTTGCGCCAGGAGATACCGGTAGCGCCGGTTCGACTCGGCCGCGGTGCCGAACCCCGCGTACTGGCGCATGGTCCACAAGCGCCCACGGTACATGGTGGGCTGGATGCCGCGTGTGAACGGAAAGGACCCGGGCCATGAGAGATCGGTGCGCGGATCCCAGCCCTCGAGGTCGTCGGGCGTCCGCACAGGGCGTGGCTCGTTGTTTGACACTGGCTGCCCACGAGTTTACAATGGTCTTCAGTTCCCGCACTCCAAACCCTTCATATGGTTAATGTTGGCGCCCAACCACTGCCGCGTCCCGCTTCAGGCAGTTTTGGTCGGGACACGCCCCGGTCTCCCAGCTCCGGCGGCGGTGAGGAGGTCTCGAATGGATGACGTCGTGAACCGACTGGCCAGAGAGCTGTCCGACGCCATTGCTTCCGCGTTGGCGGAAGATGCAAAGGTGGAAGCCTGTCGCGAGCGTGCGCGGGCCGCGGGATTCGAGATGAAGCTGTCGCTGGAGGCCATCATCGGATTCGTGAATCGTACGCAGCCGGGCGCGATCACGCGCGCGGCCGCGCCGCAGCAGAAGGCCCTCACTCATCATCAGCGGCGGACGTTCGAGATCAGCGCCAACGATCGGCGCTTTCTCCGGTCGCTGCGGATCGCTGCCGACGAAACGCAGGAAAAAGAAGTCGAATAGGGAAGTCGAGCGTCGGTAGTCTACGAGAGAGATTCCAGGCCGGTGCAGTTCGCTGCACCGGCCTTTTTCTTGTGGAGATGGTTGGTTGGCGGCTACTTTTTCCGGCGCAGCCGACGGCCGATCGCGGCGATACCGGTGCCGAGCAGCAGCAGGCTCGAGGGCTCGGGTGTCGCCGCGTTGAGCGTGTACCTGGGACGGCCGATGCCGCGGTACACATTGCCGTCCCTCGTGAAGGTCTGCGTCGCGATCCCCAGGCCGCGGAGGCGCACGCCGTACCCGCCGGTGCCCGACCCGGGCCCGGAGGTGAAGTTGGCGGTCAGCGAACCTCTGAACGAGAATGGCGTCTCGATCGTCACGGTTGGGGACGTCACATCAGGAAATACCGCCAGCATCGCCATGAACTTGAGTGAGCCGCTGAAGGCGAGGTCTACGTCGGGACTGTTCAGTGTGTGCCCAAACCCCGTTCCGAGGTCCACGAACTGGGAGACGCCGTTCGCATCAAATGGCGGGTGACGGAAGCTCAGGTTGACCGTATCCCCCGGCGCGCACGGATTGCAGGTGCTCGCGAAGACCTTCGGGGGGGTGGCGCCGCTGGTCTGATGAAAAGCGACCGTGGGGCCCACGAAATCGAAAAAGTCCAAACCTGATTGCGTGAAATAACCAACCGAGGTCACCCAGGTTGCCGAGTCGACTGGCTCCGCGGCCACCGACCGCGGGGACGCCAGCGCCAGCACCACCATCGCCGGGATCACCGCTCTCCTCCCTGCCTTGTGCATCGCCCACCTCGCTTCGCGTCCGCGCGCTCACGGCCGGGTATGCCGTGAGAAGGAATTTGTCGCTTTCGGGATCATTCGTGCCCAGCATTCCCGAAGCGTCCGCGCCTCGTTACCCGATCGGCGTGAACGGCAGTTAGAGTGCACGCGGAATGCCGGTGGTGAGGGATATGGCTGAGGGCAAACGATCGGTTCACCGATGTCAGGCCTTGGGGTGCTCACTGCGCGGTCGGGTCCGGAACGGCCGAAGTTCTTCGGGGTGTTCTCGGACATAGGCCAGCAGATGGTGTCGACGTTGAGGCCCCCGAACGGAATCACGCGATGGAGAAGCGTTTCCGAATGATGGGACTTGCCTCTCCACGTCGTCGAAGATCCGGATCCAGCGCTTCTTTACCGCCGCTCTGGTAATCCCCAACATTCGGGCCAACTCGTCGTCGGTGTGACCTCGAAGCGCATGACGCAACACCTCCTGCGACGTGCCGCGGAGGCCAAATATGGGGACGCGGCGCAGAAACATCAGCGCTGGAATCGATCCGGCGCGCCGGCAGGCGTGCTGGCTGTCGACATAGAGAAAGGCCGTCTGAAAATCGGTAGAGCTCGCCATGTTTGATTTGTCGAAGACGCGCACGTTCCACACCGCCGTGGCGTGAGCGTACGCTATCTGCACGGCATCGCTGGCTTCTGACATCCACTCCTTCATGCCGTACCCCAAGTGCGCTTCGAAGAACGTGGAGGCGAGCAGAGTCTTGATCTGTTCCACTTCGCGGTCGGAAAGGCCATCCCGCCGCCACGCCGAATAGAGGATGAGCAGGGATAGGTTACCGGCGGCGTTTCCGCGCGCCAGCTCCCCTGCAGTCAGCACCACGGACTGGTCGGCATCGACGGCCGCAATCAGTCTCGCGTTCAGGCCCGGCCGAGGATTAGTGCGCTCGTCCGTGGCAAACGAGCTAGATACGAACACACTTGCCCCGAATCCCACGCAGTGACGCGGCCGGTCCGGCCTTGAGATCACCACCGCATTGAACGCGGGCGACTGGAGCAGCCGCAACCATACCGAACGACACCGCGTCGGTCCGACCAGGGCATCGCCCGCCGCAGGTGGGTGGACCGATAGACACTTGTCGAGGCTCGAAGCATCGGGAAAGGCGCACACGAGCGAGTGCGAAATCGTGGCCGCATCCAAGCTGTCTGTCACCTGCGGCCGGATTGTTACCATGGCTTCAGCTCCTCGGGGTGCTGACGAAGGTGAGCGAGGACGCGATGGCGTTTCTGCGGACCACGTGTCGCCTTGTCCCCGTCGGCCGGAGCGTCCGCGAGCAGCGCGGGTTCAAGGCGTCCGATTCGTTCGTAGAGCGCCAGCCATCGCTTCTTGACGGCTGCCAGTGAGATTCCGAGCGCCAACGCAAGCTCCGGATCCGTCCGGCCCTGTAGCGCGGCGCCGGCCAGTGTCTGATCCGAGGAGCGCAGGTGCAACCGCGGCTCTCGCATCTCGAACAGAAGGCTCGCGATCGAGCCGGTGGCGGCCAACGCGTCCGACCGATTGATGACGAAGAGGCCCCGATCGCGATTCCATGGGCTGGACGGATGCAACCGATGGAACTCGACGAAGTCGTTTGCCAGCCTGTAGGCCTGTGTGGAGGCGGTGTATTCGACCTCCCCACCATCGGTGGCTTCGAAGAGCAGCTGGTTGAAGCGGTACCCCAGATGGACCTCGAGGAAGCTCGAGGTCAGTCGGGCCCGCACCTCGGAGACGTCGTCAGATGGCAGGCCGTGTCTGCAGGCAGAGACCAGGACGACGAGATTGAGCCCGACGCCCGCGTTGTTTGTCCGGAGACTGCGCTCGTCGAGGATGACGGGGGTGCCGTTCACGAGGCTCGTAAACAGGCGGCTGTTCAGTCCGGGAGCAGGGTTGGCCAGCTCACCGTCGGCGAAATCGCGCGTGACGAAGACCACCGCGCCGAATCCTACGATTCGCTCCGAGGCTGGCGCGTCCGGGACTTCGACGACCGCTGCGTTGAAGGCGGGCTGCTGGAGCAGGGTACTCCAGCACTGGAGCGCACGACGCTCTCCGATGGTGTCAGCCCCCTTGGAGGCGGAGTGGAGCGCGAGGCACTGGGGCAGGTCGGCCTGGACCGGTGACCGCCATCGCACCGCTCCTCCTCTGGCGAGGGCACGGCCCGTCCCGGTATTCATGGGCGTGCAGGGCACAGCCTACACCAGAACATCGGCGGGCACGCCCAAGCTCTTCAATTCGCCGAAAGTCACCTAAAAGGTCATTGTTCCTCGGCAGCCTGGCCGTCAAGCTTCGCCCACTCGGATAGGCCATCGTCCCCGCCACGGCAATTTCGAGACTACGGTCATACCGGGTAAGGAGCGTGACATGAAGCGATCCTCATTGCGAACCAACGCGGCCATTCTGTTGCTGTTCTTCGGCGCAGCCACGTCGACCGCTCAAACGTCACAGGGGCGACAGCCCTACAGCGCCAAGATGCGGGCCACGATGCCCCCGACGGCATCCACGGTGACGGACTGGAATGCAATCGCTTTGCAGTTCCTCGCCCCGGCGACTTTTTCGTCGACCCGCATCCTTGCCATGACGCACCTCGCCATCTACGACTCCGTGATGGCGATCACCCACGACCACGAACCGTATGCGGTCTCGGTGAGAGCGCCGCGTTGGACCTCGGCCGAAGCCGCGGTCGCGGCGGCGGCACACAAGGTCCTGGTCAACCAACTCCCCGCGCAGGCTGCCGGCCTCGACGGGGCGTATGACGCAGCGCTCGCGGCAATTCCCGACGGGATCCAGAAGGCGAACGGGATCGCGCTCGGCGAATTCGTGGCGAACCGGATCCTAGAATTGCGAGCCGCCGACGTGCTCGGACCTGCGACGTATTCCCAGCCGATGGCGCCCGGGGTCTGGCAACCGAGCGGAGACGGGTATAACACGGGCGTGGTCGCGACGACGTGGCCGTCCCTGACGCCCTTCGCGCTGAGGAGCACGCGACAGTTTCGCGCGCCGCGCCCTCCGGCGCTCACGAGTCGTGAATACGCGATCAACGTCAACCTGACCAAGAGCCTCGGCGCCAAGTTCAGTACGACGCGGACACCCGATCAAACGGCCGCCGCGCTCTTCTGGTACGAAAACGGCCAGATCCATTTCAACGCGCTCGCGCGCGAACTGGCCACGTCACACGGGTTCGGCCTGTCGCGAACCGCACGGCTGTTCGCACTCCTGAACGTCGCGATGGCAGATGGGTCGATGACCGCCTTCGACACGAAGTACGCCTACAACTTCTGGCGACCGATCGCCGCGATCCGGGGCGCGGCCGATGATGGAAACGACGCGACCGAGCCGGATCCCACGTGGGATTCGCTCCTTCCTCTAATTGCGGCTCACCCCGAGTACACCTCGCAGCATGCGGTCATCGCCGCAGCCGCGGCGACCGTGCTGGCGAGATTCTTCGGCGATCACACACGCTTCACGTTGTCGACCGGATCGGGTGAGGCCAACGGCGTCGCGCCGCGGACCTATCGGAGTTTCTCTGATGCAGCTGAGGAGAACGCGGCTTCGCGCGTCTGGCTCGGGTACCACTTCCCGATCTCGGCGCACATCGGCACAATTCAAGGTCGGCTGGTGGCGACGTTCGTTCTGGACCACATCCTGCGGTCGGTGCGAGACGATGGGGATGACGACGACGGGCCGCAGCGGTGACGCTCGACCGGGTTCTATAGTCCGGATCCGCGATCAGGTGCCGACGTTCGTGGTCAGCCGACGTTGACGACGGCGGGGATCGGGACGTCGACGTCGCGCTTCGGCCGCGGCGTCCATTCGACCAGGCGCCCGTCGCGTGGAATCTTCAGCGCGACCGGCTGGGCGTCACCGGGCAGCGGGACGGCCTTGCGCGGGTTCGCATACACGGCGTGCTTGCCGTGGGCCTTGTACCACTCCGCGACGGTGGCGTTCTTGTGCATCTGCTCGACGATCTGCCGCCACCCGATGCCCGTGTTGTAGGCACAGAACGAGATTTCCCCCGCCTGCGTGGCGTAGGGAATGATGCACATCTCGGTGCGTCGGAAGTCGTACGTCCAGAGGTCCTGGAACCACATGCCCGCAACGAAGAGGACCAGCCATTCGTCGTCTTTGCGGCTCCTGGTGCGGGGCGCGCCGATCCCGCCGAGCTGACCGCCGCTCTGCTTGTCGTATTTCCTGAGCAGATCGATCAGCCGGAACCCCTTCGGCCCCTGGGTCGGCCGGTAATTGCGCAACAGGCTGATCGCGGTCTGCAGCTTCGTGAGCCGCGGGCTGCGCGCGGCGTCGGCGATCTGCCGGGCGTCGTGCATCATCTGCTCGACGTCGATGAACGACGCGACCGGCGCCCACGCGTTCGTCTTCTTGCTCACCATGAACGCCGTGCCGATGCCGCAGTTGGGATGGCACCCGCACTTCAACGATCCCCAGTCGGCACTCGACCCCTGCATCAGGTCGGTGACGTCCGAGAACACGCTGGACGCCGACAGCGGAAACCAGTCGCGCAGCGGCTCGGTGACGCCCGTCTGCTGGTGCAGGTCCCTCGCAAGGTGCGAGAGCGTGTAGCGCCGGGCGTACCGGTCCTCGTCGGAGATGTCCTCGTCCCGCCCGGTGAACGACACCGGCTGGAACGACACGAAGCTGATCTTGTCGCAGTTCTCCAGCGCGAACTTGACGATCGGTCCGACCTGGTCGTTGTTGACGGTGTTGACGATCGTGACGACGAGGCAGACGTCGATGTCGGCGCGATGCAGGTTCTCGATCGCGCGAAGCTTGACGTCGAACAGATTTCCGACCTTTCGATGCGCGTTGGCCTCCTGGCCGATGCCGTCGAACTGCAGATAGGCGATGCGGAGGCCTGCGTCGCGAGCCTCTCGTGCGAAGTCCGGCTCCTGCGCGAAGCGGATACCGTTGGTGGCCGCCTGCACGCTGAAGTAGCCGACCGAGCGCGCGTAGCGGACCGCGTCGAGAAAGATCGGCGAGATCGTCGGCTCGCCACCCGAGAACTGCACGGACATCTGCCGCCGCGGCTTGATCCCGTTCGCGTCGTCGAGCAGCTGTTTGACGTCGTCGAGCGCGAGTTCGTGGACGTACCCGACCTGGTTCGCGTCCATGAAGCACGGGTCGCACATCATGTTGCAGCGGTTCGTCAAATCGATCGTCAGGACGGCGCCCCGCCCGTATTTGATCGACGAGGTCCCGTGATTGTGCAGATTACCTGCGTCCGCAGTGTAATCACGCCCGAAGAAGAGAGATTCGATGCGTTGGAGGAACGCAGGGTCGATCGCGAGCGTGTCGCGGAACGTGCCGTGCTGCGGGCACGTCTTCTCGATCACGATGTGCCCGTCGCGTTCGACGATGGTCGCGGGAATCTCGCCGACGTTCTCGTGAACCAGCGTGTCGATCGCCTGCTCGCCCGCGAGAATACGTGCCCGCGCCTCACGGACGCATGCGGGACAGAGCGAATCCGTGCGGCGCGGCCAGCCAAGCGGCGGCCGTGAGCGTTCCTGGCTCTTGAGGAGGGGTTGGGGCGCCCACCGCGGATGAAACGAACGATCGGGCAGGGTTCGATTGATCCCCTGCATCACTGGCCATAACGCACGCGCCGCACCCGTCAGCAACAACTCAACTGGTGTCCACGCTGTCATCCTCGGGGCGCCATCTCGCGGCGTGAATATAGCACACGGCTTATACTGCCTCCGGCGTGGACGATTACCTCTCGTTGCTGCCGCACGTGCCGCCGATGCGCCTGCTCGAGGAAGTGCTCGAGCTCGTGCCAGGCGAACGCTGCACCGCGCGACGAGTCGCGCGTGCGGACGATTTCTATTTTCAAGGGCACTTTCCCGGCAACCCTGTCGTGCCCGCCTGCATCCTCCTCGAGCTCCTCGCACAGACCGGAGGGCTTGCCGCCGGATTCGACGATCGACTCGCGTACGCCGGTACAGCTCCGTGTGGCTGCGGTTGGTCAGTGCAAGTTTCCGTCGGCCGCGCGCTCCGGCGCACTGCTCGAGGCGTCAGCCCGCGTCGTCGGACAGCTTGGTCCGCTGTTCAAGGTGGACGGAACGGTCACCGCCGACGGGGTCGTTGTCGCCAGCGGCGGCGTCACCCTCGCGCGGGTCGGAGAATAGGGACCGTATGAACGCGCTTGGCTGGCGACATCGCTTGCGACGCACGTTCTACGAGCTCAGAACCGAGGGCGAAGGCGTCCGGCGCGAGGCCGCGGCGCTCGGACTTGGCGTCTTCATCGGCTGCACGCCCTTCTACGGATTCCATCTCCTGCTCTGTTGGATCGTCGGTCGGCTCCTGCGCCTGAACCGGCTGAAGCTCTATCTCGCCGCCAATATCTCGAACCCGCTGTTCTCTCCCGTCCTGATTTTCTCGGAGCTGCAGACCGGTGCCTGGATCCGCCGTCGGCATCTGCACGATGTTTCCATCGAAACGCTTCGGCACGTGTCGCCGTGGACGTTCGGCGCCGACCTGCTCCTCGGCAGCGCGGTCGTCGGCGGAGTACTCGCCCTCATGCTCGCGGGCGCGACCATTGCGACAGGCGGTCGCCGGCGCTCCGATCCGCTGTTCCTGTTGTGGCAGCGCGCGAGCGATCCGTACCTGCAATGCGGCATCACGGCGTGGGAGTTTGCGCGCGGCAAGCTGCGCGGCGACCCTGTGTACCGCGCGCTCGTCGAGGATTCCGCTCTGTCGTCGGGCAGCTCGATTGTGGACGTCGGCTGTGGGCAGGGATTGGCCCTGTCCGTCCTGATCGAGGCGAGCCGGCTGCACGACGAGGGCCGCTGGCCCCTCCCGCAGCCGCCGCCGCGCCTCGACTCGGCGATCGGGATAGAGCTGAGGCCGCGGGTTGCGAGAATCGCGAGTCAGGCGCTCGCCGGCCGTGCGGCGATTGTCGCGACCGACGCCCGTGATCGGCCCGTGCCGTCCTGCGACGCGGTGCTCCTGCTCGACGTGCTGCACATGCTGGCCGCCGAGGACCAGGAGCGCCTGCTTGCCAGCGTCGCCGCGGCCGTGCGACCCGGCGGCGTGCTCCTCGTCAGGGAGGCCGACGCCGGGGCGGGGTGGACCTTCGGGATGGTCCGCCTTGGAAACCAGCTGAAGGCGCTGGCGGTGGGCCGCTGGCGCCAGCATTTTCACTTCCGGACCCGTGACGAGTGGGGCGCGCTGCTGCGCCGCCACGGGTTCACGGTGTCGGCGCGTCCCGCCAACAGCGGAACGCCCTTCGCCAACCTGCTCCTGAGCGCGGTCAGGCAGGATGACGAGGTCGCCGTCCGCCGGATCCGATCCGGAACGCGCGGGTGACGTGACGCGGGTCAGCCTTCAATGAGCCCAGGGTAGTTGTCCGACTGCGCGTCCCAATAGCGATAGAACTGATACCAGCACTCCGGTCTCGCTCGCACGAGCTCCGTGAGCCGATCGGCAACCTTCTGCGCCGCCTCGCGAATCGCGACCTCGCGATTGCCGTCAGGCGCGACCGTGATTTCCGGTCCAACGTGCGCACGAAAGCATTTCGCCTGTCCACGGTCGACCGCGCAGACCGCGAGCGGTGCGCCGGTGAGAGCGGCCATCACGAATGGAGTCCGGAGAAAGAGCGCAGGACGGCCCAGAAACGACACAGGTATGCGGTCCCGTCCCACATGCCGATCGACGAGCAGCGCCACGAACCGGTTCTGCGCCAGCGCCGCGCGAATCTGCAGAGGCGTGTCAAGCGACTGGCGCACTTCGATCGTCTCGATTCCAAGCCGGCGTCGCAGATCCTGACGGATCCGGTTGACCGTCGGGCTCGCCTCGCGCATGGCGACAACCGTCAGCGGAAGATGGAGACGGCGCGACAGCAGCACGCCCCCCGCCTCCCAATTGCCGTAATGGCCGCTGACCAGCAGCACGCCGCGGCCTTGCGCGTGCAGGCGCCGGACCCGTTCGGTTGCATCGTCGTCGTACTCGAACAGCTCGTCGCCTTGCGAATCCTGCTCCACGGCGCGCAGGAAATCGACGACGTCCCGCGTATAGCTGCGGAACGTCGTCAGGGCATGACGACGCAGCTGTTCGTCGGTGGCATCCGGAAAGACAGCTCGCAGATTGTCGACCAGTGCGTCGGTGCTCTCAGGGTGCGCGTGGGCTAGGATCGCCGATCCGAGCCGGCCGAGGCCGTAGGAGACACGCCTCGGCAACACGCGCACGCCGTGATAGGTCAGGCTGAAGATGCCGCCGCTGTTGAGGCCATGAAGCGTCCAGCGTTTCGGGACGGTTTCCGTGCGTCCAGTCGGCGCCGTCATCGCGACTCCAGGAAACGATAGTACACCGCGAGAAAGCACGTTTTCGTCGTGTCGCGGACGGGACGGAGCTTACTCCTGCCGCGATCGTACACAGCCGTGACGGGAGCGGTGGCGACGCGGCCGCCAGCTCGCCGCAACTTGACGAGCATTTCCGTCTCGATTTCGTATCCGTTCCCTACGAGCGACAATCGCCTCAATGCATCCGCCGTAAAGACGCGGAACCCGCACTGCGTGTCACGAACGGTCGTTCCCACGAAGCTCGAGAGGATGGCGCTGCCCACGCGGTTTGCGTAGTAGCGCGAGGAAGGCATCGCGCGCCGATCGAATTGACGTTCGCCGAGCACGAGATCCGCACCCGTCCGTCGCGCGACATCAATCAGAGTTTCAGCCTCCCGCGGGAGGTGTTGCAAGTCGCTGTCCATCAGCAGGACGTGCGAGCAGGGACCCGAGAGGACGCCGGGCAGACCGTCCCGGATGGCCGCCCCCTTGCCTTCGTTCTGCGGCTTCGCGATCACCGCGGCCCCCGACGCTCGTGCCAGGGCTGCCGTTCCATCCGTCGATCCGTCGTCGACAACGGTCACGCTGCGAACGAACGGGCTGATGCCCTGGACGACCGCTTCGATGCTGGACGCCTCGTTGAACGCCGGGATCAGTGCGTCTACGCAGATCATCGGTGCGACACATTCGCCGAACGATCGTCGACGATCTCGAGGAGCGCCGGCAGCACGAGCACGGACGCGCACACCAGGGCGACGACGCTGACGACCGAGACAATGCCCATCGACTGGAGTGGAGGATACGACGAGGTAATCAAGGTCCCGTATCCGAACAACGTAATGACGCCCGCGACGACAATCACGGGGGCGAGTTGCGCGATGGCCGTTGTGGCGTCACCTTCGTGCTGGTAACGATGCACGAGGTGGATGCCGTAGTCGATCCCGATTCCGACGAACGTGACGACCGCAAACACGGCGAACAGATCGAGCGACACGCCGGCAATCGCCAGCAGGCCGGCCGTCCAGATGAGCCCGATGGCTGTTGGCAGCGCGGAGAGCGCGGACAGCCGCCAGTCGCGAAACGAGAGTGCGATCAGAATCAGGACGATGATCGATCCGATGATCAGCCCGCGTACGAACTGCGGGCCGAAGGCGGCGGCCAGCTCGCGGTTGACGGATGTCAGCCCGGTCAGCGTCATGCTTGGATATTCCTCCGCCGTCTGGCGAAGGATATCTGCCTCGCGTGCGCTCGATGGAAACGCGTAGCTTGCGAGCGTCCATCCGTTTGCGTCGTGAACGACGAAGCGCTCGAGGAGATCGCCGAGTCCGTGCCGCCGGAAGTCGTCGAAAGTCAGCTCCTGCACCGCGGACAGCATCCTGGGCAGCCGGTCGATGAACGGCTGGAAGGCATCGGGTCGAAAGCCGGCTGCGGCCGACGCTGCGGTCAGCGAGTCGAGAATGGCCGAGGTCGGCGGCACCTCCGCGCGAAGACGCGCGCCCGTGTCGGCCTGGCGGACGCGGGACGGCAGCAGCGTCGAACTGCCGTCGATCGCGATCCTGGGCGCCCGTTGACGGAGCCGCGCGACGAAGGCTTCGTTCTGCTGCAGCAACGGCTCGAGATCGGCAGCCTTCCTGGAGCACGACGTAGATGTCGGACGGCAGGCCGAACATCTTCTCGACCTGTTGCTCAGCCTGCGCAGCGGGTGTCGTGGACTTCAGACGATCGAGCGAGGCGTTGACCTGGAGCCGCATCGACGCAACGCCGAGCAGAATCGTCATGACCGTCGCTGTCCCAAGCAAGAGGACGCGCCGCTTCCGAATCCACCCTGCCAGCCGCGGCCACTCGAGCGTCGAAAATCGGCTGCGGGCCGTCGGACGGTGCGGCAGCAGGGCCGGCACGAGCACCAGCGTCAGCACCCCGCACGCCACCATGCTGTGCCCGATCAAGAGCCCGAGCTGACGCACCGCCGGGAAATCGACGAACACGAGCCCATAGAACGTCGCCGCGGTCGTCAGCATGCCCAGGAACATGCTCGCGGACGGAGGGCCGAGGGAGGACACGGCATCGCGGCCGGTCTGGCCGCGGGCAACGGCCACGCCGTACGCGACGTACATGAGGACCACGCCGTCGACGCCGAGCCCGAACAGCATGGCCGCGGCTCCCGTCGCGGCGGCCGACAGCGTGGCGTGCGCGAGCCCCATCAGTCCCAGCACGATCGCCAGGGAGATTAACGACGGGAGCGCGCCGCACGAGAGGAGCCAGACGCTCCGAAAGACGATGTAGAGGAGTGGAAGGATCAAGAGCAGCGAGCCCACGCTGTTCCAGACGCTCTCTTTCTTCACGAGCGCTTCGGTGTCGAGCGCAATCAGGTGGCCGCCGGCGAACATGACGTCCAAACGAGGCTGGTTGCCGTGCGAAATCCCGATGGTCGCTTCGAATGCGATCGAGCCGCTCGAGGAGGGCGTGCGAGAACCGCGTGTCGTACGGTGGCTGTCGCGGCTTCGCGATCACGAGCCGGCGCCGTCCGTCCGGGCTCACGTAGCCGGCCTCCGTCAGGCCGACCGAGAGCCCGGCGCGTGCACCGCCGAGTTGGTCGCGCAGGAGCCCGAAGAAGTCGAGCGGATCCTGACGCACGATCTGCTCGACGGTCGGCGACGGGACCGACAGCAGCTGTCGCGACGCCGCGAGCGCTGCGGTCATCCCATCGGGGCGCAATCGCGCGAGCGCCGAATCCAGCGCCGGTCCGTGCATCAGCAGCAGTGCGTGCTCGCCAAGCCAGGCCCAATCGCGATCCGGGCCCGCCACGCCCGCATCGACGCTCTCGATCTCCGGCGCCGCGCGGAGCGCCGACACCCATCCCGAGATCTCCTCGCTGCAGTCTGCCGCCGTCCTGCCTTCAGGAGCGGTGAAGACGATCAGCAGGCGATCGAGCGATCCGAAGCGCTGAAGGAACGTCCGGAACGCCGGCACCGCGCGCCCTCCTCGCGGCAGCAGGCTCGTGACGTCGTTGTCGAACGTCACTCGACGAAGACCGAGCGATGCGGCGGCGATGAGGCCGACGGCCGCGCAGAGGACCACCCACCGCCGGCAGTAGGCCCATACGACGATGGACTGAACCGGAGAAGCCACGACTGCCTGTCTGCCCCTACTCGATTGTGAACATTCGTGGATCCACGGGCCCGTTCACCACGACGTCGTCGAACGTCAGCGTCTTGGTGTCGCCGGTGGGGAATTGCATGCGCAGCGTCCTCAGCATCAATGAGGATCGATCGATCCGGAGCGTCAGCCCCGTCAGCCCCTGACGGATCTGACTGCGGGTCGGCGTCATGCCGACCTCCCACGTGTTGGTGTGATCGGCCGCGACCTTGGCGGCGATCGTGAAAGCTCCGTCGCAGCTCGTTCGGTGATTTGTCGACGAAATACTTGTCGATCCGGCGTCGTGCCTCGCCGATATTCGATCGATCGCGGACACCTCTGGACGGCCAGACGAGCGTCAGCTGATCGCCGTCGATGAGGAGAATCCGGCCTGCGGGGTCGCTGTAGCGCATGACGACGCGATCCGGGCGGATCGACGGCGAGGGTCCCGCGTGACACGACCGGCGAGGACAGCAACGACGACGTGCTCTCTTCGGTAAAGCGCGCGGTCACGGTCCGAATCGAAGCCTCGACGTCGTGGCCGCGCGCGTAGATGTCGTCGAAGAGATCGCGTGACGCGGCGCCGCACAGCACCAGCGCGCTCACCACGATCGCGATCGGTGCCCGCACGGCAGGTTGCCCTCCCATAGACGGGATGGTAACGTACGCGACGTGTCCGAACGGGTGGTCGTCACCGGACTCGGGGTCGTCTCTCCCTTCGGTACGAGCGTGGAGCGTTTTGCCGCCATGCTCCTCGCGGGGTCCACCGGCGTCGGTCCGGTGCGCACCTTCGATGTCAGTCAATGCGCGGCCCGCTGCGCGGCGGCGGTCGGATCGATTCGAGCCGACCAACTGGATTACGCCGCTGAAGCTGCGGCGGCTGGACGTCACCAGCCAGTACGCGGTGGCCGTTTCGCGGGAAGCGCTGGATGCATCGGGCATCGCGTACGGACTGGAGCCGGACGATGCCGTCGGTGTCGTGCTGGGCAGCTACACGTCCGGCGGCGCGCCAACCGAGGAATATCTCGAGAAGCTCTTCACGCTGGGTCCCGTCAACGTCCCCACGCTCATTTTCAACGCCACGGTCGGCAACATCGCGGCGAGTGCGACGGCCCTGGAGCTGAAACTGCGAGGGCCGAACGTGACCGTCAGCCAGAAGGAAGCGTCGGGCCTGCTCGCTATCGGCCACGCTGTCGATCTGCTGCAGACCGGTCAGGCCCGGGCGCTTGTCGCCGGCGGTGTCGACGCGCTGTTTCCGCTCTTCTATCGCGTGCACGACAGCTTTCGCGTCCTGTCGCACGCCAACGGCTCGCCGGAGGGCAGCCGTCCGTTCGACGCGACGCGCAACGGCTTCGTGCTGGGCGAAGGCGGATTTGGCGTGGTCCTCGAGCTCGAGTCGGTTGCCCGCGCCCGGAACGCCCCCATCTACGCCGAGATCCTCTCGGTCGAGCGCGGCGGCGCCACGACCGGCCTGAATCAGTGGCCGTCGTCCGCCGTGCCGCTGGTCCGCTTGATGACGCGCGCGCTTGCCGGCGCCAGTGTTGACGCCGACGCGATCGACGTCGTCTATGCCAGCGCGAATTCCACCAACGTGCTGGATCGCGTGGAGGCGCAGGCGCTCGCGGAGGTATTCGGCGGCCGCCGGACGGTGATTACCTCGATCAAGGGTGCGATTGGCGAATCGAGCGCCGCGGGCGCCGCGGCGGTGGTGGCGGCGATTGCATGCGCCCGTGCGGGCAGCGCGCCGCCCATCGCCGGGTTGCGGACGCCGGATTCAGCGTGTGCCGGCCTCCGCCTGGCGATGAAGGCCGAAGGCGTCGGGCCGCTGGCGCTGGTCAACAGCGTCGCGTCCGGCGGGGCGGTCGCGTCCATCGTGCTGCGCGCGGTGGCCAGACGTGCTTCCTGAATTCGATCTGACCGGACGGGTCGCGGTCGTGACCGGCGGCTCGCGCGGCATCGGCCGCGGCATCGCAGAGTTGCTCGCCCAACGGGGCGCCGACGTCGCCGTCGCGTATCGGACGCGCGAGGCAGAAGCGGCGGAGGTCGGCTGTGCGGTGCAGCGCACAGGACGCCGTTCGCACGTCGGCCGCTGCGACGTGACGGATCGCCAGCAAGTCGAGGAGTTCTTCGCCGACGTCGCGCGCGATCTCGGGACCGTGGACGTGCTCGTGAACAACGCCGGCGTGACCGCTGATGCGCACGTGATCATGCTCGACCCCGGACGTTGGGATCAGGTGCTCGCGACGAATCTGGATGGGGCCTACAATTGCATCCGTGCCGCCGTGCGCGGCATGCTGCAGGGCCGGCGCGGCCGCATCATCAACATCACGTCGCCGAGTGCCACAATGCCGCTGGCGGGGCAGGCGAACTACGCGGCGTCGAAGGCGGGACTCGTCGGGCTCACCCGTGCGCTCTCGCGCGATCTCGCGCGTCGGGGTGTGCTCGTCAACGCCGTGTCACCCGGGCTCGTCGACACCGACATGCTCGCGTCGATGCCCGAGGCCACCAGGCAGGCGACGCTGAGCGCGATTGCGATGGGCCGTATCGGCGCGGTGCGGGAGATTGCGGAAGTCGTCGCGTTCCTCGCGTCCGACGCCGCGTCGTACATCTCGGGTCAGGTCATCGCGGTGGATGGCGGACTCACTTGACGGCTTCGGTGTCGGGCCGAGCCGGGGGCCTCAGCCCGACACGTTCTTCGTTCTTGTAATGCCGCAGCCCGACAGTCTACGGAGGTTTTCGATCCGCTATGTCTGATGCGCTTCGTGCAGAGATCAAGGCCGCCCTCGTACGCAGTCTGCGGCTGCCGATGGCCCCCGAAGAGATTGGCGACAGCACGCCGCTCTTCGGCCCTGACGGGCTCGGTCTCGACTCCATCGATGTCCTGGAGCTCGTGCTCGAGCTCGAGCGATCGTTTGGCGTGACGATCGAGAATCAGGAGACCGGCATGCAGGTGTTGCGGTCGGTGGATTCCATCGCCGCCTTCATCCAGGCAAAGCGGGCGAGCGCGACGTCCGCGTAGCCGGCTGCGATAACAACGCAGCTCCAACGCCAGATGCCAAACGTTGAATGTGGCATGTCAATGGCATCATCATTGAGCATTCATCATTGAACGTTGATCATGGCTTCTTCAACCTCCTGACACCGTGATCAACGCGCTGACCGTCGACGTCGAGGAGTGGTTCCACATCTGCGGCGTCCGGGATCTCGGGCCCTCGCGCTGGGGAGAGCTCCCCACACGCGTCGAGCCGACGACCCGGAGGCTGCTCGAATTGGTCGGCCGCGCCGGTGCGCGCGCCACGTTTTTCGTGCTCGGCTGGATCGCCGAGCGCTATCCTCATCTCGTTGACGAGATCAGGGATGCCGGACACGCGATCGGGTCGCACGGCCACTGGCATCGCCGCGCGTACGACCTGGGCGAGCCGGCGTTTGCCGACGATCTCGAACAGAGCCTGCGCGCGCTCTCGGCCGCGGGTGCGCCGCCGGTCGCGGCGTATCGAGCCCCGGAATGGTCGATCAATCAACGCTCCCTGTGGGCGCTGCCCGTGCTCGCAGCGCACGGCATTCGTCTGGACGCGAGCATGGCGCCGCTGCGCGTGGTCGGATCGCCGGCGTTTCCGCGCCAGCCGTACGTGCACCGCACGAGCGGCGGGCCGATCCTCGAGGCGCCCCCGCTGGTCGCCGATCGATTCGGACAGGCGATTCCGATGGGCTGGGGATGGGGTTTGCGCATGAGCACGCCGCGCCGCGTGCTCGAGGAAATCGAGCGGACAAACCATGCGGGCTCGCCCGCCGTCCTGACCATTCATCCGTGGGAAATCGATCCGAATCCACCGCGTGTCCGGCTGCCAGCCGGGCTGCGCTTCGCTCATTATTTTCGACTCGCCGGGTTTGCCGATCGGCTGCAATCGATTCTGGAGGGCGCCTCATTCGGCACGCTCGACGAGGCGGTCGCGCCCATGGAGTCGCGCTGACCCTCGGCGCCCGCACGCTGATCCTGGTGTGCGGTCTGCTCATCGCGCGCGGTGGCGCCGCCGCCGAGCCGACCGTTCCTCACGTCGCGCTGCAGCCGTCTCCGGATCGCCGTCTGCCAGCCGCCATTGCCGACGCCATTGGCGCAACACCGGCATTTCCGGTGGCCGTCCGCGTGTCCCTGGATGTCGCGGACGCCGTCGCCGTCCGCGAGGCCGAGGCCGCCATATCGGACTACGAGGCGCGTCACCTCAAGCTGTGGCTCGCGACGCCCATGCCGGCGACCGCCCAGGGCGCGGAGGTCTGGCGCGCCGCCCTGCGGCGCTGGATGCGGGCGCACAAGGAGAGCCTCGCGATTCTCGAGCTGCGGCTGTCCGCACAGACGGCTGACGCCGACGCCTATGCCATCCGCGCCGCGTCGACCGACCTGCGCATCGCCGCGCCGAACGCTCGCCTGGCGATCGCCGGAGACACCGTGGCGAATCCCATTCCACGGCTGCTCACGCGTGATCTGGCGGCCTACGTCGACCTGGTCGCGGTGTCTCGCCTCGCGGACGCGTCCCGTCTGCTCGAGAGGATCGCCGCTGAGGCACCAGCCGTGAACGCCGTGGTGGTTGGAGAACATCTTCCGTCCGATCCGCAAGCGGCGGCCGCCGCGTATGCGACCGCGGCCATCGACGCGCTCGGAACGCGCGTGGTAGCGATCTGCGCGATCGGATCGACCGAGGCCGTCGCGGCAACCCTTCGCGCGCTGCGTCCGGCCGCGAGCCTGCTGACGGGTGATGTCGATGCCGTCGATCCGGCCGCATCCTCCCTGCAGATATCCGACGCCACTGGCGCGGTCGGGGACTCCGTCGCGTCCCGGCTGCTGTTCGAAAGCCGGTCCTTCGGCACGTACCTTTTCTACAACGCGCCTGCGGCGGCGACGCCATTGCAGATTCAGGTGAACGTCCCGGTCGAAGGCTCGCCGATGATCTTCGACCTGACAACCGGCGCAGGCCAGCGCGCTGCCGGCTATCATCGCGAGGGTGCGACGGTGCGGATCGAGGCGCCGCGGACCGGTCGGCCGATGTTGATCGACTTCAACGCCGACGCCACGGGCGAGGCGCTCGCGTCGCGCGCGGAGGTCAGCGCCACGCGTCAGATGAGGGTCGAGGAGATCATCGCGCGGCATCGCCAGCAGCAGGCCGCGCAGGACGCAGCCGTCGATCACTATCAGGCGCACGCGCGGATGGAGCAACACTTCCGGCCCACCCTCACCGACCCCGGCTACGACGTCGTCACGGAAAACCGCTACTTCTCGTCGACCGATGGCGTCGAGTGGGAAGAACTGTCGTTCTCGGTGAACGGATCGCGGTTCGACCCCAAGAACCGGCCGCCGTTTCCGCTGCTGCAGCCCGAGAAGGTTCTGTCGCTGCCGCTCCAGCTCCGATTCAGCGACGATTATCGCTACCGGTTGACCGGCACGGAGAAGGTCGACGGTTTCGACTGCTACGTCGTCAGGTTCGACCCCGTCGATCAGGGGCGATCGCTCTTTCGCGGGACAGTCTGGATCGATCGACGTAGCTTTGCGCGTGTGCGCGTCTCGGCCGTCCAGACGCACTTGTCGGCGCCCGTGATCTCGAATCAGGAAGAGCAGCGCTACACCTCGGCGACATCGATCGACGGACGTCCGGTGTTTCTGTTGTCGACGCTGTCGGCCAAGCAGATCGTCATGATCGCCGGTCGCAACCTGCTCGTGGAGCGGAGCGTGGTCTTTCGCGACGTCAAGGTGAACGACGCCAGCTTTGCCGAGGCCCGGGCGACCGCGCGGAAGGGCGACAACATCATGTATCGCGATACCGACAAGGGCATCCGGTACTTCGTGAAGTCCGGCGAGACGCGTATCGTGAGCGATCGGCCGACGACAAAGGCGAAGGCGGCGGCCATGGGCGTCACGATCGATCCGTCGTTCGCGTTTCCGTTGCCGATCTTCGGCATCAACTACCTCGACTTCGCGTTTCACGGTCCCGAGAATCAGTTCGCGATGCTGTTCGGCGGCGTGCTCGCGGCCATCAACATCCAGCGGCCGAAGCTGCCGCACACGCCGTTCGACGCATCGCTCGATTTCTTCGGCATCGCGGTGCCGTCGAGCGACCGCGTGTACGATTCGGCCGGCGAGCATCCGGACGAGCGCGTGATCACCTGGCCGCTCACGACCGGAATCAACCTGGGATGGCAGTACACCGCGTTTCAGAAGGCGACGTTCCAGTATCAGTTCCGCTTCGACGGGTATCACGCGGACACGACGACGAGCGACGCGTTCGTCGTCCCGTCTTCGACGACGACCAACGGACTCGGAGGCGCCTACGAATACCGGCGCGGTGGCTACAGTCTCGTCCTGAACGGCGCGTGGTACGCGCGATCGAGCTGGCAGCCCTGGGGCCTCTCCGATCCGACGCAGCCGACCGACGGGCTTGCCGCGCCGCAGCGGACCTACGTCCGTTACAGCGGCAACCTGTCACGCGATTTCTTTCTCGGGCCTCTTCAGAAAGTGCATCTGAACGGCGGGTACTTCGGGGGAGACAACCTGGATCGGTTCAGCCGATACCAGTTCGGCCTCTTCGACGACACGCGCATTCACGGCGTCCCCGCCTCAGGCGTGCGGTTCGACGATCTGGCGATGGCGCGCGGCACCTACACGTTCGACCTGCTGCAGCTGTATCGGTTCGACCTGTTCCTCGAACAGGCCTGGGGACGGGACCTCGCCGCCAGCCGGAGCTGGCAGCCGCTCACCGGGTTTGGCGTCGCCTTCAACGTTCGGGCGCCGTACAATACGATTCTCCGCGCCGATGTCGGACACGCGTGGCTTCCCGCGCAGTATCGGGGCATCGGTTCCACAGTCGTGCAGATTCTGTTGTTGAAACCGCTCGGCAAATGACCGTATCCGGCGACCTCTCCGTCCTGTCACGCGCGGACCTGCACGTCCATTCGTGGCACTCCACGGTGAACGGCGACCTCCCGTTCTTCCGGAGCCGCGATTGCTATTCGTCGCCGGTGGACGTTTATCGGACGGCGAAGGCGCGCGGCATGGACATCGTGACGATCACGGATCACGATTCCATTGACGGCTGTCTCGAGCTTCGCGATCGCTTCCCTGACGCCGACGACATTCTGGACGGTGAAGAGGTGTCGTGCAGGCTGCCGGATGGCGACATCGACGTGCATCTGGCCGTCTACGGCATGACGGAGGCGCTGCACCGCGACGTGCAGCCGCTTCGAGGCAACGTCTTCGAGGTGATCGCCCGCCTCCGCGAAGCCGACGTGTTCTTCGCGCTGAATCACCTGCTGCACTTCTATCGCGGCCAGGTGCCTCTCGAGACGTACTTGCATCTGGTGCCGCTCGTGCCGGCGCTCGAAGTACGGAATGGCACGATGACGCCCGCGCACAACCTGCTGATCGAACGTCTCCGCGAGCGGTCCCCTGAACTGGCGGCCGTCGCGGGAAGCGACGCGCACACGCTTCGCCGAATCGGCCGCACATGGACGACGGCGCCAGGGACGACGGCGACGACGTTTCTGGCGAGCCTGCGCGCCGGACTCGGGCGTCCTGGTGGACGTCATGGCGGAATACCCGCGGTCGCTGGCGACGCATATGGCGTGGTCGCGCGGTACTGCGCGAGCGTGCTAGGTTGGGGGCCGCGCGATCACCACGGATGGCATCGGCTGGCCTGCGCGGCCTGCATCGGCCTGTCCGTGCCGTTTCAATTCCTGCCCGCGTTGATGCCGCTCATCGTCAAGCTGCGTGAGGGGCGCACGGTGGCGTCGGCGGCGTCGACGCTCGACGGCTGGGTCTGGCCTGCGGCGTCCGCCATGTTCACGGAGCGGGCGCGGTGAGCCGGCGAGTCGCGATCACCGGGATCGGGCTGGTCACCGCGATTGGGTTGTCGCGCGACGAGACCTGGGCCCAGCTGATACGCGGGACGTGCGGAATTCGACCGCTCACTCTCTTCGACAAAGAAGGCTATCGGAGCCAGATCGCCGCTGAAGTCGAGCACGATCGCTTGCTTCCCCTGTTTACCCCGCTCCAGCGGCGCCGCTGGTCGCGCGGCGATCACTTCGCCGTGCACGCCGCCACGGAAGCGCTCGACGATTCCGGCATCTTGGCGCAGGCGCCGGATCCCACGCGTATCGGCGTCGTGCTGGGCGCGGGCACCGCCGACCTGCTTCGCACCGAGCGCTATGTCGAGACGCTGCTGAAGAAGGGCATCGATCGCGCGCGTCCATCGGAGGTGTGGAATCATTTCTACAGCACGCCGGTGGACGTGATCGCGTCGCATTTTGGATTCGAAGGGCTGCGCTCCTGCATCGTCGCCGCGTGCGCGTCGAGCACGATGGCGATCGGCCATGCGGCCGATGCCATTCGTCAACGGCAGATCGATGCGGCGCTGGCCGGCGGAAGCGACTTCCTCACGCGTCTGACGTTCAGCGGCTTCAACGCGCTTCGCGTGATGGACACCAGCAGCTGCCGGCCGTTCGACCGTGGGCGCGCGGGCATGAACATCGGGGAAGGCGCGTCGATGCTGCTGCTGGAGGATTTCGACCGCGCCCGGCGCCGCGGCGCGCGGATCTACGCGGAGATGGTCGGCCACGGCCTCACCTGCGAGGCCTTCCATCTCACGTCACCGGAGCCGGACGGCAGCGCCATCGCGGCGACGATGCGCCGCGCGCTGGCGGATGCGTCGGTGAGCGCCGATTGCATCGACCACGTCAACGCGCACGGCACCGCTACGCCGCACAACGATCGGGCGGAGGCGCGCGGCATCCGGCAGGTGTTCGGCGACCGCGCCGGACGCCTACCCGTGACATCGGTCAAGTCGATGCTGGGCCACACGCTGGGCGCCGCCGGCGGCCTCGAGGCTGCGATTACGGCCCTGACCATCTTCCACGGCGTGATTCCGCCGACGATCAACCACACCGATACCGATCCGGAGTGTGACGTGGACGTGGTCGCGAACGAGGCGCGCGCGGCGCGGATCACCTGCGCGCTCTCGACGTCGCTGGCCTTTGGCGGCAACGACGCGGCGCTCGTCTTGCGGGCGGTTTGACCAATGCTCAATGATAAATGTTCAATGTTTAATGCTGGATTTTCCTTGGCATCGAACATTCAGCATTGAACAGTGAGCATTGCTATTTTCGACTCGCCTGCTGCGCCACGCGGGCGGCGGCGGCCTCGGCAGCTTTCGGATCTCCCAGATAGAAGTGTCGCAGCGGCCTGAGCTCGTCGTCGAGCTCGTAGACGAGCGGAATTCCGGTCGGGATGTTCAGCTCGACGATCTCGCTCTCGCTCACGTTGTCGAGGTACTTCACCAGCGCGCGCAGGCTGTTGCCGTGCGCCGCGATCAGCACCCGCTGATCGTTGCGAATCGCCGGCGCCACGGTCTCGTGCCAGTACCGGCAGGAACCGCGCGACCGTGTCTTTCAGTGACTCCGACAGCGGAATCTGGCTGCGCTTGAGATCGCCGTACCGCGGGTCCAGCCCCGGATAGCGCGGATCGTCAGGCGTCAACGACGGCGGGGGAATGTCGTAGCTGCGACGCCAGATCTTGACCTGGTCGTCGCCATGCTTCGCGGCGGTCTCTGCCTTGTTGAGCCCTTGCAGCGCGCCGTAGTGACGTTCGTTGAGCCGCCAGCTCTTGACGACGGGGATCCACATCAGATCCATGTCGTCGAGCGTGATCCAGAGCGTCCGGATGGCGCGCTTCAGTACGGACGTATACGCCAGGTCGAAGGTATAGCCGCCCTCTTTCAACAGCCGGCCCGCTTCGTGCGCCTCATCGCGCCCGCGTTCGGTCAGATCGACGTCGACCCATCCGGTGAACCGGTTTTCCTTGTTCCAAGCGCTCTCGCCGTGCCGCAGGAGAACAACAGTGTGCATGGGATGCCTACCGACCGAGCTGCCTGATCGCCGACCTGCCGGCGTAGCGGCCGCGCGCACCGAGCTCCTCTTCGATCCGCAGGAGCTGGTTGTACTTGGCCACGCGATCGGTGCGGCTGGCCGACCCGGTCTTGATCTGGCCGACGCCCGTACCGACGGCGAGATCGGCGATCGTCGTGTCCTCTGTTTCGCCCGATCGATGCGAGATGACGCTGGTGTAGGACGCGTCACGCGCGATGGCCACCGCGTCGAGCGTTTCCGTGACCGTGCCGATCTGATTGAGCTTGACGAGCAGGGCGTTGCCGACGTGCTCCGCGATGCCGCGCCGCAGGATCTCGGGGTTGGTGACGAACACGTCGTCGCCGACCAGCTGCACGCGTGCGCCCAGTGTTGACGTCAGCAGCTTCCACCCGTCCCAGTCCCCTTCGGCGAGGCCGTCCTCGATGGAGATGATCGGGTACTGCCGCACCCAGTCTTCGTACAGCGCGACCATCTCTTCGGCGGACCGTGCCTTGTCGCCGGATTTCTTGAACTCGTACCGGTGCCCGGTCTCGTCCCACAACTCGCTCGACGCGACGTCGAGCGCAACGAACACCGTCTGGCCCGGCGTGAACCCGGCCTGCGACACCGCTTCGAGCACGAGGTCCACCGCTTCGCGGTTCGACTTCAAGCTGGGAGCGAATCCCCCCTCGTCGCCGACGCCGGTCGAATAGCCCTTCTTCTTCAGGATGCCCCTGAGGGTGTGAAAGATCTCGGCACCGGTCCGGAGCGCTTCCGCAAAGGATGGTACGCCCACCGGCATGACCATGAATTCCTGGAAGTCCACGCTGCTATCTGCGTGGGCGCCGCCGTTGAGGATGTTCATCATCGGCACGGGCAGGGTCTTGCCCGCCACCCCGCCGGCCTGGGGGTAGAGACCCGCCAGGTGTGCGTAGAGTGGAGCACCAGCCGCAACCGCGCCGGCCCTCGCGAGCGCCATCGAGACACCGAGCGTCGCGTTTGCACCAAGACGCCCCTTGTTGGGCGTGCCGTCGAGCGCGATCATCTGCTCATCAATGGCGCGTTGATCACCCTCACGACCGACGACTGCTTTCGCGATCTCACCGTTGACGTTCCCAACCGCCTTGAGGACGCCTTTCCCGAAATACCGCTTCTTGTCGCCGTCCCGAAGTTCCAGCGCCTCGCGCACGCCGGTTGACGCGCCCGACGGAACCGCCGCGCGCCCCATCGAGCCGTTGTCGAGAACGACCTCAACCTCCAGCGTGGGATTGCCACGCGAATCCAGAATCTCCCTGCCGTGAACGCGCGAAATCTTCAAGTCAGCTCCTCGAGTGTTGAACCACGAACCATGAACCCCGAACCCCGAACCCCGAGCACGTCAGTCCGACCCTCTCCGATCGAACTCCGCTTCGTTCTTGAGCGCACCCTCGTCAACGGGCCCGATGAACGGCTCGTCCTCCTTGGTGACAACGACGATGCCGCGGTCGCTGACCGTGTGACGGCGGCGATCTTCCTCTTCGTCGAAGCCGATGCGCGCGCCTCGCGGAATGAAGACGTCGCGGTCGATGATCGCGCGGCGGAGGAACGCGTGCCGGCCGATGCGCACGCCGGGCATCAGAATACTCTGGTCGATGTTGCAGAAGCTGTGCACCCGCACGTTCGGGCACAGCACGCTGCCGGTGATCCGGCTGCCCGAGATGATGCATCCGGCCGAGATGATCGAATCCAGCGACTGCCCGCAGCGCCGCCCTTCGTCGGCGAAGACGAACTTCGCCGGCGGTGCCTGCACTTGATGCGTGCGCAGCGGCCACTCGGGATCGTACAGGTTGAACTCCGGGTTCACGCGGCACAGATCCATGTTGGCTTCGTAGTAGGCGTCGAGCGTGCCGATATCGCGCCAGGTACTTGGCGGATTTCTTGTTCTCGTCGTAGAAGCGATAGGCGTAGATCGGTGCGTTCGAGATGATCGACGGCAGGATGTCCTTGCCGAAGTCGTGGCTCGTCGCGTGACGCGCGTCCTCTTCGAGCGCGGGGACGAGGACATTCATGTCGAAGATGTAGATGCCCATCGACGCGAGCACGAGCTCGCCTTCCGGCAGCCCTCGGGGCTTCTCGAGAAATCCCGTCAGCCGATCGTCGGAGTCCACTTGCAGGACGCCGAAACGGTGGGCTTCGGTCGACGGCACCTCGATGACCGCCAGCGTGGCGGCGGCGCCGCGGTCCAGGTGGAACCGCAGCATCCGCGCGTAGTCCATCTTGTAGACGTGGTCGCCCGACAGCACGATCAGATGGCGGGGCGACTCCCGTTCGATCGAGTAGAGGTTCTGGTAGACCGCATCGGCTGTCCCCTGGTACCAGTGCTCGCCGACGCGCTTCTGCGGATGGAGGACCTCGATGAACTCGCCGAGCTCGTCGGCGACAACACTCCAGCCGAAGCGCAGGTGACGGGTCAACGAGAGCGACTTGTATTGGAGGGCGATGAAGATCTTGCGCAGCCCCGAGTTGATGCAGTTGCTCAGCGTGAAATCGATGATGCGGTACGGCCCCCCGAAGTAGACGGCGGGCTTGGCGCGCTCTTTCGTCAGCGGGTAGAGCCGCTCGCCAACCCCGCCCGCGAGGACCATAACGACCGCGTCATCGAGCACGGCTGGGCTCCTGGACCGCAGGCAACCCCGGCAGACGGCACGCTCGGGACATAGACCGGCGATGATATCAGCCCGGCCAGCCGTGCGCACCGGCCAGGACCCTTTCCGGGCTGTTTTGGCGGCCAGCTGCAACAGGGCGGCGGTCTTTGACTTGCAACGCCGGAACGCCTTATGATTAATCGAGTTAGACAGGTTTTCCTGGTCACAGGGACGGGAGTCTCTTTGATGTCGTCGTGGCGTCGTCATTCTCGAGTGATAAGTGGTGGGTTCGTCGCGGTCCTGACGGTCGGGATCGGTGCGGGTCTTCGTGTCCACGCGCAGGACAAAAAGCCCGATCCGAAGAAGCCGGACACCACCGCCGCGCAAGCGCAGTCGGAGGAAGTGCAGAGCCTGGTCCGTCTGGCCGATGCGGCGATGACCGGCCAGCAGGTGCCGTCCGATTTCACGATTCAGTTTCAGAACGATTTCCTGAAGGCGCAGAACGCGCGCGTGTGGGTGCCTCTCACGCTGACGATCGATTCGTCGAAGCTCACGACCGGAGCGGTGACGCTCTACCTGCGGGTCGCGCCTCGCGGGCTGAGTGCGCCCCCGACGCCTGCGCCCGCGACGGACGCCGAAGACGGACCCGAAGAAGAACGACAAGAAGAAGGACGCCAAGCCGGCCGCCGCAGCGCCGACTTATCCGTTCGAGGACGTCTCGTTCCTCGAACTGAAGCCGACCGCGGGTCAGCCCCTGCGTATCACGCGCGGCGTTGCCGTGCCGGGCGGCAGCTACGATCTCTACGTCGTGATGCGCGAACGTGCCGCGGCCGGCGCGACCCCGAAGGCCGCCGTGCTCAAGCAGCCGCTGGACGTGCCGAGCTACTCGAACGGCGAGTTCACGACCAGTTCGGTCCTGCTCGCCGAGCGGGTCGAGCAGCTCTCGGCACCGGTGACGCCCGACCAGCAGTCGGAGCGACCCTACGCGTTCGGCCAGCAGGAAGTGATCGTTTCGCCGGACCACAAGTTCAAGAAGGACCAGGAACTGATTGTCCTGTTCCAGATTTACAATCCGACGCTGACCGACAAGAAGTTCAACATCGAGGCGACCTATACGTTCTATCAGCAGGCGCCCGACGGCGAGAAGAAGTTCAACAGCACCGAGCCTCAGGCGTTCACGCCCGAATCGATGGGCGCCTCGTTCGATCCGGCGACCGTCGAACAGAGCATCCAGGCCGGACAGGGGATACCACTGAAATCGTTTCCCGAGGGGAACTTCCGACTCGAGATCAAGGTCGTCGACAAATTGGCGAACCCCGCGAAAACGCTGACGCAGAACGTAAACTTCACGGTGACGCCATAGTGGCGCCACGGAGGAGTCCATGGGACGCCTGAACCGGATCGTCATTGCGGGCCTGGTCGTCGGAACGACGGCGGCGGCGGCGTACGCGCAGACGGAACCACGGTTCATGGCGGCGAACCAGACCGCTCGCATCACGCTCGGCAGCATTCGCGGCAGCGTGAGTGACGATCGCGGCGGTCCGCTCTCCGGCGCGATGGTCTCCGCGCTCGGAGTGACGACGGCCATGGTCGTGACCGACGCGAGGGGCCGCTTCGCGCTCGATGCGCTGCCGCCCGGCGAGTACATCGTTCGCGTTCACCTGCCAGGCTTCCTTTCGACACGTCGCGACAACATCCGCGTCGGTCCGCTGCCGGCGACGCTCGATCGCATTCAGCTCCATCGTGTCGAGCATCTCGTTGGCACATCAGGGACGGACGAGGCGGGCTCGCGTCCCATCCTGGCAGCAGGCCTCGAGACGCCGGCCGCCGCGGACGATCCCGACAGCTCCGACGACCATCCGCACTCCGAGCTCGCGTGGAGGCTCCGTCATGTCAAGCGCAGCGTCCTGAAGGACAGCGGTGAGGTCGTCGACATCGACGAGCCACGCCGGCCGATGCCACGCTTCCGGAAGCGTCGAGTTCGATTCATCGGCAGCGCCTTCTCCAGCGCCGCATCGTTCTTCAGCAATCCGCCGTTCTCCGGCGAGGTCAACCTGCTGACGACGTCGGCGATTGCGTCCGGCCAGCAGCTCTTTACGAGCGACCTGCTGCCGCGCGGCGTCGCGTACGTGTCCATCGGCGCGCCGGCGGCCGGAGGGCAGTGGGCCGTGCGCGGATCGATGAGCCAGTCGGATCTGTCGTCGTGGATCCTGGCCGGCTCGTTCTCGTCGCGCGACGCCGGTAGTCACGACTACGGCTTCGGCGTGTCGTACAGCACGCAGCAGTACCAGGCGCGCACCGTGCGTCCGCTCGCGCTCGACGGCAGCACGGATGAGAGCCGCACGGTCGGCGAGATCTACGGAAGCGATCGATGGACGCCCTCGGGCATCATCGCGATCGAGTACGGCGGCCGGTACGCGCACTACGACTACCTGACGAAGCGATCGCTGATCAGCCCGCGCGTCGCCGTGTCGGTCGCGCCGTTCGACGAGAACACGCACGTCACGGCCACCGTGGCGCAGCGCATGCTGGCTCCAGGCGCCGAGGAATTTCTGGCGCCGACGATTGTCGGACCCTGGCTGCCGCCCGAGCGCACGTTCGCGCCGCTGGCAGGCGAGGACCTCCGCGTCGAGCGCGGGCGCTTCCTCGACGTCGGCATCGATCACGCGTTCGACGGGGCGCTCGTGGTTGGCGTCCGACGCTTCTATCAGAACGTCGACGATCAGATGATCACCCTGTTCGGCCTGCCCGTGGAGGGCGGTCCGCAATCGCCCGGTCACTACTACGTGGCGAGCGGCGGATCCGTGGACGCTGACGGCTGGGGCGTTCGTATCAGCACGGCACCATGTCAGCGCGTCCGTGGCTCGGTCGACTACTCGCTGACCCGCGCCCACTGGCTGTCGCGCGGCGAGATGGCGTCCGTGGCCGTGTGGGCGCCCGAAGCGATTCGTCCTCAGAACGAGGATGTGCACGACGTGACCACCTCGGTCGAAACTGAGATTCCCGAAACGGCCACGCGCGTCTTCTTCCTCTACAAGTTGAACTCCGCGTTCGCCCGCGGCGCCGATCCCACCCATTCGTCGCTGGACTCGCGGTTCGACCTGCAGGTCAACCAGGCCCTGCCGTTCATGCCCTTCGGCAGCACGCGCTGGGAGGTGCTCGTCGGCGTGCGCAACTTGTTCCGCGATCCGATGGATGCCGGCTCCATCTACGACGAATTGCTCGTCGTGCATCCGCCCAAGCGCGTGATCGGCGGCGTGCTCGTCAAGTTCTGAGTCAGGCGATCGCGTCGCGGCGGCGCCAAAGCGCGATTGGGCGGGGCGTCGGCCCCAGCGAAGCGACGGGATGAGGGGCCGGCGGGGCGAAGCCCCCGAAAGAGAATGCGGCCGCTGGTTGCGCACACGACGCGATCCGCGGCCTTTCTTATGCTCAAAATTTGGTTGTCCAAGTTCTTGAATCGTACGTCCGATGGGTTGGAAAGGGATCCGTGCCGTCTCCGCTCACGACAGATAAATGCCTGCAATTTCAGGAGTTTAGGTAGCCTGATGAGCTGTAACGGCGGGGTATGGCCTTTGCTAGGTTGGCTTGGATACAACGTGTACGCATGACGGTGCGATCAGGGCTGCGAAACGTGTGGATGCGATCGACGAGCCAGGTAGGGCTCGTGGTGCTCCTCCTCTGTCTCGCCGTGGCCAACATCGCGCAGCGCGCTCGCTGGAACGAGGTCGAGGATGGCGTGCTGTGGCGCGCCAGCGACGGCGACGTGGTCGCCGTGGAAGTGGCGCCCGGCACGGGAGCCGCGCGGGCCGGACTCCAGGTCGGTGACGTCGTCCTGGCCGTGGATGGCAGACCCGTCACGAGCCCGCAAGATGTCATCCAGATTCTCCACTCGAGCAGTCGCGGCACGCCCCTCCACTACACGGTCTTGCGGCTGCGCACGCAGCAGATGGTCGACATTTCGGTCGAGCCGATCCCGTCGAGCCCGCGCGGGCTGTACTTCATGCTGGCGTCAGTCGGAATGTTCTCGCTGCTGGTCGGCGCGTCCGTACGGCTGCGCCGTCCCGATCACCAGGCGACGCTGCATTTCTTCTGGCTGACGGTCGCCTTCTTCGGCGTGCTCGCCTTCTCGTTCACCGGCCGGCTCGATCCGCTCGACTGGGTCTTCTATTGGGGGGACCTGTCGGCGCAGCTCCTGCTCCCGCCGCTGTTCCTGCACTTCGCGCTCGTCTTCCCCGATCGGCCGGACGCGTGGGTCAGGAGCGACACCGGGCGCACGCTGCTTCCCGCGCTGTATCTCCCGGCCTTTCTCCTGGGCGGCGCATCGGTTGCGGGAGTGGTCAACGCCGCGCGACACGGTGACGTGCTCGTTCGCGTCGCAGAGCTCGTTCAGAACGCCGGTCTCGTCTATCTGGCGGTCAGCCTGGTCGCCGGGCTCGCGATCATGATTCGTGCGCTCCGCCGCGTGCGGTCCGTGACGGCGCGCCGGCAGCTTCGCTGGATCGTCTGGGGAACGGCGCTCGGGTCGCTCCCGTTCGTGTTCGGCTACGTGCTGCCCTTCGTCACCGGTCTGGAGCCCCCACGCGGCTTCGAGCTGAGCGCGCTGCTCATCGGGCTCATCCCGCTCGCGTTCGCGTCGGCGATTGTGCGCTACCGGCTGATGGACGTCGAGGTCATCATCAAGCGCGGCCTGGTCTACGCGGCGGCGGTGATGGCGATTGCCGCCATCTACTCGATCCTCCTCAAGCTTGCGAGCGTGGTGTTCCTGAAGGACGCCGACCAGCGGAACCCCGTCATCGCGCTGCTGGCGACGCTCGTCGTCGTCCTGCTGTCGCGCCCCGTGAAAGACGCCATCCAGTCGGCGCTTGACCGGGTCTACTACCGCGATCGCTACGACTATCGCCGCGCGCTCGTGGGCTTCGCACGCGACCTCAACAGCGATCTCGACCTGCTGCGCCTGAGCGAACGCCTGGTCCACCGCGTCACCGAGACGCTGCTCGTGGACCGCATGGCACTCATGCTCGCTCCAGTGTCGGTTGCGTCCGACGCCGGGGACTTCGTGACGATCGCTCACGCGGGCTTCCCCGATGCGCCGCCGCGTCTGACACGCACGTCCGACGTCGGCACGCGCCTGATTTCGGGTCACACGCTCACGCTCGACGACGCCTTCGCCCTGCGCCGCCTGGATGCGCGCGAGGGCGAGCTCTGGCGCGAGGCCGGGATCCATTACTTCGTTCCGTGCGTCTCGAAAGAAGGCACCATTGCGGTGATGGCACTCGGACGCAAGGCGAGCGCGGAACCGCTCAGCAGCGAAGACATGGGACTCCTGTCGGCGGTGGCCGCGCAGGCGGCTACGGCGCTCGAGAACGGCCGGCTCTATCGTCAGCTCCGCACGAAGGCGGACGAGGTCGAGCGGATGCGGCAGTTCAGCGAGAACATACTGGAGTCGTTGAACGACGGGCTCGCCGTGCTCGACAAGAACGGCCGCGTCGTGCGCTGGAACCGCCGGCTGGAGGAGCTGCACGGTGTACGTCACGAAGACGCCGTCGGGCGCGCTCTCGATCAGCTGTTCGATGCGCCGGTCGTCGAGATGTTCCGCGCCAGTGCGGTCGAATCACCGGAAGGCGCGGCCTACTATCGCGTGCCGCTCACCACGCGTCACGACCCGGTGCGCCGGCTCCTCGTCAACGTGGCGGCGACGCCGTTGCGCGACGCGCACGAAGCCGTCACGGGTACCATCGTGATCCTGGAAGACATCTCGACCCGCGTGCAGCTCGAAGAACAGCTGCAGATCTCGGAGAAGATGGCGTCGATTGGACTCCTCGCGGCCGGCGTGGCGCACGAAGTCAACACGCCGCTGACGGGCATCTCCAGCTTCACCCAGATGCTGCTCGAAGGCGCCCAGCCCGACGATCCGAAGACCAAGGTGCTGGAGAAAATCGAGCGTCAGACGTTCCGCGCCGCGAAGATCGTCAACGGGCTCCTGAACCTCGCGCGTCCCGCTCAGGTCGAAAGTACCCCCTGCGACATCAACGTCGTCATCAGCGACGTCCTCGCGCTGCTTGAGCACCAGTTCAAGACGGGGCGGATCCAGGTGCGGAAGGAATTCGTGACGCCAGGGCCGATGGTTCAGGGAATGGAGTACAAGCTCCAGCAGGTCTTCCTGAATCTCCTCCTCAACGCGCGCGACGCGATGCCGAAGGGTGGGTGGCTCACGCTCGTCACCCGCGTCGAGAAATCGGGGGTCGTCGTGGAGGTGGGGGACACCGGCTCTGGTATTCCGGTGGAGCACCTGTCGCGCATCTACGATCCGTTCTTCACCACGAAGGCGATTGGCAAGGGTACCGGCCTCGGCCTGTCGATCACGTATGGCATCGTCCAGGAGCACGGCGGCGCCATCACGTGCGACAGCACGCCTGGGCAAGGCACGCGATTCACCTTGCAGCTTCCGCTCGCCACGATGACGGCGGCTCGCGCAGCAGGCACCCGCACGTGACGAGCAACGGCATCATTCTCGTCGTCGACGATGAGGAGATCATGCGCGAGATTCTCGACGCGCTCCTCACGCGAGAGGGTTACCAGGTTCGCCTGGCGACGACGGCCAACGAGGGGCTCGATCTGCTGCGCTCGATGCCGTTCGACGCTGCAATCGTCGACGTGATGCTGCCGGGCATGGACGGCATCTCGGCGCTGGACGAGATCAGGAAGATCGACGACGACCTGCCGGTGCTGATGATCACGGCGTTCGCGTCAGTCGAGAACGCCATCGCCGCCATGAAGCGAGGCGCATACGACTACATCACCAAGCCGTTCAAGAACGACGAGGTGCTGGTCGTTCTCCGGAACGCCCTGGCGCAGCGGCGCCTGGTCGCCGAGAATCGCGCCCTCAAACAGAACCTGCAGGCCCGCGCAAACCATTTCCACGACATCATCGGCCGCAGCTCGCGGATGCGGCAGGTCTTCGACCTGATCATCCAGGCAGCGCCGAGCCGGACGACGATCCTCATCAACGGCGAGAGCGGCACCGGCAAGGAGCTGGTGGCGCGCGCACTGCACCAGAACTCGTCGCGGTCGGATCGGGCGTTCATCACCGTCAATTCGGGCAACCTGCCCCCTGACCTGCTGGAATCGAACCTGTTCGGTCACGTGAAGGGCGCCTTCACGGGCGCGCTCTACCCGAAGAAAGGCCTCTTCGAGCTGGCCGACAAGGGGACGATCTTCTTCGACGAGATCGGGAACATCCCGCTCGAGACCCAGGCGAAGCTGCTGCGCGTGATTCAGGAGCGCGAGTTCATGCGCCTCGGCGGCGTCGAGAACATCAAGGTGGACGTCCGCATCATCGCCGCGACCAACGTGGATCTGCGGCGCATGATGGAGGAAGGGAAGTTCCGCGAGGACCTGTACTACCGTCTGCACGTCATCACCGTGCAGCTGCCGCCGCTCCGCGATCGGAAGGACGACATTCCGCTGCTGGTGCAGCACTTCTTCGAGAAATACGGCGAAGAGAACAACAAGCCCGGAATGGAGCTGTCGCCCGAAGCGTTGGACCTGCTGTTCGAATACGACTGGCCGGGCAACGTGCGCGAGCTCGAGAACGTGGTCGAGCGGGCAGTGGTCCTCTCGAACGGGTCGAGGATCGGCATCGACCTCGTACCGGATCACGTGCGCAGCAGCCGCAGGTTCCAGATGCCGCAGTTCGTGGTGCCGCCGGAGGGCATCTCGTTCCGCGACGTGATCACCGATTTCGAGAAGCGGTTGATCGAGTCCACGCTCGAGGCAGCCGGCGGCGTGCAGAAGCGCGCGGCGGAGCTGCTCCACATCAAGCCCACCACCCTGAACGAGATGATCAAGCGCCACGACATCCGCCCGCGGCGCAAGAAAGCCGCGAACGGCACCGCCGGATCGCGTCCGTCGGCCGACGCACCGGACGTCGACGACGAAGAAGAAGCCGTAACCGCCGACCGCGAGTAGCTCACTTCGCAACAGACAGTGGCCAGGGCGCTGATCTCTATCGCGGCGGTCGCTGTGGCGTCCGTCGTTGGTGTTTCCTCTCAGCCGCCCGTGGATCGGATCGTCGTGATCATCGACGCCGATTCGCCGGTGGAGAACGTCGCCGTCGCCGACCGCATTCGCGGCGCCGCGCTCGGCGGCGCCGAGATGGACGCGCACTTCTTTCAGCTCACTTCACTCGGCATCCAATCCGTGCCGAATCGTGTGACGGCCCTCGACAGCATTCCGTTCGCTTTCCAGCCGCGCACCTACAACGGTGTCACGCTGAACATGTCCGAGGCCTCGGAGATCCTCAGAAACAACGAGGCGATGCGCGATACCGTCATCAATCGCGTCTGCCAGGGCGATGCAGCCGGTTGTGGCGGTGCCGTCCACGCTGCCGCAGTCGCGCTGATTCACGATACTGAAGAAGACACGGCTGGAAAGATTCGACGCGTGATCGAGACGTGCCGGACCACCCGGCCGCGCACGGTCATTCTGATGACAGCGGGCTGGCCCTACCGCGATCCGGCCGGGCTGAGGCTGGACGACCGCGCCCGGGAGCTGCGCGCGCTCGGAGCAACGTTGAGTGTGTGGCACCTCCCTTCGAGCATCTCGTACGGCGCGCTCGTGGCGGATGCCAGCGCCGCGCTGGCGACGCGGACGTCGGGAACGCTGACCGTGTTGAAAACCGAAAGAGACGCGCAACGAGCGAGAACGGCCTACGTTCGCGCTGATCCGGGAGCCGGTCATGACCCGTCACCGAGCGCAGGTGTGCCACCAGCTTCCGGTGCGCCGCTACCGCGGACGTTCGATGACGCGCAGGACGCGACGCTGAGGCTCGCCGCGCTCGTACGTCGCCCGATTCGAGGAGACGTTCGCGGCGGTCATCTGGCGCGAGCACTACACGCAGGAGGACCGCGCGCAGCGCAGATTCCCCGCGTCGGGGACGCGTTTCTCACAGCTCATGGGCCGGCGGGAGCTCGACTCGGAATTGCTGCTCGTGTGGCTGCCGCGTGAGGCCAGCTGGATTGCGGTCCGCGATGTGATGGCCGTCGACGGCGTGCCGCGACCGGCCGGCGAGCGGCGTGTCCAGGTTGCTCTTCAGTCGTCGGATCTGTCGGTGGACACGCTCAAAATGCTCGCGACCGAGAACGGCCGGTTCAACATCGGTCAGGTCATCCGCACGTTCAACGAGCCGACGCTCGCGCTTCTCTTCCTCGATGCGCACTACCGCCATCGCTTCTCGTTCAGACGGATCCGGCGTGAGCCGGTCGAGGCTCGCCGCTCGTCGACGTACGAATTCGCCGAGCGCTCGCGACCGACGGTCATTCAGGACCGGCGCGAGGACGTGCCTGCGCGCGGAACGATGACGATAGACGATGCGACGGGCGAGGTCCTGAGAACGACGCTGGAGCTCACCGACGCGGCCGGCAGTCTTCGCGGGACGATGACGGTTCGCTACAAAGCACACCAGAAGTTCGACGTCCTGGTGCCGATCGAGATGCTCGAGGAGTACGCGTCGACCACCGGCGAGCGCATCACGACCGTCGCGACCTATACCGATTTCCGTCGCTTCGAGACCGCGGGCCGCCTGATTGGCGTGCGCGACGACCCCCACTGAGGGCCGAACAGAATAGCCGCAGACGACACACGGTGAATGTCGCTCTGTGGCTGCCGCTGCGAGGTCTGTGGTGGTGGTCAGCGGCCCCGCAGCTTGGCGAACATCCGCTCGTACTTCGACAGGATCACGTCCCATCGATAGTTCTTGCGCACGTACGCCTGCCCATTGCGGCCCATCGCGGCGCGCAATCGCTGGTCACCTGCCAGCAGCTTCATGGATTCCACGAACTCGTCGCGGTCCGCGTAGTAGAGCCCGGCGTTGCTCTTCTGGCAGTGATCCACGAGCACATCGCTCCGGGCGTTGGCCAGGATCGGCGTGCCGACGGCAAAGGCTTCGAGCGCGAGCAGCGACAGGCTCTCGTACGGCGACGGCACGACGACGATCGTGGCCGCTTCGAGCGCGTGCAGACGTTCCTCGTCCGACAGCCGTCCCGCGAACCGAATGAACGGATCATCGGGAAGCGGCATCAGCTTGACGCCCATCAGGACGAGGGACGCGTCGCCGCCTTCCTGCACATAGCTGCTGAAATATTCGATCAGCTCCTCGCATCCCTTACCGGGATCGATACGTCCGCCATAGAGAGCCATCGGGCCGTGCAGCCGGTGACGACGGCGAAAGACGACGCCGCGTCCGGCAAGATGCGGACGCCAGCTTGGCGGACGGTCCTCGTCCGGTGCATCGTCTGGCTGCACCGGACCATCAGCGTCATCGGCGTCGTCGGGGCGCTCCCGATGCTGATGCGACTGCGGAAGATCAACGCCGCAGCCGACCGTCTCCTCCTCGATGGCGCGGATCGAGAAGTGCGTCGTGAGAAAGCGCCGTTCGACCTCCGTGTTGTACGCGATGCCCGCGGGCGCGCTGAACAGTTCCTTGTAGACGTCGAGGTGAATAGCCGGCTCGTCGTGGGCGGTCGGCACCAGGATGCTCTTCTGCGGCGCGACCCGGACGCCGAGCAGCGTCGGCGCGTAGAGATACGTGAAGAAGATCAGGATGTCGTAGTTCTGCTGGTTGCGCTCGAGGTATTCGTGCAGCGCCGGACACCACGGACCCTGCTGGCGGACCCACTCCATCTCGTCGTCACGCGTGTGTGACGACGTGAAGATCCACTCAGAGTAGCGGTTGAACGCGTTGATATCGCGCGTGCGCGTGTTCGCGAACCGGCGGACCGTGACGCCGCGAATCCGGTCCGTCCCCTCCGGATACTCGTTATTCCAGGAAATGTAGTCGCGGGCGCAGGTGGTCAGCACCTCGACCTGGTGTTTCGGCGCGAGCCGTTCGGCGATCAACCGGCAGTGGTACTCCGACCCGCCGAGGATCTCAGTGCCATAGCGCTGGACGATGAAAGCAATCTTCACTGTGCGAGCTCGTCGAGAGTGTGACGGAGCCGGGCTTCGAATCGCGCCGGCGTAAACGCTTCCAGCCGCTTGCGCTGACCCGCCAGGACGTTCCGCCGGATGTCGTCATCGTATACGACCGACGCGAGCAGCTCCGAGGCGAGCTCCAAATCCTTCGGGGAAAACAGCAGACCCGCGCCCCCGAGCGTTTCGGGCACGGCCGCCGCGCCATACGCGACGATGGGCACGTTGGTCGCCATCGCCTCCACGAGCGGGACGCAGAAGCCCTCGTGCTCGCTGAGCGACACGTATGCGTCGGCCCAGCGGTAGAAAGTAGCGAGATCGGCGTCGGGCACCGGACCCGTGAACCAGAAGCGATCGGGCAGCATGTCGAAGGTGTCGATCAGAGCCCGAATCTGCGCGTAGTAGCGCGGCACCCCATCGTACCGGCCAACGAAGATGAACCGGTAGTAGCTGTCGACATTGCGCTTGTACAGCTCGGCCAGCCGGATGTGATCCTCGATTTTCTTGTTGGGGACGATCCGTCCGACGAAGAGGAAGTTGATCAGGCCGTCGCCCAGGATGCGGTCGAGCGCGGGACGTGGAGGCCCCGACGTCAGCCGGTCGGTGTCCACGGAGATCGGCAGGACGCCCGTTCTCGTGAAGCCCATGGTCTCGAGCTCCTGCCGGTTGAACTCGGACACGCCCAGCGCGAGATCCACCCGGCCGACGAGCGTCGCGAGCTCGCGGCGGCCGAGCGCGGCCAGCCGGAACAGCGCCGGATCGTACGGCGCGAAGAATGCCGGCGGCGTGATGTTGTGATACTGCAGGACCTTGACGCCACGCAGCCACTCGAACGCGCTCGTCATCGGGGACGGCAACGCGAAATGGAAGATCGTGATGTCGCCGCCGCGCGCGATCGGATCCGCGAACGGTCTCACCTCGTCACGCAGGTCGTCGTCGATGGTGAGGGCAAAGAGCTCGGATTCGTGCCCCATGCGCCGCAGCGCGTCGCGGATCTGCCGCGCGCTGTCGCCAATCGCGTCCCCCCGGTGCGCGGCCGGGACCCACTGGTGGACCCTCATGGCCGGGATCCGGGATGCGGTACGCGGTTTCCGGACGAACCAGAACTGGTCGCCTTTCCGTGCTGGTTTCTCATGGATTCGGAATTTCCGGAGTCCGCATCCCGCGTACCGGGTTCCGGCCCCTGCGGCAACGCCCGATACAGCGCCGGCCGGAACTGCCGGAGCTCCTCGAGCCGTTCCGCCTGATTGAACTGCGGCCAGAAATCCCAGGGGACCTCGGGGGCCTCGCGCGGCCCGAGGGCCCGGAGACGATCCACGAATCGCAGCAGCGTTCCCGCGAAGTCTTTCTGCAGAAGCCGTGCGAGTGCGGCGTCCTGCGACGCCAGCACCGCGGTCTCGACGTCCGGATCGTCGAGGATGGCAGACATCAGACGCGCGACCTCGAACGGATCCTTCGTCGTGTAAAGAACGCCGCCTCCATCCATCGTCGCGGGCACCGCGGTCGCCGCGAAGGCCAGCACCGGCACGCGCTTGTAGAAGCTCTCGACGAGCGGCACACAGAAGCCTTCGTGCTCGCTCGCGCAGAGGAAGAGATCGGCGACGTTGTAAATCGCTGTCAGCTCCTCGTTGGTAACGTGCCCGAGAAAGTGCACGTCGCGCACGCCAAGCCGCGCGATGAGCGACTGCAGCATCGCATAGTACGCCTCGAACCCGCTGTAGGCGCCGACGAGCAGGAGCCTTGAGCGCGGGTTGTACCGCGTTCGATAGACGTGAAACGCCCGGATGAGATCCTCGAACCTCTTGTTGGGAATAACCCGGCCGACGAACAGGACGTTCGTCCAGCCGTCGTCGAAATCAGCCGCCTCGAGCTCGCTCGGTGGACCGTCGAGGTGGGAGAAATCGGGGACGACCGGCAGCACGTCGCTGGCCACGAATTGGAGCTGCTCCAGCTCCTGACGGTTGTAGTCGGAGTCGCCAAGCGCGATGTCGCACCGGGACACGTACGCGGTCAGCTCGCGGCGTCCGCGAAAGCACAACTTGACGAGATCCTTGTGCACGCCGAGAAAGTACTCCGGTGGAGTGATGTTGTGGTAGACCAGCGCCATCCGCCCCGGCAGCGCGTACGCGGTCCGCGACGCGCGCGATCCGATCGAGAAATGATGGATGAGGATGTCGTCGGGCGCGATGAGCCCGACCATCGCCCTGTAGTCGGTCGTCAGCGACTCGAGCCGGCGGTGCGCGGTCTCGACGAAAATCTCGGACTCGTATCCCGCGCTGTGGAGGACACGCTGAATGCCGAGCACTTCGTGGCCGATCGCGTCGCCATAACCCAGCGTGGCGAGGACCTGGTGCACGGCTCCGTTCATGCGGGGTGCCTCACCTCGCCCATGGATCGACGCTGGGATCCCAGGGAGACGCTCACGCCCGTCGCCGAGGGTCGTCGGATCAACGACGGCTCCGGACGGAATGCGCGCGAGCACCTCCCGAGCAGCGGGAACGTTCCGATCCCGCCGCGCGTACCAGCCGGGCAACGGCTCGATTCCCGCCGCTTGCGTCTGTGCGAGCGTCCGGAACATCTGCAGGTATTTCTGCTCGATCACCGGCCAGGCGTAATGCCGCTGGAAGTAGTCGCGGCCGTTCTGTCCCAGGCGTGCGTTGAGCGGGCCGTTGGACTCGAGCGCATACAACGCTTCGACGAATTCTTCGTAGCGCTCGTAGTAGAGACCGGCGTTGCTCCGCAGACACTGGCCCTTCAGCACGTCGCAGCGCCCGTTGGCCAGCACCGGCCGGCCCAACGCCCACGCCTCGAGCGCCACCATCGACAGGCTTTCGAAGTACGACGGCATGATCAGGAGGTCGGATGCCGACAGCGCGTCGAACTTGTCGCGATCGTCGAGGAATCCCAGATGGTGAATCCTCGGATGGCGAGGCACGTCGATGATGGCATTGCCCACGAGCACCAGATCCATCCCGTGAGGATACGTGGCCGCGTAGCGCAGGAAGTGCGAGAAGAGCTCTCCGCAGCCCTTGTTCTCGTCGACGCGCCCGATGTAAATCGCAAACGGTCGATCGATGTTGAACGCCCTGCGAAATCTCGACGGGTCGGTCCGTGCGGGTACGTCCGAACCGACACCGACGACCACGCCAGGCACCTGCTGGTTCAACGTCGCGTGCCCGATCATCGATCGCTCTTCCGGCGAGTTGTACATGATCGCGCGCACGCCGCGGAACACGGGGCCGAAGATCGAGAGCGCGACGGCGGGATCCCGTTCGGCCGTGGGCACGACGACTGCCTTATGGGGAATCCGCCGTGCAAGATGCCACGCGTGATAGTAGCGATAGCTGAAGAGGAGGACGTAGTCCAGCGTGGCCGCGGCCTGCTCGACGTAGCGAACCAGCGCCGGGCTCGCCGGCCCTTCGCTTTCGAGCCATCGCAGCTCGTCGTTGACCGAATGGACCTGCTCGAACACGTGCGCCGATCGCCGGCCGAACTCGTGCGGATGCCGTTCGTGCGAGACAGGGAACCGCCGGACCTGGACGCCGTTGACCTGTTCCACGCCGGACGGGCGCTCGTTCTTCCACGTGACGTAGTCGCGAGCGCACGTCGTGACGACCTCGACGGTCGCGTGCCTCGCAAGCCGCTCTGCGATGTAGCGGGCGTGCAGTTCCGCGCCACCGTTGATGTCGGCGCCGTAGCGCTGAACGACGACGGCCAGCTTCACGACTCGGACGAGTGCCCGTCTCCGCCGTCGTCGTGCGTGTCGGCGTGGCCGGACGTCTGGTGTGCGGGCTCGCGCGAGTCATCGAACGACGGCTCGCCCTCGTGCACACGCGATTCGTCGCCCGCTGTAGACGACTCACCACTCGTGCCAGTCTCTGTGCCCTCGCGACCGAACGGCGGGCGCCGGCGGCCGCGACGTCTCCGGCGACGCTGCCGACGCTCGTTGCCGTCTGTGTCGAGATCGTTTCCGGCAGCCGCCGGAGGCTGCAGTGGCGGCACCGTACCTGGCCGGTACTGGACGACCCCTTCGAGCGCACGTGCGCGCCGCTCGTCGAAGTCGAGCCGGCTGGCCATCGATTCGAGCCGCATCTTCAGATTTCGCACTTCGATCGTCGTCCTCGTCAGCTCGACGACGAGGTTGTGAATCAGCTCGAACGTCAGCTTCTCGGACTCGGTGAGTCTCGTCTGAGCCTGAATCGATTCGATCACCGGCCTCGGGTTGAAGAACAGCTTCAGGAGGGGGTTGAGCAGCCGTCTGAAGAGCCGCACGAGCGGCCGCGCCGACGAGTAAATCGGCGTGTCCTCGAACGCGGGAATCGAGACGCTCGCGGACGATTCGCGAACCTCCCTGTACTGCTGGAGGAGATCCGATCGCACTCCTTTGGGATCCAGGAACTTCTCGAGCTTGACGTTGGCGAGCTCGCGAATCTCCTCTTCGGTATAGTCCACGCCCCGCTTCTCGCGAATCCGTGCGCGGATCTGCCGCATGATCTGCTCGACGTCGACGTTATCGGAACGAACAGTGAACTCAGGCATGTCCATGTTGAATGCGTAATAGCGAATGTTCAAATGCCGGCGGCACCGGACATTGTCAGTGCGTCGACTCCCGGCGCCTCCGGCGCTGCACGAACTCGGGAGCCTGGGTGATGCAGGTGCCCAGGATGCCGAGCGATCGAACGAGGGCCTTGCTGCCGGTCAGCCTGATCTCGGGCGTGTCGGTGCCCACATCCGGAAAGCCGTCGGCGTCCGGCGTCAGGTGCTCCCAGTTGCGGAACAGCCGGCCCCAGGGGCTGTCGAGCACGTTCCGCATCATGCGTTTGGCGTTCACCGGATACCAGAAGCTGTCGTGGTACACCACACTGGCAATATAAGCCCAGGGCGCCAGCACGGTCTTCAGCGACCATTCGATCGGCCCCTTCATCGGGCCCCAGTAGATCTTGTGCTGCATCCGTGAGGCGAACGTCATCTTCTTGAACGGTCCGACGAAATGCCAGTTCTCGTTGCCGGCCGATTGATCGCCGACGATTTCGATGTCGCGCGGATCCCCGCACCCCAGTCCCATCTCGTGCGCCATGCGAATGAATTTGATCGACATCGGGTCGAATCCCATCAGCTTCGCGGCGACGGCGTCGATGGCGACCTGATCGGCGCTGGCAAGGAGGACGTTCTTGACGTGCGGCATCATGCACCGCGGGCCGGGTCCGTCTCCCGCGAACGTCCCGTCCATGACGGCAAACACACCCCGATGAATCTTCTTCTGGATCATCAACAAATCCACGAGCGTTTCGTGGATCACAGGATGGGTCCAGTGCCGGTGCTCGTTCAGCAGTCCGCCGAACGCGTTCTTCATCGCGCCCGTCGTGGTCGTGAAAACGTGCGTCTTGATCGTAGGCAGGTGGATGATGTTCTCGCCGATGAAGCGCTTCGGGATCATGAAGCCCTTCGGGTACACCTCACCGAGGCAGGTGAATTTCTTCGTGAGATCCCCTACCGCGTCACGGATATCGATCCACTCTTCCGTCTCGTAGATGTGAACGTTGCGCAGCCCGTGCGCCTCGACGACGTTGACCTGCTTGTTCTCGCGCTCGCCGAGGTGGGCGTCGATGACGACGGTGCGGTTGTGGCACGCGTGAATCAGGCTCGAATCGTAGCCATCCTGCTTGAGCGCCTTGATCACCCCGTCCAGCTGCCACGGCGTCGTCGAGCTGCCGGGGAAGAAAAAATGCCAGGAGATGTTGACCTTGAGCGCCGTGTCGGCATCCTTTCGGACGACGTCCTGATAGCCGGCGAGGTTCATGACGCTGTGATAGTCGCGCAGCACCGTCGCGGGGGTCGTCCGCAGGATTGCTACCGTGGATTTGGGCATGGGTTCAGGCTCGCGAAAACAGGTTCAGATCCGCCCCGTAGATGATCGCCGCGATCGTCAGTCCCCACAGCGCCACGCACAGGAGGAGCGGTCGATCGTTCAGGAGCATGTCGGACGGACTGCCGCCCCCTTCCTTCTGGTGAACGAGATAGAGATACCGGAAGATGCCGTAGAGGGGGAACGGCAACGTCAACCCGAGATAGTCCGTGTTGAACTTCTGCACGGTTTCAGGGCTGACGGTATACATCACATACGAGATGACCGTGGAGGCGGTGACCACCGCGATCATCTGGTCGAGCAGATACGGACTGTATTCCCCGAGGATCGGCCGATGGCTCGTCGCGCCGTCCGCGAGGAGCACCAGCTCGTGCCGCCGTTTCGCCAGGGCCAGAAAGAGCGCGAGCAGAATGGTCAGGATCAGCAGCCAGTGACTGATCGGCACGTCGATCGCGACCGCACCTCCGGCCGCACGCAGCACGAACCCGATCGCAATCGTCAGCACGTCGATGATCACGACGTGCTTGAGCGGTCCGGAGTAAAGGGCCAGCAGGCCGACGTAGGTCGCCGCGACTGCGGCGAACGCCGGACGCAGCCACCAGGCGGCAACGAGCGCCACGACCGTCAGCGTGGCTGCGAGGGCGAGCGCGGTGGCCGGCGACACCACGCCTGACGCGATCGGTCGAAAACGCTTGAGTGGGTGCTGACGGTCCGCTTCGCGATCCGCCACGTCGTTGACGAGGTAGACCACGCCGGACAGCACGCAGAAGATCGCGAACGCGCAGCTCGACTGCCAGATGGCGCGGGGGTCGAGCAGCCGCTGGCCGAACAGCAGCCCGAAGAACACGAACAGGTTCTTCGTCCACTGCGACGGACGCAGAGAAAGGAACAGACCAAGAGCGAGCGGCCGGTCGTGGACCGTCAGACGATCCACCTTGGGGCCGGCGCGCTCGTCAAGGCTGGGTAATGTGCTGTGCGCCATGCGCGGGTTTGTCGCGTGGCGGGCCGTGCGCGTGTCCGACTTACTTGAAGCTCTTGATAGCTTCCGGTTCAGAGTCGTAGGTCTCGAACACGGTCAGCAGCTTCGTGATCGCCAGGAGATCCTGGATCCGCTTCGTGAGATTGAGGAGCTTCAACTTGCCCCCCTGACGGCTCACGGTGGTATAGGTGCGCACGATTTCGCCGAGGCCCGCGCTGTCGATGTAGGGCACACCCTCGAGGTTGAGCAGCAGCTGTTTCCGTTCCTGCTGGATGAGGGAGTTGATCTTGTCTTTCAGCAGTTCGTCGCCTTCGCCCAAGGTCATCTTGCCCTTGAGGTCGAGAACCGTTACTCCGTCGACGACCCGTTCGTCGATCTGCATCGCTGTGCTACTCCTCGTACGCAGCCCTACTATTTAACGTACAAAAGACCCGCCAGAGTACTACGCGCTCCCGTCAAGTGTCAACTTTTCAGGGGTTTGCCGGCCGCTGCGGTGTTGCCGGCGCGCCTACGCGCGCGTTCTCTGACCGTCTCGATGACGACGTACAAAACTGGAATGAACACGATGTTCAAGAACGTAGACACCAACATACCGCCCGCGACCGCCGTGCCGACCGAATGGCGTGCTTCTTGGCCGGCGCCCGTCGCGACGGCGAGCGGCAGCACGCCCAGGATGAACGCCAGGGAGGTCATGAGGATGGGACGGAGCCGGATGCGGCCGGCTTCGATGGCGGCCTCGACGATTGACAGACCCTTGTGCCTGAGCTGCTCTGCGAACTCGACAATCAGGATCGCGTTCTTCGCCGAGAGTCCGATCAGCATGACCAGGCCCACCTGGCAGTAGACGTCGTTGGCGAGGCCCCGAATCCACTGAGCGGACAGCGCGCCCAGCACCGCGAGCGGCACGCCGAGGAGCACGATGAAGGGCAGCACGAGGCTCTCGTACTGCGCGGCAAGGGTCAGGTAGACGAGGAGCAGCGCCAGGCCGAAGATGATGAACGACTGTCGGCCCGCCTTGGTCTCCTCGAGCGAGATGCCGGACCACGCGTAGCTCATACCCTGCGGCAGCGTGCGTGTCGCCAGACTCTCCATGGCCTGCAGTGCCTGACCCGAGCTGATGCCCGGGGCGGCCGATCCGTTGATCGTCGCCGCGCGGAACAGGTTGAAATGGCTGATGACGGACGGGGCGGTCGTTTCCGTCATCGACACGACCTGCTCGAGCGGGATCATCGTCCCTTTCTGCGTTCGCGCGTACAGCTGCCTTGAGCGCCTGCGGACTTGCGCGGAACTGCTGGTCGGCCTGGACGTAGACGCGATAGGCGCGGTTGTTGAACTCGAAATCGTTCACGTACTGCGATCCGAGGAAGACCTGCAGCGCGTTGGTGACTTCGTCGAGCGACAGGCCGAGCGCGAGCGCGCGCTGACGATCGATCGTCACCTGCAGCTGCGGATCGTTCGCCGTGAACGAGCTGAACAGGCCGCGGACCTGTTGCGACTGGTTCCCGGCACCGACGAGCGCTTGCGTCGCCTGCGCCAGCCGGTTGATGTCAGTGCCGCCCTGATCGAGCACCTGGAACTCGAACCCGCCGAAGCGGCTCAGGCCTGGGATCGAGGGCGGCGTGAACGCCACGACGATTGCGCCAGGCAGCGAGAACAGAGGACCGCTGATCCGTCCGATGATCGCCTGAAGCGAGTGCGCCGGCCCCTTCCGTTCGTCGAACGGCTTCAACCTCGCGAACATCAGGCCGGTGTTCGACGCGGCGCCACTGAAGCTGAATCCCATGACGGCGAAGAGCGCCAGCACATCGGGATCCTTCATGATGATCTGCTCCGCCTGCCGCGCGACGCCGCCGGTGTACTCCAGCGACGCTCCGGTCGGCGCCTGGATCTGCGCGATGAAGTAGCCCTGGTCCTCTTCCGGGACGAACGCCTGGGGCACGCTGCGGAAGACGAAGTACGTCGCCGCGAGGGCCCCGACGAACACGAGCACCACCGCCCAGCGCACGCGCATGGCCTGCTTCAGGCCCTGGATGTACCTATGCGTTCCGCCTGAGATCGCGCCTTCGATGACCCGGAAGAATCGACCCTTTGCGTGCGTCTGTCGCTCGAGGAGAAGCGCTGAAAGCGCCGGCGTCAGCGTCAACGCGTTGAAGGCCGACAGCGCGACCGCAAACGCGATCGTCATCGAGAACTGCGCGTAGAGACGGCCGGTCGTGCCCGGGAAGAACGCCACCGGCACGAACACCGCGATGAGCACCAGCGCTGTCGCAATGACGGCGCTCATCACCTCGCCCATCGCGTCGGATGCCGCCTGATGCGCCGAAACGTTGAATTCCTGAATGTGCCGCTCGATGTTCTCGATCACCACGATCGCATCGTCGACCACGATGCCGGTGGCGAGGATGACGCCGAATAGCGTCAGCGTGTTGATGGAATATCCCAGGAGATTGATGAACGCGAACGCGCCAACGAGCGACACCGGGATCGTGATGGTGGGAATGATCGTGCTGCGCCAGGTCTGCAGGAAGATGAAGATGACGAGCACGACCAGGACGATCGCTTCCGCGAGCGTCTTCAGCACTTCCCGAATCGATTCCTGGACGACGTCGGTCGTGTTGAACGCGACCTGGTACTTCATCCCGGGCGGAAACTGCTGCGACAGGCGCTCGAGCTCGGCAACCATCGCCTTGTAGACGTCGAGGGCGTTGGCGGTCGGCAGCTGGATCACGCCAAAACCGACGCCCGCCAGCCCTTGAAAGCGGAGCTCGGAGGAGTACGTCTCGGCGCCGAGTTCGGATCGTCCGACATCCTTGAGGCGCACGAGCGCGGCGCCTTCTCCCGCTTTCAGGATGATGTTGTCGAACTCCGAGGCGTCCGTCAGGCGGCCGACGGCGCGCACGCTGAGCGTGTACATCTGCCCGGCTGGCGCGGGCGACTGTCCGAGGCTGCCGGCCGCGACCTGCACGTTCTGCTGTCGCAGCGCATTGACGACGTCGTTGGCGGTGATCTGGCGCGCCGCCATCCGATCCGGATCGAGCCAGAGCCGCATCGAATACTTCCGCTCGCCGAAGATAATGACGTCGCTGACCCCAGGAACCCGCTTGACCGCATCCCGGACGAACAGGTCCAGGTAGTTGCTCATGAAGAGCGAGTCGTACTCGTTGTGCTCGGAATAGACGCCGACGGCCGCGATGAAACCTGTAGATTGCTTCTGCACCGTGATGCCGGTCGTGCGCACGTCGGCCGGCATGCGACCCAGTGCCTGGTTGACCCGGTTCTGCACGTCGACCTGCGCCAGGTCCTGATCGCGGGTGATGTCAAACGTAACGGTGATCGACGAGAAGCCGCTGTTCGTGCTCGAGGAGGTCATGTAGAGCATGCCCTCCACGCCGTTGATGGACTGCTCGAGCGGGGTGGTGACGGCCGTCTCGACTTCCTGGGCGTTCGCGCCGGTGTAGACGGCCGACACGGTGATCTGCGGCGGCGCCAGCGAGGGATACTGCGCGACCGGCATGGTCGGAATGGCGAGCAGTCCCGCGAGGATCAGGACGAGCGAGCACACCGACGCGAGAATCGGTCGACGGATGAAGGTATCAACGAACATAGGCGGTCTGCTGTGGGGAGCGGAACTGTCCCGGTGGTGCTAAGGGTGCTAGTGGTGCTGATGGTGCTAAGGGTGCTGGTGCTAATGGTGCCGAGGTGCTAAGGGTGCTGGTGCTGAAGGTGCTGAAGGTGCTGCCGGTTGGCGTGGCGACTGCGCGGGGCGCCGGCAACGGTGATGGTGACGGAGATAGCGATAGCGATGGCGATAGCGATAGCGATGGCGATAGCGATGGCGATAGCGATGGGGATGGCGACGGCGCACCCTTAGCACCCCTTAGCACCCCAGCACCCGCACCTTTAGCACCTCGAGCACCGTTAGCACCCCTAGCACCGGTTTACTGGGCTCTGACCGGCATGCCGTCGCCGATTTTCTGCACGCCGGAGACGATCACGCGTTCGCCCGGTTTCAGGCCGCCTTGAACGATGTAATCGTTGCCGATAACATCGCCGAGCTGCACCGGTCGCTGCTTCGCGACGAGGCCCTGTCCAGACGGTTCCGCCACGTAACTGAAGTACTGTCCACCGATTCTGAGCACCGACACCACCGGCACGGTCAGCCCAGGCTCGCTGCGCCAGACAATCCGCGCCTTCACGAACTGCTGGACTCGCGTCCCGGCAGGCACGTTGCGAAGCAGTGACTTCGCGAGCACGGTCTGCGTCGCATCGTCGACGCGCGGCGCCACGAAGGTGATGGGATTGGTCACGACCACGTGGTCCTGTTTATCGAGGATCTGGACTGGCAGGCCGACTCGCAGCTCGGGCGCGCGATCGAGCGGCACCTGGATGTACGCCTCGAGACCGGATCGATCGTCGATCGTCGTGATCGTTGTCGACGTCGCGACGCGATCGCCCTCCCGCACCGGCATGTCGCCGACGGTTCCGCTCGTCGGGGCGATGACCCGGTAGTATCGCAGCTGCACCTGGTTCTCGCGCACCTGCGCGTTGAGCGCGGCCAGGTTCGCCAGAGCGCTGTCGAGTTCGTGCTGCGCCTGTTCGAATTCGTTCCGGCTGATGGCTCCCGCATCGAGCAGCGACTTCAGCCGATCGACCTGACCCTTCCAGTAGGTGACGTCCGCCTCGCGCGCCGCCCGCGTGGACTCCGAGCTTCGCACCGTCGCGGCCTGTCTCTCGGGATCGATCTGCACGAGCGGCGCGCCGGCGCGAACCTGATCACCGGACTTCACGAAGATCTTCGTGACGTGTCCCTCGACCTGCGGCTGAATCGTCGTCGAGTGCAGCGATCGAACGGTCGCGATGAAGTCCGACGTCTGCTCGATCGGCTTCTGCTGAAGGGTGACGATCGACACGGCCGCAGCCGGCGGGCCGCCCTGACGGCCGCCCTGACCGGCCGGCGCGTTGGCCGAGGAGCCGCCGCACGCGGCCAGGGCCGTCGCCAGAATCATCGTCACGATTGGGAAACCGCCGATGTGGGGGCACATGTGTAGGGTGTTCTCCGGAACGAACGTGAACATGAAACCAATTGTCTCAGACGCTGTCAGAGGGGACGATGTCCCGTGGACTGCGGACGGCTCGACCGTGAGCGTCCGCCGAAAACGACGAAGGCCACGCGGATACGTGGCCTCCTGGTGACGCCGGCAGCGACGGCAGCGTTAAATGCCCCCGGCTCCCGCGAACTTCCGCTGCTGAAAGCATTCCCGACAGAACACCGGCCGTCCCTGGGTCGGGCGAAACGGCACGGTCGTTTCCTTGCCACATGCCGAGCAGTTGGTCGTCGTTTCCACGCGCTCGCGACCGATCGCCGCACCTCCCGCCGGGCGCGCCGCGCGCTTCGCCTTGCAGCTCTTGCAGCGCTTCGGCTCGTTCTTGAAATTCTTGTCGGCGAAAAACAGCTGCTCGCCGGCGGTCCAGACGAACGGGGCCCCACAGTCCACGCAGTTCAGGGTCTTGTCCTGGAACTCCATCGCTACCTCTCTCGCTCACCCCTTCGATCCCGCCGCGGGTGGGCGGGTTGCCGGGACCCGGCGTGGTGGGCCGGGTCCGCGGCCTTTCGTCTCAATCCGATTCGCGCCGCTGTTTCTTGCGCGTACGCTTGCGCGCGAGCGCTTGCTTGGCGCGGCGCCGGTCGCCCGGCTTCAAATAGAAGGAATGCTTCTTGATATCCTTGATGATATCTTCCTGCTGTACCTTCCGTTTGAAGCGGCGAAGCGCGCTCTCGATGGACTCACCGTCCTGCACTTTCACTTCAGCCAAACTTGATGACACCCCCTTCGCGGCCTTGCTCACGGGTCGCGCGGGCCGACCTGCTCACTGTGTGGCCTTTGAGATCCTTCAGAATACGTTAGGCTATCACAGGTAAACGCGGATCCTAGGTTGAAAGCCGAGCTCGCGTCAATTACATAGTTCCATCGCCCAACCACCCCGCAAATGATTGACCCTGCACCGTTTAGGCAAACACACAGGAAGATGGGATCGATGAGGGTTCTGGTCGTCGGCGCCGGTGGACGCGAGCACGCCCTGGCCTCCCGGCTCGCTGGCGAGTCCGGCGTCGAGGCGATCGTCTGCGCACCGGGAAATCCAGGCATGTCGCGCGTGGCGACCATCGTTCCCGTCGATCCCGCCGACCCGGAGGCGCTCCTCGCGATCGCCGATCGCGAGCGCATCGATTTCACGATCGTCGGACCAGAGCTGCCGCTCAATCACGGCGTGGTCGATCGATTTCACGCTGAAGGGCGTCGCATCTTCGGCCCCTCGCGTGCGGCCGCACAGCTCGAGTGCAGCAAGGCGTTCGCGAAGGACTTCATGGCGCGTCACGGCATTCCGACGGCGCGCTATCGCGTCTGTGCGGACGCTGCCAGCGCTCGAGGCGTGATCGCTTCCGGCGAGTTCGGTTTCCCCTTGTCGTCAAGGCCGACGGTCTCGCCGCCGGTAAAGGCGTCGTCGTGGCCGCAACAGCAGCCGAGGCGGAGCGCGCGATTCACGCGGCCATGGAAGAGCAGCAGTTCGGCGACGCGGGCACGTCGGTCGTAATCGAGGAATGCCTCGTCGGTCCGGAGGTGTCGTTCTTTGCCGTATGCGACGGCACGCGTGCGATACCGATGACCTCCGCGCAGGATCACAAGCGGATCTTCGACAACGATCGCGGGCCGAACACAGGAGGCATGGGCGCATTCGCGCCGAGCCCGCTCGTAGATGCCGCGATGCAGGCTCGAGATCATGCGAGCGATCGTGACGCCGGTCGTTGAGGGCATGCGAGCGGAAGGCCTGGAGTACCGAGGCTTCCTCTATGCGGGGCTCATGCTCACCTGTGACGGTCCGAAGGTCATCGAGTTCAACGTGCGTTTCGGCGATCCCGAGGCGCAGGTGGTCATGCCGCTCCTGTCGGGTCAGCTGCTGCCCGTCCTTGTGGCCGCAGCGGATGGCCAGTTACCCGCGGCGCCGATCGTGCTCCGCGATGCGGTCGCCGTGGGTGTCGTCCTCGCCTCGGCGGGCTATCCGGGCCCGGTGCCGTCCGGCCGTCCTGTTGACGGACTCGACGAGGCGGAGCGTCTGGACGGCGTGGCGATCGTTCACGCCGGCACGGCGCTGAAGGATGGTCGACTCGTCACCGCCGGCGGCCGGGTGATCACGGTCGTTGCCACAGCCCCCGACTATGGGGGCGCGATCGCTCGCGCGTACGACGCGGTCGCGCGGATCTCTTTCGAGGGCATGCAGTATCGTCAAGACATCGGCGCCAAAGCCCTGCAGGCACTGAGGAGCGTGAATGCCTAGCGTCCTGATACTGATGGGATCGGATTCGGATGCTCCCACGATGCAGGGGGCGGGAGATGTGTTGAAGGAATTCGGGATCACGTACGAGATGACGGTCGCGTCGGCGCATCGATCGCCCGAGCGCGTCATGCGCCTCGTTCGCGAGGCGCCCGGACGGGACGTGCGCGTGTTTATCGTGGGCGCCGGTGCCGCGGCGCACCTGGCGGGCGTTGTCGCTGCCCATTCGACGCTGCCGGTCATCGGCGTGCCGATCGACTCGTCTGCGCTCAAAGGGCTCGACGCGCTTCTCTCGACCGTGCAGATGCCGCCCGGCGTCCCCGTCGCCACGGTGTCCATCGGCAAGCCGGGCGCGACCAACGCCGGCGTCCTCGCCGCGCAGATTCTCGGCGTCGCGGATCGGCACGATCGCTGCGAAGCTGGAGGCCTACAAGCGGACGCTCGCCGAGAAGGTCGAAGCCGCCGCGGCCAGGCTGAGCTAGCCCAAAACGGGGGTCTGATCTCGATTTTCTAGTCGACCCTCAGGAAATGCGTTTTTTTCTAAGGTTTCGATTAGAAAATCGAGATCTGACCCCATGACCCCCATGCACTACGCGGTCTTGACGTTCGGGTGTCGCGTGAATCAGGCCGATTCGCTCCGCCTGGAGGAGGACCTCCGGGCGCGCGGCTGGACCGAGCGCGCCTCACAAGACGCCGACGTCGTCATCGTGAACACCTGCTCGGTCACCGCGACCGCCGATCAGGGCGCGCGACAGGCGATTCGCCGTGTCGCACGCGAGAACCCGCAGGCGCGCATTGTCGCGACCGGCTGTTACGCGACGCGCTGCGCGGACGAGGTCGGCGCACTGCCGGGCGTGATCCGCGTCGTGCGCAACGACCAGAAGTTCGACTTCATTGCTGGACTCGAGGCCCCGCGCGAGCAGGCGGACACGCACACGAGCGATCGCCCCGGTGACGGACCGTGCGGGTCGCCGATCGCGCCCTGGACTCGCGGGACGGACCGCGTTCACGCTGCGCGTCCAGACCGGCTGCGAGGAACGCTGCACCTACTGCATCATTCCAAGCACTCGAGGCGCGTCGCGGAGCGTGCCCGTGGGCGCCGTGGTCCGCGAGGTCGAACGCATTGCGGCGTCCGGCTTCAGGGAAATCGCGCTGACGGGGGTCCACCTGGGATCCTACGGCCGCGATTTGTCCCCACGGTCGTCCTTGTGCGAGCTGCTGCTCGCGCTCGATCGCACCGCGGGCGACGTCACGTTCCGAATCAGCTCGCTCGAACCGATGGATTGCCCTGCGGCCCTCGTCGATCTCGTCGCGCGCAGCGGACGCTTCGAGCCGCATTTCCATCTGCCGCTGCAGCACGCGAGCGATCGGATGCTGTGCGCGATGGGCAGACCGTATCGCCTCGACGACTACCGCCGGTTGCTCGACCACATCGACGCACAGGTTCCTTCCGCATCGATCGGCACGGACATGATCGTCGGATTTCCAGGAGAGACCGACGAGGACTTCGCTGCGAACCTCGACTACCTGCCCTCGTCACCGCTGACGCACCTTCATGTGTTTCCGTACTCCGATCGTCCGGGCACACCGGCGTCGGGCATGACGCGGAAGATCAACGGAGCGATCGTGCGAGATCGCGCCGCTCGGTTGCGGGCGGTTGGAGCAGAGCTGACGCAGCGATTCCACGCGACGCAGCTCGGTACCGAGCGACGGGGCCTGACCTTGGAAGATGGCAGCCTGGTCGTCACCGACAACTATCTGAAGGTGCGAATCCCACCGGGGCTTTCCCGCAACGTACGCGTGATCGTGAGACCGATCGGAGACGGGCTGGCCGACCTCGTGTCGATCGACGATCGCGTGAGTGGAGAGGCCACTAGACGGGCATCAGACCCGCGAGCCGCTGCGCCGGCGATTTCTGACGCGACGATTCGGTGATCAACTGACCGCAGGCGGCGCGAATGTCGCGGCCCCGTGACTTGCGGACCGAGACCACCACGCCGCGGTCGGCCAGGATTCGCGCGAAGGCATCGACGCGGGCGTCGCTTGGCCGCTCGTACGAAATGCCGGGCGCCTCGTTGAGGGGCAGGAGATTGACTTTTGCCTTGATCCCGTTCAACAACCGCGCGAGCCGCCTGGCATCGTCGTCGGTGTCGTTCACGTCGCGCAACATCACGTACTCGAACGTGATTCGCGCGCGCCGCTTGATGGGAAAGCGCCGGCAGGCATCGAGCAGATCCTCCAGACCGTACTTCCGATTGATTGGCACCAGCAGGTCGCGCTGCGCCTCGGTCGTCGCGTGAAGCGAAATCGCCAGGTTCGGCATGAACGGACTCGGTCGCCAGCCGCTCGAGCGCGGGAATCACGCCGACCGTCGACAGCGTGATCCGTCGCGCGCTCACCGCGAGCCCACGCTCGTCCGCGAGGATCCGCAACGCCTTCATCGTCGCATCGTAGTTGTGGAGCGGTTCCCCCATCCCCATCAGCACGATGTTGAAGCGCGCGCGCAGGAGATCGAGCTCGCGCGTGAGGACGCGCACTTGTCCGACGATCTCACCTGCTGACAGATTTCGGATGATGCCCATCTTTCCCGTCAGGCAGAATCCGCAGCCCATCGCGCAGCCCACCTGCGTTGACAGGCAGAATGTGTTCGCGGGCGTGTCGGGGATGAAGACGGACTCGATCAGTTGTTCATCCTGCAGACGAAGCAACCATTTTGTCGTGCCGTCGCTCGAGATCTCACGACGCACGATCTCCGGCATGCCGATCCGGAAACTGCGTTCCAGGGTGGACCGCAGGTCGCGGCCCAGGTCGGTCATTTCACCGAAATCGGTAACGCCGCGCTTGTGGATCCATTGGAAGAGCTGGCGCGCATGAAAGCGCTGGGCTCCGAGGGCTTCGACTGCCTGTTCGAGCTCCGGAAGCTCCAGTTCCGCGATGTCGATGGCTGTCGAATGCATGAGGACATCTCTCGACGGTGAATCCTTATTGTACTATTTCGTCGGCGCGCGGTTGCGGACGACGGTCGTGCGTGATAAGATCTGGTGTGTAATCGTCTTCCAGTAATTCCTTTCTATACAAGTACTTGCACGCCGTCGGTCAGGAGCCGGCAGGCGGCGGCAGGAACGTCTTCAATACGCATGGTCACACGCGAGGTCCTGGACACTGGCCTTCGTCTCATCACCGAGTCGATGCCTCACGTGCGTTCGGTGAGCATCGGCGTGTGGCTGATGCGCGGGTCACGCCACGAGAGCGCCGCGCGCAGCGGCATCGCGCACTTCGTGGAGCACATGCTCTTCAAGGGCACTTCGACCCGAAGCGCCGAGGACATCGCACAGGCGATTGACTCCATCGGCGGGCAGCTCGATGCGTTCACCGCGAAAGAGTACGCCAGCTATTACATCAAGGTGCTCGACGAGCACCTGCCGCTTGCGGTCGATCTGCTGTCGGACATCGTGAGCAACCCGGCGTTCGTCGACGAAGAGCTCGAGCGCGAAAAGAAAGTGATCCTCGAAGAGATCAAGATGGTCGAGGACACGCCTGACGACCTCGTGCACGAGCTGTTCACGCAGCATTTCTGGGAAGGTCACCCGCTCGGCCGGCCCATCCTTGGCACCAAAGATACGGTCGAATCGTTTACGACGCAGGTGCTGCGCGAATACTTTCAAGGGGCGTACACCGCACCGAACCTGATCGTGTCGGCCGCGGGCAACCTCGCGCACGAGCAGGTTCGCGAGCTGGTGGGCCGGGCGTTCGGCAAGCTTCCGTCCGTCAGCGTGCCCCACAGCGACGGGATGCCTCGCGTCGTGCCGCAGATCATCGTGCGGTCCAAGGAGCTCGAACAGAGCCACGTCTGTCTCGGGACGAACAGCTACCCGCAGAACCACGACGACAGATACGTGAGCTACATCATGAACACCGTTCTCGGCGGGTCCATGAGCTCACGGCTGTTTCAGAACGTCCGCGAGAAACGTGGTCTCGCGTACGCCGTCTTCAGCGGGCTCAGTGCCTATCGCGACGCCGGCAACATCACGATCTACGCTGGCTGCGCCAACGACGCGGTCACCGAGGTCGTGAATCTCTGCGTCGACGAGCTGCGCGGCATGAAGGGCGCTCTGGTGCCGGATACCGAGCTCCGGCGCGCGAAGGATCATCTCAAGGGCAGCCTGATGCTGAGCCTCGAGAACACGGCCAGCCGGATGTCGCATCTCGCGCGGCAGGAAATCTACTTCGATCGTCATTTCGGGCTCGACGAGACTCTGGCCGGCGTGGAGCGCGTGACGGCTGACGATGTGCAGCGCGTGGCCAGCGACTTGTTCGCGAACGGGTCGCTCGCGGCGACGGTGCTGGGTCCATCGCCCGCCGACGTCACCCGCGCGCAACTCGATTTGGGTTGACATGATTCCTCGGTACACCAATCCGGAGATGGGCGCCATCTGGAGCGACCAGCGACGGTACGAGACGTGGCTGGAGGTGGAGCTCGCGGCCGCCGATGCGATGGCCGAGGCGGGCATCATTCCAGCGGACGCGGCGCGCGAGTTGCGCGCGAAGGCGGCCTTCGACAGCGCCCGCATCGACGAGATCGAGCAGGTCACCCAGCACGACGTGATTGCCTTCACGACAGCCGTGGCCGAGCGCGTGGGGCCCGCTGCACGCTGGCTCCACTTCGGCCTGACGTCTTCCGACGTGCTCGATACCGCGCAGGCACTCCAGATGCGTGACGCCTGCTCTCTGATCGTCAAGAACATCGCGACGCTGATGGAGGCGGTCCGTGAGCGTGCCTTCGAGCACCGCTTGACGCCGATGATCGGGCGCACACATGGCGTCCATGCCGAACCGATGACCTTCGGGTTGAAGCTGGCGCTTGTGGTATGCCGAGCTCCGGCGCGATCTCGATCGCGTGCTCCGCGCCCGCGACGTCGTGTCCGTCGGCAAGATTTCCGGCGCCGTCGGGACCTTCGCGCACCTCGATCCCGCCATCGAGCAGCGCGTCTGCGAGAAACTGGGTCTCGAGCCCGCCCCGGTATCGTCCCAGATCATCCAGCGCGATCGGCACGCCGAGCTCCTGTCGGCGCTCGCGATCACGGCCGCGTCGCTCGAGAAATTCGCGCTCGAAGTGCGGGGTCTGCAGAAGACCGAGATCGGCGAGGTCGAAGAGCCGTTCGGGAAAGGCCAGAAGGGCTCGTCCGCCATGCCGCACAAGCGCAATCCGATCGGGTCCGAACAGATCGTGGGGCTGGCGCGGCTCCTGCGCGCCAATGCAGGAGCCGCGTACGAGAACATTGCCCTCTGGCACGAGCGCGACATCTCGCATTCGTCAGTCGAGCGCGTCATCCTGCCGGACAGCTTCATCGCGCTCGATCACATGCTGCGACGCTTCACGCGCATCGTGAAGGGCATGGTCGTGTACCCGGAGCGCATGATCGAGAACCTCCGCCGCTCGCGCGGCGTCGTGTTCTCTGGCAACGTGCTCCTCGAGCTCGCGCGGCGCGGCGTCTCGCGCGAACAGGCATACGAGTGGGTGCAACGCAACGCCATGCGCGCGTTTCACGAGCGACGTGATTTCAAGGAGCTTCTCCTGGCGGACCCGCAGGTCGGCGCGGTGTTGAGCCCCGCCGAGATCGAGCAGGCGTTCGACTTGTCTCATCAGCTCCGGAACGTCGGCAAGGTGTTCGAGCGAGTGTTTCAGGATGTCCCAGCAGCGATGATTGCATCGGCATAGGACAGGTGTTCACCGGCTGTGGATCGTTGCCCCGATTCGGCGGCCCGAGCGGGCGAGCGAGGGCTGGCAGGCGCTGGGGGTGGGGCCCCAGCGCAAGGAAAAAAATGAAAGCGCGAGTCTACGTGACCTTGAAGCCATCAGTGTTCGACCCGCAAGGGAAGACGATTGCCGATGCGTTGCATTCGCTCGGCTATGCCGACGTCGGCGACGTGCGTCAGGGCAAGTTCTTCGAGCTCGACCTGCGGGCGGCGTCGGCCGAACAGGCCCGCACGATGGCGGCGGAAATCTCGGACAAGGTGCTCGCGAATCCGGTGATCGAGAGCTATCGCGTCGAGGTGGACTAGGGCCGCGCGCGAACGACGCGGATAAGAAGGAAGCCGATCGCGATGATCAAATTTGCTGTCGTCGTGTTCCCCGGTTCGAACTGCGACCACGACGCGTACTACGCCACCAAACACGTGCTCGGTCAGGACGCCGAGTTCATCTGGCACAAAGAGACCGGGCTGAAGGGCGCCGACGCGGTGATCCTGCCGGGAGGGTTCGCGCACGGCGATTACCTTCGCACCGGCGCGATCGCACGGTTCTCGCCGATCATGCCTGCGGTGGTTGATTTTGCCAGGCGCGGTGGTCCCGTGCTCGGGATCTGCAACGGCTTTCAGATTCTGCTCGAGGCCGGGCTCCTGCCTGGCGCGATGCTGCGTAATCGTGACCTCACGTATCACTGCGAGCACATCATCGTTCGCGTCGAGCAGACCGATACGCCCTTCACGTCGAGCGCCGGGGCCGGCCAACGGCTGCGACTGCCCATCGCACATGGCGAGGGAAACTACTACGCGGATCCCGATGTGATTCTGGCGCTCGAGGCATCCAGGCGGATCGTGTTTCGCTACTGCGACGAGACAGGCGAGCCGACGGACGCCGCCAACCCGAACGGGTCGCTCCGCAACATCGCCGGCATCTGCAGTGAAGGACGGAACGTGGTCGGCCTGATGCCGCATCCTGAGCGCGCGTGCGAACGCTCGCTCGGCAGCGACGATGGGCTCGTCCTTCTCGAGTCCGTCGTCCACGCGCTGTCGCACGAGGGGGCGGTCCGAAGCGCATGACGATCGATCAGGCGCAGCTCGAACGCCACGGCCTCACCCTCGACGAATACGACCGTATCGTGCGCGCGCTGACGCGCGAACCGACGGAGACCGAGCTGGGCATCTTCTCGGTGATGTGGTCGGAGCACTGCAGCTACAAGAGCTCGCGCATTCACCTCAAGAAGCTTCCGACTCGAGGGCCCCGCGTGTTGCAGGGTCCTGGCGAGAACGCCGGCGCGGTCGACATCGGCGGTGGCCTTGCCGCGGTGTTCAAGATCGAATCGCACAATCATCCGTCCTTCATCGAGCCGTATCAGGGCGCAGCCACCGGCGTTGGCGGCATCATCCGCGACATCTTCACGATGGGTGCTCGCCCCATCGCGCTGTGGAATTCGCTGCGGTTCGGCGCGCTCGATGGGCCTGACGCTGTTCGCACGCGACGGATCGTCGCAGGTGTCGTCTCGGGCATCGGCGGCTACGGCAACAGCATCGGCATTCCGACGGTCGGCGGCGAGGTCGTGTTCGACGACGTGTATGCGGGAAATCCGCTCGTGAACGTCCTGTGCCTCGGGATCGCGGAAGCGGATGCGCTCGTCAAGGGTCGGGCGTCGGGAGAAGGGAATCCCGTCTATTACGTCGGCGCGAAGACTGGTCGTGACGGGATCCACGGCGCGACGATGGCATCCGCGGAGTTCGACGACAAATCGGCCGAGAAGCGTCCGGCCGTACAGGTCGGCGATCCGTTCATGGAGAAGCTCCTGCTCGAGGCCTGCCTGGAGCTGATGCAGACCGACGCGCTGATCGGCGTCCAGGACATGGGCGCTGCCGGGCTGACCTGCTCGACGTGCGAGATGGGCGCGCGCGGCGGCGCGGGCATCGAGATCGAGATCGCGCGCGTCCCGCAGCGGGAGAGCGGCATGACGCCGTACGAGATCATGCTCTCGGAGTCGCAGGAACGCATGCTGCTCGCCGTCAAGAAGGGACGCGAGGCGGAGGTCGAGCGGATTTTCGAGAAGTGGGATCTGCACGCGGCGCACATCGGCGAGGTGACCCGCGATGGTCTGCTGCGCGTGAGACATCACGGTCAGGTCGTTGCGGAAATCCCGAACACCGCGCTCGTGGACGACGCGCCAGTGTACGACCGACCGGTCGAACGGCCGGCCTACATCGACGAACGCCAATCGCTGGACTTGCCCTCGTTCGCGCCGTCCGCCCCTCAAGCGACGTGGCTGCGTCTGCTGGCGTCCCCGACGATTGCCAGCAAGCGCTGGATCTACCGGCAGTACGACACGATGGTGCGGACGAACACCATCGCCCTCGCAGGGCTGACGGCGGGGGTGATTCGAATCAAGGGTACCGAGCGCGCCCTGGCGATCTCGACGGACGGGAACGGACGTTACTGCTATTTGAATCCACGACGCGGCGCGATGCTCGCGCTCGCGGAGGCCGCGCGCAACGTGGCCTGTGCGGGCGGCGTGCCCATCGGCGCGACCAACTGTCTGAACTTCGGCAACCCCGAGCGGCCCGGAGATCATGTGGCAGTTCGTCGAGGCGGTCGAAGGCCTGTCGGACGCGTGCCGCGCGCTCGAGATTCCCATCACCGGCGGCAACGTCAGCCTCTACAACGAAACCGACGGCAACGCCATCTATCCCACTCCCGTCATCGGCGTCGTCGGGCTGATCGAAGACGCGCGCCATGTGCTGACCCGGACGTTCAAGGGCGAGGGGGACGCCGTCATCCTCCTCGGCGACAATCGAGGCGAGCTCGGCGGGTCGGAGTACCTGAAGGTCGCTCCACAATCTGGTGCGAGGCGACGTCCCCGCGCTCGATCTCGATCGGGAGCGCGCCCTTCAGGCGCTCGTCGTGGACCTCGCCACCGCCGGCCTCGCGCGCTCGGCGCACGATTGCGCCGACGGTGGGCTCGCGGTGACGCTGGCCGAATGTAGCTTCGATGCCGGCGGCGTCGGGTGTACGATCGACGTGCAGTCTCCACGGTCATCTGCCGCTCCGGCCGCGCTCGCGGTGGACGCCGCGCTGTTCGGCGAGTCGGCGTCGCGCATCGTTGTCTCGGTTGCGCCACAGCACGAGTCCGAGGTCCTCAGCCGAGCGTCGACCGCAGGCGTCCCCGCGGTCCTCCTTGGCCGGACAGGAGGCACACGCCTCTCGATAGCCGTCGACGGCCGGCCCGCCATCGACTGCGCGGTCTCGGAAGCCGAAGGGATCTGGGCCACGGCGCTGGAGCAGTACTTCAAGAGGCGGGCGGCCTGACCGCCTCGAGGGGAGCCCATGCACGCTGACATCGATTCCGAAGGCGACCAGCAGCTGGACAAGTTCAAAGACGAGTGCGGTGTCTTTGGCATTTTCGGCCATCCCGAGGCATCCAACCTCACGTACCTCGGCCTGTATGCCCTGCAGCATCGGGGTCAGGAGAGCGCCGGCATCGCCACCGCCGACAGCACCATGATCCGCATGTCGCGCGCGATGGGGCACGTGTCGGACGCGTTCGACGAGCGCACGCTCGATAGTCTTCCAGGTCACATCGCCATTGGCCACACGCGGTATTCGACCGCTGGCGAGAGCCGGCTCCAGAACGCGCAGCCCATTCTGATCGACTGCGCGCACGGACAGATTGCGGTCGCGCACAACGGCAATCTCGTCAACGCGCGCGAGCTGCGCGACCAGCTCGTTCGCGACGGGTCGATTTTTCAGACGAGCAGCGACACCGAGGTCATCCTCCATCTCTACGCGCGCTCGCGCGAATCGTCGGTCGAGGATGCGCTGATCGAATCGATCGCGCAGGTCAGCGGCGCGTACTCCTTCGTGCTGCTCACGAAGGATCGGTTGATCGCCGCTCGCGATCCGCACGGCTTCAGGCCGCTTGCGCTCGGTCGCCTCGACGACGCCTACATCGTCTGCTCCGAGACGTGTGCCCTTGATCTGATTGGCGCGACCTATGTGCGTGACGTCGAGCCAGGCGAGCTGCTGGTAATCAGCGACGGCGGCCTCCGTTCACTGAAGCCGTTCCCGGCGGCGCCGCTGGCGCACTGCGTGTTCGAGCACGTGTACTTCGCGCGGCCGGACAGCTACGTGTTCGGCAAGAGCGTGAACGAGGTCCGCACCGAGCTGGGACGGATGCTCGCGCGGGAGTCTCCAGTCGACGCCGACGTCGTGTCGCCCATCCCGGACTCCGGCGTGTGCGCGGCGACCGGCTACGCCTCCGCATCGGGCGTCCCGATGGAGATGGGCCTGATCCGCAACCACTACGTCGGCCGCACCTTCATCCAGCCGCAGCAGGCGATCCGGCACTTCAGCGTGCGCATCAAGCTGAATCCGGTCCGCAGCGTGCTCGACGGCCGTCGCGTCGTCCTGGTGGACGACTCGATCGTGCGCGGGACCACGAGCCGGAAAATCGTACGGATGGTGCGCGCGGCGGGCGCGAAGGAAGTGCATCTACGGATCAGCTGCCCGCCGACCATCTCGCCGTGCTTCTACGGCGTGGATACGCCGGATCGGTCGGAATTGATCGCGGCGAAGAACAGCCTCGAAGAGATCCGCCAGTTCGTCGAGGCCGACAGCCTCGCCTATCTCAGTCTCGAAGGACTCATGCGCGCGGTCGGTACAGGCAGCGGATCGTACTGCTCCTCTTGCTACACCGGCGTCTACCCGATCGCGTCCCCGCGCGACGAGCAGGCGTACCTTCAGCTCGCGCTGAAAGCGGTCGAGTGATCGCTGTCGTCCTGGCGTGCGTGCTGCTCCAGGCTCCGGCGACCCCGGCGGCTCGCGGACAGACGGAGCCGGCCGTCAGCGCCGTTCAGCTCAAGACCGCCATCGACAACCTCGGCAAGTTCGATGCGCCCACGCGGACGGCGGCGGCACGCACGGTCCGGCGCGCGGCAGCGGCTCAGGCCGTTCCGGCATTAATGGAAGCTGCCGCGGGTCACGCGGATGGATACGTTCGCTTTCGCGCTCTGGTACTGCTGTCCGGGTTCAACGATCCGAGAGCCCGCGACGTGATGAGCACGTCGCTCGACGACCCGAACGATCGCCTGCGCGCCGTGGCCTACGCGTATTTCGAGCACAACCCCGAGGCCGGGATGGCGGCGCGCCTCCTGAAGGCCGTCAACAAGGAAGAATCGGAGTTCGTCCGTCCGGCACTCACACGCGCGCTGGCCGCGTACGCAACCGATCCGGCGGTCAAGACCGCGATGAACGGCCTCGTGATGCGTGGTCAGGATCTGTTTCGAAGCGCCGTCATCGAGGCGCTGGGCGACTATCGCGGCACGTACGCCGTGGGGTCACTGATGGATGTGGCGAAGTTGGACGGGCCGCTCCAGGAAGATGCCGTGCTGGCCTTGGGCAAGGTGGGCGACAAGCGGGCGCTCGAAGTCCTGGCCGCGTTGCAGCGGACGGCGCCCCGCGTCCGTCAGCCGGCGATTGCCTCGGCGATCTGCCTGCTCGGCATCAACTGCGCGTCACATCAGAAGTTCGTCGTCGACACGCTGACGTTTGCCATGAGGAACCCGGGCTTTCAGGATTTGTTGAGGGCCGCGGCGCGCGCGTTGGGAACGCTGGCCGCGGCAGGGCGTGAGGACGCGGCGGCGACGCTGGTCGACCTCGGTGCCCCAGCCCGGGATCCGGAGCGCTCGCCGATTGCGCTGGCGTTCGGAACGGTCGCGCTTCGCAACACGCCGTTTGCGTTGAAGTTTCTGGAAGGACGCCAGGACCTGAAGGAATCCGCGCTGCTGCTGCGGGATGCGTTCGACATGCTCGAAGAGGATTTCGACGAGGAACGGTTCTTTGCAACCGTGCGGCGCACGTACTGGCAGGGAACCGCGGGCTCGCCGGTCCGCACGACGGCCGACGCGCTGATTCAGACGCTGGAGTTCTGAGTGGACTACAAGGCCTCCGGGGTCGACATCGACGCCGGGAACGAGGTGGTTCGTCGCATCCGCGGCCTTGCACGAGGCACATTCACGCCGCGGGTCCTGTCCGATCTCGGATCCTTCGGAGGGTTGTTCCGCTTGGGAGAGGCGGGCGCCGATCCCGTCCTGGTCGCCAGCGCTGACGGCGTAGGCACGAAGCTTCGCATCGCCTTCATGACGGGCATCCACAACACGATCGGGATCGATCTCGTCAATCACTGCGTGAACGACATTCTGGTGCAGGGGGCGGAGCCGCTCTTCTTTCTCGACTATCTGGCGACCGGGCGGCTCGAGCCGGACGTGGCCGTCCAGATCGTGGCTGGCCTAGCGGAAGGTTGCCGGCAGAATGGCTGTGCGCTTCTCGGCGGAGAGACCGCCGAGATGCCGGGGTTCTATGCCGACGACGAGTACGATGTGGCCGGATTCATCGTCGGGCTCGTGGATCGCGAACGAGTCATCGACGGGTCGCGAATCGTCGCCGGCGATGTGCTGATCGGCCTCCCCTCGACGGGCCTGCACACGAACGGCTACTCGCTCGCACGCCAGATCGTGTTCGAGCGCCTCCGGCTTGGCGTCCGCGACGAAGTATCGGAGCTTGGCACGACCGTCGGCGCGGCCCTGCTCGCGCCGCATCGATCGTATCTGCCGCTCCTCAAGCCGCTCCTTCGAGACGATGTGATCAAGGGGATGGCGCACATCACCGGCGGTGGCATCACCGACAATCTGCCGCGGGTGCTGCCGTCAGGAACGGAAGCGGTCGTCCGCCTGGGCACGTGGGATGTGCCTGCCGTCTTCCGATGGCTCGAGCGCGCCGGCGCCGTTCCCAAGGCCGACATGCTCCGGACGTTCAACATGGGCATTGGCCTCGTGCTCGTTGCGGCGGCCGAGGATCAGGACCGCGTGATCAGCCGCCTGCGCGCCGCCGGCGAGCCTGAGGCGCGGCTCATTGGCGAGATCCGCCAGGGTGCGCATCCTCAGGTGAGCTACGCCGACTGAGCCTGCCCAGGGATTGGGGTCTGACCCCGATCTTGCGTGGCGTTGCACGACATGGGGTCGGACCCCCATCTTTCGCGGGAGCGTGGGACGTGGGGTCAGACCCCAATCGTGACGTCGTGGGGTCAGACCCCACTCGCCGAATCGCGGTGCTCATCTCTGGCCGCGGATCGAACCTTCAGGCGCTCATCGACGCCATCGGTGACGGACGTCTGCGCGCAGAGATCGGCGTCGTCATCTCCAACCGGCCGGACGCGCCAGGGCTCGCGCGCGCGCGAGCGGCGGGGATTCCCGCGGTGACGATCGATCACCGCGCCTTCGCCGCGCGCGATCTCTTCGAGCGCGCCCTCCTCGCGACGCTCCAGACGCATCGCGTCTCACTCGTGTGCCTGGCGGGATTCATGCGGCTGCTCGGACAGACCTTTCTCGGCGCGTATTCCAACGCCATTCTCAACGTCCATCCGTCGCTGCTGCCGGCGTTCCCAGGCATGAACGCACCTGAACAGGCGCTGACCCACGGCGTGAAGATCGCCGGCGTGACGGTCCATCTCGTCACCGGCGAGCTCGATGGTGGTCCAATCGTCGCGCAGGCTGCCGTGCCGGTCCAGGATGACGATACCGCGGAGTCGCTCGCGGCGCGCATCCTCATCGAGGAGCATCGGATTTATCCCGAGGCCGTCAGCCGTGTGCTGGATCGTGGTTGGGCGATCGAAGGCCGTCGGTTCGTGCGTCAACAGTCGCCGTAGGTCTGATCCCGCGGAACGGTCAGCCTCGCGTGAGGGTCTCGAGCGTGAGGACAGCGACCTCTGGCGGACAGTTGATGCGGACCGGCACGTACACGGTGCCCACGCCGCGGCTGACGAAGATCGACGTTCCCTCGCGTTGCGCGTAGCCGGCCACGACGGGGAACTCGCGTGCCGCCACGGCGCCGATCCAGGGCAGCACGATCTGTCCGCCATGGGTGTGGCCGCTGAGGACGGCCGACACCGCGAGCTGCTGCGCCTCGTAGAGCCGTTTGGGCGTGTGCGCCAGCAGGATCGCGTGGGGAACGCTGCCGCGCAACAGACGCGCGATGTCCGGCAGGCGGTACGTCCAGTAGCGAATGCCGACGAAGTCGAGCGCTTCGCCGCGCACCGTGACGCGCGTCCGCGCGTCACGCAGCACGGTAAATCCCTTGGCCGCGAGCGCCGCCGGCATGTCGCGGTCGTCGTCGTGGTTGCCCAGCACCGCGATGACCCCGAGCGGCGCACGGAGCGGCGCCAGCGCATCGGCGGCAGGACCGATGAAGCGCGCATCTTTCCAGGTCACGTAGTCGCCGCCCAGCACGATCAGATCCGGCCGCTCGGCCATCACCATCTGGACGGCCACCGCGACCGCCTCGTGCGAGACGGTCTGGCTGCGATGGATGTCCGAGAGGAACCCGACCCGCAGCCCGCGCAGCGCTTCAGGCAGTCCGGCGATCGGGAAGCTCGCGCGCGTCAGCTCGAGGTGATGGCGCTCGTACATGAAGCCGTGCGACGCGGCCCCTGCCACCGCGCCAAGGCCGACGCCGGCCAGACCTTTCAGCACCGTTCGGCGGGTCACGGCTTGGTCAACTCGAACAGCCCACATCCATACGGGAGGCGCAGCATCCTGTCGAGATCGGCGTCCGGGACGAATCGATCGGCCTCGTCAATCGCGGCCAGACTGACGGGCCGCAGATCCGGAAGCGCATCCAGGATCGTCTTCGGCGAGAACACGCGCTCGCTGTTGAAGCAGACGCGCTCGCGGCCGATTGGCGTGCCGAGATACAGGCGGCCGCCGGGCGCCAGGATCCGCGCGAGCTCGCGCACCGCGACGACCCAGCCCTCTGGATCGATCGGATCCCCGTACCGGCCCAGCCCGACGTGCTCGATCGTATGGAGGCACGACAAAGAGTCCACCGATCCCGTTTCGAACCCGTCAAGCCGGCACATGTCGCCCTGCGCGAAGCGCAAGCCGTCCACATCCGTTTCGAGCGGCCGAATGTCCACGACGGTCACGGGCATGAACGTCAAAAGGTGCGCCACGAAGCCGTCGATCCGCGATCCGATGTCGACGTGCACCGCGGGGCGCCGCGCGTAGATCAACCGCGCCGCCCACAGATCCTGGTGGAAGTACTGGCCGCGCGCGACCCCCGCCTGGGCGTGGAAGTCGGTGAGGATCGGTGAGAGCTCCCCGGCGCGCAGCTCGAACGCGCCGCGCGCGCGCCTGCGGTACGCGAGGGCGTCCCGCGTGAACCGCGGCAACTGGCGAAGAGTACTCGCCCGGTGCACGTCGAATCCCACGAACGCAGCCGCATCGATGAACGGGCGCAGTAGTCGACGCATGCGCGGTGACGAGAGCTGATCATAGCGCAGTCCGTCGGACAGCCTTGCGCAGCCGGGCGCTCGAGTTCTTTTGTATAGTACGAACGCATGGATCTCTACGATGAGCTGCAGTGGCGCGAGATGCTGTACGACAGCACCGACGGCGTGCGTGACGCGCTGGCGGCCGGGCGTGTCACCGGCTATATCGGGTTCGATCCGACGGCGGCCAGCCTTCACGTCGGCTCGTTGCTGACCATCCTTGGCTTGGCGCGGCTCCAGCGCGCCGGGCACGCGGCGATTGCCGTGGTGGGGGGCGGGACCGGGATGATCGGCGATCCCAGCGGCAAGTCGCAGGAGCGCGTGCTCCTCTCGCGCGAGCAGATCGACACGAACGTGGCGGGCATTCGCGCCCAGCTCGCGCGGTTTCTCGATTTCGACGACCCGCACAATCCCGCCCGCCTCGTGAACAACGCGGACTGGCTGGGACGCATCGATGTGTTGTCGTTCCTGCGCGACGTAGGGAAGCACTTCACCATCAGCGCCATGCTGCAGAAGGAATCGGTGAGTCGGCGCCTGGAGACGGAGGAAGGAATCTCCTACACGGAGTTCAGCTACCTGGTCCTGCAGGCGTACGATTTTCTGCAACTGTTCGACCGCAACGGCTGCACGCTGCAGATGGGCGGGAGCGATCAGTGGGGGAACATCACGGCGGGGATCGATTTGATCCGCAAAGTCCGCGCGGGCAAGGCGCACGGCCTCGTCTGGCCGCTGCTGCAGACGTCCTCGGGCGTGAAGTTCGGCAAGACCGAGGCGGGCGCGGTGTGGCTCGATCCGGCGCTGACCTCGCCGTTCCGGTTCTATCAGTTCTGGCTGAACGCCGACGACCGCGACGTGATTCGGTACCTGAAGTACTTCACGTTCCTGCCCCGTGAAGAGATCCAGACGTTGGCGGATGCCGCCGCGCGCGCGCCTGAGCAACGCGCGGCTCAGCGCGCCCTGGCCCGCCAGGTGACCGCGCTCGTCCACGGGGACGACCATGTCGCCCGCGCGGAGCGCGCCGCCGCGGTGCTCTTCAGCGACGACATCGGCGACGCCGACGTTGGTGACGTGCTCATGGTGTTCCAGGACGCCCCCTCGAGCGAGCTGGCGTTTGCGCCCGAGGGGATGCCGCTGATGGACTTGCTGGCGACGGTGAAGCTGACCTCGTCGAAGAGCGAAGCCGCGCGGCTCGTGAAGAGCGGCGGCGTCTACGTGAACAACGTGCGCGCCACGGATGAGCGTCGCGTGTTGACGCGGGCCGATGCGATTCGCGGTGAGCTCTTCATCCTCCGCAAAGGGCGCAAGGACCATCACATCGTCCGGCTGAGATCTGAGAGCTGAGCGTCGATGCGATCGAGGTGTTGACAGCAGACGACGGTTCTCCTATATTTAGTGGGTTCGAAGCGTGACCCGGTGCGGTGCACCGAGC
>CAWAZT010000013.1:130000-140522 GCA_963786615.1 uncultured Acidobacteriota bacterium
CAAACGGTAGTTTTTCCGACCACACACAATGCAGTGTGCCGAGAAGGATTAACGACTCCGGATAGACCGCAAAAGCTATCCGGATACGGGCGTTAGTTCTCAATATTTAATGGTCAAGCTACTAAGGGCGTACGGTGAATGCCTTGGCGCCAGGTGTCGATGAAGGACGTGGTAAGCTGCGAAAAGCTCCGGTGAGCCGCAAACAGGCTTTGACCCGGGGATCTCCGAATGGGGCAACCCACACGCGTTAATGCGCAGTGGATCCTGACCTGAATCCATAGGGTCAGCGAAGGCAACCTGGGGAAGTGAACCATCTCAGTACCCAGAGGAACAGAAAACAACAGTGATTCCGCTAGTAGCGGCGAGCGAACGCGGACATAGCCCAAACCGGTGTGCTTGCACATCGGGGTTGTAGGGCCCGTCTGGCTTTAATGCCAGCGAGTTACCAATCAGTTGGTTAGTTGAACGATCTGGAACGATCGGCCAGAGACGGTGACAGCCCGGTAAACGACAATCAACTGACTCGCGATGGGTTCCTGAGTACCGCGGGACACGTGAAATCCCGTGGGAATCTGCGAGGACCATCTCGTAAGGCTAAATACTCCCTGGCGACCGATAGTGAACCAGTACCGTGAGGGAAAGGTGAAAAGAACCCCTGCGAGGGGAGTGAAATAGTACCTGAAACCGTATGCCTACAAGCAGTGGGAGGGCTATGCCTTGGCTTCGGCCGAGGAATGCCTGACCGCGTGCCTTTTGCATAATGAGCCGGCTAGTTAATCTCAGTGGCAAGGTTAAGCGAAAGCGAGCCGCAGCGAAAGCGAGTCCGAAATGGGCGTGCAGTCGCTGGGATTAGACGCGAAGCGAGGTGATCTACCCATGGCCAGGATGAAGTACGGGTAACACCGTATGGAGGTCCGAACCAGTGTTGGTTGAAAACAGCTCGGATGAGCTGTGGGTAGGGGTGAAAGGCTAATCAAACCTCGTGATTGCCCGTTCTCCTCGAAATATCTTTAGGGATAGCCTCGGGAGGTCGGCGTTGGTGGTAGAGAACTGGATGGACTAGGGGGCTTACCAGCTTACTGAATCCAACCAAACTGCGAATGCCAACGACACGTATCTCGGGAGTCAGACAGTGGGGGCTAAGCTTCATTGTCGAGAGGGAAACAGCCCAGACTACCGGCTAAGGTCCCTAACTCTGTGCTAAGTGGTAAAGGATCTGGAGACGCTCAGACAACCAGGAGGTTGGCTTAGAAGCAGCCATCCTTTAAAGAAAGCGTAATAGCTCACTGGTCAAGCGGCTCTGGGCCGACAATATAACGGGGCTCAAGCACAGGACCGAAGCCGTAGAATGACGCCGCCTGCGGGCGGTGTATTTGGTAGAGGAGCGTTCTGTGGGAGATGAAGTCAGATCGAAAGAACTGGTGGATTCCACAGAAGTGACCCTGCCGGCATAAGTAGCGATAAGAGAGGTGAGAATCCTTTCCGCCGTAAACCTAAGGTTTCCTGAGGAAGGTTCGTCCGCTCAGGGTCAGTCGGGAGCTAACGCGAGGCCGAAAGGCGTAGCGGATGGATATCCGGTCAACATTCCGGAACTACCTACTTTTCGTTATCACGATGAGGGGACGCAGGAGGCTAACCGAGCCCACGATTGGACGTGTGGGTTCAGGCATGTAGGGGGATTCTCCAGGCAAATCCGGAGAGTCACATTCCCTGAGGGGCCATGTCGAGGGCTTACAGCCCGCAAAGTCGGTGACGCCATGCTGCCGAGAAAAGCCTCTAAGGAGAGAAGTGGGTACCCGTACCGCAAACCGACACAGGTAGGTGAGGAGAAAATCCTCAGGCGCGAGTGAGAACCCTCGTTTAGGAACTCGGCAAACTGGCCCCGTAACTTCGGAATAAGGGGTGCTCGATTAGTGTGCACGGTCCTCGCGGTCGTGTGCATGAACGAGTTGCAGTAAAGAGGCCCAAGCAACTGTTTACTAAAAACACAGGGCTATGCGAAGTCGAACACGACGTATATGGCCTGACGCCTGCCCGGTGCCGGAAGGTTAAAGGGAGAGGTTAGCCGCAAGGCGAAGCTTCGAGCTGAAGCCCCGGTAAACGGCGGCCGTAACTATAACGGTCCTAAGGTAGCGAAATTCCTTGTCGGGTAAGTTCCGACCTGCACGAATGGCGTAATGATTTGGGCGCTGTCTCAACGAGGGGCACTGCGAATTTGTGGTACCGGTGAAGACGCCGGTTGCCCGTGTCTAGACGAAAAGACCCCGTGCACCTTTACTACATCTTAGTAGTGAATGCTGGCGTGTTATGCGCAGGATAGGTGGGAGACTTTGATCTCGGGCTCTCGGGCTCGGGGGAGTCGACGGTGAGATACCACCCTTAACACTCCGGCGTTCTAACCTCGATCTGTCATCCAGGTCAGGGACACTGCTAGGTGGGTAGTTTGACTGGGGCGGTCGCCTCCTAAATTGTAACGGAGGCGCGCGAAGGTTCGCTCAGGCTGTTTGGAAATCAGCCGTAGAGTGCAAAAGCATAAGCGAGCTTGACTGCGACACCTACAAGTGGAGCAGGTGGGAAACCAGGCTTTAGTGATCCGGTGGTCCCGCGTGGAAGGGCCATCGCTCAACGGATAAAAGGTACGCCGGGGATAACAGGCTGATCCTGAGCCAAGAGTTCACATCGACGCTAGGGTTTGGCACCTCGATGTCGGCTCATCACATCCTGGAGCTGTAGCAGGTTCCAAGGGTTCGGCTGTTCGCCGATTAAAGCGGTACGTGAGCTGGGTTTAGAACGTCGCGAGACAGTTCGGTCTCTATCTGACATGGGCGGAGGAAATTTGAGGGGTCTTGACCTTAGTACGAGAGGACCGGGTTGAACGAACCTCTAGTGTACCGGTTATCCCGCCAGGGGTAGCGCCGGGTAGCTACGTTCGGAAGTGAGAAACGCTGAATGCATCTAAGCGTGAAACACTCCCCAAGATGAGATTTCCCAGGCCGTAAGGCCTCTAAAGGCTCCTGGAAGATTACCAGGCAATAGGCTGGGTGTGGAAGCGCAGCGATGCGTGGAGCTAACCAGTACTAATCAGCCGTGAGGCTTGACCATTAATTTCTTTGTGCATTGCGTACGTAAGTGGAACGAAAGAAACTACCGTTTGCAGGATATTCAATTGTCGCGCAGCCCCGGACCTGCCGCTCTTTGACATTGTCTGGGACGACCCGTCGACACCGCGTCCGATATGTGCGCGCTCGACGTGGGACCCCAGGCACCAACATCGAGCATCCGCCTTCAGAGCCACGGTGCTCAATCGGTTTCCCGGTGGTCATAGGAGCAGGGTCACACCCGTTCCCATTCCGAACACGGAAGTTAAGCTCTGCTACCGCCGATGGTACTGCGTGGGAAACTGCGTGGGAGAGTAGGTCACTGCCGGGATTATTCGTCTGGGCCGTTGCGCAAGAAAGCGGGCTCTTTTTCTTGTACAGCCAGTGAGGGACGCCGTTCCTCAGCCAGTGATGTCTGAATGTAGCCGCCCGGTCACCCGAATCGCTGGCCTCTTCCGAAGGCAGCCGCGTCGCCAACGAGCATCGTGATAGCCAGGAGGTGAGTCGACCTGGGGAAATCGTCAAGCGAGGCTCCCGTCGGGGCCTGTCCGCCGGCGCGTCCACCGCCGTCCGATCAAGCCCGCCACTCCCGACCCCAAGGAGGAGGATCGATGTGGGCTCCGGTGTAGCCGCCGCACCAGGTTCGAAGATGTACGCGATCGCGTTGCTCTCATCGCTGAATCCCTGACCGGGTTCATCCAGGAAGAGCCGGGCGAACGCCGTGCCGGAACCGACTAGGGCCTGTCGAAAGATCTCATCGCTGCCGTTCATCGCGCGGAGAGTGCCGGCAAACGTGAACGGCGTCGTCAGGTCCACGAATGACTGCTCGGCCGGCACGACGATCGAGGACGCGATGAATTGACCGTCGAGAAAAATCTGTGCGTATTGCCACCGTCGTCCCGTTCGACATCACGGTGCCGGTCCCGATGAAGGCGTCACCGTTCGTCGAGCCTCCCCATCTTCAGTGAGTCCCCTGGCAAGCGAGCGGATGCCGACACGTCCGCACGAGCAATCCGGGTGACCTGGACAGAAACCAGCCAGCTCGACGCGCAGGCCGCGCTGCAATTCCGTTATTCCGCTCCCAATTCGTAATGCCTTACCGAAGCAGAACCATGCGATCGCGGGGCATTTCGGCAATCGACCGTGGAACACCGCTTGCGACGCGCGCGAGCACGACCAGCACCTCAGGAGAGCTTCATGAACAACGGCGCGCACGTGGGATCGTCTGTCGTCATCAAAGGTGAACTGTCGGCCAAAGAAGATATCCGCATCGCGGGCCGAGTCGAAGGTCGCGTCGACGTCGAAGGCTTCAGCATGATCCTCGAGGAGGGCGGCGAGCTCCATGCCGACGTAGCCGCGGCCGGGATCATCGTCGCCGGGACCGTGAAAGGTTCGTTCGTCGCCGAGCGGCGCATCGAGCTTCGAAGCACCGCGTCGATTCACGGGGACTGGTCGCCCGACGATCCGCGTCGAAGACGGCGCGCTGGTGACCGGGAAGATGGAGATCGAGGGAACGCGGAAAAGAGTCGCTCGCTAGAGCGTCCTGACGCGCAAGGCAGCCTGAAACAAAACGAGCCCGCCGCTCCTGTCGAGCGGCGGGCTTTGTTGCGAAACCCGACTATCCGTGAAACCGATGGCCGGAGCCGACCTCGAGTCGGCCTCGACGATCGACGCTTGCCTCAAGGCTGATAGATATCGGCGCGATACGTGATCGTCTGCCCCGGCTGCACGTTCACGTCGAACGCGATCGGCTCTAGACCCGGCGCCTGAATCTCGATGTGATGCGTCCCCGCTTCGAGATTCATGTGCTGGAACACGCCGTCGAAGTCATTGACGATCCCGACGAGGTAACCATCGGCAAAGACCTGCGCGTCCCGCGGCGCGCCAGTGATGCGAAGCCCGCCATAGTAGTGTCCGGGCAGCGGATCGTAGTAGCCCCGGGGCGTGTAGCCATACGGATAGGCCCCACCCGCACCGTAGAAGACCCCGATCGAGAAGCTCGGATGATAGACATACGGGTGATACGGCACCACCGTCACGATGCGCGGCTGGATGTAGCGCGGCACGATCACCGTCCGCGGATATCCCCGCGTTGCGTAGTAAGGGCGCGAATAGGTGTAGTGACGAACGTCGTTGTTGTGGTTGTCCCAACCACGATTGTCATAGTTGCGCGCGCTGTAGTTGTAGCGCGGCACAGCCACGTTCTCGCGGCGGTCGCGATACGCTTGCGGCGCCACGGCCCGCGGAACAGCCTGTTCTGAGCGCGGCGCCGACTGCGCCTCCTGACGCCCTCGGCCTCGATCTCCGTCGTGGCGATGCTGACCATCGTCCGCAAAGACTGGCGCGGCTGCGATTGCGGCGACTAGGACCATTCCGGTGAGAACTCGTGTGGATGCCATGGGTGACTCTCCCTGCCCCCTGAATAACCAACTCCCATGCCACCAGAAAAGCCCTAAAACATTGGGAATTCTGCGACCCGGCGGTTGGGTCGGTGTCCAGTATTCCCCTCTAGAGGACACCTAGCTCGTCAGCACTGGACCGGCTGATGTCGAGGCGGCGGCTGCGGCCGGGCAGCCCGCCGCAACGCCGCGGGCAGATACTGATCAACCTCCTGATCGGAGGAGTGACCTTTCTGGCCAGCCGTGAGCGCGCGTCTCGCGATGTCGTAGGTCTGTTGATCCGCCGGGGCTGCGCGTTCGAACGCGGCGCTCGTCTCCTGCAGCAGTGCATCACGCCGGGCGGTGATCGCGGGGACGTCCACCACCTCGTCGTGAATCTCCGTCAGCAGCGCGCGATACTTTTCGCAGAGCAGCCAGAGCCGCGCCGCGCTCGCGCGATGGGCGTACGCGCGCGGCTCGGGATCGAGCGCGACGTAGATGGCCCAGATCGCGAACGCCAGCGCGGCAGACGTCGATGCCACCAACCGGAATCCGCCACCGACCTGTTGCGCAATGAGCGTGGCCGCAGCACTGAGCCCGAGAATCCCGAGCAGTGTCAGCTTGCCGTACCAGGCCCACCGGACCAGGCGAGCAGCCGCGTCCGCATGACCCTCATACGCACTGAGAACACCTGCAAAGCTCAGACGAATGTGATCGATCAGCGTGAGCTGAAACATGGCTTCTCCCCCGCCTCGCGGCGTCCCGGTCTTGGCTGAAGCTGTTCATCGATGCAAAGCAAACGCCGAGGTTACGTCCACCAAACTCGGCCAAAAACTCACGACTGCCAGCTGGGCCGTTGAGCCAGCAGTGAAAATTTCGACTGTCGCCGGCTAGTCGGTAGTCGCTCGTCCTTCGTCCCTGGTCCTCGGTCAGGTCTGGAGTGCCCGCGCGTCGGACAACGATGAACCCTAGGAACAGAGGGCTGAGGGACGCTAGAGTCCGAACGACGCCACCAGGCGTCGGACGATCTGCTTGCGGAGACGCAGCAGGGCTTGCGGGATCGACCGGATGTGGAAGCGTGTTCGGCTCCGGCCGGAGGAGGGATGCGAGATTGGCAGACGCGCCGGCACCCAGCCGTCCCGCATCAGACGTTGCTGGACGCGCAGGGTCCGTTCGACCAGCTGCCGTGGATTCTCGAAACGCTCGACGATTTCGGATCCATCCGGATAGTCCACGACCAGCTCGTAGGTCGCGCCTTCGACAACCCGGCGAACCTCGATATCGACCTGTGCGGCCGCGCGGTTGAAGGACCAGATCATCAGATCGCGTATCGACGCGATTTCAGCCGATCAGGAGCGTGGATCTGCACAGTCCTGCAGAAAAACCGTGCGCCGGACCTGGCCGGCGCGCCGGCTCAGCGTCGTGATACAAAGAGGCCCAACGAGGCTCCGATGAACCACCGCGATCACTCGATGCTCGGATGCAGGCTGGCTGCTTGTGGGGTCGCGCTGCTGACCAGCGCCCAGGCGATCCTCGTCGCCCAGGCTCCGTCGGCGCCCGCGCCATCGCGTCCGGCTCAGAACGCGCCGGCTCCTGCGCGCCAGGGGTCCTCGGTGGATCCCGCGCGGGCCGAACGGTTGGACGTCAGCACCGATCCCGGCGATCACGCGATCGGCTACGACTTCGACCGTGACGTCGCGCGAAAGGCCGAGATCGACGCACGCTACGCCAAGGTGACCAAGGGATCGTCGATTTCCGAAGGTCAGTATCGCAGCCGCATCGGCGACATCGATATCCCCGCCTATCTCTTCGAGCCGCTCCAGAAGCGCGGCCCAAGGGTCACGCGGCGATGGTCTGGGTCCACGGCGGCGTGCACGGCAACTGGGACATCACCATGTGGCCGTTCGTGAAGGAAGCCGTCTCTCGCGGCTACGTCGTCATCTGCCCCGACTATCGCGGCAGCACCGGGTACGGGAAGCGCACTACAAGAAGATCGACTACGGCGGCTACGAGATGGACGATGCGATGAGCGCGGTGACTACCTGAAGACGCTGCCGCACGTCGACCAGGATCGCCTCGGGGTCATGGGCTGGAGCCACGGCGGCTACATCACGCTGTTCTCCGTGTTCCGCGACGAGACGCCGTTCAAGGCGGCGGCGGCGATCGTCCCGGTGACCAATCTGGTCTTCCGGCTGTCCTACAAGGGCCCGGCGTATCAGAGACGATTTCGCGACGCAGGAGCGCATCCAGGGGCTGCCGTTCGAGAAGCCCGACCAGTACATAAGCGCTCGCCGCTCTATCACGTCGACAAGCTGAAGGTGCCGCTCCTGGTGCACGTCGCCACGAACGACGAAGACGTGAACTTCGTCGAGGACCAGCAGATCGTGGACGCCCTGCGGTCGCGCAAGCCGGATCTCGCCGAGACAAGATCTACGTCGACCCGCCGCCCGGGGCCGCCGGCGTGCGGCCACACGTTCAGCCGCCGTGTCGACGCGAGGACGCTGAAGCGCGACGACTCCCCCGAGCAAATCGATTCGTGGAACCGGACGTGGACGTTCTTCGAGTGGAATCTGAGGCCGTACGCTCGACAAGTCAACGACCTCGGCGGCCCGTCGGCCGGAATAAACCAGCGGGCTATCCCGCACTTATCCCGCTACGGCTTCGCGATCGGCTCCTCCATTTCGTCCATGACGTGATTGGACACGAGCGTCGTGGGACGAGTGCCGGGCGCGGTCAGCGTTCGACGCGATTCGCGCGACGCACCCCGTCGACAATCACCTCGATCAGCGATGCCGGCGGCAGCGCGTTCAGGACTGTGAGGTTCTCCTCGCTCAAGCCGTGTGTATCGATGATGTTCACCAGATGCCAGGATGACAGGGCTCCCAGCTGCCGACGTAGCAGCGATTCTCCTTTTCGATAAACGGAGAAGGGATTGAGCACGCTGGCTCCGCCCGCGCGCGGAAGGTCGTCAAGAGCCGCCGGCCCGTCGAAGAAGGCAGCCGAGCCGTGATCCGCCGCCGCTCGTCCCTGTGGGCGAAGGGTTCGCTGCAGCGCTCCTTCCAGATACACCGGGGTGAGGCCCGTGGCCCAGTAGACAGTGTCCTGGCGATTGGGCTGCGTGTGCGCGCGTCGACCTGGAGCGGGTCGCCCCCGCCGACTGGCACGAACTCAATCCAGCCTTGCCAGAGTCCCCCGGCCATTTCGGCGCCGCACGCCTGCGCCATGAAAACTCGACCGTCTGTCGGCCGTGACGGGTTCGCTGAATTCAGAAGGACTTCAGCCACGACCTTCACTCCTCCACGCCAGGTCCGACCAGCAGACCGGCAACTTCCTCGTTTCTGCTGCGGGTTGGCTAAGCAAGACAGCTTCCACCTGGTGGTTGGCGCCCGGTGTGCATCATCGAGAGCGGAGGGACGTGAATGAAACTCTGCTATACGGCTCTTGCCGTGGTGCTCGCAACAGGGCTGGCGGCCGCGCAGTCTTCGGATCAGAAATCGACCACCAAGGTGAAGGTCGACGAAGGAAAGTCGATCACCGTGACGGGGTGCGTCGAGCGTGGCGCCGATGGCACCTATACGTTGACCAACGTGGCCAACAAAGACGGTGCACGGGAGCTACCTGCTCGCCGCCACCGGCGACAACGATCTCGACAACATCGACAAGCACGTCGGTCATCGCGTGGAGATCGAAGGCAAGGCGGCCGATCAGGGAAAGGCAAGATCAAGGTCGAGTCGAAGGCGGAAGGCACCTCCGGCAAGACCGAGAGCAAGTCGGAGATTCAGGGCGACTTGAAAGGTATCCCCTACCTCGGCGTCAAGTCGCTGCGGATGATCGCGAGCGTTTGTCCGTAGCCAGCCGGACCGGTTGTCCGGTGCCGGCCGAGCGGTAGAGCGCATCGATCACCTCGATCGTGCGGCGCGACTCTGCCAGCGATACCCGTTGGGCTCCGTAACATCGCGGCGGCGAAGTCGTCGACTTCGCCGCTGGACCAGGCGTCAGGGGTGAACGGCACCAGCGTGACCTCGTCTCCTCGCGTCAGGACCAGCCGGCTGTCCGGTCCGCCTTTGAACGCGTGCTCCACTTGGGCCCAGCCTTCGGTCCCGACGAGTTCCATTCGGCGCGGAACGCCGCGTGAAAACCCGAGTCGAACTGCGCGAGCACGCTATTGCGAAACGCATCGTGCCGGCAAACGCGATGTCCACTCCGCGGGGGGAGCGCTCCTGCCAACCCATCACTTCCACTGGCGCGGCGTCGAGCAGGAAACACGCGTAGCTGACGGGATAGCAGCCGACGTCCCAGAGCGATCCGCCACCGAGTGCGGGATCCAGTCAATGTCGGGGCTGCGGGTCAGCGGAAACGTGAAGGCGCCCTGGTACCAATCGGAGTTCGCCGAGTCGTCCGTTGCGGACCAGCGATTCGACGGCTGACGTGAGCGGATGGCTGCGGTACATGAAGGCTTCCGCGGCGATTCTTCCGGCACGTGCTGCGGCGTCCGCGATCCGATCGACGTCGCCGGGGGTCAGCGCCAGCGGCTTTTCGCAGAGCACATGCTTGCCGGCGTCGAGCGCCCGGATCGTCCACTGGGCGTGGAGGCTGTTGGGAATCGAGATATAGACGGCGTCGATGTCCGGATCGGTCAGCAGCGCCAATACGACCCGATGGCGACCGGAATGTTCCATTCGGCGGCGTAGGCCCGCGCGCGATCGGCAGAGCGGCTCGCGACCGCTTGCAGCAGGTGCAGTGGAGACTCCCTCAGGACCGGGATGAGCGCGCGGTTGATCCGCGCGGTTCCCAGCAGGCCCCATCGAAGCTGCGTCATGAGTAGATCCTTATCACGTGGAACAGTATAGTTTCGGCATGTAATCGTTGCCGTGGCGCTCGTGTCGCGTCGGTCACGGTATTTGCTGGCCCCCTGAGCCTATGTCGAGATTGACCCACCTCATCGACCTCGCGTCTCAACGCTTCGGCGGGGCGGTGCTGACCGCGAACGACGACTTCTTTGCCTCGAAGGACAACCTCGTCAAGCAGCCGGCTGCGGCGATCTCG
>CAWAZT010000014.1:0-528498 GCA_963786615.1 uncultured Acidobacteriota bacterium
TGGCGGAAACCGCGGGTCACGTGAAGTCGGACGACATCAACGCGCACACCAAGACGAATCAGATCGCGGGCACCACGCCGATCCTTCGAAGCCAGACGAACGGATCGACATGGCCGACGAGCCGGACCATGACGCGCTGTGCGAGCGGGAGCAGCGATATCTACTGAAGGCAATCGACGAGAATCTCGATCTCTCCTCCCATATGAGTGATGGCGTGAAGAGCCTCCGGATCGTCCTGGCGGCGGACGAGTCGGTGCGCACCGGCAACGTGGTCACGCTTTGAGGCCGCCGAGTCACCACCTTTGGAGACTCACTTCTCGGCGTTCGGCACCTGCACCGTGAGGGCCTGCAGCAGCCTCGTGCTCACTCGCGTGCCGGCTGGCAGCTGAACTTCCTTACCCTTCGTCGCCATCACGGCGCCTGCCCCGCCAACACCCGCGCCAATCGCAGCACCCGTTCCGCCTCCGGCGAGGCCTCCGACGAGGGCACCTGCGCCCGCGCCGACGGCCCCCTTCTTGACGTCGCTCTTCGTGCTCGCCTCGGCCTCACGCGCTATCTGCGCAGTCTGAATCCGGTGGCTCTCGCCGCGAACGTTGAGGCGGCTGAATCGGAACGCGACCGATGCACGTCCCTTCACGCGGCCGGACTCTTTCGCGTCGATGACCGATCCGATCACCTCCGAGCCCGTGGGTACCACGGTCGTTCCCGACACGACGATCGGGCTGGCAAGCTTTCCTACGACTGATCTTCGATCTTGCTCGTGTTCGACGCGACCGGCGTCACGAGCGTGACCGAGATCGGTGTTTCCGCCGGGATAGTCACCTCACGAAATTTCGGCTCCGGCGGCGCAGTCGTCTCGGGCGCCGGCGCCGCAGCCGAAGACGCCGATGGTGACCCGGTGGCGGGAACCGCTTGCGGTTGCGCGGTTCCGGGCTGCGCCTGAGCAGGTGCCGCGGCCTGCGGTGCGGAGACGCCGCGCCAGGCTGGGGACTGGTTGAGGCTGGTGCCTTATCGGCGGCGCCCGATTGCGGAGGACTGGGCTGCGAACAGGCCGTCGCAAGAGCGGACGCGAGTATCAGGGTGAGAATAGACCTGGTCATGATGTTTCCGCCTCGCATTTCTTCGCGTGTTTGCGTGCCCGCCCGCGGGACCACTGGCCGCATTCTACCGGCGGACGTGCAAGAGCGCACGTCCCGTCGCAAGGTCCGCCGCCGGACGCCGTCGCTGTGGCAGCGATTTCGCTTGACGCTTGCTGGCTGAGGCGCCGTGACCCGTGCTTGAACGGCGCGATCGCGAAGAACTCGGCCAGTTCTGGGCCAGCCGACGACGCACGCTGCTCTACCGCTTCCCAAGCGGTCGTTGGCAGCCGCGACATGTCGCGAGCGTTCGCGGGCTAGCCAAGAGACCCACTTCGCGTACTCGAGGACTCGTCAAAGGGAGAATCACATGGCCACCCGCACGACCCACAGGAGCAGCGCCGGCAAGAAACTCTACGCGGTCCGGGACGCGTCGGGACGCTTCAAGGACATCCAGACGTACGAGCGGGCGCACCGGGCAGACCTGAAGAGAAAAAGCAAGGCAGAAACCAAGACCGCTAAGAAGCACTAGGTCCAAGCGGGATCATTCGATGCGCTGAAAAAATCAACAGGTTCATTTTCTGAGCAGAAGATCTCGTGTAAGTCCCCAGCTCGTCAAATGATCCGGCAGCGCCGTTTCTTAGCGCCCGAGCGAAAATCGACGTTCAGCGTGGCCGATTTTCTCACTGACGGAGGACTCGGAAGTCGGACCCGTTCAGGACAACGAGTTCCTGCCGCTGCGACACACCTTGCAGCCTGAGGAAGTAGTCTCCACCCGCCAGGAGTTCGGACGGCAGCGTCACCGTCACTGCCAATTTCCCGTCGACTGTGCCCGCGTTGAGGTTGGCTTGAGACCAGATCTCGTCACCGGAGACCTGAAAGAGAGACGCCCGGTAGCTCTTGTACTCGGTGCCGTCCGATTCGATGTGAAAGCGAACCAGCTTGCAGCCCGCGGGAATGTGCACCCGTTTCGTGTCGCCGATTCCGCCCCTGACGAGACCCGCCGACAGCGATACGCTGACTTCGTCCCGTGGAGCGCGCGAGCTTGCGAATTGCCAGACAGCACCTGGGAGTGCGACCAGCAACAACAATGCGGCGGTCGCAACCGCCCAGGCAGGCGCCAGGATTTGGCGTCGGAACCCCGACCAGACGCCGCGGCTGTGTGACTCTTGTCCTTGGAGGTGAAGTCTGAGGGTCTGCGCGAAATGCACCTTCCGGCGCCTTTCCTCCGTGGAAAGGAAGCAGCGTTCGAAGTTCTCCAGATCTTTGGCGTCGAGATCCCGACCGACGTAATCATCAATGAGCTCGTCCTCCACCAGACACAGGTGCTCCCAGAAGATCGCGTCGTCCGAGAACAAACGTGCCTCGACGCCCTCGCGGACCTCCGGAGTCACATTGCCCAGCAAGTAGCGCCTGAGGACCTCGTCGACGTCTGGGTTGGCGGTCATCTTGCGCCCCTCTCCCGTTGCGTCTTCAGCCAGAACGAGAGGGCTGGTTCGGCCCCCCCCGCTGGAGACAGGCAGGCCGCGACACACTGTCGCAGGAGCTTTCTTGTGCGGTGCACTTCGATTCTCAACGCGTTGACCGACTTGCCGAATTCGTTTGCCAGTCGTTGGTGGCGCTCGATCCTCGCGGCTTTTTCGGCTTCGTAGTAACTGATGATCAGTCTCCTGGCTCTCCTGGTCAGCTGGGTCAAACATTGCTCCAGGCAGCGATCCGCTGTTTCCTCGGAGGCCCACTCTTCCGCGCTCGACACCGCAAGGCTTGTCGGATCCTTACTCATTGATTCACGGCTCTTGAATTCCCGCTGGCCGTCGCGCTGCCATTCGTGGAGGACATTGCGGGCCACTCCATAGAAGTAACCCATGCGGTCGTCCGGGTTGACCATAACGATTTCATGGCACTTCGCCGCGACTCTGAGGATTGTCTCCATAGCAAGGTCCTCGGCCTCTCCACATCCCCGGCTGGCGAAGAGCGTCACCAGCTTTCGTACGATCACCTGGAACTTCGCTTCGGCGTCCTTGTCGCGATTCGGTCCCTCCTTGGCACGACGAGTCGGGTCGAGGAAGTCGAAGAGGCGGTCCCACGACTCCTCGGTGAGCGATCGGCGCACGGTCACGGTCACGTCACCTACTTCTTCGTTCGACTTGACCTTCAGGAGCGTGACCGCACGCGCGGAGGGTTGTGCTTATCATTTCCACTCTCCCTGAAGAACGAACGCGGCCCAGAAGAACGGCGACTGCCATCTCTGCTGCTCTCTGACGGCGAGCTGGGCCTGCCGCAGCGCCGCCGCGGCGGACCGATTCTGTTTGAGCATCTCGACATAGAAGCGGCCCATCAGTGCACCTGTTGCCTCGTCGTCCACCTTCCAGTGGCTGGCGATGACCCGTTTGGCGCCTGCATACATGAATCCTCTGACGATCCCAACCAGTCCCTCTCCCTTGATCGGTTTGCCGAGCGCCGTATTGCATGCGCTCAGAACGACGAGTTCAGCCGGGAGCTGGAGCCCGTAGATGTCGTGCAGACGCAGGAAGCCGTCCTGTGGCTGACCGCGCTTGTCGAACAACGAGAGGATAATGCCCGAGAGCCCGGGGTCCTCGTTGTTGAAGACGCCATGAGTGGCAAAGTGCACGATTCGATAATGAGCCAGGTCCGGACTCATGGCTGTCGCTCGACTGGCGTCGAAGTCGATCGCCCGCAAGGTCGCTCCGTCGGCGGCGGTTGCCAGAATCGCGTCCGCTTCCTGCCGCGTCGAGGCCAATCGCGGGACGTTTACAGAGCCATCCCGCAAGAAGCCGCTTGCGAACAGCGTTCCAGAGGCTGCGGCAGCTGCCTTGACGGCGTCGGTCGCGACGGCGTCTTGTTCGGCCCGTCGGCCGCGCTGATAGTCTGCAGCCGCGGGTCGTCTGCCTCGAACACGGGATCGGCCAAGACTGCGATCGCTCCGGCTGGCGGCTTTCTGCCTTTCGTCTCCTGGCGCAGGACTGCCAGCACGGAAGCCGACGGCAGGCTGACGACCTCGTGATCGACGACCATGGGGACAGGCTCGCCCGGGCCACCCGGTATAGGCAGCGCTGCGAACGGCAGATACTGCAGCGCGCCGTCGGTCACCACGAGGATTCTCTTGCCGACCATCCTTGCCGCGACGGGACCCAGGAGCATCTCGCTGAGGCGCTGCGCCTCCTTCCAGTATTCGACATCGGCCTGTTCGATTCGCTGACGCCGTTCGCTTGGGTCTCCCGTTGCTGTGAGTCTCGTCGTCAGGAGCTGGTAGACACGCTGGGCCGACCGTTCGATCTCCGCGCGCGGGGCCAGCACGTAACTAGTCTGATCTCTGTTCGAAACTGCCCACAAATAGCTCCGCTGTTCGCCCAGGGCATAATCCAACAGCAGCGTGTCAGCATCGAGTACATCCTTCTGGACAGCGATGAGGCTTAGAGGCTCCGGTTGCGCGAGCGCGGCATAGTGTGGGCTCCTTCCGCGAATCTCCGCTTCGATCTGGTTGTAGCGATCCTCGAGATCTCGATACTCTTCGGCTCGTGCCTCGGCGGCACCGCGGGCCTGCGTGTTCTCCACCCGCCGCTGGCGTTCGGCCCAGTCGTCGAATCCTCTCTTCACGGCCTCTTCGCGCTTCAGTAGATCAGCCTCCACTGCCTTTCGAAGGTCGACTCCAGCATGTGCGAGGCTCTCGAGGAGCGAGCGCGCGTGTGCCCGCTCGCTGGCTTCGAATGCCGCAGCCACGAGGTTGGCGCGAGGTCTCACGTCGTTGAGCCGCATGAGGATTTCCACGTGGAGCTCGTAGTACTCGTGGACCGACGCAAGATAAGAAGCTCGGAGATCCTGGCTCTGAACCTCACTGCGAAGCGATTCTGCAACTTTTAATGAGCGCTCGATGTAACCGCGCGCGGTATCGAGATGGTTGAGACCGATTGCCGCTCTACCCAGGCCGAAGAGTGCTCTGGCTTCTCCAAAACGGTCTCCGGTTGCCTTGCTGAGCCCCTGCGCATCTTCGAAGAGGGCGACGGCTTGAGTGTGTTCACCCAGTAGCTCGTGGACCTCGCCCAAGTCGGCACGGGTCTCCGCGTCGAGCCGCCTATCGCCGAGCGATCGTTGGACATCCAGGGCTCGTTCGAGAAACTGGCGCGCTTGCCCCAGCGAGCGACGCTGCAAATAGACGACGCCGATATACCTTAGAGCGTAGGACTCCCAGAGAGGGCTTTTCAGCTCCTCGGCCAAAACGAGAGCCCGCTCGAACCGGCTCAGGGCCCCGGCGTCGTCGCCTGATGCGAGGAACGCTGAGCCGAGTGAAATGAGTATGTCGATGGAAGCACTTTTCAGACCAGTCGTCTCGAAAAGACTAAATGCACGCTCCCAGTATCTGAGCGCTCGACTTTCCTCGCCCATCTGCGAGTAGACGGTGGCCACGCCGGTCACACTGCTGGCTTCCCAGATCGCATCGCCCATCGGTTCAATTTGAGCCAATGCCTTCAAGAAACCGTTCAACGCTTCTTGATACTCGCCACGTCGCTCGTGTAATCGCGCTTCGGCCACTAATGTGATCGCCTGTTCTCGTTTGTCGCGGACTGAGGTCCACAGCGAGTGAGCCCGGTCGAGGCAGATCGATGCCTCGTCAAACCGGCTTAACTCGGAGTAAACATAGCCTTGATAAAGGAGTGTCTGAGCCTGCCCGTGCGGGTCGCCGATCTTGTCCCACAACTGTCCGGCGTCACGGAAGAACCCCAGGGCCTGATCGAGACGACGATTGAAATATGCAACCTCGCCGAGGCAGTTCAAAGCCTTTGCGGTCGATGGCTCAGCGCGGGACTCCCGAGCCAGCGCGAGACCGGCCTGGCAGTACTGTTCGGCTTCTGCCAGGCCACGTGCGTTCTCTGCTGCGAAAGCCTGCGCCACACCAGCGTCGCTTCGCACGTCGCTTTCCAGAATCGGATCAGCCGCGTCCCGCACGAGCGCCAGGGCCCTCTGATAGGCAAGTAGAGAGTCGTGAACCGACCCCAGTTGCCAATATGTGGTGCCAACACGCTGGCTGGCCCTGGCGGCTGATCCCATGTCACCTCTTCGCTCGAATTCCTTCTGCGCCTGCCGGTACTTGACGATGGCCTGTTGGCTCGCCGCTTTGTGGTTCCTCAGTCGCAGGCCTTCCGCCTCCGCGAAGACCGCCTCTGGCGCTGGCCTGGAGCCACAACCGCTCCAGCCCACCAGTGCGATGATCGCGCCAGCCGCGGGAAGTGCGAAGCGTCTTCTCACCGAAGTTCCTCTGTGACGAACCACGAAGCGTCGGCGCCGAATAGAATCCCCCCGCCTACTTGGGCTCGAAGATCTTGCCAATAGCCGGCGGCAGATTCTTGACCGACACTTCGCGATCGCCGGGAAACCGCGTTCGTACACCGAACCGCGTGCGCTGGCCGAACCGCGTGTTGTCGCTGAATCGAGTGTTATCGCTGAAACGGCTCTGGGCACCGACGCTCCCGGGAAGCAGCACTCGGCGACTGATTTCCCATGCCACGTCTTCTTCGAGAATGTCACTTTCGCGCGACATCCTTGAGCGCCTTCTGGAACCGGCCGTCCGGGATCTCGTAGACTTTGGCCGAACGGCGCAGCGCCCTCATTCGCCGTACAATTGTCCGTTCGACCTTGTTGTCCGGTTTGTTCCCCTCGCAGGGTACGGGTTCCGTGAGACTTTCTCTGAAGGCCTCGTCCAGTTTTTCTTGGCGGGCCGTAACGGCCTTGGTCAGGTCCTGGCCACATCTCAGAGCTGGAAAGTCCTTCTCAGATTCGCACTCGAATCTCGGCGCCCGTTGAGTCGCTTGCACGTGCGCTTTAATAAACTCATACCAATTCGTCTGCCTAGGGAATTGAAGGTTCCTGTAGTCCGCCGACACGAAGGCCCAGGGGAAATAGATGGACAATCCGTTGGAGTATTGATACGCAAACCCACTGCAACCCGAGCTGATGATGCACTCTTTGAGCGCAGTGATGACAGCCTTGCACAAGTTCCATAGCTCACCGTGGCCGAACTGCTCCTGGATTTGACTGCACAAATCCATTAGGTCAACGAATTGATCGAACTTGTACGTCTGGGCATACCAGTGGGCCAGTAAGAGCTTGTCGTGATCGGCCTCGGTGAATTTCTCTAGAGATTTCACAAGCGCTTCGAAGGCGTCCTTTACACCCTGGATCTTTCTAAGGTCCATTGCAGCCAGATCGACCGAGAGACCGGCGGCGCGATCGTAATCGGCGTAGTGGTCGACGTAACTCTTGACGATCGCTCCTGCGAATTCGCGGGCGGTCCTGTTTGGATACGTTTTGCCTCTCGCACTCTCGCGATATGCCTTTGCGTCAGCCAGAATCCGGCCATAGGGCCAGCCTAACGCTGGCTCCAGCCCCTCCGCCCCGATCATGATATTGACGAAGTCGCGAATCTCGTAACCCACCTCTCCCATGCTCATGAAGCAGGCATCCATACCGAGAATGTCGATCTTCTTCTTGGAATTCGTCACGGCAGCCAGGACATCCTTGAGCTCGTCAATGGACAGCGCGTCCATCGAGTTCTCGTCACGCTCAAGGAACTCATCTGTCGTCCCACTGCCGTGGCCGGACAGGATGAGGAGGTGGTTCATCTTCTGGTTGGGGTCCTTGTCCAAAGCCCAATTGATGAATTCCTTGAGGGTTTCCGGGTTTCCAGTGTTGGTCTCTGCGTACGTGCCTGGGACACGGAACTCCTCGAGGGTCTTCTTGCCGGTCGGATCGCTGAAATCGTATCGCTGGGTCGCCAGACCCATACCGCTCGGATCGAACTGCGCGACGATTGCGTCACCTGAGCGTCGTCTAGGAGATGACGATGCTCCAACGACTGATCCAACAGGCAGGAAGTCCTGCAGCGAGAGGACCATGTCTTCTGAGAGGTTGTTGTCGCCCGCGAGGTACAGCATGACGAGCCAAGGCTGCCGGTCGGCTTGGGAGTCTGTAGTGTCATCGATGGGCCGGACGTTTGAGTTCACGGGGAGGGTTTCTGTCGGTGTCATAACGACCGCTCCTTACCAGATAACGCGTGTTGGCGATACCCCATTCAACGGGACGCGACGAGCCGGACGGCGACGGCGTCCTCAGGCGGGCTTCCTCTTCCGTAAAGTAATGGCGATTCCAGGAGATCCATTTCCGGGCGACCGGCGATGACGCTTCGGAGGTCACCGGTGCCTCCCGCAGCCCTCCTCCAGACCCTGCGCAGCGCGAATGGAAGGTTGGCGGGTCGCAGCCAGGCAGCTGCGGCCAGGTAGGTGAGTCTAGTCCCGGCGCGCCTTGCCCACAATCGGGAACGAAATGATTTCAGCAGAGCGACCATGTACCGGTACAAGCCATGGGTACGCAAGAATCTCCAGCATTTCGAGCAGCTTCCGGTCGTGACGCCTCTCGCACGGGCCGCGGGGTCACACGATGCCGCCGCCACACAGCGCGCCCTGATGCCGCCGCCGTCGTACGCAGGCGGCTTCGTCCACGTCGCGGCGACGGCGCGTCCGTGCAGGACCCTCGGAGGGGACTTCTACGACTATGTCGATACGGGCCGCGAGTTCCACGTCCTGCTTGGCGACGCGTGTGGTAAGGGCACGCCGGCTGCGCTGCAGGCTGCGATGGCGCAGGGCGTCCTCGCCGTGGAAGTCGAAGCCCGGACCGGCGCCGCGAACGTGGTCGCACGCCTGAATCGCGCCTTATGCCGACGCGGGATGGCGGACCGATTCGTCACGCTCTTCTATGGAGTGATGACTCACGATCATCGGTTCACCTACTGCAATGCGGGACATTGTCTGCCGATGCTGGTGGACCAGTCATCGGTCCGGCGGCTCTGCGTGGGCGGCGTTCCACCCGGACTCTTCGGCGACGCGGTCTATCAGGAAGAATCGTTGCGGATCGAAACGGGCGAGACGCTGGTGGTGTTCAGCGACGGGGTCTCCGAGGCCGCCAGGCTGGACCAGCAGTTTGGCGACGCGCGCATTCTCGACATCGTCACGTCGCACTGCAACCAAAGTGCGCCAGCCATTCTCGACGGTCTCATGAAAGCAGTACGCCATTTCACGGGCCGCAGCCGCCAGTGGGACGACATGAGCGTTCTCGTCGTGCGCTATTTGGCGTAGGGAAGAGCGTTATCGAATTGATGCCACGCTGTTCGGAGTCGTGAGGGGGCACTTATGGAGATCGTCCAGAGGCGTCACGGGGATGTCGCGGTGCTCGAACTGAAAGGTGCCCTCGACCATGGCGCTGGGGATCGGTATCTCGAGCGTGTGATTAGCGACCTTGAGAAACAAGGCTGCGTCAGGGTCGTGATCGGCTTGAACGAGGTCTCTCACATGGACACAACGTGCCTGGGACTGCTGATCGCCGCGAACTTGAGGCTTCAGCGCAAGGGTGGCGGGCTGAACCTACTCGGGACTCCACGTAGGATTTGGCAGATCCTGTTGATCGCGAGGCTCGACCAGGTGTTACTGTCGTTCCCGACGGAGGAGGATGCCGTTCGCGCCTTTCCCGTGGCGGCGAGTAAGTAGAGCGTTTCAGTTGCCGACGGGCCTCATGGTACCTTTCACGGCAGGTCGCGATAGCTGTGTACTCGATCGATTTGTGCGTGCGTGTGCTGAAGGATGCGGGCGTGGACCGTAGGCCCCGCCGGGCCTAGCCTATTCCGGACCGCGCCGTCGCCGCGTAGAGCCTATACCCGCCGGCGGGGCGGAAACCGAGCGTCTCCAGGACGTCCTTCGAGAACTCCTCCGAGTGGACCTTCGGGAACCGGAAGCTCCTCATGCCTTGCGCGCGGAGTCGAGAGACCAGTTGCTTCAGACGGGATCCGCCATCCTCGACGAAACTGCGGAGCGACACGATCTCCCGCTGTCGGCGTGTAGAGGACGTAGGCCTCGATTCGCTCGTCGGACGCGACGGCGAATCCTGCGATGCTGTCCTTGAGTGCGGTGAGGGTCTCGACCGAACGCTGCCAGCACACGTGCCGATCGGACTCTCCCAGGATTCCATTGGCGGCGAGATCGTCGACCGTGACGGGGATCACGAAGAATTCGACGCGAGTCGAAGGGTCCTCTTCATCGTCCAGGACGTAGTCTGTCAGCAGCGCTTCCTCGACATATCCGCCTGCGCTTAACAGCTCGCAGGCAGGAGCGAGCGTCTCTGGGACTTCGGCCATGATTCGCGGTGGGCCGAGAATCGCCAGCTTCGAGCCGAGCGAGTCGATCAGGTGACGGCCATGCCCCTGTCGCAGATGATCGGGATGCACGGCGATCTTGTGGACGAGGGTACCGGAAGCCCGTTTGGCGCCGATCAGGACGCCGATCGGGTCGGAGCCCGAGAAGGCGACCATGCAGCTGCTGCACCAGACCTGCAGGTCGCGGATCGACCGCTTGAACGCGGACGGCGTCGTCGGCGGCTCGTCGGGAAAGTGCGGAGACCAGCAGCGATTCAGCGCGGCGACGAGGAGCTCGATGTCATCGGTGCGGCAGAAGCGATATGAGGACATGGCTGCCGAGCGCAGCGAGGCGGCAAGCCCAAAGGGCGTCGCGCCGAAGGCGCGTAATGCGCGTGGGGGTGGGGCCCCGCGCGCACTAAGAAAAGCAGACAGAGCCGCCCATGGCCAGGCCTAGTGTCCGTCAGACCCACTTCTGGCGTTCAGCGGGCTGACCTCGTTGAGGTATCCGTTGCCGCTGCCAGTCGGGGTGGTGGTCGGAGCCGGCCTGCTGGCTTCCACCGCCGTCGTGGCTCCAGCGCTCGTGCCCTGTGCCGAGTAGTTCGCGATCATCTCGGCCATCATCCGCTTGCCGATCTCGATCCCCTCTTCGACCAGCGCAAGGTCGATCGCCGCCGCGGCGCGGCTCGCGCGCGCAAGCTCCTCAATCCTCTCCTGCGTCTGGTTGCGCATGAAACCGGCCGGCACCCGGAAGATCCGCTGGGTGGCGTCGTTCGTCCAGTCGAATGTCGAGATCAGCGGGTTCTTCTTGTCGTCTCGAGCAATGAGTTTGTTCTGGGTTGATCCGTCAGTAGCGCTCTCGTCACCCTTGGCCGCGAGCGCAAGCCCCACGCCCGTGGAGGTGGACGCGATCTCGAGCGGCGCTCCAGTCTCTTCCTCGATCACCTGACGGGCGAAGTCGAGCGTGATCGCGTCGAGCTTCTTCATCCGCGCCCGCTTTTCGACGCGTGCCTTCACGCGACGGCGCTGATAGGCGTTCTTCATGGTCCAGAGACCCTTCCTGGCCTCCTCCGACCATCTGAGCTTGCGGCCGTCGTAGGTCGTCTCCTCCTGGAGACCTCCCTCCACCTCCGCGATCCGCTCGATCATCTCTTGCGAGATCACTTCGAAATCCGTTGCGCCGCAAACGGTGCACTTCACGGGGTCACTCTGCGTGGCCGTGACGCCGCACGCCCGGCACATCGACACGGGGCCGGACTTCGCCCGCTCGAGCGCGACGGCCTCGGCCAGCGCCTTCGTGGCGGCCGACGCGCTTTTCGGCATGAACCGATCCATCGCTTCGTCGATCACCGCGTTCGTGATCACCGAATGCCCCTTCTCGAGCGCCAGACGAAGGACCCCGGTGCGGGCGATGCCCTTGACCTGCTCGGGCACGTGCGTCATGCGCTGCTCGGCCTCGGGCGTCCATCGAACGGTCTCCTCCGCGCGCACGTCGAGGCGTGGCACCTCGAGGCGGGTGGAGAGGAGGACATCGCAGGGCGCGGCGCGGAGAATGTTCTCCACGTTGCTTCCCAGCCCCGTTTCGTCCTTCGGGCTGTGAACGCCGATCCGCCCCAGCACGATGAGCCAGGGATTCGTCTTACGCGCATGGTCGAGGATCTTCTGGAAGGGCTTGCCGTCGAGGAGCGTCTTCTTGATCGCGATGCCGGCCTCGCTCCCCATCCGCTCTCCCACTTCGAGATGAGACTGATAGATCTGTGCGAGCCCGGTGTCGATAATCTCCTCGTGGAGCTGATTCTGCTCCTCGAAGCGGAACACTTTTGCCGCCTGCTCGGTGAGCACGTTGACGATACCGTTGAACACGGAGTAGTGCAGATAGGGATCGTACACGGCGATCGCTTCGACCTTCTTGCCGAAGGTCCGTGCCAGGTCCACGGCGGTCATCAGCGCGCCGAATGACTGGGGGCTGCCGTCGACGCCGACCAGAATCGTGTCACGCTCCGCCTCGCCCGGCTCCGGGACGTGCTTGACGACCCAGACATCGCGGTCGGATTGGCGGGCGACACGTTCGCTGACCGAACCGATGACGCTGTCCCGCGCGCGCCCGATCCCCAGAGCGCCGATCACGACGAGGTCGTGCTGCGAGCCGGCGAGATCCTTGAGGATCTCGATGTGATGCTTTCCGTCCATCATTCGCGGCTCGAACGCCAGACCCGACTCCCCACAGAGGCGCGACATGCCGTCAAGGTAGCTGTCGGAGATCAGCTTGAGGCCCATCGTGATGAGGCTGTCGTGGATCTTCCGCTGTCGCTCCAGCTCCACTTCGTCGATGTACTCCTCGGGCAGCGTGTACTCCATTTGCCTGAAGCGATAGTCGTGGAGTTTTGCCGCGTAGACGTGGCAGCCGACCAGTTTCGCCGAAAACGCCTTGCCCAGCCCGAGGGCGCAGGCGACGGCGCGGTTGGAGTAGTCTGAGTTATCGACTGGAACGTAGATGCTCTTGTACATTGGATTCTCCGGATTGCCGACGCACCCAGCCAATCACGACGAGCTCGATCACGAGAATGAGCAGCGCCGTCCTCACCATCGGGCCGACGGCCGACGGGACCACTTCTGGCTCGACGTAGAGTGAGTACCAGACCGTGAGACCTCGCCTGTTGCCCCGCTCGCGCGAGAACCCGTCCCAGACCGAGAAGGCAATCGGCAGGAACTCTCCCGGCGTGAATGCGGCGCCCGAGGTTGGGTGAAGCGGCCGCTTGAAGATAACCGACCATTCTCCCTGGTCGTAGCTCGCGGCACCCGTGACATCGCCCGTCGCGTTGGGAGCGATGTCCGCGCTTCCCCGGCCGGTGAACTGAAGAGGATCGGGGCGGGCCAGATCGAAGAACCAGAGATCCACCGAATTCTGGGCGTCGCCGAAAATGAAGTATGGCTTGCGGGCGCCCGTCAGCGCCTGTGAAGGAATCTGGATCGAGACGGCGTCCGAAAACTCGGATGGCTGGGCGGCTGGCGCCGCTTCCGGTTCGGCAAAGGGGTTCGCTCCAGGCTGCTGGGCGGCCCGCTGGCGGCTGCGCCTGCCCTGCCGGGGCCGGCGCGACTTCCGCGTCGCCAAAGACGTTCCCTGACGCGGCGGCGGCCGCACCACCACTCTCGCCCGCGGGTGCGACAGCCGCTTGCTCCTCCTCTTCCTCCTGTGGCACGGGAAGCGACGGCCCGTTCTTCCCTGTTTTCTGCGCGCTCATGTCGTGCCATCGAACGAGGAGGGCGATGGAGTCCGCATCGTAAATGGCTTGAACGGAAACGCTCGTCGCGGGCGGATGGAACGAGCGTCCGGGCTCCATGATCTGACCGACGATCGGAAAGCGGGCCACAGCTGCGGAGGCGAAGCTCGCGGCACCCTTGGCAAGATCGATGGGATCCTGGACGTGCTTGGCGACGACGAGGTTGGAATAGCCGGGGCCGTTGCTCCCCGCGAGAGAGACGATGAAGTCAGTGATGGCCCATCGTTGCTCGGGCGTGAGGGCTTCGAGGAACGACGGCATGGGCGTGCCGTTGAGCCCAGTGCTCATGGTCCGGAAGATATCCTCGCGGGACGGACCTCCCCGCAAGGTCCATGTCTGCGCGAGGTCGGCCGGGCGTATCGGATGTCCCCAGTCGTCCACCAGGGTTGGAGCCGACGGTCCGTCGCCGCGACCGACCGTGCCGTGGCACTTGACGCAGCCGTTGTCCTCGTAGAGCTTCTTCCCGAGATCGATTGACTCCTTCGTCGCTTTCGGCGCGCTCGGGAGCGGAACGGGCTTCGGGGCCTTTTCGGGGTTGGAGAAGTCGGGCGAGAAGGTCGCAATGAAGTACGCGAGATCCGACACTTCCTGGTCGGTGAGGTTGGGCCAGGCTGGCATCGACGTGTAGGGCATGCCGCGCCTGATGATGTTGATCAGGTCCTGATGCGTCGGGAGCGCTCCGTTGGGAGTCGTGCGAATTTTGAACTTGCCCGTCGTGAAATTGCGCGGCCGAGGGCGCAGATGCGGTGCGGCATATCCCTCACCGTCCCCTTTCTCGCCGTGGCACTGCGAACAGTTCTTGAGATAGAGCTGCTTACCCGACTCCTTCTGCGCCTGGGTCCCGAGGTCCTGTGCCGCCGCGCGCGCCGATCCCATCGGCGCGGCACACAACAACACGATCAGGCACAGCGAGAGACGCGCGCGATATCGCCATCATTTCTTCGCCGCCTCCTCCTTCGCGCGAGGCCTCAGGCCCGTGTAATCGTAGAGAAAGAGGATCGCGTCCCACATCTCGTCTTCCTTCAGGAACTTCTCCCAGGCTGGCATGGCCGTGTCCCAGGGGCCGCCTTCCTCCGGAAGTCCGGGGCCTCCCTTGGAAATCCGCCAGAACAGAAACGTCTCGCGAAGCAGCGGGATCGTGTCGTGGAAGTTGGTCGGGATCGGGTCGAGCCCGTGCGCGAACATGCCATTGGCGGACAGGCTGTCGCCGTGGCAGAAGACGCAGTTCCGATAGAAGACCTTGCGCCCGTTCTCGACGTGGCTGCGGAACTCTGCCGGATTCGACGTCTCGAGGTGTCGGAAGGGGTTCTCCCCGTCGAGATCAATCTTCTTGTCGTGAACCGTGATCTCGGGAGGCGACGCAGGATGGACCGTTCGAGAGAAGAGAGGAGGCTGAATGGGAACGTTCATCTGGACGTAGACGTTCGCGGCCGCGAGCGCCGGGATGGCGACGACGACCGCGGCCAGGAGCGCGGTGTACCGCTTCTCCGTCATCAACCGGATGAGCGGGCGGGAGACTTCCTCGCGGCGCTCCTGGCTGGAGGACATGTACGCCAGGATCCCGAGCGAAATGATTCCCATGTAGAGCGAAACGACGGAGGCGGGAATCGGGGCCGTGAATCCGAATCGGAGGAGGACGTAGATCCCCACCCACCAGGCGCCGGCCCACATCAGCAGATTGGCCCGACGGAAGCGAAGAAGCCCGAACACGACGAGCACGGCAAGGAGGACGGGGATCTTCATTACTGCGTCCCCTTCGGGGGCGAGGTGGCTCCGCCCGGCGCGGGGGCCGGCGCGGGAGCCGGCGCCGCGCCTGGTGCGGCCGCGCCGCTGTTGTAGTGGTGTTTCGTCTGCAGCGTGACGGTCGGCGTGCCGCCCAGCGACTGGAGGTACGCGATCACGCAGAGGATCTCCTGATCGGTGAGCCCGATCGGAGGCTTGTTGATCGGGGGCATCGCCGGGGGGAATCCTGGGACGACGTACGCGGTCGGGTCGTACATCGACTGGGCGAAGTACTCGACATCGTTCAGGCCCGGGACGCGGGTCTTCGCGCGGACATCAACCCCGGCGAGGTCGGGGAACCGATACGGCCCGCTGGCCTTGCCGATCGTGTGGCAGGTCAAGCAGAATCCCTTGCCCTCCATGATCTGGCGACCGATCGTCACCATGTCGGCCGTGCTGATGTCGCCCGACAGCTTCGTCTCCTGAGGAGGCTGCACTTCCTTCTGCGGCACCAGCTGGCCAACATAGCCATAGAACGCCGTCGTCGCGAGGACGAGCCCGGCGATTCGGATGCTGTGCGGGATCCTCATCACGACTTGCTCCGCTCCGCGAAATCGGGAAGGTCGTGCAGGCTCGCGATCCAGAACACGAGGCCGATCAGGACGAAGAAGAGGAGCACGGTCACCGAGACGACCTTCGTCGCGAAGCCAAGGGTCGGCGTGAACGCGTCTACCGAATTGTCCCGAATGATGCCGTAGACATGCCAGTGCTGGCGGAGCCCGGAGCGAACGTAGCCCATGAGCCCCATCAGCCAGGTGAAGGTGACCGCGATGAAGATCAGGACGTACTGCGAGACCGCCGGGATCCGGCCCCAGCGCACCTCGCCTGTCTTCCGCGGCGCGCGGAAGAGGAAGACGTCGATGGCGGTGATCGACACCATCGCGAAGAGGACCGAGAGGACCTGAGGCACGGAGAGCTTGATCCGGACCGTCGCCTCGACGAAGTACCCGTAGACGCCGAGGAAGATGACGAAGATCGCGACGAGCCCGAAGATCGTGAGCTGCGCCGCATGACCCGTCTTCGCCCACGCCACCGTCGACGACCTTCCCCGTCCGGCGGTAGAGGAGGAAGCTCATGAAGGTCGTGAGAATGAGGATGTTCACCGCGGTGTTCTTCGCGGACATGACTCCAAGGAAGCCCAGCACCGGGTGCGCCGATCCTCCCATCGCCCGGATCTCGGAGACCGTCGCGATGATCGACCGCGGCGTCGCCCAGACCATGAAGCAGAGCACGATCGCGGCGAGCAGGAACTTGACGAACCTCTGGAACGGCTGCGCCCCCTCGACCCGCCCCATGCCGAGCCAGAGGTAGTAGTTGGCGCCGAGGAAGAGGTTCCCGATCAGGACCGCCTGGATGATGAAGAGCCACGAGAAGGCCCCGCCCATCATCGTGAGCCCGAGCGTCTGCGAGTAGGCGTAAATCTCCTTCGCGAGCCAGTAACCGGCGAAGGGGAGCGGCAGGAAGGCGCTGATCGCGACCATGTTGCCGATGTAGCCCATCCAGTCGTAATGCGCGCGCTCTTCGTCGGTGTCCGCGTGGAGGAACTTGAAGGCCGCGTAGGCGGCGGCGACCGATCCGCCGAAGGCGACGTTCGCGATAACGCGATGGACGTTGATCGGCATCCACGTGTAGTTGTAGATCGCGTCCGTAAGGGAGATGAGCGCCCCGCTCGTCGAGACCCCCTTCGGAGACATCATGAACGTGAGCCAGGAATTGGCGATCAACATGATGCCGGTGCCGACCAGGTTGAGGCCGAGCCCCAGACCAAGATGCACGAGCGGATGAAACTTCCCCCAGCCGTAATAGTAGGTGTAGAGGAAGAAGGCTTCCGCGAAGAAAAGCAGGACGTACGGGAGGAAGGTCGGAGAGAACACGCTCATCAGGTAGTTCGTGAACTTCGGATACAGGATGATGAGCATGAACGTCAGCGCCGCTCCGAAGGTCGCGGTGAGGGAGAAGGAGACGGAGAGGAGCTTCGTGAACTCGTGCGCGAGCCGGTCGTATCGCGGATCTCCGGTCTTGTAGCCAATCGCCTCGACGATGAGCGCGAAGATGGGGACGGCCAGGACGAACGCCGCGAACAGCAGGTGCAGCTGGGCGACCATCCAGATGGCCACGCGGCTGCCGACGAGGGGGAACGTCCGGTACTCCGCCTCCTTGTAAGGCTTGTCCTGAGCCACTTTGGCCGCGTTGGCCGCCTCCTCGGCCTCTCCCGCGGCTCGTGGCGTCTGATCCACGGTCGTGGCCGGGGCTCGATACGCGTCCCTGTACTCGCTTTTCATCAGCGACGAGGCCATCTTGACCGTCGCTCCGAACATCACGAGGCCCAGGACGGGACCGAGAACGATCATCAGCTTGCGGTTCTTCACGACGTTCATCACGTCCATCAGTGGGCCTCTCTCACTTGATGCCCGCGGGAGCGCCCGCTGCGCTGGCCAGCCGCTTGCGCTCGAGCTCTCGCACGTAGGCAATGATCGCCCACCTGTCTGCGGGAGGGATCGGCCAGCGGTACCCGGACATCAGCCCGAACCCGTTCGTGATCACGTCGAAGATCTGCCCGTCCGGGTACTTCAGGATCTTTTCCTGGTGGAAGGAAGCGGTGGGAACGTTGCCGCGCTGGAACAGGATTCCCTTGCCGTCACCCCGAGCGTCGTGGCAAGGCTGGCAATAGATCGCATACCGCTGGTGGCCGCGCTCGACAAGCGCCTCGTTCACCGTCACAGGGCTCGTCGCGACGAACTGCCCGTCCGCTCCCTTGCCCGTGAAGAAGGGCTCGTCCTCTTTCAGCCCACCGATCGGGATCGTTCCTGGAACGGGCTGGCGCATCGACGCGCCGTCGTAGAAGAACCGGCTGGCCGTCTGGGGGAGCACCTTCGGCTGGTCGTCCATGCTCGGATTGAGATGGATGGGCGGGCGGCTCGACGTGCAGCCGCGCGCGCAACCGGTGAGGGCGACAACGGCCGCGAGCGCGAAGCGCGCTGCAGCACAGACCGATGACGGCCAGTCATCGCCGCTCGCCCTCCCCCGATCGCTTGTCGAAGGCGTCGAGATCGGGATTCGGGTTGCGCACCTTGGCCAGATAGGTCGTGCGGGGTCTGGTGTTCAGCTCGTCGAGGAGCGCGTAGTTGCGCGGATCGGCCTTCGCCTTGCCGACACGGCTCGATTGGTCACGAAGATCGCCGAACTCGATCGCCGACGCCGGACACGCCTGCTGGCAGGCCGTCTTGACGTCGCCATCACGAATCTCGCGTCCGGCGAGCCGCGCATCGATCTTCACCCGATTGATCCGCTGCGTGCAGTAGGTGCACTTCTCCATGACGCCCCGCGCACGGACCGTGACGTTCGGGTTCATCGCGAGGGCGAGGATGTCGGGCGTGTCCTTGGTGAAGTTGAAGAAATTGAAGCGGCGCACCTTGTACGGACAGTTGTTCGAGCAGTACCGGGTCCCGATGCACCGGTTGTAGACCATCACGTTGAGACCCTGCCCGTCGTGGACGGTGGCCGCCACGGGGCAGACCTGCTCGCAGGGAGCATCCTCGCACTGCATGCAGGGAACCGGTTGAAACACCATCTCCGGGCTGCCGGACGGCTCGCCGGAGAAGTACCGGTCAACGCGGATCCAATGCATCTCGCGTCCCTTCGCGACCTGGATCTTGCCCACGACCGGCACGTTGTTCTCGCTCTGGCAGGCGACCATGCACGCGTTGCACCCGATGCACGCGTTCAGGTCGATCGTCATCCCCCACTGGTGGCCCTGATCGTAGGTGTGCTCCTTCCAGAGGGAGAAGTGGGGCGATTCTTTTTCGAAGACGCCGAGCGCGGTGAGCTCTCCGTCTTCCGGCCGGACGGCCTCAGGCGCCGCGTCCCCATGCGCGGCTCTCGGGTCGCGCCGCACCGGCGGCCGATGTCGATCGAAGCGCGGTCACGGTCGACTCGCGCACGAGGGGCCGCCCCTCCATGCTGCCGTGCTCCTGGGTCGCCGAGAGCGGGTACGTGCGCGCGAGCTTGGTGAGCCTCACCCCGCCGTCGAAGCCAGGCGGCTTTGGAGCTTCGGACCGTGAACGCGTCGAACCCGACGCCCGAACCGATCCGACCTGCGTGCGAACGGCCGTAGCCGAGCGTCAACGCGACCACGCCGTCCGTCATTCCGGGGAGGAGCCAAACAGGGAGCTCGAGCGATCGGCCGGCATAATCGAGGCGAACCCAATCCTCGTTTGCGAGGCCGATCGATTCGGCCGTCTTCGGGCTGATGAGCGCGGGATTATCCCAGGTCAGCTTCGTGAGGGGATCGGGAAGCTCCTGCAGCCACCCGTCGTTCGCGAAGCGGCCGTCGTGAAGCGAGGGCGAGGGGAGGAACACGATCTCCAGATCACTCGGAGATCCCGGCGCGGACTGGCCCGCCGCACTGCCTCCGGCGCGAAGGCGGCCGAGCTCCGCCAGGGGCTGCGCGGCGAGGTCGGGGACAACTTCTGGAAGCTCGCTGCCGGACAAGAAACCCATCGTGCAGAACGCGGTTCCAGGTCTTGTCGAACTCGCGCCTCACCCAGGATCGGTTTCCAGGTCTCCCGCACGACGTCGTAGCCGGGACGATCCTGGCCCCCGACCATCAGCCCAAGCATCTCGACTGGGGTTCGTCCGCCGAACAGCGGGAGGATCAGCGGCTGGACGACGCTGAGCGTGCCTCCAACCGCGCGCGCGTCTCCCCACGATTCGAGGTAATGCGCGCGGGGAATGTGCCAGGTCGACTTGACGGATGTTTCGTCGATCGTATGCCCGAGCGCGATCGACTGAGGGACCTTCGCCATGGCCGAGGCGAAGTCGAGATCGGCGGGAGCATCGAAGACAGGATTGCCGCCGAGGACGACGAGCGTCTTTATCGCGCCCGCGTTCATCGCGGAGACGAGCGAGGCGAGCGAGCTGACGCTCGGAAGCGCCGCATCCTTCGTCTCGTAGTAGGTGACCGTCTTGCCCGTGTTGCCGAGATACGTGTTCAGCGCGCAGACAGCGGCGTGGACGGCCGCGGGCTGGCGTTCCCCAGCCACGATCAACCCTTTGCCGCGGTTCGCCAGAAAATCCTTGGCAAGGGCGTCGATCCAGCGCGGATCGACACCCGGCGACGCCGGCTCCCGAAAGGCTCGCGGCTCTGGCCTCGGGAGGAGCAACGCGTGCAGCGAGCGCCGCGAGAAATGGAGCGATCTGCCTGCTCTCGAGACGGAGCCGATGATCCGCCATCGCTCCCGTCAGCGAGTAGACCGCTTCAACAGCGTAGAGGCGGTTCATCGCGCCACCGGAGGCTCCGGCTCGCCTTCCTGCCGCGAAGCCTCGCGCGTGACGGATCATCTCCGGATCGGTCAGGAGCGGGTCGGCGTCGAGCGCGAGAATCACCGACGCTCGATCGAACCGGAGCATGAGATCGAGGTCGCGTCCCGTGGCCTGCCGCAGTCCCGCGACCCGGCTCTCGTCGCTGACGGCGTCATAGGTCGCCCACTGCAGCCGTGGGTAGCGGGCACGGAGCTCGGAGGCCAGACGCGCCAGTGTTGGAGACGAGAAGGACTCGGACAGGACCGCAAGGCTGGCACCGCCATCCGCGGCATGAGCGGCGGACAGCTGGCCCCAGGCGGTCACGAAATCGCTCCAGGACTTCTTCGTCCCGCGCTCGGTGACCGATTGCGAGCGGTCGGGATCGTAGAGGCCGAGCACGGACGCCTGGACGCGCGAGCTCGAGGCCCCGAGGGTCGAAGGGTGCGAGGGGTTTCCCTCGACCTTGGTCGGGCGCCCTTCGTGGCTCTCGACGATCAGGCCGTACGCGCTCCGCCGAAACGGCATCGTCGTCGCGTAGTAGCGAGGGATGCCAGGGACGATCTCCTCGGGAGCGGTGACATAGGGGACGATCTCTTCGACGGGGCGCCGGCACCCCGCGAGCCCCGCGAGCGAGACCGAGGCGCCCAGGAGCATCATCATGTCGCGCCGCGTGATCCCCTCGGGAAGTTCCGAGGCTCCCTCCGGGAACTCCCGCTCGAGAAAGGCGCGCGATTCGGGACGCTCCTCGAGCTGCGCGAGACTTCGCCAATACGTGCGGCTCACCGGTGGCACCCCGAACAGTCAGTCGGCGGATGGACCGGCCGGTCGCGCTCGAGTTGCGCCGCGAGCATCCTGACGTCCCCGGGGGGAGTCCACTTCATGTTGGTGACCTCGGAGGGGGGCCGTCTGTTGGGACCGGGGTTCCGGTGGCAGTCGAGGCACCAGCTCATGCTGAGGGGCGTCATCTGGGTGACCGTTTCCATCTCGTCGATGCGGCCATGGCACGTCACACAGCCGATTCCTCCCGCCACGTGCACGTTGTGGGGGAAATAGGCGAAGTCGGGAAGCTTGTGGACGCGAATCCAGCGCATCGGCCGACCACTGGCGGCGCTGTCGCGAATCGGTGCGAGCTTCTCGCTGTCCTTCTTCACGAGCTGATGGCAGTTCATGCAGGTCCGGGTCGGCGGAACGTTCGCGACCGCAGACATCTCGACCGAGGCATGACAGTATCGGCAATCGAGACCAAGCTCGCCGACGTGGAGCTTGTGGCTGTAGGGAACGGGCTGAACGGGACGGTAGCCAACGTCCGTGTACCACGGGGAAAAGCAGTACCAGACGCCCGCGATCGCGAGGATCGGACCGAGGCTGCCGGCGATGGCGGCCGCGATCGGGAGTTTGTTCCACCAGGGTGGAAAGATTTGCCCCAATGGCTACGACTCCGGGGCGCCGGAGGTCATTTGCCTAGGCCGCGAGTCCCGGATGGAATGATGCCGCATCCTCGCCCACCGAAGGATTCTTCGTAGGGAACGACCGAAAACCGTGGAAAAGAACGCGGAATCTTATCCACAAACTCGGACCACGGTCAAGCACACCGCGACGTCGCTGACTCGTTCGCGAAGAAGAACTCGTCGATTGGGTCGTCTCCTGTCCCGCGAGCACCTCGTCTGTCCTCCGTACTGTTTCCCGACAACCGCCGACTCGAGGCACTACGCGACTCAGCCAGACCTCAACGTAGACCGATCCGAACCGTCCCGTGAGCCATCGAGACAAACTATTGCAGGACAGGTCGTTGCTGTTCGAGAACGTTCCTGCAATCGCTCCATCCGCCCAATATGCGTGACGGCATATCTGTTGCTTTTTCCATCAACACGCAACGTTTTCAGTGCGGATTCCTGATGCGATTAGAAGCCATGCGTATCGACGACGTCCTTCAGCGGATTCAGGGGGAGTTCGTAGAGATGCCGGGTCTTCGGCTGACAGCGGCTCAAGCGCAGAGGCTGTGGGGCCTCGAGCGCGACCTCTGCAGTTCGCTCATGAGCTCACTCGTCGACGCAAAGTTTCTCGAGCAGACGCGGGATGGCGCGTTCGTGCGACTCGAAGGTGCACGGCCCTCCCATCTGGCAGCGTCGCGAATGCGCGCGAAAACCAGCGTGGCATGAAGGTTACCCTCCAGATCCGGCCGGCTGACAACCTACCTCGTCAGCCATTGCGACCGGCTCGCTTCCTCTATCCCGGGCGGTAACACCGCCCGCGGCCAGGCTGAGGATCGGAGGTTGAGGGCATCTCGCCCTCAACTTCCGACCGACCTCCACATCATTTGCTGGAATCGCGCTCGTCAAGTCGGCGTGTGTACGGCGCCACCATCCCCTCCGCTGTCGGCAGGTAGATGCGCTCGTCAGCCGAACGGCGATACACCGGAAACCCGTGATACCGGCCCGCTGCGGAAAACGACGTGTCCAGGCGTACGGCCTTTCCTCCTGCGAACCAGCGCTGCCCTTCGTAGGTAATCCAGACGCCGTTGACTCCAACGGGACGCGCGACGGATCCGGCGGTTCCCCGAGGCGCTTCGACGATGGACCGACCGGTCATGGCGACAACCGTCAGCTCGTCCACAGGGGTTTCCTCTGGAACCGGCCGCAGGCTCGCGACCTCGGGCTGCTCCGCGCCGGCCTCGGCCCCAATCGCCACCGGGAACGACGGTGCGCGATTACCTGTCGTCCCGGCGAGGTCGCCGGTTCGCCGTCGCTCGTACGGCTGCAGCAGACCGTCGCCGATCGGTACATAGATGATGCCGAAGGTGTCTTGGGTACTATCCGTGTAGAGCGGAATTCCACGGTAGGTTCCTGAGCGCACCATCTGATAGCGGTTGAAGAACACCGTGGCGCCGGCCGAGTAGTAGAGCGTGTCGCCATACGGAATCGGCTCGCCGTTGCGGTACCACGCCTCATTTTCAGCCGTCGTCGTCGGTGCGGGCGTCGGCTGCCAGGTGGTCTGCGCCGATGCCAGGACCGGAGCGAAGGCGAGAAGCGCGGTCAGAACCAGCTCGTGTGCTCGTAACACGTTGTCCTCCAGTCGGGAGCGATTTCAACGCGAGTGCCAACGACTAGCGGCTGGGATGCTTGCGCCAGTAGCGAGCCAATCCCTGCCACGAATATGTCAGCCCGCCGGCCCGCACGTAGTCGTCGGCCTCGGCAACGCCGACTCGGCGTCGCAACTCCAGGAGTGCCGCATCGACGAATCGTTGCTGGCGATCGTCGTCACCGATCGACGCATCGTCCAAGAGGCGTTGCACGAGACGGCTCCACTCGGCGAGGTGATCGAACAGCGCCTGGAACTGCTGGCGGGCACCCTGGTGGGGACCAAAGTGCGTCAGGAACAGTGTGTCGGGCTCCCACGCGAGAATGCGATCTGCGCTCGCGCGCCATGCGTCGAGGTCGATGTCCGGAGGCGGCGTCGGCGGCATGACGTAGATGCCCGATCCCCGACGGATTCCCGCGGTGTCTCCGGTGAAGGCGACCCGTGACGCGACATCGAAGTAGCAGACATGGTGCGACGCGTGTCCTGGCGTGTAGGCGACCTCCAGCTCGCGCCCCACGACGATGAGCTTCTCTCCCCCATCGAGCGCGCGAAGCCGATTCGCGGCCACGGGCTTCACGTCGCCCCACAGCCGGTCCATGTCCTGACCGTACAGCCGGCCAGCGCTCGTCAACAGCTTCGACGGATCGACCATGTGCGGCGCGCCGCGCGAATGGACGAGCACGTCGATATGAGGATGGCGCTCGAGGATCGTTCCTGTCGCCCCTGCATGATCGAGATGGATGTGCGTGAGGAGGATCTGGCGGACATCCTGGAAGCGCATCGCTTTGTGTTCGAGCGCCGATTCCAGCGTCTGAAGCGTCGTCGATGGCCCCGGGTCGATCAGTGCGACGCCTGCCGGGCCGTGAAGGACAGCCGTGGCAATCAGTTGAGGGCGACCGAGAAAGTCCAGGTCGACATAGTCAACACCCGTGGCGAGCACCGGCACGCCTACATCTTATGTCCCTCCGAGGTTCGCGATCAGCGGGTTAAAATGGGTACATAGCCATGGCAGGGACGGAACAGCAGACGGGCGGCGAGGTCCTCGAGCGGACCCGGCAGGAAACGAAGAAGCCGGACCTTTTCAGGGTGCTCCTGCTCAACGACGACTACACCACCATGGACTTCGTCATCGAAATTCTCGAAACCGTCTTTCACAAGAGCCCGGCGGACGCTTACCGCATCATGATGGCGGTGCACATTCAGGGTCAGGGACTCTGCGGCGTGTATCCATTCGAGGTGGCAGAGACGAAAGTGGGGACGGTCGTTGATCTGGCCCGCGGAAGCGGCTATCCGCTGCGCGCTACGATGGAGCCGGAATAGTAATGTTCAGCCCCTCTCTGGAAGTCGTTCTCACCGTCGCCTATCGCGAAGCGTCCGCGAGGCGGCACACGCACCTGACGCTCGAGCACCTGCTCTACGCGCTGGCGCACGACCCGGACGGCGAGCGGATTCTGGCCGCCTGCGGCGCGGATCTGCCCCAGCTCCGGCGCGACCTCGACAAGTTCCTCGACGACCACATCGAGCAGTTCTCGCGCGGCCAGCAGAAGGAGCCCGAGCAGACGATGGCCTTCCGGCGCGTGCTCCAGACCGCGGTGCTGCACGTGCAGAGCGCAGGTCGTCAGGAGGTGCAGTCCGGCGACGTGCTCGCGGCGACCTTGCAGCAGTCGAAGTCGTACGCGGCGCAGCTGCTGGCTGCGCAGGGCGTGTCGAGACTCGACGTTCTTGAATACATCACGCACGGCATCAGCAAGGTGCCGCCGTCGAGCACCGACAGCGGCGATCCGGATTCGGTGCCGGGCGACGCCGAAGCTGGCGGCGGAGAGCGCGGCGGGAGCACGGCGCGGGACCCGTTGTCGGCCTACGCGAGCAACTTGACCGAGCGTGCGAAATCGGGCGCACTCGACCCGCTGATTGGACGCGCGGCCGAGCTCCAGCGCACGCTCGAGATTCTCTGTCGTCGGCGGAAGAACAATCCGGTCTTCGTCGGGGACGCCGGCGTCGGCAAGACCGCGCTCGCCGAAGGCCTCGCGACGCGTCTCCTCCAGGACGATGTGCCGGAGATCCTCGAGGGGGCGGAGGTCTTCTCGCTCGACACGGCGGCGCTTCTCGCCGGCACCAGGTTCCGCGGCGACTTCGAAGAGCGCTTCAAGGCCGTGATTCACGCGCTCGCGAAGCGTCCGATGCCGATTCTCTTCATCGACGAGATCCACGCGACCGTCGGTGCCGGCGCCACGACCGGCGGCACGATGGACCTCGCCACGCTCATCAAGCCGATTCTCACGACCGGTCAGCTTCGCGTGGTGGGCTCGACGACCCACGAGGAGTACAAGCACATCGAGAAGGACCGGGCGCTCGCGCGCCGGCTGCAGAAGATCACGATCGACGAGCCGTCGATCCCCGAGACCGTGCGCATTCTGCAGGGCCTCCGGTCGCGCTACGAGGCCCACCACAACGTTCGCTTCACGGACGATGCGCTCGAGGCCGCGGCGAAATTGGCGTCGCGGCACTTGCGCGACTACCGTCTGCCCGACAGCGCGATCGACGTCCTCGACGAGGCGGGCGCCCGGCTGCGCCTGACGGTCGCGGCGTCCACGGACGGCACGCCGGCGGCGGCGCTCGACGTGGGTCCGAGCCAGATCGAAGAAATCGTCGCGCGCATGGCGCGAATTCCTGCGAAACAGGCGTCATCGTCCGATCGCGATCGCCTTCGGACGTTGGAGGAAATGCTCGGCCGAGTGGTGTTCGGTCAGGAAGAAGCGGTGAGGCTCGTGTCGCGCGCGATCAAGCGCTCGCGCGCCGGGCTCGGTCAGCCCGAGCGCCCCGCTGGCTGCTTCTTGTTCACGGGCCCCACCGGTGTCGGCAAGACCGAGCTCGCCAAGCAGCTCGCACTGCACATGGGCAACGAGTTCATCCGGTACGACATGAGCGAGTACATGGAGAAGCATGCCGTCGCGCGGCTGATCGGCGCCCCGCCAGGATACGTGGGGTTCGAGCAGGGCGGGCTGCTGGTGGACGCCGTACGGACGCATCCGTACAGCGTCGTGCTGCTCGACGAAATCGAGAAGGCGCATCCGGACATCTTCAACATCCTGCTGCAGGTGATGGACCACGCGACGCTCACCGACAACAACGGTCGGAAGGCGGACTTCCGGCAGGTCGTCCTCATCATGACGTCCAACGCCGGATCGCGCGAGATGAGTGCCGGCACGATCGGGTTCAACGACGTCGGGATCGACCGCGGTCTCGACGCCAGGAAGCGGGCGTCACAGGCCCGATCGCGGGCCGCGATCGAGAAGGTCTTCAGCCCGGAGTTCCGAAATCGCCTCGACGCGATCGTCAGCTTCCAGCCGCTCACGCCAGACGTGATGGAAACGATCGTGGACAAGTTCATCATCCAGCTCGAGGAGCAGCTCGCCGAACGGCGGATCGCCATCACGCTCCTCGCCGAGCCGAGGCGCTATCTCGCGACGAAGGGCTACGATCCCGTCTACGGCGCACGGCCGCTCGCGCGCGTGATTCAAACCGAGGTCCGCGACCGGCTGACCGATGAGATCCTGTTCGGCGCGCTGGAAAACGGCGGCACCGTGACGATCGGCCTCTCCGGCGACGAGCTGACGTTCGAGTTCGAGGCGAAGCTGCCGGAGAAAAAGGAAACGGTCTCCTGATTTGGTCATTGCGCGTCTTCAATGCAGGCGGTAGCGCGTGCGATCGCGAGATCACCGGATCGCAGAATCACCGCGATCACCGATGCGAATCACCAAATCCCGGTTATGTCGGACGAACACGATATTCCGGTCAAGGTCGTCGACCGCCGCTGGTGGGCACGCGGCGAGGACGAGGGTGCGACGGACGAACGGCCGTCGCTGAAGCCGACGTACGTCGAAGAGCTCGAGCGCAAGGTCGCCGAAAAGGACGCGCAGGTCCAGGAATACCTGACGAAGTACCGCCAGGCGTCGCAGGAATTCGAGGACGCCCGTGCGCGCATGCGGAAGGAGCTTGCGCGCGATGCCGAGCGCAATCGGCGCGAGGTGCTGATCGGGTTGCTCGAGGTCCTGGATAACCTCGACCGCGCCGTCGAGTCCGCGCGAAGCGCGGGGACGAGCGCGTCCGACGCGCTGCTTCAGGGCGTCGACATGATCCGCCAGCAATTCCTCGGCAAGCTCAATGGATTCGGCGTCAGCCGGATCGACACCGACAGCGCCTCGTTCAATCCCCTCCTTCACGAGGCCGTCAGCGTCGTCCCCACCGACAAGGCAGACGACGATGGACGCATCGTCGGCGTGGTGAGACCGGGCTACCGGATCGGCGACGAGGTGCTTCGACCCGCGCTGGTCGCGGTGGCGAAGAGCGGTCAGCCCGTCGACTGACGGTGCGGATCGTTCTCGCCACGTTCGGATCGCTCGGCGACCTCCATCCGGTGATCGCAGCTCGGCCGTGCGCTCCAGGCGCGCGGACATCACGCGGCAATCGTCACATCTGAATATCACCGCAGTCGAGTGCTCGCCGCCGGCCTGGCGTTCCATCCTGCCGCGCCGGATCTGCGTCCAGACGATGAAGCGCTCGTTCGCGCGACGATGGACGAGCGCCGCGGACCACAGGAAGTCGTGCGCTTCATGATGCAGGCGCTTGCCGCAGACGTACGCGGATTTCGAGCGCGCGGTGACGATAGAGCGCGCAGATCTCCTGATCACGAGCGACCTGTCGGTTGCGGGACCGATCCTGGCCGAGAAACTGAAGCTGCGATGGGCCTCGCAGGTGCTCGCGCCCATCTCGTTCCTGTCGGCGTTCGACGAAACAATCCTGCCGCCGGTTCCGTGGCTCTGGCGGCTCAAGCCGCTGGGACCGCGAATCTACGGCGCGATGCTGCGCGCCGCCAAGTACGCAGCGAGAAATCTGACGAAGCCCGTCTCCGACTTCCGTCGGACGCTCGGTCTGCCGCCGTCGACGATCCCTTCTTCGACGACAAGCACGCGCCGGACCTCGTCCTTGCGATGTTCTCGCGGATGCTCGGCGTGCCGCGACCCGACTGGCCGCCACAGGCCGTCGTCACGGGCTTTGCGTTCTACGACGGACAGGAGCCGGAGCTGGCGCCCGACCTCGCGGCCTTTCTGGAGGCGGGACCACGACCGATCGTGTTCACGCTGGGCTCCGCGGCGGTCTTCGATCCGGGGCGGTTTTTCGAGGAGAGCGTACGTGCGGCGTCACTCGTCGGCCGTCGGGCCGTGTTGCTCGTGGGTCCGTTCGCCGAGCGCCATGCGCTGAAGAGTCGAGACGTCGGCGTCTTCGACTACGCGCCGTTCTCCAGGCTGTTTCCAACGGCGGACGTGGTCGTCCATCAAGGCGGGTCCGGTACGACAGGTCAGGCCATGCGCGCCGGCCGGCCGATGGTGATCGTGCCCTACGGCCACGATCAGCCGGACAACGCGATGCGCGTGAGCAAGCTGGGCATTCCGGAAACGATCGGCCGGCAGGCAGTACACGGCCGAACCTGGTCGCGATCCGCGCTGAAGAGGCTCATCGGAAACAGCCGAGGTGCAGGCACGCGCGAGCCCGGATCGGCGGCATCGTCTCTGACGAGGACGGCGCGGCGACGGCTGCCGACGCCATCGAGCGCGTCTTCGGCGACCAGGCCGCCGTGCACTGATTGCGATCGGAGCCGCTGCCGCGGCTATCATCCAGCCATGCGCTCAGTAAGACTGCTCCTCGTCTTCGCGATTGGCGTGCTCCTTCCCGCAGCGACCTACGTTCGTGGTCAGCAGCACCTCACCTACCCGCCCAGTGAAAAGGGAACGGTGGTCGACGACTACTTCGGCACCAAGGTGCCGGATCCCTATCGATGGATGGAAGACCTCGACTCCAAAGCGGTGGCCGACTGGGTGAAGGCGGAGAATACCGTCACCGTCCGCGTATCTCGACAAGCTGCGGGTGCGCGACGATCTGAAAAAGCGCATCACCGAGATGTGGAACTACCCGAAGGTCAGCACGCCGTTCATCGAAGGCGGGCGAATCTTCTATCGCAAGAACTCGGGACTGCAGAAGCAGTCGCCGCTCTACGTCCGCACATCGCTCGACGCATCGCCGACTCTCGTGATCGATCCGAATCAGATGTGGCCCGACGGCAACACGTCGCTGGCGGGCACGGGCCCATCCCCGGACGCGTCGCTGCTCGCGTACATGACCTCGGAGGGGGGAGCCGACTGGCAGACGGTGCACGTCCGCAATCTCTCGACGGGCCAGGACCAGAGCGACCTGCTCAAGTGGATGCGCTTCTCCGGACTCAGGTGGACGAAGGACTCGAAGGGTTTTTTCTATTCGCGCTATCCGGAGCCGCCCGCCGGCAAAGTTCTCGAAGCCGCGCTGTCGGGCCAGGCGCTCTACTACCACCGCGTCGGCACGCCGCAATCCGAAGATCGGCTGATCTACGAGCGCAAGGACCTCCCGACCTGGTTCATCGGCGGCGACGTGACGGATGACGGCCGTTACCTCCTCGTCACGCTCGCCCAGGGCTCCGACAACAAGAATCGTCTCTACGCGGCCGATCTCGGAGACCCGATGAATCCCAACATCGCGGCGACGATCACGCCGGTTGTCGAGAGCGACGATGCCGAGTACGCGCCGATTGGGAATGACGGCAGTGTCGTGTTCCTGCGCAATGACTTGAACGCGCCGAATCGCCGGATCATCGCGATCGATCTGAACAAGCGCGACAAGAGCGCGTGGAAAACGATCGTGGCGGAACGTCCCCAGGCGATCGAAGCCGCGATGCTCGCGGGCGGCCGCATCGTCGCCGAGTATCTCGTCGACGTGCAGAGCCGGTTGATGGTGTTCGGTCTCGACGGCAGCCAGGCCGGCGAGATCAAGCTGCCGGGCGCCGGCTCGCTGGCCGGCCTCACGCGGCCGTCAGGATTCGAGCCTGATCTTCTACTCGTTCACGTCGCCGCTCTATCCGGCGACGGTGTTCTCGTACGACGTGAAGTCGAGCGCCAATGCGCCGTTCGATCCGCCGAAGACATCCGTCGACGTCGGCCAGTACGAGACGAAGCAGATGTTCGCCGTCTCGAAAGACGGAACCAAGGTGCCGTTCTTCCTCACCTCGAAGAAGAACGTCGCGCGCGACGGCAGCAACCCGACGATGCTGTACGGCTACGGCGGTTTCTCGATCAGCGAGACGCCAACCTACCGGCCCGACGTGCCGGCGTTCCTCGAACAGGGCGGCATCTGGGTGACCGCGAACATGCGCGGCGGCGGCGAGTACGGCGAGGCGTGGCACCAGGCCGGCATGCTCGAGAAGAAGCAGAACGTGTTCGACGACTTCATTGCCGTCGCCGAACAATTGATCAAGGAGAAGTACACCTCGCCGGCGAAGCTCGGGATCAGCGGCGGATCGAACGGCGGGCTGCTCGTCGGCGCCGTCGAGTTGCAGCGGCCAGACCTCTTCGCAGTCGCGCTGCCGGCCGTCGGCGTGATGGACATGCTCCGCTACGACCGGTTCACCGGCGGCAGGGCATGGCGAACGGAATACGGATCGTCGACCGATCCGAAGCAGTTCGCGTTCCTGTACAAGTACTCCCCCGTCCAGAACATCAAGCCGGGCAAGTGCTATCCGGCGACGCTTGCGACGACGGCGGATCACGACGATCGCGTCGTGCCGAGCCACTCGTTCAAGTTCATCGCGGCGCTCCAGGCGGCGCAGTCGTGCGACAAGCCGGTCCTGATCCGCGTCGAGACGCTCGGATCGCACGGCTATCGTCCAACCGACAAGCGGATCGCGGAGCTTGCCGATGCCTGGGCCTTCGCGCTGCAGAATATGGGAGTCAGTTCTCGCGCGAGCCGTCGCCGTCATCAGGCGGCGCAGCTCCATCGGGGCGCTAACCACGCGTTCCGAGGACGCCTTCGTCGTCCGACAGCTCGAACGACGTCGAGCGCGAGCTCGCCGCCCGTGCTGATGAAGCGGCCGCGCTGCAGCGTCACGCCGAAATGCGCGAGCACGCCGCACACCGGCGAGACCTGCGGCCGGCGGCCGACGCTCGCGACAATCAGCCGCCACGCGCCATCGTGCTGCTTCGAGCCGCACGTCGACGGTGCGGCGGCGCCGCAAATCCCGCAGCAGCCGGACGTGTTCGTAGATCGACGCGAACCCGAAGAACGTCAGGTATGAGTGCGAAACGCCGTCAGAGAAAGCGGGACAACCGGGCCGCGGAGATGTCGGACGGACGGCCAGCGCGGATCACACCCAGCGCGGCTTCGTACTCCTCGATGCGCTGATGTGCGGTCCGAAACTCGAGCGGATCGCTGTCGAGTCGACATGACGGCCCGGATCGATCAGGGCCGTCGCAACTGCGTCGGGAGAGGAAGACTCATGATTCCCCATTAACGCGCGGGTCGGGCCTCGAGTGATCACGGCCGACAAGAACGTTCTGGCGAGCCATCTGGTTCGGACAAAAATGTCGGACGTGACGAATCGAGACGATCCCGACCACCCCTCGACCTCCGAACCCGAACTCCACTAGAAATCGTACCTGTCGATGTTTCCCTTGTTCATCAGCAGCGGCGCGCCGAGGATGATCTCAGAGCCGCGCACCTCGAAGCCTGCCGAGGCGGCCCGCATCGATCGAGGTCGCGCCGGCCGCGAAGGCGCCCTGAGTCAGCTTCGCGGCCGCCAGCACCGTCAGGTACCCGAGATCGCGCGTGTTCCACAGGACGACGGCCTGCACGACGCCGTCGTGCACGTACGGTTTGTTGATGTTCGGCAGCGAGAGGCCGATCACGTTCACGTCCGTCCGCCCCGCCTGCCGCACGGCTTCGGCCGATCCGGGCACGGCTGGCGCGGAAATCGCCATCACGAGCTTGACGGCCGGATAGACACGCAGGATCGTCTGCGTCTCGGCGAACGCCTTGTCGCGGTCGTCGTCGCTCGGGCGAATCGTCGCGATCTTCAGGTCAGGATACTTCTCGGCGAGCCGCTTCCTGATGTTGGCGATCCACTCGTTCTGATTCGCGGCGCTGAGCGCGCCGGTGATGATCGCGAACTCGCCACGGCCTCCGAGCAGCCGCGCCGCCTCGTCGGTCAGCGTCGTCGCAATGCCTTCAGGCGTCGCCTGATTGACGAAGAAATCCCGGGCGTCCGGTTCGGCGTCGGCGTCCCAGGTCAGGACCTTGATGCCGCGCGCGCGCGCCTTCCGCAGCACGCTCGAGATACCGCCGCGGTTCTCGACGGCGACCGCGATGACGTCGACGCCGCGGGTGATCCAGTTCTCGACGAGCTCGTTCTGGCGCGCTGCGTCGAGGCTCGTCGGACCGTCCCAGATCAGATCCACGCCCAGCTCTCGAGCCGCCTCTTCGGCGCCCGCACGGCAGCTGATGAAGTACGGATCCCCTTTCGCCTTCGGCATCATGGCGACGACGGGTCGTCTGGTGGCCGACGCCGGCGTTGGCGCGACCGCCGACGCCGGGTGCGGCGACGCGACCGAGCGCACGAGCCACACGTTCGTGCCGGCAACGATCAACGATCCCGCGATGATGGCTCCGCAGAGCACGGCAACCTGGCTGTTTCTCACGTCTGTCTCCTCCACAGCGGCGTGCGCGTCGGCGCCGATCCGGGCTCCGCGCGCGATCGATGGCAATCGTCACGAGCAACAACGTTCCCGTCAGCACGCCCGCCAGCTCCGACGGCAGCGCGGCCAGCTGCAGGCCGTTCCGCAGCACGGTCAAGGCGAACAGGCCGAGCAGCGTTCCCCAGAGTGTGCCGCGCCCGCCAAACACGGACGTTCCGCCCAGCACCACCGCCGTGATCGCGTCGAGCTCGTAGCCCGACCCCGCGTCCGATCGCGCCTGTCCGAGATGGGCGACGTAGATGATCGCCGCCACGCTGGCCATCAGGCCCGACAGCGAAGTACACGAACCCGACGCGCCGCTCGACCGGGATGCCCGCGTATCTCGCGCCGGCCGCCGTGAACCCGATGGCGTAGAGCGCACGACCGATCACCGAGCGATGCAGCATCACGACATATGCCGCAACGACCAGGCACGAACAGCGGAAGCTGCGCGGGGACGACCCCGAACAGATAGCCCTGACCCAGCGCGAGGAACGATCGCGGAAAGCCGGTGTAGTTGACCGCGCCCCGCGTCAGCCCTTCAGCGATTCCACGGAACAGCGACAACGATCCGAGCGTCACGATGAGCGGCGGAATCGCCAGCCGCGACACGAGCCACGCATTCATCGCGCCGCCAAGGCATCCCACGGTCAGCGCGAGCCCGGCCGCGATCGGAATCCCGGTGTGCCAGTCGCGCACCGCGGCGCCGAACGACGACAGCCGAGAGTCCCATCATCGCGCCGACCGACAGGTCGATGCCGCCGCTCACGATGACCGGCGTCAGCGCAACGGCAAGCAGCCCCAGCTCGATGCTGAGTCGCGTAATCTCGAAGAAGTTCGCAACCGTGAAGAAGTTGTGCGCGACGACGGAGAAGAAGGCGACTTCCGCCACGAGCGCCAGCGCCAGGATCCACTCGCCGTTCGGCGACCAGCGCTCGAGCCAGGTCGCATCATTGCCGGCTTCGCATCGCCGTCGCTGCGGCCGAGCGCTCGCGGCGCATCAGCGCCGCGTGCGGCGCGATGACGACTCCGGCGGCGCCTCGCGCCAGCGCGTCCGACGTAGCGTCACACGCGCCGCGAGAGGATGATGGCGCCCTGGATCGCGCGCTCCCAGTAGGCCGACACGCCGAGGAACACCAGCGCCGGACCGACGATCGCGAGCAGCACGACGCCGAGGAATGTGCCGGTCAGGGTTCCGCGGCCGCCACGGATCGCCGCACCGCCGACGACGACGGCCGCGATGACCTTCATCTCGAGCCCGATGCCGGCATTGCTTGGAATCTGATTGAAGCGGACCGCGTTCACCAGCGCCGCCAGGCCCGTAAACGCGCCGGCGACCGCAAACACGCCCAGCTTCACGAGCGCGGTCTCGAATGCCCGCGAGCCGCGCAGCATTCACGTCGGAGCCCGTCGCGTAGATGGCGCGCCCCAGCGCCACGCGGCGAAGACCCCACGTCGCTCCCAGCTGCAGGAACGCCGCGAGCGCGCACGCGACGACCGGATACGAGCGCTGCGAGAGGCCGAGCCACTGGAACGTCGCCGGCAAATCCTGAATCCACGCTCCCTGCGTCGTCCAGCGCAGCGCCGTCGCGCCACGCGACCATCGTCGCCAGCGTCACGACGATGGACGGCAGCCCGACATAGGCGACGAGCGCGCCGTTGACGGAGCCGAGCACCGCGCCGAGGCCGCACGACACCAGGATGATGCCGGCGATTGGAAACCCGGCATGTGCGGCGACGCCAGCGGCCACCCCACAGATGGCGAACTGCGATCCGACCGAGATGTCGATCTCGCCAGTGAGAATGACGAGCGTCGCGCCGATCGCCACGAGCAGGACGGGCAGGTTGCCCAGCAGGAGGTCGCCGAGGTTCTCTCGAGAGAAGAAGCCGGGCGCGGCGAACGCCAGCACCAGGCCCGATGCGCACGATGGCCGTCGCCACGGACAACTCGCGACGGTGAGTGGACGTCGTCATCAATGGGGTCGTGGCGGAGGCGGCATCGCCGAGGGCGAGGCTCAGGATGGCGTTCTGATTGGCCTCCTCGCGGGACAGCACGCCCCGAATTGTTCCACCGTGCATCACGCCGATGCGGTCGCTCATCCCGAGGATCTCGGGCATCTCGGAGGAGATCATCACGATGGCCAGCCCCTGTTCCGCCAGCATCCCCATCAGCTCGTGGATTTCCGCTTTCGACCCGACGTCTACGCCCTGTGTCGGCTCGTCGAGAATCAGGACGGAGGGATTGATCGCGAGCCATCGGGCGAGGGCGACCTTCTGCTGATTGCCGCCCGACAGCGACCCGACCTCGGTTGACACGGACGCGGTCTTGATCCGGAGCCGCTGCACGTACGACGCGGCGGCGTCACGCTCCGCTGCCCGATCGATCAAGCCGTGCCGCACGACCGATCGCAGGTTGGCCAGGCTCGCGTTCGCCGCAACGGACATTTCGAGGATCACGCCGTGCTGACGGCGATCCTCCGGTACGTAGCCGATCCCGAGGTCGATCGCGCGGGCGGGCGAAGACACGTGGGCCGGATGGCCCTGAACCAGGATCTCTCCCGCGTCGGCAGGACGCAAACCGAAGAGGATCTCGGCCAGCTCGGTGCGTCCCGATCCCACCAGCCCGGCGAGGCCGAAGATCTCTCCACGCCTGACGGTGAAGGAGATGTCGCGTATCCCGCTCGCGCGATGAGAGAGGCGGCGGACCTCGAGCGCGACGGACCCGAGCGTCGACGCGCCGCTTCGGGAAGACGGATGACAGTTCCCGCCCGACCATCAGGCGAATGAGGCCGGCGCGATCGACACCGGTGCTCGCGGTCGTGGCCACGGCCTCGCCGTCTCGAAGGACGGTGATGCGATCGGCGATCGCGGAGATCTCGTCGAGCCGGTGTGAGATGTAGATGATGCCCACGTCCTGCTCGCGCAGGAGGTGGATGACGGCGAACAGCCGATCCACCTCGCGCTCGGTGAGCGACGCGGTGGGCTCGTCCATGATGAGAATGCGCGCGTCTGCGCCGATCGCTTTCGCGATCTCCACCATCTGCTGCTCGGGCATGCTCGAGCGTGCCGACAATCCGGTCGGGATGGATCGAGGCGCCGACGCGGTCGAGCAGCTGCGCCGCCGAGCGGCGCCGCGCCCGCCAGTCGACCCGCCGCCAGATCGATCCGCGCTCGCTCGACAGCGCGATGTTTTCGGCGACGGTGAGATCGGGAAACAGCGCGGGCTGCTGATAGATGGCGGCGATGCCCAGCGCGCGTGAGGTATGCGGGTCCATCCGCGGCGCGAGGCGGCCGCCGACCGTCAGCGAGCCGGCATCGGGGCTCACGGCGCCGGTGATGATCTTGATGAGGGTGGACTTCCCGGCCCCGTTCTCGCCGACCAGCGCGTGGACCTCGCCCGCGCCGGAGCTCGAACGACACGTCCTTCAGCGCGTGGACGCCGGCGTAACTCTTCGAAATCGACGTCGCCTGCAACAGCAGCCCAGGCACGGCATAGATGCTACCCGAACCCGCAGCGGTCGCCAGCGGAGGCGTTTCGCACCTCAAAACCGGACCCTGGGCGCCGGAGCCAGGAGGGCGCACGGTTGATTCGGAGATTTGAACGGCCGACGACGCAAATGGCAGCGTCATGTCGTCTTAAATTCAGCGCGTTGAATCGAATCCAGGTTTAAGGATCACGCGCAGCTTTTTTAAGGTGCCGAGACAGAACCGCTTGAGATGCCCACTCGCGGGACGTTGCGCAACACGAAACGGTAGTGCATAATGCGGCACCCTCAACTGGAGCAGACACACGTGGGCACGAATTCAAAACCAGCCACGCGCGACGCATACCTGGTGAAGTCCGTGGTCCATGCGTCCCAACTGCTGCTGGCGTTTCGCTCGTCCGGCGAGGCGCTGCCGCTTCGCGAAATCTCGTCGCGCAGTGGTCTGCCCAAGAGCATGACGTTCCGTCTGCTCTACACGCTCGAGCGCTGCGGCATGGTCGAGAAGGTCGGCGAGAATCTCTACCGATCGTTCGTGCGACCGTTCAAGCAGCGCCCGTATCGGCTCGGCTATGCCGCGCAGGGCACCGACTATCAGTTCTCGAAGGAAATCTCGACAGGCCTGCAGCGCGCGGCCGCCGCGCAGGGAATCGAGTTGATCTCGGTCGACAACCGGTACAACGCCAAGATCGCGCAGCGCAACGCCGACGTGCTCGTGCGCGAGAAGGTCGACCTCGTGATCGAGTTCCAGACCGACGAGCACGTGGCCCCGATCGTCGCCGCGAAGTACCGCGAGGCCGGAATCCCGCTCGTCGCGATCGAAGTGCCCCATCCTGGAGCGACCTACTTCGGCGCCAACAACTACGAGGCCGGCCTCCTCGGCGGACGCCATCTTGGCCGCTGGGCCAGGCAGCAGCGATGCTCCGAGGCCGACGAGATCGTCCTCATGGCGCTCAATCGCGCCGGCAGCCTGCCGAAGATGCGGCTGACGGGCATGCTGGTCGGCATGAAAGAGATCTGCCCGCAGCTCGATCACTGCAAGGTGACGTATCTCGACGGCGACGGCACGCTCGGCGAGAGCTTCGAGGTGATGCGGCGGCACCTGCGGACGTCACGCGCGCGCAAGCTGCTGATCGGCGCGATCAACGATCCCAGCGCGCTTGGCGCCTTGCGGGCGATGCAGGAAGTCGGGCGCGCGGAGAGCTGCGCGGTGATGGGTCAGAACGCGTCGCCCGAGGGGCGCGCCGAGCTCCGACAGCGCGGCACCCGCCTCATCGGGTCGGTCGCGTATTTTCCGGAGAAGTACGGCGCCGAAATCGTCGCCGTCGCGCTGGACATCCTCCATCGCCGCCCGGTGCCGCCGGCCGTGTTCGTCAAGCACCAGTTGGTCACGCCGGAGAACGTCGACCACATCTACCCGAACGATCACCTCATCCAGATCACCGCGGGGGCTTTTTCCTGAGAGTGTTCGATTGGCGATTGCAGACTGCCGATTGAAATGGGGAATGGCCATTGGAGATTGCCGATTCGGATTGGCGAATCGAGTTGGCGATCGTGAATTGGCGCACCGCCAATCGCCAGTCTATCCATCGCCAATCGCCATTGACCATTTCAATCGGCAGTCTTCAGTCGCCAATCGAAAATTGGACACTATCTCAGAAACGCCTCCGGCAATCCGCCGTCGACCGGAATCACGTGGCCGGTGGTCTTCGCGCTCTGATCGCCGGCGAGCCAGCAAATCGCGTTCGCGTTGTCGATGGGGAGAATCGGCCTGCGCGTGATGGTCCGCTGCGCGTAGAACTCCGCGAGCTTTCCCCTCAGATCCTCCGTCGAGTCCGAATCCGCGAAGGGAATCTTGTACTTCTGGAGCGCCACGATGACGCGGTCGCGCGGGAACATCGACGACCCGGCGATGACCGTCGCCGGCGCCACGCCGTTCACGCGCACGATCGGGCCGAGGCCGATCGCGAGCTCGCGGATCAGATGGTTGATGGCGGCCTTGCTCACGTCGTACGGCTCGCTCCCCTGCTTCGGCACCACCGCGTTTGCGGAGCTGGTCAGCACGATCGACGCCGGAAGCTTCTGGGCCCGGAAGACGATCGCCGCTTCCTGGGCGAGCAGATGGTTCGACGTCACGTTGATCTGCAGCGTCCTGGCCCAGACCGGCTCCGCCGGCGAGGAGGGGTCGGGCGTCGGATAGATGGCCGCGGTGTTCACGAGCACGTCGAAACCGCCAAACTGCAGCACCGCCGCGCGCATCGCCGCCGCCATCGTGTCGGGCGACGTGAGATCGAGCGACACCGGCAGCACCATCTCGGGTGACGTTCGCGTGGCGGCCTCATCCGCCGTCTCTTTCGCGCCCTGCACGTTCTGATCGGCCACGACCAGATGTCCGCCGCGCAGCGCGATCTGCTGCGCCACTTCCCTGCCGATGCCGCTTCCGCCGCCAACGACGACCACCACTTTTCGACTGAACTCGCGCTCGGGCGGCATCCGCTGCAGCTTGGCTTCCTCGAGCGCCCAGTATTCGATCCGGAACGCTTCGGCGCGCGGCAGCGCCACGTAGTTGTGGAACGTCTTGAACTGGTTCGCCTGGTCGGCCTTCCGCGCCTGCGGCACGACGCCCTCGGACGGCTGATCGGCCTCGAGCGCGTTGGCGCCGCTCATCACGTGAATGGCGTTGACGAAGAACTCCGTCGTGATCCGCGCTTCGCGCTTGTCCTTCCCGAAGCCGACAAGCCCGATGCCTGGGATGACGACGACAGAGGGGTTGCGGTCCCTGAGCGCCGGCGAGTCCGGCTCCGCAAACGCGTGGTAGTAGCTCGCGTAGTCTTCGCGGTACTTCGCAATCCGGGCCATCAGTCGATCCTGCATGACGGCCACGGCCTCGGTTCCCGGATCCCACGGAACGAACATCGGCGAGATTCGTGTGCGCAGGAAGTGATCCGGACAGCTCGTGCCCATCGCGCACAGCTCCTCGGCCCACGCCGAGTTGGCGAACGTCAGCGCGTCGGTCGAGACGTCCACATGGCCGACGACGCGTCGCGTCGACGACACGGCGCCCCGCAGCATCGGAAGCATCGACACGAGCGTGGCGTCCCGGTCCGCCACCGCGGCCTGGATGCGCGCGCCGCCGAACAGCGCGCGGCCACGCCGTCGCGCGTCCTTCGCGTGCTCCTCGACGAACTCGCCCATCTGATCGATCGTCTTGATGCTGCTCAAATAGCAGTCGCGCTGCGTGTCGCCCCACGTGAACAGCCCATGACCGCCGAGCACGATACCGTCGCAGCCGGGGTGCGATCGCACGGCGTCGCGCAGCATCAGCGCCAGCTCGAATCCCGGGCGCTGCCACGGGACCCAGACGATGCGCCGTCCGTAGCGCTGGTTGAACTCGTCGAGCTTCGACCTGCCGTTGGCGCTCGCGGCGATCGCAATCGCCCAGTCCGGGTGCAGGTGATCGACGTGCGGAAACGGCAGAAACGCATGGAGCGGGGTGTCGATCGACGCAGCCACACGGTTCTCGCCAAAGGCGCAGAGCGGGTAGTACGCGACCATCTCGTCTTCGTGCGCCTCGCCGCGATAGCGCGCGATCAGCGACTCGAGCTTGTCCAGATACAGGAGCGCGAAGCCGCTGGCGCGGATCGACCGGAGATCGCCTCCGCTTCCCTTGACGGCCATCACCTGCTGCGGCGCACCCGTCAGCGGATCCGGCAGCTCGAACTTCGAGCTGGTGTTGCCGCCGCCGAAGTTGGTGATCCGAAGATCTTCGCCGAGCAGGTTCGAGCGATAGCGAAGCAGGTCGAGCGGCGAACGCGTCGCGCGCGGCCGCGGCTGGATCCCACAGGTTCTTGAGGAACACGGTTTCTACGGTTGATAGCTCAGACACACGTCCACTCCACGTAGTGCTGGAAACGGCGATAGTGTGCGTTCCAGCGATCGACAGCGACTGGCTCGAAGCGTTCGATCGGGAACGAGTGCGCGACGATGCCGCGAGCCTCGGCCAGCGAGCTGACGGCGCCCGTCGCGAGCATCTGCACGGCAATGTTGCCCAGGGCGGTGGCTTCGACCGGGCCGGCGAGCACGTGACAGCCAGTAGCATCCGCCGTGAACTGATTCAGCAGGCGGTTGAACGACCCGCCGCCGACGATCTGGATCTCGGTGATGACCGCGCCGGTCAGCTCCTGCAGCGACTCGAGGATCATGCGGTACCGGAACGCGAGGCTCTCGAGGATCGCCCGCGCGAACTCACCCGGCGTTGCCGGCGCCGGCTGCTCGGTTCGCTCGCAGAATGCCCTGATGGCCGCCGGCATGTCCCCCGGATGCAGGAACGCCGCATCGTCGGGATTGAAAAGGGAGCGGAAGGCGAGGCGCTCGTCGTTGGCGGCGGCCATCAGCTCGTCGTAGGCGTATGACTCACCGTTGTCGGCCCAGGCACGACGGCAGGACTGGAGCAGCCACATGCCGTTGATGTTCTTCAAGAGCCTCGTCGTGCCGCCCACGCCCCCTTCGTTGGTGAAGTTCGCGTCGTGGGCCGGTGACGTGATGATCGGCCGCGCGATCTCGAGGCCGAGGAGCGACCATGTGCCCGAGCTGAGGAACGCGCGACTGCCGAACGCCGCGACCGACGCGACGGCAGACCCCGTGTCGTGACACGCCGGCGCCACGACCGGCGTGCCCTCGAAGGCGCGCGACAGAGACCCGCGCAGGCGGCCGAGAATCGTGCCCGGCTCGACGAGTGGCGGCAGAATTCGCGTCGGAATGTCCAGCTCGCAGAGCAGCTCGGTCGCCCACGCCCGCGCCCGCGCGTCCACCATCTGCGTGGTCGTCGCGCTGCTGAACTCGGCGCGCAACACCCCGGTCGCCCAGTAGTTGAGGATGTCGGGAATGGTGCCGAACTGCGCGGCCGCGTCGATCACGCCGCGGCGTGGCCTGACACGCCGCAAACAACTGATAGAGGGTATTGAACGGCAGAAACTGCGTGCCGGTGACGTCGTAGATGCGTGCGCGCGGCACGCGGGCGAAGACCGCGTCCATGACGCCGTCGGTCCGCGAGTCCCGGTAGTGAAAGGGGTTGCCGAGGAGCTGTCCGGCTTCGTCGAGCAGCCCGTAGTCGCAGCCCCAGGTGTCCACACCGACGCTCTCGAGGCGCGTGCCCGCAGCCGAGACCCGCTGCATGGCGCGCTGCATTTCAAGCCAGAGGCGAAGCAGATCCCAATGGAGCGACGCGTGCTCGCGGACGGGCTCGTTGGCGAACCGGTACACCTCGGTGAGATCGAGCACGCCGGCCCGAAGCCGGCCGAGCATCGCGCGGCCGCTCTCCGCACCGAGGTCGAACGCCAGAAAGTGCTCCATGAGGCCGGAAATGAGCATATGCCGGGATGCGGCTCCGGCCACCCACTTTCGGGCGTGCCGTCGGCGTTTCACATTATGGAACACGCGAAACCCGTCGCGTGATGCTCGATCGGCGGGTGCGCCCTGTGACGCTGCGGCCGTGGAGACCGCCGCGTTTCACAATACGCAACGCCGCCTGGACGGCCGCGGGGCATTGCCGGCCAGGGCAGGCAGGTTGTATGGTGGCCGGCGGGCCGCGGATCACGCGGACCGAAACGCGGACGATCATGAGAGGGCGGCACAATCGCATGGTGCAGAGAGCGCACGTTGAGGAAGCACTCGGAGCCGGCAAGGGCATTCTGCGGTTGGAGCCGACGTGGGTGCCGCGATCGTTCATGCTGCCGGGCCGCCGGCTCAGGCTGCACGCCGACGATCTCTACGCGTGTGGGGCGCATCGCGGGGGCATCAACGAGCGCTGGTTCTCGTCCACCACCAATGCGGATAACGGTCCTGGCACGCCGGCCGATGAGGGACTCAGTTACGTCAGGCCGACAAAGGGTCAACGGTTTCTCCTGAAGGACGCGGTGGAGGCCGCCGGCGATCTCCTGCTCGGCGCCGACACGATGGCGCGCGAGCGAGGATGGAATCTCCTCTGCAAGTTCTTCGACAACATGGGACCCATCCCGCATCACATGCACCAGAGCGACGAGCATGCGAAACGGGTCGGACGCCGGGGCAAGCCGGAGGCGTACTACTTTCCGCCGCAATACAACCCGACCGACAACAACTATCCCTACACGTTCATGGGCCTGGAGCCGGGCACGACGAAGGACGACATCCGGCGCTGTCTCGAGAACTGGAATCGTGGGGACAACGGAATCACGTACCTCTCGAGAGCGTATCGGCTGGAGCGTGGGACCGGCTGGCAGATCAATCCGGGCATTCTCCATGCGCCGGGCTCGCTGCTGACCTACGAGCCGCAAGTGAACAGCGACGTGTTCGCGATGTTCCAGTCCGAAGTCGAGGGGCGCATCATCGACTGGAGCCTGCTTGACGAAGGACGTTCCCCCGGAGCTCAACAAGGATCTGGACTACATCATCGGCATGCTCGACTGGGAGGCGAACGTGAATCCCAGATTCGGCGAATCGAATCGCTGCTTTCCGAAGCCCGGCGCACCGTTCGCGCAGACCGAGGCGGAGGGCTATCGCGAGCAGTGGATCTGCTACGGCACCGCCTGGTACTCCGCGAAAGAGTTGACGGTTCTCCCGGGACGCAGCATCACGATAAAGGATGCCGCCGCGTACGGCGTGATCCTGACGCAGGGCTACGGAACGTTCGGGTCGTTACAGGTCTCGACGCCGGCGATGATTCGCTACGGCCAGATGACGGAAGACGAGATCTTCGTGACGGCCGCTGCCGCGACTGAGGGCATCCGCATCGAGAACCGCAGCGAATCGGATCCGCTCGTGATGCTGAAACACTTCGGTCCTGGCAATCCGGACGCACCCAGCGGGAGATAAGACGGAACGCGGTATGCGGAATGCGGGATGCGACCCCGCCGATCCCGCATACCGGATCCCTTCTCCCGACAAAGAACAGGCAAAGATATGCACAAGAAACCCGCTCTCCATAACGCGATGTGGCCCGGCCTCGTGGGAAAGGGCGGGCCTGGCGCAGAGCCGCCGATCGATCTCGACACGATGCTCGACCTGACCGCGGCCGCGCGATCGAACGGCAGCCGGTTCGACGGCGTCGACCTGTTTCTCTTCGATCCGCATGTCAGCATCGACTCGACCGACGACGATCTGAAGGGGCTCGCGGACAAGATTCGCGCGAAGAACCTCGTCGTGGGTTCGCTGGTCGCGCCGGTGTGGCCGCCAACCGGCGGCGGGTCGGCCATGGGGAACGACGAGGAGCGCAACGCCTTCCTGACACAGGTGCGCAAGGCCTGCGCGATCGGCAGGAAGCTGCGCGACATCGACATCCGCCAATACGGCATCGTCCGGATCGATTCCGCCGCGAGCCCGTCGGAGTGGGCGAAGGATCCGAAAGGCAACACGAAGAAGATTGCGGAGACGTTCCGCCAGGCCGCCACGATTGCCGAGGAATACGGAGAACGTCTGGCCGCTGAAGGAGAGATCTGCTGGGGCGGGATGCACAGCGTGACGCGCAACGTCGAGCTGCTCGAGATGGTCAACCGTCCGCAGACCGTCGGCTTCCAGGCCGATATGGCCCACACGCTGCTCTTCACGATGGGGTACAACGCAGCCGACGACAGGATTCTCCCCGAGCACTTCGACTGGTCGGACACCAAGGCGCTCGACGAAGGCCTGCGCCAGATGACGAGCGCGCTGCGCCCGTGGACGATCGACTTCCACGTCGCGCAGAACGACGCGACGGTGAAGGGCTCGGGATCCCACGACAAGACGGGGCGTCACTGTCTGCCATTCGATCCCAACGGCAAACTCGACATCGTCAAGCACGCGGGCTTCTGGCTGCGCGACGATACGGGTCAGCTGACGCGGAAGTTCGATCACATCTGCTGGGACGGCTGCATGTTCCCCAACGCCGTGATGACCCAGCAGCAGACATGGAACGACGTGCTGTCGGTCATGACCGCGGTGCGCGACGCCCACGGCTGGTGAACCTTCGGAGCAAAGATGAAGGATTTGAACATCGGGCTCGTCGGCTACGGCTTCATGGGCCGGACGCACTCGAATGCGTTCCGGCAGGCGCCGCAGGTTCTTCGCGCTGCCGTATCGGCCGGTTCTCAAGGCCGTGGCGGCGCGCAACAAGGATCGTGTCGCGGCGTTTGCCGGTAACTGGGGCTACGAGTCGTACGAGACCGACTGGCGGGCGCTGATCGATCGCAAGGACATCGACGTGATCGACATCGCCAGCCCCAACGATACGCACCGGGAGATCGCGATTGCGGCGGCCAAGGCCGGCAAGATGGTCATGTGCGAGAAGCCGCTCGGTCGAACCGCGTCCGAAGCCGAGGAGATGGTGACGGCGGTCGAGTCGGCGGGCGTGCCCAACACGGTCTGGTACAACTATCGTCGCGTGCCAGCTGTCACCTTGATCAAGCAACTGCTCGACGAGGGCAGGTTCGGACGGATTTTCCACTACCGGGCCAAGTTTCTCCAGGACTGGACCATCTCGACGGAGCTGCCTCAGGGCGGCGAGGGGCTCTGGCGACTCGACGTCTCCGTCGCCGGCAGCGGCGTGACCGGCGATCTGCTCGCGCACAACATCGACACCGCGTTGTGGCTGAACGGACCCATCGCCGAGGTCAGCGCGATGACCGAGACCTTCATCAAGCAACGAAAACACAACCTGACCGGCAAGGTCGAGCCCGTCGGGATTGACGATGCGAGCGCGTTCCTGTGCCGGTTCGGGAATGGCTCACTGGCGACGTTCGAGGCGACACGTTACGCGCGAGGACACAAGGCCCTCTACACGCTCGAGATCAACGGCGAGCACGCGTCGGCGTTCTGGGATCTCCACGACCTTCACCGCGTTCAGTACTTCGACCATGGCGACGAAGGCCGGGTGCGCGGCTGGCGCAGCGTCCACGTGACCGACGGCGATCAGCCATACATGAAGCACTGGTGGGTGCCCAGGGCTGCAGATCGGGTACGAGCACACCTTCATCCATCAATTCGCGGAGTTCGTCGAAGCCGCCGCAAAAGGCCAGAGCCTGGCGCCGACATTCCGCGACGGCATGGCGACGGACTTCGTGACGGATGCGGTGTTGAAATCCGCGAAGACGAAACAGTGGGAGACGGTCGGATCGAGTCGATCGTCAGCCGGAAACCGCGGCACAACTGAATAGAGGATCTCGTGCGCACACTCTCGCGAGCGGCATTTGCGTTGGTCGGCACATCGGCCGTTGTCGGCATGCTCTGGACGGCGTCCACGCTGGCACAGCAGCCGCCGGCGGGCGCAGCTGGAGCGGCACAGGGACGCGGTGGTGGCACGCCGCCGCCGAGACCGGCGCCGCTACCGTTCGAGTATCACGAGGGATTCGACTCGATCTTCGACGGCCAGACGCTGAAGGGGTGGGATGGCGACCCGAGATTCTGGCGCGCCGAAAACGGCGCCATCGTCGGCGAGACGACGCCAGACAAGAAGCTCGAGGAAAACACGTTCGTGATCTGGAAGGGCGGCGAGCCGGCAGACTTCGAGCTGAAGGTCGAGTACCGCATCAGCGCCACCAACAGCGGCATCCAAATCCGCAGCGTGCAGCTCCCGCAGGGCCAACCCGATCCACAGGGCCGTCCGGTGACGGGCAAGTGGGCGATGAAGGGGTACCAGGCCGACATCGACTTCGCGAACACGTATACGGGTCAGATCTACGAGGAGCGCGGCCGCGGCTTTCTCGCAATGCGCGGGCAGATGACGTACGTGCCGGCGGATGGATCGACGCCGAGGATACTTGGCGACGCTCCAGGTCGGCGCCGACGATCTGAAAGGCATCATCAAGGTCAACGACTGGAATCAGGCGGTCGTGATGGCGCACGGCAATCGCATCATCGAGATCCTCAACGGCCACGTCACGAGCATCCTGATCGACGACGATGCGAAGGGTCGAGCGATGAGCGGATTGATCGGTTTCCAGATGCACGTCGGCGAGCCGATGAAGGTCGAGTTCAGGAACATCTGGCTGAAGAAGCTGTAGAATTCGACCCATGGCTACGGAACAAAACATCGTTGTCAGCGTCGAGAAGGCTGCCGACAAGCTCCCAGAGGGCGTGCTCGACATCGACGCACTCACGCCTGAAGTGCACCCCGGCTGCAGGGTCTTCGTGCACTACAACGGGCCGACCGATCAGTTGAGCGGCATGTGCACCGGCATGGCCGTCCTCGAGCCTGGCGCCAGCCCGCACCCGCCGCATCGGCACCCCGAAGAGGAATTCATGATCGTCGCCGGCAGGCACCGGCGAGATTGAATGCGCCGGCAAGACGACGCCAGGTCGGTCCCGGCTCGATCATGTACTGCGCCGGCAACACGCTGCACGGGATCCTGAACACGGGCAAGGTGCCGCTGACGTTCTACTGGTCGAAGTGGATGGCAAAGTAGAAGACGGCCGGGGCTGGGCTGAGGCGTCAGCCAAGGGCTCCCGACGTCAGCTCAGTTTCTTGACCCAGAGATTGCGGACCATCACCTTGGTGGTGGCTTCGATCTCGATGCCGAAGAGGCCGGACTGATTGTTGGACGAGGCCGGGTCGTCGTCGATCATCACCGACATCAGCTGGCCGTTGACGATGTGAAGGAACGTGCCGCCGCGGGCGATCACCGTGTACTGGTTCCAGTCGTTCATCCGAACGAGGTTGCCGAGCGCGGTGCGATCGCCGATCGTGCCCATCAGCTTCTTGCTCTTCGCGCCGAAGCCTTCGACTACCTGGCCTCGCCACGCCAGGATGCGCATCGGCGTGTTCTCTGAGTAGAACTGCCCGGTATAGACGCGGCTCGGCCAGAAGTCGGCCTGCGGGCCGGTCATCATCCAATCGAGATTGACGGGTCCCACGTTCGCCGTCACGGCCGGCGGTATCGGCACGAGCCACGGAATGCCCGTCCTGCTTCGGTATTGAAGGCCGCTCCCTCCGCTGCCTTCGACCTTGATCTCGAACTTCAGCGTGAAGTCCTTCGCCTCGAGGTTGCGATAGACGATGTAGCTGTTGCCGCTCGGGTTCGTCGGCGTCGATTCGCCGACGATGGCGCCGTCTTCGACCTTCCAGAACTTCGGATTGCCGTCCCATCCCTTGAGGCTGACGCCGTCGAAGAGGGACACGTCACCTTCGTGATCGTTGAAGTCCAGGGGGCTCGGCTCGGTGAAGGCCAGCCGACCGCCTGTCGCCGGAGGGGCTGGCTGGCCTTGAGATGATTGCGGGGCCGCCCCGGTGTCGAACTGCAGGACGGCCCCGAGAGCGAGACCGATGCCCACGCCGATCAAGGCATGCGTGAACGATTTGGGCGTAGACATCGGCTGTGAGCGCTTACCAGATGAACCGCAGTCCGAACTGCATGTTGCGTCCGTCGTCGGCCGACGTAATCGTGCCGACGTTTCGATTCGAGATGTTCAGATCGGGCGTGCCGAAGTTCGCGTGGTTGAAGAGGTTGAACACCTCCCACCGGAATTCGACGCGCGCCTTGTCGATCGGAAAGCGCTTGATGAGCGAGAAGTCGACGCGCTCGTAGCCAGGTCCGCGGACGGTGTTGCGGCCGGCGGTGCCCTGCGTGCCGTTGCGCCGGCACGAGGTAGGCCGTCGGATCGAACCACTGGCTCACCGTGCCGTCGCTGATGTTGCCCGCGTCGCCTTCGCGGCCCGACGCGAAGTTCACGCGCTGCGGAACGAACGATCCGCACTGGCAGACGTTGGTGGACGTCACGGAATACGGGAAGCCCGACGACAGCCGGATGACGCCGAAGACCTGCCACCCGCCGAGCACGTACGCCGCCACGCCGCCGTCCGACAGCCACGGCTTGCCGGGCCCGAACGGCAACTCGTATCCGCCGCTGATCGCCGCGCGGTGCCGCTGGTCGTAGCGCGCGGGTCCTTCATCGGCGTTCGAGGTCCCAGGCAAACGCGGTGTCGTTCGCCTCGATCTCGCCAGAGCCGTTGTCGCGTGCTCGTCGAAAGCTGGTAGTTGCCGAGCAGGTTCCAGCCGTTCGAATAGCGCTTCTCCACCCGGAACGACAGGCCCTGGAAGCGCGCCCAGCCGGCATCGGACGAGTAGAGAATCGCGGACTGGAATGCCGGGATACGGCACGCGCGTCACGATCGGCGTCGTGCCGGGCTGCGCCTGGTTGATGTTGAAGCGCTTGTGCTCGTTGTAGCTGCGGCTGCCGGTGTACGCCACCTCGACGAGGTAGTTGCCGCGTCAGCGAGCGCTGCACGTTGGCGTTCCACTGCACGGTGTAGGCGCTGCGGTTGTTGGGATCCATCGAGAACGGCGCGGGGAACTGCGGGATGTGCGCCAGGTCGGGGAACAGCGTGTCCGCATTGAAGCTGAGATCCGTCGGCGGTCGGCTGGAGCGAATACTGCCCGTAGTACGGCGGCACCAGGCGCGAGAACTGGAGCTCGTTGAGATTCAGGTTGTCGTAATAGACGCCGAATCCCGATCCGCGCGACCGTCTGGTCGTTCAGGTTGTAGACGAGGCCGACGCGCGGACCCCAGTTGTTCAGGTCCTTCTTCAGGATGCCGGCCGGGAAGATAGTCGTCCTGGTTGATGATGAGCGGCAGCAGCTGCGGCGGCACGATCCGTCGGCAGCTTGTGGTAGCCGATCTTCCCCTGCGCGGCGTCGAACGATCCTTCGATGCCGTTGGTCTCGGCCCACGGTCCGAGGTATTCCCAGCGGATGCCCATCTGCAGCGTGAGCGAGCGGCTGATCTGCCAGTTGTCGTCGATGAACGGCGCGAAGGTCGGCGACGTGATAGGTCGAGCGCGAGCTGCCGAACGCGCCGGTGCAGGTCGAGCAGTAGCCGAGCAGAAAGTCGGCGACCGGGATTGCCCGTGTACTGACCGTTGAAGGTGAAGCCGCCGCGCGGGGGCACCTCGGTGAGGTGCTCGAACCGGCGGAACTGCGCCTGAATGCCGAAGCGCGTGTTGTGATGGCCCTTCACCCAGCTCGTCGCATTGGAGATGCTGAAGATGCTCTCTCGGTTGCGCCCTGCGTGATCCCGCCCTCGCCATTGCCGCTGAAGCCGGTCATCGTGAAGCCAGGACGGCCGTAGTCGATCGGATCGGTGCCGCCGGCGAGGTTCTGCAGCCCGATGTCGCCGACCCAGTTGCGGCCGTCCTGGCTGATCGGCGCGTTCAGATGGTACGCGTAGTTGTAGCCGAAGCGCGTCTCGTTGACGATCGACGGCGACACGACCCACGTCTCGCCGATCGCCAGGTTGCGCCCGGTCTGCGGGAAATTCGTATAGCTGAAGAGCGACGGGTTCAGCTGACTGCCCTTGTAGTACAGGAATCGCTCGAAGAGGCGTGTGCTTCTTGCTGATGCACCTGATCGAGCCGGACGTCCGCCGTGTCCGCGTCGTCGTTGAACGGCTTGATCGCCCTGAAGTTGTTCGCGCCGACGGCGTTCGGATGCGGGAACGGTGGGCCGCAGGTCTTCGCGAAGTTCGAGAAGCGACCCGACGGGATGATGTTGCCGGGAAACGGCAGGCCCGTGAGCGGATCCTTGATCGGCGTGGAGAGGCTCGGAGAAGTCGCCGTTCAGGAGCGCCGGGCTCGGCACGCTGCCGAGCAGCGTGCGGTCGGCCGTGGTTCGAAGCCCTCGTACCCGCCGAAGGCGAAGAACTTGTTCTTGATCGACGGGGCCGCCGAGCGTGAAGCCGGCCTGGGTCTTGTCGCCGGGCTTCTGCCCGAAGAAGTTGGCGGCTGTTGAACGAGTCGTCGCGGCGGTACGTGTAGGCGGAGCCGGAGATGCTGTTGCTGCCAGACTTGGTCACCATCGAGACGACGGACTGCCCCTGGCCGTACTCGGTGGTGAAGGAATTGCGGAGGATCGCCACTTCCTGCACCGCATCGAGCGGCGGATTGAGCGACAGGTTGTTGAACCGCAATGAACGGACGTAGACGCCGTCGATCGCGTAGTTGGTCGAGCTGTCGCGGCCGCCTTCGACCGTGACGTACTGGCTGCGGCTGCTGCCCGCCGCGCCGAACTGCGTGCCGCGATTGAACGCCTGCGGCGTCACGCCGGCCGAGAGCGAGGCGAAGGCCAGCGGGTTGCGGCCGGCCACAGGCAGGCTCTCGATCTGTTTCTCACTGATCGTCTGGGAGACCGACGCGTTGTCCCGTCTGCAGGAGCGGCGACTGAGCCTGGACGCTGACGGTCTCGGAGAGACCGGCCACGCCGAGGGTCATCGTCGGTCGAGCGACTTCGCCGTTCCGGAGGGTCAGCTCTTTCAGCTCCGCGGTCTGAAAACCACTGAGCTCGATTTTGAGCGAATAGGTGGCCGGCGGCAGGTTGGGCACCGAGAATCGTCCCTCGGAATCCGACAGCGTCACGCGCTGCGCGTTGGTCGCAAGATTCGTGATGGTGATCGTCGCCCTGGCACGCCGGCCTTGCTCGCGTCTAGGACCTGACCGGTGATGCCGGAAGACGCCGTTTCCTGAGCCTGGGCGCCGATGCAGATCGCGAAGAGTGCCACGACGCTGAGGGCGACACGCTTCAACATGGTAAAAGACCTCCCTCTCAGCGGTCCGCTCATGGACCGTGCTGATGCGTGCGTAGTTAGGGGCATCGCGGCTCGAGAAGCAAGGACTTTTGGCCGGCGGCGGCGGCGTTTCGCAGAACGAAACGCGCAACTGCACAGGTGGGACGGGCGACAGCGGTCGCCGGATCTGGCGTGGAGAAAACAGAGTCGTGCTGGCAATTCGCGGACGAAGGTGGCGACCGAGTGGCGAGAGGACGGCGCTGATTTACGACGCGAAACGGAAGCCACAGACAATGCAGACGTCCAGACCGTCAAGCGACGCGGCGTGGGGACAGCGGCCGGCGCCGGTCAGAAGCACACCAGCCGATCGCGGCGCTCGTCGATCTTCTTGAAGTCGACGCCCGGCACCTTCTTGAGATCGTCCAGGGTCTTACAGCCGCCCTTCTTGCTCCGGTAGTCGATCCACGCCGCGGCTTCCTTGCGCAACATGGCCGCGACGCTCTCGAGCTCGACGGCGGTTGCGCTGTTCATGTTCAGCGGCTTCGGCGCCTCGCCCTTGAAGTTGGTCGAGAGGTAGTCGAGCACCTTCTCGAAATCCTCGTCGCTGCCCTTCGCGCCGAGGGAGATCATCTTCGCGATGAGGTCCTCCCACCCCTGACGCGTGAGGCGCACGGACGCCGCGCGCGCAGGCTCGTGACAGACGCCGCAGACCTTCACCGTTTCCGCCTTGCCCGGACCTTCGGGCAGCTGGCCCTGCGCAAAGCGGGAGGCGGCGCGACAGGATCACAGCGAACGAGCCGACCACGACAAGCGCTGCTTTCACTGTTCCTTCCTACCTTCTGCCTTCTACCATTCTGCCTTCTGCATTCTGCGCCCTCGCGCCTCAGTGCTCCATCGGAATCCCGAAGACGTACAGCTGATTGTCGTACGTCACGAGATAGACCTGGCCGCTGCCGGCCGAGAGCCCGGCGCGAGCGAAGGACGTGATCGTCTTGCCGCTGCTCCACAATTCCTTGCCGGTGAGCCCATCGAGCACGTACAGCACCGCAGGAATCGATCGTTGCAGCGCGCTGCGCGGCGGTCATCCGGCCGGTGGCTGCGCGATATTCGCCGCTCGACGCGGCGATCACCAGTCCGTTGACGACGATCGGGCCGAGCGGTGACGTGAGATCGCGTGAGGACCAGGCGGCCTCGAGCGCTGGCTTGCCGCCCTGATCGACCAGCTTGAACGCGACGATCGCGCCGTTGGGTGTCAGACCGTTCGCGGTCGATCGCGCGCTCCCTTGAGCGGCGCCGACGGCAGGCGCCAGAATCCATCGTGTGCCGTCGCTCTCCCAGGTCGCGAGCGCGCCTCCGGCGCCGGCCGCCGTGTACTTCGGCGTGACGAAGAGCGGCGTCTTGTGATCGCCGCCGCCGACGGACTTTCCGTCCAGCAGGTACAGCCGGCCGTCGTTTCCAGCTGCCGCGATCAATTCCCGATCCTTCTCGCGAATGACGATCGGCGACGTGTTGAAGTCTGCCCCCGCCGCACTGAACCAGTCCTTGACGCGCAGCGTGTGGCCGTCGAGCACGACCACCGCGTCGCCGTCCGGCGTCTCGGCCGCCGGACCGCTCGCAGTGGTCCGCGGCGGTTTGGCACTCAGCGCGACGTAGAGATCGCCTGTGGTGCCGAGCGCCGGTCCAGTCGTGCCGGCCACGTTCGCGCCACCGGTCTTCCATACCGTTGGTTTCTTGTCAGAAGTCGTGAGATCGAGCGCCCACACGGCATTGGGCGCGGCGCCGCAGTCGTTCGACGTGCTCGTGTACACCATGCCGTCCACCCAGATCAGCGCTGACGGCCGGGCGCTCGGTGGAAGAAACGCGACGGGCGGCTCCTGATCCGCGGCGTTGCTCGCGGCGAGCGTGTGGAGCATGCCGTCCGATCCGATCGCATACACGGGATCGACGCCCCCGAATGGAACGGCCGCGACTCGAGCATCGCCGCCTTGCCGGCCCTGCGGCGGAGGCGCCGCGCGGCCCGCCGACATCTGGCTCAACACCGCCGCTCCCTTGCCGGCCTCGCCGACCGCGCTGCCCGTACGAACGCCTCGTTCACCACCGCCACCGCCGCCGGCGAATGCCGACGGGGCAAGCGCCGTGCGGCGCGTCGGCGTGGCGATGAGCCCACCCGGGCACTCCCACGACGGTGCCGGCGGACCTCCGGTGTTCGCCGAGTAATTCAGGACCGCCGTCCAGTACCGGACGGCCGAGGTCGGTGTCGATCGCGAAGATCCGATCGGCGCTGCCTCCGACGAACGCGAGCGCCTTGAAGCCGCGGAAGCCAATGAGCCTGTCGAGGAGAACTGGCTGCGTCAGCGAGTTGAGCTGCCTCGCGTCGTTGTCGAACTTCGCCTTCCAGAGAAACTGGAATTCGCCCTTCTGGACGGCCTGCTTCGTCAGCCGCTCGTCGCTCCGGATCCACGACGTCCGCTGCGCGTCGTGGCCGCTCGTCGTCCATTCGCCGCTGCCCCCGCGTCCCTGCGCAAAGACGGCGGCCGACGCACACGCGCACACGCACAAGACCGCACGAGTCGTTCTGTTCATCTGCCGCGTCCTCCGCTCATTTCGTGCTGGTCTCGGTTCGATCCACGCCGAACGCATAGAGCTTCCCGTCGTACGTGCCGATGTAGACACGGCCGTTCGCGACCGACAGGCTCGTGAAGTGGTTGAACGAGGTGATTTGATCGCCGCTCGACCACAGCTCCTCTCCAGTGCGCGCATCGAGCGCGTACAGGGTCGCATGCGTGGAATGCGCCGCGCGGTTCGCGGCCGAGTTGTACGCGAGGCCGATGTCCGGCGTGGCCTGCGTGGCGTCCTCGCCGCTGCCGTAGCCGAACACCACGCCGTTGGCGATCACCGACGGATCCGCCAGTGGCATGTCGCGAGAGACCCACGCGGGCGACAGCTGGAGCTTGCCGGCCTTCTCCTCGAGCGTGAAAGCCGCGATCGCGCCGTGCACGACCTCGCCGTGCTCGATCGGCGCCTTGAACTGCGAGTGCTTCGGGCCCCAGAACGGCATCAACACCCAGCGCGTGCCGTTCGACTCTTCCCACGTCGAGAGCGCGCCCCACACGCCGGCGGACGCGAACTGCACTTCCTCGTTGCAGACGAGCGGCGTCCGGTAGACGGGCGTGCGGTGATCTTCTCCGCCCATCGCGGACGTGTCGAGCAGCCAGATCCGGCACTCCTTGCTCGACTGGACGGTGTACTCCTTGCCCTTGTAATCGAACACCGGCCCGGTCGTATTCATGTCGAGGTCACGCTTGCGCAGCCACGCGGCGTTCGACGGCGCGAACCAGTCGGTGAGCTCGAGCGCTTTCGTCGTGGCGTTCTGCTTCACCGCGATGATCGCCTGACCGTAGATCTGCTCCTCGGGGAGGTAGTCGCCATCGCCGCTGCCGGCGTAGACGCTCCCGTCCTTTCCAATCGACGGTCCGAGCCGCGGCCACAGCCCACCACTGCCCGGGATTGAAGCTGCCAACCTTCTTCGTCTCGAGGTCGTACGCGTAGAACTGATTCGGATTGCCTCCGCAGCCCTGCGCGGTCGTCGTGTAGAGCACGTTCTTGTACAGGTTCAGGCCGTACGGTTTCCCGTTCGCCGGCAGAAAGGGTTCAGCGGGCGCCAGCTCTTCGCCCGTGGCGACGTCGAGCTGACGCAGACGCCCATCCCACGAGATCGCGTAGATCTTGAATTTGCCAGGCGTGTCGGTGGGCGCGATCACCGGCGTGGCGGTCAGGCCTCCTGGACACAGCGGGTACGGCCCTCGCCCTTCTCCCGGTTGTTCGGTATACGTGCTGTCGAAGTGCCGTTTCCAGATCTGCGTGCCCTTCTCGAGGTCCACGCCGTAGATGTTGTCGGAGACGCCGGCGACGATCCCGATCTCCCTGGAGCCCGCCGCCGTCTGCACATCGGACACGATCAATGGAGGGAAGAGGTTGTGCAACTGGCGCGCGGCGTTGTCGAGCTGCAGCGTCCAGACGAGCTTCATGTTCTTCACGCTGGCCGGCGTGATGAACTTCTCGTTCCGCTGCCACGACGTCCGCTGCGGGTCCGCGCCGTCGGTGAGCCAGTTCCCTTTCGCCTGGCGCCTGACCCTGCGCGTGCGGCACGCCGGTCCAGACGGCCGCCGCGCACAGCGCCACTGCCGCGCCGATCGATCTACGGATCACAGATGGCCTCCTCCCGGTCAACGTCCCGAGTCCCAGTCGCGAGTCTGCGATCGCGCGATAGCCGCCGCGCGCTTTGAAGTACATGTACAGCCCGCCGAAGATCACGGTCAGGAATCACACAGACGATCGACACCATCTGCAGTGCCGCGCCGGGACCGTACTGGTCGATGCGCGAGCCCATGATGGGCAGCGCCACCGCGACCGAGAGCATGCCGGTGCCGCCCATCAGCGAGATCAGCAGCGCACCGCCGCGCGGGAACTGCTCCGCCGTCACGCCGATCATCGTCGGCCAGAAGTAGCTCTTCCCGACGCCGAACAGCGTGGCCGCCGCGAACGCGACCGCCGCGCTCGTGCCCGGCTTCAGGCCGCCGAGCCAGTAGAGACCGAGGCCCGTGAGGATGGCGCAGACGAACAGCGTGCCGATCGGATTCTTGTGCGCGATGCCGCTGCCGAAGGTCCGCAGCAGGAACATCAGGCCGGCGGTGTAGACGAGGAAGAGCACGCCCTGCAGCTGCGGCACGAGGTCGCCCATCACTTTCGGGAACCACTGATCGGGACCGAGCTCCGCGGCCGCCGTCATCCACATGCAGACGAAGAGCAGCAGGAACAGCGGCTTCGCCGCCTCTTTCCACATGTCGCCGGTGGAGATGTTCGACTGGACGCGCTCGGTCTGCGGGTATTCCAGCGCGAACGCCATGAACAGGTAGACCGCCGCGGGAATCAGAATCGTGATGAGCTTCAGCTGCCAGCTCGCGCCGAACGCCGACATCGCCACGGCGAGCAGGCCGCCAATCACCTGGCCGCCCGGCCACCAGGCGTGCAGCATGTTCAGCCGCTTGGTCTTCTGATCGCTGTAGATCGTCGCGACGAGCGGGTTGATCACGCCTTCGACGAGCCCCTGCGACAAGCCCATGACGAAGAAGCCCGCGTAGAGCAGCGTCGTGCCGGTCTCGGAGAAGATCGAGGCGACCGGGCGCCGTCGGATGCGGCGCGACCAGCACGAGGCCGACCCCGATGAAGTAGCCGATCGCCGAGAGCACGTGCAGCGCCCGCATGCCGATGACGTCCACGAGCGCGCCGCTGATGAAGATCGAGATGGTGAAGGCCCAGAACGCCGGGCTGAAGATCAGGCCCATCTGCTCGTTCGTGATCTGGAACGCACTGCTCATCGGGCCGGCCACGTCGCCGCGAATCGCAAAGACCATGGAGGTGGTCACGAGCGACACGCAGCTAGCGACGAAGAGTCTGTTCTTGTTCATCTGCTCCTCCGAGAATCAGCGACCGCTGATTGCCGCCTTGACCGACCGTCCCTTCGTGAGGTTCTCGATGAGGAACAGTCCGCTCTTTCCGGCGCAGATGAGATCCTGATCGCCATCGCCGTCAATGTCAACGACCGGAATCTGCATGCCGCCCCCGAGACGCCCGCCGACGTCGACGATGTGGCGCACCCACTCGACGGTCCCGGACTGCCCCGGCCGGAACTCGTACCAATAGACGCCGAGCGGCTCACGTTCGCCGGGATCGCGGCCGTTGTGCGCCATGAAGCGCTTCCCAGTCACCAGGTCGGGACGGCCATCCTGGTTGAGGTCAGCGAGCGTCGAGGCGTGGCCTTGCGACCACGCCTCGTCGATCACGTGGCGGGTCCACTGCCCGCTGGTCCCCTGCTCGAACCAGAAGACGCCATAGTCGTGGCCGGCAGCGGCGACCACGTCGTTGCGGCCATCGCCGTTCACGTCGGTGACGTGCATGAATCCCAGATCCGTCATCTTCGGCGTGCCGCCGGCGGCGGGCGGTGGCGTGACGTTGACGGCTTCCCAGTCCTGGTGGAAGGTCCAGCCCGGCGCCCGCGGATCGGCAGGGGACTCGAGCCAGCCGCGCGGCGTGAGGATGTCGTTCCGGCCGTCCGTGTTGACGTCGCCGACGCCTATCCCGTGGCCGTAGCTCTTGTCCGAGATCACGTGTGCGACCCACCGGCCGTTCTGCACCTCGTACCACGCCTGCCCTGTGCCGTTTTCCTGCGCGACGATTTCGCGCGCCTTGCCGTCGTTGTCGACGTCCGCCAGCACCGCGAATTCGACATTGAAGCCGGCGTGGATCGTTTCGTCCGGCCACGGCTTCGCTCCGCCTCCGCGGCCGGGGTTGTGCCACCACGCGATCCTCTTTGCGAACCAGCTCACCGACACGACGTCCGGAAACCCGTCGCCGTCCACGTCGACGATCAGGTCACTGAAGTCGTCGATGTACTGCTGCGTGAAGTCCAGGTCGCGAAAGCGGTGCTTCGTCCAGGCTGGCGCCTCGTACCAGTTCTCGCCCGAGAGGATGTCGAGGCGGCCGTCGTGGTTGATGTCCGCGACGGCGGCGGTCTCGCTCGCGCCGCCGTCGATCATCTGGATGCGGAACGGAACGTCAGGCGGGCGCGGACCGGGCGTCGCCGCCACCGTGAGCAGGCCGCCGAGGAGCACCGCCGGGGTCAGACCCCACTGTTTTCTGGTGTTCAACGACCATCCTGTCTGTTGGCGTCCGCTCGACGGGCCGTCAATTGGGGTCAGACCCCACTCGGCTTCTGCTTCCACAACAGCTTGAAGGACCTCTCGACCCGTTTCATACCGCGCATTGTAGAGAACGCGCCCCGTGGCGAGCGTTTGACATATGCGAAACCATCCGCTCGGGCCCCAAGCGGCGTTTTCGGCTGCTGGGGCATGAAATCTCTACGTGTCGCGCCGATTTCGCATCGCGAACCCGATGAACGCGGGCGCCACAGATCGACCTCATCCACGGCCCCGTTGTACGATCCGCGATTGGATGCCTATAAGCTTTTTCGAGGACGTGAGCATGCGATGAGGGAGCCACCAGAGAAGTCGTTGCGAGGGTCGAGGGTCACTGTCGCGCTCGCCGCGGCGGGAACGGCGTGATGGCGGTGACCGCCGACGCGAGCGCCGAGGCGCAGGAGGCGTCAGCCCGACAAGGGCGCCGAAGCCTTCACGGCGGTGTGCTCGAAATGCCACCCGGCCGATCGAATCGTCGCCACCCGCCGCACCAAGTCGCAGTGGGAAGAGGTCCTCGACAAGATGACCAAGCTCGGGGCGCCGATCACGGACGACAACTACGACACGCTCATCGACTATCTCCTCCGGCACTACGGGAAGATCAACGTGAATCGCGGGGAATCCAAGGATATCGCGCTCGTGGCCAGCCTGTCGCCGAAAGACGCGGACGCCATCGTGAAGTATCGATCCGAGCATGGAGACTTCGCCGACTTCGACGCGTTGACGAAGGTGCCGGGGATCGATGTCAAAGCGCTCGAGGAACACCGAGCCGCGCTGGACTTCTAGCATTTTTCACGGCGCTTGCGGCCCCACCCCCACGCGCTTTACGCGCTTCGCGCGCCGCCCTTCGGGCTTGCCGCCGCTCCGCCGCGGCCTACCGTCGCCCCTTCTGCCTTTTACCTTCCGCCTTTGATATCGTGACCCCATGCTCGACCCACGCGCGATTTGCCGCTCTCGTTTCAGTTGCATCAGCCGCGATGCTCGTTGGTGCGTGCGGCGGGAGCCAGCCGGCCTCCGCGTCGCCGCCGGCCGGGGCAACGAGCGATCGTCCACGCCGGGCGTGCACATCTACGTGTCCGACGAGACGGGCGGCAACGTCCTCGTTGTGGATCCCGAGAAGGGACAGCTGGTGGAGAAGATCGCCGTTGGCAAGCGGCCACGCGGCATCAAGTTGTCAGCCGACGGTCGGCAACTCTACGTCGCGCTGTCGGGATCGCCAATTGCCGGACCCGGCGTGGACGAGTCGAAACTGCCGCCTGCCGATCGGTCGGCTGACGGTATCGGCGTGGTCGATCTGGCGACCCGCGCGGTGGTGCGGAAGCTCAAGAGCGGCCAGGATCCTGAGTCGTTCGCGCTGTCGCCAGACGGCAAGACCATGTATGTGTCGAACGAAGAGACCTCGGAGATGTCCGTGCTCGACGTGGCCAGTGGAGATGTCACCAGACGTGTGAAAGTGGGCGAAGAGCCTGAGGGCGTCACCGTGCGTCCGGACGGGCGCGAGGTCTACGTCACGAGCGAGGGCGACAATGCCGTGTTCGCGGTCGACACCACGAGCTACGCCGTCGTCGCCAAGATGGAGACCGCCGCGAGACCGCGCGCGGTGGTGTTCACGCCGGATGGAGCCACCGCGTTCGTCACAAATGAAAATGGCGGCGCCATCACGGTGATCGACGCGGGAAAGCACGCCGTCACCACCACGATCAAACTGACGCCACCGCCCGGCGCAACCGTCCCGCCGCGGCCGATGGGCGCCACCCTGTCCGCCGACGCGCGTCGACTGTTCGTCTCCCTCGGTCGCGCCAAGTCGGTGGCCGAGATTGACGTCGCCACCCGGCAGGTCGTGCGCGCGATGGACGATATCGGGGCGAGACCCTGGGGCATCGGGCTCAGTAAGGACGGGAAGAAGCTCTACACCGCGAACGGCCCGTCCGCCGATGTCTCGGTGATCGACATCGAGTCGGGCAAGGTCGATCGGCGGATTGCGGTGGGTGGCAGCCCATGGGGCATCGCGGTCGCGCCATAGGGCGCACAATCCACCCTCAGCGGATTGTCCCCAGGAAAGAACTGCTGTATATTATTTCCTGAGAAAGGACCTGGCGCCAATGGCCCGTGCCGCGGTTCGCTCGGCGGTTTCGGAGGGGGCGGTCGTGACGAAGGCCGCATTGCGCGCCGCTGGCCTGTTGGGCGTTTCGAACAAGGTCCTTGGTCGCATCATCGGCCTGTCGGAAGCGAGCGTCTCGCGCATGGGATCGGGCGCGTATACGCTGACGCCTGGCGAGAAACCGTTCGAGCTGGCGGTGTTGTTCGTCCGCTTCTACCGCGCGCTCGACGCCGTCGTGCATGGCGACGACGCGGTGGCGCGCGCGTGGGTGGCGAACCCCAATGCGGCGCTCGGCGCCCCACCGCTCACGCTGATCCAGTCGGTCTCCGGCCTGGTCGATGCCGTCGCGTACCTGGACGCGCGCCGCGCTCTCGTCTGAGCGCCGCCGCCTTGCCGGCACGTGCTGGCGCATGGTCGAAGCGCAACACCGCGTATCGACCATGAAGCTGGTGGATACCCTTGCCGAGCAGGGCGCGCTCGAATCGCTGCTGGACGCCACGAAGCCGCCGGTCCCTCCCGAGTGCCGTCACCTCCAGTACCTGCTGGCGACGCCTTTTCGATATGGCGCGCCGTACCCGACCGGTTCACGCTTCCGCCGGGCGGGGCTGACGCCGGGCGTGTTCTACGCCTCGAAAACGCCAACGACGGCCGTGGCGGAGATGGCGTTTCATCGCCTGTTGTTTTTCGCCGACTCGCCGGGCACGCCCTGGCCAGCCGACGCGGGCGACTACACCGCGTTCTCGGTACGTTTCCGTACGTCCGACGGACTGGATCTGACGATGCCGCCATTGGACGCCGACCGCGTCCGGTGGACGCACCCGTCGGACTACGCACCCTGTCAGGCGTTGGCAGATGAAGCGCGGGGAGCCGAGGCAGACGTGTTGCAATACGCGTCAGCGCGGGATCCGCAAGGCGTCAACGTCGCGCTGCTGGCGTGCCGGGCATTCGCTGCATCAGCGCCAATCGATCGGCAGACGTGGCGGCTCAACCTCGGCGTCCACGGCGCGCGCGCGGTGTGTGATTTTCCGGAGGCGCGGCTGGAATTCGATCGACAGGCGTTCGTGGCCGATCCGCGCATAGCCGCGCTGCGGTGGGCGCGCTGAGCCGGCGTCAGGCCAGCGTCGTGAGCGGCCGGGCCGACTCGGCCGGGTGCAGCACCGCCCGGTATTCGACCTCGATCGTCTGTTTCGCGGGCAGCCAGCGGAACGTCGGTTCTCCGAAGAGGCGTCCGCGCGCCACCATCTCACGACGCGATTCAGGAAACGGCGAGACGCCGAACTCCACCGCTCTCGTGCGGGTCCGCCCATCCCACGGCGAGTGCGTGCGGCTGTTGTTCTCTTCCCAGATCCCGACCCACGGAAAATCGGCGCGGCGCCACACGTACCCGAAGACGAACTGCGCCGCCGGAGAGAATGCCGCAAACCACGCCTGATCGAGCGCGGGATCGAGCAGATGCGCGCTGTAGGCGCTCGAGATCGGGGCGCGAGTGCTCTGTTGGAGGTTCCGCGTGCCACCATTTTTCAACGGCGCGAGCGGCCAGTCGAACTCCGCGCCGGCCTTCAGATCGTCAGCCGGCCCGAACGTGCCGTCGAAGACTTTGGAACGCGTGGCCGGCAGCTGGAACTCGGTCGTCCCCTGTTCCAGATACGGCGGCCCGAGCGTGACGTGTTGTGTCCATCCGATCGGCCGGTCCATGCCGGCGAGATTTTCGACCGACTCGCGCACTCGAACCCAGCGTCCCTCGAGATCGATCCGTCGTCGGACGACGATCTGCGCGAGCGGCAGGGTCGCGCTCATCGTCAGGGTCTCGGCCGAGCCGTCGATCTGATATCGAGCGACGGACGCTTCGCCGTGGGCGGTCACGCCGGCGGCGGCTTCCTCGTCAGACGGACCGCCGAAAATGTCGAGGCACAGGTTGTGACCCATGATTCCGGCGAGCAGCCGTGCGTCGGCGCCAGAACCGTAGAGCGGTTTGTGAGCGTCGGTGAATCTCGACGGCTCGATCGACGGCCACGGCGGCCGCCACAGCGGGTTGACGCCCGAGGCCTTGTCGATGATGGCCGCGATGTGGCCGCCTTCCTCGAGGACGACGACGCGGAGGACATCGTTCTCGATGACCGTGGCCCGGCGGTTGTGGTACACCTGCGTCGACACGGCGCCGCCGATTGTACCCGTTGCGGCCACCGGACGCCTGAGGGATCGAGGACCGAAGGACGGGGACCGGAATCCGGCGCGTCGGACGGGTCTATCTGCGACGCTCGGTCGTCGGGCCTCGCTCCGGGCCTCGGTCCTCGACTACAATAGGCAGAATGCCCCTCTTCGAATACCAGTGCCGCGGGTGCGGCCGTCAGTTCGAGGCGTTCGTGACGGCACAGCGCGCGCCGGCGTGTCCGGCGTGCCAGGGGGAGGATCTCCAGAAGCTCTTGTCGAGCCCGGGAATGGTCGGCACCGCCGGCCGGACCGAGACCGAAGCGGTCCCTGCGTGTCGCGCACAAGGAGGACAGTGCGCGTGTTCGCACAGTAACTACAACTGAAGCGTCGCCGCATCGTCATCTTGCCCGAACGTCATTCACAAGATGACGGACGGCAGCAGGAAGGATGATGATCATGGCCACTCCGATCGAACAGCGCGGCTACGCGCGACCGGAAGTGCTGGTCTCGACCGACTGGGTCGAGCAGCATCTCAACGACCCCACCGTCCGCATCATCGAATCCAACGAGGACACGCTGCTCTACTCGTCGGGGCACGTGCCCGGCGCCGTCCACGTCGACTGGACCTCCGATCTCAACGATCAGATCCGCCGCGACTACATCACGCGCGAGGGATTCGAGGCGCTCATGTCGCGTATCGGCGCCACGCCCGACACCACGATCGTCTTCTACGGCGACAAGAACAACTGGTGGGCCTGCTATGCCTTCTGGGTGTTTCAGCTGTTCGGGCACACGAACGCGAAGGTGATGGACGGCGGGCGTCTCAAGTGGGAGAAGGAGAAGAAGCCAACGTCCCGCGATGTCCCGAGCTACGCGAAATCGACCTACAAGTCGAAGGATCGGGACGACCGTCCCCATCGCGCCTATCGCGACGAGGTGCTCGCGCACCTGAAGGCGCAGGGACAGCTCGTGGACGTCCGCAGCCCCGAAGAGTACGCCGGCACGCGCCTCCACATGCCGGATTACCCGAACGAAGGGGCGGTCCGGGGCGGCCACATCCCGGGCGCGAAGAGCGTCCCGTGGGCCCGCGCCATCAATCCCGACGACGGAACGTTCAAGACGTCCCAGGAGTTGAAGAAGCTGTATCTCGAGGACCAGAAGCTGTCGGCCGACAAGGAGACGATCGCGTACTGCCGCATCGGCGAGCGCAGCAGCCACACCTGGTTCGCGCTGAAGTATCTGCTCGGGTTCAGCAAGATCCGGAACTACGACGGCAGTTGGACGGAGTGGGGCAACCTGGTGAACGTGCCGATCGAAAAGGGCGCGGGCACTTAGCCGGATCCGCGCGACGGAACAAAAAACTTCGGTGAGGCAGATTTCCAAACGGAAGATGACAGAACACACGCGGAATCTGATTCACTGACCTGGCACGAGACACGCACGAGCTCGCGAATCTCGGAGGAGAGACATGCTTCGGATTCGCGACCTCGCTGTCGTGTGCGTGGCGGTGTGCCTGACGCTGGGGATTGCCGCCCGGTCGCGAGGCAAGCTTCATTACGGCCCCGGACTTTGGCGTCACCCAGGCTGCCCGACGGCTTCAGCTTTGACGGGCACTTCAACCAGCGACAACGACGTCGCCCTCATCGAGTTTTCAATCGATGTTCCAATCGACCTTCCAGGTTCTGGTGACGTCGTTCAACGAGGTGAATGGATTCGACCCGAATCTGTTCTCTTCTGAATCCGGACGGAACCCAAGCCGAGGGCCTGGATGCGGACGGGCACTCCCATTGAGCGTCAACAACCAGGATGCTGGAAACATCGCCGCTGATTGCCACGATTGCGACAGGCAGTTATGTGCTGGCCATCAGCCAGCAATTCAACCTACCCAACATCTCCGAGCCCCGGCTTCTCCATGGACGACAGCGCCTTTTACACGTGCGATTTTCTGGAAGTCTCAAACCGGTTGCACGGGGTTCATCGACCCCTTTCGTCGACACATTTCCCACGCCGACGCTCGAACCGATGTCGCCGGCTCCGTTGTGATCACGTCGCTCGAACAACCCGCTCCCGTCCCCGAGCCCGGCACCCTGGCGCTGCTCGCAGGCGGCCTCGGCGCGCTGGCCGCGCGCCGCAGGCGACGACGAGCGTCGAACGGATAGCGGGATCTGCCGGTTGTAACACTCTGCCAGTCTCGTCGTTAGTCACCAGACACAACCGCAACTGAACGCGCTCCTCGCGGAGCGTCGGGAGCGCTCGATGGACGTCAGGGTTCCTTCGTGCACGGCCTCGTCTCTCCGGCGACTGGTGGCGGCCGCCTGTGCCGCGCTCGGCGCGTTGGCCTTTGGCACGACGACAGGCGCGCAGCAGCAGGCGCAAGCGCCCGTCGGTGGCACCAACGTCAACATCGTCTCGGGCACGTCGTTTCCCGACGGCGATCCGTTCCTCCAGCGTCAGAACGAGCCGTCGAGCGCCGCGTCCACGCGCAATCCCCTTCACCTGCTCGCCGGCGCGAACGACTACCGCAGCGTCGATCTCCCCGGCACGCTCGATCCGCTGAAAGGCTTCGAGGCCAACGCCGATGCGTGGCTCGGCCTCTTCAAGTCGTTCGACGGCGGTCAGACGTGGCGCAGCACGCTGGTGCCTGGGTTTCCGCAGGACACGTCCGCCATCGGCAAGGCGTCCCCCATCAAAGGGCGCCAGGCCGCGACGGACCCGGTCGTCCGCGCCGGCACCAATGGCCTCTTCTACTACGCCGGCGTGGCGTTCGATCGAGGCGAGCACAAGCCCAGCGCGATTTTCGTCGCGCGCTTCATCGACTTGAACAACCGCGAGAACGGCGACCCGATCGCCTATCTGGGCACGAAACAGGTCGCGTTCAGCGCCAGCTCTCCCGAGCTCGATAAGACGGCGCTGGCCGTCGACATCCCACGTACGGGCGCCACCTGCACGCTGCAGGCGCCCCAGGGCGACGGAACGAGCGTGACGCAGGTGGTGCCCGCCGGAAACGTCTACGTGGCGTACGCGGCGTTCACGGGCGAGGGCGCTGGCGCCTCGTCGCAGATCATGTTCGTCCGCTCCACGAACTGCGGCGAGACCTGGAGCACGCCGATCAGCATCGCGCCGGGCACGCGGCTCAATCAGAACGCGCAGATTGCGATCGACCCCACGAGTGGGGCGATCTACGTCTCGTGGCGCGCCTTCAAGTCGGGCACCCAGGGTGACGGCATTTTCGTCGCCAAGTCCACCAACGCCGGCGCCACGTTCGGCAAGCCCGTTCGCGTGGCCCCCATCTATCCGTACGACCAGGGCACGAGCCTCACGTCCTTCCGCTCCAACGGTTTTCAGACGATGGCGATCGACGCGACCGGGCGGGTCTACATCGCCTGGTCCGAACGCGGTCACGCGACGCTCCGGCCCGATCCAGTCACCGGCGACGCGCGCATCGTCGTGTCGACGTCGGTGGCGGGGACGACGTGGTCGGTGCCGGCGGCGATTCGCACCGACGGGCTCGGCCACGAGGTGATGCCGGCGCTCTCGTTCCAGGCCGGCCGCCTCCGGATGGTCTACTACGATCTGCGCGAGGACGTCTCGCAGATCTTCGGTCAGTACGTCGACGAGGCGCCCATCCTGGGAGCGCCCGATCCCAAGCCGCTGCGACACACGCTCGACGTCTACGTCGCGCAGGCCGCCCCGGCAGCGGCGCCGAAGTTCACCGCGGTTCGCCTCTCGGACTACGCGACCGGCTATCTGCCTGGCTCGGGCACCCTCCAGCAGCTCCAGTTCAATCCGCCCAACCTGCCGCTCTTCCGGCAGGGCACCGTGCCGTTCATGGGGGATTACCTCGATCTGGCGCCAGCGCCGGCATTCGTGCAGGGCACGAACGGTCAGTGGAGCTTCAACACGCAACCGACCGGCAGCGCCGTCGCGCACGCGTTCTGGACCGACAATCGGGACGTCCGGCCGCCGGTCGACGGCAACTGGCAGAACTACACGCCGGTGATGTCGGACTCGGTGCAGACGCGCAGCATCTTCGATCCGAACCAGATCGCGCCGTCATGCGTGGCCGGCCACACCGGCATGCGCAACCAGAACGTCTACACCGCGCGCGTGACCCAGGGGCTGTTCGTCGGCTCTCCGGGCAACGCCAAGACGCTCGGGGCGATCCAGCGCGCGTTCGTCGTCACGGTGCAGAACGAGGGACCGGCGCCGCACAGCTACCGGCTGACGATCGCGAACCAGCCGCCCGGCGGGACCGCGTCGTTCCTGCAGTTCGTGACGGGCGCGGCGCCCCTGACCGTGATCGACGTGTCGGTGCCGGCGTTCTCGAGCGTGGCTCGGAGTGTCTTCGCCACCTCGAGCAATCCGGCCGCGACGATTCGCGTGGACGTGGCGGAGATTGCGGCTCCCGGCGCAGGGACCGTGCTGGCCGGCGGCCTGACCGGAGCGGTCGTCCTCAACGGCGACGCCAGCAACCCGTCGATTCAGAATCCATCGATCCAGAACCCGTCGATTCAGAACCCGGACATCCAGGTCGCCGAGGTCTACAACCCGAACATCACGTCGGCGTTCGTGGCGAACCCCTCGATTCAGAATCCGTCGATTCAGAACGTCGTCCTGAACCCGTCGATTCAGAATCCGTCCATCCAGAACCCGTCGATCCAGAATCCATCGCTGCAGAACGACGCGATCGCGAATCTGTCGGTGGTCAACCCCTCGATCCAGAACCCGTCGATTCAGAATCCGTCGATCCAGAATCCGTCGCTGCAGAATCCGTCGATCCAGAACGCGGACGTCGTGAGCGGCGCGATCGAGGACACGACGTGGGTGGTCACGAACGACGGCAACACCGCCGCGTCGTATGCCATCAACCTCGTGATGAACGGCTCGGTGCCCGCAGGGTTCGGACGCCAGCTCCTCATCCACAAGACGTACAACACGCCGGCCGCCGAGGACTGCACGCTGGCCCTCCAGCCGCACACGATCCTGCTCGCGAATATTCCGAACCCGACGTTCACGACGCCGCAGAACGCCGCGAACCCGTCGATACAGAATCCCTCGATTCAGAACCCGACGATCAGCCTTGCGCCGGGTGAGAGCGCCGACGTCACGCTGCGCATCACCGATCCGAATCGGTTCGACGGTACGACGTTCGATGCCGCCGCGGCTGTGACGCCGGCAATCGTCGCGCACTCGGTGAACACCGAGGACGCGGCCCAGGGCATCACGCAGCCACGCTTCGCGCTGCCGCTGACGATCACCACGGCCGGCCTGGCAAGCGCCACCCCCGGTGGAGCGTACCAGCAGACGCTGCAGACGTTCGCCGGCACGGGCACGACCACATGGACGGTCACGAACGGCACCCTGCCGCCCGGGCTTCAGATTTCGTCAGACAGGCGTGATCTCCGGCACGCCGACGACCCCCGGCAACTACGTGTTCACGGTGCAGTCGACCGACGCCAACGGCCACACCGACACGCAGGAGCTGTCGATTCAGATCAATCCGCCGACTCCGCCCGGCTTCAACCGCGTGTGGAACGGCGCGGACACCAACTGGTCGAATCCGAAGAACTGGAGCCCGAACGGTGTGCCCGTGGCGACCGACAACGTGTATGTCGCGGCCGGACTGCCGGTCATGCCGTCGCTGACCCAGAACGTGACGGTGCACAACATCACCGTCGAGCCGGGCGCAACGGTGAACACGAACGGCTTCACGTTGACCGTTACCGGCGACGCCTTCGCGGGCAAGACTATCGTCGGGGCTGGTCTGGTGGCCTTGACCGGCGCGACCGCGCACGTCAGCGGCACGTTCACCAACGTCCTCGTCGCCGCCAACGCGAACGTGACGCTCGTCGGGTCGATGACCGTGCTCGGCGACCTGCAGATGGGCGCCGGCGCGAAGTTGACGCTGAATCGGCTGCCCATCGTCGTCAACGGCAACCTGATCACGAACGCGCCCGCGCAACCGCCGGTCGTCACCAGCGGACCGACGGGCGCGCTGGCTGTTGGCGGCGTCAACGTGAACGGCCTCGATCTCGTGAACGTCACCGTCACGATCAATGGCGGCGACCTGACGCGCTTCGACAACGTCGTCTTCGACATGTTCGCGGTCTCCGCCGCCGTCGATGATCTGACGATCAACCACTCCGGCACGACCGCGACGTTCACGGGCGTTTCGTTCCTGGCGCCCGCAACCGGTCACCTCGTCGTGGCGCAGGACACGCAGAACAACGGCGTGCCGCTCGTCGTCCGATTCGTGAACGCGAACCAGGCCGACGGCAGCGCCCAGACGACGACCGCCGGCGGCGCGAGCGTCACGTGGAACTCGACACCTGGCGAGGCGAACCTCGCGATCACCACGAGCACGCAGGGCACGCTGATCGCCGGCGCTCAGCTGACGTACCATGCTTGCCGTCGTCAACGGCGGGCCCAGCGCCGCGGCTGGCGTCGTCGTCACGGACACGCTTCCCGCTGGCGTCACGTTCGTTTCGGCCACCGGGCCGGGTGGGCCATGCGGCGTCACGGCCAGCGTCGTGACGTGCAACGTCGGCACGATGGCGGCCGGCGCGACCGTCGCGGTCTCGATCCGGATCATCCCGCCGGCAGCCGGCGACATCGTGAACACCGCGACGGTTCAGACGACGACAACGGATCCGGTGTCGTCGAACAACTCGCAGACGCTGCGGACGACGATCTTCCCCGCCGCGACCGTTGCCGACGTCTCGATCTCGAAAACCGACTCCGCGGATCCGGTGTCGCCAGGGGCGGCGTTCACCTACACGATCACCGTGCACAACGCCGGGCCCGCGATTGCGACCAACGTCGTCGTGCGGGACGAGGCACCACAAGGGATCACGTTCACGTCGGCGATCGCGAGCGCTGGGAACTGCACGACGTCGAGTGGCGTCGTCACATGCGCGCTCGGCACGCTGGCCGTCGGCCAGGACGCCTCGATCACCGTGACCGCCGTGGCAGGCGCAGCCGGTGTGCGCACGAACTACGCGACGGTCTCGGCGACTCAGCCTGATCCGGTGCCCGCCAACAACACCGCTGTGCAGGTGACAACGGTGTCGACAGCGTGCACGGTGCCGGAGTTCGCGAGCCCGACGTCGATTCAGGCGTTGCGCGGGAGACGATCTTCCAACTCGCTCGGCGCAGATCTCGACGGCAACGGGACGAAGGATCTCCTCGCGTCTTCGCAGAGCGGGCACCGGCATTCGCGCGCTGCTCAACGACGGCGCAGGACACTTCACGGCCAAGCCGATCATCAGCGACGCGGCGGGCCGATGCGTGGCGTCGCCATCGCGGACTTCGATGGCGACGGCCAGCTGGACATCGCGGTTGTCGGGAGCAATGCTGGCGCCGCATTGCGACGGCTCTGGATCATGCGCGGCGACGGTGCCGGCAATTCACGAACCAGCACGATCGAGCTTGCCGGAACGACAACCAGCATCCCGTTCACCGTCGTCGCCGGCGACTTCAACGAGGACGGCCATCCGGATCTCGCCGTCGAGCGCAGTCAGCTTTGACGGCATCGTGATGCTCCTCAACGACGGCGGCGGCGGCTTCGGTGCAGCCCACCGTCGTGCCGACCGGCGCCACCACCGGCAGCGTTTGCTGTGGCCGACGTCAACGAGGATGGCCACGCCGACATCGTCGTCGGCCATGGCGGCACGATCTCGTTTGTCTCGGTTCTGCTCGGCGACGGACACGGCGCGTTTGGCGACGCCCGTGAACTTCCCACCGGCGCCGAACCCGATCCTTCGTGGCATCGGCGATGTCAACCGCGACGGTCATCTCGATCTGGTCGTCGTCGACAAGGTGAACGCCAGCCGACCAGGCGAGCCGGTCTGACGACGATGCTCGGCGACGGGCATGGCGCATTCGCCGCTGGGATCATCTGCGACGGACGGCGAACTGCGTCCATACGGCGCGGCTCTCGCGGACGTCAACGGCGACGGCAACGTCGATCTGGTCTCGACGACGATCGAGCAGCAACACGTTCGTCGTCCAGTTCGGCGATGGCGTCGGCGGGTTCGGGGCGCCGCTCGGATACGGCGCGCCGATCTTCTCGCAACGTCGCTGTCGACGACTTCAACGGCGACGGCCGTCCGGACGTCGCGATCGGAGACGAGTCGGGCGTGGTGCGGGTGTTCCCGAACAGCTGCGGCGCCAGGCGGCGATCGATCTCTCCGTGACCGCGGCCGACGCGCCGGATCCCGTCGCGCAGGGAGACATCGTCACGTATACGGCGACCGTCCGGAACCTGACCCTGACGCCGGCCGCCAACGTGACGGTGATCGCGAACCTGCCGACGACTTCGCTCGTGCAGTCGACGTCGGATTCGGGCGGCACGCAATCGGTGAACGGCCGCCAGGTCACATGGACGCTGCCGACACTCGGGGCGAACGCGACCGCGACGTTCACGTATCGCGTCGCGACGTCGGCGTCCGGCACCGCGACGTTCACCGTGGGGGTCACCGCCAACGGCGCCGACAGCGATCCCTCGAACAACAGCGCGGTCGAGACGACGACCGTCCAGCCGATGGTCGGAGGAACGGTCTGCGCGTCTCCGACGCTGAGCGGACCGACGATCCTGCCGGCCGGCACGACGACTGGAGCCGCGGACATCAACGTCGGCGACCTGAACGGCGACGGGCGTCCCGATCTCGTCACCTCGATGGGCAACGCGAACGCCGTCGCGGTGTACCTCGCGAACGCGTCCGGCGGCTACGGTGCGGCGACGCTCTACCCGGCGGGCACGCAACCGATCGACGCCGTGCTGGCCGACCTCAATGGAGACAGCAAGCTCGATCTGGCGATCGAAGGGTTGACCGACGCCTACATCCTGTTCGGCAACGGCACTGGCGGATTCGGCGCGCCGACTACGATCACGTTTGCGCCGGAAATCGTCTCCGACGTGCGAACCGGGGACTTCAATGGCGACGGCAAAGCGGACCTCGCCATCGCGACGATTGCCAGCGGTCAGCCGACGGGCGGGCAGCTCCGTATTCTGCTGACGACGGCGCCGGCAGCTTCACCGCCGGTGCGCGCGATTGCGTTGAACGCGAATTCCGGCCGGCTTGCGATCGGCGACTTCAACGGGGACGGGCAAGCGCGGACGTCGCGGCATCGTTCAGCTCGACCGTGGCCGTCGCCGACCACGTTCTCGTGCTGCTTGGGTAACGGCAGCGGCGGATTCGCCTCGACTATCGACGTCCCGACCGGTCAGAGCGCCACCGACGCGAGCGTTGCGGCGCTGGGCGATCTGAACGGCGACGGAAAGCTCGACCTCGGCGTGGTCGAGACCTCGGGAACCGCGCGGCAGCTGGTCCTGCTCTTCGGCGATGGAACGGGCCATTTCACGCCGCAGGCGCTCTCGAACACCGCCGGCATCTTCCGCGTCGCCAGCGCCGACATGAACGGCGACGGCAGTCTCGATCTCGTCGCGACCGGCACGAGCTTCCTCGGCGTCCTGCTCGGAGACGGCGCCGGCCACTTCGCGAATCCGACGTTCTTCTCGGCGCCGACTGCGCTGGAGCTGCGGGTTGCGGATCTCAACGGCGACGGCCGCGCGGACGTCGCGCTCGCGATGCAGCGCGCCGGGGCCGGCGGCGCCGCGGTGCTGCTGAACGCCTGCGGACGCGCGTCGACCGATCTTGCGCTGACGGTCAACGACTCGCCCGACCCGGTCCAGGAAGGCGGCACGCTGACCTACTCCATGACGGTCACGAACAACGGGCCGGTCGCGGCCAGCAACGTCAGCCTGACCGCGACGCTGCCTGCCTCTACGACCGTAACCTCGGTGACGCCGGCGGCCGGAACGTGCGCGGCTCCGACCGCTGGCGTGATCGCCTGCAACCTCGGCGCGCTGCAGTCCGGCAGCGCGACCTCGGTGACCGTCCAGATCACACCGGCGAACGGCGGCGTCCTGACAGTCACGGCCGGCGTGGGGGCTGACCAGGCCGATCCGAACCCGGCCAACAACAGCCTGACGGTGACGACAACCGTCACGGCGATCGGCCGTACGATCCTCGTCACGAACACGAGCGACAGCGGTCCCGGATCGCTGCGTCAGGCGATTCTCGACTCGAACGCCGACGCGGGCGACGTCGATCGAATTTCGTTCAACATTCCGGGCACGGGTGTGCGCACGATCGCGCCGCTCACGGGGCTGCCGGCGATCACCCAGCCGGTCGTCATCGACGGCACGACGCAGCCTGGTTTTGCGGGCACGCCGATCATCGAGCTCAGCGGCGCGAACGTCCCAGTCGTGTGCCGGCCTCGCCTTCAACAGTCCTGCCGGCAGCAGCGTCAAGGGGCTGATCATCAATCGCTTCCGCGGTGCCGGTATCACTGTGTCCGGCCCGGGCATCACGATCAGCGGCAACTACCTCGGCACGTCGGCAAGCGGCACGTCGGCCGCCGGCAACTTCTACGGAGTCTCGCTGCTCGATTCGTCGAACAACATCATCGGCGGCCTCACTGCCGGCAGCGGAAACCTGATTTCCGGCAACACGTCGGCAGGAATCGTCATTTCGTCGTCGGGGTCGGGCGCGCGCTTCAACCAGGTGATCGGCAACGTCATTGGCATGGACGTCACCGGCACGCAGCCGTTGCCGAATCTTGTCGGTATCGCTCTCGGGGCGGCGTCGAACAATCAGATTGGTGGCACGACTGCCGCGCATCGCAACGTGATCGCTGGCAATACGCAGCGGGGCGTTGTCCTCGAGGGCGGAAGCGTCGGCAACGCGATCCTCGGCAACAGCATCACGGCCAACGGCTCGCTGGGCATCGATCTCGACAGCAACGGCGTGACGCCGAACGATGCCGGTGACGGCGACACCGGTTCGAACAACCGTCAGAACTTCCCCGTGCTCGCATCAGCAATCGCGAGCGCCACGACGACGACCGTGGTCGGCTCGCTGAACAGCACGCCGAACGCAACGTTCCGGATCGAGCTGTTCTCCAACGCCGCGTGCGACGCCTCGGGCAACGGCGAGGGCCAGACGTTGATCGCATCGACGAGCGTCACGACCAACGCCTCCGGAGACGCGACGTTCACGGTCGACGGCGGCGCCACGGCCGGCGTCATCACCGCCACCGCGACCGATTCGAACAGCAACACGTCCGAGTTCTCGGCGTGCGTGGCGGTGACGACGGTGGCGCCGTTCAGCGTCGGCAACACGAGCGACAGCGGACCGGGATCGCTGCGCCAGGCCATCCTCGACGCGAACGCGGATCCCGGGACGACGGATCACATCTCGTTCGTCATTCCCGGCAGTGGCGTCCACACCATTACGCTCCAGACCGCGCTGCCCCCGATCACGTCGCCGCTCGTCATCGACGGCACGACGCAGCCGGGATATGCCGTTGGCGCGCCGCTGATCGAGTTGAACGGCAACGGCAGGACCGGGCTCGTCCTCAACGGCGGTGAGACGACGATTCGCGGCCTCGTCATCAATGGCTTCGCGGGTGATGCCATCGTGATCTCGAGCGCCGGGAACACGATCGAGGGGAATCTCATCGGCACCGATCCGTCAGGCACGCTCGCGCGGCCCAACACGGGCAACGGCATCCGGATCACCGGATCGAGCAACGTCGTGGGCGGGACGACCGCGAGCGCGCGGAATTTCATCGCCGGCAACGTCGGGGATGGCGTTCTCGTGAGCGGCGCGAGCGCAGCCGGCAACCGGATTCTTGGAAACTACATCGGATCCAACGCCAGCGCTCGGCGGCATGGAACCGTTCGAGGCGCCGAATTCGCTCGACGACTCCGACATCCTGTCGACGCAGAACGGCACCGTGGCCATCACGGCTACCCGGAACCATACGCTCGTCGGTACACGCTCGCTCGAGCTGACGCCCGACCGGCACCGGTCCGCACGACCTCGCCGCCGGCGGTCAGGTCGCGGAGACGCCCCATCGCCGGGCACGATCACGGTGTACTTCTACGACGCCGGTCCCGGACTGTCGTCGTTCGCCGAGGTCGTCAACTCGGTGACGGGGACGTCGGCGAAAATCGGCGTCGCAGGGCAACGATGCCGTCTGCTACAAGGCGCTCGTCGCGCTGGGCGGCACCGACGTTCACGGCCCGAACGCAACCGTCGCCGGCTGCACGGCCGACATCAGCGACGACGAGCATCCTACGGAGCGTCGGCTGGCACAAGCTCGTGCTCCGGGCCGACGGACAGAACTACTCGCTCTTCATCGATGACCAGCAGGCATTCGTCTTTGCCTCGACGGATGGCTTCGACTTCGTGCGATTCAGCGTCTCGGGCACAGGTGCCGGTCCGTCGTATTCCTTCGACGACCTGTCGATCAGCAACGTCGGCGCGGCGATTCTGCCGAACCTGAACGGCATCGAAATCAGCGGCGCGGTCGGCACGATTATCGGCGGCACGTCAGCGGCCGAGCGGAACGTCATTTCCGGCAACGCGAACGCCGGCATCTTCGTGTCCGGCGTCACGTCGACCGGGACCGTGATTCAAGGAAACGACGTCGGCCTCGGCGTCGCGGGATCGGGAGCGTTCGGCAACGGAATCGGCATCTCGATCAGCGCGCCGGCGGTCACGATCGGCGGCGCCGCCGCCGGCGCCGGCAACGCCATCGCCGGCAGCGCGACGAACGGCATCGCCATCTACCGGTCCCGGCAACGACAACACCGTCGTACATGGCAACATCATCGGCCTCAACCGCAATCTGGATCAGTTCCTCGACAACTGGGGCAACGGAATCGTCATCGGATCGGGTGTCGCCGGAACGCTGATTGGCGGAACGGCCCCCGGCACCGGCAACCTGATCGCGTTCAGCGGTCTCGCCGACCTGAACATCGGCGGCACGAACACGACGGTTCAGGGCAACACGATCAGCACCGACCCGACGGGCAACCAGCTCTGGGCCGGAATGCAGGGTGGAGTGACCTTGGGCGCCAACGCCGCCAACACGCTGATCGGCGGAACGGTGCCAGGCGCGCGCAATCTCATCACCGGCGTCGGCAACACCGGATCGGCGCTCTTCATCAACGGCCACGACAACCGCGTCGAAGGCAATTACATCGGCGTCAACGCGAACGGCGAAGCGGGCGCTGGCAACCACGGCGCCGGTGTGGCCTTCGCGGCATCAGCGACGAACAACGTCGTCGGCGGGACGACGCCGGGCTCGGGCAACGTGATCTCCGGCAATTTCGCCAACGGCGTTACCGTGAACGGCACGTCGAACCTGATCGCAGGCAACAGGATCGGCACCAACGCCAGTGGCACGACAGCTCTCCCCAATGGCTTTGGCGGAACTTTCACTGGCGGTGTCACCGTGCAGTCAGGCTCGACCGGTGCGCGAATCGGCGGTCCCGGCGGCCTCGGCAACCAGATTTCAGGAAACAACTCGTTCGGCATCAACGTCGACGGCACCGACGCCGTCGTGATGGGCAACGTCGTTGGCCTCAACGCCGCCGGGACCGGAGCCCTTGGCAACGCTCAGGGAATCACGATCGGGCCAAACGCCCGCAACGCTCACATCGGCGGCACGAACCCGAGCGAAGGGAACGTCATCTCGGGCAATAACGGGTTCGGGATCAACCTGGCGAACAACGGCGTCGGCGGGCACCTGATACAGCGGAACGACATCGGCACGAACGTGGCGCGGACCGGCACGGTCGGCAACACGAGCGACGGCATCTTCGTGGCCACTCCGAACAACACGATCGGGGGAAGCGACTCCGGCGCTGGGAACGTGATCTCGGGCAATCAAGTGCACGGCATCCAGCTGGCCGGCGCCACCGCGACCGGCAACATCATCCAGGGGAATTGGATCGGAACCGACCGCGCGAATACCTTGTCGCTCGGCAACACGTTCATCGGCATCGACATCATCAACGGCGCCGTAAACAACGTGGTGGGCGGAGCTGGAGCAGCGCGCAACACGATTACGCACAATCCGACGGCCGGCGTCCAGATCCGCACCGGTTCGACCGGCAACGTGCTGCGCAACAACGCCATCACCGCGAATGGCTCGGGCGTGAACATCAACGACGGTGCCGTCAACAACACGATCGGCGGCACGGGCGCCGGCGACGGCAACTTCATCCACGACAACGGAAAGAACCTCTTGATCACGGGCGCCACGTCGATCGGCAACGCGATCCTCGGGAACAGCATCTCGGGCAACTTCATCGGCATCGATCTCGGGAACGACGTCGTCACGCCGAACGACCCGGGCGATGCCGATACGGGCCCGAACAACCTGCAGAACTTCCCGGTCCTGACGTCGGCAACCGTCGCTGGATCGACGCTGACAGTTCTGGGGACATTGAACAGCACGGCAAACACCGCGTTCCGGCTCGAGTTCTTCTCGAACGCCGCGTGCGACCCGACCGGCAATGGCGACGGCGACACCTTCCTCGGATCGCTCCCGGTGACGACGGATGGTGCCGGCAACGTGAGCTTCACCGCGTCGCTGCCCGCCGTCTCCGCCGGTCAGGCGATCACCTCGACCGCGACGGATCCGGCGAACAACACGTCCGAGTTCTCCACGTGCCGCACGGTTCCTGGACAACCGCAGACGTTTACAGTGACGAACACGAACGACAGCGGCGCCGGATCGTTCCGTCAGGCGATCCTCGACGCGAATGCCGGCGTCACTTCGGTCGACACGATCAGGTTCAACATTCCCGGGACCGGCCTTCACACGATCGCGGCGCTGTCGGGGATGCCGAACATTTCGGATCCAGTCGTCATCGACGGCACTACGCAGCCGGGATATGCGGGTGTTCCGCTCATCGAGCTCAACGGGACGGGCGCGGGCAGCAACATCGCGCTTGCGATCACCGCCGGAGGCAGGTACGGTTCGCGGACTGGCGATCAACTCGTGGGCGGGCAACGCCATCTCCATCTCCGGCGGCAACGGGAACGTCGTCGAAGGCGAACTACATCGGAACCGACCCGACGGGCACCCTCGCGCGAGGCAATCTCGTCGGCGTATCCGTCCAGTCGGCGAACAATCGGATCGGTGGGACGACGGCTGCCGCGCGGAACGTGATCTCTGGCAACCAGGGTGGTGTGTTCATTCGCGACCCGACTGCGACAGGCAACGTGGTGCAGGGGAATTACATCGGGACGAACGCCGCCGGGACGGCCGCCATCCCGAATACCGGAGTTCAGAGCGGCGTCCAGATCAACAACGGCGCGTCGAGCAACACGATTGGCGGAGGTGCTCCTGGCGCGGGGAACGTCGTCTCCGGCAACGCACAACACGCCATCACGATCTGCTGCAGCCTGCCTACGGCCGGCAATATCGTTCAAGGCAATCTCGTCGGCGTTGCGGCGAACGGCACGACCCCGCTCTCCAACGCCGGCATCGGGATCGACCTTGTCACGGCGCTCAACACGAGCGTTCTCGGCAACGTGGTCTCGAACAACGGCACCGGCGTGCAGATCAGAACCGGCGCGACCGGGAACGTGCTGCGCAACAACGTGATCACCTCCAACGGCGGTCAGGGCCTCCGTGTCGACGACACGTCCGGCAACACGATCGGCGGAACGGCCGCGGGTGATGGGAACGTCATCCAGAACAACGGCACCGGCGTCGTCGTTCTGGCAGCGACATCCGCGCGCAATGCCATCCTCGGCAACAGCATCTCCGGCAACGGCGGCCTGGGAATCGATTTGAACAGCGACGGCGTCACTGCGAACGATGTCGGCGACGGCGATACGGGCCCGAACGGGCTGCAGAACTTCCCATTGCTCAGCGCCGCGACGGTGAGCGGGACGGTCACCACGATTCTCGGCACCCTGAACAGCAGCGCGAACACGACCTTCCGCCTGGAATTCTTCTCGAACGCGACGTGCGACGGATCCGGGAACGGCGAAGGACAAACCCTTCTGGGCTCGATGTCCGTCACGACCGATGGAACGGGCAATGCGAGCTTCACGGCGAGCATGCCGTTGACGACCGTCGGGAGCGCCGTTACGGCAACGGCGACGGATCCCAACAACAACACCTCGGAGCTCTCGGCCTGCCGCGTCGTCGCAGCCGGACCGGTCGTCCAGCTCGTCACCAATACCAACGACTCCGGCGCGGGATCGTTCCGGCAGGCGCTCCTGAACGCCAATGTCGACATCGCAACCACGGATACGATCAGCTTCAACATCCCAGGCGCTGGTCCTCACACGATCACGCTCGCCTCGTCGCTGCCGGACATTACAGGTCCGGTCGTCATCGACGGCACGACCGAGCCCGATTTCGCCGGGACACCGGTCGTCGAGATCAGCGGGAACAACGTCGCGGTGGATGGCCTGACCCTGAAGGGCGGGAACAGCACCGTCCGCGGCCTCGTCATCAACCGGTTCCAAGGCACCGGCATCGTCCTGATCGGCGCCGGCAACGTGATCGAAGGCAACTACATCGGCATCGATCCGGGCGGCACGCTAGCTCGCTCCAATACAGGCGGCGGCATACTCACGAACTCCGCGAACAACCGCATCGGCGGCACGGCGACTGCGGCGCGCAACGTGGTGAGCGGCAGCGCCTTCGCCAGCGGCATCATGGTTGTGGGCGCGGCGGGCAACACGATCCAGGGCAACTACATCGGCCTGAACGCAGCGGGAACGGCGGCAATTCCCGAATCAGTTCGACGGTATTCGGCTGACCAACGCGACGAACACCCAGATTGGCGGCACGGCGGCTGGAGCAGGCAACGTGATCTCTGGCAACGCGCTGTCCGGAATTCAGTTCCTGCAAACGTCGACCGGAAATCACGTCGAGGGCAACCGTATCGGTTTGAACGCGTCGGGAAGCGCCGCCGGCGTGGCAAACGGCCAGGATGGCGTGAGCATCCTCAATGGCTCGAACAACGTCATCGGGGGAGTCGCCTCGACGGCACGCAACTTCATCAGCGGCAACACAGGAAACGGTGTTTCCATATCCGAGACCAGCGCTACTGGTAACACGATCCAGAACAACACAATCGGGCAAGAGGGCGGCAACACCGCGAACGGCGTCCTGATCACCAACGGTGCAACCGGCAACACCATCGACGGAAACCAGATCTGGTTCAACGGACAGGACGGCATCGCCATTGCCTCAGGCACTGGCAATCGGCTGGTCGGGAACAGTTTTGTGCAGAACCTGCAGCTCGGTATCGATCTGGGCAACAACGGCCCGACCGCAAACGATGCCGGCGATCTTGATTCAGGGGCGAACAACCTCCAGAACTTCCCGGTGATTGCATCGGCGGTCATGGACAGCGTGGGTGGAGCGACCGTGACGGGTAATCTCAACAGCACCCCGAATACAACCTTCCACGTCGAGTTTTTCGCCGATATACCGTGCGGGGCCGGCCTCAGAATGCAAACAACCGACGTCACGACCAACGCCTCCGGCACTGCGACATTCAGCACTCACGTCTTCATTGCCGACTTCTTCGTTCTACCACTCAGCGCGATCACACTTCATAACCGCAACCGCAACCGACCCGAACGGCAACACCTCCGAGCTCTCCCCGTGCGTGAGAGTCTCCGACTGACCGACCTCGCGGTGACGTTGACCGACACTCCGGATCCTGTCCAGATCGGCGGTGTCGTGACGTATCAGGCGACGGTCGTCAACAACGGGCCGAGTGCCGGCCTGAACGTCGTCGCCGCGTTTGCTTTCACGGCCGGCGCCACGGTGGTAGAGACCGGCGGATGTCCCGGCACGGTCACGACGTCACCGGGTGTCGTCGAGTTGTCCGATCGGCACGATGGCGGCCGGCGCAACCGTGCTGCCGTTCATCCGGCTGACGCCGACAACGAGCAATCCGATCACGGTGGTGGTGTCGATCACGTCGGACCAGGGAGAGTCGCAGACGGCCAACAACGTCGCCACGGCAACGACGACCGTCGGCAACGTGCCCACCACATTCACTGTGACGAATACCAACGACAGCGGGCCCGGCTCGTTCCGTCAAGCGATTCTCGATGCGAATGCGAGTTCGGGCACCACCGATACGATCTGGTTCAGCATTCCGGGATCCGGGCTGCGTTCTATTACGCTGCTGACCGCGCTCCCCGCAATCACCGATCCCGTGACCATCGACGCCACGATTCAGCTGGGATTCGCCGGCACTCCCATCGTCGAACTGAACGGCAATGGCTTGCCGGCTATTGGCCTGGACATCAGTGCCGGCGGAACCACGATTCGCGGGTTCATCGTCAATCGATTCGGTGGAGAGGGAATCCTGGTGCGAAGTGGCACGGGCAGTGTGATCGAGAACAACTGGATCGGAACCGATGTCACGGGGACAATCGCGCGTCCCAACGGACGCGGCGTGCGGGTCCTGACCTCGTCGAACCGGATCGGCGGAACCGCCCCCGGCGCGGCAAACCTGATCGCATTCAATACCGGCGCAGGAATCGCCATCGAAACGGGGGGCGCCAACTCGATCTACGAGAACTCGATTTTTTCCAACGGCGGCCTCGGAATCGACCTTGCCAGCAACGGCATCACACCGAACGACGCCGGCGACGCGGATCCGGGCGCCAACCTCCTCCAGAACTTCCCGGTGTTGACGTCGGCAGTTGCGGGCGGAGGGACGACGGTCGTTCAGGGGACGTTGAACAGCACAGCCACCACGACGTTTCGCCTGGAGTTCTTCTCGAACGCCGCGTGTGATGCATCCGGAAACGGCGAAGGCAGGACGTTCATCGGAGCGGCGTCGGTCACCACGAACGCGTCCGGCAATGCTGCCGTCAACGTGTCACTTCCGGCAGTCGCCGCGGGTCAAGTAATCACCAGGACGGCGACGCCATCCAGCAACAACACGTCCGAGTTCTCAGCCTGCCAGGTCGTCACCGCCGGAACCCCAGTCGGCGACGGCAGCGCCGTGCCGCTAACGCTCTCGGGCTTTTCAGGTTCCGAGCGGGTTGAGACCTTCAATCCCAACTTCGGCCGTCAGAACTCGCCCGTAACGTTCAACGGAGTGACGTATACACAGCTTCCGAGTGGTGGGCAACTCTGGAGCGATATCAATTATGGACAATCCGGCTACTTCTCGAATTTCCCAGACGCATCCGGCTTCACTGTTTTGAACGATATCGTCTCACCGTCGAACCTCCAGATTGACTTCTCGACGCCCGTGAATCGCGTCGGGTTGTTCGCCGCTCCGGGGCCAACCACCTACACGATGACGGCATATGACGACGCGTTGAACCCGATGGGCAGCGTGACGCAGACGACGACCGTCTTCAAGGCGGTGTACCTGGGACTGCAGGGGACGCGGAACATCAGACGCGTCATCATCACGGAAACCGGAGATCCGTACCCGCAGATCGGGATCTTCGACGATGTTCGTTACGAGAACTGGACGAACCCGGAGATCCTTCGGCAACACGTTGGCACGGCCAATCCGATCACCGAGGGTTTCACGAGCGATGGGACGGCCAGCGGGTCAGCCGTGAACAACGATACAGGCAGCGGCCTTGGCGCGTGGCGAATACTGAGCCATCCCGACGAGCGGCTACTACTCTTCGACACTGAAGCGCCGCCGAGAAACAGTCGGCGATGACACGCGGTTGGAAGACTACTGCGCGATTGCGTGTCGAAACCGGCGACACATTCGTGGACCTCGATTTCCTGGGGTTCGGAAACCGCTTCGATATTCATCTCCATCGAGATACGAATGGCGACACTGTCGTTCAACTCGCCACGACGATTCTTCCTTTGACCGGACCGTCGTTCACGCTCACGGGCTCGGGAAGCTCGTATCACCTCTACGAGCTCGTGTTCGATCCGATCACGCACACGGCCAGCCTGGCTGTGGACGGCGTCACACGACTGACGGGCTATGCGGGAACGACGGACTTTCAGAGCCAAGCTGGGCTGATGATCGGGTCAGGATTCTTCAACGCTGCAAACGGTGTCGGATACCACAACTACGTTCGACTCGAGTTGCGTTGACATGAGGACATGCACGATCAGCCGCCGCCCTTTGCACGCACACCGCCCTCCCGCGCGCGCTTCAGCCACTCCCGCGCGGGACTGACGTAGCGGAACGTCGGCATGTCGTCGAGGAAGACGGCCGTGGCTTCCCCGATCCGTTTCGTGCACGCCTCCAGCTCGCTGGTCGCTTCGACGTGATGATTGAAGCGCTCGTAGGCGACGCCGGTGGTGAACCGCACGAGCCAGAGGTCTGCGCGTTTCCGCGCGTCGGCGAGCGCGTCCATGGCGTCGCCCGGCCGGCCGAGCGCAATCGAGCGTTCCGCCTCGAGCATCCGCGCGTAGGCACGCGATTGCGGTTGCAGGCTCTCGGCGAGCTGGCCGATCAAGGCCCGCGCCCGGACGTCCTCGCCGGCACGTAACAGAATGCGCACGGCGGGCACGAGCACCTGGACCTCGCGTCGAAATCTTGAGCGCATCGTCGATCGTCTTCACGGCAGACGGCAGCTGATTCAGGCTGCTCTGCGCTTCGGCCAGCGCGATCGTCTTGGTCGCGGCACCCGCGACGTTCTTCTGCGCTCGATCAGCTTGGATGGCGGCTGGGAGGATGGCGACCGCGACAGCCGGTTGCCCTTCGAACAACGCGATGTCCGCGAGCCCGATGGCCGAGAGCGACGCGCCCTGGGGATCATCCAGCGTCGCGACCTCCTTATACACAGCCTTCGCGCCAGCCAGGTCGCCGCTCGACAGCGCCTCCATGGCGAGCGGCAGATACGCGTCGACGTATGTTCGATCCTTCTTGAGAATCGCCCGCGCCATGTCGCCAGCGTCCTTGAATTCGCCGGCGTACATCGCATACAGCGCGTAGTTCCCCTGAAACTTCAGGCTGCGCGGGTAGAGATCGAGGGCCCGGCGCCCCTCGATGCGTGCGTTATCGAAATCGAGCAGGGTGAAGTACACAACCGCCAGATTATTGTGGCCCGCAAAATCGGACGGATAGCGCGTGACCAGCGCCTTGTAGGTGTCCATCGCCTGCTGGTTGTTGTGTCCCACGCTCAAGAAATACGCGCCTCGGGTCCGATACTTCTCGCGCTCCGTCATCTGATCGCTAAGCTGGAGCGCCTTGTCGTACAGAGGCTTGGCCTCGTCGACGCGCCCGAGATTGGTACGCGGCCGCCGCCCATCCCGCATACGCCCGGCCGAAGTTCTTGTCCTCCTGAATCGCGCGCTGGTAGTACGTGATCGCCTCCTCGTTCTTGCGATCCGACGAGAGCGTCTGCGCGATTGTGTAGTTCTTGACGGCTTCCAGCGACGCTGCTGTGAACGTCTCGGCGGCCAGTTGATCCGACGGCACGGCATCTCCGAGCGCACGACGCATCGAATCGGCGACACGTCCGACGGCTTGCAGGACGTCCGACTTGCTGCGCGCTTCCTCGGAAGCCGTGGTCACGGTGTCGCCCTTGGTCGTTTCGACGGCTCGGACGGTGAGCCGATAGCCTCCGCCCGACGCAGAAATGGTGCCCGCAAACACAAGGGGAACGCCTTCACTTAATGCCACCAGCCGCGCGGCCGCTTCGTCGAGCCTGGCATCCGGTCGCTGCCGCCGCGCGATCTGCGTCGCGTCCTTGCGCGGATACGTCGTGATGAACGACGCCCCCTCCATCGCGACGCCGAGCGGCTGCTCGAGCGATCCGTCGAACACCGGGTCGTTCGCCTGGTTCTCGAAGTCCGCGATCAGCACCGTCACCGGCGGGTGCGATGCCGCAGGAACCGAAGGACGATTGGCCACGAGCCGCCATACACCCACGCCGAGCGCCACCGCACCAAGCGCGGTGGCTGTTCCAATGACGAGGAGCCGGCGCCGACCGCGGCCGGACGAACAGGCTGCACGCGCAACCTGCCGTCCGGGCCGAGCCGATCGAGATCGGCGAGCAGCTCGGGCATGGTCTGGTAGCGCCTGGCCGGATCCACGTCCAGACACCGCTCGATCACTTTGACCGTGTCCACCGGAATCGCTTGGATCGATCGCGCTCAACGATGGCGGGCCGTGCTCGAGCCGATCGATCAGCGCCGCCAGCGCATCGTCCGACTTCGCGCGCGGACGGCCGCCGGCGAGCAGGTCGTAGAGAATCAGGCCGAGCGCATAGATGTCGCTCCGCTGATCCGCCGCGTCGCCGCGAGCCTGCTCGGGGGCCATGTACTCGAGCGTCCCGACAACCGATCCGGGAAGCGTGTACAGCGTTTTGGCATCGACGGCGCGCGCGATGCCGAAGTCGGTCAGCCGCGCGTGATCCTCGGCATCCACGATCACGTTGGCGGGCTTGAGGTCGCGGTGGACGATGCCGGCTTTGTGGACGGCGGCGAGACCGTCGGCAATCTGGCGCGCGACCGAGAGCGCGCGGCCGACGGCCATCTTCCCCTGGCGTTTCAGCAGGAAGCTCAGGTCCGCTCCCTGCACGTACTCCATCGTCAGGTACTTCAGCCCGTTGACCTCGCCGAGATCGTGGATGCGGATGACGTTCGGATGGGTGACCTGACGCGCGAGTCGAAGCTCGCGCTTGAAGCGCTCCTCGAGCGCCTCGAGATCGGATTGGCCGAGGGCGACGCCAGGCCGGATGATTTTCAGCGCGACCGGGCCGCCGAGCGTCTCGTCCCACGCGTGGTAGACCTCGCCCATACCGCCGGCGCCGAGCAGCTTGATGACGGTGTAGCGCGTCGAGAATTGCTGACCGGGCTGGAGCGCGGTGATTCCGGCGGGCGGCGGCGTGTCGGATGACGGGCCGGCGTGTATCTGCCGGCGCGTCAGGTCTGGATCATTGGCCGTGGGCGGCGGCGGGCCCGGGTCCCTCGTGACGGCCGTGGCCGTTCCCCAGTTGCACTGGCGACAACCGGAGTCTGGCGAGGCAAGCGGTGCGCCGCAGTTCGGACAGACCATCGATGCTGACTGGGAAGGCGCACATTATCTCACGCCTTCTGGGCGGCTTTTGCGAGGGCCTGGACGGCTTGAACCATCGACATCAGGCCCATGCCCTTGCCCATCGAGATGTTCTGCCGGAAGATCCGCTCCACGATGTCTGGCGAGACCTGCGCGACGTCGGACGCCGGAAGACCCGACAACGTGCGATCCAGGATCGTCGCGAGCGCCTTCGCCGAAACACCGGACGGATTCTCGACCGCGAAGTGCAGCTTGAGCGTTCCGTCGGGCCGCTTCACCGCCCAGGCGTAGGCGTCGGACTCGCACTGCGGCACGTGATGATTAGCAGTCGAACGGCCGCGTCGCCACGTCAGGCGGGACTTCCTTGAACTGATCGGCGTAGCTCAGAAGCAGCGACGACCGATCGGTCGGATCCGAAAACATGTCGAACGTATCGAGGAGGTGCTGAAGCTTGTCTGGGACCATGGCTGTCACAGGCGTGGTGCTAAAGGTGCTGAGGGTGCTGAAGGGTGCTGGTGCGGGTGCTAGGTGCGAATGGTGCAATGGCTGGTGCGAAGGTGCAATGCACCTGGTGCTAGCAGTGCCGAGGTGCCAGCACCTTACAGCTCGCACCTTTAGACCAGATAATCGCACCCTTAGCACCAGACCTTTAGCACCGCTAGCACCCTCAGCACCAGCACCTTAGCACCTATTAGCACCCTCAGCACCTTCAGCACCTCGTCTATCATCAATTATCCTCCGTTATAGTGACGTCCATGCACAGTCTCGCGTCCCGAGTCCTCATCGTCATCGTCCTTCTTCTCGGCTCGTCCTCGGTCCGGTCGCAGACGCCCAGCGGCCTGCGCGGCTTCACGCCCGCTCACGCGGAGGCGGAGCGCCAAACCGAGGAGCGGTTCCGGGCCATCCCCAAGCCCGAGAACCTGCGCCAGTACATGCAGCTCATCACCGAGAATCCGCACCATGCCGGCAGCCCGGCGAGCCGGAAGGTCGCCGAGTACGTGCTGTCGCAGTTCAAGGCCTGGGGGTTGAACGCGTCGATCGAGCAGTTCGAAGCCCTCATGCCCTATCCGACGAAGCGCGTCGTCGAGCTCGTCGAGCCCGAGAAGTACCAGTTGAAGCTGAAGGAACCGGCGGTCGACGCCGACAAGGACTCGACCGACGCGGACCAACTTCCAACGTTCAACGCGTACTCGGCGGACGGCAACGTCACCGCGGAGCTCGTGTACGTCAACTACGGGATCCCCGAGGACTACGAGCAGCTCGCGAAGCTCAATATCGACGTCAAGGGAAAGATCGTCATCGCGCGTTACGGCAAGAGCTGGCGCGGCATCAAGCCGAAGGTCGCGTACGAGCACGGCGCGGTCGGCTGCATCATCTACTCCGATCCGCAGGACGACGGGTATCACGAGGGTGACGTGTATCCCGCCGGTCCGTTTCGTCCGGAGCAGGGCGTGCAGCGCGGAAGCGTGATGGACATGCCGATCCATCCCGGGGATCCGCTGACGCCAGGCAAACCGTCGGAACCAGGCGCGCCCAAGCTCGATCGATCCGCCGCGCAGACCATCCTGAAGATCCCGGTCCTGCCGATCTCGTACGGCGACGCGCTGCCGCTGCTGCGCAATTTGAAGGGTCCGGTCGCGCCGGAGAGCTGGCGCGGAGGGCTGCCAGTCACGTATCACGTGGGCGCGGGTCCGGCGAAAGTGCACCTGGAGCTGGCGTTCGACTGGTCCGTGCGTCCGCTCTACGACGTCATCGCGCGTATCGACGGCGCGGAGTTTCCCGATCAGTGGATCATCCATGGCAACCATCACGACGCGTGGGTCAACGGCGCGTCGGATCCGACGAGCGGCAACGTCGCGCTGATGGAGACCGCGCGCGGCCTCGGGGAGCTGCTGAAGAGCGGCTGGAAGCCGAAGCGCACGATCATTCTGGCGTCGTGGGACGGCGAGGAATGGGGGCTGCTCGGATCGACGGAATGGGCCGAGAAGCACGCCGACGAGCTCTCGAAGAACGCCGTCGTCTACATCAACAGCGACAGCACCGGAAAAGGCTGGGTCAGCACCTCCGGGTCGCACTCGCTACAGGCGTTCGTCAACGATCTGATGCGCGACATTCAGGATCCGAAACGCGACACGAACCTCTTCAACGCACGCCTCGACCATGCGATCGCTGAGGCCAAGACCGATGACGAGAAGAGCACGCTTCGCGAACGGAAGGACTTCCCGCTCAACGCGCTCGGGTCAGGGTCCGACTACACGGCGTTCCTCGACTTCCTGACGGTGGCGTCGCTCAACATGGACTTCGGAGGCGAGGACGAGCGGCGGCATCTACCACTCGATCTACGACTCGTTCTACTGGTACACGCACTTCTCCGACACGGACTTCAGCTTACGGCGCGACGCTGTCGCGGACGATCGGAACGGCGCTGCTCCGGCTGGCGGACGCGGACGTCCTGCCGTTCGAGTTCACCTCGACGGCGCAGGCGCTGCGCGAATACGTCGAAGAGATCGACAAGCTGCGCGCGAAGAGCGCGACGGCGCCCGCACTCGACCTGACGCCGCTGCGAACGGCCATCGACAAGCTGGACAAGGCGGCGCTGAACCCTCGATGCGTCGACCGCGCGGGTCCTCATGAGCGAGAAGCCGGCGACTACCGGCGCACAGCTGGCGGAGCTGAATCGCCTCCTCTACACATCGGAACGAGCCTTCAAGTACGACAAGGGCCTGCCGCGCCGCGAGTGGTTCAAGCATCTCGCGTACGCGCCAGGCTTCTACACGGGCTACGGCGTGAAGACGCTACCGGGCATCCGCGAAGGGATCGAACAGAAGCAGTGGGAGGAGGCGCGGACGTTCATTCCGATCGTCGCGGCGGCGATCGGCAGGCTGGCCGATCAGGTGGAGAAGGCGGCGGCGCTGGCACAGTCGCGCTAAAAATTCCGACTTTCCGCGTTGTCCGCGTCCTTCCGCGGCCCTACGCGGCCGATGCATCGATGCGCTGCCGCAGCCCCTCGAGGTCGGTCGCGAGCCGTGCCAGCGTGGTGCTGGTCTCCTCGAGGCTCTCCTGCTCGGCGCGAATGAAGCGGCTGTAGGGGGCCACCCCTTCCCGGACGCTCTGCGCGCTGCGCTGGATCTCCTGAAGGAACTGTTGGCGGAGCGCGGTCGCTAGCCGTTCGCGGACGTCGGCAATCTTGCGCCGCATCTGCTGTTTCGCCTGGTTGCGCCTGGCTGGAATGATGAAGAAGGCCAGAGCGCCGATGACGCTCGCGAGCAGGATGCCGGTGACGTCTGCCGCGGCGGTCGTGGCCGCCACCGTCACGAGCGTGCCCAGACCCACGGCCCCCGCGCCGGCAGCGGCCGCAGCGGCGACCGCGTTGCGGGCGCCATCCGCCAGCTGGCTCGCCTCGCGGCGCCGATCGTAGCTGTCGACCACCTTCTGGGTCTCGCGGCCGACCGATTCGATCAGCCGCCGCCGCTCGTCGTGGAACTCGCGCGACTCGTCGTCGCCGACGATGCGATCGCGGTGCGCGCGGCGGCGATCCGCAAGATGGCGCGTGACTCGCTCCCATTGCCGACGATCGGACTCGACCAGCCAGTCGATCAAATCCCGTATGCGATCCTCGATGCGCAACGGGGCATCCGCGACCACCTGCTGCTCGAACGCCTGCTGCACGCGCGCCCGGTTCAGCAGATCGAAGACCCTGCCGATCCGCATCGTGTCCTCGAAGAAATCGCGGCCCCGTTGCTCCATTTCGAGCAGCACATTGTCCACTCCGGACATCCGCCCCTCGAACTCGCGGGTCAAGTCCGACTCGTAGGTCCGCAGATCGCGCTCCACATCGTCGAGCAGCGCCGTGTCGTCCTGGAGCAGCGTCAGGCGCTCGCGGGTGGCGTCTCGATAGCGGTCGATCAGGGCCGCTCCGACACCGAGCGGGTTGAGCAGCTTCAGCCGGACGCGCGCTTTCTGGTCGAGCGTCGAGCGGATGTAGCGCTCGAGAGGCTCGAAGCCGCTGGCAGCCCACAGCGCCGGCTCGCCGTGCTTGGCGCGAAACGCGGCGCGGGCGCTCACGGTGAAGACCTCCGGGGTGGTGCCGACCAGGCGCCGGGCGTTCTCGGAGACGAACGTTCGTCACCTCGGCCCGATCGCGGTCGTCGGCAAGGATGTCGATCTTGTTGATCACCATCACCACCTTCTTGCCCCAATCGCGGATCTGCTCGAGGAAGGCCCGCTCGGTCTCGGTGAACGGCCGGTCGGCGGAGGTGACGAAGAGCACGAGATCGGCGCGCGGCACGAAGCTCGACGTCAGGCGCTCGTGCTCGCGGATGACGGCGTTGGTCCCGGGCGTGTCGACGATGTGAATCTCGCGCAGCAGGTCGGCCGGGGCGCTGACCGCCGCCAGGTGGGGCTCGAGGACTGACGTCGATTTCGTCTCGCCGAACCGGATCAGGGTCACCTGCGCGGTGGTTGGTGTGACCCCCTCTTCCATGACCGGATCGCCGATCAGGGCATTGATGAACGCGCTCTTGCCGGCGTTGAACTCGCCGACCACGACGAGGAGGAACAGCTCGTCGAGCTGCTCGATGGACCGCTCGAGCGGTGCCAGATTGTCGTCGGTGGCGCCGAATCGGACCAAACTGGTTCGCAGATCGGAGAGGAGGCGCCGCTCCTCGCGCACCAGGTCCTGGTGAGCCGGTTCGAGAAGGCCCGTGAGCATACGTCCTGTCCACACTCGGTGAGGCTGCGTGTCGGCCCCTTCACCAGGCCGCCGTGATCGAACGTCAGCCGAAGGCTACCACTGACGAAAGGTCAGATTGAACCTGCCGGGCCCGGTTCCCTGCGGTGCCGTACCCGGCAGAATCCTGGTGACGCCGTGAAATCGGAGGCGCGATGCACCCCCCATCACCAGCACATCGCCGGAGCGGAGAACCATCGGCCGCGTCGGCTCGCGCCGGGTCAGCCCGCCGACAACGAATCGCGCCGCGTCGCCCAACGATACCGACACAATCGGGGCACCCGCCGCAATTGACGCGTGGCTTTCGTCCTTGTCCTGATGAACGCCCATCCGGCTTTCGACGGTATAGAAGTTCATGATGCAGACATCGGGGTGCATCTCGAAGCCGGCGTCGGACGCGGCCTGGCGGGCGAGGTCGCGCAGTTCCTCGGGAATCGCGGGAGCCGGCAGGTCGTCGAAATCCGACCGGCGATCTTCGTATGCGTAGGTAATCCCGTTCCAGTGTCTGCCGAGGCAGAGCATGCCCACGCTCATTTTTCGTCCGCCTCGGACTGTCGGTGTGTACATCGGCACGGGCCCGGACGCGAGCTGCGCGCAAAGACTCCAGAACTCGCGCTGGCGGTCAGGTGCGATATGTCGCTGGAAAAAGACGAGCCCGGGTTCGATCTCCATAGGACAACGGGGACAAGTCGTCCCTTTTCTAGTGTCCCTGCTTCGTCACCAGCCGCCGGCTGCGGTGCGTGTCGAGGACGTGCTGGCCGAGCCGCTTGCTGAGGAACACCTTGGACTCGCGATTGTCCTCGGGGTGCTGCACGAAGCTGAATGACGTTGAAGTGGAGCTGGGCGAGCGTGGCGCGCATGTCGTAGAAACGGTTCTTCGTCTTCATCAGGATCTCGTCGAACCCGTTCGCGAGCGCCCAGACTTCCTGCTCTTCGGTGAGCGCGCGGAAATGCCCCTGCCCGCGCCAGTCCTTCCGCGTGCCGCCAATCCACTGATACAGCACGCGCCGGCCGTCGAACTCGACGCAGTCTTCGAGCTGCGCCACGAGGTCGGCCAGCTTCGGATCCCGCTCGTTGGCGCGCAACTCGTGCGACACCTTGAACGAGACGGGAACGACCGTCGAGGGATCGTCCGGCAGCGGCGCCTCCGCCATCAGGATCTGATGGTCGCGGTCGGACAGCCGCTGAATGACCTCGGACGCGGACTTCTTCCGCGGAAAATCCAGGAAGAACTCCTCGATGTACTGGATCTCGAGCGCGCCCTGATGGAGCGCGTACTGTTTGAGGCGATATTCCACCGGGGAGAGAGTATAGCAGGAGGCCCAGGCTTCGGCCCGGTCCCGGGCCTCCGGACTATTCGGCGCGCAGGGCGACGATCGGGTCGACCCGCGTGGCGCGGCGTGCGGGCATGTAGCTCGCCACCAGGGCAACGGCAATCAGCACGAAGGCCACACCCACGAAGGTCGCCGGGTCCGTCGGCTTCACGCTGAACAACATCTTCGTCATCGTCTGCGACAGGAACAGCGCGGCGACCGTGCCGAGAACGACCCCCACCAGCACGAGCGTCATGGCCTGCCGCACCACGAGGCGCACGACGGTGCCTTCCCGCGCCCCGAGCGCCATCCGGATGCCGATCTCGCGCGTGCGCTGGGCAACCGCGTACGACAGGACGCCGAAGATGCCGATTGCTGCGAGCGCCAGGGCAACACCCGCGAAGATCGCGAGCAGCAGCATGTAGAAGCGCGGCTGCGAGATCGATGTCGCGACGATCTGATCGAGCGTCCGCACGCTCGAGAGCGGCAGGTTGGGATCGACGGCGTACACCTCGCGGCGTGCCGCCTCGGCCATCGCCTCCGGAGGCGTCGCAGTTCGAATCACCACGCTCATCAGCGAGACCGGCCATTGACGGAACGGAAGATAGATCTCTGGAGACGCTGGCTTCGTCGAGACCGTCGTTCTTGACGTCCGCCGATGATGCCGACGATCTGCCCGCCGGCGCGATCCGGACCGCCCTTCCCCCATCCGAGCTTGATCGTCTTTCCAATCGGATCTTCGTTCGGGAAATACTGCCGGGCGGCGCTCTCGCTCAGCAGCGCCACGCGCGGTGTGCCCTCACGGTCGTCGCTCGTGAACAGTCGGCCGCGCTTCAACGCGATGCCAATCGTGTTGAAGTACTCCGGCGACGCGACCCGCACCTCCATCGCGGGCTGCAACGCCGGCGACACGGGTGGCCGGCCCAGCGATCTGCGAACGAGATGTTGAAGTTCATGCCGCTCAGTGGCAGGCCCATCACCGCGCCAGTCGATCGCACGCCCGGCAGCGCGCGCAAACGCGGCAGCAGCGCGTCGAAGAACGCGATCCGTTTCGCATCCTCCTTGTAGCGGGAGTCGGGCAGCGTCAACTCGAACGACAGCGTCTGCTCCGGCTTGAAGCCCGGATCGACCGCCTGAAGGCGGGAGAAGCTGCGAATCAGCAGACCGGCGCCTGCGAGCAACATGACCGCGAGCGCCATTTCGACGATGACGAGCGCGCCGCGAATACGGGCGCCGGTCCGGCTCGTGACCGCGCCGCGGCCGGTCTCCTTCAACGCATGCGACATGCCGCGAGTCGCCTGGAAAGCCGGAATGAGTCCGAACACGATTCCCGTCACGACCGCGAGTCCGAGCGTAAACGCGATCACCGTCGCCATCGACGCGCACGTCGTCGAGCCGTGGGATCCCGTCCGGCTGCAGGCTCGTGAGAAACGCGACGCCCCAGCTCGCAAACAGCAGCCCGACGGCGGCGCCGCCCATCGAGAGAATCACGCTCTCCGTCAGCAGTTGCCGGATCAGCCGCGTCCGCCCCGCGCCCAGCGCGGTACGCACGGCCATCTCCGATTCCCGCGCGGCGGCGCGGGCGAGGAGCAGGTTGGCCACGTTGGAACAGGCGATCAGCAGGACGAAGCCGACCGCGCCGAGCAGCACGAGCACCGCCTGCCGGATGTTCACGACCATCGCCTCGCGCAGCGGAAACGTCGTCATGCCGACGTTCTCGTTGGCGTCGGGATATTGCTTCTCCAGGCTGCGGCCGATGGTCTGCACCTCGGCGGCCGCCTGCTCCGGCGTGACGCCCGGCTTGAGACGCGCCACGACCCCGAGATACCACGATGCGCGCTGCTTGCTGACGAACCCTTCCTCGTATTCGATCGGCAGCCACGCCTGACGGCCGGCCGGATAGGAAAAGCCGGCCGGCATCACGCCGATGATTTCCTTGCTCTCGCCATCGAGCTGAATGCGCCGGCCGATGACCCCGGGGTCCGACCCGAATCGCTGTTGCCACAGCCCGTTCGACAGCACGACGACGTTCGTTTTTCCCGGCGTGTCCTCGTCGGCGGCGAACGTGCGCCCCAACGCCGGCCTCACGCGCAGGACGTCGAACAGCGACGCGCTGACCTCCGCGACGTCCAGTCGAACCGGCTCGCCTTCACCGGTCAGGATCTTCCGCTCGCGCGTGGTTGCCGCGGCGCTCTCGAGCGACTTGCTCGCGCGCACGACGTCCATGAAGTTCGGACCGGACATCACCACGCGGCGTCCCTCCGACACGTGATACACGCCGACCAGTCGGTCGGATTCAGGGTACGGCAGCGGCTGAAGCAGCACGCCGTTGACGACGCTGAAGATGGCGCTGTTGGCGCCGATACCGAGCCCGAGCGTGAGCATGGCCACGAGCGTGAAGCCCGGCGCCCTGACGAGCCGGCGGATCGCGTACGTAACGTCTTGGCGGAGGTGATCCATGGACGGTGTGACGAAGCGAGTCCCGTGCCTCGCCCCGTGATTTGGCTAACGGGTTGATTCCACGATGTTTTCACTCTGGAGGGTCGTCTGGGTCGACCTCAGGAGTGTTCGTGCGCGACGCATCCGTGTCCCGGATCCGAACAGGACCGGCGACGCGCCTAGTCCGTGGGAGCGCGCCACGCGGGATTGATCAGGGCGTAGAGCGCCTGGTCGCGCGGCTTCCCGAACTTCACGCTGCTCGCGCGCAGAATCGCCTCCTGAGTGTACCCCGCCTTCTCGAGAACACGCATGGATTGCCGGTTGTCGGCAAACGGCAGCGCGAAGAGGCGCAGGACGTTGCACTCTGTGAACGCGTACTCGGACACGAGCCGCGAGCGCCTCCGCAACGATGCCCCGGCCCCAGAACGGCTCGCCGAGCCAGTAGCCGATCTCGGCGGAAAAGCGCTCGACGTCGCTCCCTGGAGAAAACCCGATACCGCCAACCGCCTCCCTGCCGACGTCGATGGCGAAGGTCGTCACCGGTCGCGCCACGACAATGGCGTCGACGAAGCGGCGGGCATCGATAGCGGTATAGGGATGCGGGAAGCGATCGCGAAGGTGCCGGGCGATGTTGATGTTGTTCGCATGCCTCACGAGCGACGGCACGTCTGCCGACTTCCAGGAGCGTACGACCGAGAGTCGTCCCTTCAGCTCCATGCTTCGTGTCCCTAGTCCCTCGTCTCTAGTCCCTGGTCGATTCTTTCTACCTTCTGCCTTCTGCCTTTTCCCTTGTTCCTTGTCCCGTATTCCCCTGTTTCCTCAGAAGAGTGTCCGCCCGGTGGTTCGCAGCCACCGCTCCGCGGCCCGAAAGTCCGGACACGCCTGCTGCACGAGCGCCCAGAACCGGCGCGAATGATTCGGCTGCCGCAGGTGCATCAGCTCGTGCACCAGAATGTACTCCCGCACCGACGGCGGCATCTGAATCAATCGGAAGTTGAGCGCGATCCGGCCGCGCGAGGAACAGGAGCCCCAGCGCGATCGCTGATTCCTGATGCTCACGCCCGCCACGGTGAAGCCGAGCGTCGCCGCCTTCGCCAGCAACTGCGGCGGCAATTCGCTCCGCGCGGTCTCCCTCAGCGCGCGCTCGAGCGCGGGCCGCAGATCGCGAACACCAGCCTCGACGCGCGCCGTCACGTGGCCGACACGAACGACCTCGTGACCGCCGTCATCCGAGCGGACGATCGGGTGGAGCTCGCCGTCGAGCGACACCATCGTGCCCGTGGTCCAGACCGCCGGCGTCCGACGCTCGGTCAAGAGCCGCGTGCGCTCGCGAAAGGCCCACGCGAGATGACGTTCGGCAAACTGGAGCGCCTCGGCGCGCGATCCGCCGCTCGGAATCGTCACGCGCAGCGCGCCGTCAGGACGCACCCGCAACACGTAGCGTCGCGCCGCACGCACGCGGATCAGGTGCACGAGCAGCGTCGTGCCGTCCCGCTGCAGCAATGCCGGGCCCTGCCGCGGGAGCGCAGGACGCGGGCTCGAGCGGAAGATCGAGCTGTCTGATCAGAGGCGCCCGCACGACATCGACTCAGTTCGCAAGGTGCGACGCGATCCAGTCGAAGACCGTCTCGTGCCAGTACTTGCTGTTGAGCGCCTTCAGGACCCAGTGTCCCTCGTCTGGAAAGACCAACGCCTTGCTCGGCACGCCGTTTCGCCGCAGCGTCGTGAAGAGCTGCAGTCCCTGATCGACCGGCACGCGGAAGTCGAGCTCGTTGGTGATCACCAGGGTCGGCGTCCGGATGTTCTGCGCGAAGAGATGCGGCGAGAACTTCGCGAAGTTCGCGCGCGCCTTCTCGCTCGTGGCGGGACCGCCGAACTCCCAATCCGTGAACCACAGCTCCTCGGTCGCAAGCGCCGCAGACTCCAGGTTGAACACACCGTCGTGGGTGACGGCGACCTTGAAGCGATTGGTGTGGCCGATCAACCAGTCCACCGCGTAGCCGCCATAGCTCGCGCCCGCGATCCCCTGTCGCGCGGCGTCCACGAACGGCTGCTTCGTGACGGCGTCGAAGACCGCGTCGAGATCCTGCATGACGCGACCGCCCCAGTCCTGCGAGATCTCGTCCACGAATTGCTGGCCGAACCCGGTCGAGCCGCGGGGATTTGGCGCCGCGACGATCCACCCCTGCGCCGCCCAGAGGGCCGGGTTCCATCGATACGACCAGCCATCGTCCCACGCGCCTTGCGGGCCACCATGAATAAGGAAGACGACCGGGTATTTTCGTGCCAGGATCGAATCCGGGCGGCTTCAGGAGCCAGTACTGAACCGGCGTGCCGCCCGCGCCGGCGACGGTGGCGCTCTCAGGCGTCTGGAACTCGACGTCCTTCAACCAGTCGCGATTTTCCTGCGTCAGGGGTTGTTGCGGTCCCTCCGGTGAGTGCGACACGAAACAACTCCGCCGGAGCCGTCAGCGCGGACTTCGAGAAGACGGCGAACGTGTCGGCCAGCCCGGGCGACGAGATGGATCCGCCGGCGGCGATCCGCTGCGGGGCGCCACCGTCAAACGGGACCTGATAGAGGTTGTCGGTGCCGTGATCGCTCGCGGTGAAGACGATCGACCGGCCGTCGCGGCTCACCCTGAAGTCGGTCACCGACAGATCCGGCGTCTCGAACACCGTGCGGCGGTTGCCGGTCGATCGATCGTAGACGTCCAGGTACCACCGATCCGATTCGAATCCTGGCCGCCGCTGCGCGCGCACGATCAGGCAGCGGCCGTCGCGCGTGAGGATCGGCTGAACGTCCGCGGCGGGATTCGCCGTCAACTTCTTCGGCTCGCCACCTGCCACGGGCACGGACCAGACGTCGTTGTTCGTGGTCCACGCTTCGCGATCGGGTCCTTCGCGGTTCGAGACGAACACGAGGTCACGACTGTCCGGCGTGAAGGTGATCGACTCGTCCTCCTGCTGCGTCGGCGGCGAATCGAAGTCGCCCGGCGTCAGGTCTCGCGCATCACCGCCGCGCGCCGGGACCACGAAGACGTGATGACGCACCCGGTCGCGCCATTCGTCCCAGTGTCGATACAGCAGTCGCGTGAGGGCGTGAGCCTTGACGGGATTCTTCTCCGCGGCGTCCTGCTCACGGGCGTTGCACGCTTCGTCCGTACAGGCGGGCGAGACATCCGACACGAACGCGAGCGACGCCCCGTCGGGCGAAAAGACCACCGGTGGCTGGACGCCGGCAGCGAGCTTCGTGATCTGCCTGACGTTGTTGCCGTCCGCGTCCGCGAGATAGATCTGCGCGCTTCCACCGCGCGTCGAGATGAACGCGAGCTGTCGGCTGTCCGGCGACCAGCGTGGCGTGTTCTCGCTCTGGTCGCCGCCAATCAGCAGCCGCGCGGCCGAGGAACCGTCGGCCGGGACGATCCACACGTCGGCGTTACGCTTCCCGGTTGCGGCATCCGTCGTCGTGCGCACGAAGGCGACGCTCCGGCCGTCCGGCGAGACCTGCGGATCCGAAACCCGGATCGCGGTCAGCAGATCGTGAATATTCATCGCCCGCGCGGCCGCAGCCGCATCGGCCACGAGCAGACACCCGGCGCAGCATACCGCGACCATCCTCGCGTCCCGCATCACACCCCCTGTATGTCCTAGAAGCCTCGGAACAGCGCGCGCCCGTAGGGCAGGCCCGGCCACGGGATTGACGCCAGCATCAGAAGGATCGACAGGCCCAGGAACACCCGCGCGAGACGGCGTTTTGTGGAGGAGTCGCGCGCGCGACCGATTTTCGCGCGTCCGACCTGGGCGAGGGCGATCGCGGCCACCATCCCGACCGGGTGCTCGACGATCCAGAAGCGAAGCATCGGCATTTTCATGGCCGCGCCGAGGTCGTGGAGCGCGCCGCGTGGGATGGGACTCAGCCAGAGAAAGAGAAGCAACCCCAGGGCGCCTTGAATGCCGAGCGCCGTCACAAACCCATTGACCACCCGCTCGTCGCTCGGGGACCACTGGGCGCCTGTCGAACGAAACACGCGAACCAGGGCCAGCAGGGCCAGCAGGATGACGACCCACCGGAGCACGGAGTGGAGCCAGAGAACGGTTGGATACACGTCGAAATCATAAACTGATTTGGTTGAAGTCGAAGGTCGAGGGTCGATAGTCGATTGTCGAAGGTCACGTGTCGACGGTCCGAAGGCGTAAGCCCAAGCCACGACGGCGATCGGGAACTTTCTGTATCTGCTGGTGTCCATTTCCCCATGCTCGAGGCACGCGGGCTGACGAAGTACTACTCGGCCATTACCGGCGTGCGGGACGTCAACTTCTGCGTTCGGCCTGGAGACGTGCTCGGTCTGCTGGGTCCGAACGGATCGGGCAAGTCCACGACGGTTGGCATGGTCACCGGACTGCTGGATCCCTCTGGCGGCTCGGTAGCCCTGGACGGCCGCAACATCCACGACGATCTCGTCGCCTACAAGGCGCGGCTCGGGTACGTCCCGGAGGAAGCACAGCTCTACACCTGGATGAGCGGCGCCGAGTACCTGACGCTGTGCGCCCGCCTGCGCGGCCTGCCCGCCGAGACCGTGGCGCGGCGGATCGACGCGATGTTGTCGATCTTCGATCTGCAGAGCGATCGTGATGCGCCAATGACGGCGTACTCGAAAGGGATGCGGCAGAAGGTCTTGATCTCCGCCTCGCTGATCCACGATCCGTCCGTGATCGTGTTCGATGAGCCGTGCTCGGGCCTCGACGTCGGCGGCACGCTCGTGCTTCGGAGCCTCGTGCGCCGGCTGGCGGAAGACGGACGGATCATCCTCTACAGTTCGCATGTCCTCGAGATGGTCGAGCAGGTCTGTACCCAGGTGCTGATCCTGCACGAAGGACGTGTCGCGGCGCAGAACTCCGTCAGCGAACTGCGCCGCACGCTCGACGCCGCGTCGCTGGAGGACGCGTTTCGCACGCTCGTCGTTCGTGCAGACGTCGACGGCGTCGCCCAGGAGATCCTCACCGCCATCCGCAGCTGAACGTTCATGACGACGACCCGGAACGGGGAACGGCAGCAGATCGCGATTATCGGCCGGGCCACGTTCGGTGGATTCCTGCAGAGCGATCTCATGCCGCCCGGCGTGCAGGCCTCGGCCGGCATCTGGGCGGCCGCGTTTCTCGCGGCGCCCGCGATGCTCCCGTTGGCGCAGGACCTGGTCACGTACAATTTCATTCGCCACTTCCGGACGCAGTTGGTCGAGCGCGCGTTGTGGAGCGACGAGGCGCTGTTCCTCCTCCTGTCCTGTGGTGCACTCGGCATCGTCTCCGTCGTGATGTGGGACACGCTGTTCCCGAACAGACGGGATGTCTTCGTGCTCGGACCGCTGCCTCTCGCGACGCGCGTGCTGTCGGCCGGACGTCTGTGCGGACTCCTGACACTGTTCGCGCTGTTCGCCGTCGGCCTCAACGCGATCCCGGCATCCCTCTTTCCTCTCGTGTCGGCCGAAACCATCACAGCCATCCCGCGCGCCATGGCCGGGCATGCGATCACGGTGCTCGCAGCCGACTCGTTCGTGTTCTTTGGTCTGACGATGCTGCAGGGCATGTTGATTGTGGCGACGAGCCGTCGAGCAGCCGAGCGGCTCGCGCCGATGATCCAGACGGGCGCGGTCGTCATGTTGCTGCTCGGACTCCTTTTCTTTGGACCGTTGCGGCAGGCGACGGTGTCGGCGCTCGCCAGCGGCGACCCGGCGAATCCGATCCTCCGCTGGTGTCCGCTCGCATGGTTCGTCGGTCTCTACGAGACGATCCGCGGCACGTCGCGGCCGATCATGCACTGGCTCGCGATCCGCGGACTCCTGGCGGGCGTCGTGCCGTTCCTCGCCACCGTCGCCCTGTATGTGCTCGCCTTTCGCCGGCTGTGCGCCCGCGCAATCGAATCTCCGGCCCGCGCCACATCGTCCGGGCTGGCAACGATTGCCGCTGCCGTAGGACGCCGCGTCTTCGTGAGAAATCCTGCGGAGCAGGCGATCTGTGCGTTCGTGCTGCGCGCGATGACGCGCAGCCGCCGGCACCGGATGCTGCTGTCGATCTACGTCGGCGGCGCGTTCGCGCTGATTGGCGCGGGCCTGTTGCCGGAGATCCTGAATGCGCGCGCGGGACAGCTCCTCCAGCCGACGCCAGGCATTCTCGCCGCGCCGTTGATCCTCAGCGCCGCGCTCGCGGTCGGCTTCCGCACGCTGCTGGCCGTCCCGGTCGATCTACCGGCGCGCTGGATGTTCCGGACGTGTCCGCTCTCGCCGTTCCGCATCGCCGCAGGCGTCCACAAGGCCGGCATCGTGATCGTGCTGCTGCCGGTCATGGCCGCGGCGTGGATCTCGGCAATGGCGCTGTGGGGCCCTGCGATCGCGTGGCGTCACATGCTGTTCTGCGGATCGCTCTCGCTGGTGTTGGTCGAGCTCCTGCTCGTGACGTTCCGCGGCGTTCCGTGCGCGCGCGTCTACGTTCCTGGCGGCTCGCGATTCCACGTGTTGTGGCCGCTCTACCTCTCATCGTTCATCGCTTACACCTACACGGCGGCATCGGTCGAGCGCGATCTGCTCATGCAGGGCGGGTTGCGGCCGATTGTCGTCACGCTCGCCATCATCGCCGCCGCCCTGTCCGCCGCCCGCCTCTGGCGCGCCGCGCGCGACACCGACGTATCGTTCGAGATCGAGATCCCCGATGAAACTCTTCGCGGGCTTCAATCTCAGCGAAGGATTGGCGGCTCAAGCCGTCGCCCACCACGGAGAGGCGGCAGTCCCGAGTCGCTAGTCTCGAGTCTCGGCGCGCTCGTTGTCGCGCAGTTTGCCTGTGCGATCGTGTTGATGACCTCCGCAGGCCCGCTGATGCGACGTGCTGACGATGGTGCTCCGTCAGGGCATTCTGCTGCTCGTGGCCTTTGCGGCATGTGCGATACCCGCCATCCGCGCCAGCCGGATCAATCCATTGGCGGCGTTGCGGATCGACTAATATCCTCTGGCATGAGCACCACGCCGAAGCCTGGCACCATTACCTGGCAGGACCTGACGGTCGGGGATGCTGAGGCGCTCCGCGACTTCTACGCGGCGGTAGTGGGCTGGACGCCGGAGCCGGTGAAGATGGGCGACTACGCTGATTTCACGATGCAGGCGGACGCCGAACCCGTCGCCGGGATCTGCCACGCGCGCGGAAGCAACGCCGGTCTTCCCCCGCAATGGCTCGTCTACATCACCGTTGACGATCTCGATCACAGCATCGACGAGTGCATCCGCCTCGGCGGCGCCGTGATCGCCGCCCCCCGCGGCCTCGCGGGCGGCCGCTTCTGCGTGATCCGCGACCCGGCCGGCGCGGTGTGCGCGCTGTACCAGCCGCCGGACGCTGCGTAGGAATCACGGAATTTGGTAATTTGGTGATTTGGTAATCGGGTAATCGGGTAATCGGGTAATCGGATATTCAGTGCGCGTCTGCCACTTGGGGAGCCGGTGGGCGTCCCTTCCTTCGCTTCTGCAAGTTCGTTCGGGCGGTCTGGTGCGATGCAGTAAAGATCGCGGTCAACTCGCGGGCCTCTTGGACGAGTTGCTGATGCACGGCGCCATGAATCGCCGGGGTCGACGCCTGTAGCAGTTCCAACCACAACAACGTCTCGTCTGCCTCGTCAGCGACGATTCCGATCCTCGCGCAGAACTCGCGGTCGGAACGGCCGCGACAGGCCGAGCGGTAGTTCGCAGCTACAGAACTGCCCGATCGAAGCAACTGATCACCAAGCCTCCGAACAACCCACTCCGAGGGAGCGCGCGACAGAAGTGGACAATACCGATAGCAAAGACCTTCGTTCGCGCGCGCAGTTCATTCGGCGTCATGCCACCTGCAAAGCAGCCGCCGTGCCGCGCCAGAATTCAACGACTTGCGTGGATCGAGCCTTACGAATCGCGGGGATGTGCAATGCTGGACCAATTGTATTCCGTGACACCCTCGCAATTGCCCATTCGCAATTTCAGCACCCTCGCGAATTACCAAATTACCCAATTACCCAATTACCCAATTACCAAATTCTCCCACCGCCTTGCTCGAATATGACGAAGTGCGTTATAACCACATTTGTTACATGTCCCACTGACCCCGACATCATCGCGCTCCTGCCGCTGCCGCCGGCATTCCTGCACATTCTGATCGCCATCGGCGACGAGGACCGGCATGGCTACGCGATCATGCAGGACGTGGCCGAGCGGACCGACGGCAGGGTCAGGATGAGCCCGGGGACGCTGTATGGATCCATCCGCCGCATGCTCGACGAGGGGCTGATCGAGGAGCGGTTTCCGCACGTGGCTGGCGACGACGACGAGCGGCGGCGGTACTACCGGGTTACGAAGTTCGGCCGTGCGGTCGCGGCTGCCGAGGCCGATCGCCTCTCGACGCTTGTGCGTCAGGCTCGCGTGAGCGGCCTCGTGCCGCGCAGGTCGTGATATGCGACACACCTTCGCCGAACGTCTCTACCGCCTCGTGCTGCGGTTCTATCCGGTCGAGTTCAGGGAACGCTTCGGCGGCGACATGGCGGCCGCGTATCGCGTTGCCCGGCGCGACGCGGAGAGCCGGGGACGCGCCGGTGTGATCGGGTTCTGGCTTGGCGTCTTCGGGGACGCCTTCATACGCGGTCCGGTCGAGCACCTGCACGCGGCGCTGGCCGACGTACGGTATGCCGCGCGCGGTCTCCGGCGGTCGCCGATCTTCACGACGGTCGCGGTGCTCACAATAGCGATCGGCATTGGCGCGAACACGGCGATCTTCAGCGCCGTACGCGCCGTTGCGCTGCGCCCGCTCGGGTTCGCGGAGTCCAGCCGCCTGGTGCGGATCTGGGAAAACAACGAGCGGCTCAAGATCACGCGGTTCGCGGTCTCGGTACCGAACTATCTGTCGTGGCGAGAGCAGGCGACCGTTTTCGACGAGCTCGCGGGCTGGCGGAGTATCAGCACCACGTTGACGACGGGAGGGGACCCGCAGCGGATCGGCACCCTCGAGGCAACCGCGAGCGTTCTGCCGCTGCTCGGCATCCGCCCGCTGCTCGGCCGGAACTTTCTGCCTGAGGAGGACCGGCCAGGTGGTCCGAGGGTTGCGATCCTCTTCGAATCACTCTGGCGCGAGCGTTTCGGTGCGGATCCCGCGCTGGTCGGCCGTCCGATCCGCCTTGATGGCGTTCCGCACGTGATCGTCGGTATCGCGCCCGACGCGGATTTTCCGTCGAGCGCGAAGGTCATGGTCCCGCTCGCCGCCGATCTCACACACGAAAGTCGCGGCAACCACATGATGAGCGTCGTCGGGCGCCTGCGACACGGAGTAACGCCCGAGCAGGCGCAGCAGGAGATGAACGCCGTCGCGCACCGTCTCGGGCAGACGTACGCCGAGGACCAGGACTGGGGGGTCACGCTGGCGACGTTCTACGACTGGATGATCCCGCGGGAAGTGCGGACGGGTTTGTATACGCTGCTCGCGTCCGTGGCGGTCGTCTTGTTGATTGCGTGCTCCAACGTTGCAAACCTGATGCTGGCGCGGGGCGCGCTTCGCCGTCGCGAGTTGGCCGTGCGGCTCGCTCTCGGCGCGAGCCGGTTTCGCGTAGTCCGTCAAGTGTTCACCGAGAGTCTTCTCGTGTCGGCCGCGGGCGGTGCGTTAGGGCTGCTGGTCGCCTCGTGGTGTGCGCCGGTGTTGAGGACTCAGCTCGCCGTGGCCCTTCCGCGAGCCGACCGGATTCAGAATCGACGGGCCCGTGCTGTGGTTCTCGCTCGGCGTCACGCTCGCGACGGGTCTCCTGTTTGGCGTCCTGCCGGCCATGTTGCAGTCCGGACAGGACGTCGTGTGGGCCTTGAAGGACGGCGGTCGTGGCGCTGCCGCGCGTCAGCAGAGCCGCGCACGCCAGCTCCTGGTGATCGGCCAGGTTGCGCTCGCGACGATTCTCCTGACGGCCGGCGCGCTGCTGATTCAGAGTTTCAACCGCCTTCAAGGGGTCGAACTGGGATTCGATGCGAGCCGTCTCACAACCGCGATGATGGGCCTCCCCGAGTCGCGCTATCAGACGCAGACGGCCGGCCTGCAGTTCTATGAGCGACTGCTCGACGCACTGAAGGGTACGGCGGGGGTTGATGCCGCTGCGATGACGAGCGGTGCGCCGTTCGACGGCGGCAACACGGGCATGTCGATCATGGCGGTCGGGTCGAACGCGCTTGGCAGTGGCGAGGTCCAGGCCGACTGGCGGATCGTGAGCGACGACTACTTCAGAGCCCTGTCAATTCCGCGACTCCGTGGCCGATCGTTCGACACGTCGGATGGCGGGGACACGAACCCGCCCGTCCTGATTCTGAGCGACGGCCTGGCACGACGCTTCTGGCCCAATGAGGATCCCGTCGGCCGTGAAGTACGCCTGGGCAACAAGCAGGTGTGTCGTGTGGTCGGCGTGGTTGGCGACATCCACAACGTCGATCTCACCTCTCCGCCGAATCCCACGATGTACTTCCCGACCCGGCAGACGCTGTGGCCGACCATGAGCGTTGTCGTCCGCAGCTCGCAGGGGACGGATGCGGCTTCCGTCATCCGCCGCCAGGTCGCGACACTCGATCCGGAACTGGCCGTGTTCAACGTCCGCACCATGACAACGATGCTCGGCGAGGCCACCGCGCAGCCGCGGCTCACGGCGTGGCTGGTGGGCCTCTTCGCCATCGTCGCGGTGTTGCTCGCGGCGATCGGCGTGTACGGTGTTCTCGCGTACCTCGTCGCGCAGCGCACCCAGGAGATCGGCGTGCGGATGGCGCTTGGCGCGTCTGCGCGGTCGGTCGTGCAGCTCGTCCTGGGTCATGCCTTGCGCCTGACCGGCGCTGGGATCGGAATCGGCATAGGCCGGAGCGGCGATTCTTGGGCCGTTCCTGGCGTCGCTCCTGTTCGGGATTGGACCTCGGGACGCCGTTACGTTCGCCGCTGTGGCTCTCGGCCTCGTCGCCATTGCGGTAGTGGCTGGCTACGTGCCCGCGCGCCGCGCCACCCGCGTCGATCCCCTCGTCGCCCTTCGGACGGAATGAGCTCCCGACTCGTCGTCTTCGATCTGGACGGGACCCTGATCGATTCGCAGCAGGACCTGGCCGACGCCGCCAACGCACTCATCGTCGAGCTCGGCGGCCAACCTGTTGCCGTCGAGGCCATCGGCCGGATGGTCGGGGACGGCGCTGCAGTGCTCGTTCGGCGCGCGCTTGCGGCGACTGGCGTTCACGTCGAGTCGGTGCGAGGCGCGCTCGATCGCTTTCTCGTGTTGTACGACGAGCGTCTGCTGGCCTCGACGCGTTTGTACGACGGGATGGCCGAAGCGATCGACGCGTTCGCCGACGTCGCGCGGCTCGCGGTCCTGACCAACAAGCCCGAGCGCGCGACTCGACGAATCCTCGAAGGTCTCGCGATCGCCGAACGCTTCGACTGGGTCATCGGCGGCGACGGACCGTTTCCTCGAAAGCCGGATCCCGCCGGACTCCAACACCTCGTCGCACAGGCGGGGGTCAGCCTCGATCGATCGATCATGATCGGTGATTCGAGCGTCGATCTCGCGACCGCCCGTGCCGCCGGTACCCGGGTCTGCCTCGCGCGGTACGGCTTCGGCTATCGCCTCACCGCAGCCGATCTCCGAGGAGACGAATTGGTCGCGGATAGCCCGGCCGAGATCCTCGCCCGCCTGCGGGAATCCTTTCTCTGACGACCGGCGTTGGTCACACGCGGCGCCAACCGTGTGGGCCCGGTATGCGCTGAGGCTGGGATGAATGACGATTCCCGCGTGACGGTCACGCACGCTCAAAACACACGTCACATTTCGAGGGACAGCGCGCGAGCGCAGGCGCTACAACGCGGCTTTCGAGCATGGGAGCCGCCATGTGGATGCTCGTCGCGATTCTGCTCTCCGTCGCCGGTCACCGACGTGCCCATCCAGTCGACGACCCACGTGCGGCCCGCCTCGCCAGCGGCGCATGCCCTGCTCACCGAGGCGGTCGCGAAATCAGCGGTGGTGAACACGCTGATTGGACAGCTCGAGGCGACCGACATCTTCGTCTACGTGGAGGTGACCAGCTCGCCCGACATTCCGCTGGCGCGAACGAAGCTCGTGGCGGCCGCCCCCGGGGCGCGATTCCTGAGGGTGACGCTCAACGCGCAGCTCGCGCCGTGGGATCGCCTGCCACTCCTGGCGCACGAGCTGCAGCACGCGCTGGAAATCGCCGGCGACGCCGACGTCCGAGACGATGACGGGATTCGGCGACTCTATCAGCGCGTCGGCTTCTCCGGCGGCACCGACAAGTACGAAACGGCCGCCGCGCGCAGCGTCGAGCGCCAGGTACGCGTGGAGCTCGCGCGCGTCACCACACGACCGCACTAGCACCACCTCAGGCGTTTGCGCGAGCAGGCCGGTTCCGCAAATACTTCTGACGCTCGGCGGGTGGAAAGCGCTCAATCGCGTATCGCAGCATCGTCCGTGGCATGCGGTCCGAGCGACGGTTGAGGAACCGTCGCAGGGCGGCGCCGTCACGCTTGCCGGCCTCTCGCAGCATCCAGCCCGACGGCCTTGTGGATCAGGTCGTGCTCGTCGGCCAGCAGCAGGTCGGCGATGCCGAACGTGTCGTCGAGATCGCCCTGCCGGATGAAGTGCAGCGTCGCCACGATCGCGATACGCCGCTCCCACAGCACGCGGGACTTCGCGAGGCGCCGAAGCGGTGCCCGACTGCGATCCTGAAGGTATCCGCCCACGATCTGCGGCGCGGACAGATCGACGAGGTCCCAGTTGTTGATGAACGCGGTGCTGTCGAGATACAGCTCGTAAATCCTGGAGCGTCCGGCCACGTCGGCGCGTCGAAACGCCTCAACCAGCAGCATCAGCGCCAGCGCACGCTCTTCGTGAATGCGCGAGCGCAAGAGCGACCGGATTTGCGGCACCGGAAGATCACTGCATTCGCGGCAGATGGCGCGCAGCGCGGGAACGCGGACGCCGATGAAGACGTCGCCCGCGCCGTATTCGCCGGGGCGGGTCTTGAAGAATCGCTGGAGGATCGCCGCGACTCTTCGGGATCCGCCGCAGCGCGGACACGGTCTCGGACGCGCGCGGCTCACCGTTCGTAGGACTCCCGCCGTGACGAGGCCGACAGCTTGATCAGGTAGGCATCAGGATCGGCCCAGAACCGCTCGCGAAACTCGCGCAGGCTTTGCGCGCCGCCGTAGCTGATCGACGAGGTCAGATGCTTGATCATGTCCCGCACAATCGTGCGCGCGGATCCTCTGGCTGGAACGCTGATCTCCATGCCTTCGGCGCCGATGGCGTCCAGCTCGACGCGGTCGGCGTCCTCGACATCGAGGCGATCGCGAATTGCTTCGAGCGACGCCATGCCGCGCAGGACCTTGAAGGGCACTTTCACCGCTTTCTGCGACTCCGGCAGCACGACCGACTTGTGCACGACCTCGCCCGGGGCCTCCTCGGTCCCGGCAAAGGCGCTGCCCAGCATCGCGCAGTCGCCGCCGAACAGGAGGGCCATGGCCAGGGCACCGTGTCGCCGAATGCCGCCATCGGCGATCAGGGCAACGTCCGACGTCGCGATCGCCACGCGGCAATCCACCAGCGCCTGCCCCTGCGGCACGCCGAAGCTCGTCGTCATCCGCGTAGTGCAACCGCCGCCCGGCCCTATTCCGACCTTGATGCCGTTCACGTCCCGCTCGAGCAGGAACCTGGTGCCTTCCGCCGTGCCTACGTTGCCGGCGATCAACTCGACGTCGCCAAATCGCTTGCGCACTTCCCGGATGGCCCGATCCATCACGACCGAGTGACCGTGGGCGATATCGATGACGAGGACGTCAACGCCCGCCTTGATCAGCTCCGCCGCGCGCTCGAGATAGTCTCCTTGCGCGCCAATCGCAGCGCCGACCCGCAGGCGTCCCTGGTCGTCGCGGGTGGCGAACGGCAACCGGCGCTGTCGGAGGAGATCGCGCGCAGTGACAAGGCCGATCAGCTCCCCGCGCGGCCCGACGAGCGGCAGCTTCTTGACCTTGCGTTCCACCATCACGCGCTCGGCCTCCTCGGGCGAGATCGGGCCCTGATGGACGACCAGCCGATCGATCGGCGTCATCCGATCCGAGACGCGCGCGCCGGAGCGCGCCACGAATCGAAGGTCACGCTCCGTCAGCAGGCCCAACAGACGCCGCTGCTGGTCGACGACGACGAGTGTGCCGACGCGGGACCGGGCCATCACGGCGGCGGCTTCGTCGATCGACGCGTCCGGAGCAATGCTGTACGGGTCGCGAATGACGCCGTGTTGCGTGCGCTTGACGATCTCGACCTCGCGCACCTGGGGCTGGATGTCGCCGGGCCTGAACCCGCGATCGATCACGCCCAGGCCGCCCTCCTCCGCCTGCACGATCGCCATCGGCGCCCTCGTGACGGTGTCCATGTTCGCCGACACGATCGGGCGCTTGAGCGTGATGTGCTGCGAGATCCGGCACGACAAGTCGATCATCGACGGATCGCGTCGTTCCAGGATGCTGCGCTGCGGTGTGAGGAGGAAGTCGTCGAACGTGCAGCCGCGCACGACGTCGGCTACGTGCAGTGCGGCGCGTTCGTCGATGCGCGGAAACTCCGGACCGGCCATACCGACGATCCTACCCGCTCGTCGACCGGGCGCATAATAGACAGACCAATGCGAGCTCGGGCGACAATTCTGGCCATTCTGTGCAGCCTCGTTCCGGTGACGGCTCAGGAACTGGCCGCACCCACGCCGCCTGCGGCGCCGTTCACCGACTGGCTGGCGGCGGTTCGCACCGAGGCCGTCTCACGGGGGATCTCCGAGGCCACGCTCGATCGTGCGTTCGACGGACTGGAGCCTGTGCCCGTCGTGCTCGAGCGCGATCACAGCCAGGCCGAGCTGCGTGCTCACGCTCGATCAGTATCTGCAGCGGCGACTGACCAAGCCGACCATCCGGACCGCGCGACGCGTGACACAGCAGCATGCGGCGCTGCTGAAGCGCGTGGGGGCGACATATCACGTCCCTCCGGCGATTGTCGTCGCTGTCTGGGGTCTCGAGTCGAACTTCGGCCGCTTCAGCGGCGTGCGGCCGACGATCGCCACGCTGGCAACGCTCGCCTACGATCCCCGCCGCTCGACGATGTTCCGCGAGGAGCTCTTCTGCGCGCTGAAGATCCTCGACAGCAACGACGTCGAGCTTTCGGCGCTCCGCGGCTCCTGGGCCGGCGCGCTCGGACAACCGCAGTTCATGCCCTCGAGCTTCCTCGAGTACGCGCAGGACTTCGACGGCGACGGACGCCGCGACATCTGGAAATCCACGCCCGACGTGTTCGCGTCGATCGCCAACTTCCTCGGCGCCCATGGCTGGACACCCGGGCAGACCTGGGGACGGGAAGTGAAGGTATCGGCGACGGCCGAGGCGAAGATCAAGGAGGCGGCGCCCTTCCAGACGGCCGGCTGCCTTGCCGAACGTCAGATGACCGCGCCGCTGCCCTTGTCGCGATGGCGTGAGCTGGGCGTGACGACCGTGGCTGGAACACGCCTGCCGGCCGCGGCCATCGATGCGTCGCTCGTCGACGCCGGACGGCGAAAGTTTCTGGTCTACCCGAATTACGAGGCGATTCTGGCCTACAACTGCGTACACGCCTACGGGTTGAGCGTCGGCCTGCTGGCCGATTCCGCGAAATAAGACAACGGTCGGTTGAACCGCCACGCGTTCGCTCGCGTCCTATCCCGCATGATCGAAGCATTCGCCGAGGACGCGCGGTACGCCATTCGCGGCCTTGCCAAGCAGCACGGCTTTGCGCTGGTGGCGCTGGCGTCGCTGGCGCTGGGCATCGGCTTGAACTCGGCGATGTTCAGCGTCGTCAACGCCGTCCTGCTGCGCCCGCTGCCCGTGCGCGATCCGGCGCAGCTCGCGCGAATCTACACGACGTCGGATATTCCCGAGTCCACGTTCTCGGTACCGGATCTCCGCGATCTCCAGCGTCAGGCGCCGGCGTTCTCGGGCATCGCGGGGCACTCGCTGATGTTCGCCAACGTCAGCCGCGACGGCGCGTCGCAACTGCTCCTCGGCGAGGTGGTGACGGCAAACTACTTCGACGTACTGGGCGTCCGGCCGGCGCTTGGACGCGGATTCGACTCGTCCGAGGACCAGGTCGAAGGCGGAAGCCGCATCGCCGTCATCGCCGACGGACTCTGGCGTCGGCAATTCGCGTCCGACCCAGTCGATCCTCGGCAGACCGCTGCGGATCAGGGGCGTGGACTACACGATTGTCGGCGTGATGCCAGCTTCGTTCACCGGAATGACGCCGGGGTTGATGGCGGAGCTGTGGGTGCCGGCGTCGATGGTGGCGGACGTCGAGCCGGTCGGCATGAACGACGTCGTCCCGTCGCCGACCGGAGCGACGCGGTTCACGCGGCGGGGATCGCGATGGCTTTTCGTCACCGGCCGGCTCGCGCCCACAGCCACCCTCGCGCAGGCACGCGGCAACGTCGAGACCGTGATGAACGAGCTGCAGCGCGAGTATCCCGAGACGAACCGTAACCGCCGCGGGATCGTGAAGCCGGCGCGCGACGTCAGAATTCATCCGCTGATCGACGGCGCGCTGCTGCCGGGCGCCGCCGCGATCATGATCGCCGTCGGCCTCGTGCTCCTCGTCGCCTGCGCGAACATCGCGAACATGCTGCTCGCTCGCGGTTCGTCGCGTGCGCGCGAGATGGCGATCCGTCTGGCGATTGGCGCCGGTCGCGGGCGTCTCGTGCGACAACTGCTCGCGGAGAGTCTCGTGCTCGCCACCTTGGGCGGCGTGGCAGGCCTCCTGCTGGCGGCCTGGAGTCTGAGGCTCGTGTCGCAAATCCAGCTGCCGGTGCCGATCCCTATCGCGTTCGATCTGAGCCTCGACGTCCGCGTCTTCGCCTTCACGGCGGCCATTGCCGCCCTGACGGGACTCGTGTTCGGGCTGGCTCCCGCGCTTCAGACCACGAGGCCCGATCTGGTCCCGTCGCTCAAGAACGAACCGTCGACGAGCGGCCGTGGCCGGCGCTATGGCCTGCGCGATCTGCTCGTCGTCGCTCAGGTGACGGTTTCGGTGATGCTCCTCGTGTCGGCCGCGCTGCTGACGCGCAGCGCCCTGGCGGCCGCACGCGTCAACGTCGGCTTCGAGCCGCAGGGTCTTGCGCTGGCGACGGTCGACCTCGCGATGCACCGCTACACAAGCGACCGCGGAAAGGCGTTCTACCGTGACGCGCTCGAGCGCGTCCGTCACGTTCCAGGCGTCAGCGCGGCGGCGCTCGTCGAGCGATTGCCGTTCTCGCCGAACATCCACACACGAAGCGTGTTCGTCGATGGGCGATCCTACGCGCCAGACGCAACCGGCGATGTCATCGACGTCACGACGGTGACCGACGGCTACTTTCGGACGCTCGGGGCGCAAATCATGCGCGGGCGCGATTTCGACGCTCGCGATACGCCAGAATCCCCAGGCGTCATTGTGGTCAACCAGGCCATGGCTCAGCGATACTGGCCCGGTCAGGATCCGATCGGACGACGCATCCGCGTACGTGAAGAGCAACGGAGCTTCGAGGTCGTCGGTGTCGTCCGCGACCACAAGGTGCGAACGATTGGTGAAGGCCCCACGCCGCTGATTGCGTTCGCGCGCTCGCAGGCCTATGGCCCGTCGGCCACGCTCCTCGCGCGAACCAGCGGGAATGCCTCCGTCCTCGCTCAAGAGATCCGCCGCGAGCTGCTCGCCCTCGAACCGCAGTTGGTCTTCATCGAGAATCAGACAATGGAGGCGGAGATCGGCGCGACGCTCTTCCCGGTTCGCGCAGCCGCGGCGCTCGGAACCGGCTTCGGCGTGCTGGCGCTCCTGCTTGCCGGCGTCGGCCTCTATGGCGTGACGGCGTTCTGGGTGAGCAGACGCACTCGCGAGATCGGCATTCGCATGGCGCTCGGCGCATCGCCAACCGCCGTCGTTGCCCTCGTGCTCGGCCAGGGAATGACGCGCGTCCTGGTGGGACTCCTCGCCGGGATGTTGCTGGCGGTTGCGGCGACCCGCGTGCTCGGCGGTCTGCTCTACGGCGCCGGCGCTGCGGATCCAATCGCGTACATGGCGGCGATGCTGCTGATCGTCTGCGTCTCGATCGTCGCCAATGTCGTTCCTGCGCGCCGTGCGGCGCGGGTCGATCCGATGATCGCGCTGCGGACGACGTAGCGCAGGGCTAACGGTCAGGAAGAGCGCGGTCAAAGATCAACAGGAAGCTCAAGCTAGGAACATCTTGAATACTTGCTTCAGCTCTAGGCTTCTGTATTCAGGCTGCTCGTCACCTCCTGCTCTCTTGTCGCCTATGGGCTTCGAATCCACGAACACCCCACTGCTATGATCGCCGGATGCAGTCGATTGCGTCGCTCGAGCCGAAGCTGCGTGATCGGCTTGCTCGCACGCTGCCCGGACTCGACGCGCAGCTCCGCTTCGCGCCCGTGCCGCCGCGCGATGGGTGGACACCCGGGCATCTGCCGCCGGACGCGCGGATCGCTGCGGCGCTTCTCCTGCTCTATCCCGGCGAACACGGCATCTCGCTCCCGCTGACCCTCCGGGCAAGCGGCCTGCGCCGGCATCGCCGGACAGATCAGCCTTCCGGGCGGCGCGACCGATCCTGGCGAAACACTGGCACAGGCGGCGCTTCGCGAAGCCCGCGAGGAAATCGGCATCGAGCCCGCGCACGTGCGCGTCCTGGGCGAACTGACACCGGTTCACGTGCTCGTCAGCGGCTTCACCCTGCATCCCGTCGTCGGGGTCACGGATCGGGCGCCGGTCTTCCGGCCGGCCGATGAGGAAGTCGAGAAGGTCCTCGAAGTGTCGATCGATGCGCTGCGCGACGCGTCCGCGATTCGGCGCGGCACGCGTATTCGTGAGGGCGTGGCGGTCGAGTATCCCTACTTCGATCTGCTCGGCGGCCAGGTATGGGGCGCGACCGCGATGGTCCTCGGCGAGTTCATCACGCTGCTCGAGGACGAGTGAGCGCGGAGCTCAGCGCAGCGTGTTGACCGGATCGAGTGCCATGGCGCGCCGGGCCGGGACGTAGCACGCCACGGTCGCCACGATCAGCAACGCGATGGACACACCGGCGAAGGTGAGCGGATCGAGCGCGCTGACCTCGTAGAGCAGTGTCCGCATGACGCTCGTCAGCGCGGCAGCTCCCACGAGGCCGCAGCCGATTCCCAGACCGACCGGCACCAGTCCCTGACGCAGCACCAGCTTCAGGACGTCCTGCCGATGCGCGCCAAGCGCCATCCGAAGCCCCAGCTCCGCACTTCGCTGCGTGACCGAGAACGCCACGACGCCGTAGAGGCCGACAGCGGCGAGCAGCAGCGCCACCACGCCGAACAGCGCGAGGATCCTCGTGCGGAACCGCGGCGCCGCCACCGAATCCGCCACGACATCCTCCATCGTCCGCACGCGGCTCATCGCGACCTGTCGATCCAGAGCGGCAAGCTCGGTGGTGACGATCGGGCACCGCGTTGAGCGGATCGCCCTCGGTCCGGACGACGAACGTCATCGCGTCCGAGACGTACTGCGACGCGGGAACATAGATGATCGGGACGAACGGCTGGTCGAGCGCCCGCGATCGAACGTCGCCAACGACGCCGACGATCTCCCTGACCTGCTCCTTGACGCCCATGCTCACATGGATGCGAAGTTGCCGGCCGATCGGGTTCTGGTCCGGCCAGTAGCGGCGTGCGGCTGTCTGGCTGATCACGGCCACGCCGGGAGCGCCTCCTCGATCGCCCGAGTCCACTCGGCGGCCGGCCAGCAACGGAATCCTGAGCGTCTCGAGATAGCCGGTGGTGACCGGCCTCACCTGCGCGTTACCTTCGTCCTGCCCCGCCGGCCTGCCGACAATCGTGAACGAGCCGCCGAACCCGTCAGGGCTCAGGGGCGGTTGAAAGATCGCTCCTGACGAGACAACGCCAGGGCGATGAAGCCGTCCGTTGAGCTCGCGAAAGAACGTCTCTGCGGAAGCAAACGTGCTGTAGCGAGCCTCGGGCAGACGAATGGTGAACGTCAGAACATGCGACGGATCGAAGCCTGGCTCGACGTGCATCAATCGATCGAAACTCCGCATCGCAAGGCCGGCGCCCGCCAGCAGGATCAGCGAGAGCGCGACCTCGGCACTCACCAGCACATTCCTGATCGCGCGGCCGCGGCCGGCGCTTCCGGTTCCGCGACGTAGATCTTTCAGCAAGCTCGCGACATCGGTGCGTGAGGCGACGACAGCCGGCACGAGCCCGAAGACGATGCCGGTGAGCAGTGAGACGGCGACGGCAAAAGTGAGCACCGCCGGGTTGAGCGAGAAGGCCACGCCACGCGGCAGGTCCTGGGGCGCGAGGGTGGACAGCGCTCGCACGGCCCAGACCGTCAGTACCAGACCCGCCACGCCGCCGGCGGCTGCGAGTACGAGGCTCTCGGCGAGCAACTGCGCGACGATCCGTCGCCGGCCCGCGCCCAGCGCGGAGCGGACCGCGATTTCACCGGTCCGCGTAGTGGCGCGCGCGAGGAGCAGGTTGGAGACGTTGACGCACGCGATCAACAGCACGAACATCACGGCGCCGAAGAGCACCAGCAGGGGCCGACGCACGTCCCCGACGAACATGTCGAGCAGTGGCTCGACGCGAACGGAGTATTCGCCGATCTTGTCGGGATACTGCTCCGCCAGTCGGCGCTCGATTCTGTCGAGATCCGCTTGTCCCTGGTCGGGCGTGATGCCGGCTTTCAAACGCCCGACAACCCGGATGTAGTGCGCGCCCCGCTGATTGTTGCTGAGATCGTCCGGACCGAGCACGAGCGGCACCCAGAGCTGAATCCCATCCGGAAAGTCGAACCGCTCGGGCATGATGCCGACGACCGTGTACGCCTCTCCTTCGAGGGTGATCGTGTGTCCGACGAGGTCCGGGTTGGAGCCGAACCGCCGCTGCCACAGGGCATGGCTGATGGCGACCACCTTTGCCGCGCCTGGGCGTGCCTCGTCCTTCGTGAAGACGCGGCCGAACAACGGACGCATGGCCAGCACGTCGAACACCTCGGGTCCGACGGCGGCGGCATCCACGCGCTCGGGCTGGTCGCCCGCGCTCAATGTGAGGTTGTCCTCCTGGTAACCGGCGAGCGCCTCGAACGTGACGTTCTCGTTGTGCCAGTCCATGAAGTTCGGCGGCGACACGGTCGTGCGCCTCCCCTGGGCCGACTCGCTCACGTCCACCACGCGGTCCGCGCCAGGGTACGGCAGCGGGCGGAGCAGCACATGATCGACGACCGAGAAGGTCGCAGCGGTACCGCAGATGCCCAGGGCGAGGGTCAGAATCGCGACGAGGCTGAAGCCCGGCGACTTGACGAGCGTGCGGACGCCGAACCGGAAATCCTGAAACTGCATGGGAAACGCTCCGGACTGCGGAGAAACGGGTTGACGATCGTGGGCCGCGCGCGCGAGTCGGCGGCATTCGAGGACGAGCGTGACGATCTGAATGCTGCGCCAGAGCGCGACGCCAACACGGGAGAGCCAGGTTCGCGCGCGACGACGCCGAAGGCGACACGCGCGATCGGTCTCGCGCAGCGCCTCGCGAAAGACACGCTCACGCATGTCCTGCCGGCACCAGCCGCTCGATCCAGATCGCCGGTTCGTCACGCATGGGCGACACCGGGCCGCTGCGTGCCGTACTCTTCCAGCGCCTCGGCGTAGAACGCCCGCGTGGCGGACCACGCGGCCTCGCCTTTTGCGGAGAGCGTGTAGCGCCGCTCCTTGATGATCTGGCTGTCGACGATCTTCTGGTCGTACTCCCCGTCCACGAACGCCGCATCCTCCAGCCGCGCCATCATCTGGTAGAACGCCGGCGCCGATCGACGAATCCCATGCCGGGACAGCGCCTTTCGCACCTGCCGTCCGGTCCGCGCGCCGGACCGAAGAATGCTCAGCACCAGGAACTGCAGATGGGTGAGTTCAGGAATAGTGCGACGTGACATAACGTCTCATTATATCACGTGGCGAGCCATCAGCTCTCAGCTCTCAGCTCTCAGCTCTCACGCGCGTCAGCCGTCAGCCATGAGACAGGCCGCGCCGGCGCTGGAGACGTCATACAGCTGACAGCTGCAGCTGACAGCTGAGAGCTGCAGCTAGCTACTTCATCAGCCCCGCCGGCTCGATCCGCGAGGCGCGGACGGCCGGGACGATGGCCGCCAGAATCGCGACGATCGCCAGCGCGACGGCGGTTCCGGCCAGCGAGAGCGGGTCGGTCGGCCGGATGCCGTAGAGAAGACCGGTCAGCACTTGTGCGGCCAGCGGCGCGAAGAACAGCCCGCCGCCGATCCCGAAGGCGGCCAGGGCGACCGCTCGGCGCAACACCATGCCGAGCATTTCCTGCCGGCTGGCGCCGAGCGCCATTCGGATGGCAATCTCGCGCCGGCGTTCGGCCACCGACCACGACATCATTCCGTAGACGCCGACGATGGCCAGGAGAACCGCCAGCACGCCGAACGACGAGACGAGCGTCGAGAGGAACGCCGGCCGCGCCAGCGCGCGGGCAATGTGATCGTCCATCGTGCGCACGTTCGAGAGTGGCAGGTCGGGATCGATCGCGGCAACGGCGCGACGGAGAGAAGGCACGGCCGTGTAGGGATCCCCCTCTGTGCGCACGACGAATGCAATGAACGGGAACGACCGCTGCGTGACGGCCTGATAGAGCTCCGGCCTCGGTGGGCTGGATGGGCCGAGGTGCCTGATGTCGCCGACCACACCCACAACCGTCATCCACGCGCCATCATCGTCGAAGCGCACGCGGCGTCCGACAGGATCCTCTCCCGGCCACTGATCGCGGGCGAGCGTCTCGTTGACGAGCACGACAGGCGCCGAGTCGCGGGTGTCGCTGAAGCGGAAGTCGCGGCCGGTCTTGATCGGGATGCCCATCGCGTCGAAGTAGCCAGGCATCACGATCTGGTAGCCCGCGTGCGGCACAGGCTTCGGCTTCGACCGGCCCTCGATCAGGTAGCCCGTGCCAAAGTCGTCGCCGCCGATTGGCAGCGTCACGGCCGCGCCAGCGGCACGAACCCCTGGCACCGCCCGGAGTCGTTCGAGCACGTCCGAGTAGAACTGGACCTGGCGTGCCTGATACTCCGCGCGCGGACCACTGACGCTGACGTCGAACGTCAGCAGGTTGCGTGTGTCGATGCCGGTGTCGACGCGCGTCAGCGCCACGAGGCTTCGGATCAGCAGCGTCGAGCCGAGGAGCAGCACGAGCGCGACCGCGATCTCGGCCACGACCAGCGCGTCACGCGTCCTGCGCGAGCGGCCCGATCCGCTCGACCGGGCGGTGCCTTCTCCGAGCGCGTCGGTCAGGCTGTCGCGCGACAGCTGAAGCGCCGGGATGATGCCGAACGCAACGCCGACGACGACGGCGACGGCCAATGTGAAGACCAGCACTCGCACGTCGATCGCCGCGCCGACACCCGCGAAGTCCGGAGGCGCCAGCTGCAGGAGCGACCGCGCGGCCCACCACGCGAACAGCAGTCCTCCCGCCGCGCCCGCACAGGCGAGCACCAGCGACTCCGTCAGGAGCTGACGGAAGATCCGCATACGGCTCGCGCCGATCGCGCGGCGCAACGCGAGATCGCGCCGGCGTGCGGCGCCGCGGCCGAGGACCAGGCTCGCCACGTTCGCACAGGCGATCGCAAGCACGAACGCCACAGCGCCCGCGAGCACGAGCAGCGGCTGCTCGATCGATCCCGCCAGCTGCTCGCGAATCGTGACGAGCGTCGCCCCGCGGCCGTCGTCTTCCGCGTGCGTCCGTGAGAGTCGATCGCCGATGGCCGCGATCTCCGCGCGTGCCTGTCCGAACGGTACGCCGGGCTTCAGCCGTGCGACCGCACGCAGGTAGCCTGTGTTGCGGTAGCCGGTCATGTCCGCGTCCTCGTTGACGGCGGGTCGGGGCACGTCACCGGGTCCGCCGGGGACCCACAGATCGGGACCAGTATCACCGGCTCCCTGACGTGCTGTGATCGACGGCCACGTGAACTCGCGCGGCATGACCGCGAGGACATGGCGGGCCCTGCCGTTCAGCACGATGCTGCGGCCGATGATCGAGGGGTCCGCGGAAAAGCGGCGGCGCCAGAGACGTTCGGTCAGGACCACCGCGGATGGATCCGCGGCGTTCGAGTGAAACGGCTCGCCCAGGAGCGGGCGGACGCCGAGCACGTCGAAAAACGTGGACGAGACGCTCGACCCGCTGATCCGCTCGGGCTCGCCGGAGCCGGTCAGCGTGAACGACATGTGGCTGATGCCGGCAATGCCGGCAAAGCTCGTGGACTCCGTGCGAAAGTCCAGCATCCGGCCCGGACCCAGCGGCTCGAGGTCGGTCCCATGGTGAGTGTTCCACAGGAAAACGAGCCGACCGGCGTCAGGAAACGGCAGCGGCCTCAACAGGGCCGCGTCGATGACGCTGAAGATGGCGGTGTTCGCACCGATGCCGAGCGCCAGCGTCAACACCGCGATGCCGGTGAACGCCGGAGCGCGCCGCAAGCCCCGGATCGCATATCTGACGTCCTGCCGGATATCGGTCCACATACTCGTCCTTTCAAGGATTACCCGTTCCAGGATTGGACGACCGCTGCGCAGAACGGTTAGTCCGGAGGCAGGGCTAAAGCCTTGCGCTACGACTACCTCGGTGGTGACGTACGGAGCGCAGGCCCGCGCGCGCGATTTATTCGGTCCGTAACGCAATCATCGGATCGATGGCGGTGGCCCGCCTCGCCGGGAGATAGCCAGCCAGCAGTGCGACGATGGACAGGATCGCAGTGGCGCCGGCGAGCGTGACCGCATCCGAAGCCGACAACCCGTACAGCTGCGACTGCAGCCTGCGCGTCACAATCAACGCGGCGAGGAGGCCGACGACGATCCCGATGCCCGCGAGCGTGGCCACTTCGCGCAGCACGAGCCACAGCACCCGCCGCCGTTCGGCGCCGAGCGCCATGCGGATGCCAATCTCGCGCGTCCGCCGCGCGACCGCGTACGACATCACACCGTAGAGGCCGAGGGCCGCCAGCATGGTCGCGAGCAGTCCGAACGCGATCGACAACGCCGCCACCATCCGGTCGATGAACAGCGATTCATCGACCTGCGTTTCCATCGTCTTCATGTCGTACAGCGGCAGGTTCGAATCAACCAGCCGCACGGCCTGCCTGATCGCCGTCACCGGCGAGGGCACACCGGAGGCGGCGCGCGCGTAGAACGTCATCCCGCCGAGCTGTGGCGATTGCTGGTACGGCAGATAGACGAATCGCACCGGTTTGTTGCGGAGATCCAGCGACCGCGTGTCCTTCACGACGCCGACGATTTCGATCGTGGTGGCCTGACTCCGCCCGAAGCCGAATCGGTGGCCGAGCGGATTCTCGTTGCCGAAGAAATAGCGGGCGGTCGTCTCGTTCACGATGGCGACTTGAGCCGCGGTCGCCGTGTCCTGCGGCGTGAACTCGCGGCCGGCAAGGAGCGGCACGCCCATCGTCGAGAAGTAGCCGGGGCCCACGCTGTCCACGTTCGGGTTGAGGTCCTCGTTCTCCTTCGCCGTGTATCCGGACACGCGGATCGTCATGCTCCAGTCGTTGCCGCTCAAGGGACCGAGCTCCGCCATCGAGACGCTTCGAACTCCCGGCACGGCTTTCAACGTGTCCTGCAGTCGCTGGAACAGATCGCGGGTCCTGGCACCGTCGTAGCCGCTGAGCGTCGGGTCAACCGAGAACGCGATCAGATGGTCCAGCGGGAAGCCGGGGTCCACGCTCTTCAAATTGAACAGGCTGCGCGCAAAGAGGCCGGCGCCCGCCAGCAGAATCATCGAGAGGCCGACTTGTGCGACGACCAGCACGCGCCGCGCGCGGGCTTGACGCCCTCCACCGACGACGGCCCCGCCTTCTTCCTTGAGCGCGCCCGTCACGGTCACCCGGCTCGCCTGCAGCGACGGGACGAGTCCGAACACGACCGCGGTCAGCACCGAGAGACCGATCGCGAACATCACCATCCGCACGTCCGGACCGGAATGCAGGCCGCGCGACGCCGGGTCGCCCGGGAGCGTCGCGAGCAGCACGCCCCCCGTCCACGCGGCGAGCAGCAGCCCGGCCGCGGCGCCTGCGGCCGACAGCATCAGGCTCTCGACCAGCTGCTGACGGACGATGCGGGCGCGCCCGGCGCCGAGGGCGAGACGGATCGTCACCTCCCGCTGCCGTGCCGTCGTCCGCGCGAGCAGCAGGTTCGCGACGTTCGCGCAGGCGATCAGCAGTACGAGGCCGACCATGCACATGAGCACGACGAGCGGCGTCGTGAACCGTCCTCGAAGCTGAGAGTAGCCGCGACCGCCGTCATGGAGGACGAGGTGCTTCGATACGAAGCGCTGGCGGAACGTCTGCGATCCGTTGGGAATGTCCTTGATCTCTACTTCGAGAATCTGGCGGTAGACCACGTTCATCTGCGCTTCAGCCTGCTCGCGCGTGACGTGGGGCTTCAGTCGCGCCATGACGGTGAGCCAGCGGCTGCGCCGGTTCTCGAGGTCGTTCCACGTGGGCGTCATCTCCGCTTTCATCATCAGCGGGACCATCACGTCGGGCGCATCGCCGACCTCGATGCCACTGAACCCGCGCGCGGAGACGCCGACGATCGTCATCGGATGGCCGTTCAGCGTCAGCGTCTGATTCAGGACCGAGGGATCGGCGCCGAAGCGGCGCTGCCAGTAGGCATAGCTGAGGACGACGAGCGGATGCGCACCGGGCGTGCGGTCGTCGGCGGCTGAAAAGACGCGACCGATCGCGGGGCTCACGCCAAGCACCTCGAAGTAATTGCCCGTCACGAGATTCCCCGAGATGCGCTCCGACTGTCCGTTCCATCCGAGCGTGAGCGACACGGGAAACCGTCCGATGACGCCGCTGAAGACGTCCGTGCGATCGCGAAAATCGCGGTACATCGGGTACGAGAAGGTCATCTCGTTCATCGTGCGGCCCTGAAAGGGCCCCGGCCCGTCGAGCAGCACGAGCTGCTGGGGCTCCCGCACGGGCAGCCGTCGAAGGAGAACCTGGTCCAGCAGCGAAAAGATCGACGCGTTGGCACCAATCCCCAGACCGAGCGTCAGGACGACGATGGTCGTGAACCCGAGGTTCTTCCGGAGGCTGCGCAGTGCAAAGCGGATGTCGTGGAGCATGGGGGTATCAAACCACAGGTTCGGCGCGGTCAGGCGTTCTCCGCGAAACGATGACAGTCAGATGAAAGTCGGCGCCGGAGGTGACTGTTCGCGACGAAGCGCCGACAATCTGAGCCGTGTAAATAACTGACAATGTTAGGTTTACATATTCTCGTTCTTTCTGTGCTGATAGGGCACATCGGTTGCTAACTTGCGGCGCTTTTTTCAGGGGAGATGGCTAATGAGACGTCTGAGCTTCGTTGCGGGATTGCTCTTGATGGCATCGCTCCTGCCCAAGGCTGCGATCGCCAGCCCCATCACCGTGGTCGACCCGATCATCGGGGTCAGGGGAGGCATGTTCGGGTCCGAACCCGTCGACTCGGGCAGGTCCATTTCGTTTGCAGGACTGCCCGGAGGCGCTGGACAGCTTCGTCCAGTGCGCGATCTTCAACATCAGTGACACGGCGTTCAGCGCTGGAGTCACCAGCATCACCCTGCACATCGTCTCCGAGCACGAATCGCGCGACGTTCAGCTCAGCGCGAGAGGACCCACCGAGTCCATTCGCGTTCGGACGCAGCTTGAGAACGGCGTTCTGCGGTTCTCTCAGGCGATGGGCCTCTGATGTGTTCGATCGGCAGTCGAGGGATCGCACACCGTGCGGTCACTGTCGCTGGCGAAGATATCGCGTTCGTTTTGCAATCCCGATCTCGATCCTGGACGATGATCACGCTCGATGGACATCCATTGCTCTTGGGCTGACCGCGCAAGTGACCGCCGTCAACGACACGCCCCTGAATCCCGTTCCGGAGCCCGCGCAGCCTGCTCCTGATGGGCACGGGCATCGCCACGCTGGCGGGTCGTCGTCTCCGGCGGAAGAACAGCTGATTGCCTTCCCGAAGCCACGGCACCGGCGTAAGCATGGCGAAGACACAACGCCGGGCCGTGGAAAGTCTGATGGATTTCGTCTCGAAGGAGTACGCCTGATGACCCGTGCGTGGTGTGTACTTGGCTTGCTGGGAATGATGGCGGTGATGCCGAGTCCCGCCACCGCAGGTCCGATCTCCGATCCGATCATCGGCGTCCGAGGCGGGAAATTCGGGTCACCCCCGATCGACAGCGGTGCCGTGACGCCATTCGGCACCTGCCCAGACGAGCTGGACCTCAAGGCCAGTTTCTCGTGTATCCCGTTCCAGATCACGCAGGCGTTCGACGATGGGATCGCGAGCATCACCGTGCAGATCAACAAAGTGGGGGACGAGGACAGCTCGCTCGTCTTCAAGAGGGATCCGAGGAGTCAGTTCTTCCTGAACGATCTGGGGAACGGCCTGCTCGAGTTGGCGGCCCGTCCGGATTTCCCCGCGATCGTGGACACGATCATCGACAACCACCCGATCGTCGGGACCATCGTGGACTTCCTCCTGCCGTCGGTCTTGCAATGTCCGAACGTGGCGGGATGGGGAACGCATGCGTGTGGCGTCGGCGACGATCTGCTCCTGTACATCAGCGCGATTCCTGTTTCGAATGTTCCGGGTTCGGCGGTTGCCTTTGCTGCCGCCATTGAATCGGTCAACGGACAGCCCGTTCCCGAGCCCGGCACGCTGCTTCTGATGGGAACTGGCGTCGCCGCGCTCGTGAGCGCACGGCGTCGTCGTCGGCAAGCGTAGGACCCGCTCCCCAGCGCACCGCACCCTGCGAAACGTCCGGCCTGCTCGTCAGCGAGCGGGCCGGGCTTCCTGCACCAGCGTCTTGAACCGCGCATTTCCCGCGAGCGTTCTCAGGTCCGGATCATCCTTCGCGAACTGAGGCGGATACCCGGCCTTGAACGCCTTCCCCAGCGCCTGCAGGGCCGCGTCCGTGTGGCCCGCGAGGGCGTGCGCGATAGCCGAGTTGTACAGGTAGCCCTGGTCGTCAGGGTTTTTCGCGAGGACGTCGTCGATGAATTTCAGACCCTGCGCGAACTCCCCCTTCTTGGCGTAGTAGGTGCCGAGGTTGACCCGGGTCGCCGCATCGTTGGGGTTCACGGTCAACGACTTGTAGGCCAGCTCAATCGCTTTGTCGTAGGTCTCGTTGGCTTCCTTGGTCCTCTGCAGCCATCGATAGCCGTCAGCCAGATTCGATAGCCATGCATCCGAGGCCGGACTGATCTCGACGGCCTTCTGATAGGCCGGCAGCGCCTCGGCGAACCGACCCATCCAGGCGTAGGCCACGCCGAGATTGCTCCACGTGTCGGGCGTGTTCCCGACCTTCAACGCTTTCTGCAGCGTATCGGCCGCGTCCTGATAGCGGCCGGTCTGAAGATAGACCGCGCCGAGATCGTTGTACCCGTTCACGTTGTCGGGCTCGATCTCGAGGACCTTCTTGAATTCCGCCGCCGCATTCTCGTAGTCGCCGATGCGCCAGTAGGTGTAGCCGAGCGCGTTGTGATTGATCCAGTAGTACGGATTCTTTTCGATCGCCAGCTTGTGCATCTTGATCGCTTCGTCGGTCTGACCGGCGATGCGATACGCCGCGGCCAGGCGGCGATAGGCTTCGTCCGAGTTCGGCGCAATCTCGAGCGCGCGCCTCAATTCAACAATGGCCTCGTTCGTTCTACCCGTCGCAACGTAGGCCTGGCCCATGGCCGTGTGGACTTCCACCAGCGAGTCGTCGAGGCGCTCGGCTTGTTGCGCGGTGTAGACCGCCTGGGTGGCCCACTTCGTATCGGCGCTGTCGTGATACATGGCCACCGATGCGTCGGAGAGTCCGGCGAATGCCAGCGCAAACCGCGGATCCTGCCTCAGCGCGTCGTTGAAGAAATTCATCGCGGCCTCGATGTTCTGCCGATCCTGCTGGCCGCGAAGCGCGTTCCGTCCTTTCAGATAGGAGTCGTAGGCGGCGATGTTCTGCGTCGGACGCGCGATGCTCTTGGCCCGTTCCTCAGAGCTTGGCGTGACGTTCAGCGCGTCGACGAGCCCCGAGAACATCTGCTCCTGCATGGTCAGCAGATCGTTGAGGCTGCCCGGATACTCTTTGCTCCAGATCGTCTTCCGCGCGATCGGATCCTCGAGCTTGATGATGATGCTGATGCGCGAGTCGTTGCCTTGAACGGTGCCGGTCACGAGCAGGTTCGACCCGAGCTCGCGCGCCAGCTTCGCGTGGGGCTGCTTGAGATCGACGCCTTCGATCGCGCTCGTCGGAGCCACGGTCACCTGACTCAAGCCGAACAACTTCGCCGACATCGCCTCGGCCACGCCGGTCGCGATGTGATCGAGGCTCTGCGAACCCGCGGCCTGGAACGGCAGCACCGCGACGAGCTTTCGTTCATTCGGGCTCGGAAGAGTCGAGCTGCTGCCGTCCGTTCGACTGAACAGATGTCGCACTGGAGGCAGCGCGAACAGACCGCCTGCCAGCAGGATCGTGATAAGGGCCGCAATCGCCCACCCGCCTCGGGAGGTTGGCAAGGGCAGGTTGATGACGACCGACTGGCTGGACCTCGTGCGGTTCCCGCTGGTCGACTTCGATTGCTCGAGATCCTGGAGCAGGTCGCGCGCGCGTCTGGTAGCGGCTCGACGGATTCTTCTCCAGGCACCGCATGACGATGTTGGTGAAGAACGGCGGAAGATCGGGCGCCACTTCTTTCAATGGCGCGCGGCGAGATCCGGACGCGCTGCATGAGCACTTCGAGCGCCGAGTCCCCTGGAAACGGCGTCGATCCCGACGCCATCTCGTAGAGGATCAACCCGAGCGCGTACAGATCGCTCCGGTGATCGCTCGGCTGTCCTTCAACGGACTCGGGCGCCATGTAACGCGGTGTCCCGATGAAGTCGCCCGGCCGCGTGAGCCCCGCGGCGCTCGCCTCATACGACTTCGCCAGGCCGAAGTCCGAGATGTACGCGCGGCCCGACAAGTCGACGAGGATGTTCTGGGGCTTCAGATCGCGATGCACGATCCCGACGTCGTGCGCGGCGGCAAGACCCGACGTGATTTGACGCGCGAGCGACAGCACGCGCTCGAACGGCAGGTGTCCCGAGCCCAGAATCGCGTGCAGGTCGGACCCTTCGATGAACGGCATCGTGATGTACTTGACGCCGTTGGACTCGCCCAGATCGTGGATGCGGAGCACGTTCTGGTGCGTGACCTGCCGCGCGAGCAGGAGCTCCTGCTTGAACCGCCGCTCGAAGTCGATGCCGACCCCGGGGTTCGACAGCACCTCGGTCCGGATGACCTTCAGGGCGATCGGAATGCCGAGCTCTTGATCCTCGGCCTTGTAGACGGCGCCCATGCCGCCCACGCCGAGCAGCCGTTCGATCCGGTACCGCCCGGCGAACAGCACGCCGGGACCGAGCCCGCTGCGCGGCCCGGACGTGATGCGCGTCACGTCCAGCGATGGGTTGGGTGCCGGGGTGATCGCGCCCGTCATCAGCGCACCGATCGACGCCGACAGCTCCGCCGAACAGGCGATACAACGCCCGGTCGTGAGCGGAGTCTCGGTCCGACATTGCGGGCAAACCATCGGATTCGCAGCAGCGGGGCGGCCCGGAACGGCCGGAGGTGGCCATTATCCTGCCGAGACAGACCGCAATCCAAGTACAACTAACGGATCCAGACGGTCTCCCGAACAGCGCCCCTGCGCAGAATGACGACCAAAATCCGCATAAAATGACCAGTCATGCGCAAAGATTGTCGTTTCGCTGGCCATTTGCGGCGTCATTCTTTCCGCGGCGGCCTGCGGCCGGAAGGACGCCGGCTCCTCCACGGCGCCTGCCGGCACCCCCGCCGCGCCCGGCACGACGGAGGCCTCACCGGCGGCCGGTCCACCCATGTCGGCCTTCCCGGCCATCGATCCCGAAGCCATCCTTCAGCACATCAAAGTGCTGTCTTCCAACAAGTTCGAGGGACGGAAGCCAGGCACCCGCGGCGAAGAGCTCACCGTGGCGTATCTCGAGACCCAGTTCCGCGACCTGGGCCTCCAGCCGGGTAACCCTGACGGGACGTACGTCCAGAAGGTCCCGCTGGTCGGCATCACGGCCGCCGAAACACGTCCGCTGACCTTCGTAAAGGGCTCCCAGGCCCTCGGCTTCAAGTGGAGAGACGATGTGGTGGCGTGGACGAAGCACGTCGCCGACACCGCCTCGATCTCGCGGTCCGACGTCGTCTTCGCGGGCTACGGTGTCGAGGCCCCGGAATACAACTGGGACGACTTCAAGGGCATGGACGTCAAGGGAAAGACCGTGATCGTGCTGGTGAACGACCCGCCGGTTCCGGATCCGGCGAATCCATCGGCGCTCGATCCGAAAGTCTTCGGCGGCAAGGCGATGACCTACTATGGCCGCTGGGTTTACAAGTTCGAGGAAGGCGCACGGAAGGGTGCGGCCGCCGTGCTGATCGTGCACGAGACCGACCCGGCCGGCTATCCCTTCTCCGTCGTGCAGGGCAATCTCAACGAGAAGTTCGACACGATCACGCCGGACAAGAATGCCGGGCGCGCCAACATCGAAGGCTGGATCACCGCGGACGCCGCGCGCAAGCTCTTCACCATGGCCGGCCAGGACTACGACGCGTTGAAGAAGCAGGCCGCGACGCGCGCGTTCAAGCCGGTTGCGCTGGGTCTCCAGGCGTCGATGGCGATCAAGAACACGCTGCGCACGATCGACTCCAGAAACGTTGTTGCGAAGCTGGACGGAAGCGACCCGCAGCTGAAAAACGAATACGTTGTCTACTCGGCGCACTGGGATCACCTGGGCGTGGGCGAACCCGTGAACGGCGACAACATCTACAATGGCGCGCTCGACAACGCGTCGGGCGTCTCCACGGTCCTGGAAATCGCCAGGGCCTTCAAGAAGATGACGCCGCAGCCGCGACGATCGATCCTGTTCCTGATGGTCACCGCGGAGGAGCAGGGCCTGCTCGGATCGCAGTACTACTCAGCAATCGCCGCTCTACCCGCTCGACAAGACTGTGGCCGAAATCAACATCGACGGCGTCAATCAGTGGGGACGCACGAAGGACATCACGGTGATCGGCCTGGGTGCGTCGGATCTCGACGACTATCTCCGGCAGGCGGCGCAGGAGCAGGGCCGCACGCTGAGTCCCGACGCCGAGCCCGAGAAGGGTTTCTACTACCGCTCGGATCATTTCAACTTCGCGAAGCAGGGCGTGCCCGCACTCGATCCGGATTCCGGCGTGGACTTCATCGGCAAGTCCGCGGACTGGGGCAAGAAAAAGCGCGACGACTACACCGAGCACGACTATCACGCGCCTTCCGACGAGATCAAACCGGATTGGGATCTGGCCGGCGCCGTCGAGGACGCGCGACTGCTGCTCGCGGTGGGCTATCGGGTCGCCAACGCAGACAAACTCCCGGAGTGGAAGCCCGGAAACGAGTTCAAGGCGAAGCGCGACGCGATGATGGGTCGCTGACGAATCCGCCATCGAAATCCCGAAACGGTAATCTCAGAAACAGCCGCACATCAGGGCGCACACCTCTAAGCCTCTGCCGCCTTGTCGCTTGCCGACACGCGTGAGCGGGGGCACCTCCGTTGCTCAGGTCAGCAGTGGGATTGGAGGTCCTCATGCTGCGAATGAGGCGTTACGCCACTGGTCTGGCCGCGGTGCTGTTACTCGCTCAGCCCGTCGCGCTCGCACCGGTTGGTGCAAACGCACCGACATACACGATTGAAGATCTCGGGACGGTCGACGGTCTCGTGCCGACCGTCACCGGCATCAACGCGTCCGGACAGGTATCCGGATTCGTCTTCACCAGCACGGGCAGCCGGGCGGTCCGTTTCGTCGATCCGGGCGGCTGGTCGTACGTGCCAGGGCTCGAGTCGCTGCCCAGCGACGCGCAAGATATCAACGTCTACGGCGATCTGACAGGCTATGTCGTCACGTCCGCTGGAGACTTGCGCGCCTATCGCTACACCGCGACGACCGGAGTGCTCGAGTTCATCCAGCCGATGGGCACCGGCTCGTACACCGGTGGGCACAGGCATCAACGCGTCGGGAGAGGTGACCGGCTACGGCGACACTGGCGATCCCGAGGAAGGCACCAGGTCGTTTCGTGCTGCGCCGGGATTTCCGGCGCAGAAGCTGCCGAGCCTGAACGGGATGCTGGTCATCGGGTTCGGCATCAATGACGGCGGGCAGGTTGTCGGAGCGGCGACTCTCCCGGACGGCAACCAGCACACGATTCTCGTCGATGCGGATGGAACCGTTCACGACATTGGCCGGCTTGAACGGCTCGAGCACCAGCATGGGCAATGCCGTCGACAACGCAGGACGCGTCGTCGGACAGGCATGGGTCGACGCCGACGGCGTCACGCAACACGCGTTCAGGTACAGCAACGGCTCGCTGACGGATCTGGACAGCTTCGGATCGTCGCTGAGCAACGCCAACGGGATCGCCGACGGGACGACGGTCGGCTACTTCACGCTGGCAGACGGCGTGTCGACGCACGCGTTCGTGCACACGGACGCGGATGGCACGGCCGATCTGAACACGCGTATTCCGAGCGACTCCGGCTGGACGCTGACGAAGGCACACGGCGATCAGCACGTCGGGGCGGATCGTCGGTGAAGGCCTCCTCGAACGGCGAGCCGCACGTGTTCCGGCTGACGCCGCCCGTGCCGCCTCCGCCACCACCGCCGCCGCCAGGGGACACGACGGCGCCCAGCATCGTCTCGCTCCGGGCGACGCCGGACAACATCTGGCCGGCGAACGGACAGTGGGTCACCGTGGGTCTGTCGGTGAAGGCCACGGACGATTCCGGCGTGGCACCGGTCTGCGAGCTGACGACGATCACGGCCGACGAAGGATCAGCGGCCGACGCGAAGATCACGGCGCCCCTGGCGGGCCAGGTGCGCGCGCTGCGGAACCGCCATCAGGACGAGCGTGTCTACACCTTCGGGGTCACGTGCGCCGACAAGGCTGGCAACGAAGCGCACGGGCAGGTGAACGTGACGGTGGCCAAGAATCGCGCGGTCGCGCGCTTAAAGCGCTCGCGCGGGTCACGCATCAGTCGAAGTGCCTGCTCGCTCAGCACCGGCTGTCGAAAGGCAAGGGCCGCCGGTAGGTCAGCGCTCGCGGGGCTCCTCGAGGTACGTGTACCCGTGGAGCCCCTCTTCGTAGAACTCCAGGAGACGGCCGGATTCCTCATAGCGTCATCCGGCCTTCTCGAACGGCAAGTTCGACGTCGTGGCGTAGCTTTCGGACGAGCGTCTCGGCGTCGAACTCCACGTAGTCCAGCACCTCCCGCACCGTATCCCCTTTAATCACGGCGTCGAGGACGACGTTGCCGCCCTTGTCGAGGCTGACGTGCACGGCATGGGTGTCGCCGAAGAGGTTGTGGAGGTCGCCCAGGATTTCCTGATACGCGCCGACGAGGAACACCCCGAGGTAGTACGGCTCGCCGTTGACCGTGTGCATCGGCAGCGTCCGCTTGACGTCGCGGCGGTCGATGAACGAATCGATCTTGCCGTCGGAATCGCAGGTGATGTCTCCGAGCACGCCGTGGTGGCTCGGCGCCTGATTCAGCCGGTGGATGGGCATGATCGGAAACAGCTGCTTGATGGCCCAGCTGTCGGGAATCGACTGGAACAGCGAGAAGTTGCAGAAGTAGGTGTCGGCCATCGTGTCGTCGAGGCCTTGAAGGTCCTCGGGCACGTCCTCCATCTGCGCGACGAGCTTCTTCAGCTTGACGAGAATCGCCCAGTAGAGATTTTCGGCCTGGCACCGCTGCTCGAGCGGCAGGTAGCCGCCCGTGAACAGGTTCAGCGCCATGTCGAGCGCCTGCTGCGCGTCGTGGTAGCTCTCGAGCGCGTTGCGGACCGACAGGTTCTGGTACGTCTCCAGCAGGTCGATGACGGGCTGCTCGGCTTCCTCCGGCGAGATCGACTCGGGAATCTTCTCTTCCCCGAAGGCGGAGACGCCGAGCACGTTGAAGATCAGCACGCTGTGGTACGCGACGATCGCCCGGCCGCTCTCCGACACGATCGTCGGATGCTTCACGCCGGCGTCGTCGCACACCGTCTGGATGTGGTACACGACGTCGTTGGCGTACTCTTCGAGCGTGTAGTTGACGCTCGACTCGAAGTTCGTCTGCGAGCCGTCGTAATCGATGCCCAGCCCCCCGCCGACGTCCAGATACTGGAGGCCGGCGCCCGCCTTCACCAGCTCCGTGTAGATCCGGGCGGCTTCGTTGAGCGCCCCCTTCACGATCCGGATGTTCGGGATCTGGCTGCCGAGGTGAAAGTGGAGGAGCTTGAAGCAGTCCTGCATGCCGAGCAGCTTCAACTCCTCGAGCCCCCGGAGCACTTCCGCGACCGTCAGGCCGAACTTCGAGCGGTAGCCCCCCGAGCCTTGCCAGCGGCCGCCGCCGCGCGCGGCAAGCTTGACGCGCATCCCGATCTGCGGCCGTACGCCGACCTTCTCGGCGTACTTCAGGATCAGCCCGAGCTCGGTGTACTTCTCGACGACGGGGATGACGTTGCGCCCGATCTTCTGGGCGAGCATGGCCATCTCGATGAACTCGGCGTCCTTGAAGCCGTTGCAGATGATGGGCGTGTCGTTGTAGGCCTGGGCCATGACCGCGAGCAGCTCCGGCTTCGAGCCCGCTTCGAGGCCGAAGCCGTATTCCCTGCCGAAATCGAGGACTTCTTCGACGACCTGTCGCTGCTGGTTCACCTTGATCGGGTAGACGCAGACGTAGCGACCTTCGTACTGGTGCTGGTTGATGGCGCTGGAAAACGCGTTGTGGATGTCGCCGACGCGGTGCCGCAGGATGTCTCGAAACCGAATCAGCACCGGCAGGCCGATCCCGCGCAGCATCAGGTGATCGGTGAGCTGCTTGAGATCGATGGCGCTCGCCGGATCCTTCGTCGGATGCACCAGCACGTGGCCGTCGGTGGAGATCGAGAAGTACCCTTTGCCCCAGCGATCGACTTCGTACAAGTCGGTGGCGTCGTTGATGGTGAAGAGCTCGCCTGCCTGCCAGGCTCGGTGCCCTCGCGCCGCGGAAGTGCTCACGCGTTCATTATGCACACCTTTTTCTACGATGGAAGAGCGATCGGGCAAAAACGCGGCCGCGAGCGCGCGCGTCGCCGATCACGGTGCGTCGGCGATCGGCCTAGGCGTCGGGTTCGGGGTTCGGGGTTCAGGGTTCGGGGTCGAGGCTCGTGGGTCCCGCAGACCGCGAAGCCGACCCCGAACCCCGAACCCCGACCTCCTGATCCGTCAGAACGTAAATCTGACGCCGAACCGCGCGATGCGCGGGTTCATGATCTCGGTGATCGCGTTGAAGTTGGATGCCTGCACGTCGTACTGGCGTCCGAGGACCGTTCCCGAGTTGAGCAGGTTGAACACGTCGAAATCGAAGATCGCGCGCGTGCGGCCGAACGTAAAGGCCTTCTCCACTCGGAAGTCCAGCGAACTCAGGGTCGGCAGACGATACTTGTCCAGGTCGGTGATCACGACGACGTCCTTGGTCGAGTGGACGGCGTCGTTGGTCGCCACGTCGTTGGCGTAGAACACCTGGCTGAACCCTTGCCGGAGCAGGAAGTTCGCGCCGACGTTGACGCCCCACGGTCCCTCGTAATACCCGTTCGCGATGAACTGGTACTTCGGCGCCGTGAGATAGATCTGCGACTTGCCGCTGCCGGTTGTCGCGCGTGTGACCGCCCCGCCGTTGATTTGCGGATCGATCGTCGTCGATGTCGGATCGACGATCGCCGTCGCCGGATTGTCGAAGTACTCGCGCTCGTTGTTCCACGAGTAGCCGAAGCGAGCCATCCACCGGTTCGAGAGGCGCTTGGTGGCCGACACCTCCAGCCCCTTGAAGCTCCGGTGGTATCCGTCGCGGTTCTCGGTGATGTTGCCGCCACCGACCGGCGCGGCCTCCGCGGTCAACGCGTAGTACGGTGCGCTCACGTGCGTGCCGTCTGGCAGCGTGGCGTCGATGCTGCCGTCGAGCAGGTAATCCGCGCTCGTCACGTCGCGCACCGGCAGCTGCGTGAGCGGCCAGATCACGTTGTTGTAGCGCCGCCACGTATAGGAGGCGGAGAGACCGAAGTTGGGCATCAGCTCGTGATCGATGCCGGCGACGATCTCGTGCGTGCGCGGCGCGCTCAGGTTGGGCGCGATGGCGTTGACGACCTCGAGCGGATTCTCCGGGTTGACGCCGACGATCGCGAGCTGCCGCACCAGCTCGCTGGTCTCGATGTTCTGATTGTGGTTCGCGTCGACCGCGAGATAGTACGCGTACGCGTAGCCCGCCGCCGAGACCGCGTTGGCGGTCGTGACGTTCAACTGGCTCGCAAACGCCGCGTAGCTGCCGCGCAGCTGCGTCTTGTGCTTGCTGTCGAGCGCGAACGTGGCGCCGATGCGCGGCGTCCACGCGTTCCACACGACGGCGTTCTTGACGGCCGGCGCGTCGACGCCCGGCAACACGTCGGGCAGATCGGGGTGCGCGGGCACGTTGGCCGCGAGCACCGAGTCGGTCGTCCGATCAAGTCGCAGCGCGGCGTTCACCGTCAGACGATTGAGCGCGATCGTGTCACCCGCGTACAGCGAGCTGTAGTCGGCGCGCGTGTTCTGGACGTAGGTGCGGAACGGGATCGCGATCGTCGTGCCGGTCTCGGCATCCTGCTCCTGATCGAGCCACCCGTTGCCGTAGCCCGTCGACTCGTTTCGTCGTTCACGCGGCGGAACGAGCCGCCGAACTTCACTTCGTGGCGACCGCGGAACCAGCTGCCGTCCACGATCACCGTCTTCTGCGGACGATTCGTGTCGAGGAACAGATTGGTGTTGTGGTACACGCCGTCGGCGTCGACGAACACCTGCTTCTCGAGACCGCCCTTGGGCGTGAGGCTGAAGGGTCCGTTCACGTGCGCGAACCGTGCCGTGAGATAGAGCGAGTTGCTGGCGACGTAGTTCACCTCACCCTTGTAGAGCTTCGACGGGCCGTTCTGGATGAACGTCGTCTCCGGCGGATTGAACGGGCCGGCGCCGCGGCCGTCCTTCTGCTTGTTGCCGCTGAAGAACGTGAAGCTGCCGCGCCACTTCTGCGAGAACTGCGCGCTGGTCTTGAGGCTCGCGTCGGTGAGCGTGGTCTTGTCGGGAATGCCCTGCAGCGTCAGGATCGTCACGTTCGTTCGCGCGAGGGATCCCCAGCCCCACCATTTGTTCTTCAGAATCGGCCCGCCGACCTCGCCGCCATAGTCCGCATACTGATCCAGCCGATTGCCCTTGCCGCTGACGCCGCCGAGCGTATCCTCGAGGTCGCTCGGCAGGTTCGTCCCCTGCAGATCCTTGTTCTCGTAGAACACCCGACCGGTGCCGTGAAAGTTGTTCGTGCCCGACTTCAGGACGAAGTTGAGCTGGACACCCGGCGTCGACGCCTGCACGTCCGCTCCGCCCGTTGAGACGTTCATCTCCTGGAACATGTCGAAGTCGTAGTACGTCGGCGTCGATCCGAGCGCGTTCATGTCCGTGATCGGGATACCGTCGAGGTTCCATGTGTTGTCGCCAGTGTCTGCCCCCTTCGCGACGTAGTTCGACTGCTGCCCCGATTCCGATCCACCGACGTTCACCCGGTCCACGATGATGCCGGGGACGGTCTGCAGGACGACCCACGGATCACGCGCCGATGGGATGTTCTGCAGCTCTTCGTTCGTGATCGTGGTGGAGACGTTGTCCCGCTTCGGATCGACGACGGGCGATTCGACCGAAACCTGCACCTGCTCGGAGACGCCAGCCACGCTCAGCGTGATGCGCAGCGGGACGGATCCGCCCGTCGCGACCGCCACCGACTTATTGAGGTAGTCGGCGAAGCCGGACAGCGACGCCTTCACCTGATACGTGCCCGGAGGCAGGTTCAGAAAATGCGCCTCGCCTTGCGCGTCCGTCACCGTATTCTGGTTCTGCGGACCTGAAATCTCGACGTTCACCCCTGGAAGCACCGCGCCGGTCCCATCCTGCACCGTCGTGTCGATACGGCCAGTGAACACCTGCGCGGATGCGGGAGACGTAACAAGGAGGGCCGCCGCAAGACCCCACACGAGACGCTCCCATCGGCCGCGTTGCAGCTTGGTCATCGAATAGCCTCCATCGGCAAGACGGACGTGTGAATGCATCCGCCGCTGAAGCAGGCGTGTTGAGCAATTGAGGTGCCCGCAATCGCGGACGCCAATCACGCGTCGCGTGCACGCGACGCATTGGGACGAGGAACTTTCCCCCGATGTCGCGTGACCTCTTTCGCGTGACGAACGCCATCTCGCGACTGACCGCTGGAGAACGCTGTCCGACTGCGCACAGCGCGCGAAATTCAACATGTCGAACAATGAGATCCGGAAAGACGAAATGCGTGTTTCTTACGTCTAAGGCATTACGATGCCTATGAAGAAACTCACCACACTGGTCGTGGACGACGAACCGCTGGCGCGCGAGCGACTTCTCGGATTGCTCGCGGCGGAATCGGATGTCGAGGTGCTCGGCGAGTGTCGCGATGGCGAAGAGGCCGTCAGCGCGATTCACGAACGTCATCCCGACCTGGTGCTCCTCGACGTCGAGATGCCGAGGATGAACGGCTTCCAGGTGATCGACACGATCGGTCCCGACCAGATGCCGATGGTCATCTTCGTCACCGCGTACGATCAGCACGCGATCCACGCGTTCCAGGTACGCGCGCTCGACTATCTCCTCAAGCCATTCGACCGCGAACGCTTCACCGACGCGCTGCAACGCGCGCGGACGCACCTCGAGAGCCAGACGAACGGCGACCTCGGACGCCGGCTCATGGCCCTCATGAAGGACATGAAGCGCGATGCGCCGAAGACCGATCGGCTGGTGGTCAAGTCCGGCGGACGGCTGTTCTTCCTGCGCGCGGACGAGATCGACTGGATCGAGGCGGCTGGCAACTACGTCCGCCTCCACGTGGGCAGCCAGTCGCATCTGCTGCGCGAAACGATGAACGCGATTGAAGGACGTCTGGATCCGGAGCGCTTCTTCCGAATCCATCGATCGCGGATCGTGAACGTGGAGCGCATCCAGGAGATGCAGCCCTGGCTGAACGGCGAGTACTCGATCGTGCTCCGGTCAGGGATCCGGCTCACCCTGAGCCGCGGCTATCGGGAACGGCTCCAGGATCGCTTGAAGATTTGACGCCGGTGCCGGGGCCGCGTTTTCTGTAATCGCGCTCCGGTTCTGTAAGTCCGCGTCCGCCGCGCTCCCGATTGTCGAGGGATTTCACCGCGTCTCGCCGCGGCACCGGGATTGCCCTTCGCGGGGCGCCTATGTCTACGTTCGTGCGTCGTGTCTCCGTACCGCTCGGGCCGAAATGGGAGCCCTGCGCCATTCCGCCGTCGGTCCTGCTGCTGACCGACGACCGCGATCTGCAAGCGGTCGTGACGAGGGTCCTCAGAATGGAAGGCTATTCGGTCAGCGCGGTCGCGCACGGCGGCCACGCGGTCTTGACGTCGATGCAGCAGGCCGCGTTCGACGTGCTGATCATCGAGCAGCGATTGGCGGACGGGCGGTCACGCTCGATCGTCGAACGCCTCCGCCAGTGGAATCCCAAGGTGCGCGCCCTCCTGCTCTGCGACGCCGGCGGCACCAGCCCCACCGATCTCGTCCGGCCGTTCACGGCCGACGATCTCCTCGAGAAGCTGCGCGCGCTCACGCCGGCCCCGTCGGCCGAACGCCGCTAGCTACTGCGGCGTCTTCGGCATCTTGAACAGCGCGTCGTCGAGCGGAATGTTGAATTCCGCCTTTTCGATCGTCAGCTCGGTCGCCGGCGTGCCGTTGACCGTCTGCTTGATGCTGAAGGGAATCTTCAGCCCCTCCACGTCGCGATAGTCCGAGAGCACACTGACGACGTTGACGGCCGCGCCGTTCTGATTGAGCGTGATCGAGGTCTGGTGCTCCAATCCTGATTCGGCGTCGAGATAGTAGTGCTGTATCTGGCCAGCCTTCGTCGTCACCTTGAGGTGATAGACCTTGACGCCGTCCACGGTTTCCGGACCCACGAGCTCGACGGTGTTGCCCTTGGCACGGTAGTCGACGAGCGGGCTGTCGAAGTCGGCCTGTTCGCGCGTGGCCTGCGCCTCGGGCCCCGTGATCTCGCGGACCTGACCCGACATCATCATCCACGGCGTCGTGCCGTCGAAGCCGCGGACCATGCTCACGCCCTGCATCTGGGTTTCCTGACGCGCCAGATTCGGGCGCTTCGACGAGATGGTGAACGGCGCGGTCATGTCGCGCGCCGAGATCGTCCCCGTCAGCCTCATCGTCTGAATGGCCTTCAGCTTGTCGGCGCCGCCCTTGGCGGCCAGGTTCTTGGCAACGATGTCGTCGACGGTCTGCGCGGAGACGACCGTGGCGAGGAGTGTCGAGACGAGCAACGCATGAAGCGTGACGCGAGCAGAGCAGCGCATGGGTGCAGAAAAAGAACTGAGTGAGGACGAATGGTGGAACCAGAGGAACCCGCCTGGGGAACGTGCCTCTGGCTCCAGCGGCGTCAGACGTTTCGCGGCTTTGCGACCACTCGGTAAATCACGAGCAGGATGACGGCGCCAAGAATGGAGATCAGCCAACCGGCCTGCTCACTGGGGCCGTAGAAACCCATGGCCCTGCCCAGGAAGCCTCCAAGCAACGCACCTGCAACCCCCAGCGCCATCGTAATGATGAAGCCTCCGGGATCGCGACCAGGCATCAGGAGCTTGGCGATGATACCGACGACGAGGCCGAACACTATCCAAGACAGGATTCCCATGCGAGCCTCCTTGAGCGGTGATTGTGCTGCAAGGCGCCCACTAATGCCAGCGGGTTTGCTGACGACGCGACGACCGGAACGTGGAACTAGCCCGACCGCGCCGTCGTACTAGTTTGGGGCTCGACCGCGTGACCCTCTGGAGGCGCGGCGGCTGGGCTGGCGCAGCCTGGCGGTAGCGGTCCGCGCGGCCGCGGCGGCAGGCGCGCGGTCCGGGCGCGCGCTGGGTGCGTCCGCCGGCGGTGCGGATGGGGCCGCCACGGAGGCCGGCGATCGCCCTTGATCAAGGAGGAGCGCGAGCATCGGGCTTCGGCCGGTGAAAATCAGGCCCACCGCATGGTACGCGGCAATCGCGAGCACCGGCCACAGAAGCCGGGAACCCGCGGCCGCAAACCCGAATCCGATGGCACCGGCAACGAGGAGATCGAGGATAGCGGCCACAGCGAGCACGCGGCGCTGGGTCTGGGCGGTCGCGACAGGCGCCAGTGCGCCGGGTGCGACCGGAGTCGCGCCGGCGGACGGCGCGGGTGCGGCCGTCGTGGCGGGCGCGGCATCCTCGCTCGGGTGCTCCTCTTCGAGGCGGCGGACCACGAGGTCAGGATCGACGCCAATCGCGGTCGCATACGACCGTGCGAACGCGCGGCGGAAGATGCCACCCGGCCACCGAGACAGATCATCCGCCTCGAGTCCCCGCAGGAGGGAAACCGACAACTTCGTCTGGTCGGAAATCGCTGTCAGGGAAACGCCGCGCCGTTCACGTTCGCGTCGCAGCCAGCTTCCAAGCGTGGTCGCCTCGGCCATCAGGTCCGGATTTCGTGCAAGTCCAGCAATCGCAGGGGTAGCGAGCGCGAGTATGCGTCAGCACCGCGGGGATGGCAAGCTGATCTAGAGGGGCTGGGGTGAGACCCCAACCTCAAAAGAGCGACGGCGTCGTCACGCCTTCATGGGCGAGGAGCCAGCGCTTGCGCGGCAGGCCGCCGCCGTAGCCGACGAGCGTCCCGTTCGCGCCAATCACTCGATGGCACGGCACGACCAGCGCCACTGGATTGGCTCCATTTGCGGCCCCGACGGCCCGCACCGCGGCCTGTGCGCCGACACGGCGCGCGAGCTCGCTGTACGAGAGCGTCGAGCCGGCGGGAATCGCGCGAAGGGCGTTCCAGACGCGCTGCTGAAACGGCGTGCCGTTAAGCTCGACGGCCACCGAGTCGATCACGCCCAGGTCGCCATCGAAGTAACGCCGCAGAACCGTTCGCGTCGCTGACGTTCCCTCCGAGGGTGGGCTCTCCTCTGGATACCAGCGCGCGAGGATCGCGCGAAGGCCGGTCGCGTTGCCAAAGTGCAGCAAACAGAGACGGTCGTCGCGCTCGACCACGGTCAGCGGTCCAATCGGTGACTCGATGCGATCGACGATCAGCACGGCTGTCTAGACTCTATCGCGTCACCTGGGATCCGGATAATGGCCGGTGCCGCGCGACAGAAGGCTACGAGCTTGGGAGGTCAACAGCACAGTTTCTGACCTCCTTTGAGGAAGCGGTCGACTCCACGGACGCGGTCTGACCCCAGCTACTTGACGATGACGGCCGCCTCGGCGCGGCGGCCGTCCGTGTCGCGGGCTTCGATCCGGTGCGTGCCCACCCGCAGCGGCCAGGCCATCGGTTCCTCCGAAGACGTCGTGCCGATCGGATGACCGTCCACGGCCCATGTGATCGTGGTGCGGGTCGCGGTGGTCGCCCTGAGTGGCAGCGCCTGAAAGTCGGCGCGGAGCGTCGGGTCGATGCTGTAGATGGCGCCGGCCGGTGGGTTGGCGATCTCAAGGGCCGGAGCTGGCGACGGACTGGGGCGCTGAGCGGAGCGCGACGCGGGAGCTGCACGCTCGCGTCGAGGCGCGCGACCCACATTAGGGCCGCATTGGCCGCCCAGGCGCGAAATTCCGGGGGATAGATCGTCAGCAGCCCCTCGTCGCTCTGATGATGCCAGGAACACGGCAGCGCCTCGGCGTCGATCGGCAACCACTCGTTCGTGCGGGTCGGGCACCAGGCATTGGCGCGCATCCCCGAGAGCGCACATATCGAAACGTGCTGGACGTCCGGCGGGTGCGCGGCGATCGCGTCGAGGCTGGAGGCGCTGCGGTAATGACGTGCAGCCGCCAGCATCACCGCGTGAAAGATCGGCCCGGCGCCCGTGACGCCGGATGAATCACGGAGGGGCGTGCGATCGAAGTTCCCGACCCATACGCCGACGGTGACGTCGCGCGTGTAGCCGACCGTCCAGTTGTCGTGATAGGCCTGCGACGTGCCGGTCTTCACGGCCACGTCGAACGGAAACTCCAGGTCTCCCCCGCGACCGAAGATGAACGACCGCGCGTCTGCGTCGCTCAGGATGCTGGTAATCCAGAACGCCGTCCGTGGGCTGACGATCGTCCGCTCCGCTGCGAAGCTGGCGTTCTGCAGCAGCACCGGCGCCTTCCAGACACCGCCGCGCGCAAACATGGCGTACGCCGCGACGAGCTGATCGAGACGGACCTCGGCGTTGCCCAGCGTCACGCCCAGGCCGTAGTAGGACCCGCTGCGGTCGAAGGTCGTGAAGCCCGCGCGCGTCAGGAATCGCACCAGTGTCGGCACGCCGATGTCGGACGCGAGCGCTACCGCCGGCACGTTCTCCGAGCCTGCCAGCGCGCGCCGGGCGAGCAGCGGGACCGCGGTAGCGGCCATCGTAGTTGCGCGGGCTGTAGAGCACACCGGCCTCGGCGGTCGGAAAGCTCGATGGGATGTCGGCGAGCACGGTCGCCGGCGTCTTGCCCTCTTCGAACGCCAGCGCGTACGTGAACGGCTTCAGCGCGGAGCCGGGCTGTCGCGGGACCAGCGGGCCATTGATGGCGCCGCCGAAGTTCGGGTCGAGATAGTCGCCGGAACCCTCCCACGCGATCCACTCGGCCCGCGCGTTGTCGAGCACGACGACGGCAACGTTGCGTGCGCCATGCTGACGGAGCGATTCCCGCTGCTGTTCGAGAATCCCCTCGACCTCCGCCTGCAGCTCCAGATCCAGCGTCGTCTCGATGCGCGGTGGCCGTGGCGTTCCCGCGGCCGCCAGAGCCATCTCGACGAAGTGCGGCGCGAGGAACGGCGCGCGTCCGCGATCGATCGCCAGTCGCTCGGCGAGCGCGTCGCGCAGCTGATCCGGGCTCAGGCTCCCTGCCGCGGCCATGCGGCGGAGCACCGTCCGTTGCCGGGCCTGTGCGGCGTTCATGTTCCGAAGCGGATTGAACGCAGTCGGCCGCTGCGGCAGCGCCGCGAGAAATGCCGCCTGCGCCGGCGTCAACATGCCGGGGTCGACGCCGAAGTACACTTCGCTGGCGCGACCGGCGCCCGCCGTCTGGCTTCCGTACGACGCGAGGTTCAGATAGAGCGCGAGGATCTCGCGCTTCGTGAAGCGATGCTCCAACCGGATCGCGAGCACCATCTCGCGAATCTTGGCGCCGATCCCGCGGCGCTGCACGCCGTCGCGCTGCTGGATCAGCAACTTGGCGACCTGCTGCGTGATCGTCGAGCCGCCTTCGACGACGCGGCCTTCGGCCAGGTTGTGGCGGGCGGCGCGAATCCACGCCCAGGGGTCGACGCCCGGATGCGAGAAGAAGCGCCGATCCTCGGCCGCAATCGTCGCCGAGACCAGCACCGGCGGCAGCGACGCCGCCTCGATCCGCCGCGCGCGCGCGCCGCTGGCCGACAGCGCTTCGTACAGCACGGTGCCGTGGCGATCGACGACGATGGTGGACGAGGTCCCGGCGCCGCGCAACAGCGAGTCAGGCACGGGCCAGCACCGCAGCGCGACGAGGCCGAGCACCACGACGCCAGCCAGCGCGCGACCGTACCGCACCCACCGCGATCGCCACACCGTCGACATCTTCAACACCGTCGACATTTCAACACCGTCGACATTCTCAAGATCGTCGCACCTTCAGCACCTTCAGTGCACCCTTAGCACCATCAGCACCTCAGCACCAGCACCGTTAGCACCACGAGCACCTTCAGCCCCTTAGCACCACGTGGTGTTACTTCTTCACCTCCACCATGGCCGTCGCCGTTCTGCCGAACACTTCCGGCTCGTACATCTCTTCGCCGTGAGCCGGTGCCGTCCGGAAGGTGCCGGCGGTCGTTGCGCGAACGATGTAGGAGAACTGGTGACGCCCTTCGGCCAGCCGAGTGGCGAAGAGCTCCACGCGGTCGTCGTGCCGCTCCACGTGATCGAAGCCGCCCCGCTGCCACCAGGCAAACCAGTTGTCGGACACGTCTTCTTGCGCGTCCTGATTCCTGGAGAGCGCGGCAGCCGATGTTGCGAACCACGACTCGACGGGCTCGAAGCCCGGCAGGGAGCGGATCGGTGACGGCGACGAAGCGGCGCTCCTTCGTGAGCTGGAGCGTCAGGGTCACCCGTACGAGATCGCCAGCCTTGAACGTCGTCGCCGCCGGCCTGGTGCCCGTCTCGACGTACGGCGCATAGGTGCGCTCGATGCGGATGCCCTGATCGAGCCCTTGTTGAAACAGCTGGTCGGCCGCATAGCGAAGCCGTGCCGAATAGAAGAGCGTGCCTTCGCCCGTCTTCGTGAACGTGAGCGGCTGCTGGGCTCCGGCGCTGTGCCGACGCGAGGAGCTTCGTCATCGGGACTTCCGTGATCCGCGCGTCCGTCGTGCGTCCACGGAACTCCTCACGCGCAAGCGGCTGATTCGAGAGGGCGACCACGGCGCTGAAATTCGGGATCGTCGCCTCGAATCGGCGGTAGTAGCCCACCAGCGCTTCAAGGGCCATCGCGTTCTCCTGCGTGTTCCCCCATCGACCCTTGTCGCGCGCCTGCAGCAGCCAGCGCACGATTGACGCGTACGGCGCATCCGCCTGGTTCGCTTTGACCATCGAGCTCAGAACGATGGCGGTGGAGCGGATGTTCGAGTTCCAGAACCACAGCAGGTACGGATCGCTCAGCTCCTCGACGTGCGCCATTGCCGCTTCGGGCAGGATGGCGTTTGCCATGCGGCGACGCAAATCGTCGGCGCGCGGACCGCTGGTCTCGCCTTTCGCGACCAGAGCGTCGTGCAGGTACGCGAGGCCGAAGACCGGCATGCGCTCGCGATACTCGTAGAGCCGCGTGATGTTCGAATCCTGGTTGCGGCCGCCTTCCACGAGCACCTTCACCGCAAAGGCCTGCCAGGCGGTGTACGACGGCCACCAGCTCTCGTTCGTCGGCGGCGGCTCCGCGAGCCGCTGCTGGAGGTACGTGTACGCGCGCTCACGCATCGACTTGTCCACGTCGTACTTCGAGATCCGACGCGACCTGGAACACGTGCAACAGGTAGGCGGTCAGGTACGGCGACGTGCTCCAGCACTCGCCGGGCCAGTACGCGAAGCCGCCGTTGCCGCACTGGAAGCGCTCGAGATCCTTCAAGGCGGATTGGACCGTGGTCCTCATCTGCGCCGGCTCGACCCCCGGCAGCCTGAACGCGTCGCCGAGATCCGCGGTCAGCAGCAGCGCAAGCGCGCGCGATCCGCGCTGCTCTGCGCATCCGTACGGATATTCCACGAGGTAGCGTGCGCCCTCGCCAAGACCGACCAGCGCCGTGGACGACAGCTCGACGCGCAGCCCGCCGAAGCCGGTGACGACGCCCGTCGGGAGCGTGAGACGCTCGGCCGCCAGCGGCGCAGCGTTGGTCGCTTCGCCGATGGCCGACACGGTTTCCGGCGAGGACAGCACTTCGATCGGCACGACGTCCTCGAACGCGTCCTCTTCGCCGGCGAGCTTCACGGTCATGCGTACGCGCGCGCGTCCGATCGCGCGGCCGGCCGCCTCGAACCGGACTTCGACCGATCCGCCGGCGGCCACGTCGACCGTCTGCGGCGCCGTGTCGGCAAACTGCATGACGTCGGGATCGAGGCTCGCGATGGTCACCGTTGCGGGGCCTGGCGTCTTCAGCTGGCTCGTGACGACCGCGCCGAACGACGCCTTGTCGCCCACCGCCAGGAATCGTGGGAACGCCGCCTTGAGCGTGACGGGCTTGTTGATGCGGATTTCGGTGTCCGCCGATCCGAACCGCGAGCTGCGATCGGCCGCAAGCGCCATGATGCGATACGTCGTGAGCGATTCGGGCAGCTTGACGTCAACCGTCGCGTGCCCCGCCGCGTCGGTGGCGACCGAGCCCAGCCAGAACGCGAGCGTCCGGAAATCACGCCGGACCGTGCCCGGTCCGGAATCGTCGCCTCCGCCGCCGCCGTCAGCCGCGCCCTTCGGCGTCAAGACACGTCGCGACACGATTCGCTGTCGCGTGTCCTCGTTGAGGACGCCGAGCGACTTGTTGACGTAGACCGACTTCAGCACGTCAGGCGTGCGATAGCCGGTGAGCGACAGCACGCCGTAGTCGACGGCCCAGAGCGTCACCTCGCTCGCGGATCCGCGACCCTGACGGTCCTTCACGTCCACGGTCACCTTGGCGGCGTTTGCCGGACGGTACTCTTCCTTGTTCGCGGAGACGCCGACGGTGAGTCGCTTCGACGCGTCTTCGACGGCAAGCTGGACGTAGCCGAGACGGAACGACGGCTTCCCCGGATCGGCCGGGTCGTCGTCCTTGGGAGACTCCCCTGCGGGCTTGCTGCGGCCCTTGACCAGCAGCACCGAGACGAACACGTTCGGAATGTCCGCTTCGGTCACCGGAATGTCGATCGACTGCTGCGTCGACGTCAGCATGAACTGCCGATGCGTCCGGATCCCTTCGCGCTCGGTCGTGACCAGCGCGGTGGCCTGTTCCCACGGCGACTGGATCATGATCCGCGCCGTCTCGCCGGGCTTGTAGGTGGTCTTCTCGGGAACGAGCGTGATGCGATTGTGGTCGTATCGCTCCCACGCGGTGTAGCCCTCGCCCAACGCATAGAACGGCGTCCGCGTGACGGTCACGCGATCCCGATCGGCATGCGCGCGCGCCTCGAGGATGAAGAAGCCGCCGGCGGGCAGCGGAATGTCGAGCGGCACAGGATCCGCGGCGCTCGTCAGGTGCCACTCGCCGGACGGCACATCCTTGCGCTGCGTCTCCCAGGAATAGAAGCCGTTGCCTTCGGCGCGGCGGACGCTGATCCACTGGACCTGGGTGAGCGTGACGTCGATCGGAATGCCCGCCACCGGCGCGCCGTCGAGGCCGACCGCGACGAGCTCGGTCCGGACGCCATCTTTCTGTTGATTGAAGTACGGCAGCCGCTTGACGCCGATGTACCACGGTGCCGGATGAACGACAACAGTGGCGCGATTCGCGATGTGCTGCCGCGACACGTCTTCGACATCGCCTTCGAGCGAGTAGGCGTAGGGCAGACCCGCCTTCGCATCCGTGGCGAGCGACAGCGGCAGCTGACCGTTTGCCGCCAGGACGGCGTCGTCCGATGCCACGTCGGTGCGCGACTGCATGAAGGTCTCGGACCACCCGATGAACGTCCAGCGATCCGTCGGGTACTTGTTCTGGATCGCCTCGGGCGCCGACAGGACCGGCGTTCGCGTAAACGTCCAATGCGTCGGCCGCTTGGGCATCGCCGCACCGAACAGGTAACGGCCCGTGACGACACCCTGCAGTGGATCGCCCGCGATCATGGACGTGCCGGTGAGCGTCACGTCGACGCGGAAGTCCGGTTTGCGGTAGGCGGCAACGAGAAACGAATCCCCGCACCGTCTTGCTCCAGGGCACGCCGTCTTCTTCCTGATCGAGCTCCTCTTCGCCACCGCCGGTATTGCGATCGGGCTTCGCGCCGGGCTTTCGGCCGGTCGCTGGCGAGCACGGCACGCACGGCGTAGTTCCCCAACGCGCCATCGGTGGGCAGCGTGAACGTCCACTCGCCGCTGCTCCAGGCGTTGACCTTGATCGTGCGCTCGTCCACCAGCCGGTTGCGGCTGTCGCGGACGGTCAGGAACACGTCGGTGCCCGAGGGCAGCAACCGGATGCCGTCAGGCGTGTTGTGACGCAAGACCGCCTTGAAATGCACCTCCTCGCCGAGCCGGTAGACGCCACGATCGCTGAACACCGTGCCCCTGAGCAGCGGCTCCGCCTCGTCGAGGCTGAACGGCAGGGCGAACTCCCACGGCGTCACACCCTCGTTCCAGTCGCTTCCGGCGTACGCGACGTCGCCGTCCTTCTCGGCCGTCACGAGGAACGCGAATTCCCACCAGCGGTTCGGGTTGCGAAGGCGCGTCTCTGGCGCGATGGCAACGCCATCCGGTCCGGTGGTGCCCGTCCACTTCGTGTGCCCGTCCGGCTGAACGATCGACACGCGCGCGCCAGGGACCGGCGCGGCCGTATCGAGGCGGGTCACGAAAATCAGCGTGTTCAGCGGGCTGTCCTTCACGCTGATGCCGAGGTTGGTGACCTGCACGAGGCTCGCGCGGACCGGCGGCTCGTTCGGGCCACGCCAGACGTTCGCGTGCTCGATCGGCTGGCCGTCCTCCACCGCCACCCACACGATCCCCGTGCCCGACGGCTTGAGCGCCTTGGACAGATCGAGACCGTGAGACTGAATCTTGTCTGCCGTGACGCCCAGCCTGCGCTCGACGGGTGGTGTGTCGGGTGCGCCGTGGAAATCGGTCTTGCGCAGATCCACGACCGTCTGCATCAACCGATCGGGTTCGACCGGCGCCGCCCACTGCCGGACGTTCAGAAAGTTTCGCGCGTGGAACGGCAGCAGTGGACCGCCGCTCGATTCCCACACGCCGTGCCCGTCGCCGAAGCTCGTGAACGCGCGCTGATGCCAGTTCTCGACAACGTCCATCCAGGTGTAGCCGAGCATCTGGCCGTCGGTCGCCGTAAGGCCGGACGAAATCGTCGCGGCCCACCGGCTCGCGGGCGGCTGCGACTTCATGCCCGCGTCTTCGAGCGTCAACACCAGTGATTCGTCCTGCTGCCAGGTCTGGCGCTTCTTCGGCGTGGCCTTCGGGATCGGATGCTCCTGCCGAGCATCGGTGACATCGCTCGCCGTGATCGCCGCGGCAAAGGCGTCCGCCTTCACGGGCACGCGCATCTTCACGGCATTGGCAAACTCGGGCTCGCACGAAGCCTGGCAGTCGAAGCCATCGATGAAGAACATCGGGTTGACCTTGACGATGTAGTCCTGTGGCTTCCCGGAGACGGCGGGTCCGGCGGGTGACGGCGTCTTGCCGTCCACGTCGAGCTTCACCCAGCTCTCCGGGGGCACATCGGCCGTCGCCTCGAGAACCACGAGATCGCGTGCGGGCGGAAACCGTTTCTTGTCCCAGTCCGCGGCCAGACGAAGCGCGACGCTCGAGGTCGCCGACGCCGCCGCGCGAGCGGCGGCAACTTTCGCGTCGAACGGCAGCAGAGCGTTTGGATCGGCCGCTCGCAGTCGCGAGAGCGCCGGCCGTCGAAAAGGCCGGCGGATCGAACGGATGCCGCTCGAAGTGCGCCGTCACGTGGGCCGCGACGTCTTCCGGCTTCACCGGCTGGTTGAAGCGCAGCACGATGACCGGCGGGTGATCGTATCTGGCGTCGGGACGATACCAATGCGTCTGGAGCAGGCGCGCCGTCGGCGTCGTGAACGTGAATCGATACGGACGCTCGAGACGACGGCCGCTGTCGGCCGCGGCGGTCGCATCGATCGTCACGTCGTACTTCGTCGCCAGCGGCAGCGTGCGCGCCGGCGTGAAGATCAGGATCGTCGTGCCCGACCAGCGGAAGGTCCCGGCAACCGCGGGCGAGATGTGGAAGAACGGCGGACCTGGCTTCGGCGGCACCCGGCCGAGCGGCACCATCGACTCGGAGAAGACAACGCGAATTTCGTTGGCCTCCTCGACGGACGCCACTTCGCCCGACGGCCCCGCGCTCACGATGCGCAGCGGGGATCGCGGTGGCGACGCGGTTTGGGAATTGACGGTGGAGGCGGCGAACAGGAGCAGCGCGGCGGAAAGAACGGCGCGATACGTCATCGGAGCCCGTCCAGTAAGGGTCGAAAGATTAGACACCGGACACCGGCTGATAGCTGATAGCTGATAGCTGATGGCTGATGGCTGATGGCTGCAGCTGTCAGCTGTCAGCTGTCAGCTGGTTCACGCGTGCGCGCGGCGATCCTGAACGGCGAAGAGGGCCGGCAGGCGCTGCTGGAGCAGCTCCGTCAGCCGCATGCCCGGCGAGGTCCCCGTCAACAGAGTGGACGAGGCATAGTACACGAGGGCGGTGGTACTCACCGTGATCCAGAACGCCGCGGGCGACACCAGCGTGACGAGCGACGCGGCGCTGAGGACGACGATGGTGTCGATGGCGGCGGCACACCCGCGAGGGGCAAGGCGCATCCGGCGGGCGTGTGCCTGTGCGCTGGCTTCACGAGCCGCCGATCGCCGATCGATCCCGCCGGGAATCATCTGCGCTTCGTCCCGGTACCCGGGGTCGTGACCGATCAGCTCGGCCTGCGCGCGAATCAGCCGATCGGCGCGACGATCCCCGATTGGATAGAGCCGGCAGAACTCGTCGACCACTTCGTCGGCGTCCAGGCCGACCGCCTTCGCGTAATCGCGCACGAAGGCACGCGCGAAGATGCCGGTCGGCCAGCGCGAGAAGTCGTTGCGCTCGAGGCCTTGCCACAGATCGATACTGACGTTGGTGACAACGGCGATGGTTTCGAGCGAGATGCCGCGACGTTCACGCTCGCTTCGCAGGCGAGGTCCGAAGGTATCCCTGTCCGACATTGCGGATACTGATGTCGAGCAATTCCCGCGCCGGGCAGCGCACCCGTGTGCGGCGCCCGATTCCCGCTCGCTGACCGGGGGCCGCAGCCATCAGTCTTGTAATCGCCATTACAGAACAGGCGATCGGCGCGCAAACGTCCTTCCGCATCGCCCGCGGCCGCTTCACCGTATGATCGAGGTCGTGACCCGGTGTCTCAGCTTCCACGCCGCCTACCGTGCCGCCACTCCGGCGCCTGCTGCACGGCCGGCTGGGACATTCCCTTCGACCGTGACGAGGCGGCACGCGTGCAGGCGCTGGCGCTGACGGGATCCGGCGGTTTGGTTTGGAAATCCGAAAATGACGATCAGGCGCTCGCCCACAAGCTGCCCGACGGAACCTGCAGCTTTTTCGAGCGTGACGCTTACTTGTGCGCCATCCACCGCGCGGGTGGAAGCGCCGCGCTTCCCACGACCTGCCGGATGTTTCCTCGGGTCGTTCTGCACGATGCGCGCGGGACGTTCGTCTCGCTCTCGCACTTCTGCCCCACCGCCGCCGCGATGCTGTTCGATTCACCGGGGCCTGACGCCATCGTCGAAGCGCCGATATCGTTGGTGGGTCACGAACGGCTGGACGGCCTCGACGCCGCCAACACATGGTCACCGCTGCTCCGGCCATCCGTCCTGATGGATCTGGACGCTTACGCCGCCTGGGAAGAACGTGCAATCGATCTGCTGACCGGCAGCGGCGCGCCTCCCTGGCGGGCCATCGATCGTCTCGATCGCGTGACCGGGTTGATCGTTCGCTGGACGCCTGGCCACGGCGATCGCTCGCTGCGTCAGGCCGTGGACGATGCATTCGACCGAACGGCAGCGGCCTGTGCTGACGACACGCGGCCGGACGGTTCGCATTTCTTCATCGTGGCTGACGCCGTCCCGGCGCCACTCGTCGCGCCACGGGCCTCCGGGCGACTCGCCTGGGGCCTGACGGCTGCGACCGACGCCGTGGAACGTCACTCGCGCGCCGTGAACAGATGGCTCGCGGCGCGACTGTTCGCCACGTGGGTGGCCTATCAAGCCACCAGCCTCACCGCCATCGTCCGGCTGCTCCGCGCGGCGCTCGACACGCTCGTCATGGAGCTGACGCGCGCCGTCGATCAGCCGCTCGATCGGCGGTCGGTACTCGAGGCGGTGCGCCAGAGCGACTACCTGATCGTCCACCTCGCGGATTCGCAGCGCCTTGCGACACGGCTCTCCGACCCATGTCTGTCCTCGACCGCTTCCTGAGATACGTCGCCATCGACACGCGCGCGGATGAAGCCTCCACGAGCGTGCCCAGTACGCCCGGTCAGCTCGTGCTGCTCGACCTCCTCGTCACGGAGCTGCGTGAGCTGGGCCTCGCCGACGTCGAGCGTGACGCGAACGGCTACCTCTTCGCCACGATCGAGCCAACCGTCGCGAGGCCGTGCCCCACGATTGGGTTCATCGCGCACGTGGACACCTCGCCGGAGATGAGCGGTGCCAACGTGAGGCCCATCGTGCACCGCGAGTGGGATGGACGCGACATCGTGCTGCCGGACGATCCGTCCGGCGTGCTGCGTCCGTCCGAGTGGCCCGAGCTCGCCGCCCAAATGGGTCACGACATCGTCACGGCATCGGGCACCACGCTGCTGGGCGGCGACGACAAAGCGGGCGTCGCGGCGATCGTGGCGGCGGCCGAATACCTGGTTGAGAATCCGTCGATTCCACACGGACGGATCCGTCTCGGCTTCACGCCGGACGAAGAGATCGGGCGCGGGCCGAACCACTTCGACGTCGCACGGTTCGGCGCCGTGTGCGCGTACACGCTGGACGGTGGCGGCGTTGGACAGCTGGAGATGGAGAGCTTCTCAGCAGACGCGATGGTCGTGTCGTTCATCGGCTTCAACACGCATCCTGGATACGCCAAGGGACGGATGGTCAACGCGATCAAGGCCGCCTCGCGCTTCATCGATCGGCTGCCGCACGACCGGCTGTCGCCGGAAACGACCGAGCGATACGAGGGGTTCGTGCATCCCTATCAAATGGAGGCGTCCGTCGATCGGACGAGCGTCCGCGTACTGATCAGGGACTTCGACACGGCACAGCTCGCTGAGAAGGAAGCGCTCGTCGGAGAGATCGCGCGGGCCGTGGGATCGGAGACGGGCACGTCGGTCGAGATCGCGGTGCACCCGTCTTATCGCAACATGCGCGAGGTCCTCGACCGGCATCCGGAAGTCGTCGAGCGTGCGCGGACGGCCATCAGGCGTGCCGGCCTTCAGCCTGACGAGCGGCCGATCCGTGGCGGAACGGATGGCTCGCGCCTGTCGTTCATGGGCCTTCCCGCACCGAATCTCTTTGCGGGTGAACACAACTTCCACTCGCGGCTTGAGTGGACGTCGCGTCAGGATCTGGAAAAGGCGGTCGAGGTGATCGTGCACCTCGCACGTGTGTGGGCTGAAGACGGCTAGACCGCGCGAAACGACACGAGCGTCCTGGCGTGATCGGCGCCGTGCGCCGCGTCGATCGCGATCAGGTACTCGCCGTGCGCGATCGAGCCAATCGGCAGATCGATTTCGTACAGGCCGTTTTGACCCGCGATTGGCGCGAACGGCAAGGTCGCGAGCGACGCGCCACGCTTGCTCAGGAGATTGGCCGTAATGGTCGCGCCCTCGGCCGCGCTGCCAACAATCGAGAACCTGACCAGCAGGTGATCGGTGCGTTCGAAGTCCTTTCCGGCGTATGGCGTGGCGTCAGGGGCGGCGCGCAGCTGCCTCAGCTCGAGACCATTGCGAGCCTTGAAGAACGCCGGCGAGCCAATGGCCAGCGCGGCCGACGCGAAGTTCGGCACATCGATCGAGACCTCCTCGCGATCCTTCGGCGCGCCGTCGGCGTCGAGCACGGTCCGTTGAATCTTCAACGCTCCTGGTGGAACGTCGAACGATGTCGCGCCGTTGGTCAACGGCCCGTCGAAGTAGACCTTTCCGTCTGCGCCGGTCGCCACGACCGAGACCTGCGGAGGGTGCGTCGCGTCCTGCGGCATCCATGAGACCGTGACGCGCGGGGCACCAGTTGGACCGCGTGACGCGCCGGCCCAGAAATCCCCCGATGCGTCCGGCCGCGGCGCCAGTACCGAGACTGCGCGCGCAACCTCTGGAGGGAGCTCCTCACCGACGGATGCCTTCCGTGCGGACTCCAGTTCCGCGAGGGTCGGCGCAAAGTATCCACTGCGCGCGCGCACGTCGACGCCGGGTCGTTTCACGCGCACCTTGATCCTGTGGAACTTGCCGTCCGCCGGCGACTCGGGCGGCGCGTATCCGAGCAAGTAGAACGCGCTCGCTTCCTTGACGATCTGTCTCAACGACACCGCCGGTGAGTTGCTCTGAAACATCCGGCCCCCGGTGTTTTCAGCGATCGACCGAAGCACGTCCGACGGCCGGGGACCCAGGCCGCGCGGGTCGAACGTGTAGATGGCGGTGTTGCTGTCGTTGGCCAACTGGATGACCTTGTCCTGCCAGGAGTACTTCTCGTTCATGCCGCTGGCACCTGCGCCGCCGAGCGGGCCGATGTCCTGGCTGACGAACAGAATGGCCTTGCGTCCTTCTCTGATGGATCGGAGGAAGAGCACGGTCCCTTCGAGCGCGGACGCGGTCACCTGCGAACGCACGGCTTCGACGTCGCGCGCCATCTGCAACTGCGCTTCTTCCATCGGGCTGCGCGGGGGCAGATACAGGCCAAGTCTGCCCTGCAGTGTGTGCACCTTGTCAGCCAGCGCCTGACGATCGCGGGTGAAACGAATCGCGTCGAGCGGTGTCAGCGGATCCATCAGCGCGACCAGGTCGGTCGGGCCGAACGCGTTGCGGACGAAATCGGTCAGGACCTCGCGCCCCTCGATGGTCGGGCGCATCTGCGCGATGTGGTACTCGTCCCAGAAGATGACGAACACGCGAATGTCGTCCCGCGCCGCCTCGGCCGCCGCGTGCTCGGGCGACCGAATCGGCAGCGACATATCATCGTCGTCCGACGGCTGGCCGCTTGCCCGCATGAACTTGAAGGTCTGAACGGTCTGCGGGACGTTGTCTTCGCGGACCTCGAAGTCGTCCTTGGTCAGGTCCGCCACGGGCTCACCATGGTGATCGACGACGCTGACGTCGACACGCACGAGGTTGGCGCCGGCACGAAAGGTCGGACGCTGCTGTTCAGGCGGGGCAGGAACGGGTGGCGGCTGGGGTTGAGCCGGCGGTTGCTGCCCTCGAAGCCCGACCAGACTGCCCAGCAACAGCAGCACGAGCACGCCTGGCCAGAGAGCGGAACGAGGGAGCGACGCCATCAATCGACCACAGGGCCTGTCTTCATTATGCGCGCAAGGCGCGGGCCCGTGGCCAGATGTCCTAGATGTCAAAACTGGCGACCACAGGGGCATGGTCGCTCGTGCCGAAGTCGCGGAGCACGGTGCACGACGTCACGCGATCGAAGACACCCTGACTGGCCAGGACGTAATCGAGCCGCCACCCGATGTTGCGTTGACGCATGTTGCGCCAGGGCGCCCACCACGTGAACATCTGATCGTTGACAGGATCGAGCGCCCGGCCGGTGTCGACCAGCCCGCGCGTCAGCAGACGCTCCAGCACCGCGCGCTCCTCGGGAAGTTGTCCGATTGCCCGCGGCTTGCGCTCCTTGGGATGCACGTCGATGTCGGCACGAGCGATGTTGATATCGCCGCAGATCACCAGCCGTTTGCCAGTCGCGTGGGATTCGAGGACGAACGCGTCGAGCGCCTCGAGGAACCGCATCTTCGCGTCGAAGTCCTTGCCGCCATTCGGCACGTATACCGACGCCATCGTCAATCCGGCGATCTCGGTGGTCACGATGCGGCTCTCGTAGTCAAAGCCCGGGTGCGCGAAGGCCGGCCGTTCGGCGCACAGCGCCTTGCTGACGTGCAGGCCGACACCCGAATATCCTTTGGCGCCGTGCCAGTAACACCAGTAGTTTTCCATCTCGCAGAGCGCGGTAGGAACCTGATCGGATCCGGCTTTGATTTCCTGGAGGCAGACGATGTCGGGCCGATCGCGCTCGACCCACTCCTGGACCTGCGACTGACGCGCACGGATGCCGTTCACGTTCCACGTACCGATGGTCATACAGCAAAGATCTTAGTGCTAAGGGTGCTGAAGGTGGCTGGGGGTGCTAGGGGTGCTGGTGCTGGGGGTGCTAGGTGCTAAGGGTGCTGTACTGGGGAGGTGCTAAGGTGCTCGAACACGCCAGCCGTAGCGCCCTGCGCTAGCGAACCTCGTCTGGTTCTGAACTGGAACTCTACGATTTCGGGACGTCAGCCAGGGGCTGGTCGCGCTCGTGCGTGGGGTTGGCGCAGGCCGGATCTCGCTCGTCGAGAATCCAGACGACCGCGCCGTCGTAGGTTTCGTAGGCGCCGATGACACATCCGCAGGAGAGCATCCGGCCCGTTAAGCCTCTCAGAATGCGCATGTCAAAGCACTTGGACTCTGCACGATGCGGTCCATTTTAATCTTTCGTTCATTTTTCGACGCAAACCGCTGATGAGGTGACCTCACTCCTGACGCAACGCTGCGGCAGGGTCGATACGCATGGCGCGTCGGACCGGTACGTAGTGCGCGAGCAGCGCGATGAGCGCCAGGATCGCACCAGCTCCGGCAAACGTTGCCGGATCGGCGTGGCCGACGCCGAACACAAGCGTGCCCAGGACGCGCGTCGCGGCAGCCGCGGCGGCAAGGCCGGACGCCAGGCCAAGGGCGACAAGCGGAACGCCGGCCGACAACACCAGACGAAGGATGTCGGCTGGTGTCGCGCCCAGTGCCACGCGAACGCCGACCTCACGGGTTCGCTGGGCGACCCCGTACGAGACAACGCCGTAGAGACCGATGGCGGCGAGCAGCACGGCGACGACGGCGAAGCCGGTCAGCAGGCGCGAGACGAAGACGCGCTGAGCGGCCGATCGCTCGATCAGCGTCGACACCGTCGCAACGCCATAGACCGGAATCGTTCGATCGAGGCCGCGCACCGCGTCTCGCACCTGGGGTGCGAGGGCGGCCGCATCGCTCGTAGACGACTTCACGACGGCCGTTAGGTACGAGTCCGTCATCTGCGTCTGCGGGGTGTACATCGCGGGCACCAACGGCTGTGTCAGATCGTCGTGGTGGACGTCGGACACTACTCCGATGACGGTCCGCCAGGGACCGGTTGACTCCCCGCCAATCCTCACCTGCGAGCCGATCGGATTGTCGTTCCCCCAAATGGCTCTGGCTGTCGCCTGCGAAATCACGATGACCGGCTGACTGGTGGCCGAATCGGTTTCGTCGAAGGGACGACCGGTCACGAGCTGGATGCCCATCACGCGCAGGTAGTCCGGGGTGATGCCGTAGCGCTCGACGCACGGATCGTCCGCCGTATTCGGCTTCATCCGTCCGTTCACGTGGAAGCCCCAGCAGTCGGCGCCCCCGCCGAACGGAATTTGTCCTGCCAACGCGGCGCCCTCGACGGCAGGCATCCCCCGAAGCTGCTCGAGCAGGCGATGTTGAAACGCGACAACCGCCTCGTCGTCTGCGTAGGCGTTGCCCCCGAGCGAGAACTGCACCGACAGAATCCGCGCCGCGTTGAAACCGGGACTCGCGTGCGTGAGCGCGACCACGGTCCGCAGCATCAGCCCGGCAGCCGCGAGGAGGACCAGCGCGAGCGCGAGATCCGCCACCACGAGGATCGAGCGCGTGCGCGACGGCCGGCCCACGCTGCCGCGGGAGTCCTCCGTGAGCGTCTGCTGCAGTCCGGCGGCCGCACTCCGCCAGGCCGGCACGAGACCGAACATCACGCTCGTGAGGACGGAAAGGACGAGCGTGAAGGCGAGGACGCGTCCGTCGACGGCAATCTCGTCGATACGCGGCAGCGTCACCGGCGCGAGCGTCGTCAGCCCCTGGACAACGAGCATCGCAAGGGCAATTCCGATCAGCACTCCGCCCGCGCTCAGCATCGCGCTCTCGGTCAGCAGCTGCCGGACGATCCGCGCGCGTCCCGCTCCCAGCGCGGCTCGCAGCGCCATCTCGCGCTGGCGCGTGACGGAGCGTGCGAGCAGCAGGTTCGCGACGTTGGCGCAGGCGATGAGCAGAACAAAGCCGACAGCACCGAGCAGAACGACGAGCGCCGCCCTCACATTTCCGGTCAGCGCCGTGTGGAGCGGCACCACGGCGATCGTGCCAGCCTCGTAGTCGGTCGGATGCTCTCGCCGCATCTGCTCGCGAATGGCGCTCATTTCGGCCGCGGCCGCAGCCAGCGTCGTTCCGCGCGCCAGCCGGCCGAACGCGCGCAAATGCTGGCAGCTGCGGCACGACGAGTCACCCTGCAGGTCGTAGCCGATCGGCGCCCACACCTCCGCACGAACGTCGTAGAACCGCTGGGCGTCGAGTGGATCGAACGACGCGGGCATCACGCCGACGATCCGGTACTCGCGGTCGTTCATGACGACGGAGCGGCCGACCACTGAAGGGTCGGCGCCGAACCGCCGGCGCCAGAGCGCGTCGCTCAGGATCACCACGCGCCAATGCTCGGGCCGATCCTCGCCAGCCGTGAAGGTGCGGCCCAGGGCCGGCACGACGCCGAGCATGTCGAAGTAGTTCCAGCTGACGCGCACCGCCGGCAACTGCTCGGCTTCGCCATTGGCGACGAGCGTCGGCTGCCACGAGCGCATCATGGCCAGACTCTCGAACGAGCGGCTTCGTTCCCGCCAGTCGAGGACCGTCGCAAAGCCGACGTTGGACGACAAGCCGTCAGCGGTTCGATCGCCGATCGTGACGAGGCGATCCGGATGCGCGTACGGCAGGGGACGCAGCAGCACGCCGTCGACGATCGTGAAAATCGCCGTGTTCGCACCGATGCCGAGCGCCAGAGTGAGGATTGCCGAGGCGGTAAACATCGGCGTGCGTCGCAAGACACGAAGGCCGTAGCGGACGTCCTGAAGCAGCGTGTCGAGGAACGGGAGGCTGCGCTGATCGCGCCAGGTCTCGGCAATCTGGGCGCCGCCCCCGAGCTCGAGTCGAGCCGCCCGGTGCGCCTCCGTTCGCGACAACCCGCGCGCGACGTGCGCCTCCTCGAGCATGTGGGCGTGAAAGTCGAGCTCGGCCTCCAGATCCCGCTCGGATCGCGCGAGCCCGAGCACGCCGCGACATCGAGCGAGCACCTCACGCCATCTCACGGTGTCTCCTCAGCGCCGCCGAGCAGCCGCGCCATGATCGCCGCCTTGCGATGCCAGTCGTCGGCCTCGCGCTCCAGCTGCTTCCGCCCGGCGCGCGTGAGCGAGTAGTACCGTGCGCGCCGGTTGTTGTCGGACACGCCCCATTTCGACGAGATCCAGCCGCGCTGCTCGAGGCGCAGGAGTGCGGGATAGAGCGTGCCCTGATTGATCTGCAACAATTCGTCGGAGATCTGCTGGAGCCGCCGGGCGATGCCGTAGCCGTGGAGGCTCCCCAGCGTGTCGAGCGTCTTGAGGACCATCAGATCGAGGGTGCCCTGAAGGATGTCGGACTTGCCGCTCACGGCAGGCTCCGGATCCGATGAGACCTGTTGGACATCAACAGGAGCGTACGCCGTGTCATGTTGAATGTCAACAGGGAGTGCTGCAGGGTTCGGGGTTCGGGTTCGGGTTCGGTGGGCGTTTGGCGTTTGGCGTTTGGCGTTTGGTGGCAACCCCGAACCGCGAACCCTGAACCCGACCTCGAACCCCCGAACCCCCGAACCCCGAACCCCGTATCTAGCAGGAACGGCTGCCGAGGTGATACATGGATCGTCTGCTTCAAGAGTGTAAATTCGCGACCCGGCTGCTGTGGAAGGACCGCGCCTTCTCCGCCACTGCCATCCTGACGCTCGCCATCTGTATCGGCGCGAACGTCGCGATCTTCGCGGTCGTCAACGCGGTGCTGCTGCAGCCCCTCCCCGTCCCGCATGCCGAGCAGCTCGTCCACATGTACAACGCCTATCCGGGTGCTGGCCTGGCGGACGGGTCAGGGGCGACGGGCGTTCCCGACTACTTCGACCGCCTGCGTGAGACGGACGTCTTCAAGGAACAGTCGCTCTACAACACCCGCGGCGTTACGCTCGGCGATCAGGGCGATCCTCAGCGGATCGTCGCCATGATGGGTACGCCTTCATTGCTCCGCCTGCTCGAGGTCCAGCCGATCCGCGGACGAATCTTCACCGAGGAAGACGGGGAGCTGGGCAAGACGCACAAGGCGGTCCTGACGTACGCCTCCTGGCAGCAGTGGTTTGGTGGACGCGAGGATGCGGTCGGCCGGGATGTCCGGATCAACGGCGAGCCGTACACCGTGGTGGGCATCCTGCCCCAGGGCTTCGGCTTCCTCGAGCCCGACGTGAAAGTGTTTCTGCCGCTCGCTTTTACGGCTGAAGAGAAATCGGACGAGTCTCGCCACAGCAACAACTGGTCGTACGTCGCGCGGCTGAAGCCCGGCGCAACCGAGCAGCAGGCGCGCCAGCAGATCGATGCGCTGAACGCTCGAAACCTCGACCGCTTTCCAAACCTCAAGCAGATTCTGATCAACGCGGGCTTCCACACGGTCGTCGTACCGCTGCAGGCGTACCTGGTTCGTGACCTTCGCAACACGCTCTATCTCTTGTGGGGCGGAGTGATCTTCGTCCTGCTCATCGGCGGCGTGAACGTGACGAACCTGATGCTGATTCGATCGAGCGGCCGCATGAAAGAACTCGCCACCCGTCATGCACTTGGTGCGGGACTCGTGCGGATCGCGTCGCAAATCGTGACTGAGAGCCTCCTGCTGACCCTGATCGGCGGGGCCATCGGGCTGGGCCTCGGCATGGTCGGCGTCCGCCTGCTCGGGCGGTTCGGCCTCGACGCGACGCCGCAAGGCACCGCGGTCCTCGTGGACCGTACGGTGATCGCGTTCACGTTTGCGCTCGCGGTGGTCGGCCGGCTTCCTGGTCAGCCTGATCCCCATCTTCGGCGTCCGCCGCATGAACCTGGCGCAGGCGATTCGCGAAGAAGGGCGAAGCGGAACGGCGGGCCGGCGCGGCAGGACCGTTCGGCGGCTGCTGGTCACCGCGCAGGTGGCGTTCGCGTTCATGCTGCTGATCGGCGCCGGACTGCTGCTCGCCAGCTTCCAGCACATCCTCGCCGTCAAACCGGGATTCGACGTCAACCACGTGCTGACCGGGATCGTGAGCCCGCCGCCGGCGCGATACAAAGAGGATCCGCAGCTCATCGCGTTCTGGAACCAGCTTCGCGATCGCGTCGCGGCGTTGCCCGGAGTCGAAGCGGCCGGCATCACGAGCAATCTGCCGCTCTCCGGCGACTACAGCGACAGCGTGATCCTCGCCGAAGGTTACGTGATGACCCCTGGGGAATCGCTGATCTCACCCTACCGCGTGTCGATCTCGCATGGCTACTTCGAGGCCATGAAGATCCCGCTCCGGCGCGGGCGCTTCTTCACGGCATCCGACGACGAGCGGGCGCCCAAGGTGGTGATCGTCGACGAGCGCCTCGCGAAGCGGTTCTGGAAGGACGCCGATCCGCTCGGCAGGAGGATGTGGAGGCCCGAGTCGGCCGAGGAACTGTCGCGTGGGCCGGGTCCCAAGAGCCACTTCTACACCGTTGTCGGCGTTGTCGGCAGCATACGCGTCACGAGCCTCACGGAGAAGGAGCCGGTCGGCACGTACTACTTTCCGTTTCCCGCAGGAAGTGGGGCGTGGCATGACGCTCGTCGTCCGGACGATCGGCGACCCGACATCCGTCACCGGCGGCATTCGACAGCAGGTCAAGGCGATCGATCCCGAGCTGCCGTTCTTTTCGGTGCGGCCCATGCAGCAGCGGCTCGAGGAATCCTTGATGAGCCGTCGCACACCGATGCTCCTGGCGATACTGTTTGGCGCGATCGCGCTGTTCCTCGCGTCCGTCGGCATTTACGGCGTGCTGGCGTATCAGGTCGCACAGCGGCGGAAGGAAATCGGGATCCGGCTGGCGCTCGGCGGGAATGGGCGCCGGATCTTCGGCCTGGTGGTATCAGAGGGCCTCTGGCTGCTCGGGATCGGGATCGCCCTCGGGGCGGTCGGCGCCTTCGGCATCAGGCGCGCGATGGAGACCCAGCTGTTCGGCATCCAGCCGATGGATCCTCGCGTGGTCACCTCGGTCGCGGTCCTGCTCGGGCTGGTGGCATTCGCCGCGTGCGCAGTGCCCGCGAGGCGCGCCGCGAGGATCGACCCGCTGATCGCGCTATCCGATCAGTAGAACTATGAACCCGTGGCCCTCGAAAACGTCTTCCTGGACGCGGGCGGCGTCCTGATCTTTCCCAACTGGCACCGCATCAGTGACGCGCTCGCCCGACAGGGCGTCACCGTTTCACCCTCTGCGCTGTCGGCTGCCGAGCCCCATGCGCGCCTCATGCTCGACGACCACAAGGTCGTGGGCGCGACGACCGACGCGAGCCGTGGCTGGCTGTTCTTCGACTTGATCCTCGAGCGTGCGGGCGTCACGCTCTCGGACGCGACGACGGCGGCGCTGACCGAGCTTCACACCTACCATGTGGCGAACAACCTGTGGGAGTTCATTCCCGATGGCGTCCGGCCGGCGCTCACCGCGATGCGCGCGCTTGGTCTCAAGCTCACGATCGTCTCGAACGCGAACGGTACGCTCCGCGCGCACCTCGCGCGAATCGGCCTCGATCGCTACGTCGATTATGCGCTGGATTCCTACGACGAGCAGGTCGAGAAACCCGACCCGCGTCTCTTCGAGATCGCCCTGGAGCGAAGTGGCGCCCGCAAGGAGTCCACGATTCACGTTGGCGATCTGTACAACATCGACATCGTCGGCGCGCGCAACGCCGGCCTGCGCGCGGTGCTGCTGGACGAGACCAACCTGCGACCCGACGCCGACTGCGTCCGCGTCCGATCGCTCGCCGAGCTCGTCGAGCGGATCGATGAAGGGGAGTTCGACTGAGCGGTGGGACGTGAGCCCGCGATCGCACGGGCTCAGCGTTGTGCGCGAAAGTGGAGTTTGCCTTCGCTACGAGCGGTACTTCGACGGAAGGGGTGGCGTAGCCGTCTTCACCGTGTCAGGTGGAATCGGCGCCGTCGGAACGGTCACCTGTGCAAGGCGCTCCGGCGCGATGTCCTTGCGCTTCGCGACCACGCGCCAGCCGAACCGGCCTGCCGCACCGGCGTTCTTCGACTGGACCTGAAAGCCTGTCGGCGTCCGGTTCGTTACGCACAGATCGCTGTGCTGGTCGTACTCGGTCAGGAACACCTGATAATCATCGAGCATCACGAGCGCGGCGAAGTCCGGGTCGAGCACGATCTCGGCCCCCCCGCACTCGAGCTGACCTTGGCCGAAATCTTCGAACCAGCTCTCGGGACTTTCCATGCAGTACACGAGGCGGTGTGAGCCATCCGGGTGCGGGACCGCGGCACTCTTCGCGCCCTTGAATACTGCGAAGTCGCCGACGACCGCCACGGCGCCATAGAACGCGCCCGCGTACGTGCCTGGTGCGCCCTGCGTCGTGCCGACGATCCCGGCAGTCCCGGCAGCGCCAGCGGTCCTCCCGACCACGGCATGGCCGCTGGAGCAGAACCCGTAGACGGCGTAGCCCCCTTGCGAGCTGGAGGTGTTCTCCCCGTAGACGCCAACTGTCGGCGTCGTGCTGCCGGCAGGTACCTGACCGAAGACCGGGATACCGATATAGCTCTGGCCCAGGACGCCCGGGCCGGAATACGTGAGGCCCCACACACCCGTCCCGGTGCCGTCGCCAAATCCCACGACGCCATGCCCGCCCGGTACTGGTATCAACCGATCCGTGGACGCCGATCGCCAACTGTGATGACCCTGAGAATCCAAACACGCCCATGCGATAGGAAGGGATGACGTTGAGGGTGTTGGTATGGCGCAGGCCGGTCAGCGCGGCGCCGGAGCTCGTATAAGCACCGTTATTCCGCAACACCGTGGCGACGTTCGCCACGGCGTTGCCGCCGACGGTGACCGGGTCGCCGTTCGCGGCCGATACCGGCGTCTCCGAGATCTTCGCCACGAGAGCGGCGACTGCCGCCACCGCAGCGGCCAGCAGGCCCCTGCGCTTCATGGGTCGATCGACTGAGTCAGCTTGCGTACGCTCGTCTGGCTGGGAATTCATGATGTCCCCTTCACGCAGTGACGGATCTGACCGGGATTGTTATGGGTGCGACGGATTCTACGGGATGCGAGGCGGAACGGACACTCCAGCTCCTGGCTCCTAGCTCCTGGCTTCTAACTTCGCCCAGCTATCCTTCAACGTCACGGTGCGATTGAACACCGGACGTTCAGGCGTGCTGTCGGGATCCACGCAGAAATAGCCCAGACGCTCGAACTGGACACGCGCGCCCGGCGCGAGCACTGCGGCGGACGGCTCGATCTTCGCCCGTGGGAGCACCTCGAGCGACGCGGGATTGAGGGCTTCCCGGAAGTCGGCGAGCGCGCCCGGCTCTTCGACGTTGAACAGCCGATCGTACAACCGTACTTCCGCGTCAACCGCATGCTCGGCCGACACCCAATGCAGCGTGGCCTTCACCTTCCGTCCGTCGGGCGCGTCGCCGCCGCGTGTTGCCGGATCGTAGGTACATCGCAGCTCGACGATCTCGCCGGTGGCCGGGTCCTTCACGACGTCTGTGCACGTCACGAAATACGCGCATCGCAACCGGACTTCGCGTCCGGGCGCCAGGCGGAAGAACTTCTTCGGCGGATCCTCGCGAAAGTCGTCGCTCTCGATGTAGAGGGTCCGTGAAAACGGCACCTTGCGAGAGCCCGCCGACGAGTCCTCGGGATTGTTGACGACGTCGACTTCTTCCGAATGGCCTTCGGGATAGTTCTCGATCACGAGGCGGAGCGGGCGCAGGACGCCCATCACCCTCGGCGCGCGGAGGTTGAGATCCTCGCGAACGACGTGCTCCAGCAGCGCGACGTCGACGACGTTCTCGCGCTTGGCGACGCCGATGCGATCGCAGAACGCGCGGATGGCTTCCGGCGTATAGCCGCGCCGGCGCATACCGACGATCGTGGGCATGCGCGGATCGTCCCAGCCGTTGACGTGCCCTTCCTGCACGAGCTCGAGCAGGCGCCGCTTGCTCATCACCGTGTAGGTGAGATTGAGACGCGCGAACTCGATTTGCCGCGGACGCGACGGCACCGGGAGGTTGTCGATCAGCCAGTCGTACAGCGGCCGATGATCCTCGTACTCCAGCGTGCACAGCGAGTGCGTGATGTGCTCCAGCGCGTCAGACGGCGGATGCGCGAAGTCGTACATCGGGAAGATGCACCACGCATCGCCCGTGCGGTGATGATGCGCATGCCGGATGCGATAGAGGACCGGGTCGCGCATGTTCAGGTTCGGCGACGCCATGTCGATCTTCGCGCGCAGCACGTGCGCGCCATCGGCGAACTCGCCGGCCCGCATTCGCGCGAAGAGATCGAGGTTCTCCTCGATCGAGCGATTGCGATACGGGCTCTCGCGTCCCGGCTCCGTCAGCGTCCCCCGGAGCTCGCGAATCTCGTCGGCGCTCAGGCTGTCGACGTACGCGAGGTTGTGCCGAACGAGGTGCACGGCGTACTGGTACAGCTGCTCGAAATAGTCCGACGCGAAGTGCAGCCCCGCCCACTCGAAACCCAGCCAGCGCACGTCCTCCTCGATCGCCTCGACGTACTCGACGTCTTCCTTCGTCGGGTTGGTGTCGTCGAACCGCAGGTTGCACGGCCCGCCGAACTCCTGCGCGACGCCGAAGTTCAGGCAGATCGATTTGGCGTGGCCGATATGCAGATAGCCATTGGGCTCGGGCGGGAATCGTGTGGCCACGCGCGCAATCCGGCTCGTCTTCAGATCGTCCGCAACCGTCGTGCGGATGAAGTCTTGAGGCATGACGCTGCCCCTCGACGGGCCGTGGATCTTCGTGGCGGAATCGGTCATGGGAACGAGCCTTCGATTATACCTAGCCGGCACGAGATGCTCGAAACGGGACACGCGCTTCGCGCGCGCCTCCGGCAACCTGTTGCACTTATTGACGTTAAGAAGGTCGCGCAGCGCGTCACGAATCGGCACAGTGCGATCTGACGATTTTCGGGCTGTTTTCACGAAACAGGTACGCCTTCTGGCGGAGAGTGTGCTAAATCGAGTCACAGTGCGGCGAACCGTCGCCAGGCGCCCATCCCTGACCCTCAATTCGATCAATGAAATCAGGCCTCATTGTCGTTGAGGCTTGGCCGAACCCGAGCGGCGTGCTTCTTGCGCTTGGGGTCCCAGTACCCACAGGGAGCCCACACCGATGAAAGCAGCGCTCGGACGGGTCGAAGAGGTCAACAAAGAGCTTTGGGTTCTGCTCTCGCTGTTCGCGATCTGTCTGCTGCTGAACCTTGTGGTGGACGGCCAGCGCATGGTGCTGAGCTTCTACACCCTCCCGACGCTCGGGTCGGCGTACTACTACGGCCGGCGTCACGCGACGCTGACCGCGTTGGGCAGCGTCCTCCTGGTCGTCCTGATGACCTGGTACAACCCGGTCCTCTTTGCGGCCGCGAGCATGGGCGCCGGCTTCGGGTCGACTCGCTGGCTCGACATCACGGTCTGGGGCGGTGTCCTCATCGTGACCGGCTACTCGATGGGCACGCTCTACGAACACAAGACGTCGCAGATCGACGAGCTCCGCGAGACCTATCATGGCGTTCTGCTCATCCTCCGCCACTTCATCGCGAAGGACACGTACACGGAGAACCACTCGTATCGCGTGTCGGTGTACGCCGCGACGATTGCGATGAGCCTGAATCTGCCGCACGAGCGGGTCGAGGACGTTCGCGCCGCCGCGCTGCTGCATGATATCGGCAAGCTCGATGTGAGCCGTGAGTTGCTCTACAAGGCCGCGCGGCTGACCAAAGAGGAATACGAGCAGATGCAGCAGCACGTGCCGAAGGGCGTCAAGATGCTCGAACCGGTGGGCGGCTCGCTCCGAAGGGTCATTCCCATCGTGCTCGCCCACCACGACAAGTTCGATGGGACTGGCTATCACTCGACGTCGGGCGCCGGGATTCCGATCGAGGCGCGCATCCTGTCGGTGGCGGACGTCTACGATTCGCTGACGAGCGATCGCCCGTATCGGAAGGCGATGTCGCCGTTCGAGGCGAAGGACATCATCGTGAAGGGCTCGGGCACCGATTTCGACCCGCAGGTCGTGGGCGCCTTCACCGACGCGTTTCGTCGAGGCGGTCTCGAGGTTCCCGCGGTCGTCGTTTAGACGTTCTCAGAAAGATCGAATGGCTCTCCCCGCCGCCTTCCCTCCACCCGAATCGTCGTCCACGGACGACCGCCGCGCACACGTCCGGCTTGCTGCCGTGGACCTGCCGTGGATCCGTCTGTCGCGTCTCAGGAACGGACCGGCGGTGGCGCTCATCGATCTGTCGGTCGGCGGCGCGTTGCTCGAAGCCGACGTGCCGCTGAGGCCCGGCTCGCGCCTGACCCTGGAGATTGCCGGCCACGCCGGCGAGGAACCGGCGCTCGCCCCGATGCGCGTGCTGCGGTGCGAGATTGCCGCGCTCGACCACGTCACGACGAGATACCGCGGCGCGTGCGAGTTCGTCCGTCCGCTGGAGCTGCCGGCGCTGATGCCGAAACCGGCGTTACCGGAGCCGCCCGCTCCGCGATTCATGGCGCTCGACGTCTCGCTCAAGATGCTTGCGGAGCGGTATCGCCGCGATCCCGGCGGAAGCCTCGGCATGCCGGATGTCGTGCGCGTGCTGCGTCTGCTCGAGTCGCGCGCCACATCGACCGACAGCGACTGGCTGGCGCGCCCGCTTGCCGACCTCCTGCCCACGGTGGCCGGCGCGCTCGAACAGCGTGCCGATCCCTCGTCTGTACGCTCCGTGATCGAATCACGGCTGCGGCTTGCACTGCCCCAGGTGGACGTCCGGCTGACGGACGGTCCGCTGCCGCCGACCGGCAGCGGCGCCGAGATGATCCTCTTCCGTCCGGATAGGTTGAGCGACCGCGGCTGCGTGCTGAACGTCGAGCTTCCGCACGGCAGCACGCTGGACGACTGGCAGTTCCGCCTCCTGCAGGCCTCGATGCACCTCTGCTCGTTGCTCGACGACGGCCCGTCCGCGGGGAGTCCGTCGCATACGTCCGACACGCCGTGGCAGCGCGTTGTCGTCCGCTACGCGAACGGGCGCGTCTTCAAGGGTTTCTGTCGCGACTTCGGTCCGTCGCAGCCGCACTTCACCCTGTGGCCGTCGCCAACGGCATCCGACGACGAGCGCGTGATGCTTCCGGTCAAGGGCCTCAAAGCCGTCTTCTTCGTGCGCGACCTGGGAGGGGACTCCGCCTACGTCGAGGAGAAGACCTTCGAGCAGCCCTCGCACGGCCGCCGGGTCGAGGTGACGTTCCACGACGACGAAGTTCTCGTGGGAACGACGCTCGGCTATCGCGCCGATGCTCACAGCTTCTTCCTGAGCCCGGTGGATCCGCAATCGAACAACCTGCGGGTGTTCATCGTCATGAGCGCGGTCCGTCACGTGCGCTTCCTCGGGAACGTCGGGGATCCGGTGCGGAACCGCGCCGAGGACTTCGTCCCGGCGTGAATCAGTAACCTGTCGGGCTGAGGGCCTGGGGCTCAGACTATGGGCTGAGGGCCCGACTGCGAACGCCCGCCGGCTTGGCTGCTTACAATAGAAGCCACTCAGTGGCTGTCCCACAGATGCATGCCGATCGGCCGCGCACGACTGTCGTTGTCGGCGGCGGCGTGTTCGGGCTCACGGCGGCGTTGGCGCTTCGCCAACGCGGCTGGCGCGTGTACCTGATCGATCCGGCTCCGCTGCCGCGCGCGCTCGCGGCCTCCACCGACATCAGCAAAGTCGTTCGTCCGGACTACGGCCCCGACGAGGTCTACGTCGACATGGCGGAGGCGGCCATTGCCGGCTGGCGTGAGTGGAACGCGCGCTGGACGCCTCCTCTCTACCACCAGGACGGCTTCCTCGCTCCTCTCGGGCGAGTCCATGCGGCCGGGAGAGTTCGAGCACGAGAGCTATTCGTTGCTCCTGCGGCGAAAGCACCCTGTGGAGCGGATCGATCCCCGCACGCGCGGTGAGCGGTTTCCTGCCTGGTCGCCGGATCGCTATCCAGATGGCTACTTCAATCCCGGCGCAGGATGGGCCGAGAGCGGCAAGGTCGTCGAGCGCCTGACCGCGGACGCACAATCCGCGGGTGTGACCCTCCTTGAAGGGGTGCGGTGCGCGCGGCTGATGGAAAACGGATCGCGAACGGTTGGTGTCGGGCTCGCGGACGGACGTGAGCTCGACGCCGACGTCGTGCTCGTCGCGGCGGGGGCATGGACCCCGGCGCTGCTGCCGGAGCTGGACCGCGTGATGTGGGCGACCGGGCAACCGGTCGTCCATTTCAAGGTCGCACATTCAGCGGACTGGTCAGCGCCGCGTTTTCCCGTCTGGGCCGCGGACATCGCACGCACGGGCTGGTACGGCTTCCCGGCGCTCGCGGACGGCACACTCAAGATCGGACATCACGGCCCGGGCCGACGGGTGGATCCGGACGAGCCGCGGAACGTGACGGCCGCCGAGTTGGCCCGCTTTCGCACGTTCCTCGCCGACAGTCTCCCGGCGCTGGCCGAGGCGCCGGTCATTGGCAGCCGGCTCTGCCTGTATTGCGACACCTTCGACGGCCATTTCTGGATCGATCACGATCCGGCGCGGCCGGGGCTCGTGGTCGCGGCCGGCGACAGCGGTCACGCGTTCAAGTTCGCGCCGATTCTCGGGGGGCTGATTGCGGATGTGGTCGAGCGACGCGACAATCCCTGGGCGTCGACGTTCCGGTGGCGCGATCGGCTGCAGGACTCAAAAGAAGCGGCGCGCGCGATCGAGGGTCACCGGACGGCCTGACCTGGATGCGCGCTGGTGGGCGCACGCTCGTCCCACACGAGCGTGCCGGACACGAACACCTTCTTGATCCCCACGGGGAGCGTTGCCGGCTCCTGAAAGGTCGACCGATCGCCGACGACCGCGGGATCGAAGAGGACCAGGTCGGCCACGGCGCCGGTCGCGATCGTGCCTCGATCCTTCAAACCAAGCCGCGTGGCGGGCACCGACGTCATCTTGCGAATCGCATCAGGCAGCGTCAGCCAGTGCAGGTCGCGGACGTAGTGGCCGAGCACGCGTGGAAACGTGCCGCTGCTCCGCGGATGGCGCAGCCCGATGCCGCCGTCGCTGGCCACCATCACCCACGGCTGCTCGTAGAACGTCCGGATGTCTTCGTCGAGCATCGACTTCCCGATCACGCTGGCGCCGCCGTCCTTGACGATCTTGATGAACAGCTCGACCGGCGTGATGCCGGCTTCGCGCGCGATGGCGTCGAGCGTGCGGAATTCGTACTCGGGATGCGCCTCGTCCCTGTCGATCATCACGTTCGCCGCGCCACCCACATCGTCCAACGCCTTGCCGACGCTGACCGGATCGTCGTAGCGCTTGTTCGGCACGAGCACCGTGATGGTCGAATGCCACGCGTTGTACGGATAGCAGTCCGCTGTCACGTCGACGCCCCGCTTCCTCGCTTCCTCGATCAGCTTCACGGCCTGTGGCCGCCCGGCGCCAGACGCCGACGGTTCCGAGCTTGATGTGCGAGATCTGCACGGGCACGTGCGCCTGCTCGCCGATCGTGATGGCTTCCTGAAACGCTTCGAACGCGCGGTCGGCCTCGTCGCGAATATGGCTCATGTAGAAGCCGCCGCGCTTGGCGGCGACCGCCGCCAGGGCGATCAACTCTTTCGTGTCGCTGTAGCTGCCGACCTCATATTCGAGTCCGCTCGAGAGACCGATGGCGCCTTCCCGCATTCCGCGATCGACGAGCGCCGCCATCCGGGCCACTTCCTCGTCGCGCGCGGGCCGCTTGTAGTCATCGCCCATCACCGCACGACGTACCGTCGCGTGGCCGACCATCACCAGGACGTTCACAGCCGCAGGGTGTCGGCGACGCTCGGCCAGGTACTTTCCGATCGGCCACGGCGACGATCCGTCCGCGCCCACCACCAGCGTCGTGATGCCTTGCGCAACCTGGGTTTCGGCCGCGGGATCCGAGATCAGCGCGGTCGTCGAATGGTTGTGGATATCGATGAAGCCGGGAGCCAGGACGAGCCCCTCTGCCGTGACGATCGTGTCACCTGGCCTCGGCGCCACATCCCCGACGTCGGTGATGTGGTCGCCTTCGATCCGGACGTTGCCGGTCCGGAGCGGGCTGCCGGTGCCATCGGCGAGGCTTGCGCCCACAATGGTGATCGCGCGGGCGGGTGGTGCGGAGGGCGCAAGGACCGCCACCGCCAGGACGAAGACGCAGATTGGCCGCATAGATGGGGTGCGAGAGGGGGCGTCGTCATCTTAGGCGAATCTGGCCGCCGGTGCGCCGTTTGAGGCCTTGAAGCCGAAAAGCGTGTCGACCCATCCGAAACTCGCTATTATTTTTGATACCGATCCCAATGGAACCCCCGGATTCCCCGTCGGCTGGACACAGCGCCTCCGGGCGCATGCTGTCCGCGGACTCGTCGCTGCTGCTGGTCCTCCGGGCGCAAGAGGGTGACGAACGCGCGAAAGACGAGCTCTGCGCGCGCTACCTCCCTCGCCTTCGGCGCTGGGCACGCGGCCGTCTGCCCTCCTGGGCGCGAGACCACGAAGACACGGAAGATATCGTCCAGGAAACGCTCGTCCGATCGATCGCCCAGCTCGACGGGTTCTCGCCTACGCACGAGCACGCGTTCTGGGCCTACACCTGTCAGGCGCTGCGCAACCGGCTGCGCGATGTCGTCCGACGGGCGCACCGGCGTCCCGCGCCGAGCGAGCTGTCCGACCAGCAGATCGCCGACGACCCGTCGCCGCTGGAGCTGGCCGTGGGCCGCGACACGTTGCGGCGATACGAGAGCGCGCTGCAGCGGCTTCGCCCGATCGACCGCGAGCTGATCGTCGCGAAGGTGGAACTGGGGTTCGAGTACAACGAGATCACCGAGCTGCTCGGCAAGGCATCGATCGGGGCGACGCGCGTGGCGGTGAGCCGCGCGCTCATTCGGCTGGCCGAGGAGATGGGGATTGACCGATAGACCGGAAGATCTCTGGTTGATCGGGCTCGCGTCGGACGTCTGCGAAGGACGCGCCGTGGACTGGTCGCATGCGCAAAGCATGACGACCAACCCGGAGGTCGACGCCATCGTTCGCGGCCTGAAGCGGCTCGCGGGCGTCGTCGACGCGCATCGCAGCATCACGGAGCAGGAGCCTCGTGGTGACGACGCGGGCGTGGATCATCCGAAGGTCTGGCGTCATCTCGCGCTGCTCGACGTCGCCGGCGCCGGCGGGTTCGGAACCGTCTATCGGGCATGGGATGCGCAACTCGAGCGCGAGGTGGCGCTCAAGCTCCTCTCGGTGTCGCCCGATCGATCGCCGCTGACCGAGGCGCAGCATCTCGCCCGCATCCGTCACCCCAACGTCGTCACCGTCTACGGCGCGGAGCAGATCGACCGGCAGGTCGGCATCTGGATGGAGTTCATCGAGGGAGAAACGCTGGCTGCAGCGGTGGCGCAGCGTGGACCGATGAGCGCGCGCGAGGTGGCGGGCACGGGCATCGACCTGTGCCGGGCACTGTCGGCGCTGCACGCCGCCGGACTTCTCCACCGCGACGTGAAGGCACAGAACGTGATGCGCGAGGTCGGCGGGCGCATCGTGCTGATGGACTTCAGCGGATCGGGCGCGCTCGATCCGCGCGAGTCGGGCCCCGCGATGTCGGGTACGCCGCTCTACATGGCGCCGGAGCTGCTCGAGGGTCGCCCGGCGTCCGCCGCCACGGATACGTACAGCGTCGGCGTCCTGCTCTTCTATCTCCTGTCCGGCTACCTGCCGATCGTGGGTGCATCGGTGTCGGACGTGCGGAAGGCGCACCGCGAAGGCAAGCGCACGCGGCTGCGCGATCTGCGTCCGGAGCTCCCCGACACCGTCGTGCAGATCGTCGAGCGCGCAGCGAACGCCGATCCGGCGGCGCGGTTACGCCAGCGCCGGCGAACTCGAGCACGCGCTCGCCGGAATGCTTGGATCCGCGGCGTCCGTCCAGGTGAGGACGGTCGATCGGGCGCACGGAACAGCCAGCCACTCGTGCGCGATCGGTACGGGGCGTTCTGGCCGCTGATGTGCCTGGCGGTCGCGATCGCCGGCCTTCTGGCCGTGATGTACGTTCGATCCCCGGCGACACCTGCCCCGGGCCTCCGCGCCATTCGTGTGACGATCGATACGCCGCCCAACAGCGCGGCCTGGCCGCGCCTCTCGCCAGACGGTCGATTGGTCGTGTACGGCACGGTCACCGACGGACGGCCGGTGCTGTGGGTCCGGCCGCTCGATTCCGACCAGGGCCGGGCGCTGGCCGGCACCACGGCGCTCGAGAGTCCGTTCTGGTCGCCGGATTCCAGGCTGCTCGCGTTCTTCGCCGACGGCCGTCTGAAGACAATCGACATCGACAGCGGCCGGATCGAGACGCTCACCGATGTCGGCCGTCCGCGCGGCGGTGACTGGAACAAGGACGGCGTCATCCTCTTCTGCTCGGACACCGGCATCGATCGGATGCAGCCGGACGGCAGCCGGCGCCAGCACGTGACCGAGCTCGATCGCGCCCGCGGCGAGTACCAGCACGGGTGGCCGCAGTTCCTTCCGGACGGCCGCCGGTTCCTCTACGTCGTGCGAAGCAACGTCGAGGAGCAGGCAGGCGTGTATCTCGGATCGCTCGATTCGAAGACCACGACCCGGCTGATGCCGGCGTATTCGCGCATCGTCTACGCGCCCTCTGGTCATCTGCTGTACGTCCGCCACGGAACGCTGATGGCGCAGTCGTTCGACGCGCGCGCGGGCCGCATCACGGGTGAGCCCAAGGCTCTGGCCGGACCCATCAAGTATCACAACGGCAACGATGCCGCGTTCGACGTCTCCGACAATGGCGTGCTGATCTATCGACTGGACGAAGGTCTGCCGTCCACACGGCTCGTGTTGATGGATCGGCGCGGGCGGGAACTCCAGACGATCGCGGATGCCGGCTCCTTCAGACAGCCGCGGTTCTCACCGGACATGGTACGCGTGGCCGCCGAGCGATCGGAGCCGGAGTCGGCCGAATCGAACATCTGGATCTACGACATCACCCATCGCAGCGCGTCGCGTCTGACCAACAATGGCACCGATATGCGGGCGGCCTGGTCGGCTGATGGCCAGCGGATTCTGTACTCGTCGAAGCGCGGTCCGTACTACAACGTCTACGAAAAGGCGGCGGACGGATCGGGCAATGAGCGTCTGGTCTTCGATTCGCCGGAAGACAAGCTGGTCGAGGACTGGTCGCTCGATGGTCGTCTGGTTGCCGTCTCGGTCCCTCGCCGCGGACTCTGGGTCTACGACCTCGCGTCGGGATCGCACGTCGAGATCCGGTCCACGACGTCGGCAAGCTCGATGCAGGCCCAGTTCTCGCCGGACTCGAAGTTCATCGCGTACGCGGTGGACAGCTCCGGCGGGCCGCAGGTGTTCGTGGAGCCGCTGCCGGTCACGGGCACGCAGTGGCAAATCTCCTCCGGCGGGGGCGCCGAGCCCCACTGGAGAAGCGACGGCCGCGAGCTGTTGTACATGTCGGTGGATGGCTGGCTGATGTCCGTCGGCATCTCTGCCAATCGCCCGTTCACGCCATCAGCGCCGCAGCGGGTCTTCCAGGTGCAAATCCCGGAGCTCCTCGGTCCCGCCGACGCGACGATCTCGAACGACGGCAAGCGCTTCGTCGTCAACAGCCTCGTCGTCCCGCACACCGTCCCCTCCATCCACGTCGTCGTCAACTGGCAGACGCTGTTGAATCGCTGACGGGTGCGACCGTGTGTCGGTGATCGGCCAGACATGATCGCGCGGCCGGCGTCAGCAGCCAGGCAGCGTCAAGCGCGCGCGCAGGCCGCCGATGGGCGCGCTGTCGAGCGCAATCGCGCCACCGTACAACTCGGCGAGATCGCGGACGATGGCCAGGCCGAGGCCGGAGCCGGGCGCCGCTTCGTCGGCGCGCACGCCACGCTGCAGCACACGCTCGCGCATCGACGGATCCAGACCGGGACCATCGTCGTCGACCGTGATGACGAGCGTGCCGCCGTCGAGACCGCTCCCGATGACAACGTGAGAGCGCGCCCACTTGCAGGCGTTGTCGACGAGGTTGCCGAGCATCTCGTCGAGATCTTCGCGCTGACCGTGGAAGCAGTGCTCGGCCGCAACCGCGCGTCGATGGACAGGTGCCGGCCCGCGTGCAGCCGCTGCAGCGCGCGCACGAGTCCTTCGGCGGATTCGGAGACCGACGCGCGAGCGCCGGTCGCCGTGCCGGAGGCGGCGGCACGCGCATGTGCCAGGTGGTAATCGACCTGACGTTTCATCAGCGATATCTGCTGTGCGAGGATCGCGGCCAGATCCGGATCGCCGCCGCCCTCGAGGCGATCCGCCTCGTTCGACAGGATCGCGAGCGGCGTCTTGAGCCCGTGCGCAAGATCACCCGCCTTGCCGATCGCGCGCCGTACCACCGCGTCGCTGTGCGCGAGCAAGGCGTTCAAATCGTCCACGAGCGGTTGCACCTCGCTGGGATAGTCGCCAGGAAGCTGACGGGCACGCCCCTTCCGCACGTCCGCGAGCCGGCGCCGCATCGCGTCGAATGGCACGATGGCTCCGCGAACGACGATGAGACCAGCCGCCATGGAGGCGACGGCCAGCACGGCCATGACCGGACCGTGCTGGTGGACGACAATGATCGTCGCTCGCGCACCCCTCCAGACGTTGAGGACGACCACCCACACGGCGAGCAGCCCGATCGTCCAGAGCGCGGCGCCAAGCATCACCCGTCCGCGAAGCGATCTCATTTCTGATCGGCCTCGCTCATCCGATAGCCGAGCCCACGAAGCGTTTCGATGTACGACGGCCCGAGTTTGCGCCGAAGGCGCGCAATGAACACTTCGACCGTGTTCGAATCGCGATCGACGTCCTGCGCGTAGATGTGCTCGGTGAGCTCGCGCTGAGAGACGATGCGGCCGCGATGGTGCATCAGGTACGACAGCACGCGGAACTCGTGGCTGGTCAACTTCACGGGCACACCCTGAACCGTCACCTTTGCGCTGCGCGCATCGAGCGCCAGCGGTCCGCAGCGCATTTCAGCGGTGAGCTGTCCGCTCGCACGGCGAATCAGCCCGCGCAGGCGCGCGATCACTTCCTCCATCCGGAACGGCTTCGCGACGTAGTCGTCGGCGCCGCCGTCGATTCCTTGAACCTTCTCATGCCAGCTGCCGCGCGCGGTCAGGACGAGAACGGGAAGCGCGACGCCCGCCTCGCGCCAGCGACGCAGAACGGTGAGGCCATCCATCTTCGGCAGACCGAGATCGAGGATCGCGGCATCGTAGTGCTCGGTCTGCCCCAGGAACTCGGCGCGCTCGCCGTCCTCCGCGCAGTCGACGACGTAGCCGGCGTCGGTCAGGGCCGCAGCCAGCTGCCGCGACAGCGCGGTTTCGTCTTCAGCGACCAGGACTTTCATGGGCCAAGCCCTATTTATCGCACAGCGGGCTGAACCGTGCCTGAACGCCTGTTCCATTCCCCAGGCGGGCCTGTTAACGTAACGCCGTCAACCTGGAGGACGCCGGGCATGTCGCAGCTTTCGGCGAGGACGCCGACGCACGATGTCGTGGTGATTGGGTCGGGCGCCGGCGGTGGAACAGTCACGAAGGTTCTGGCCGACCTCGGGATCTCCGTCCTGCTGCTCGAAGCAGGACCGATGCTGAACCCTGCCGATCTCAAAGAGCATATGTGGCCGTACGACGTCCCGCATCGGGGCGTCGGCCCCAAGCGCGGAAGGGTACTTCGGCCGATCGCCGTTCACGTACGGCGCGACATTCGGCGGATCCCAGATCGACGGCGAGCCGTACACCGTCGCCCCTGGCAGCGACTTCTCGTGGTTCCGATCGCGCATCCTCGGCGGCCGCACGAACCACTACGGCCGTGTGACGCTGCGCTTCGCCGACTATGACTTCAAGCCGAAGGAACGGGACGGCCTTGGTGTCGACTGGCCGATCGGCTACGAGGATCTCGCGCCGTACTACGACAAGGCGGAGACCTTCATCGGCGTCACCGGCACGAAGGAAGGGATCCGCAGCGCGCCCGACGGCATCTTCAATCCGCCCGCGCCACTGCGCGCGCACGACGTGCTCGTGCAGCGTTCCTGCGCAAAGCTCGGCATCCGCGCGATCCCCGGGCGACAGGCGGTCACTACGATTTCGCGCAACGGCCGTCCGCCGTGCCACTACTGCGGACAGTGCGGTCGCGGATGCAAGACCGCGTCGAACTACGCGTCCAGCTACGTGCAGATCTTTCCGGCAATGCAGACGGGCCGGGTGAAGGTGATTGCGAACGCGATGGCGCGCGAGATCGTCACGAACGACGCCGGGAAGGCCGTCGCGGTCACGTACATCGACAAGACGACGGGCGCAGAGGCGCAGGTCGGCTGCCGCACCGTGGTGCTCGCCGCGAGCGCGTGCGAGTCCGCCCGCCTGCTGCTCAACTCGAAATCGTCGCGGCACCCACAGGGCCTCGCGAATTCCTCGGGCAAGGTCGGGCGGTATCTGATGGACACCGTCGGCTACAGCGCGTCCGCGTCCGTACCGGCACTGTCGGGAATGCCCCACTACAACTCCGACGGTTATGGCGGCCATCTCTACGTGCCCTGGTGGCTGTGGGACAAGAAGGATCTGGGATTCCCCCGCGGGTACCACATCGAGGTCGGAGGCGGCTATGGCATGCCTGGCGTCGGCTCGTTCACGGGCATCGTCAATCGCACCGAAGGCTACGGCCTGGCGATGAAGCAGGCCATTCGCGACGAGTACGGCACGACCGTCAGCCTGTCGGGGCGGGGCGAGATGATCCCGAACGAGCAGTCCTTCTGCGAGATCGATCCGGACGTGAAGGATCGCTGGGGAATTCCCGTCCTTCGATTCCACTGGGCGTGGAGCGACTACGAGCTGGATCAGGTGCGGCACATGCAGTCCACGTTCCGCGCGATCCTCGAAGGCATGGGCGGCAGGGTGAACGCGCCGCCTCAGACATCGCAGACACCGGGTCGGCCGCCGATCTCGCGAGGCGGTGCCATCATTCACGAAGTCGGCACGATCCGTATGGGCAACGATCCGCGGACGAGCGTGCTCAACAGGTTCTGCCAGGCCCACGACGTCAGGAACCTCTTCGTGGCCGACGCGGCCCCGTTCGTCGGGAATCCCGACAAGAATCCCACGCACACGATCGTCGCGCTGGCGTGGCGCACCGCCGAGTACCTCGCCGAAGAAATGAGACAGGGGAATGTCTGAGATCACGCGCCGGGATGCCCTCCAGCGGATTGCGCTGACGATCGCGGCAACCGGAATCGTGGACCGTCTGTCCGCGCAGGAAGTTCATCACTACGCCTCACAATCAGCGAGCTCCGCCGGCCCTCGTGCGCCGACCGCTTTCAACGAGCACGAGTACCGCACGCTCGAGCGGCTCACCGATCTCATCATTCCGGTCGAGAACGGCGCGCCCGGTGCGCTCGCGGCAGGCGCCGCGGCGTGGATCGACATGCTGGCCGGGGTGAACGATCAGTTGAAGAAGATCTACGTCGACGGCTTTCAGTGGCTCGACGACGCAGCCCGGCAGCGTGAGGCGGCCGACTTCCTGTCACTATCCCCTGCACAACAGACCGAGATGCTCGACGCGATCGCATACCGCCGCAACGAGACGCCCGCGCTCGAGCCGGGGATCCGGTTTTTCACCTGGGTACGCCGGATGACGGTCGATGCCTTCTATACGAGCGAGATTGGCATTCGGGACATCGACTATCGAGGCAATACTGCTCTCAGCGCCTATCCGGAGCCCGTCGAAGCGATTGCGTTCGCGCTGAAGAAGAGCGGGCTCGGCCGAAGAACCGTGGGATGAAGGATCTCTGCGCGCTCGTGCTCGTCACCACATCGCTCTGCGCGGTAGGGGTCGCGAGCACGATGCCCGCTATCGTCGTCACCGCCGCGGCACGATCGATTCGGCCTGGCGAGCTCGTGGTGCTCACCATCACCCCTGGCGCCGGTGTTCAATCGGTCGACGTGCACGTCTTCAATCGAGCCATTCCCGCGTTCCGGATCACGACCACGAAATGGCAGGCGCTCGTCGGCATCGATCTGACGACGACGCCCAGAACCTACGACGTTGAAATCGTCGCGCGCGCCGGCGAGCACGTCGCTCGAACGGCCTACCCGCTCGTCGTCCGAGCCCGAACGTTCCCGACCCGTACGCTGACCGTGGACGATGCCTTCGTGAACCCGCCGCCTGAAGCCATCGAGCAGATCGAGCGGGATACGCAGACGCTCAATCGCATCTGGGCGGGATCGTCGGCAACGAGGCTCTGGGACGGCCCCTTCCTCCGGCCGGTGCCCGACCCGGCCAACAGCCGATTCGGATCGCGGAGCGTGCTGAACGGCCAGCCACGGAGCCCTCACAGCGGCGCCGATTTTCTCAGCCCGGAAGGACGACCGGTCAAGGCGCCCAACGCCGGCCGTGTCGTGTTCGCCGGCTCGCAATACTTCACCGGCAACACGGTGGTCATCGACCATGGGCTCGGGCTGTTCTCGCTGTTTGCGCACCTGTCCCGCATCGATGTCGAGGAAGGACATATGGTCGCGACAGGCGACGCGATTGGCGAGGTCGGCGCCACGGGCAGGGTCACGGGTCCGCACCTGCACTGGACCGTTCGAGTGAATGGGGCGCGCGTGGATCCACTGGCGCTGCTCGCGCTTCTCGGCTCCGACCGATGACACAGACCCTCGAACGCGTGCAGGCCCCCCGGCCGTGATCACGGCCAATTTGCTTCCGTGGATCGATAGCCAGCCAAGCGAGCGCGCCGACGGTATAGACAGCCGCCGTAATGTAGAACGGCAGGAGCCACGAACGCCAGCGGTCCACGGCGAGACCGACCACGATCGGGCCGACCAGGCCGCCAAGATTCCCGAACGTGTTCATGAACCCCGTGACGACGCCGGCGTGCGCCGCGCCGACGTCGAGACACACTGCCCAGCAGGCTGCGAGCGCGAGATCCGCCGACGCCAGCGCGAGCGCCAGCAGGATCGCGCGCTCCACCGGCTGTGCGGCGAAGGTCGACCCGATGAGAAACGCGGCGCACGTCGCGAACGCGCAGCTGCCCAGACCGCATCGAGCGACTCGAAGGCCTCGACGGGCAGCGAGCCAATCAGTCGTCCACCCGCCGACGACATCGGCGACGCCGGCGAGCAGGAATGGCAGCGCCGCAAAGATTCCACCGGCGAGTAGAGAAAAGTGCAGCTCTCGAATGAGGAAGGTCGGCAGCCACGTAAAGTAGAAATACAATCCGTAACCAAACGCAAAATACATCACGCAGATCGTGTACAGGTTGCGGTTCGTCAACAGCGCCCGCCACGGAGTATCGACCCGCGCGGAATCACGCACGACGTCCTGCTCTATCCACGCCAACTCCGCCGGACTCATTCCCGGATGGTCAGCCGGACGATCGCGGTACCACCAGAACCAGGCGGCCGCCCAGATGATTCCGACGCTGCCGACGGTCACGAAGCTCCACCGCCAACCCCATTGCCGGATCAGCAGCAGCGTGATGGGCACCGCGAGCATGCCGCCACACCGCGACCCGAGAAACATGATCCCGGTCGCTTGACCACGCTCGCGCAGTGGAAACCAGCGCGAAAAACTTCGCGCGATATTGGGGAACGCGCCGGCCTCTCCGGCGCCGAAGAAGAACCGGATCGCGACGAGGGACGAAAGCCCGCGCGCGGTGCCGGTCAACATGGTGAATGCGGACCACCAGAGCGCGATTCGGGTCAGCACGCGGCGCGGACCGTAGACATCCCCCAGCCAGCCTGACGGGATTTCGAAGAGCGAATACGCGAGGGTGAATGCACCGAAGACAAGGCTCATCTGGACGACCGTCAAGTGGAGCTCGTCCATGATGAACGGCGCGGCTGCCGAAATGCAGATGCGATCCAGGTAGGTGATCACCGCCAGCAGGAACGCGAAGCCCAGCACTCCGCGCCGGACGCGCGAAGAGGGTGTCATGCCCTTGCGGCGACGATCACGCTGCGATCGCCGAGCGTCTGCAGGCACTCGACGTTCGTAAATCCGGTCTGCTGGAGAAGCTCGCGCATCTCGCCGGAACCGTAGCACCGCCCTTCGGTCGAGTGCATCAGCAGGCACGAATACGCCGCGACAGGGAGCGGCCCGGTCTTCGCGTCGTTCAAGTGGGCGTCGTGAACGATGACGATGCCGCCGGAGGGGAGGGCGGCGGCGGACGCGGCGAGCAGTTGCGTCACGCGCGGCACGTCCCAGTCGTGCAGCACGTTCGAGAACAGGTGGACGTCGTACCCGTCTGGAAACGGCTCGGACAGCATGTCCGCCGCGTGAACCGACACCCGATCGCTGAACCCACGCTCGGCGATCGCGGTGCGCGCGACCTCGTCGACTGGTGGCCGCTCGAGGACCGTCGCACGCAGGTGCGGATGCTCTTCGACGAGGCAGCACGCATACACGCCGGATCCGCCCGCCACGTCGAGCAGCCGGCGATGAGGCTTGAAGGCCACCGCGCGCGCAACGCCGCGTGCCAGATAGAGCCCGCGGCAGTCCATCGCGGCTGTGAACTGCCTGGCGAACTCCGGCTTCTTCATGGCGTCCACCCATTCGCCCTGTGACGCGCTCGCCCAGTTGCGCGGATGCCCGGTCTGGAGGACGCTGACGAAGTCCTGGACGATCGGACGCATCTTGAACGACGCGTAGTACGGCCCCAGCGACAGAGGGGACGAGGCCACCAGGTGCTCCGCGGCAATGGGCGTCACCCGATGGATCCCTCCATCACGGCGGAGCAGATCCATCGCGACGAAGAGCGTCAGCATGACGTCGGTGGGCCGCGGCTGGGTTCCCAGCATGTCGCACGTGTCCAAGAGGCTGGCTGGTTGCACGGCGAGCCGTGTAAACAGATCGAGTTCGACGATCGCCGCCGTCAGGAGATCCGTCGCGTACAGACCGTCGCGATATCGATAGAGAGAAGTCGGGTCGGTCCGAGGCAGGGAGGGCAACATGACGATGCAGTTTACCTTCTGCCTTCCGCCTTCTGCCTTCTGCTACCCTGCACGGCATGCGCGCGCTCGCACTCGGGGAACACGGTCCGGTGTTTCGGGCCGACTGGCCCGACCCCCGGCCGGCTGCGGGAGAAACGCTCGTGCGCGTCCTTCGCGCCGGGATCTGCGAAACGGACCTGCAGCTCGTGCAGGGATATAAAGGCTTTCGCGGCGTGCTGGGCCACGAGTTCGTGGGCATTGCCCTATCTGGGCCGCTGGCCGGCAGGCGCGTCGTCGGGGAGATCAACTGCAGCTGCGGGGCATGCGACATCTGCCTGGCTGGGAGCCCTGGCCACTGCGCCAGCCGGCGTGTTGTCGGGATTCTGGATCACGACGGCGCGTTTGCCGACGTCGTTGCGATTCCGCAGCGCAACCTTCACGCGGTCCCCGATGCTATTTCGACCGATGCCGCGGTGTTCGTCGAACCCGTGGCCGCGGCCTTCGAGATCCCGGGCCAACTGCGGCTGAATCGCAACGATCGGATCGTCGTCCTCGGCGACGGCCGCCTTGGAAATCTGTGCGCGCAGGTTCTGTCGGAGGTCTCCGACCGCGTCCTCGTGATCGGCAAGCATCGCGCGAAGCTCGCGATCCTGGGAGCGCTCGGGATTTCGACTTGTCTGCTCGAAGATCGCCCTGATCATCGCCGGACGGATATCGTCGTCGACTGCACGGGATCGGCGTCGGGCCTCAGCACCGCTCTCGAGCTCGTGCGTCCTCGCGGGACCGTTGTCCTCAAGACGACGATCGCTGGAACGCAGTCGATGGAATGGGCGGGGGTGGTCGTGGATGAAGTCACGATTGTCGGCTCGCGGTGCGGGCCGTTCGATCAGGCGTTGAAGGCCCTTGCCGAAGAGCGCATCAAGGTGGACCCGCTCGTCTCGGCACGATTCGATTTGCGTGACGGCGTCACCGCCCTCGAACGGGCCGGCGCACCGGGCGTCCTCAAGGTCCTGCTCGACGTGAACGCCAGCTGAACGACCCGTTCACGCCACATTCAGCCGACTCTCGCTATGCTGTGGCCGCATGCGCACACAATCGCTCGTGGTCGTGCTGATCGTCGCGCTCGCGCTGCTCGTCGTCGCGATCGGTTTCCACGGACATGGACATCGGATGCTCGTTCGGTGGCTGCCGTCGATTCATGGCGGCCACCAGGGAGACTGACAATGACGACGATCGCTCGATCCCTCGTACTCGTTCTGGTGGCCCTGACGCTGTCGGCGCCTCGAGGCGCCTCGGCTGAGACCCAAGCGAACAAGAAGGCCGACACACCGGCGGTCGACGGCCGATGGGCCGGCCGGATCACCGGCACACCGCACGGCGACATGGCGATGGGCCTCTCGCTCAAGCAGGACGGCACGAAGGTCACCGGCACGCTGACGACCGACCACACGGGTGACCTGCCGGTCGAAGGCGAGCTGCAGGGCCGGACGTTGAAGCTGTCGACGACCGGAAACGCTGAACCGCAATTGACCCTCACCGGGACGCTGAAGGACGAGGGGACGCTCGGGGGCACGCTGTCGAGCCAGATGGGCGACATGACCTGGTCGGCTGAACGCGTCAAGGACACACCGTGATTCGCGATGTCCGGCATGCGTGCCGGATGATCGTCCGCATGCCGCTGCTCGCGGCGGTCGTGATCGTCTCGCTTGGCGTCGGCATCGGCGCCAACACGATCGTCTTCTCGTGGATCCAGTCGGTCGTCTTCAAGCCCCTGCCGGCGGTCACGGATGCCGGGGCCTTTCTGTTCGTCGAGCCGCGGACCGATACCGGCATCTACACCGAGGCGTCGTGGCCCGAGTACCGCGACCTGCGCGGCCGCCTGCGCACGATCGCCGGCCTGATGGCGTTCCGCATGGCGCCGCTCTATGTCGGCGAATCCGGCCACGTCGAGCGCGGCAATGGCCTGCTCGTGTCGAGCAACTACTTTTCGGCGCTGGGTCTGGAGCCTGCCGTCGGACGGTTCCTTCGCGCGGAAGAGACCGACACGAGGAGCGACGCGGTCATCGTGATCTCGTACCGAGTACTGGAAGACGCGATTCGGACTGGCCACAGACACAGTCGGGCGCACCCTCCACGTGAACGGCCAGGACCTGACGATTATCGGCGTCGCGCCACGCGGCTTTCAGGGCACCGTGATGCGCCTGACGTTCGACATGTGGCTCCCCGTGCCGCTGGCACCGCTGCTGTTCAGCGGCTCGCGTGAGATCGACGATCGCGGCAGTCGCGAGTACGCAATGCTCGGCCGGCTCGCACCAGGCGCCACTCGTGCAGCCGCACAAGCGGAACTGGACGCGGCCATGCGTGAGTTGGCGGTTGCGTTTCCCCAAACCAACACCGGCATGCGAGCCGAGATCCTGTCGTTCTGGGAAGCGCCCCGGGGACCGCAGCGCCTGCTTGCCGCGTCGCTGGCCATCCTCCAAGCGATCACGCTGTTGCTCCTCCTGGCGGTGTGCGGCAACACCGCAAACCTGGTCCTCGCGCGCGCGAGCACGCGACGCCAGGAAATGGCCGTGCGCCTGGCGCTCGGCGCCAAGCCCTGGCACATCGGCCGGCTGCTCTTGACTGAGAGCGTCCTGCTCGCCTTGTGTGGCGGTCTTGTCGGCGCGGCGCTCGCACTCTGGGGAACGAATGCGCTCAGCGCCGTGCCGCCGATGCGGGTCCGCGGCATTCCGATCTCCCTTCTGACAACCGTCGATGGGACAGGGCTCCTGGTCGCCGTCCTGCTCGGGCTCGGATGCGGGTGCCTCTTTGGTCTGGTGCCTGCCTTTCAGCTGTCGCGCGTCGATCCGCAACAACTCCGACTCGGATCGAGCACGCCATCCAGGCCCGGTCTACGAAACCTGTTGATGGCGGTCGAGGTCGCCCTTGCCGTCGTCGTCCTTCTCGTCGCCGGCACGTTCTTCAGAAGCTTCATGGCAACGCGCCGCACGGATCCGGGATTCACGCGCGACGGCGTCCTGCTGGCCGCCTACGATCTGTCAGACAAGCAAAGAGCCGATGGGTCTACACGCCAGTTCGCCAGCCGGTTGCTGACCAGGCTGCGAGGGCTCCCAGCTGTCAGCGGCGCCGCGATTGCGTCGGCGGTCCCGCTCGACATTCATGGTCTTCCCGTTCGCTTCATCTCCGTCGAGGGACGCCCGCGGAACGACAACGCTCCCGATCGGGCGCTCGCGATGACGGTCACGCCGGGCTACTTCGCCGTCATGGGAATCCCGCTGCTCAGCGGAACGGATTTCGCGGATCTCGACGATCGCGCGGCGCCGCCACAGGTCGTCGTCAACGAAGAACTGGTCCGTCGGTTCCTCGATCACCGCGAACCACTGGGACGACGCGTGGAAGCCAGGGGCCGGAGTTTCGTCATCGCCGGCGTGGCGCGCAACTCGCTCTACAACGCGTTCGGCGAGCCGCCCACGCCCATCGTGTACTTTTCATATCGCGATCAGCCCAGCGCCATCGGCGAGGTTCACCTGAGGCCGCGGGCGGGATCGGCAACCGCGCTCGCGCCGGATGTCCGGCGCGTTGTGAGCGAGATCGATCCCGAGCTGCCCGTGTACGACGTCCGGACGCTGAACGATCACATCGAGTCGAATCTGATTTTCCGGCGCATACCCGCCCGCATGTTCGCCGTCCTCGCGCCGCTGCTGCTGGTGCTGGCCTCCATTGGCATCTATGCGGTCGTGTCGTACACGATCGCGCAGCGCACGAAGGAAATCGGCGTTCGCCTTGCGCTCGGCGCGACCGTCAGACGCGTGGTCGCGCAGCACATCGGCGAGAGCCTGACGGTCGTGGCCTCTGGCGCGCTGATTGGCTGGATGGTGGCGTTTTGTTTCGCGATGCTCAGCTCGAGCGGTTCCATCGACGGGGTCGTCTTCGGGTCGGTACCCGCACTTCTGCTGGTCGTGGCCACGCTCGCCTGCTGGATTCCCGCAAGGCGAGCCGCGCGCGTCGATCCGGTGGTGGCGTTGAGGCAGGAATGACCAGCGCCAGGACGCGTTGCCCTGTCACGTACGGAAGACACTAAGAAACACTAAGACCACGAAGAACACTAAGAGGAACATCTTGGTGATCTTCGTGGCCTTGGTGGGCTTGGTGCCATCCCCGTATCGTCACTGCACCTACTGGAAGTACTTCCCCAGGAAGTCCAGGAACGCCTTCCAGTCGGCCTCGGTCGCTGCGTGGCCGCCGGTGTGGTAGTGCCAGCCGAGATCGCCGTCGATGACGGGTTTGTCGAACGCCGGCAGCTCGGAGATGCCGAGATCCTTCTTGCCGAGGAGCTTGTAGACCGGACCGGCCGCGACCTCCGCTTTGAACTCGCCGACCGGATCGGCCCACTGATCCTGCGTGCCGCCGGTGATGAAGACCGGACGCGGCGCGCTCAAGGCGATCAGCATGTGCGCGTCGACGGGCATGTCGGGCCATCTGCCGACGAACTTCTGGAAATTGCCCGCGAACCAGTAGGGAAAGTTCTGCGCCATGTCGTCGACCGTTTCGCCGAAGTCGCGCCTGGCGAGCGCGGCGCCCATCTCGCCAGAGCAGCTCGCGTAAACCGCGGCGATCCGCTCGTCGAGCGCTGACGCCCACAGCGCCGTCTTCCCCAGCCGCGAGTGCCCGAAGAGCGCGATGTGTTGCGCGTCGACCGACGTGTCGGTGGCGAGATAGTCGACGATCCGCATGACGCCCCAGGACCACGCGCTAATCGCCCCCCACTCGGCCGCTCCCGGAGCCTTTTGTCCCTGGCCGAGCGTGACGCCAATCACCCCTCGATCGAACGTGTCGATCTTGTCCGGCTGGATGTCCTGATAGGCGACCGTGGCGTAGCCCCAGCCGCGGGCAATGATGTCGGCGGCCACCGGAGGATCGCCGGCAGGCGGCGCCCCGCCAACGAAGTTCACGAGCAGGATGATCGGCGTCGGCTTGCTGGCGTGCGCCGGGATGAACAGATTCAGGTTGATCGCCGGAGCGTCCGCGCCAGTGCCAATCCGGCCGACGATGCGTTTATGTCGTGCGGTGCCTCCACGCGCCGACGGATCGGTCTCCGCTACCTGCCACGCGATCTTCGGCGTGGTTGCGGGGATCGCGCCGAAGATCACGCGTCTCGTAGAGACGAATGATCTCCGGTCGTCGTTGGCGCATCCACGTCGCCGCGCTCTGGACCGGCTTGCCGTCCGACGACACCAGCGGGTCAGGCAGCGTGTAGTGTCCGACCTTGCTCTCGTCGTAGTTCGAGACGTGCCCGGTCTTCAGCGCCAGCCGAATCGGATTGCCATTCGGATCCGAGCCAAGGTTCGTGCGCCTGCGACCCAGGCCCTGGCGGCTGCTGGGCGTGCAACACGATGGCGGCGCAGGCGCACGTTGCGGTCAGAACAAGAATGCGAAATCGCATAGAAAGGCCTTCTCCGATTCAGGCACGAAGACCACGACTGAAACGCTCGGTCCACTACTCCACCTTCGTGGGATCAATCACCACATGCTTGATGCGCTCGCGTTTCCACGTGTACGTGACGTGCACGCGGCCATCGCGCGTCTGAATCATTGCCGGATACGAATGCTCACCTGGAGCCGCTTCGACGACGAGCGCGGGATGCCACGTGGTCCCGTCTTTCGAAACCGCTATCTGGAGCGCGTCGCGAGCGGTTCGGCTCGGATTGTAGACAAGGAGGAATCGCCCATCGGCGAGCCGGACGGCGTCGATGCCCGCACTTGGGTTGGGCAGCGTGGTTGCCGTCATTCGTCCCCACGTACGGCCGCCGTCATCCGATCGCGCTTGTGTGATGACGCCCTGTCGGCTGCGACACAGGATCTGAAGCGAGGTTGCAGAGTGAGCGAGAAGCGTTGGCTGAATCGCGCCGAACTCGGTCGGTGTGTTCAGCGGCGCGGAGCGTTCCCACGCCATCGGATCGGCGATGCCGTCAGCCGTCCAGGCGCCGGTAAACCGCTCCATGTGAACGACCCAGCCGTCGTTCTCGGTGCTCGAGCCGGCCAGCATCACGCCTGGGGCAATCTCCACCGGCTTTGCGCGAATCGGACCGAGGATTCCCTTGGGCAGCGCGATCGCATCCGACCACGTGCGCCCCGCGTCGGGCGACGTGCGCGCAAGCCCCCACCACTCACTTGGACTCGGACCAACTTTGTAGAACAACACGAGCGGACCGTTCGACGGCTGGAACAGCACGGGATTCCAGCACGGATACCTCGTCCCGCCCGGCTGCATGCCGTTGGCGACCTCGACCGGCGACGACCACACGTCGATCCTGACGGCGCGCCACCCAGATGCCGACGTCAGGATTCTTTTCCTGCGTTCCGCCGAACCACGCCGCGACGAGGCCGTCACGGGTCTCGGCTATCGTCGAGGCGTGCGCCGATGGAAACGGCGCGCGCTCGAACACGAACTCGGACTCGACGATGGCCGGTGCCGGTGTCTCGGGTCCGAGCGCGGGAAGGCCAATCGCCGTGACCGCGACGAGCGCCAATCCGGCGACGTTCGATGTCAGCTGAAGCTCCGGCACGTCCTGTTACGACTTGCCAAACGCGAGACGTACACGCTCGGCCTGCAGCTCGTGCAGCAGGCGCATCACGTTGTACGCGGTGAGCTCGACCAGCACGGTCGTGACCTTGGAGTGGAGCTCGTCGCTGAGGGCGGGCTCAAGGGTCTTCATCGCGGCCACGAGCCGCTCCTCCTGTCCGCCCACCTCCTGCTTGGACACCATCCCGTCCGACAGCGCGCTCGTGAACGATTCGAGCTTGTTGATTTGATCCTGGATGATGGGATGCTGTGCCTTATCGTCGAACCAGCTTGTGCGTGCCACAGGTGCCTCCTTACAACTCTTTCACCAGCTGCTTGAGCGCGGTGAGCCGCGCCTGCAGTGCGGCGCGCGCTCCCTCAGCGGTGGTCTTTTCAAGAATAGGTGCCGGCAGGAACTGGCGATCGGTGCATTCGAGGATCGCGGCGGTCTCCTGCAACTCGCGCTCGAGTCCCTGGGTGGACGGCATGAACTGCACGACCACCTCCGCGAGCGCCTCGCGCGTGATGTGATCGGCGCCGGCCAGGAGCGACGCGCGCCACGCCCGGCCCACCATGCCCTCGATATCGGCGCCGGACAGATGGCCGCGCTGCGGAATCGCGGGCACGTCCTCGAGCGCCACGCGCGATCCCAGCTTCTTCGCGAGGATCACGAACATCTGACGGATTTCCGATTCCTCGGTCGGATAGAAGAGTGGGATATGCACTTCCGCGCGCCCCTGACGTTTCAGGTCGATGGGCAGGAGATCCGGACGCGCGGTCAGGAGCATCCAGATGATGCGGCCGCGATACTGCGTGTCGCCCATCTGCGCGGCGATCATCGCGAACACGCGGCTCGACGTACCCGAGTCGCCGTCCTGCTCGCGGCTGCCGAGCGCCGCATCCGCCTCGTCGACAACGACGACCACGGGTCCCATGGCGCGCAGCACGGCAAGCACGCGCTCCAGGTTGCCTTCCGTCTCTCCGACGTACTTCGATCGGAAGTTCTTCAGCATCACGCAGGGCACGCCGATCTCGCCGCTCACGCATTGGGCGAGAAACGACTTGCCGGTCCCGACGGGACCGCAGAGGAGATATCCCATCGGCAGGCTGTCCAACGCCCCGCGTTTGAGCAGCGCGGCATCCTCCCGCAGCCGCGCCTTCGCGGCCTCGTGGCCGACAACCGTGTCCAACGTCCAACGCGGCTCGATGAATTCCAGCAGGCCATGACACTGCCGCTCGAGCAGCCGCTTCTTGAGCGATCGGAAGACTCCCGTATCCAGCCGCTTACCGCTCTCTCTCGCCGACTGGACCAGCACGTTCAGGTCGGTGAGCGAAATGCCGGCCGTGAGCGTCGCCAGCTGCGCGGCATCGAAATCCGAGAAGTCCTTCAGCGCCGTGGTTCCTGCGGACACGCTGATGAACGCCTCCCGGTCTTTCGCGTCCGGCAGGGGCACCTCGATGGTCGCGACGTGCGGATTGCCGGTGAGTCGATCGCTGAGGTCCGCGAGCTTCTCGTCCACCATCACGAACGCCATGTTGAGCCGCTTCACGTGCGGGCTCATCGCCCAGTTCAGCATCGTGACGAGCTGCGACGACGCCTGAAGGTTCAGGCGTCCGGGTTCGCCCGAGGGGAAGACGTAGGACGCCTGATCCAGAATCAACGCCAGGCTCTGGCGATCCGGCTCGGCCGCCATGATGTTGTTGCGGACGAAACGGTCCAGCAGCGCGAATGTCGCCGCCGGATCCTTGGGCAGCGCGCTCAGATCGCCGAGCTTCTTGTTCGCGAGCGCGACCATGTCCTTCAGCCGCTGCTCGTCCCGGCCCGCGAACGCACGCAGGCCGCGGCCCAGATCGTAGTGAAGGACGAGCGACCACCGGCCGAACAACTGCTCCGCCAGAAACTCCGCGAGCACGCCGTATCTCGGCGAGCCCGACGAGGGAGACGAGTCGCGGTCCTCGTCGTCGACGCGAAACAGGTCGTAGGTGTTGCCGTGGAGGACGAACGCGGCGGTCGTGCCCGAAAAATACAGGTCCGCGAGCTGCGAGGCCCATGCGGGGAGCCACGCCGGCAGGTTCGCCGGCCGCCGATGGAGCTGCTCATCAAGCGTCATGGCGAAGGACCTCGCGCAAATCGGTCTCGAGAATCGCGGGCGGCTCCTGCAGTTGATCCGCGAGTCCCGTCAGGTGCTGCAGCTCGCTGACCGCCTTCTCGGTCTGCCGCATGCTCTCCGCGGCGGAATCGACCTGGCTGCTGAGGAAGTCGGGATCCTGGCGATTGACGGCGGTCTCTGCCAGCGCCTGGATCTTGCCCTCGATTCGATCGAGCTCAATCGACACGAATTCGGCGTTCTTCTTCGCACGGCCGAAGTTGTCGAGGCGAAGCTCGCTCATCGCGATGCTGTCCTGCAGCGACCGCACGACCCGCTCGTCGCCGCCGCTGCTCTGCGCCGCCGCGAGGTTCTTCCGCAACTCCGCGAGGCGCGTGGTGATCTCCTGGTCGTTCATCGTCTGCAGAAAGCGGTCGAGCGCGGCGCGCGACAGGAGAAGCCGCAGGAACAGCCAGAGCAGGCGATCGAGCCCCGGGCGTCCTGATCTCCTCGCCAGCGCTCTGGTCGCCGGTCGCTCCGCGTACGCCAGCCGCGATACCGCGCATCTCCACGCAGCGCGCATGCAGGCGCTCGAATCGCACGCGCGCGTCGCGCGGCAGGCTCTCCAGCATCGTCACCAGCGAGACCGGAGGGGCGGACGGCACGGCCTCATCTCCCGAGCCGGCCGTCTTCGAATGGACCTTCGCGTCGATGGCGGCGCGGAATCGCGGAATGGACACCAGGCCCGCGAGATAGGTCACCTCGACGGCTGCGACGAGTGGCAGCAGAATGGCGGCGACGGGCGTCAACGCGGCTGCCGCCACGCCCCCGCCGAAGAGCAGCAGGTTCCAGCGAAACAGGAACGCCTCTTTCAGGTAATCGGACATGCCGCCGGGCCGGGGCGGTGTGCCCTGGACCTCTCCTGGCGCCTTAGTCATCGCCAGCCCGCGTGGAGGTGGCGAGCGTGTCGATGAGATCGCGGATCTCGAAGACGCGCTCGACAAATGACGGCTCGCGCTGCATTTCCTTCGGCGGCCGGTCCGGCGCCGGCAGCTCGATTTGCTTGAGGATGGTGCCGGGCGATCCCGAGAACACGTAGACGCGATCGCCGAGGTAGACGGCTTCCTCGATGGAATGCGTGACGAAGAAGACCGTGGCCTGCGCTTCCTTCCACAACTCCACGAGCAGCGCCTGCATGTGCAGGCGCGTCGTCGGGTCGAGCGCGCCGAACGGCTCATCCATCAGGATGATCCGCGGCGAGAGGATCAAGCGTCCGGGCGATCGCGACGCGCTGCCGCATCCCGCCCGACAGCTCGCTCGGATACTTTCGCGCATCGCGGGCCACGTCGAGGCCGACCTTCGCGATCCACTCGCGCGCCCGCTCGCGCCGCTCGCCGGCAGCCATGCCGCGGCATTCGAGGCCGAAGGCGACGTTGTCCTCGACGGTCCGGTTGTCGAACGACGTGTAGTCCTGGAAGACCATGCTGCGGTCGCAGCTCGGCGGGCCGACCGGCTTGCCGGCCACCAGCACCGTGCCTTCGGTCGCCGGATGATGCGGGCGCAGGCCGGCAATCAGTCGCAGCACGGTCGATTTGCCGCAGCCCGACGGTCCAAGGATCGAGATGAACTCTCCCTTGTTCGGCAGGTCCCTGACCGCGAACGTGACGTCGCGGATGACGGTGAGGTCTCCGAACCGCTTCGTCACGTGATCGAACTGGACGATGTTGCCCGTGGGGTCGTGCGGGGTGGCCTCGCTCATCTCATTCCTCCGCAAGACGGTGCGGGAACAGACCGCGCTGGAACCAGAACAGCACGCGATCGATCCCGTACGCGAGCAGGCCAATGATGATGAGGATGAGAATGATGTGCTCGGACAGCCCGCGCCGCTGGCTGGCCATCAGCAGGTACCCGAGCCCGTGCTGCGCGTTGATCAGCTCGGCGAGCATGATGTAGCCGAACGCCAGCCCGAACAGGTGACGCAGGCTGTTGTAGATGTCCGGCAGCGCAAGCGCGACGAGCACCTTGCGGACGATCTGAAACGACGACGCCCCGAGGGTCTGGGCGGCTTCGATGTAGCGGTCGGGAACGTTCGCGATCGCGGCAACCGCGTCCGAATAGACGAACGGGACGCACGCGATGAAGATGAACATCACCTTCTGCGTCTCGTCGATGCCGAACCACAGGATCGTCAGCGGGATCAGCGCCGCCACCGGAAGGTTTCGGCCGAACAGCGCGAGCGGCGCGCCGGCGGCCTCGATCACGCGCCACGATCCCGCCGCGATCCCGAGGGGGACGCCCACGAGCGCGGCGAGCCCGAAGCCGATCAGGACACGCTTCAACGTCGCCGCGATGCTCTGAAGCAGGCCGCGGTCGTTCAGCAGGCTGGGAAAGCTCTTGATCACCTCGCCAGGGCTCGGCAGGATGACCGGGGAGATCAGCCGCTCCTCCGATCCGAGGCCCGACGTCGCGAACCACCAGATCAGCACGATGACGCCCATCGCGGCCGCGCCGACGAGACGCCGTGTCATCGGCGGCGGGGCGGCGCGGATGTCGAGCAGCGACGGCTGCGAGTCGGTCGGCATCTACTTGGTGGCCGGCGCCGCCTCCGCCGGGTAGACCTTGACCTCCACGCGCCGGTTCTTGGCGTTGTTGTCGGGATCCGCCGAATCCGCCGGCCTGTCCCAGCCCATGCCCGCCGTCGAGAACTGGTTGGGCTGCAGCGACGGGAACTTCCGCAGGATGGCTTCCTTCACCGAGTTCGCACGGTTGAGCGAGAGCTCCTGGACCAGGCTCTTCGGAACGGATGCCTTCATCGAGCCGTCGGTGTGCCCTTCGATCACGATCCGCGCCGCGCCATACTGCCCTGCGAGCTTGCCAATCTCTTCGACGACGAAGCCGACGTTCGGGTCGTACATCTCCTCGACGTCCTTCCCGTCGGTCGTCCTGGTCACCTTCTTGTTGATGTCCCACGAGTTCGGGAAGAAGTGAATCACGACCGTCTTCGTCAGGATCTCGTCCTTCTCGCCCTGGACGGTCCCGGCGCTCGCCGGCGCGAACTGGATGTCGTACTCGTTCTTCTGGCTCGCGTACTTCGGCTCCGCACCAAGCTTCTGAATAATCGAGAAGTCCATCACCTGATCGAACGACGTCTGCTCGCTGACCGCGTTGATCTTCTTGTAGAGGAAGTACGCGGTGCTCCACGTCCGCTCGAAACTGGTCGGGTTATTCTGGTTCAGGAAGAAATCGCGGTTCTCGGCGTAGTTGGTCGAGTGGGCGTCGCCGAGCATGCCGAGCGCGTCGCTCTCGGGAATCGAGTAGCCGGCCGCCATCAGCTTCGCGACCTTCTGCTTGCCGTCCTGGGACTTCAGGTCCTGCATCGCGTCGAAGATTCCGCGCGTGATGCCTTCGACGATATCCGGGTTGTCCTTGGCAAAGTCGGCCCGCGCGAACCACACGTCGGCGATCAGCTTGTTCGCCGTTGACGTGGTCACGAGCATCCGGTTGCCCTTGACCTTCTCGAGGTTGTAGATGTCGGGCGCCCAGCTCACGCATCCCGCCAGGCGCTTGTCGGCGTTGAACGCCGCCGCCGCCTGAAACGCGTCCTGCGTGAACTTGAACTCGACTTCCGCCGGCTGCACACCCGCGTTGATGAGCGCGTTGAGCACGAAGAAATGCGACGGCGAGTTCTGCGCGAGCACGATCGTCTTTCCGCGCAGATCCGACATCGTCTTGATCGTGTCGCGAACGACAATGCCGTCGCCGCCGTTGGACCAGTCGACCTGCTGGTATACACGTGGCATCACGCGCGAGTCCTTGCGGAGCCCTTCGAGGAAGAGCGGCAGCATGTCGAGCGTCGCCCAGCCGACGTGCAGGTTGCCCGCCGCATAGGCGTCACGCATCGCGATGGGGTCGTCGATCAAGACGAGCTCGAGCTTGAAGTCTTTGCCGCCTGGTGTCTTCCAGAGCTTGCCCGGCTTGAAGCCGTTGTTCGCGTAGATGATCGGCCCCCAGCCCGCCCAGACGTTGATCGCGAAGCGGACGGTGCGGTCCGCCATCGGCTTGTAGCTGGAGATGCCTTTGACCTCTGGCAGACGCGAGGCGGCGACGTAGTTGTATTCCTTGACCGTCGTGATGCCGGAGCTGTCGGGGGCTTCGGCGCCGCCCTTCATCTGCTTCATCTCGTCGGCGGTAAAGTTGCCCGCCTGCCCCTTCGGGCCGATCGCGCCGTACCGCCACAACGCGAGCCCCACGAGGCCGAGCACGACAAACAACACCGCGACGTAGAACGCGGGCCTGGGCTGTCCGTTCGCCATGTATTGAGCGCTCCTCAGCTCTGTTTCTGCGTGGCTTTCTCGACCGCCGGACCGAGGTCCTTCGTCGTCTGCGCGACGGGTGTCGTCTCAGGCGACTTGAGTCCGAGCTCGACCTCGAAGTCGGTGAGCGCCTGCTCGGCGAGCTGCGTGCGCATCCGCTCTTCCGCGTCAATCTCGGCGATCCCCTTCTGCGACAGGTCGGCGGCGACGCGGACCTTGCCGCGGTTCTGATCGATCTTCTGCTGGATGACGCTCTCGATCTCGCCGAAGTCCGTCGTCAGATTGACGTCGAAGGTTTCGGAGAGCTTGGCGATCTCCGCTTCCGCGGCGCTCATCTTCAGCTCGGCGTCGTACTTCTGGATCTTCCCGCGCAGCTCGATCAGCTTCTCGTTCGCGTGCTGAATCTTCCTCAGGTTGTTGCCGTACGCGGTCTCGTGCATCTGGAGCTGGCTCTCGTTGGCCGCGAGCTCCTCTTTTGCTTTCTGCAACTCGAGCGCGAACTTCGCCGCGGTCGCGCGATCGCCGGCTTTCAGATACGCCTTCGTCTCGGCCTCGAGCTTCTGCACGTGCGAGCGGCTCGCCGCGGCCTGGCGCGTGACGCGCTCGACGAGCCCGCGATACTGCTCCAACCCGGTGCGCCCTTCCTTGAGCTGCTCGACGGCGCGGTCGTACTGGTACCGCATCTGCGCCACGGGATCAGCCTCCCAGAAGACGTTCGCGACCTTGTTGATTTGCGCGACGAAAGCCGACCAGAACTTGTGGAAGATCATCGTTGTTTACTCCGCTCGACCCTCGGCTCGGCCCTCGGATCCCGTCCCTCGTTGTTGTCCGACGTGCTATCTACTTGCCGGGTTCCCTCTCGGCGGCCGGGGCCTCGGCAAGAATCTTGCCCTTGTAAATACCGTCGAGCGCCGAACGTAAATCCGGGCCGGTGCCGGCGCCGATGACGTCGCCGCCAACGTCCTTCAGAAACGCGAACTTCTCCGGGCTCGTGTCGAACGCCACGAAATAGATCTGCACGCCGCCCTGGCTCTTTCGGTAGATCTCTTCCGCCACCTTATCGGGACGACGGCCGCTCGTGTTCTCCCCATCGGTGACCACGAGCAGGTACTTCCGGAACACGCCGGCGCGGTACAGATCCGGTCGCGCCTCGCGCATCGCTTCGCCAATGGCCGTGCCGCCACCCGGACGCGGCAGGTTGGCCAGCGCGGCTTTGATCCCCGCGCGGTCGTACGGTTGTATCGCCCGGAGCGTGCGCACGCCGCTCGAAAAGCTGTAAACCCCAATCTTGATTGGAAAGTCTGGCCGGCGTGCGATGAACGCGTCCGTCGCGTCGAGCATGTTCTCGAGCGCCTCCTGCGCGACGACGTACTTCGGGCGCGAATCGCCGGGTGCCGTTTCACGCATGGAGCCGGACGTGTCGACCAGAATCGCCACCGCGGCGCCCAGTCCTTCCTCGACTTCGGCTTGATACGTGGCCGGTTGGTCGGCAGCGTCGCGGGTCGCCGGAGAATCTGCGGGTCCTCCGAGACGAATGCCCCTGACACGCCAGCATCCAGGGGATCAGGAGGGCGGCCAGCACGACACGCATCGGACCAGGTCTCATGAAGGCGACGGATGTCGTGCGCAGTCTATCAAAAGTACCGCTGACGCTTCTGCACGAGGAACGCGACAGACCGGCGCAGCTCGTCGAGCCCGTTCATGCCGTCCTCGACCGAGATCCATCCATCGAAGCCGACCTCGGCCAGCAGCCGGAAGATCGCGTCGTAGTCGTTGAGACCCTGCCCCGTTTCCCCGTGCCTGAGCGCGGCCGCGTAACCAGCCGCGCCATCGGCCGACCGCAGGTCCTCCAGCGTCGAGCCCGGCGCCAGAAAGCGGTCCGAGGCGTGCACCGTGACAACCCGCTCGCGGACCTGCTCGAGAAATCGGATCGGATCGTAGCCGCCGACCGTCGCGTTCGACGGATCGTATTGCACTCCGAAATAGGGCGACTCAATCAGGCCGAGAATCTCGAGGAATATGTCTTCGGGTTGCGCGAACTCAGGGTAACGCCACAACCCGTCCTTATAGTGATTCTCGAGGCACAGCGTGACGCCGCGCGCCTCCGCGTAGTCAAGGCAGCGTCGGATGCATTCGACGGTACGGTCAATCCCCTCGCGCCGGCTGAGCCCGGGGTATCGCTGCCCGCTCAACGTGCGGCAGAATCCCGCCCCGAGCCGCGCCGTGAGGTCGATGGCTGCCTTCTGCCGATCGATCTGCCGCTGACGCTCTGCCGCGTCGGGATGTGTGAAGTCGGGCGAGAAACACAGCATCGACGTGGCCTGATCCGTCTCTCGCATGGCGCGGACGATCGGATCGACATCCTGTGGCAGGACGCTTCTGAAGAAGCCGTCGTAGTGTTCGACCCCTTCGGCCCCGAGCGTCGCCGCGTCGCGGATCCAGCCCTCGAACGACATGCGGCCGTCCACGAGCTCGTCGAAGTAACACTTCGGAAAGACGCTGACGCGCGGCGCCATGCGGTTACCAGGTGGACGGCGCGCCGATGGGGAACTGCTCGAGGTCCATGACGGTGCCGGTGACAAGCGCGCTGGCGTCGGACGCGAAATACTCGGCTGCCAGCGCGATGTCCCGTGGCATGAGCAGGCGTCCGAACGGACGCGTCGCAATCGCCCCTGCCAGCCAGTCGGGATCGTGTTCCTCTTCGCGCTTGACGCGCTCCTCCCCTTCGGTGAGCGTCCACCCGACGTTGATCTGATTGACGCGAATGCGATAGCGCGACAGGCTCGCCGCGGCGTTGCGCGTCAGGGTCATCAGACCGCCCTTCGACACCGAGTACGGGCCCAGGTTCGACTGACCGATGTACGCGTTCACGGATCCGATGTTGACGATCGATCCGCCGCCCCGGGCTCTTCATCGACGCGATGGCCTCCTGCAGGCACACGAACGGCGCGCGGAGATTGATGTTCATCGTCCGATCCCAGAACTCGACGGATGCGTCCTCCAGAGAGGCGCGCGACGTGGTGGCCGCGTTGTTCACGAGCACGTCAATCCCGCCGAACTGCTCGACGGTGAATCGCACGATGTGACGGCAGGCTTCGACATCAACGAGATCGCCGCCAACCGCCGCCACTCGGAAGCCCTTGTCGGCGAGCGGCCTCGCCACCTCCCGCGCCTCCGCCTCGTGCGGCCCATGCACGACCACGCTGGCGCCCAGTGAGGCGAAGCGCTCGGCAATGCCGTGTCCGATGCCTGAAGTGGATCCGGTGACGAGGGCGATCTTGTGGCTGCATGGACTGGATCTGTCAGCATTGCCGGATGCGCGGAGGTCCGATCCGACGTCGTTGTCACGATGCTAGCGGGACGGCCGGCGGCGTGCTCCGCCGCCATCATCCGTCGGCCCACGATCCGGCATCCGTCAGCTCCCAGTTCCTGGCACGATCACCGACTTGATCACCCGGCGCTCGTGCATCGCGTCGAACGCGCCGCGCCAGCCGTCGAGGGGGGCGCGCAGGCCGATGATCTCCGACGGCAGCGTCGTGCCGCGGTCCAGCAGATGAATCACACGCTCCCAGATCGGATAGTTGTGGCTGAACGATCCCTGCAGGCGCAGGTTGCGCAGGACCAGCGGATTCGGATCCATGGGAACGACGTCAGGCGACCAGCCGACCTTGGTGACCTGGCCATCCGGACGCGCGAGCCGGAGCGCCATGCTCAACGTTTCACTGACGCCGGATGCGTCGCACACGACGTCGGCACCGAGCGGCGACAGAGCGCGGACGATCTCGTCGATGTCCTGGGTCTGCATGTCCACCGTGTGGGTCGCCCCCAGTCGCCGCGCTGCCTCGAGTCGCGCGCTGTCGGCCGACAAGCCGCCGACGATCAGCGGATCCGCGCCGGCCAGCGCCGCCATACGCGCGCAGAGCAGGCCGATGGGGCCAGGCCCGAGAACGACCACGGCGTCGCCCGGCCGAATCGTGGCGTTCATGCACATCGCGTTGTACGCAACGGCATGCGGCTCCGACAGGCACGCGATGTCGAACGGCAGCGTGTCGGGGATGTGATGCAGGCAGCGCGCCGGCACGCGCACCCACTGCGCCATCGCGCCGTTCACGCCATATCCAAAGCCCTTGCGCGACGGACAGAGGTTGTACTTTCCCGTGCGGCACAGCATGCACTCGCCGCAGATTTCCGCCGCCGTTTCGCTGACGACCCGATCGCCCTCCTTGAAGCCGCGCACGGCGCGACCGAGCCGCGCGATCGTGCCGCCGAACTCGTGGCCGAGCACGACCGGAACGTTCACGGGCCAGGAGTGTGTGTTCCACGCTTGATGGACGTCCGAGCCGCAGACGGACACCGCGCCCACCGCCAGCAACGCCTCGTTGTCTGCGATGTCGGGGACGGCGATCTCGCGCAGCTCGACGGCACCAGGCTCGAGCGCGTAGTGAACGACGGCGGACATTTTCATGGCAGCAATCCGGAGTCCCCGGCGCGCGTCGCGCGCGCGCTGGGGTGGAAGTCTACCGCATGGACGTCGTGGCAGATCCTCTGGAGCACAGGGAACAGATTCGAATCCGCCGGACGGAACGCCGCGCCGTCGATCACGAGCGGCGCACCGACAACGACCAGGGGCGCGCCTCGGGCGGCACATTCGATCGCCTGGTGAATCGAGAGACCACCTACGGCCTGGACCGGGCGGGTCACCGCGCGGACGACCGCGTCGATTTCGTCGAGCGGGCTCAGCCCGTGAATCATGTTCCGCTCGTCGAAGCCGATGTGGTGCACGATGACGTCCACGCCGAGGCTCTCCATCCATCGGGCGCACTGGATCCGGTCGGGCGCCCCGAGGTTGTCTCCCATCACCTTGACGCCGAACACGTGGCCCGCCTCGACGACCCGTCGCAGCGTGGCCTCGTGCGCCCGGCCCATGACGACGACGAAATCGGCGCCGGCCTTGGCCATCATCTCTGCCTCGAGATAGCCGCCGTCCATGGTCTTCAAATCGGCGACGATGGGGTGATTCGGAAACCGCGCGCGAAGGGCCTCGACCGCGCGGAGGCCTTCAGCGAGAATCAGCGGCGTCCCCGCCTCGAGCCAGTCGACGCCGGCATCCACGCCCACCGCGGCCGTATCGAGCGCCTCCTCGAGCGACGTCAGGTCGAGGGAGAGTTGAACGACGGGACGCGTCAGCTGATCGAGATCCATGGTGCGAGCGTAACATCACCAGCGGACCGAGAAATACCATGCAACGCCGTAAAGGCGGCCGGTCGAGGACGACCGCCGACCCGCCGATAGAACGAAGGCTATGCTAAGCGAAGGCGCCGTGTCTCAATTCCGGATCGAAAAACGCCGCTCGGAGGGACGTCTCACGCTGTCGAGCGGCACGCTCATCAAGGGGTATTTCTTCATCGCGGGCGGCAGTGCCCGCCACGACGGCCCCGAGCGCGTCTGGGACCTCCTCAATTCCGAGCCGGGACTCTTTCCCTTTGAGATCACGGACACCGAGGGGACGCGAACGGTGCTCTTCAACCGCGATCACGTCGTCACGGTCGCGCTCACCGACAACGAGGCCAGCCGCGATCCCGGATATGCGGTTGCCACCCGCCGCGCGGTCTCGGTCCTGCTGTCGACGGGCGAGCGCCTCGAAGGCGCCGTGCGCGTGTACCGGCCGGAAGGACGCGATCGCCTGAGCGACTGGGCTCGTCAGGCAGACGTCTTCCGCTACCTCGAGACCGCTGATGCGACGCTGATCGTCAACAGCGGCCACATCGTCGAAATCTCGGAGGTGACTCCATGAGCGGCGCGGCGATCGATCAGCTCTTCCGCGCGATGTGCGCCGCGGGCGCCTCAGACCTGCACCTGTCCGTTGGCTCGCCGCCGATGATCCGGAAGGACGGACACATGGAGCTGCTCGATCCGGCCGCGGCGGCGCTCACTGGCGAGGATCTCGGCGCGCTGCTCGCGCCGATCATGCCGGAGAAGAACCGCAAGGAATACTCGGAGCGGCACGACACGGACTTCGCGTATGAAATCCTCGGGCTCGCGCGTTTCCGGTCGAACGTCTTCGCCGACCGGCGTGGACCCGGCGCCGTCTTCCGAGTGATTCCGTCCAAGATTCTGACGGCCGAGCAGCTCGGACTCTCGCCGCACATCCTGCAGCTGTGCAAACTGAACAAAGGCCTGGTGCTCGTCACGGGGCCAACCGGCTCGGGAAAATCGACGACGCTGTGCGCGATGATCGATCATGTGAACCGGACGCGCCAGGATCACATCATCACGATCGAGGATCCCATCGAGTTCGTGCACGAGAACCAGAAGTGCCTCATCAATCAGCGCGAAGTGCACACCCACACGGACTCGTTCAAGGACGCGCTGCGTGCGGCGCTCAGAGAAGACCCGGACATCATCCTCGTCGGCGAGCTGCGCGACCTCGAGACGGTGGCCATCGCCATCGAGACGGCGGAAACGGGCCACCTGGTGTTCGGCACGCTGCACACGACGACGGCGGCGTCGACGGTGGATCGCATCATCGATCAGTTCCCGTCGGACCGGCAGGCGCAGATTCGAATCATGCTGTCGGAATCGCTGCGCGGCGTCATCGCGCAGACGCTCTGCCGCAAGGTCGGCGGCGGGCCGCGTCGCGGCGCTCGAGGTCCTGATTGCGACGCAAGCCATCAGCAACCTGATCCGCGAAGGCAAGACGTTTCAGATTCCGTCGATCATGCAGGTCAACAAGGCCCACGGCATGGTGACGCTCAACGACGCGCTGTTCGATCTCGTCACGAAGAAGCTGGTCGCGCCGGACGAAGCCATGGCCAAAGCCGTCGACAAGCCCGGGTTCGACGCGCTGCTGAAACGTGCCGGGTTGAGTGCCGGCGCGGCGACCGACGCGCGGGCCCGCCCGCAACCAACCTCCGCCTGACCGGGCTGTGACATAGTCTTGAGCGGATGGCGATCGATCTGCTCGTCTTCGGCCCGCATGCCGACGACATCGAGATTGGCCTGGGCGGCACGATTGCGCGACACACCGCTGAAGGCGCGACGGTCGGCTTGTGCGACCTGACGGCGGGCGAGCTGTCGAGCAACGGGACACCAGAAGAGCGCAAGGGCGAGGCGGAGCGAGCGGCACGGGTGCTCGGCGCGGCGTGGCGCGAGAATCTCGGATGGCCAGACGGCGGCATCGCGCCGACGCCGCCGATGATCCAATCGGCCGTCGATCTGATTCGACGCGCACGTCCCGCGGCGATTGCCATTCCGTACTGGGACGACCGGCATCCCGATCACGTCGCGGCCAGCGAGGTGTTGCGCCGCGCCGCGTTCTTGAGCGGCCTGCGCCGGTACGAGACGGGCGCCGAGGCCTGGCGTTCCGACTGGGTCTGTTACTACTTCATCAACGACGGCGCCACACCGTCCTTTGTCGTTGATGTCTCGGATCACTACCACCGCAAGCGCGAAGCGCTGGACTGCTATCGCAGTCAGTTCACGCCGCCGGCCGATGGCTCAGTCCAGACGCGGCTGACCGCGGCGTCGTTCCGACAACTCATCGAGAGCCGCGACGCGCAGTTCGGCGCGCTCGCGGGCGTCGCGTTTGCCGAGGGCATCGTCGTTCGCGAGCCGGTCGTGCGATCGGGACTGCTGAAACACCGGCCATGAACATCGGCATGGTGTGTTACGCCTCCGTCGGCGGGAGCGGCGTCGTGGCCACGGAGCTGGCGCACGCGCTCGCGGGCCGTGGACACACCGTCCATCTGATCAGCAGCGAGCCGCCTTTTCGGTGGCGCGCCGGCGTGCAGCGTCTGTCGTTCGTTCAGGTCGAAGTCCCGCCTTACCCGCTCTTTCGCGAGCCACAGTACCTGCTGGCGCTCACCACGACCATCGCGCGCGTGGCGGAGGAGCGAGCAGCTCGATATCGTGCACGCGCACTACGCCGTGCCGCACGCGACGGCGGCGTACCTCGCCGAACGCATGTTGACGTCCGCCCCAGGCGTCGTCCAACCACGGACGGTGACGACGCTGCACGGCACGGATATCACGCTCGTCGGCAGCGACCCGTCGTACGCGAGGGCGGTGGCGTTCTCAATCGAGCAGTCGCACGGGGTGACGGCCGTCTCGCACAGCCTGAAGGCCGACACCGTCTCGTTCCTCGGCATCCGCCACGACATCGCGGTGATCCCGAACTTCCTCGATTGCTCGGAGTATCGGCGGCAGCCTGATCCCGCCCTCCGCGCGCGACTCTGCCCTCCCGATCGATACGAGCGCGCTCGTGGTCCACGTCTCGAACTTCCGTCCGGTGAAGCGCGTCGACCGGGCGCTGGAAGTGTTTCGCCTCATACGCCAACGCGTGCGCGCGAGGTTCGCGCTCGTCGGCGACGGCCCCGTCCGCGCCGAGATCGAACAGCTCGTGAACGAGGCCGGCCTGCAGGACGACGTGATCTTTCTGGGAGAGCGGCAGGATCTCGTCGGGCTGCTGTCGTCCGCGGATCTGTTCCTGCTGCCGTCCGCGCAGGAGAGCTTCGGCCTCGCGGCGCTCGAGGCCATGGCGTGCGAAGTGCCGGTGGTGGCGTCCAACGTCGGCGGGCTACCCGAGATCATCGAGGATGGGGTGACGGGATTCGTGTGCCCGCCGGACGCGATCGATCAGCATGGCGGAAAGGGGCGTGGCGCTGCTGACGGACGCTGCGCTGCGCGAATCGATTACGAGCGCTGCCGTACGGCTCGTCCGGTACGCGGTACTGCACAGAGGTGGTCGTCCCTTTCTACGAAGCGGCGTACGAGGAGGTGCTCCGAGCGTCCGTCGTCGGCTGGCGTAAGTCTCCCGGATTTGCCGCCGCTATACTCCCAGCCGTGCCTCTGCCTCCCGCCGACACTCGTCCCCTGTTCCGCCCGCTGACGGCCGACATCATCGGGTTGCTGCGCACACTCACGCCCGAAGACTGGCAGCGGCCAACGCTCGCCGGCACATGGCGAGTGCGCGATGTCGTCGCGCACCTGATCGATACCGCGCTGCGAAGGCTGTCCGCCGGCCGCGACGGTGTCGTGCTGTCCACCCCGGACCGGCCCATCACGAACGAGCGGGAGCTCGCGGCCTTCATCAACGAGTTGAATGCATCGTGGGTGCGCGCGACGAGATCGCTCAGCACTCGCGTCCTGGTCGATCTGTACGCGCACGTCGCCAGCGACCTGTCGGACTACTTCGAGCGCGCGTCTCTGGACGAGCCGGCGCGATTCCCGGTCTCGTGGGCGGGCGATCAAGCAGTCGCCCGCGTGGTTCGACATCGGGCGTGAGCTGACGGAAATCTGGCATCACGGTGCGCAGATCCGCGATGCCGTCGAGGCCGGGCCGTTCCCCGATCCCCGATGGCTGCGCGCCGTGCTGGACATGGCGGTCAGGGGATTGCCGCACGCGTATCGGACGTCGGTGCCGCAGCCGGGAGCGTCGATCCAACTGGACATCACCGGTCCGTCGGGCGGGACCTGGGTGCTCGAGGCGACGGACAGGCGGATGGGATATCGATGCGGGCGCCGCCGTCCGGCCCGTCGACGATCGCGACGATGACCGACGAGACGGCGTGGCGGCTGCTGTTCAACGCGCTGCCGCACGCGGAGGCCGAGTCGATGGTTCGCCTCAGCGGCGATATCGCCCTCGGCCGTCCGTTGCTGGGCGCTCGCTCGGTTATCGTCTGAACGACTCGGACCTCGGTCCTCGGTCCTCGTTAGAACGTCAGCTTCGCCGACAGCTGCAGCTGGCGCGGATCGCCCACGCCGGCTCTGAGGAAGCCGTTGAAGTCGAAGAGGAGCGGCGTCGTGAGCGGATTCACGTTGTTGGCGTTGTTGAACGTGTTGAACATCTCCATCGTCGGAATCACCTCGTAGCGTCCGCCGAACTTGAACGGCCGCTGCAGGCGCCAGTCGAGCGAGAAGTACGCGTTGTCCTTGCGATCCCAGTTTCGTCCGCGATCGTCTCCGTTGAGGACGCGAGGCGAGGTCGTGATGGGTTGCGCGGTGCGTGCCTGGGCGCGAACGTTGATCAGGAACTGCTTCGGCAGCTCGGCGTAGGTGTAGAAGTTCACGCGATGCCGGATGTCGCGGTCCGAGGGGCCGTAGTCGAGGTTCAGATCGTAGAAGTTGAACGAGCGATCGGTGAACGGATCGCGCTCGTTCGAATCATCGTCTTCATCCTTCGACAGCACGTAGTTCGCTTCGAACTGATACTTCTGCGAGAAGCGCCGGCGGACGCCGAGCGTCAGACCTCGATACAGGCCATGTCCGCGGCTGTTCGTGACGAACACGTCGCCCAGCGCCGGCGAGAACGGGTTGTCGCCGGTATACGTGGTGGTGTCGCGCGTCGGAGGTTGATTGGCGGCCGCGGCGGTCCCGTGAACGTTGTAGTTCAGGAACCTCGTCAGATGAACGCCCTTCGCCACCGTGAAATCGACGTACGCGGAAATGCCGGTTGCCACCTCACGCTCGTAGCCCCCGTTGAAGCTGTAGATGCGCGGATTCTGGTAATCGCTGTCGAAGACGCGAACACCAGTGAAGAGCGGGAACGTCCCGGGCGCCACGGCGCTCGGCGGCAGGAGATTCGGCCATACCGGCCCACCTCCGAAGGCCGTCGACAGGAAGTCGCTCTTCTGCTGGATGCCGTTGGTCGTGACCGATCCCACCTGGCTCAGCATGTTCTGGCGAGCGTAGTAGATGCCGGCGCTGCCGCGCACGACGGACTTCCCATCCTGCGCCACGTCCCAGGCAAAGCCGAATCGGGGCTGAAACTGGTTCCACTGGCTCGGGATCTTGCCGTCCGACGGAAACCGCGGATCGCCGAGGAACGGGGCGAAGGCGGTCGTCGATGGATCGACCGTGTCGGGCATCGTCTGCGCGTCCCAGCGCAGGCCGTAGTCCAGGGTCAGACCGTGCCCGGCCTGCCAGCGGTCCTGCACGAAGAACGCGACCTCGTTGTTGTTGATGTCGGAGGCGCCAGCCTCGTCGCGCGCGATGCCGTCGGGGCTGCTGCTCTGCAGGTAGAAGAGCAGCGGGCCGCCGGTCGCGGTCGTCCCTGCCGGACAGCTCGACGGGAGGGTCACGTAGCTGCCGTCCGAGCAGCCGGCGGCGTTCGGTCCGAACCCGCCCGGTCCCGCGGGCGATGTGTACCGAAGGAACCCGTTGACGCTGTCGAACAGGTACCGGCCCTCGAAGAATCCGCGAAAGACCTGCGTGTTGTTCGTGTGCAGCCACTCGGCGCCGGCCTTGATCGTGTGCTTGCCCGTGACGATTGAGAAGTTGTCCTTGAGCTGAAAGCGCTTGACCAGCTCGTCCACGTTGGGCGCCATGAAGAACGGGTTGCCGAATCGGAACGACGGGGCGAACCCGATGCCGGTGTCCGCGGGAATCGACGACGGGATGGCGGAGCGCGGACGATTCTCGCGCGAGTAGGTCACGTGCAGCTCGTTCAACTTGTTCGCCGTGAGCGCGCTGAACAGGTTGAGGTTCATCATGTTGATCTTCGACGGCCCCTCGACGCCGTTCGCCGACGTGCCGTAGCTCGCCACGTCGAACGTCTGGTTGGTGTTCTTCGAGTAGTCGAAGTTGTACGAGACCGACAGGTTGTTGGCCGGACTCAAGCTCCAGTCGACTTTACCGAGAAGGGCCGTGTTGTTGACCTTGTGATCGACGGGCAGCCCCTCGTCCTGGTTCAGCCGCGTGTTGAAGAAGCCGAGCAGAGCGAGCCTCTGGCAATCAGGACTGCTGTTGATCAACGCCTCGTCGGCCGCCAGCGTCGGATTGCTCACCGGGCACGCCGTACCCATCGGCTGCGAGAGATTCGGCCGCTGGAGATTCTCCTGGATGCCTTCCAACGCGAAGAAGAAAAATGCGCGGTCCTTCACGATGGGACCACCGATCGTGCCGCCGTACTGCTCCCGGCTGAAGTCCGTCAGCGGTGTGCCGTCCGAGGCATCCGCCGTCAGCCCCTCGAGCCGCTGGAAGTAGAACAGGCTCCCGCTCGTCCGGTTCGTCCCCGACTTGGTGATCACGTTGACCACGCCACCGGCCGTGCGGCCGTATTCGGCGTTGGCGCCCGTCGCCACCACCTGGAATTCCTTGACCGCTTCGAGCGTGATGTCGATGGCGGCGCGCTGGCCGCCCATCTGCTCGCCGAAGAAGCCGTTGTTGTAGTCGCCGCCGTCGAGGCTGATGTTGTTGAACACGCCGCGCTGGCCGGCGAAGTTGATCTCGTCGCCGTCGGGCCCCTGAGAGATGCTGACGCCGGGCGTCAGCGTGAGCAGGTCCTCGAACTTGCGCCCGAGGATCGGCGTGGTCTCGATCGTCTTCTGGTCCAGCGTGCTCGCGGCGGCCGTGCGCGTCGCATCGATGACCGGCGATTGCGTGGTGACGGTCACGGTCTCGGCCACGCCCGAGACCTTCATGCTCGCATTCAGCCGCATCGACTCGCCCACCGTGACGAGCACGTCCTCCTGGACGAGCGTCGCGAAACCGGCGAGCGAGAACGTCACTGTGTAGCGTCCGGGCGGAACCTGCAGCGCCACGAACCGTCCGTCACGATCGCTCGTGAGCGATCGCGTGAAGTTCGTGTCGACGTTGCGGACTTCGACATCGACGCCGGGCAGCACCGCGCCGCTGGCATCGACGACGACGCCTTCGATGACGGCTGTGGTGATCTGCGTCTGCGCCAGAGCCGGCGCGGGAAGGGCCAGCGAGAAAATTCCCGCGGCGAGCCAGATCGAGATCATGATCCGCGTCATACGACCTCCTGCCACTGCAAATGCGGGCGAAGGTGGCAGCGTATCACCACTCATGCGGGATTCGACATCCTGTGTGACGACTATCTGCGGTGTTCGTGTGACGTGCCTCCCCACCCTGTGTTAGGCTCCCGCCGTGCGAACCGACACATCGATCTCCCGACGGACATTTCTGGCGGTTGCGGGCGCCCTTCCATTTGCGGCCTCGAGCCTGGCGGCATTCCTCAAGGACGTGCCTGTCGGCCTGGAGCTGTACTCCGTGCGGACGGAGCTCCAGAAGGATCTGAAGGGCACGGTCACCGCGGTTGCCAAGGCCGGCTATCAGGTTGTCGAGTTCTACTCGCCGTACCTCGACTGGACGCCGGACATGGCGAAGGACGTCCGGAAACTGCTGGACGATCTGGGAATCAAGTGCCACTCGACGCACAACAACGGTCCGTCGTTCACGGACGACGGCCTGAAGAAGGCGATCGAGCTGAATCAGATCATCGGCAGCAAGTACATCATCATGGCCAGCGCCGGTAAGGTGACCGGCGTGGACGGATGGAAGGCGGTCGGCGATCGACTCACGAAGGTGGCCGACACGCTCCGGCCACTCAACATGGCGACCGGGTATCACAACCATCAGCCCGAGTGGCAGCCCGTCGAGGGCAAGCGGCCGATGGACGTGCTCGCCGCGAGCACGCCGAAGGACGTGGTGCTGCAGCTCGACGTCGGCACGTGCGTGGAAGCCGGCGCGGACCCGTCGCGTGGATTACCGCAAACCCCGGACGCATCCGCAGCATTCACTGCAAGGACTGGGGCGCGGGTCAGGGCCGCGGCTATGCCGTCGCGTTCGGTGAAGGCGACGTGCCGTGGAAGAAGATCTTCGACGCGGCCGAGTCAGCCGGAGGCGTGGAGTACTACTTGATCGAGCAGGAAGAAAGCCCGGACCAGATCCAGATGGCGCGGCGGTGCCTCGAGAACTGGAAGAAGCTGCACGGGTGATTCTGACAAGATCACGCTAGAAGGCTCCACGGGAGACGCCGCTATCGGACTGGCTGCGGTCGCGCGGGCTGGACAGTAAACGTGCGGCTGACGACCTCGCCGTCTCGACCCAGGGTTCCCTGATCCTGGCCGGCGATCATCACGCGCAACGCACCCGCGTCGCCCGCGCGAATGGCAATGGTCCGCTGCGCGCGCAGCGGGATGCGCTCATTGCCGCGAAGCTCGCGCTCGACAGCCCGTTCTCCATCGACCAGCACACGAACCCAGACCGGCCGAAGCGTCACGATTCCCGTCTGGAGCCCTCCGCCGGCTTGGACCGGTGGGGTCGCGGGTGTCGCACTTGGCGGCGCAGCCACCGGCGGCGCGGCGGTGGGCTGGGCAATCGGCTGCGAAGCCTGAGAGACCGGCGCCGCGTCTGACGCTCCGCGTCGGTTCAGCAGGAACACTCGCGGCGACGACCACGAACGCGATTGCCGCAAGTCCCGCGATCAGCGTGGGAAAGCCGAGCCGCTTGACTCGAGGTCGAACAACCGGCTCCGGGACGCCAATTGGCGGCAGCGCGGCGGTCGGCGCCGGCTCCGGGTCGGGTGCTGCGACGATCTCCGGGAGCGGCGGCGGGGCCGTAAGCACAGGCGGCGTGGGCGGCGGCAAGGGCGCAGGTGCGGGCGGGGTCGGAACGGGCACCGACGCGACGGTCGCGGGCTTGCTGGTGTCGCGGTCGGGTGCAGGATTCTTGAACGAGCGCACGAACGCGTCGAACTCTTCGACGGTCTGTCCGCGCTGACGTCGGGACTCTTCGATGGCGTGCTGAAGCCGCTCGAGCTCTTCGAGCGCGGCCTGCTCGTCAAACGGCGCGCCGGCGGATTCTCGTCCCGTTATCATCGGATGGTGGCCCTGGTCGATGGTGCCCCGCCGCGGTCACGGCCCTCACGGCTGACGCACGATGCCGAGGATAATACGTTCGAGGTCACAATGGCAGCGCTGATTGAAGCCATCGCCGTCAAGCGAAAGATGTTCTTCGAGTTCGAGGACGCACCATACCACTGTCTGGACGTGGAGGTCTCGAAGCCGACCGCCAGGGGGGGCCAGACGCTCGTTCGTCTGAAGATGCGCAATCTGCTGACGCGCGCGGTCTTCGATCGGACGTTCAAGGCGGGGGAGAAATTCAAGGAGCCCGATCTGTCGGTCGTGTCGGCGTCGTACCTGTACGCCGACGGCGACGGCTACCACTTCATGGATCAGGAAAGCTACGAGACGCTCACCCTGCGAGGAGACATCCTCGGCGACGATCGCCAGCTCCTCGTCGACAACGTCGTCGTCCAGGTCCAGAAGTACAACGGCAACCCGATCGGACTGCAGTTTCCACCACACGTCGAGTTGACCGTGGTCTCGACGGAGCCTGGCGTGCGGGGCGATACGGCCAGCGGCGGCGTGACCAAGCTCGCCGACGCTGGAGTCCGGCCTGGAGATTCGCGTGCCGCTGTTCATCAAGGAAGGCGAGAAGGTCAAGGTCCACACCGAGACGCGCGAGTTCGCCGGGCGAGCGTAGCAGTTCGAAAGGAGCGAGGATGTGTTTCAGACGGGTCGCCACCGCGGTGGCGATCGCTGCGTCGGTCGTGGCGTGCGGCCAATCGGGATCGGCACCCGCACCGGCATCGACGTCCGCGCAGCCCGGTTCGGGCGACCAGGCCTTCCGCGCGATCGCGCGGGAAGCCATCGACGATTTTCTTCATCGCCACCCCAGCGTCGCAACGGATCTCGGCGTCCACGACTACGACCGTCAGCTCGAGAACCTGTCCGCTACCGCGTTCGCCGAGGAGTCGAAGGTGGTCGCGGGCTTCAAGGGCCGTGTCGCCGCGACGGATCTGCGGCGCTCTCGCTCGATGCCCAGCTCGATCGCGAAATGCTGCTGCACGTGTTCGACGCCGCAACGCTCGGCATCGATGTCATTCGCCAGTATACGAAGAATCCCGACATGTACAGCGGCGGCATCACCAACAGCGCCTACGTGATCATGAGGCGGCCGTTCGCGCCAGCGGTTGAACGGCTCGCCTCGCTCGTCGAGCGCGAGACGCAGATGCCCGGCCGGCTGGCCCAGGCACGCGAGAACCTCCAGAATCCGCCCCGCATCTACACCGAGATCGCGCTCGAACAAATCGACGGCAACATCAGCTTCTTCAAGTCCGACGTTCCGGCGGCATTCAAGGAAGTTACGGACGCGGCGCTGAAGGCGTCGTTCAAGCGGAGCAACGACGGCGTCATTGCCGCCCTCATCGACTACAAGACCTTTCTCCGTAACGACCTGCTGCCGAAGTCCACCGGCTGGGACGCGTTCGGCGAGGAGACGTACCACAAGGCGCTCGCGGCCAACGAGATGATTGATCTGCCGACCAGCCGGCTGCTGGAGATCGCAGAGAAGGATCGGCAGGCGAACGAGACCGCGTTCCAGGAGACCGCGAAGAAGATCAATTCATCGAAGGGCGCCGACGCGGTGCTCGCCCTGCTCCAGCAGGATCATCCCGCGCCTTCGGCACTGTTGAAGACGACGCAGGACACGCTCGACTCACTGCGCCAGTTCATGGTCGATCACCACATCGTCACGATTCCCTCGTCCGAACCGGCACAGGTCAAGGAGACGCCGCCGTTCATGCGATCGACGACGTCGGCGTCGATGGAGACGCCGGGCCCGTTCGAGAAAGCACAGCTGAAGGGCTTCTACAACATGACGCTGCCGGATCCGCGCTGGAAGCCGGCGCAGCAGGCTGACTTCATGCGTCAGTGGGACCGCGCCTCGATCGCGAACGTATCGGTGCACGAGGTCTACCCGGGACACTACCTGCAGTTTCTCTACGCCAAGCAGTTCCCCTCCGACGTGCGCAAGGTGTACCGTGGCGACAAATGCCGAAGGCTGGGCGCACTATTGCGAGCAGATGATGCTCGACGAGGGCTTTCACGCGGACGATCCGCGCTATCGCCTCGCCCAGCTCCAGGACGCGCTGCTGCGGGACATCCGCTTCATCGCCGGCATCAAGATGCACACGCAGGGCATGACCGTCGAGCAGGCCACGGCGCTCTTCGAGTCGCAGGGACACCAGCCCCATCCCGTCGCAGTTTCGGAAGCGAAACGCGGCACGGCGGACGCGCTGTACGGCTACTACACGATGGGAAAACTGATGATCCTGAAGTTGCGGTCCGACTACAAAGCCAGGATGGAGCGTTGGACAGCCTGCAAGGCTTCCACGACGCGTTCATCAAGCTGGGGCCGCTGCCGCTGCCGCTCATCAGGAAAGCGTTGCTGGGTGAAACCGGCGACATCTTCTAGCGCCGGGCCTTGCATCGGACACCAGGGATGCTATGCTCGGTGGACGGACCGCCGCCTGAAGCGAGCGGCGCCAAACAAAGGCTCCTAGCGACCTGCTCCTGTTTGAGGGGCACTTACGTTGTCAATCTGGTCGCGGCCGGGAGGTGCATGCATGGCACATACGATGGGGAGTCGCGGCTAGACTCCCACACTGAACAGGAACGGCCGACGCGAAATCGTCGGCCGTTTCCTTGTACCGCAGCGAGGTGGTCAGGACGCCACCGGGGCCGGCACCTCCATCACCGGACGCACTTCGATAGTACCGGCGCGCGCACCGGGAATCCGGGCAGCGAGCGCGATCGCCTCGTCCAGGTCCTTGGCCTCGACCGGGTAGTAGCCGCCGAGCTTTTCGCGGGTTTCGGCGAACGGCCCGTCGGTCACGGTCCGCTTGCCGTTCGCAGCGCACGCTCGTGGCGGTACTGGTCGGCTGCAGCGGTGCGCCGGCGTGGTAGTGGCCGCTGGCCTTGGTGGCGGCGGTGTACTGCAGGTATTCCTCCAACATCGACTGACGCTCGCCGTCGCTCATGCCGGCCCAGGCCTTTTCGTCCGAGTAAATCAGCAACATGTATTTCATGACTGCCTCCTGGTCCTAGAGACGAACGGCCGGCCGGCCGATCGACAGCAGGGCACGAAAATATTCTGTCGGCGCGAATCCGCTAACTCCGCGGAAATATTTACCATCGTACATGGTGCCGAAGACTGCCGAGGCGGTTGACCGTGTCTACCGGGCCGATTGGGGTCGCATTGTCGCGACGCTCATCCGCCAGATCGGCGATTTCGACCTTGCCGAAGAGGTCGCGCAGGACGCCTTCGTGGCGGCGCTCGACCAGTGGGCCTCGACCGGCATCCCGATTTCCCGAGGGCCTGGATCCTTCAGACGGCGCGGAACAGGGCCATCGATCGCCTCCGGCGCCAGGCGCGGCTGGACCGGAAGCTCGGTGAAATCGTGGCTACCCCGCAGGTGGCGCCCGGCGTCATCCGATCGGCCGAACCCGGCGACGACGACGGCGGACATCCCCGACGATCGGCTGCGGCTGATCTTCACGTGCTGCCATCCGGCACTGCCGCAGGACGCACGCGTCGCGCTGACCCTGCGGACGCTGTGCGGCCTGGAGACGGACGAAATCGCCCGGGCGTTCCTGGTGTCGCCGCGACGATGGCGCAGCGGCTCGTCCGCGCGAAGCACAAGATCCGAGACGCGGGGATTCCGTACTCGATTCCCGCGGCCGCCGACCTGCCCGAGCGGATCGACGCGGTCCTGACCGTGATCTATCTGGTGTTCACGGAAGGCTACGCGGCCACGCGTGGCGAACCCCTCGTCCGACGCGATCTGTGCGGAGGCGATACGCCTCGGCCGGCTCGTGCGCACGTTGATGATGCCCGATCCGCCGGCGGAGGTGACCGCGCTGGTCGCGCTGATGCTGCTTCACGACTCGCGGCGCGATGCGCGGCTCGACAGCGCGGGCGACGTCATCGTTCTCGACGAGCAGGATCGCAGCCTGTGGGATGCCGATCAGATTGCGGAAGCGCTGCCGCTCGTCGACGAAGCGTTACGCGGCGGACCCGGCCCGTTCGCGCTCCAGGCCGCGATCGCGGCGCTGCATTGCCAGGCTCGACGCAGCGAGGAGACCGACTGGCCGCAGATCGCGCGGCTCTACGATCTGCTCGAGCGCGTCGAGCCATCGCCCGTCGTCTCCCTGAATCGTGCGGTCGCGGTGGCCATGGTCGATGGACCGGAACGCGGGTTGACGCTGATGGATCGTCTGGCCGCGGACGGCAGCTCGATCGCTATCACCTGCTGCACGCCGCGCGCGCGGATCTCCTGCGGCGGATGGGCGCGCACGCCGACGCCGCCAACAGCTACGAGCGTGCGCTGGCGCTCGCCGGCAACGAGAGCGAGCGGCGGTTCCTGGAGAAGCGCCTGCGGGAAGCGCGGGCCGCGGAGCGGAGCGCGTCCTGAGAGCGCGTCGCGAAGACAGGCGCGGAGGGGGCTCACGCAGAGGCGCAAAGGTACGCAGAGAAGAAGGGCGCAGAGAGTCTCTGTCGTCCGTCGGACGGCAATATCGCTTGGCCACGACAGGCTCTCGGCGCCCTCTCGCTCTGGTACTCTGGGCTCTGCGTGAACTTTTGCGCCACCCGTGAGACCGGCTTATCGGCTCGAAGCGCTCCATCGTCTCGTACGGAATCTCCTGGAAGGGCGGAAGCCCGGCCAGCGTGATGATGTCCATCAGCCCGCTTCGCTCGTGAAACTCCTTGCCGTCGCGATCGATCACGATCGTGTTGGGATACGACGGCGCGAGCCGGCGAAACTCGGCGTCGATCAGGCGGAAGCGGCGGACCATGTTCTCGACGTCTTCGTGCGCGCGGCTGCGGAGCCTGATGTGCTTTTCGATGGTGTCGAGGCTCGACGTGAGCACGATCACGCGGTCGGGGTTCCAGGCGTCGCCGATGGCCAGCACTTTGCGCAGCTCGGCGTGGCTCTCGGGAGGATACTCGGCCATGTGCGCTTCGAGCGTGATCCGTGCGCCCTCGAAGAAGACGACCTTGTCGGGCCGGTCGTGAGCAGCGGCGTCGCGGTAGTTCGCGTCGTACAGCCGGGCAAAGTACGCGGTCACGCCGACGGCATTCCGGCCGGCCTCGATGTCCTCGAGGACGCGCGGATCCCAGACGCCCTTTTCACCCTCGCCGTACGAGCCGTGATGGTAGAGATCGCCGAGCTGCCGCAGCAGCGTGCTCTTGCCGATCCCCGGGCCGCCGACAATTGCGACGCGCATGACTGGCAGACCTACCAGTCTCCAGTCCCAGTCACCAGTCCGGAGCGCGCCGCTGAACAGGGATCAGGGACGTGGGACTTGAGACTGGGAACTGGGGACTGAGTTTACTCGTATCTCAACGCCAGAATCGGATCGATGCGGCTGGCGCGATGCGCGGGGATCAGGCCGGCGGCCGCCGACACGACGGTCAACAGGAGCATCGTCCAGGCCGCGATCCACGGATCGTGGGGCTGGATGCCGTACAGCTGCGTGGAGACGAAGCGGCCCAGCGCGATCGCCGACGGGACGCCGATGGCCAGGCCGATCGCCAGCAGCAGCAGCACTTCCCGCATCACGAGCCAGATCACGAGCCCCGGCTGCGCGCCGAGCGCGAGCCGGATGCCGAGCTCCTTCTTGCGGCGCGCGACGACGAACGCCATCACGCCGTAGAGCCCGATCGACGCCAGCAGCGTGGCGAGCAGGCCGAAGCCGGCGGACAGCAGCGCGATCAGCCGATCGGTCAGCAGCGTTTCGTCGAGCTGCCCTTCCAGCGTCTTCATCTCGTAGACCGGCATCGACGAGTCGAGCTGCTTCACTTCGTTGCGGATCATCGCGTAGGCGCTGCTCGGCGCCGATGAGCGTGCGCACGTAGAACACCGCGCTCCCGCGGCCCCAGTTCGGCACGAAGACCTGACGCCGCACGCCTTCCCGCGGTCCCTCGTACAGCGAGTCGGCGACGACGCCGATGATCTCGATGTCGAGCTTGGCGTCGGGCCCGCCGCCCTGGCCGAGATGCTTGCCGACGGCGCTCTTGCCCGGGAAGAAGTGCTCGGCGAACCGGCGATTGACGATCGCGACCTTGCTGTTCTCGATCGACGTCCTTCAGCGCGAAGTCGCGCCCTTCGAGAATGGGCATCGTGCATCGTCTCGAAGTAGCCGGGCGAGAGCGCGTTCATGAACGCCTGCATGTCTTCGCCGTCGGCCGCGCTGATGGCCTTCGACGGTCGTGGAGCTGTCCCACTCGTCGCCGCTCAGGATCGGCACGGCGGCCATCGCGGCCGACTTGACGCCGGGCGCCGACGCGCAGACGCTCGAGCAGCTGCCGATTGAACAGCACGGCTCGCTGATCGTCGTAGCCGCTGAGCGTCGGGCGACAGCTGGAACGTCACCAGGTTGTCGAGCGCGACGCCGGTATCGGTCGTCTTGAGGTTCTGCAGGCTGCGCACGAAGAGGCCGGCGCCGAACAGCAGCAGGAAGCTCAGCGCGACCTGCGCGGCGACGAGCCCCTTGCGCAGGAACAGCGATCCGCCGGCGCCGGCGATCGATCCCACCGTGTCCTTCAGCGTGGTCCAGGGATCCGGCCGGCTCGCGCGCAGCGCGGGCAGCAGGCCGAAGACGATGGCCGTCGACGACACGTCAGCGCCGAGCGTGAACGCGAGGATCCGCAGGTCGGGCTGGGCGGTGATCAGCAGCGGCTGGCCCTGCGTCGGGATCAGCGCGAGCAGCCCGCGCGTCAGCACGACCGCCAGCGCCCAGGCCGACGACGCCGCCGGCGATCGACAGCACGCAGGCTCTCGACGAGCAGCTGGCGGACCAGCCGTCCGCGCGACGCGCCGAGCGACAGCCGCACCGCGATTTCCTTCTGCCGCATGAACGCGCGCGCGATCAGCAGGTTCGCGACGTTCGCGCAGGCGATCAGCAGCACGAGGCCGACCATGCACATCAGCACGATCAGCGCCGTCGAGAAATCGTTGCGGATGCTCGAGAAGCCCATCGCCGCCTTGTCGACGAGGAGCTGGCCCTTCATGAACTGGTCGCGCGAGTACGGCGACCAGTCCTTCGCGGCCGGCAGCGTCATCTCGTACGCGCGGATCTGCGTGAACAGCCCCTGCAGCGGCGCTCGCGCCGATTCGACCGTGTAGCCAGGCTTCAGCCGGCCGAACACCTGGACCCAGCGCGTCGCGCCGATCGTCCATGTGCACCCAGTCCCAGTCCGGCACCATCACCGGCTTCATCAGGATCGGCACGCGGATGTCGCGGCGACTGCGCCGGATCGATGCCGGCAAATCCCTCGGCCGACACGCCGACGATGGTCATCGGGTAGTTGTTGACGAGGATCTTCTTGCCGATGACGGCCGGATCGCGCGCGAATCGCCGGCTCCAGTAGCCGTAGCTCGAGCACGACGACGGGATGTCCCTGATAGACCTGATCGTCTTCCTGCGAGTTGAAGACGCGGCCGATCGCCGGCTTCACGCCGAGCATCGAGAAGTAGTTGCCCGACACCATCTCGGCCTCGACCGCTCGGTCTGGTTGTCGATGCTGACCGAGGCGGCGACGAGCCGGCGGCAGAGGACCTCCGACAGCGGCTCGGCGCGCTTCTGCAGGTCCTGGTAGATCGGATACGAGTGCATCCGCGTGCCCATGTTGCTGCCGTTGTGCGAGCCGCGCTGATAGAGCATCACGAGCTGGTCGGGCGCCTGACGGGCAGCTTGCGCAGCAGGATCTGGTCGATCAGCGTGAAGATCGCGGTGTTGGCGCCAATGCCCAGCGCCAGCGACAGGATGGCCACGATCGAAAAGAGCGGGCTGCGGCGGAGGCCGCGCAGGGCGAGGCGCAGGTCACCCGTTGAACTGTTCATGCGTCCTTGGACGGACCAGGGTGGCCTGCGGTTGCTTTGGCGAACTCGGTAGAGCCGACCTGGCGCGGGCTGCGTTCGCAGCGCGGCCTGGCGAGTCGCGCGCGTTCAGCCAGGCCTGACGGTACAGCGCTCTCACGCCCCGCAACCCCTTCAACGTCGTCGACAGCGACCGCAGACGGGCGGCGTCACGGCCGGCTGCGCGCGCTGGCGGCCTGATCCAGCTGCCCGGCGAGCTCTTTGAGCTTGGCCTTGTCGCGATGATCCAATGCCGCCTTGATCGCGGCGGCACGTCTCCGGCGTCACGGCCTTGCTCCGCGTGAGCTGATCGAGGTACGCGCGGGCGACCACCGGCGTCGCGGGCCACGTGAGCCGCGGCTGCAGCTGGGCGTTGAACTCGTCGAGGTGGACCGCGGACGCGGCGGCAATCTCGTCCTGGGACAGATACTCGCTCGGCGTCAGGGTGAACACGTCGAGGCCGCGCGCAATCTCCGAACCGTAGATGCGGCCGTTGTACCAGTAGGCCGACCAGAACCCGCCCAGGATCAGGTTCGCCGCGATCGATCGGACCGCGATCGAAGTACGCGATCTCGACGGGCTTCGCGGAATCGGTGAAGTCGAAGACCGAGACGCCGCCCTGATACCACGCCTGCACCATGATGTCGCGGCCGGGAACCGGAATCAGCGATCCGTTGTGCGCGACGCAGTTCTCCTGATCGGTCTGCGGCGCCGGCATCTTGTAGTAGCTGGCGAAATGCAGCTTGTGATCGACGATGTCGAAGATGGCGTCGGCGCCCCAGTTCGGCAGATCCGTCGCACGGCAGCGCGGACGCACGCCACCACCCCACTCGTCGGTGAAGATCACCTTCGTGCCGTCGTTGTTGAACGTCGCCGAATGCCAGTACGCGAAGTTCTTGTCGACGACCTGGTCGAGCCGCACGGGGTGCACCGGATCGGAGATGTCGAGCAGGATGCCGTTGCCCGAGCACGCACCGGCGGCGAGGCCAGCCTCCGGGAACACGGTGATGTCGTGGCACTGATTGGTGACGTTCGTCTTCTGGGTGCCGGGTCCGTGGTCGCCGCCCGGCCACAGGCCGGAGATCGCGCCCGACGCCGGGATCGGCGAAGATGCGCGGCCGGTTGACGATCTTCGCCTTGTCCGGCGCGGCGAGCGGCACCTGAATCACGTCGATGCTGAACAGCGCCGTGTTCGGGTCTTCTTTCGGTTCGAGGCCGGAACAGCCCGCGAGCTCCTCGCCCGATCGCACCGTGCTGGTTCCCGATCCGTAGACGTACACGTTCTCGTGATCCTTCGGATCGATCACGAGCGTGTGCGTGTGCGAGCCGCGGCACGTCTGGATGTCGGCGACCTGCTTCGGCTTCCGGATATCGCTGATGTCGAAGATCCGCACGCCGCGGAAACCGATCGGCGCTCACCGGCGCTTCCACGCCTTGCGTTCCGCAATCGAGACGACCGCGCGTCTGCTCGACCGACATGAAGAGCAGGTTGCCGTGGACCGACATGTCGCCCTGGCCGCCTGGACACACGATCGAGGCCAGCAGCGTGGCCTTCTTCGACGGATCGATGTCGTAGGCGTTGAAGCCGTTGAAATTGCCGAGGAAGAGATCGTTCTTGCGGAACGCGATGTCGGAGTTGGAGAAGTTCAGTCCGGGAGGCGCTTGGTTCGACTCGCGGCTTCGCCGGCTCCCTTCTCCTTGGCTCTTTCGGCCTCTTTCTCTTTGTCCGCCGCCTCCGACTCCGGCGTCTCCGGCGGAATCACCATGCCCATGGGGCCCTTCGGGTCCGAGAAGCTCTCGGGCTTCGGCACGTTCGTCAGCAGGACCATGTTGCTCGCCGCGACGCCCGCGTCGTGGTAGCCGCCCTTCAGCCCGACGCGCGGATCCTTGCTCGCGGCCGCAGGAGCGGACGCCGGCGCCTGCGCGCCCCCCTGAAGGCCCGCCGCCAGCAGCAGCGCGGCCAGGCAGATTGCTTTCGTCGCAATCGATCTCATTTCTCGAGCTCCTTGAGCATCGCGGCCATCCGCTCGATCTCCATACGCTGGTCCGCGTCGACGTCCGACGCGAACGCGAAAATCTCCGATTCCTGACCTGCGCCCGGCGTCTCGAACAGATCGTGCACCATCGTCAGCGCGCCGCCGTGATGCTTGATCATGCCTTCGAGGAATAATCTGTCGAACTCGGGGCCGCTCGCGCCGGCAAGGCGCGCCATCTCCTCCTGCGTCAGCATGCCCGGCATCAACATGCCCTCGTGCATGTGCACGAGCGGCGGACCGGGAACGCCTTGCCCGCGGGCGAGGAGCCAGCGCTGCATCATCTTAATCTCGTCCGCCTGCGAGACCGAGATCCGCATGCCGAGCTTCTGCATGTCGGGGTTGGTCGTCCGCGTCTCGAGCAGCGTCGTCATCTCGACCGCCTGCGCGTGGTGGGTGATCATGCCCTTCATGAACGTGACGTCCGCCGCGGTGAAGCCAGGTCGGGGCAACGCGGCCGCGCGCGCCGGTGACAGCACTTTCGCGGGCTGTCCGGGTGCGCCGGGCTGGACGACGGGCGGCGTCGCGCCGCGGCTGGTCGCTGTGGCAGGCGGCTCCGGCGGCCATCGCGAGCAGCACGCCAAGAGCGCCACGAAAAAAGGGGGTCACCACCCGTTAGGATACACCGCGGGTGGACGGGAGACGCGCGAGGAGGTCCCGCGCTTACATCACCGGCACGGGACGAGCTGCGTGGACCGATCCGGAACGTCCTCGAATTCCAGGAGGACCGCCGCAAGGTTCGCGGCCGCTTTCAGCAACTTGAAGTCGATCGTCGACGGCAGGTTGTCCGGCTCGAAGGTGGCCTGCAGGACCGGGGAGCCGGATCCGGCAGGCACGTTGAAGTAGATCGAGTCGTCCTGGTCGCTCGACATGAGCGGCGATTGCCGAATCTGAACGTTGCGGACCGGGAGCATCCGGCGGAGTTCGTCCTCGAAGCGCGCGCGCAGCGCGACCGGGCTCGAGCGGCGATCGACGTCGGTGAGCACTCGCGCGAGCATTTCCGCCAGCGCGGCCGGCTTCACCGTCGCGGCGGCAGCATCCTCAGAGGGTTCGAGCAGATCGAGATCGCGATTGAATGCTGCGGCCACGCGGTACCTGACACCCAGCGCGTCCACCTGCGCGACGTCGCTCCGCAGGATTCGCGCGGGCACGCTGACGTTGGTGTTCTGACCGACGAACTGCAGATCGAGCGTGCTGCCCAGCGTGATCCTGGAGGTCGTTTCGACGAGCACGCCCGTCTTCGAGACGTCCACGAGCGTCACTTCGGTGCCCCACGGCAGCTTGGCCGACCACAGCCACGGCAACTTCTCGCGCTGGTGACGAGTCGCACGGCGACGGTCGCTCGGCTGGCTGGGAGGAGCGCTCCGTCGCACCGAGGTCGTGGACGTCGCGTTTCTTTCGATCGTGGCCCGTGCGCTCACGAGGCGCATCTCAGGGCGAGCCAGCACCGGCAGCGCGGGCGCCGCGCACAACACGGCTTCGAGCTCCTGACGCGCGGCGAGATTGGCCTGCGCGCGCGCCTGTTGAAGGTACTCGCCGATCTGACGAATCAGCGTTCCGTGATCACACGCTGGACGCACGCGGTCGGATCGGTTCCTCCGCAGACCGAACACGTGGGTTTTCGGCGCCTCCTCGGCATCGATGAAGTGCGGCGTGATGATCACCTGCACGTGTGACGCGGCCGGTAGCGCCTTGAGGTGATCGGTCAGCCGGACTTCATCGGATGGGGTGAGGAACGTGGACGTCAGCACGAGGTCCGGAATGTGCCGGTCGATCGCGCGAACGGCGGCATCGGTCGACGTGACGATCTCGACCTGTCCCGAGACGTGCGCGTCCAGGACCTCCCTCAGGCTCCTGGCCCGAGCGGCGTCCGGCTCGATAGCGAGGATGCGTCCCTTCAGCGACGGCTTCGGCGGAGCGACGAGGATCGTGTTCATGTGGTCAAACTGATACCGGGTCGTGCTGCTGGGGTCAGACTTCACCTACAGCAATTCCAAGGCCGAGGTTGGTTGCACGTCCCGACGTGGGATTGCGCGCGGATCGTGGGGGTTTGGCCGGAAAAATCACCTTGGAGGTGACAATTTCTGGCTCAGCCCGCCACAAATCCCGCAAAGGATGAACACAAAGTCGGCGTATTGGCGGACTTTCTCTGGTGCGAGCCGCCCTGTGGGGTCTGGCGCAATTGGGCCCGCGTGACCCCGTTGGCGGGGCCAGACCCAATCAGTCCCCACGGAGGACGGTCAGCGGGTCCAGCCGTGAGGCGCGGTAGGCGGGAACGAGGCTCGCGAGAAGGGCCACCAACCCCAGAAGCCCGGCAACGACGGCAAGCGTCAGCGGGTCCGAGGCGCTGACGCCGAACACCAGGCGATTGAGCAGCCGCGAGGCCCCGAGCGCGGCGATCGCGCCAGCGATGATGCCGATGACGGCGGGCGTCATGCCTTCGATGACCACGAGCCGCAGCACGTCGCCCGTCCTGGCGCCCAGGGCCGTCCGGATGCCGATCTCCCGGCTGCGCCCGCGCACGATGTAGGACAGCACGCTGTAGATGCCAACCGACGCGAGCGTCAGCGCGACAGCGGCGAACAGCGCGAGCAGCAGCGCGCTGAACCGCTGCGACGTCAGCGTCGAATCGAGCACCTCCTGCATCGGCATCACACGCTCGACGGGCTGCTCCGGATCGATCGTGCGCACGACGCCGGTCGCGGCCTGCGCGACCGACGACGGCGGCACGAGCGTGCGCAGAACGAACGTCAGATTCCCCGGGGAGAAATCGCTCGAGTACCTGGTACACCGTCGGCATCGGCGCGTCCGCCAGCTCCCCCTGTTTGACGTCCCCCACGACGCCGACGACTTGCTTGTTGATCGGCGGCTTGTCCTCGAGCGGCAGCGTCACGCGGTGGCCGATCGGATCCGTGTCGCCCCACAGCAGCTTGGCGGCCTGCCTGCTGACGAGCAGGACGTTGACGTCGCTCGTCGCGACGTCGCGTCCCCGCACCAGCGGAATCCTCATCGTCCGCAGGTACCCGGCGCGATGCGGCGGACGGCGACGGTCGGTTGATCGCGTGACTGCAGCTCGGCATGTCCTTCGAGAACGATGGGCTGGACGGAGCCGCCCTGCGACGGCAGATCGTCGACCAGCGAAGCGGACTCGACGCCGGGCAGCGCACGTATGCGCTCCAGCGCGCGGTCGAAGAATCCCTTCATTTCCGCGCCGGTCTTGTATCTCGTCTTCGGCAAGCGCGACGCCCATGGTGAGGACGTTGCCCGGGTCGTAGCCGGCGTCGACGTGGCGCAGCGCCGTCAGGCTGCGCAGCATGACGCCGGCGGCCATCAACAGCACGAGCGACAGCGCAACCTCGCAGACGATCAGGGCGCGCCGCGTCCGGACGCCGACGGCGCTGTCGTTCCGCCCGCCCTCCTTCAGCGCGTCGTTGAGATCCGAGCGGCCGGCCCGAAGCGCAGGCAGACCGCCGGCGAGAATACCGGTCAGGATCGACACGCCGACAACGAAGATCACGACGCGCGCGTCGATGGAGATCTCGTTGGAGCGCGGGACCTGATCGGCCAGCAGCGTCGCCGCGGCACTCAGCCCCGTGCGCGCCACCAGCAACCCGACGACGCCGCCCGCGGCCGCCAGCACCAGCGCTTCGATCAGGATTTGCTGGAAGACGCGGGCGCGGCCGGCGCCGAGCGCCGCGCGGATCGCGAGCTCCTTGCGTCGCGCGAGCGCGCGCGCGAACAGCAGGTTGCCGACGTTCGCGCACGCGATCAGCAGCACGAGCGCGACCGCGGCAAGCAGCATCACGAGCGACGTCCGAACGTCGCCCACGAGCAGCTCCTGCAGCGGCACGACCACCGCGCCCCATCCGCCGTTGGCCTGCGGATACGCCTGCTCGAGCCGCTTCGAGATCAGATCCATCTCCGACTGCGCCTGCTGCATGCTCGCGCCGGGACGCAGTCGCGCAATCACCGAATCGTTGTGATTGTCGCGCACCGCCCGTTCCGTGTCGGTGTAAGCGATCGGCACCCACATCTCGAGGCTCGCGATGCCCCAGGACGGGCTCGTGAACCGCGCGGGCATCACGCCGACAATGGTGTAGGTCTCGTCGTTGAGCCGCAGCGTCCGGCCGACCGCATCCGGCGCGCTGCCCATGTGTGTCTTCCAGAAACCGTCACTGATCACCACGACGTGCGACTTCGCGGGCGAATCTTCCTCGGCGAGAAACACGCGACCGAGCGCGGGCGGCGTGCGGACGACATCGAAAAAGCCGGCACCGACAGCGCCGGCCATGATCGATTCCGCCTTGCTTCCACCGGTCAGGTTGAACTGGCGGTATCTGTAGAGCGCCATCCCCTCGAAGGTCCGGGCCGCGCGCTGCCAGTCGTAGAAGTTGGCGGGCGACACCGAAAAGCGCAGGATGCCCGGAAACGTGCTTTGCGGTGGGGTGTGGAAAATCCGCACGAGGCGATCGGAGTTGTCGTAGACCAGCGGACGCAGCAGCACGGTGTTCACGATGCTGAAAATCGCCGTGTTGGCGCCGATGCCGAGCGACAGCACGGCAATCACGGAAATCGCAAACGACGGCACGCGATACAGCACGCGCAGCGCGTAGCGGGCGTCGGCCATGAAGGTCCGAAACATGGAGTCTCCTCTCGAGTGTCGTGACGCCTCGCTCGATCGCGGACGTCGTGGCGGGGCAGCCACGCAACGAAGCGTCTGCAGCCAGAACCATCGGCGCGCCGCGGCGTTTGACGCGGCGGCCCGGCCGTCGAACTCCTCTTCGAGATCGCCGAGGACGAAGTCGCGCCAGTCGTCCGACAATCGCTGCGTGAGCAGCCAGACGGCCAGCCGTGGTGGGCGCGTGGTCATTTCGGGTCGAGCCGCTCCTCGAGCCCGTCCGCCATCGCCGTGAACGCCCGATACGCGTGCTTCAGCGCCAGGATGCCCTGCGGTCTCAGCTCGTAGAACTTCCGTCGTCGTCCGCCTCTCTGCGCGGTCGGCTCGCCGACCCACGATCGCAGGAACCCTTTGCTCTCGAGCCTGTCGAGCGTCGTGTAGACCGCGCTGATCGAAACGTCACGCCCAGAGCGCTCGTGGATCTCCTGGCGAATCGCCGCGCCGTATGCGCGATCGCCAAGACGGAGAACACCCAAAAGGACGAGCTGTTCGAAGTCGCCGAGCGCTGCAGATCGATTTCAACCACATTGTGGATAATATACACGCAGGCTTAGACGGAGAGAAGATGACGGATGGTTGCGATTACGGGACGGGCTTCTTTTCGAGGCGCGTTGAATCCGCGCTCGACCATGTCGGTTGGATCCGTCGAGACGGGCTGATCCCGCCAGAGCCACCGCATCATCTCTGGCAGCATGGGGCCGCCCATCCGCTGGCCGTGCGTGTTGAGCCCCCAGGCGTAGTTCACGTCGTAGCCCTTGTCGGTCAACGCCTGGACCATGCGCACGTTCTGATAGAACCAGTCGCGGCGCTGGTCGTAGCGCGCCGTCGCGCCCGACGCCGCGATTGTCGTTGCGGCCGTCCTGCAGAAAGATCCTGATCGGCTTCTTCTCGCTCTGACGAATCAAGTCAGGATAGGCGTCGCCGCCGCGCAGGTTGACGAAGCTTCCAACGATGCTGAGCACTTTGTGGAAGTCGCCCGGCCGCTGCCATGCGACGGTGAACGCGGCAATCGCGCCGGAGCTGGCGCCGCCGATGCCGTGCCGGTCGGGATCTTTCGAGATGTTGTAGTCCTTGTAGAGCACCGGCAACAGCTCGTCCACAATGACCCGCGCGTACTTGTCGTCGAGCGTGTTGTATTCGGTCGGCCGGTTCGTCGTGCGATCTCCCCACTCGCTCGGCGTCGGCTCCGGCTGCTCGGGCGTCCGGCCGGGATTGATGAAGACCGTGATCATCACCGGGATTTCGCGCAGGTAGATCAGGTTGTCGAGCACGTTGCGGCGCGCGCACGGATCCGTCCATGTCCTTGAACGCCTGGCCGTCCTGAAAAATCATCAGGCTCGCCGGCACGCCCGGATCGTATTGCGCGGGCACGTGCAGCCAGTAGGTGTGCTGCGTGCCCGGGTATGCCTGACTCGGCAACACGAACGGACCGCGCAACTCGCCTTTCGGGATCGCCGTCGTGCGGCAAGCGACGCGGGGCCGAGCTCGTAGTACGCGTTCATCTCCTGCCCCGGCTGTTGAACCGGTGCGGCCGGCGGCGCGCGTGCCGGCCGGCGCCTGTGCGTGAATTGCAGCGGCCGAGAGCATGGACGATCAGGCTGTACAGGAAGCGTACGTGTCATGAGCAATCAGCGTGACGAGGGAGAGAGCGCGGCGCGTTCGGCTTGCGCGGCGCGAAGAATCGGGAATCGCCTGATCCGCCGGTGGCCCATGCCTGCAGGAACTCGTCGTAGGCCTTTTGCGCGCGCGCGCCGTCGCCGGCGTTCTTGAGCGATCGCGCGAGACCGAGCTGCGACGCCGGCAGGAGCGCCGAGAACGGATCCACGCCGCGATGGTCGAGGACTTTCTGGAATTCCACCGACGCCGATCGCCCGTCTCCCTGCGCGAGCAGCGCCGACCCTCGCACGAACGCGGGCACCAGTTGCGCGACGAACCCGAGCTCGTACTGCGCCGCGACCCGCAGCTGATCGACGGCCTCCGCCGGATGCTTGCGGGCGAGCGCGATCATCGCTTCCGCCGCCGGCACGTGCGTTCCGCCAATCAACGTCGACGTCGAGCTCTTCTGCGTGAGGGGCCGGACGATGGCTTCTGCCTGATCCGGCTTGCCGGCCAGCGCCAGAATCGTCGCCGCTCGAGCGCGTGGTACCGGTGCGAGCGGTGCGCGCAGGTACGGATCGAGGATCTTTCGCGCCGCGTCGGCGTTCCCGAAGAGCGCTTCGGTCCACGCGTATTGCACCGCGTACCCGGACGCGACTTCGTTGAAGCCGCCCTTCACGGCCATCTCGATCGTCTGCGTGTAGAGGTCGCGCGCCGACGCCATCCTGCCGCGATACGCCGCCACCTGCGCCTCGGCGCCGATCAGGTCGAACGCGCGCGCTCTGCCCTGCGCCCATTCGAGCTGCGTCGCCGCCTCGGCATCGTGGCCCGCGATCACGTCCAGCTGATAGAGCAAACGTCGCGTCGGCAGCGTCTCGAACTTGTGCGCCACCGCCTCGTTCGCGATCCGCTTCGCCTCGTCGTAACGGTTCATGCCGCGATAGGCGTAGGCCAGGTTCGAGTACGGAAACGGGTGCGCCGGGTTGCGGCGCATCGCCTCGGTGCCCTCTTCGACCGCGCGTTGATACTGACCCATGCGGCTGTACAGCAGGCACAGCGCGTTCGGCGCGCGATAATCGCGGGGATACGAGCGCTTCCAGACCTCCAGCGTCTCGATCGCGCGGAGCTCGTCCTCGGTAATGCGGTCGTCGGTACTGAAAAGTAATGAAGAGACGCTCGCGCTCGGTCACGCGGCTGCGGCTCTCGTACGCGCGGCGGATGTACTCCTCGCTTCGCTGCGACTCGCCGATGTTGCTGTACACCGTCGACAACGCCGTGTGCGCCATCGCGAAATCGGGATCGAGCTGGATGGCGCGCTCGAAGAACGGGATCGACTCGACGTCGTTGCCCGCGGCGCGTCGACCGAGGCCGAGCGTGTAGGCGCGCAGCGCATCGAGCGACGGCGTCGTCACCTGCTCGACGGGCAGGTCGAACTTCTCCAGTGTCGCGAGCGATTCGCCGAGGCGCGGGCGGATCGAGGACGTGAGGTGGCCGAGCGCCTGGAGCACCTTTTCGCGGCTCTCGGCGTTGGCCTGCTCCTGCACCAGGACGTTCCCCTTGCCACACTCCACGGCCGTCAGCGTCAGCACGTACAACTGACCGAGCGGCGTGACCGAGCCGTCGATGACCGCGGCCGCGCCAAGGCGCTCGCACACTTCGAGGGCGACCGGTCGCGTCAATCGCTCGTCGCGCGGGTGATTGCCGAGGCGCAAGGCCTCGACGATCCGTTCGTCCGGGAGGATGTCGAGGAACGGCGACTGGCCCAACTGCACCGCGAGCGCCTGGCGCAGCGTGCCGTCGAACACGGTGTCACCGGTCCGGTTGGCGAACTCGCCCAGGATGATCGAGTCCTTCTCGGTCAGCGGCGCCGCCGCGTTGGTCTGACGCGTGGTCCAGAAATAGCCCCCGGCCGCGAGCGCGACGGCGGCAAGCAACGACACAACCAGCACGGCGCGCCGCGCCGGTAGGCGCGGAGCCGCGAGCAGCGCCAGCGTGCCCGACTCCATCGCGCGCTTCACCCGCCGGAGATCGGCGACGAGGTCGGCCGCGTGCTGATAGCGCAGCGCGCGGTCCTTCTCCATGGCCTTGTCGATGACGCGCTCGAGCGCTGCCGGAATGCCGGGGTTGAGTCTCGACGGCGATTCCGGCACGCGATTGAGGATCCCGTCGAAGATCAGCGCGGGCGTCGTGCCCTTGAACGCACGCTGCCCGGTGACCATTTCATAGAGCACGGCGCCGAGCGAGAACAGATCCGAACGGTTGTCGAGCTGCTCGCCGCGCGCCTGCTCCGGCGACATGTAGGCGGCCGTCCCACCGGGCGTGCCCGACTGCGACAGCGTGTGGGCTGCCGATGCGGTCGGCGCCGAGGATCCGAGCGACACCGCGATACGCGGGTCGTGGAGCAGCTTTGCGAGCCCGAAGTCCATGATCTTCGCGTGGCCGTCGGCCGGTGACGAAGATGTTCGCGGGCTTGATGTCGCGATGGATGATCGCGCGCTGGTGGGCGGCCTGCAGGCCTTCGGCGACCTCGATCGCGAGATCGACCGCGCGCGTGACGTCGAGCGGCTTCCCGTCAATCACCGTCCGCAGGTTGTCCCCCTGCAGCAGCTCCATCACGATGAACGGCCGCCCGGCGTCCTCGCTGATCTCGTGGATGGTGCAGATGCGCGGATCGTTCAGCGCCGAGGCGATGCGCGCCTCGCGCCGCATCCGATCGATGGCGTCGGGATGATCGGAGAGGTCGGCCGGCAGCAGCTTCAGCGCCACCGATCGATGGAGCCTGACGTCCTCGGCTCTGTACACGACCCCCATGCCGCCCCGGCCGAGCTCTTCGGCGATGCGGTAATGGGAAACGATCTCGCCGTGCATCGCGGCAGTTTACCGTGATTACGGAATTCGACAGCGGTACGCCTGGGAAACCGGCCTAGTTGGTCGTCGACGACTGGAGTCGCGCGGCCTCCGCGCGAGCGTCGCGGAGGATCGGCAGGTCGGCGTCGGCGCCGCTCCACGACGTGAAGAACGCCTGGTAGGCGGCGAGCGCCGCCGGCATCTTGTCCTGGAGCGCCAGCGCGCGCGCGAGTCCGAGCTGCGCGAGCACGCAGACGGAGCCAAACGGATCCGTGCCCCGATGATCGAGGATGCGCTGGAACTGCTCCGCAGCGTTCGCGCCATCTTTCAGTCCAAGATACGCGACGCCTCGGAGATAGACCGGCACGAGCGCCGCGACGGTCCCGAGCTCGTAATCCGACGCATCCTTCAGGCGAGCGATCGCATCCGCGTACTGGCCGCGGACGATAGCGCTGGCCCCGCCGACCACCGGCCGCATGACCGTGTTGGTCAGCGTCGACTGCGGATAGCGGCGCAGCATCTCGCGGAGGACGGTGTCGGCGGTCTCCGGATCGCCGGCCAGCGCGAGGGCGGCTGCGGCGCGGTAACGGGGGACGGCGTCCGGCGACGACGACTGTTCGCGGTCGCCGAAGAGCGACTGCCGGGCACTGGCGAGCGCCTCGGCCTTGTTGCCGTAGAGCGCCTCGGTCAGCGCGAGGTGAGCCTGATAGCCACCGGCGGTTTCGGTCAGATTCCGCCGCAAGGTGAGCTCCGTCACGAGGCGATAGCTGTCGCGCGCGTCGTGCATGCGCCCCTGCCATGCCAGCCACTGCGCGCGAGCGCTCACGAGATCGAACTCGCGCGGACGATCGTGCGCCCACCGAAGGTGCGCGTCCGCAGCGTCGAGGTGCCCTTCCATCAACTCGATCTGATACAGGAGGCGGCGCGTGGGAGATGTCTCGATCTTCAGATCGATGGCGCGCTGTGCCCAGCGGCGCGACTCGGCGAGGTTGTTGAGACCTCGATACGCCGACGCCAGGTTCGACAACGGAAACGGATGATCCGGCTGACGGGCCAGCGCTTCCTTCGCTTCGTCGATGGCGCGCTCGAACATCCCGAGGTGGTTGAAGATCAACGCGCGCGCGTTGGCCGGCACGAAGTCGCGCGGATAGGTCGCCTTCCAGAGATCCAGCGTGCGCAGGGACTCGACTTGATCGCCGGTCACGCGGTCGTGGTACTGATAGGTGATCAGGAACCGCTCGCGCTCGCTGACGCGATCGCGTCGCGCGTACGCTTCGCGCGCGTGCTCCTCGGACTGCCCGAGCTCCCCGAGCACGCCGTAGACCGTCGACAGCATCGTGTGCGCGGCCGCGAAGTCGGGATCGAGCTCCAGCGCGCGCCGGAAGAACGGGATCGACTCGATCTCTTTTCCCTTTGCGCGCTCCGCGCGGCCCAGCGTGTAGGCCTGCAACGCTTCGAGCGACGGCGTGGTTGCCTGCTCGATCGGCAGATCGAACTGCTGCAGCGGCGTCTCGCCCAGCTTCTGCCGGACGATCGACGTCACGCCGCCCAGCGCCTTGAGCACGTCTTCCTTGCGTTCCGCCTTGGCGTCGGCCGCGGCAATCGATCGGCCGGTGCTGCACTCGAAGGCCTCGAGCGTCACCACGTAGAGGCGTGCCGATGCGCGCAGATCGTCGGCTGCAGCATCGCCTTCACGTTGCCGCGGACGCACACCTGCAAGGCTACGGAGCCCACCAGCGGCGTGTTGTCGCGGACGATCCATCTGTCGGAGCGTGTCGCGAATCTGCCGATCGGGCACGATCGCCAGGAACGGCGACTGCGAGAGCTGCACGTTCAGCGCCTGGCTGAGCGTCTCGTCGAAAACCTGTTCGCCCGTCGTGTTCGTGAATGCGGCGACGACGATCGAGTCGCGGTCGGTGAGGGGCGTGGCCGCCTTCACGCGCATGACCGCGGCCATCGCGACAGCCGTCACGAGCACGAGCGCCACGACCGCGGCCGCGCGCCCACGCCACGGGCGACGCGGGACCTCGGCGATTGGCTCGATCGGCAGCGGCAGGATGTCCGCCGGCGCCGTCATCGACCGGAGATCGGCCGCCATTTCCTCGGCCGACTGGTACCGGTCCTGCGGCCGCTTGGCCAGCGCCTTCATGATGATGGCTTCGAGCGCGCCGGGGATTTCCGGGTTCAACAGACGCGGCGGAGCGGGATCCCGGTTCAGGACCTGGTCGCAGACGATCGCGACGCTCTCTCCCCTGAACGCACGCTGACCGGTCGCGATCTCGTACAGCACCGCGCCAGACGAGAAGAGATCGGTGCGGGCGTCGAGTACCTCGCCGCGCGCCTGCTCCGGCGACATGTACGCAAACGTGCCGACCTGGAAGCCGGGCGTGGTCAGGGCGGCCTCGCTGGCGCCGACGGTCCTGGCGCTGTCGACGTCGGCCACATCGCGGGAGACACCAGGCGGCGCCGACTTTTCGCGAGACCGAAATCGAGCACCTTCACGCGTCCAGACGGCATCACGAAGATGTTTGCCGGCTTGACGTCCCGGTGAATGATGCCGCGATGATGCGCCGCCCCGAGCGCCTCGAGCATCTCCACGCCGATCTCGGCAACGCGCCGGCCGGGCAGCGGTCCCTGGCGGATGAACGTGGTCAGGGACGCGCCTTCCACGAGTTCCATCACGATGAACGGCGGGCCGTGCCCCTCGTCGACGTCGTGGACCGTGCAGATGCCGGGATGATTCAGTGACGAGGCGAGGCGCGCCTCGCGCCGGAAGCGCTCCAGCGCATCGTGATCGGCGAGCAGCTCCGGCGGCAGGAACTTGAGCGCCACTTCCCGGCCGAGGAGCAGATCTTCGGCACGATAAACGACACCCATCCCGCCGCTGCCGAGCTCGCTCAGCACGCGATAGTGCGAAACCGTCTTTCCGAACATTGCGAGAGCAGTACGATGGCAGTCTGGCCGCCCGAAGTCAATCGGCTGGAACCGTCCAGGTATGCCTTCTCCCGACCTCTGCCGCTACTGGTGTCGACGGCAGCGGGGGATGGGGGTTCCATCCATTGGTAATTGGGTAATTGGGAAAATTACCAAATTACCCGTTTACAAATTACCAAATGAATTTGACGGCGAGCTGAATCACGCGCGGATCTCCGGCGGAGGTGATGGTCCCGAACGCCGCGGACCCGAAGACGCCGTTGGGCGCGCCCAGGAAGGGCGTGTTGGTCAGGTTGAACGCCTCGGCCCGCACCTCCAAAGCCTTGCTCGCCACAGGGATGCGGCGCGTGAGGGCGATGTCGACGTTGCGATAGCCAGGACCCCGGACGGGATTCCGCGAGCTCGATCCGATCGTGAACTGAGGCGCCGCCGCAAACGCACTGGTGTCGAACCACCGGCTGGTCGACCGCTCGTCGCCGGGCAGCGTGGGATCGCCGATCAGGTTCGGTCGCTGGGTGCCGAAGCCTGCAAAGGCGTTGTTGTTGGTCGTCTGGGTAACCGCGATCGGCACGCCCGACTGGAGCGTCAGGATGCCGCTCAGCGTCCAGTCGTTCACGATCGCGCCCAGCACGCCGGTCATCCGGGTCTGCCGGTTCGCGCCGACGGGAATCTCCCAGACCGCTGACGCCACGAAGATGTGCGGAATGTCCCCGGTCGAGTAGTCGCGCTCGAGGTGACGGTTGTAGCTGTCGGCCACCGGGTAGTTCGCCACCGGACCCGTCAGAATCGACGCATCGAACACCGACGACGCATCGTCGACCAGCTTGGATCGCGTGTAGCTGAGCAGATAGGAGAGTCCTCGCGTGAACCGCTGCTCCAGCCTCGCGGAGAACCCGTTGTAGAGCGTCGTGCCGACGTTGTTGCGATACTGGCTGACCGTCGTGTATTTCGGATAGGGCTTGAGGAGCTGGGCCCGCGAGATCGTCGGATCGCCCAGCGACGATGACCGCGGAATGATGCCGAAGAAAGGATTGGGCACGCGCTGCAGGAGCGGCGTGCCCTGCGCGAGCTGCTCGGCTGTCAGCTGATTCGAGTTCGTATCCGGGATGCCGACCCGGGTGATCTTCGACCCCAGATACGCGACCTCGACGACGATGTTCGTCGTCAGCTCCCGCTGCAGCGAGGCGTTCCACTGCTGAACGTAGCCCGAGCCGAGATTGCGATCGACCGAGAAGACCCCCTGCCCCAGGCCGGCATCGGGCGTCAGCGGAATCGGATCGACCGACGGTCCGTTGGCCAGCGTGAACGCCGGGACGATGTTGTCGAGCGTTCGCTGCGAGACGGTCTGGAGAAATGGAAAGACAGGCGTCGTGAACGGCGTGGTGATGCCGGCCATCTCGATCCACACCAACCCGTAGCCGGTGCTGACGACGGTCTTGTCGGTCAGGCGATCGACGATCCCGAGACGAGGACCGAAGTTCAGCTTGTGCAGCTCACGCGCGGCGCGAGGCTGACCGTCCTGGCCGAGATACTCGATCTGCTGGTCGTCGAGATTGAAGACCGCCGCCTGATTGTCCTTCTCAGTCGACGGGAAATTGAGCGTGTATCGGACGCCGGCGTTCACGGTGACGCGATCGCTGAGCCTCCAGTCGTCCTGGATGAAGTACTCCTCGAAATGCGCGCGGTTCCGAATCTGCTGTTGCTGCAAGTCGATCGAGAACTGCTGCACCTGACCGAGCAGAAAGCTCGCGAAGGGCGTGCCGGTGTTGGCGACGCCGGGCTGGTCGGTGAACAGGTTGCTGAAGGTGAACGATCCGGTCGGCGACGGCGGCTGGATGACGTTGAGCCGCTCCCACCGCAGATCGCCACCCATCTTGAGCGTGTGCCGTCCCTTCAGCCAGGTCAGCGTAGTCGGCAATCTGCGTCACGCTCGTGCTGAAATCACTCGCGGTGTTCGGCGCGGATCCCAGCTGCTGATAGCCGGAAATCAGGAACGTCGGGAGCGTAGTTGGGGAACTGGGCGTTCGACGGAATGCCGGGAAGACCGATGCTTGCCGACGGCGGCGCATCGAGGTCCGCCGCGGTTCGGCCGACCGATCGCCTCGTGTCACCAATCCGAAGCTCGTTGAACACACGATCCGTGAACGTGCGCTGATAGCTCGACGCAAACGCCCACGCGGTCGTCTTCTGCGGTCCGATGGCGCCGATCGTCACGATGCCGCTGCCGTCGGGCAACGGCGTCACGGGCGTGAAGTCTTCGTGAAAGCGCGTCAGCCGGCCGAAGACCTGGTCACGGCCTCCCGGAAAATGATGATCGACCCGGCCGTTGAACTGATCCTGGTTCGTCGTCTCGTCGTCGACGCGCCGGTAGTTGTTTGCGGTTCCGGCACTCGTCGGCAGCGGATAGTGCGACAGCAGGTCGCGCGCGACCGGATCGATCCGGGCGGCGGGAATCGCGTTGCCCGGAAAAGGCGCGCGGGTCGCCCCGCCGCCGGGCTTCGGAACGGTCGTCGATGGATCGAAGATGACCGGAACGCGAGTGCCGATGGCCTCGGTGAAAATGCCCTGTCGCTGCAGCGCGGTTGGAACGGTGGAGATCACAGGCCGGCCGATCGTCTGCCGCTGTCCCTGATAGTCGAAGAAGAAGAACGTGCGGTCCTGGCGAATGGGCCCGCCCGCAACGCCGCCGAACTGGTTGCGTCGAAACTCGGGCTTGGGGCCGCTGGTCGCGAAAAAGTTGCGCGCGTTCAACGCTTCGTTGCGCAGGAACTCGAACGCGGTGCCGTGAAGCGTGTTGGTCCCGGCCTTCGTGGTCAGGTTGACCACTCCACCGTTGAAGCGCCCGAACTCGGCCGGAGGAGTATTGCTCTCGATCTTGAACTCCTGAATCGCGTCGATGTTCGGGAAGAACGCGACCTGGCCGGGCTCGGGCTGGAGCACGGACACGCCGTCGAACAGATACTCGTTCGTCCTCGGGACGGCCGCCGTTGATACGCGGCAGCGAGGAGCCGGGCGGAAGCGCCACACCCGGCGCGAGGCCGGCGAGCGAGATGAAGCTCCGTCCGTTCAGCGGCAGGGCGACAATCTTCGCGTTGTCGATGACCTGTCCCATTCCGGACGTCGCGCCCCGCAGCACCGACGCGTCGCCGGTGACCGTGACGGTCTCGCTGAGACCGCCGACGGTGACCTGGAGATCGAGGCGGATGGTTTCGCCCGTCGCGACGCCGACGCCGTCGCGGCTCAGAGGCTGAAAGCCGTTCAACTCGACGCGGACGCGATATTCGCCGGGGGCGAGGCCGTGGATCGAATACCCGCCGTCGGCCGCGGTGATCACCGTGCGCGACTGATTGGTGCCGACTGCGGTGGCGGTCACTGACGCGCCCGGCACCGCCTGTCCGGTTCCGTCAGAAACGACTCCCGTCAACGCGCCGGCGCCCACCTGTGCTGCGGCTGGCGCCGGCACCGAGACCAGGAGCCACAGGCACAGCCATGCACGTCACGGACCGTCCGATCATGGCGGGCCCCTCCAGGCCAGAGCACACGATCGTATCAAACTGGTCGATGAATTGGATCTAACCGTTCCAAGTCGTGCAATCGTCATGGAAGGTATACGATCGAGCCGATGCCACCTTTGACGATCAGGGCTGCGGCCGAACGTCTGGGCGTCGGCTATTCCACCTTCAAGCGCTGGGTGCTGAACGGCCGCGTGCGGACGACGCGCACGGACGGCGGACATCATCGCGTTTCGGAAGCCGAGATCGATCGGCTGATTGCGCGTCAGCAGCCCGCCGGTCCGTCGCGCGCCGGGATCCAGCGCCGACACGACGCTCGGCGAGCTCAGCGCCCGCAACCGTCTTCGCGGGTTCGTCGAGGAGGTCCGCGTGGATGGACTGCTGGCGCAAGTCAAGCTGCGCGTCGGCGATCAGCGGTTGACGGCGGTGATCACCGCCGACGCCATCGCGGCCTTGAAGCTCCGGCGCGGTGACGATGCGATCGCGATCATCAAGTCGACGGAGGTGATGATCGCGCGGCCTGGCGAATCGGGTGGAAAGCCGAAGGGGCGCCGGACACGCTGACGACTGGAAACGTGCGACCCGCTATCGAGCGGATATCTGCGCGAGAAAGTGCGTCATGAAATCGTTACGTTTCGGTTCGAGGCACACGCCGACGGGCCGGCCGGCGAGTTTGTCGACGCGCGTGTAGCCTTCGGCATCGACCCGCAGCGGCATCGCGCTCGCAGTGCGCGAAGAAACGGCCGGGCTGCTGGGCTTCGGCAAGCGCCATCTGATCGTGCAAGGTCATCCGGCTGGATGGCTGACTCGTCCACAGACGAAGGAGCGCTTCGAGAGCGATCGTCAGCGGCGTTCCCGCTTTGCGCAGCGAGTCGCGTTCCTGATCGTCGAGCCGTACGTAGGTCGTGGAATCCAGCGGCACGATCGTGAGCGGCCACGCGGCGCTGTATACGGCTTGCGCTTCCGGGATGGCGAGCTTCACGTTCCATTCGGGGACGGGGGACGGGCTGAACGCGTTGCCGCCAATCGAGCCGCCCATGAGCACGACACGCTTGACCAGCGGAACGACGTCGGGATGCAACCGAACGAGGTCGCCGATGTTCTGCAGGGGCCCCACCGCAATCAGCGTCACCTCGCCAGGATTCTTGCGGATGAGGTCCGCGAGAAATTCGACGGCCGGCGTCGTCACCGGCTTGTAGTCCTGAAAATCCTCCGCCCACATGAATTGGTAGTCGACGCGATCGGGAGGGATGGCGGAGCGTCTGTCGCCCGGCGGCGACGGGCACATCCGTGCGGCCGAGACGATAGAGCAGCTTGCAGGCGAGCCTGGCGCGCTGCCGCGTGTCGGCGTCGGTGACGGTGACGCCGAGCAACTGGAACGTCGGACTCTTCAGCGCGTACCCGAGCGCCCACGCGTCGTCGATGTCGGTCCCGATGTCGGTGTCGAGCACGACCTTCATGCGACCCTGTTGTGCCGCGGCCGGAGCACAGAAGGCGAGAACCGCCGCGAGCGTCAACGCACGCCGAATCCTGAACGGCATGCCACAGTGTCGCAGAATCGCGTCAACTCTTCACGTCGCAGCTCCGTCCGCCAGCCGCAGGGATGTAGCATTCGCGGACGTAGTCGAGCACCATGCGGTCCGCGCTGAAGCGCCAGCCAAGGGTTCTGATCGCGCGTTTCATGCGGGCGATCCATTCACGCGGGAGCCCGTCGCCATCACGATCGTAGAAGAGCGGCACGACCTCGTTGCGCAGGGTGTCGAGCAGCGCGCTGGCGTCGCGCGCGTCGTGAACCTCCACGGACGAGTGCGTCTCCCCCGCGCCGATGGCAAACCCGTTGCGCCCGTCGTAGGCTTCCGCCCACCAGCCATCGAGGATCGAGAGGTTCAGGCCCCCGTTGAGCACCACCTTCTGGCCGCTCGTCCCGCACGCCTCGAGCGGACGCCGCGGGTTGTTGATCCAGAGATCGACGCCCTGGACCAGATGACGGCCGACGTTGATGTCGTAGTCCTCCACGAACACGATCTTCCCCGCGAACCTCGGGTCGCGCGTGAGCCGCGCGATCTCCTGGAGGATCTCCTTCCCGGGTCCGTCGTGCGGATGCGCCTTGCCCGCGAAGACGAACTGCACCGGCCGCTGCGGATCGTTGACGAGTGCCGCGAGCGCGTCGAGATCGCGTGTCGCCATCGTCGCGCGCTTGTAGGTCGCAAAGCGCCGTGCGAATCCGATCGTGAGCGCGTCGTAGCTGAGCGCCTGGCGGGCGATGGCCACGGCCTCTGGCGATTCGCCGCGGCGGGCAGCGTGTTCCGCGGCGCGTCGGCGGACGACCTCGATCAGCTGTCGCTTGAGCGCCTGGTGCGTTTCCCAGAGCTCGCCGCTGTCGACGTTCTCGATGGATTCCCACAACGCGCAGTCGCTGCAGCGTGCCGGCCAGTCCGGACCCAGATGCCGGTCGTACACCTGACGCATCTGGGGCGCGAGCCATGTGTGCACGTGCACGCCGTTGGTGATGTGGCCAATCGGGATTTCTTCCTCGCCGCGCCCCGGATAGAGATCGGCCCACATTGCCCGTGACACCTGCCCATGCAGCGCCGACACGCCGTTCGCGCGGCGCGACAGCTTGAGCGCCAGCACGGTCATGCAGAAGCTCTCGCGGCTGTCGTCAGGTCGGGTGCGTCCGAGCCCCATGAGCTGATCGATGTTCCATCCGAGCGCGTCGGCGAGCGGCCCGAGGTATTCCTCGATCAGTGCGCGCGAAAAACGATCGTGACCCGCGGGAACCGGCGTGTGGGTGGTGAAGACGACGTGCGGCGCGATGCGACGGATGGCTTCCCACGCGTCGATGCCTTCCACCTGCATGCGCTGCCGAACCAACTCCAGCGCGGCGAACGCGCTGTGCCCTTCGTTCAAGTGCACGACGGACGGCGAGATCCCGAGCGCGGCCAGAGCCCGCACGCCGCCCACGCCGAGTAACAGCTCCTGCCGGATCCGCACGCGATCGTCACCGCCGTACAGCCGCGCGGTGAGCTCTCGATCCTCCTGGCGGTTGCCGTCGACGTTCGTGTCGAGCAGGAGCAGCGTGCTGCGGCCGACGGCCAGCTTCCAGACGCGCGCGCCGATCGCGCCCGTGCGCGTCTCGATCGAGACGGTGATGGGACGTCCGTCGCGAGACGCCAGCTCCAGCGGCAGGACACGGCTGTCCACGTCGAGGTAGTCCTCGTGCTGCCAGCCGTTCAGGTCGAGCCGCTGCCTGAAATAGCCCTGGTCGTAGTACAGCCCCACGCCGACGAGCGGGATGCCCAGGTCCGACGCGCTCTTCACGTGGTCGCCGGCCAGAATGCCGAGACCGCCGGAGTAGATCGGGATCGATTCGTGGAGGCCGAACTCCGCCGAAAAGTACGCGGCCGGACGCGCCCAGAGAACGCCCGCATGACGCGCGCCCCACGTGTGCGCGGCGCCCAGATACTCCTGCAGTCGCCTGTACGCGTAGTTGATCCGACTGTGAAGGGACAGCGCCAGCGCGCGCTCCTCCAGTGCATCGACCGGAATCTGCTGCAGGAGCGCGACCGGATTGTGGCCGCACGCCTGCCACCCGGCCGGATCGAGCTCCCGAAACAGGCTGGTCGTTTCGTTGTCCCAGCTCCACCACAGGTTGTGCGCGAGCTGTCGCAGTCGCTCGCGCGCGGGCGCGACGATCTGCCCGAGCGCACGCGCCTCGCTGACGATCGGTCCCACCTGCGCACCCGCCGTCACCAGCATGCGCACGTCGTCTTGCGTGAAGGTCCGGGGCTCTGCGGTCTGGACGATCAGAACGCCCTGGAGGAGACCTCGATCGATGATCGGCACGCCTAGAAACGATCGATAGGCATCCTCGCCTGCCTCGCGGAAGTACTTGAAACGCGGGTGAAGCGTGGCGTCGGCGAGCACCTGTGGACGCAGCTGCTCGGCGACCAGACCCGCCAATCCTTCGGTCAACCGCATCCGCACGCGCCCGACGCTCTCGGGGCGCAGGCCTACGGTCGCGGCGAGCACGAGGCTCGCGCGATCGGGCTCGAGCAGGTACACGGAACAGACGTCCGTCCCGAACCGCCGCTGAATCAGGTGGACGACGTTGCCGAGCGTCTCGGAGGGGTTGCCGCTCTGCGACACCAGCCGGCTGATTTCTTCGAGCGTCCAGAGAAGGGAACCCTCGTCGAGGCTGACGCGGGAGCTGGTCATGTGCATGAGAGCGGATCAGAGCAAGAAGGCTGCCCCGGACCTCAGCGAAAACGTGCCGATTTCACGGGGATCGCGGAGGCCAACGCGGACATTTGTGTTGACCGCTCTCGAACGCACGACAGTTCTGTCCGTATGGGCTGTCGCGGCCGGATCGGCGACGGCCGCAGTGTTTGCAGGCAGTTCGAACGGATTCGCCACCGGGTGTGTGCCTGGATCGTCGGTTGCTATGACGACCGGCGAGAAGGGACCGCACCCATGGCGGATCCGATGAACGAGGAGGCAACCGTGGAGTTTCATGCGCTGGTCGAGCGCGCGCGTGGCGAGTTTCTCGAGATGCCAGGGCTGCGGCTGACGATTCCACAGGCGGCCCGCCTGTGGGGCCTGGACACCGATTCCTGCTCCCGCATCATCGAGACGCTGGTGGGGTCGTCGTTCCTGCGCTGGACGCGGGACGGCAATGTGGCGCGGGTCGACCGCGGGATCCTCTGACGCGGGTCTCGTTCGACACTTCCGTAGGATGGGCCCCGTGGAATCGACAGTATTGTCGAATCGTGCAGGTCTCGGCGCCTTTCGACGCTCAGCTCTGCGCCTCGTGACCCCGGCGGACAAGCCGGAGGCGTCGGGCACCGATCAATAGCGGGTCACGCGCGCTCAGCGGGCTGGCGCTTTTTCGAAACGCTCCGCAAGCGTATTCAGGTACCAGCTCCACCCGTCCTTGTGGCTCCGGCCCAGCTCGTCGTCGGGCACGTTCGCGTGACGCAGGGTGATTTCCGTTCCGCCGTCGCGAGACTCGAGCGTGACGGTGACGATCGACTCCAGACCCTTCGTCGCCTCGGAGACCCACGTGTGCTCGATGGCGCGTCCGCGATCGAGCCGGATGAACCGGCCGTAATGCGCCCACGACCTGCCTTCGTGCTTCACGACGTGATAGAAGAGGCCGTCGACGACGGGGGTGATGATCGCTTTTTCGACGCCGTACCACAGCCCGCCCGGGCTCTTGGGATCGAGCCAGATGTCGAACACTTCCGAGGCTGAACCGCGAACCACGCGAGAGACCGTAATGTCTTGAGTCTTCATGGTGTCAGTCTTCATGTCGTGTGCCCTTTCTGTGCAAAGTACTGCTCGAGCCGGTCGAGACGCTCGTTCCAGAACCGTTCATACCGGGACGTCCACTGTGTGACCCGTCGAAGCGGGCGCGCGTCGAGCGTGAGCGTGTGCTCACGTCCCTGACGCGTACGCCGGACGAGCCCCGCACGCTCGAGCGTCTGCACGTGCTTGGAGACCGCCGCCAGCGACATGTCGAACGGCGCCGCCACGTCGGTGATCCGCGCGGGCCCACGGGCCAGCCGATTCAGGATGGCGCGGCGCGTGGGATCCGCGATGGCTCCGAGCACATGTCGAGCGACGAGTGGTATATTCAACCTTCAAGTTGAATATCACGCGAAGCCGCGACGGTCAAGCACCTCTGCCACTGCTGACCTCGACCCTCGAACCTCGACCTTCGACCCTCGACTAAATCGTATTTAGATATGATATCTTTTCACTATGCCGAAGAAGCCGGTGTCGCTCACGCTGGACGAGGCGAATCTGCTCTGGCTCCGGGGCCGGGGTTACGGACGCGGCAATCTCAGCGCGGTAGTCGATGATCTGATCTCGGAAGCGCGGGCCGGCCGCCTCGGTTCGGTTGCGCCCGCACGCAGCGTCGTCGGCACGATAGACCTGGCCGCGGACGACCTGAGGCTCGAGAAGGCCGACGAGGTCATTCGCGGGCTCTTTGCGGCGTCCCTCGCACGGCCCCTTCGCGCACGAGAGGCGCCCGCGCCGTATCACTCGTCGAAACGGCCCAAGCGGTCGCGACGTCGTGGCTGACCTTCCGGCGGCGGTGGCCGACACCCACGCGCTGCTCTTTCATGCGACGGCGGAACGGGCGCTCGGCCGGCGCGCGGCGGCGCACTTCGAGGCCTGCGAGCGTCAGCAGGCCCTCCTCTACATCCCGATGGCGGTCGTGTGGGAGGTCGGCCTGCTCGCGCGCGCGGGACGGGTCAACCTTCGCCGGCCACTCCGCGGGTTTTTCGGCGATCTCTTCAGCAACCCTGCCTATCATCCGTTCGACTTGACTCCGGAGCAGCTGTATCTCGCCGACGAGCTGCGATTCAGTCGCGATCCGTTCGATACGCTGATTGTTGCGGCGGCACGCACGCTCGATCTCGCGCTCCTGACGCGCGACGCCGCCATCCGCGCGTCCGGCGCGGTCCGCGTCATCTGGTAGTCCGGGGCTAGAATGCCTCGATGCGCGGGCATGAGTGTTATCACTGCAAACAATGGGTCGAGGAAGGCGAGGCGCACGACTGCTGGACCACGACTGAAGGCGGCCCTGACGCGGGACCTCTCCGAGGATCTCCAGGAGGCCTGGGAGCGGCTGCGCGAAACCGCGGCGGCCTTCGGCGATCAGCGGATCTACGCCTCGCACAAGTCGATCATGTTCTCGCGGAAGTCGTGCTACTTCTTCGTGCGCCCGAAGAAGCAGTTCCTCGAGGTGTGCGTGTTCCTCGACCGCGGGCTGAAGGCCCCGCAGGTCCGGCGGGTGGACCGGTCGTCGAAATCCAAGGTCTTCAACATCCTTCACATCAAGCACCGCGACGAGGTGGAAGCGCCCATCACGGATTGGCTTCGAGAAGCGTACGACCTCCACGATCGGCTGTCGGCAAGGAAGACGACCGCGCGCAAGCCGGCGCGTCGATCAATCAAGAAAGGAAAATCGGGAAGAAAAAGAAGAAGAAGGCCTAGACGAAGCGCGTCAGCGTGGCGTCGATGGTTCGGACGCGCTGGTCGGCGCGCCGCCACTGGACCAGGATCGGGCTCTGGTAGCGGCCGTCCGCGATCACGCCGCGCCCTTCGCTCTCGCGGATGCGAAGGTTGACGGTGCGCTTCATCCGCAGGAACCGCCCAGCCGGCACCGCGATCGCCCGCGCGAAGAGACGCTCGAGCAGCGACTCGCGCAGTCCCGTGAGGTCGAGCATCTGGTTCAACGCGCGCACCATGTCGTACTTCGCGTAGTCGAGCGCCTTGGACGGGATCGACCGCGGATGCGCCAGCATGTGGCGTCCCTTCTCCGCCGCAAACCGAAACGGATTGCGCAGCACGTCCGCCAGATCGTGCCGCATGAGCAGCGTCTCGTACTCGTTCACCGTGAGGCCCGCCTGTCGCTCGCCGCGCGGCAGCTCCAGCCGAATGCGGCCGCTCGTGACGCCATGGCTCTGCACCAGCTCCACGATCTGATCATAGATGCCCAGCCGCGGATCCTTCAGGTTGACCGAGTCGACCGGATGGCTCGACACCGGCACCGTCGATCCGCAGGCGGCCGACCTCCTGCTCGCGGTTGAACCCGACGATGCTCGTGAGACGACGACGCGGCCGGCCGGCGGTGATGCCGTCGAGATCGACGAAGCAGACGCTCTCCTGCGGGCGGTTCACGTAGGTGACGCACGTGCTGAGGCCCGCCGCCATGAACGCGAGGTGCGAATCGGCGTTCCGCGGCTCGACCGCCCGTTCCTCGGTCGTCAGATCCTGCCGTCGGTGAAGCTGGTCGTGCTCGTAGCCGGCGCCCTCAGGGAACATTGCCCGGAAGACTTCAACGTACGGGGCAACGGTGTCCGTCTCGCGCGTCAGCCGCGACGCGAGGCTCTGCTCCAGATAGCCGGCGGTCGTGTGGAACGAGTGATAGAGGTGGTGCGAATAGTCGTCGAGCAGTCCGCCGTGGACGCGCGGAGACGCTCGCGGACGTCGATGATGTCGAACCGCGCACGAGGCGTGAGCTCGAGTGTGACCTCGACCGGGGAAACTGCCATCAGGCTCCGAACTGCTAGTCTAGCGCAGTTTTACCGCTTTGCAGCGCCTAGATTTGCACCACCTCCCGCCACATTACCGAGCCGGTCCTGCCGTGGTTTCCGGCCGCCGGGCGGACGCGCGCCCGGCGTCGAGGTCGTTCCAGTTCAGGATCGCGTTGAACGCCAGGAAGTACGTCCCCTGAGTCTGCCATCGCCAGAAGGGCCGGATCGCAAACGAGACGACGTGGCCTTGGCCGAGCGGGATGTCGACCAGTTGCGCGCGGTTGGCGAGCGCCTGGCCACCAGCCAGCGTTCCCGACAGCAGCATGTCGTTCGGATTCGACGGGAACTGCAGGACGACCCTGAGCCGCGCGAGACTGGCGCCGCGCTCGGCCGACGCGCCCGCCCCGCCGACCCGCGTCGCTGCACCGCCTCGCCCGCCGCCCTCGCCGACGCCTGCTGACGGCGCGGCTCCGCGCCGAGGACGCTGCAGTTCGTCGGGCTGTCTGCCTCCGGCTCGTAGGCGGACAGGTGCTGCGCCTGTGAGGCGGTCGCCATCGGCGTCACGTTCATGCCGACGCCAGGGATCGGGTTGCCTCCGGAGCGAACCCGCCACGTCCGCCAATGCCACCGCCGCCGCCGCCGATCGCCAGCACCGGATCCTGATTGAAGTAGACCGGCAGCTGGCGACCCTCGAAGCCGTAGGCCAGCGGGCTCGTCTTGTCGGCGAACACGCCGCGCACGATCGATCCGCGCACGAAGAGCTGCGCCGGATTCTCGACGGTGACGCCGGTCATGACGTTGTATCCGGGCAGAATCGTCGACGTCGATCCTTCGGTGATCAGCGTGCCGCCCTGCTGGACGAACTTCACGAGCTCCACGAGCCCCTCGAAGCCCATTCCGCCGCGAATGTCGTCGGCCTGATCGTTCGCGCCAAGGCTCGGGAACTCCGGCGACTTCTTGTACGGCAGCGGCGCGTCGCCGGTCTTCGGAATGCCGTTGACCTGCGACTGCGCGTTGCCGCCGACGTGCGGAAAGATGATCACGTCGTACTTCGATCGCAGGTTGCCTTCGCGCAGCTTGATGTCGCCGAAGTAGGTGTAGGGGACACTGTAGGTGTCGAGCGCCGCGCGCACCCACCCTTCGTCCTGCGTGCGGGACCAGCTGTGCACGTAGCCGATCCGCGGCACGTCGAGGTCGTGCATCTTGACCGACGGCGCCGTCGCGACCGCCCATGCCGAGAGGCCGAGCTCTTTGATCGTCGGCTCGAGCTTTCCGCGATCGGCGTTCGGGATGATGAACGCGCCGGCGCGGAGCTTGTGGCCGTTCACCTCGAAGTCCTCCTCCGCCGCCTGCATCTTGACGTCCGCATGCTTGAACCGGAACGACATCAGGTTGTTGTCGGTCGTGTGCTCGACGACGATCACGGGGCCGGTGCCGTCGATGCCGCCGGGGGCCTTGGCGTCGGCCGTGAGCAGCGTCATCGGCTGATCGAGCAGCGCCTTGTCGTCGACCGGCTTGATCGACCACGTTCCGCATGTACTGGAAGGTCCAGCCGGTGTCGTCGTACGGTCTCGGGTTGGCCGGGGCGTAGTTCTGCACCGAGAAGTACATGTCGGCCAGCGTGCGGATACGGCTGGTCGCCGCGAATGACGTAGTCGCCGGCCTTGACGTCGACGCTGCCCGCCTTGAACGCCCCGTGGCGCGATGCACCTCGAGCCCCTGCCGCCGCAGCTCGTTGACCGCGTCGGCCGCGTCGGCCTTGCGATACTGGCCTGCCGGAATGACCCAGCCGTACGTCGGGCCGCTCTTCCCCTTCTCGACGGCGCGCTTGTTCTTCAGCCAGTAGTTCTCGAGATACAGCTCGCGGTTCCTGGCGACGTGACTCAGCGCGAAGAGCGCGGCCGACTGCTGGATGTTGACGTTGTTGCGCGGGCCCCAGTTGATCGTCGGCAGCGGCGGATTCGGCCGGAACCACTCGCGGCTCGTCGTGGTGGCGGGCGGCGTCACCACGTATGGATCGGGCCCGTAGCTCTGGACCTCGTAGAAGCGGCCGATCGCGTTGTGGCCGTGCGCGATGAAGAACATGTAGTTCGGCACCCAGCCGTCATAGAAGCCGTAGGTCCAGACGCCGGGCACGCCGCGCTTGGTCATCTCGATCACGTCGTTCTCGGCGAGCATCCACCACTCGTTGATCGTGATGGGATCGATCGACTCGTTGTACGGCCCGGTGCCGGTCGACGCGTACAGATACGTCTGCGCCTCGTGCAGGTCGTGCAGGACGGTCGGGCTTCCAGTCGAGGTTCACGCTGCTCGACGTTCCGCGTGAGCGCGAGGAACTGCCCCATGCCGTCGCGATTGTTGTCGTGCTGCACGTACTTGCCCCAGTACATCAGCGGCAGCCGGGCGCACCCTCGGGCAGCTTCTTGTTGAAGTAGTAGGTGTCGACCATCTTCTCGCGGCCGTCCACCTCGACGACCGGCGTGATCAGCGTGATGACGTTGTTGCGGATGTTCTGGATGAACGGCGTTTCTTCGACGGCGAGCCGGTAGGCCATCTCCATCAGCATCTCGGGACCGCCGGTCTCCGGCGAGTGCATGCCGCTCGTGAAGTAGTAGATCGGCTTGGCCGTGTGAATCAGCTGCTGCGCCTGCTCCTCGGTCGTCTTCCGCGGGTCGGTGAGCTGCGCGAGCATGCCCTTGTACTTGTCGATCGACTTGATCGTCGCTTCGTCGGCGATCGCGGCCACGATCATGTCGCGCCCTTCCTCGGTCTTGCCGATGTTCCAGACGCTCACGCGATCCGAGGCCTTGTCGAGCGCGGCGAAGTAGCGATGGATGTCGGCGGCGTGGGTCAGCTCGCCCGGCGTGCCCGGGCATGTGGCCGAGGAACTTCAGCGGCGTCGGCACCGTGTCCGATGCGGGCAGGTGATCGACCAGCTCCGTCGTGATGCGCGGATCGGAGAGGTATTCCTTGATCTTGGCGGTGTACTCGGCGTCCGGTTTCTGCTTGGAGGCGGCCTGCCGCGCTTGCGCGTCGAGGCGCGTGCCGGCGGCGGCGAGCGTGATGGCACACGCAAGCGCGGCCACGAGGCGAGAACGGCGGTCCATGTCGCTGGCTCCTTGGGAGGAGACGCGGGTTTATAACACGAGGAGCTAGTGTCCTGACCGCGTGGTTCGCGCAATAAGTGGCGCGGCCTGAAAGTCGAGTGTCCGTTGAGCGAAGCGCGCAATGCTGGCGAGGATCTCGTCGGCGCTCTTCGTCCAGACAAACGGTTTCGGCTTCGCATGATGCGCGGCGATGAATTCGCGAATCGCCGCCTTCAGCTGGGCGACGCTGCGGTGGACGCCGCGCCGCAGTTGTTTGTTCGTGAGCTCGGCGAACCAGCGCTCGACGAGGTTCAGCCACGACCCGTAGGTCGGCGTGAAGTGGACGTGAAAGCGCGGCCGCTTGGCGAACCAGTTTCGGATCAGCGGCGTCTTGTGCGTCCCGTAGTTGTCCATGATCAGATGCACGTCGAGGTGCCGCGGCACGGCGGCATCGATGGCGTCGAGAAACTGCCGGAACTCGATCGACCGATGCCGTTGATGAAACTGCGTGATCAGCTCACTGGTCTTCACGTTGAGCGCCGCAAACAACGTCGTCGTCCCATGCCGCCGGTAGTCATGCGTGCGACGCTCGACCTGCCCGGGCCGCATCGGCAACACGGGTTGCGTGCGATCCAACGCCTGAATCTGCGACTTCTCGTCGACGCAGAACACGACCGCATGCGTCGGCGGATGCATGTAGAGCCCGACGATGTCCCGCACCTTCTCGATGAGCAGCGGATCGGTCGACAGCTTGAACGTCTCGCTGCGATGCGGCTGAAGGCCAAACGCGCGCCAGATCTGCTGCATCGTCGTGCGGCCCAAGCCGCTCGCTTTCGCCATGCCGCGGCTGCTCCAGTGCGTCTCGCCGCGCGGCGTCTCTTCGAGCGTCCGCACGATCACCTGCTCAATCTGCTCATCGCTGATCTGGCGCGGCGCCCCCGGACGCGGCTCGTCATACAAGCCCGTCCAGCCGCTCGCGCACAAACCGCCCGCGCCACTTGCACACCGTGGTCTGCGACATCCGCAGCCGCTTCGCGACGACCTTGTTGTCGTGGCCCTCCGCACACGCGAGGATGATCCGCGCGCGCCGCGCCAGGTGCGGCGCCGTGCGCGATCGATGGGCCAACGAGTCGAGTCGCACGCGTTCGTCGTCCGTCAGAATCAGCGCGACCTTCGGGCGTCCCAGTCCCATGCTCGCCTCCTTGTAGACGAGTACAGACTGGGCCGCGCCATTTATTTCACATTCTTCGCGGTCAGGACACTAGGAGCCGTGAGCGAGAGTGAGACCGCCGCGTAGTGGCGGCAAGCTCTAGGGCGTCGCGAGATCGGGTGGAAGCTGGGGCTGGAGCTCTACGAGCTGTGACCAATGCAGGCAGCTCTTACTTGCAGGCGTTGGGCGGCGCGTATGCATCCGGCCGCAGCTTTCCGCCGAATCCCCAGTACTCGTAGTGAATGCACGACGGATGCGCGCGACCGCGATCGTCGGCCCGACGCTCGGGCGTCGTGATGAACACGGGCACCGCGACAGGAACGACGACCGGCACTTCGCGGACGATGGGCTCTGGACGATCGGCGACGACCACGTGCGGCTCTTCGGGTTCGGGCGGCGGAGGAGGGATGGTCTCGAGCGGCTGATCCTCAGGAACGGCGGTCGTCTGGCGGCCGCTGCGGATCATCGCGATGATCACGGGCTCGCTGACGCCGGCTTCCTTCAACATCTTCAGCGTCGGCGTGTCGATCGTGAACACCGTGCGGTCGACCTCGATGAGCGCCAGCAGCACATCGTCGCTCAGGCCGGCCTTCGAGAGCTCCACGACATCCCGAACGGTCAACGCCTCCGCGCGGGCCGCCGGCAGAGCCATGAAGGTGCTGAAGAGGAGCGCAGCGATCAGCGCGCGCTTTCGGCCCATGGAGCCTCCCGGTTGCTCAATAGTGCAACCAAGGTGCCGGATCGGCCAGACTTTTTTGCGGATCCTGCGCTTCTCCGCTCCAGCGGAGGTCCTGACGGGAGGACACGCGGTGTCCCCCCTGCATGGCGAACGGGACGTGGGCCGCCATAGAATCTGGCGAATCGGGCCGAAAAGAAGAGGGAACGCCGAATCGGCTCGGGGCACGGCAATTGCTCGACCGGAAGGCTTCAGCCAGGAGCTCTCAGATGTGGTCCAAACCGGTGGCGTTAGGTCTGCTGGCGGTCGCGATTATCACGGGCGCGGTCGCGGGAGCCTATGTCGCGCGTCACACCGGCGTCGAAGGCGCCGCCGCTGTCGCGCCGGCCCGGCAACCGACGTCCAAACCGGCAGTCGCGCCAGCGGCACCGACGGCGCACGCTGCCCCGGTTGCTCAGCCGCCGGCTGAAGCGGAGCACCGTGACACGCCTGCGGCAACGGAGCCCCGGCGCGGCCCGGAAAAGCCAAAGGCCCGGCCGGACCGTTCGTCAGCCGCACGCACCGTTCCGCTAGCGGAAACCAAGGTCGACCCTGCGTCGGCCTTGCCGGCGCCCCTGTCGATGCCCGCACCCGTCCAGCCGGTGCCGGAAGAAAGCCCTCAAGTCTGATCCGCAGCCGGAGCCCGCACCCGTCCGTCGGTTCGAGGAAGTCCAGCTGCCCACGTCTTCGGTGATCGGCCTTCAGGTGGAAACGTCGCTGTCGTCGGAGCGGGCGCGCATCGAGGATCGCGTCGAGGCCAGGGTGACGCGCGACGTCGTGGCCAAGGGCCGCGTGGCGATTCCGGCCGGATCGCGCGTGCTCGGATCGGTGACGCTGGTCGATCGCGGCGGTAAGGTGAAGGAACGGGCCCGCCTGGGCATCCGGTTTCACACGCTCGTCCTCGCCGACGGCACGGAGGTCCAGTTGAACACCGAGCCTTTCTATCGCGACGGGGAGTCCCCCGCCGGCGACAGCGCCAAGAAGATCGGCGGGGCGGCGGCGGTCGGCGCGATCCTCGGTGGGATCCTGGGCGGCGGCAAGGGCGCCGTGATTGGCGGCACGACGGGCGCTGCGGGCGGGACGGCCGCGACCATGGCAGGCGATCGCAATCCCGCCACGCTGGCCTCCGGCTCCATCGTGACGATCCGGCTCGCCTCGCCGGTCAGTATCGAAGTCGAGCGGCGCGAGCCACAATAGCGTCCGTGGCCGACATGGATGCCGAGGCGTTCCGCCGCGAGGCGCACAAGCTCGCGGACTGGATCGCCGATTACCTCGCCGATCCCGGACGCTATCCCGTTCTCTCGCAGGTTCGACCGGGCGAGATCCGCGACGCGCTTCCCCGCGCGGCGCCGGAGCACGGCGAGCCGTTCGACATCGATCTTCTCCGACTTCGAGCGCGTGATCCTGCCCGGGCATCACGCACTGGAACCATCCCGGCTTCTTCGCCTACTTCGCGATCACCGCCAGCGGACCCGGCGTCCTCGCGGAATTCCTGTCGGCGGCGCTCAACGTCCAGGCGATGCTCTGGCGGACCTCGCCGTCAGCGACCGAGCTCGAGGAGGTCGTGCTCGGATGGCTGCGACAGCTGATTGGGACTGCCCGACGTCGTTCGAGGGCGTGATCTACGACACGGCGTCGATCTCCACGCTTCACGCGCTCGCGGCGGCGCGCGAAGCGGGCGTCCGCGGCGTGCGGACGCTCGGCCTCGCGGGCCGATCCGATCTGCCGCGCGCTTCGCGTCTATTGTTCCGAGCACGCGCACTCGTCGGTCGACAAGGCGGTGATCCTGCTCGGCCTCGGCCACGACGCGCTGCGACGCGATTCCGGCAGACCGCGATTTCCGTATGCGGCCCGACGCGCTGTCGCACGCCATCGCGGACGATCGTCGCGCGGGCCGGCTGCCGCTCGCGGTGATCGCCACGATTGGTACGACGTCGAGCACGAGCGTCGATCCCGCTCGCCGACATCGTGGACGTCTGTCGTCGCGAGCGCGTGTGGCTGCACGTCGATGCGGCGTACGCCGGCGTTGCCGCGATGGTTCCGGGATACGAATGGATTCTTCGTGGCGCCGAGCACGCCGATTCGCTCGTCGTCAATCCGCACAAGTGGCTGTTCACGCCGTTCGATCTCAGCGTGCTGTACTGCCGGCGGATGGACGTCGTGCGGCAGGCCTTTGCGCTGACGCCCGAATATCTCGAGACGAGCGAAGGACAGGCTGGTGTGAAAAACCTGATGGACACCGGCATCCAGTTGGGACGGCGATTCAGGGCGCTCAAGTTGTGGATGGTGCTGCGGCATTTCGGCGCGGAAGGCCTGCGCGACGCGCTGGCGGAGCACATGCGCCTCGCGCGCGAATTCGCCGTCATGGGTCGATGCGAGCGACCGACTTCGTCCGCGTCGCGCCGGTCCCCTTCAGCGTCGTCTGCTTCCGGCTGAGGGACGACGGGACTGATGAACGGCACGCGCGGATTCTCGATCGAGTGAACGCCTCTGGCGAAGTTTTCCTTTCACATACAAAACTGGACGACCGGTACGTCCTGCGTCTCGCGATTGGGAACCTGCACACAACTGCACAGCACACTGGGCGCGCGTGGGAATTGCTGAATCGCGCGGCTGCCGACATCGACCGCTGAGTCCGTTCCCCTGAGCTGCGCCCGGCTCAACCTTGCCCGCCGGGCATACCGCTTGCAGCTTTTGGAGGCGGTTCGCGCGTAAGCGCAGACCTACCGCCGTCGCCTGGGCGGAGGCTGTTCAGGTCTGCCTTGCGAGGCTGAAGTTCATGCTGAGGGGTAAACGATGTTTCTACGCAAAGCAATCATCACATCCGCTGTGTGCGGACTGGCACTTGTGGCGGCGCCGCGGAACGCGTCGGCCGACTGGACGTTGACGCCGTTCGTGGGATGGAATTTCGGCAGCTCCGCGGACGTGAACAATCCCGCGGCCGGAACGAACTTCAACAACTCGTTCGAGCACAAGATCGACTACGGCGTGTCGATTGCGGGAATGGGCGCGGGAATCTTCGGCGGTGAATTCGACTTCGGATATTCGCCAAACTTCTTCCAGACCAACGCTGGGGCCAATGGCCTTCAGTTCACCAACGACAGCAACGTCACGACGTTGACGGGCAATCTGATCATCGGCGTGCCGGTTGGTGGGCATGGCGCGCAGATTCGGCCGTACGCCGTCGGCGGTGTCGGCTTGATTCGCACGAAGGTCCAGGACGTGGGCGGGTTCTTCGACGTGGAGAGCAAGAACGATTTCGGGTTCGACGTCGGCGGGGGCGTGATGGGCTTCTTCTCGCAGAACGTGGGTATCCGCGGCGACGTCCGATACTTCCGTTCGTTCCAGGGCAGCAGCGACAACGTCCACCGGGCTGGGCTTGAGCAACTTCCAGTTCTGGCGCGGATCGCTGGGCGTCTCGTTCAAGTTTTAGCAGGGTGCTGAAAAACTCAGCGTAAAGGGATCGACAAGCTGATCCCGGTCGTACTACGATGCTCCCGACCTTCAGGAAGGGAGCGTGCCGATGCGAGGCGACGATCCGCGCAACGATTCGATGTTCAGCTACGTGACGCCGGAAGCCCGAGTGCGACCTGATCATCCGCTCTGACCGATTCGCCGGATGACCGACGCCGCCCTGCAGCGGCTGTCGCCGCGTTTCGACCGGCTGTATTCGACGACCGGGCGTCCGTCGATTCCGCCGGAGAAATTGCTGCGCGCGTTGCTGCTTCAGATCCCTGTACAGCATTCGCAGCGAGCGCCTGCTGATGGAAGAGCTGGATTACAGCGTCCTGTACCGGTGGTTCGTGGGCCTGAGCCTCGACGATCCGATCTGGGACGCGACGACGTTCACCAAAAACCGGGACCGTCTGCTCGACGGGGATATCGCGACCGCGTTCTTTGGGGAAGTGCTCGCCGCGATCACGCAGGAGGGTTTGCTCTCGGACGAGCACTTCACGGTCGACGGCACGCTGCTCGAGGCGTGGGCGAGTCACAAGAGTTTCAAACCGCAGGGGCACCAGGGACCAGCCGCCCGACGATCCGAAAAACCCGTCGGTGAGTTTTCATGGCGAGCGCCGGCGCAATGATACTCACCAGTCGACGACGGATCCGGATGCGCGGCTGTTTAAGAAAGCCGTCGGTCGGGAAGCAAAACTCGGCTATCTCGGGCATCTCCTCACCGAAAATCGCCACGGCTTCATTGTGGACACCGCTGTCACGGCGGCGACCGGCACGGGCGAGCGGGACGCCGCGATCGTGATGCTCGGCGAGCTGCCCTGACGAGCCGTCGCATCACGGTCGGCGCGGATAAGCTGTACGACACGCGCGAGTGGATCGCCGCGGTCCGCTGCGATGCGCATCACGCCGCATGTCGCCCAGAACCTCGGACGCCCCGGCGGCAGTGCCCTTGACGGGCGCACCGTACGACACCCCGGATACGCGGTCAGTCAACGCAAACGGAAATTGGTGGAGCAAGCCTTCGGGTGGATGAAAACGGTCGGCTTGTTGCGCAAACTCCGCCACCGCGGCGGGCGGCTTGTCGATTGGATGTTTAGCGTTCGGCGCCACCGCCTACAACCTGGTGCGTTGGCGGAACCTGGCCGCGCAACCGGTTTGACGACGATAGCAACCGATTGATCTGAATCATCACGATGAACACATCCCCATCAACGAAGACTGAAATGGTGCTGAACCTCAGTTTTTCAGCACCCTGCTAGAGAGACCGATGTCGAACACGAAGGTCACGATGATACGAAGATCACGAAGAACTCGTCGTTGATCTTCGTGTCCTTTGTGTCGTCGTGGTCTTCGTGATTCACACGTTTGTCGTACTATCCGAACGGTTCTTCGATTCGGCAATCCAGGTTCTTGCATCAGCGAGCGCCGCAGCGACCGCTTCTGGGTTGGTCGACTGCGGCGTTTGTTTTTTCGCCACCGACGCCTGAGGCGTAATCGCGTCGCGCACGTCGTCGTCGAAGAGCTCAGAGTGCGTCCGCCATTCGTTCGTCGAGAGATCGCTGAAGGCACGGCCTTCCTTGAGCAGCCGCCGCACGATCGCGCCGACCACTTCGTGAGCCTGCCGGAACGGCATTCCTCGCGCCACGAGATAATCTGCCACATCGGTCGCAAGCAGCAGGCCTGATGCCGCGCGTGTCGATCGTTCGACGGCGGGCGTCAGGCCGTCGATGACGCTCGCGACCGCTGCCAGCGATCGCGTCCACGTGTCCTCCGCGTCGAAGAGCGCTTCCTTGTCTTCCTGCAGATCTTTGCTGTATCCCGACGGCAGGCTCTTCATCGTCGCGAGCCAGCCGGTCAGGTGCCCGATGACGCGGCCGGCTTTGCCGCGCACGAGCTCCAGCGGATCCGGATTCTTCTTCTGCGGCATGAGGCTGCTGCCCGTCGCCGCGGCGTCCGCGAGATCGAAGAACGCAAACTCCTCGGAGGTGAACAGGATGAAGTCTTCCGAGAGCCGGCTGAGATGCACCATCCCCAGCGCGGCGGCGTGGAGAAACGCCGCCACCACGTCGCGATCGCCGCTCACGTCCAGGCTGTTACGCGAGATCCGCGAGAAGCCCAGTGCCGCCGCGAGCGCGCGGACATCGATGCCGTAGCTCGTTCCCGCGATCGCGCCCGATCCCAATGGAAGTTCGTCTGCCTCGCGAATCACGCTCGCGAGCCGCTCATGATCGCGTCGAAGCGCCGAGATGTGCGCCAGCAGGAAATGCGCAACCAGCACGGGCTGCGCCTTCCGAAGATGTGTGTACGACGGCATCAATGCGCCGCCCGCGCGCGCCGCCAGGTTCAGCAGCGCCTCGGCCACCGCCGCGAGATCGCGCTGCACGACCGGGAGGCATCGTTTGAGGTACAGCCGGAGATCGACGGCGACCTGCTCGTTCCTCGAACGACCCGTGTGCAGCCGCCGGCCTGCGTCGCCGATGAGCGCGATCAGCTCGCGCTCGACATACGCATGAACATCCTCGTCGTCGGACTCCGCGGGAATGCCTTTCGCGAGCACGGCGCGAAGACCGCTCTCGATCGCGGCGGCGTCCGACGGCGAGATCACGCCGGCGCGGGCCAGCGCCGCGGCCCACGCGAGGCTGCCGCGCACGTCGTCCTCGAACAGGCGGCGATCGAAGCGAAACGACGCGCCGAACGCTACGAGCTGCGCGTCGGGATCTTCGTCGAACCGGCCGGACCACAGGTGTGCCATCGTCAGCGTCCCGCCGGCGGCTCGACCGGCTGAAGGTCTGCTTCGACCGGCGCCGGACCCGGATCGCAGAGGGAGAACGGAGATCGGCGGCCGACCACGCGACAGCTGCCTTTGAACAGCTTCAGTCGAATCGATCCGGTGACGCGCTGTTGGACCTTCGCGACGAAGCCGTCGATGGCTTCGCGCGTCGGCGAGAACCAGAGGCCGTTGTAGACGAGATCGGCGTACGCGCGGCCCAGATGACGCGAGAGCCGCTCGAGATCGCGCGGCACCACCAGCATCTCGAGCTCCCGGTGGGCCGTGTGCAGCAGCACGGCCGACGGCGCCTCGTAGACCTCCCGCGATTTCGGACCGACCAGCCGGTTCTCCACCATGTCGATGCGCCCCACGCCGTGCGCTCCGGCGATCGTCTCGAGGCTCTCGATCAACTCGACGAGCGGCATCTCGATGCCGTTGGCGCGCACCGGCACGCCCTGGTCGAACTCGATTTCGATGTACGCGGGCTCGTCCGGACCGTGCTGCGGCGAGCGGGTCAGCAGGTAAATGTCGTCGGGCGGCTCTTTGGACGGATCCTCGAGCACACCACGCGCGATCGAGCGGCCCCAGAGATTGGCGTCGGTGCTGTACGGACTTCGATCGGACGGAACCGGAATATTCCGCGCGCGCGCGTATTCGATTTCCTCCGCGCGCGTCATACCCCACTCGCGCGCAGGCGCGATCACGGTGATCGCAGGGCGCCAGCGCCCTGGCGGAGATCTCGAGACGCACCTGGTCGTTGCCGCGCACGGCGCAGCCGTGCGCGATGGCCGTCGCGCCTTCCATCCGGGCGACTTCGACGAGCTTCTTCGCAATCAGCGGGCGGGCGAGCGCCGTGGCGAGCGGATATCGATCCTCGTAGAGCGCGTCGGCCTGCAGCGACGGAACGATGTACTCGCGCGCGAACTCGTCCCTGCCGTCGAGCACGTGCGCTCTCGTCGCTCCGAGCGCGAGCGCGCGCTCCCGCAGATCGGTGAGCTCGCGTCCCTGCCCGAGGTCCACGGTGACCGCGATGATCTCGGCGCCGTATCGCTCCGCGAGCCACGGGATGGCAATCGAGGTGTCGAGTCCGCCGGAGTACCCGAGGACGATTCGCTCCATTGACGCTCCTGTCACCCTCTCACCCACTCTTCCAGGCGTGCCGTGAACTCACGCGCGTCGTGATCCCCTCGAAAGATGACGAGGATCGTATCGTCGCCGCCGATCGTCCCGACGATGTCGGGCATCTGGGCGCGGTCGAGCGCAATGGCCAGCGTCTGCGCCTGACCGGGATCGGTTCGCAGCACGACGAGCTGGTGAACCGCCTCCACGCGTCGGAGGAACTCGGCGACGGCGCGCCGGAGCGCAATCTGGCTCCCGACCGGGCGCGGCGCTTCGGCGCCCGGCCTCCGGTATGCGCCGTCCCCGGCCCGCTTCACGAGCCCGAGATCCCGAATGTCCCGGGACAACGTGGCCTGGGTCACCTCGATCCCCTTGCCGCGCAGCCGCTCCCGCAGCTGCTCCTGGCTGGTGATGGCCTCCTGCTCGACGAGCTCGGAGACCAGTTGCTGTCGATACGACTTCATGGGTCTTTTAGGACGCTTGAACGCATGATTATACATGCCGTGCATACCATGGCGTCTATATTTTTGTTGACGATGGAGGTTCATTGACGTATATGTACTAGTTCCGATGAATAGTTATTCCGACACAGTGCGGGTCGGGGTTGCGGGGGCAACCGGGTATTCGGGTGTCGAGCTGCTGAGGTTGCTCGCCCGCCATCCCCACGCCCGCATTGCGGCCGCGATGGGGGCGCCCGGAGCGCCCCCCCGGCGGGTCCCCGCGCTGGCGCGGTTGTGGGATGCGACCGTCGACGGCCTCGACCTCGATGTGCTCGCCGCCGACACCGACGCGGTCTTTCTCGCGCTGCCCGACGAGGCCGCCGCCGAGATTGCGCCCGAACTGCTCTCTCGCGGCAAGCGGGTCTTCGATCTCTCCGGCGCCTTCCGCCTGCGCGACGCGGCCGTCCGTCATCGCTGGTATCCGCGAACGCCCGAGCCGCCATCGTCGCTCGCGTACGGACTCACCGAACGCTATCGACAGGCGATTGCTGAATCCCGGCTCGTGGCGTGCGCCGGATGCTATCCAACGGCCGCGATTCTCGCGTTGCAGCCGCTCGTGCAGGCCAGCCTGATCGAGGCGCCCATCATCATCGACGCCAAGTCCGGGGTGTCGGGCGCCGGCAAGACGCCAACCGAGCGGACACATTTCAGCGAGTGCCACGGCAGCATCTCCGCGTACGGCGTGTTCTCGCACCGCCATGCGGCGGAGATCGAGCAGGAGCTCGGCACGAGCGTGACGTTCGTGCCGCACCTCGTCCCGATCGACCGCGGCATCTTCGAGACGATCTATGCGCGGCTGCGCTCCGGCGTGCGGGAGGCCGACATCGCGTCGGCGTTGCAGTCGGCGTACGCGGATTCGCCGTTCGTGCGGCTCACGGGCGGCGACCTGCCCGAGGTGAAGCACGTCGCGCACACGAACTTCTGCGACATCGGCTGGCGCGCCGACGAAGCCGGCCGGCAACTCGTGCTGGTGGCGTGCCTGGACAACCTCGTCAAAGGGGCCGCCGGACAGGCCGTGCAGAACTTCAACGTCGCCTTCGGCTTCGACGAAAGGCTCGGGCTCAATTGACGACGGTGCTCAAGCTGGGCGGCGAGCTGCTCGAGGACGCTGGCGCGATGCGCCGCGCCGCGCTCGGCATCGCCGACCTGCTCGTTCACGGCCCCGTCGTGGTCGTGCACGGTGGCGGACGCGCCATCGACGCCGATCTGCGGGCGCGCGGAAAAGCGCCGCGCTTCGTGGACGGTCTGCGGATCACCGACGAGGACACGTTGGAGACGGTGGTGGCGGTGCTGGCGGGCCGAATCAACACGAGCTTCGTTGCCGCGTTGACCTCGCAGAGCGTGCGCGCCGTCGGTTTGACGGGCGCGGACGCCGGCGTTGGACGCGCGGCCCAGGCGTCGGCCTTCGTGTCCGCGGCGGGCGCCAGCGTGGATCTGGGTCTGGTCGGCCTGCCCGAGCCCGGGGCGTCTGCGGCGCTCGTGAGCGATCTGCTGGCGCTCGGCTATGTGCCTGTGATCGCCAGCATCGGCGTGACAGCCGATGGAACGTTGCTCAACGTGAACGCGGACGTCCTCGCCTCGCACCTCGCGCGGGCGATCGGGGCGGATCGCCTGATTGTGGCGGGATCGACTCCGGGCGTGTTCGACGGATCCGGCGTGCCGTGTCCGACGCTCGATCAGGCCCAGGCGCACGCCATGGTCGCGGCAGGCACGGCGCGCGACGGCATGGTCGCCAAGCTTCGTGCAGGTCTCGAGGCGCTTGACGGAGGCGTCACCGACGTCCGCATCGTCGATGGACGCGCCGCGGCGTACGCCACGGCCGCCGGAACGACCATCATGCGAACGGCGATCCTCGACCCTCGGACCTCGGACCTCGTCCCTCGTGTGTGAGATGACTCGATGACCACGACCTCTCTCGATCCAATTGCCGTCGACCAGCAGCACGTTCTGCAGGTCTATCGCCGCGCGCCGGTCGTGTTCGTCTCGGGGCGCGGGTGCGCGCTGTTCAGTCGCGAGGGCGATCGATATCTGGATCTGATTTCCGGCATCGGTGTCGCGGCGCTCGGGCACGCGCCATCCTGCGCTCGCGCGCGCAATCGCGGATCAGGCCGCCACGTTGATCCACACGTCCAATCTGTTCCATCACCCCTTGCAGGCCGAGCTCGCGCAGCGGCTCTCGGACCTGTCCGGCCTGCCGCGGGCGTTCTTCTGCAACAGCGGCGCGGAAGCGGTCGAGGCCTGCCTGAAGTTTGCGCGCCGGTACTGGCGCGGGGTCGGCGGCTCCGAGCGGACACAGTTCGTCGCGCTCCAGCACTCGTTCCATGGACGGACGATGGGCGCGCTGTCGGTGACGTGGGACGAGCATTACCGGACGCCGTTCGCACCGCTCGTGAGCGGGGTGACGTTCGTGCCCGCCGACGACGCCAGGGCGGTGGCGGCCGCGATCACGAGGGATACAGCCGCGGTGGTCGTCGAGCCGATACAAGGCGAAGGCGGCGTGCGACCGCTGCCACGCGCCACCGCAAGTGCGATTGCGGAGGCGTGCCGCAGCACCGGGACGCTCCTCATCGCAGACGAAATCCAGTGCGGTCTCGGACGTACCGGGCGTCCGTTTCACTCGGCCACGCTTGGCCTGCAGCCGGACCTGATGGCACTCGGCAAGGCGCTGGGCGCCGGCGTGCCGATCGGTGCGGCGCTGATGTCGGAAAAGGTCGCCGCGAACGTGCAGCCCGGGGATCACGGCAGCACATACGGCGGCAACCTGCTGGCGTGCCGCGCGGCGATTGTCTTCGTCGACGAGTTGGTGAGCGGCGGTCTCATGCAGAACGTCGCCCGGGTGGGTGCGCATCTCGAGGCGGGTTTGCGCGCGATCGCCACTCGACAGCCGGCCGTGAAGGACGTTCGCGGTGCCGGCCTGATGTGGGGAATCGAATTGGATCGTCCGGCCGCTCCCGTCGTTCAGGCGGCGCTCGAGCGCAAGCTGCTCGTCAACCGGACGTCCGACACGGTGATTCGTCTGCTGCCGCCGTTCGTCATCACCGAACGGGAAATCGACGAGGCTTTGCCGCTCCTGGAAGCGGCGATTGAAGTGGCGACGGAGGCCCCGCGGAGACATGAACGTTCAGCTACGAACCGGAGCGGCAGGCGATGGTGCCGCGATTCATCAACTGATTGCGGCCAACGTGGCGGCCGGACACCTGCTGCCGCGCTCGCTCGAGGATGTCGAGGCGCACGCCGCTCGATTCATCGTCGCCACGCTCGACGGGGCCGTGATTGGATGCGCCGAGCTGGCGCCGCTCAGCGAGAGTGTCGCCGAAGTGCGCTCGCTCGTCGTCGACGAGGCGCAGCGTGGACATCGCACGGGCGCTGCGCTCGTGACGGCGCTGGCCGACGGCGCACGGACGCTCGGATACGACACGCTCTGCGCGTTTACGCACGAGCCCTCGCACTTCCTGCGTCTCGGCTTCTCGATCGTGCCGCACGTCTGGCTGCCGGAGAAGATCGCGCACGATTGCGTTGGATGCGTGCACTTCAGGCGCTGCGGTCAGTACGCCGTCTCGCTGCCACTCCGGCCGGGCAGTGTCCGGCGGTTGAGCGAGCGGTCGGCGCCAGCGCGCGCTGCGGCGCAACCGCGGTCGAGTGTGGAGCGGCTGCGGCTGACGCCCGTGCCGGCTGAAGCGGAGCCCGTTCCGGCATGACCGTCGCCGATATCGCGGCCACGCCCGTCCGTGGCGGCATTGCCGCGCCTGCCGGATTCCGTGCGGCCGGCGTCGCGTGCGGCATCAAGAAGAGCGGCCTCGACCTCGCGCTTGTTGGTGTCGGACGCGCCGGCGTCCGCTGCTGCGGTCTTCACGACCAACAAGGCGCAGGCGGCGCCCGTGCTGGTCTCGAAGGCCCACGTGACCACCGCCGCCGCCCGCACGCGCGCGGTGGTCATCAACAGCGGCTGCGCCAACGCCTGCACGGGCGAGGAGGGTCTGGACACCGCGCGTGCGATGGCCCAGGCGACAGCGACGGTTGCCGGATGCGCTCCCGCCGACGTCCTCGTGGCCTCGACCGGTGTAATTGGCGTCACGCTCGATCGCGCCACGGTCGTGGACGGGATCAAGAAAGCGTCGACGGCATTGAGCCGCGACGGCGGCGCGCTCGCCGCGCGCGCGATCATGACGACCGATCCGTTCCCGAAGGAAGTGTCCGTCGAGGTCACGACAGCCAGCGGGCGATTTCGCGTCGGCGGCATGGCCAAGGGCTCCGGGATGATCGAGCCGATGATGGCCACCATGCTGGCCGTGGTGACGACGGACGCGCAGGTCGATCCCGCGCTGCTGCAGCGGGCGCTGTCGATGGTGACGGAGGAGACGTTCAACGCAATCTCGGTGGACGGCGAGTGCTCGACGAACGATTGCGTGTTCGCGCTCGCGTCTGGGGCCAGCGGCGTGGCTTTGAAGGACGCCGACCTGCCCGTGCTTATCGAGGCGCTGCGCCATGTCTGTCAGCCACTCGCGCTCGACATCGTTCGTGGCGGCGAAGGCGCGACGAAGCTCGTCACGATCGACGTCACAGGCGCGCAGTCGCGCGAAGAGGCTCGCCGCGCGGCGCGGGCGATCGCGAACTCGCCGCTCGTGAAGACGGCCATTCACGGAGCCGATCCCAACTGGGGTCGCCTGGTGGCCGTCGCCGGGCGGGCCGGCGTGGATTTTCGACTGGATCGTGCGCGCGTGCGGATTGGCGACGTCGAGCTGTTCGCGGACGGCCGTCCGTTCGACGAGCGTGCACCCGAGGCCTCGCGCCATCTGGCCGGACGCGAAGTGGCCGTAGGAGTCGATCTCGGCACGGGCGGCTCCAGTCAGGCCCGGATGTGGACCTGTGACCTGAGCGCGGAATACGTGCGCATCAACGCGGAGTATCGAACATGAGCCTTCACGGCGTCTACGCGGCCGGTGTCGTACTGGCACACGACGCAGTTCCTCTCGATGCTGGACGTCACGCCGGACGAGGTCGAGACGTGTCTCGATCTCGCGGCCTCGATGAAAGCCGCCCGACATGCGGGGCGTCCGCACGCCATGCCGCTGGCCGGGCAGCACGTGGCGTTGCTGTTCGAGAAACCGTCGCTCCGGACGCGGTCCACGTTTGTGATCGCGATTCGCGAGCTCGGCGGCGACGTCATCGAGCCGCCTACGGACGTCGTCTTCGGCGGTCGCGAGACGCTGGAGGATATCGCGCGGAATTTCGAGCGCTGGGTGTTCGGCGTCGTGATCCGCACGTTCGGCCAGCATCGGATCCAGCGGCTCGCGGCGGCCGCGCCGCGCCTGCGAATCGTCAATGCGCTGACCGACGAGGAGCACCCGTGCCAGGCGCTGGCCGACCTGCTCACGCTCCGTGAACGCTGGGGATCGGTCCGCGGCCGGACGGTCGCCTTCGTCGGCGACGGGAACAACGTCGCCACCTCGCTGGCGCAGGCACTGGTAATGCTCGGAGGAAATGTCGTCGTCGCGTCACCGCGCGGGTTCGAGATGGCCGACGACGTGTGCGAGACGGTGAACAACGTGGCCCGCCTGGGCGCGTCGCTGCGCCTCACGATCGATCCGGTCGATGCCGTCTCGGGCGCCGACGCGGTCTACACGGATGTGTGGGCGTCGATGGGCCAGGAAGACGAAGCGGCGACCCGGCGCGATGTGTTCGCTCCGTACCAGGTCAACGCGCGTCTGATGGGCCACGCCCCGGCGGGCTCGCTCTTCATGCACTGCCTGCCGGCGCATCGTGGAGAGGAAGTGACCGACGAGGTGATCGATTCCGACGTGTCGATTGCTTTCGATCAGGCCGAAAACCGTTTGCACACCCAGAAAGCTCTGCTCGCGCTCCTCGCTAAGGATTGGTTCGTGATGGTATGTGTCGAGTCGACCGATTTACCAATTACGATACCAATCACCCAATACCAAATTGCGTACCCTGTCGCCGTGCGGCAGGTGGTGATCCCGCGGTATGGCCCGCCGGAGGTGTTCGAGGTCCGCGAACGGCCCGACCCCACACCTGCCGAAGGCGCAGATCCGCATCCGCGTCCGCGCCGCGGGCGTCAACTTCGCCGACGTCCTCGCCAGAATCGGTCTCTATCCCGACGCACCGAAACCGCCCGTCGTCGTCGGATACGAGGTGGCGGGCGTCGATCGACGCCGTCGGTGCCGGAGTCACGGCACTGCGCGAGGGCGACAGGGTCGTCGCCCTGACGCGGTTTGGCGGATATGCCGACTGCGTCGTCGTGCCCGCTGCTCTGGCCTTTCGCTTTCCGGAAGCATTGAGCGACGCGGAGGCCGCCGCCGTGCCGGTCACTTATGTGACAGCCGTGCTCGCGCTCTATCGCATGGCAGCGCTCACGTCCGGCGAGACCGTGCTCGTTCACAACGCGGGTGGCGGCCTGGGCATCGCGGCGACGCAGCTCGCACGGCTTCGACGGACGACGGTGATCGGCACGTCGTCGGCGACGAAACATGACGCGCTGCGCAGCTTCGGCGTCGAGCATGCCATCGACTATCGCCACGCGGACGTCGAGGCGGAGGTCAAACGCATCACGCGGGGACGTGGTGTCGATGTGGTGCTCGATCCAATCGGTGGGAAGAGCTTCGCGGTCAGCTATCGCCTGCTCGCGCCGCTGGGCCGCCTCGTAATGGTCGGCGTCTCGTCGATCGCGGGTGAGCGGCGAAACCGCTGGCGCGTGTTTCGTTCGATGTGGAGCATGCCGAAGTTCCAGCCGTTGTCGTTGATCAATCGCAACCGCGGCGTCTTCGGGTTGAACATCGGTCACTTGTGGGAAGAACAGCGGCTGCTTGCAGTCCACCATGGCGCTGCTCATGACGGAGCTGGGCGCGACCCGTCTGCAGCCCGTCGTCGCGCGGACGTTCCCGCTCGATCGAGCGGCGGAGGCCCACCGCTTCATTCAGAGCCGCGCGAACATTGGTAAAGTGATCCTCACCACATAGTGTTTCGTTCGACGCTTCTCGCCGGGATTGCGCTGACAGCATTGACGTGTGCCTACACGTGGCCGCTCGCGACCCACGTGGCCAGCGCAGTTCCACACGACCGTGGCGATCCGCTTCTCGTGACGTGGATTCTGTGGTGGTCGACGAAGGCGCTGCCACTCACGCAGCACTGGTGGAACGCCCCTGCCTTCTACCCGTCGACGGGCGTTCTCGGGTTTTCGGAGAACCTGCTGAGCCTCGTCCCGATCGCGGCACCATTTCTTGCGTTCACCAGCACGCCGCTGCTCGCGTACAACGTGCTGTTCCTCCTCAGCTACGTACTGTCGGGGCTGGGTGCCTACTTCTTCGGTCTCGCTCTCACGTCGCGACGCGACGCGGCGTTCGTCGCCGCGATCGCGTTCGCGTTTGCGCCCTATCGACTCTCGCATCTGAATCATCTGCAACTGCTCTCGTCGTACTGGATGCCTGTTTCGCTCGGCGCGCTGCATCTGTATTTGAAGAACCGGCGGCCGGCGTTCGCCATTCTGTTTGCCGGCGCGTGGCTGTTGCAGGCGCTCGCGTCCGGGTACTACATGTTCTTCCTCTCGTTGCTCGTCGTGCTCTGGCTCGCGTGGTTCGGCATCAGACGGCTCGACTCACGACAGTTGGTCACCGTTGCGGTCTGCTGGTTTGCCGCGGCAATCATCATGACGCCGCTGCTGCTTGGATATCGGGGGATTCACCTTCAATACGGTCTCCGACGGAGTCCCGTGGAGATCGCCTACTACAGCGCCGACATCGCCGGCATCGTGTCCGCCTCCCGGGAATCGTTGCTGTGGAGCGGCCTTCATGCGGTCCGCGACATTGAAGCCGAGATGTTTCCGGGAATCACGATCGTCCTGCTGGCCGGGGCCGGCCTGGTGATCGCGGCGCGACGCGGCGTCGAGCATCGGTCGACCGTGACCTTCTACTCCTTCGCCGCGCTGCTGATGTGGCTGCTGACGCTTGGACCGCGTCCGTCGCTGCTCGGCCGGCCGCTGGGCATCAGCGGGCCGTATGCGCTGCTCATGTATTTGCCCGGATTCGACGAGATGCGCGTGCCGGCACGCCTGTGGATGCTGGCCGTGCTCTGCCTGTCGGCCGTGGGCGCGCTGACGATTGCGCAGATTCGATCCGTACGCCTCAGAGGGATGGTCGTCACCGTCGCCGTGATGGGGCTGTTGCTCGACGGATGGCCTGGATCGTTTGCGCTCGCCGCGGTGCCCGCTCGACGTCCCGGAATCGCCAGCACCGCGATCGCACGGCTCGGCCTGCCGCTCGCCTCGAACGAGACCGAATCGATGTTTCACACGATCGAGGACGGCCTGCCCGTGTTCAACGGGTACAGCGGGTACGAGGCCCCGCAGCATCCCGCGCTGCGAGACCTGCTGGACCGCCGCGATCCGATGATTCTCGAACGGCTCGCCTCGAGCGGTCCAATTCAGATCGTCGTCGAGCACGAGCTGGACGCCGACGGATCGTGGCGGCGCTACGTCGAGGCAGCTGGCGCGACACGATTGGACGATGGAGCCGGCTGGAGCAGATTCGAGCTCCTGCCTCGGCCAATGCCGCCGCCGTTCATCGCGTCTGGCATCCCGGTCAGGATCGCGCACGTCGATGCCAATGTGAACGTCAGCGACATCAACGCGATCATCGACGGCGATCTCAAGACCCGATGGCACGCACGCGAGCAGCGCGGAGCGGAGATGGTGACGATCGATCTGGGTGCGGCACATACGCTGCGTGCACTGGTGCTCTGCCTCGGGTCGTACACGTCTCAATATCCGCGCGTCCTGGCGGTTGACGCGTCCGACGATGGAAGCCGATGGGTGTCGGTCTGGACGGGTCGTACCGCGCTCATCGCGTACGACGGTGCGATCGCAGATCCCCTGACGGTGCCGCTGGCCGTGCCGGTGAACGCACGCGCCAGATGGTTGCGCGTGCGGCAGACAGCGGCGGAGACGACGAGGGGCTGGACGATCGTGGAAGCGCGGGTCCTGGAATGACATTGCCGTCGGGGCCGGTAAGGCCGCGCGAGCTTCGAGCCTTCGTGATCGCGGGCGTGGCGTATCTCGCGATCACCCTTGCGTACACATGGCCCCTGGCGCTGCACCTCGGTCACGGTGTTCCGCACGATCCCGGCGATCCGCTTCTCAATGCGTGGATTCTGTGGTGGTCCACGCAGGCCGTTCCGCTGACCGCCCACTGGTGGAACGCGCCCGCGTTTTTTCCGGCTCCGGGCACGCTCGCGTTCTCGGAGCACCTTCTGGGCCTGGCGCCGATCAGCGCGCCGCTGACCGTGCTGACGCATCTGCCGCTGCTCGGCTACAACGTGGCGCTCATCGCCACGTTCGTCCTCAGCGCGATGGCCGCGCACTTTCTGGCGTTCACGCTCACGAAACGGCACGACGCCGCCGTCGTCGCCGCCCTCGCGTTTGCCTTTGCGCCATACAGGCTCGTGCAGGTGCCGCACATTCAGGTGCTGGCGTCGTTCTGGTCGCCGATCTGTCTTGCCGCCCTTCATCGTCACGGCCGCGCGTCGAACACCACTTGGGCAATTGTTGCAGCGGTTGCATGGCTGATGCAGGCGCTGTCGTGCGGATACTTTCTATTCTTCCTGTCGGTGCTGCTCGTCCCGTGGGTGCTCTGGTTCGCAGTCGGGCGGTGGACCGTGAAGCAATTCTTCATCGTCGCCGTCCTTTTCGCGGTCGCCGCGCTCGTGCTGGTGCCGTTCCTGCTGGGATACCAGGCGATCCTGAGAGACACCTACGGCTTCACACGATCCGTCCAGGAGATTCGCCTCTTCAGCGCGGACGTCGCGGGGTTCCTGCTTGCAAGCGACGAGTCGCTCGTGTGGGGCTGGGTGCACTTCGTCGATCGCGCGGAGTCGGCGCTCTTCCCGGGGCTCACCATCGTCGTGCTGGCCATACTCGCAATCGTGCAGGCCCGGCCCTTTGGCATATCTGAGAATGAGAGGCGCCTGGCGCGCAACATACGCCTGGCGCTCATGGCGCTATCTGTTGTGCTGCTGGTTGGCGCGGCGATTCCGATCGTGCACGGACCGTGGGTTTTGAAGATCGGCCCCGTCCGGTTGCTCTCTATCGGACGGGCACACAAGCCGTTGACGCTGGCGCTGATTGCCGCGCTTGCGCTGATCGTGATGCTGCCGCGCGTCCGCGCAGCGATCGGCAGGCGGTCGCCCTTGGCCTTCTACCTGTTCGCGGCGTTTCTGATGTGGGTCTTCGCGCTCGGCCCCGATCCGACGTTTCTCCAGCGACCGGTGATCTATCGGTCGCCGTATGGGCAGCTCATGCAGCTGCCGGGCTTCGACGGCCTTCGCGTGCCCGCGCGGTTCTGGATGATGGCGCTCGTCTGCCTCAGCGTCGTCGCGGCGTTGAGCGTGAACAGGTTGAAATCGCGGACGCGATCAATCGTCATAGCGGCGGCCACGTTCGGCATCCTGCTCGATGGGTGGCCGCGGACGTTCGTGGTCGCGTCCGCACCGCTGGTCCGCACCTCGCCGTCCGGTGTGTCCGCCAGGCTCGACCTCCCCATGGGTCCGGACATCGACGCGCGGGCGCTCTATCAGCAGATGTTCGATCCGGTCCCGCTCTACAACGGCTTCAGCGGGTATTTCGCGCCGCACTACTTCGCGCTGCGCATGCTCGTCGAGGCGGCCGACGCGCGCATCCTGCACGTGCTCGCCGCCAGGGGCCCGCTCGGCGTGGTCATCGATCATGCGGGTGACGCGCAGGGCACGTTACGCCGCTGGGTCCTCTCCTACCCCGGCGCGACGACGGTGCACACGGAGGACGGCTGGAGCAGTTATCGACTGCCGCGGAGCGGCTCGGTCCCCGACATTCCGGACCGCACTGGCACACCAATCCCGATCAAGGCGCTGAGCACGATCCCGAGCGCGCCCCACGCGTCACGCGCGCTCGACGGCGATCTGCGTACGCGATGGAGTGGAGGCGTGCAGCAGGTCTTCGCCGAGGCCACGATCGAACTGGAGCGTCTGACACATGTGGGGCAGGTGGTGATCGATCTCGGCGGGTTCATCACGGATTTCCCGAGGCGGCTTCAGATCGACGTGTCAGCCGACGGTGTGTCCTGGCAACCCGCGTGGACCGGCGATGCCGCGCTCCAGGCGTATTTCGGAGCGCTCCGCCATCCCCGTGAGATGCCGCTCGTGTTTGAGCTGAACCGGGACGGCGTCCGCTTCATTCGCCTCCGTCAAACGGGATTCGGCAAGAACGACTGGAGCATTCCCGAGCTCCAGGTCCTTCAATAGGCGCCTCCACGTACAGTGCGATGGCCGTCGCCGATCGACAAGGCGACCGGCGGGTGCGGATCGATCGAGGGCCCGAGGTCGTAGATTGTGACGCCCACGGGCCGATCGAGCCGCGCGATCAATCGCCATGGCAGCGGCGCGCTCCGGTCGAGCCCGAGCAGCGCGCGCAACTGGGGAATCTCGTCATCCTCGAAGACTGCAAAGGGATGGTAGCCAGCTGACGCCAACGCGGTTTGTGCGCGTGGCGCCAGGGATTCGTCGACGACATCGAGTCGAACGATCGGCCGGCCTGTGTAGAACCGGGCGCTTCCACTGTGCTGGATCGCGAGGACGATGCCGTTCTCTGGAAGAATCTGCCGGAGGTATAACCCGACGGTCACGTAGCGCTGCTCGGCAACGTACAACGGGCCGAACATCTGCTGGCTGCGCGTGAACTTGAGCTCACCGACGAAGAGCGCGGCCGCCAGCAGGAACGTCAACACGCCACTCCACTGCGGCGGCGCCAGCCGCCCGAGAACAAGCGTGGACATCGCGGCGAGAATCAACATTGCCGGGATGGCCGGCAGGAGAAATCGCAAGTACCACCACTCGTCGAACGCGAAGTACGGCAGGTACGAAAGCCAGGTCGCGGCAATCAACAGGTAGGCGAGTCGCATACCAGGCCGCGCGGTGCGCATCCGCTTCCACATGAACAGTGGCAACAGGAAGAGAAACGACAGAATCGAGTGCGAGCGGACCAGCCATACCGGATATCGCTGCAGGTTCGGCCAGACGCTGTGGAGTGAATAGAGCGTCGCGGCCGTGCCGTACCCGGAATGAAATGGTCCTCCGAACCAGCGCGCGTTGAGGAGCGCGACGCAGACTACCGCCGGCGCGACGCACGCGCTGAAGGTCGCCGCGCGTATCAGTCCTTCCCGCCTCGTCGGACCATCGAGCAGGAAGTGAAGCACGAACGCCGCCGGCACCAGCGGCAGATTGGGGCGGACGAGCACGGCACACGCCGCAATCATGCCGGTGAGAGCCGCGCTTCGACGTGATCCTCCGAGCGCTGCCGCCGCCGCCCCCGTCCAGAGCGCGCCTATGGGGACGTCCGTCATCGGCCAGAGCGATTGAAAGAGCACGATCGGGCTCACGGACACGAACAGGGCGCCCAGCACCGCTGCTCCTGGCCCGTCGATTCGTCGTCCCACCACGAACGTGGTCCAGACGATCAGGCCGGCAAACACCGGGACCACGAGGTACGGACCGCGAGTTCCGACGGCCGCCAACGCGAGCGCCATCATCATCGGCAGGCCCGGCGAATAGGTTGGGACGATGGCGTTGCCGTCGGGAGCGGGCATGTAGCCGAGTGGCGCAAGCGCGGTCGCGGGAGATGGCCACGGCAGCGAGGCATCCAGCGGAATCGGTCGGGGCAGCGGACCGTACCGCCAGCCGTACGCCTCGCTGACGTATCCCGACGAGTCCGACCCGCTGGCTGCATATGTGGACCACCGGACCGACAGCCCCGCGACGATCACCACGCAAATGACGGCAACCCACGTCGCGTAGCGGGCAATCAGGCGTTCCAGCCGCTGGGTCTCCTCGATGAACGCGTGTCGAAACGCGACGCCATATACGAACAGCAGGACGATGGCGATTGCGAGGGGACGGATGGGGTCGCGCGATCGCAGCACGACGTCGCCGACGCGGAATTGAATGCCGCCGAACAGGCCCACCCATCCGGCGACGCAGACGCACAGCGCGATCGCGATCAGGAGCGCTCGACGCACGGAGGGATCGTGCTACAGTTCCCGTTTTCTGTCACCGGTTCCTGCTCTGGAGGTAATCGTGCGCTCCCGACATCCTGGCCCGTGGACCTTTGTCGTTGCGGCGATTCTCGCCGTGTTGCCGCTCGCAGGTGCGGCGCTCAGAGGGCAGAGCGCTCGTGCGAATCGCGTCGTCGCACTGCGAGGCGGAACGATTCTCACGATCACGAAGGGGACGATTGCGAACGGCACCGTCCTCCTGCGCGACGGCAAGATTGCCGCGATCGGCACGGACGTCGCCGTCCCGTCCGACGCCGAGATCGTTGACGTGTCCGGACGATTCGTCTCGCCAGGCCTGGTCGACTGCCACTCGCACATCGGCAACGACTCCATCAACGAGGGCGGAACGACCGTCAGTTCCATGACGGGGATGCGCGACGTCCTCGACCCCGCCGACGTCGACATCTATCGCGATCTGGCTGGCGGCCTGACGACGGCCAACGTGCTCCACGGAAGCGCCAACCCGATTGGCGGCAAGAATCAAGTGATCAAGCTGCGGTGGGGGAAGACGCGCGCCGAGGACCTCGTCTTCGAGGGAGCGCCGCCGGGCATCAAGTTCGCGCTCGGCGAGAATCCGAAGGACATGCGCCAGTTCGGCCAGACCGGGCCTCGCCGGTATCCGGTCACGCGGATGGGTGTCGAGTACGTGATTCGTGACGCGTTCACGCGCGCGAAGGCGTATCAGCAATCCTGGCAGGCGTACGACAAGAAGAAGGCCGCGGGCCAGGACGTCGTTCCGCCCAAGCGCGACCTGCAGCTCGAGCCGCTCGTCGAGGTGCTCGAGGGCAAGCGGCTCGTGCACGCGCACAGCTATCGTGCCGACGAGATCCTGATGCTGATTCGCGTGGCGGAAGAGATGGGCTTCAAGATCGCAACGTTCCAGCACGTGCTGGAGGGCTACAAGGTCGCGAAGGAGATTGCCGCGCACGGCGCGGGCGCGTCGACGTTTTCCGATTGGTGGGCCTACAAGGTCGAGGCCGAGGACGCCATGCCGTACAACGCGGCCATCATGACGCGCAAGGGTGTGCTCGTCTCGGTCAATTCAGACAGCGCCGAGCTCGCACGACGCCTGAACACCGAAGCTGCCAAGTCCATGAAGTGGGGAGACCTCTCGGAGGACGAGGCGCTCGCGCTCGTCACAATCAATCCCGCGAAGCAGCTGCGCATCGACGCGCGGGTCGGATCGCTCGAGCCGGGCAAAGACGCGGACGTCGTGGTCTGGAATCATCATCCGCTCAGCGCATACGCCATCGCGGATCGCGTCTACATCGACGGCACGCTCTATTACGACCGTCTCGCCGAAGACAAGCGCCTGACGGCCCTCACTCGTGAGAAGGCGGACCTCGTCGCGGCCGAAAGCAGCTCGCGGCGCACTGTCCCGACGAGCACCGAGCAGCGCGACGTTGGCGACACAGCGGCCCCGCAGCCCGATCTGCAGAGCGCCTCGACGCAGGCGCGAGCGGCCGCGACCGACGCCGTGTGGGCGATCACGAACGCGACGATTCACCCCATCACTGGCCCCGACATTCCTCGCGGCACCATCGTCGTTCGCGGAAACCGAATCGAGGCCGTCGGGGCGGACGTGCAGGTGCCGGCCGGAGCGAAGACCATCGACGGCGCCGGCGAGGACATCTATCCCGGATTCATCAACGCGCGTACGCAGATGGGGCTCAACGAGCCCGGTCCTCGCGGCTTCGAGGACGTCAACGAGATGCTCGACTACAACCCCCAGCTTCGCACTCGCGTGGCGTATCACGCCGAGAGCGAGACGATTCCCATCACGCGCGCGAACGGCGTGACGACCGTCGCGGTCGTGCCGTCCGGGGGGATCTTCGGTGGCGAGGTCGCGGTGATGAACCTGGACGGCTGGACGTGGGAGGAAGCCACGCTCCGCGCGAACGCCGGCATCGAGTTCAACTTCCCCGTCATCGGCGCGACTGGCGGGCGTGGCGCTGGTGGTGGCGGCGGTCGAGGCGCTGGTCCGTCGAATACGCCATTCGATCAGCTGAAGAAGCAGCGCGACGATCGGCTCGACCAGATCGCGCAGCTCTTCGAACGCGCGCGGGCGTACGCGAAAGCTGGTCCTGACAAGACGAAAGACTGGGTCCTCGACGCCCTCGTGCCCGTCGTCGAACGGCGGCTGCCGCTGGTGGTGAACGCATCGCGGGAGCCGGATATTCGCGACGCGGTGGCGTTCGCGGATCGCACGAAGGTGAACATCGTCATCAGCGGCGGCGCCGAAGCCGCATTGGTCGCCGGCCTCTTGAAGGAGCACAACATCCCCGTCGTGATTGGCAACGTGCTGACCACGCCGCTTCGCGAGGACGCCTTCCACGCCGCCAACTACCAGCTGGCTGGAGAGCTCGCGAAGGCGGGCGTGAAGTTCGCGTTCGCCACGAGCGACGCGGCGTACGCGCGGAACCTGCCGTACCACGCCGCGATGTCCGTGGCCTGGGGACTGGATCGTCAGGAGGCGTTGAAGGCGCTCACCATCGGCGCCGCTCAGATCCTCGGCGTCGCCGACCGCGTCGGAAGCCTCGAGGCGGGCAAGGACGCCAACTTCTTCATGTCCAACGGCGATCCGCTCGAGATCCGGACGCATGTAACCCGAGTGGTGATCGAAGGGCGCGACGTCGGGCTCGACAACAAGCAGCTTGCGCTCTACCAGAAGTACATGGCCCGCCACTAGGAGGAACAGTGCCGATGACGCGGACGGTTCGATTCAGCCTTTCGATCGTTGCGGTCGCGATTGGCTTCAGCCTCGCGCTTCGCGCCGACGCCCCGTACGTCTACGCGATCAAAGGCGCCAGGTTGGTCACCGTGGCGGGCGCGCCGGTGGCGACGGGCACCATCGTCGTCCGGAATGGGTTGATTGAGGCCGTGGGCGCGGACGTCCAGCCTCCGGCCGACGCCGTGGTGATCGATGGCGCCGGTTCCACCGTGTATCCAGGCCTGATCGACATGGGCACTGCAGCAGGACTCGACATCACGCTCGCGACGGAGCAGCCTTCGTCGGTCCGTACGTTCGACGAGGCGGAGCGGTGGAAGCGCGACCTGGTGCTGCGTGCGGACGTGATGGCTGCTGATCACGTCAACCCGGACGCGCCGGATCTGACGAAGCTGGCCGCGGCTGGCATCACGACGGCTCTCGAGACGCCTCCCGGCGTCCTGATCGGCGGCCATAGCGCGCTCGTCAACGTCGTCACGCCGACGGAGTCGCCGATCGTGGGCGCGATCGCGCCGCCGCGTAGGGGCGTCGGGGTCGTGAAGTCTCCGGTGGCGCTGCACGTGCAATTCCAGCCTGCACGCGGGGACGGCTACCCGGAGTCGCTGCTCGGGGCGATCGCGTTCGTCCGGCAGACGTTCATCGATGCCGAGTACCAACAGACGCTCGAGACGCATTTCAGCAAGTCGCCTGTCGGGTCGCCGCGGCCGGCGTTCGACAAGGCGCTGGAATCCCTCTACGGCACGCTCGGCGGGCAGACGACGTCGCCGTCACGTGAGCCCGTCGCGTTCGAAGCGAATCTCGAGCGCGAGGTCGTGCGGGCGCTCGACATGGCGAAGGAATTCAAGCTCTCGCCAATCATCACGGGCGGCCGGGAGGCGGATCTGGCCGCCGCCGATCTGAAGGCGTCGGGCGCACGCGTCATCTTCAGCCTCAACTATCCAACGAGGTCGCGCTCGCTCGGCCCCGATGCCGACGAGCCGATTCGCGAGCTCCGACTCCGCGCGCATGCGCCCAAGGTGCCCGCCGGCCTGTCGAAGGCCGGCGTGCCGTTCGCGTTCTCCTCATCAGGCCTGACGAGCACGTCAGACTTCGTGAAGAACGCCGCTCGCGCCGTGAAGGAGGGCCTGCCGGCGGACGCGGCAATCCGTGCGCTGACGCTGGACGCGGCAAGTATCGCTGGCGTGGCGGACCGTCTCGGATCGCTCGAGAAGGGCAAGATCGCCAACGTCATCATGACCGACGGCGATCTGTTCGCCGAGCACACCACAATCAAGCTGGTGCTCATCGACGGCCAGCGCGTCAACTTCGATGCGGCCGAGACTCCGAAGCGGACGGGGGCGAGGCGGCCAGTAGCGGCGCCTTTCGTCTCTCGCTAGTGCGTCATCGCGTAGACGACGTAGTTGACCCCGAGCTTGTAGGCCTCGTTCGACAAGTCGATCGGCGTGAAGCCGGTGTCCGAGTATTCCCAGGTACTCCGACACGTCGTTGTTGAAGTTGGCGATGAGCTGCAGCGGCTTCGACTGATCGTTGTTCTCGAACATTCCGTAGAAGATCGGCGTGCCGCGGTCGTAGTACTGGACGAACTGCAGCGTCTGAATGTCGAAGAACGCGTGAAAGATCGGGTGTGACAGGGCGAGCTCGGTCGGCTGCTCGCCGGGCAGCACTCGCTGCATGGTCGAGCGGAAGTTCTCCCAGTCGGCCTCGCCGCGGAAGTCGTCGAAGATGACGAAGCCTCCCTTTCGGAGATAGTCCCCAAGCGCGTGCGCCTCACGGTCGTCGAGCTCCATGAAGCCGGCCTCGGTCGCATAGACCACCGGATACTGGAACAGGTCTGGATCGCCGACGTCGACAACACGCGTGGCGTCGACGTGGGGATTCATGTTCGTGATGCTGCTGAGGATCTTGGCGAGGTTCCGTTCCGACCGTCGTCCTTCGCCGCCGCCGACGTATCCGTGCGCCCATGCCGGGAGCCCGCGGAAATAGTAGCCGCCCGCGGCGGTGGTGAACTTCAGGCGCGCGAACGTGAACCGGCCGTCGAGGGGTGGCGGTGGATCGATGGGAACGTCAACCGGACCGCTGACCCAGCGCCGCTGTCCGTATTGCGCCGCACCGGTGATCGACGCGGCGGCCAGCAAGGCGAGCAGGGCGGAGACGAAGGCGAGACGGCGCACCAGGCCAACCTTTCTGTCCCTGCGGTCACCGGTCTCCTCCCTTCGACATTATCGCGCGTTGGGCGGCCACGCGGGTTGGGGTCAGATCTCGATTTTTCAATCTTGGCGTGGCTGAGCTAGCTTTGGGGGTCAGATCTCGATTTTCTAATCAGATCACTAGGAAATTCAGACGTTGGCCGAGCTGAATTCGAAAATCGAGATCTGACCCCAAGGCAATTACCAGACGGTTGACGGCGGGCCGGCGGCGACGACCCGGCCGTTATCGATCAGGACGACCTGATCGGCGAGCTGCTCGATTTCGTCCCGATCGTGCGAGACGTACACGATCGGGACGGCCAGCTCGTTGCGGACGCGCTCCAGGTACGGCAGGATCCGCCGACGGAGCGGGACGTCGACCGCGGCAAGGGGCTCGTCGAGCAGCAGGAGCGACGGGCCGGACATCAGGGCGCGCGCGAGGGCGACGCGCTGACGTTCGCCGCCGGAAAGCTGATCCACCCGTCGCGACAACAGCGTGTCGATCTCGAGCATGGCCGTGACGCGCGCCAGCTCGGGCGATATGCCCGGATGACGTCCATAAAGCAGGTTCCTGCGCACGTCCATGTGAGGAAAGAGCGCGACGTCCTGGGGAACGTAGCCGACGTGACGGGCGCGTGGCGGCAGGTTGACGCCGTCGGCGGACGAATACAAGGTGCGCGCGTGCGTCTTGATCAGACCGTGTCTCGGCGACCTCAGACCCGCAATCGCGTCGAGGATGGTGGTCTTTCCGGCGCCTGACGGACCGAAGAGCGCCGCCGCACGTCCGTCGAGTTGCGTGTGGACATCCAGCGTGAACGATCCCTGGACGAGCTCGAAGTCCAGCTCGATCACGCCGGGCGCCTCTCGGTCAGCCTGTTGGCGATCCACAGCGCGACACACGCAATGACGGCGGAGACGACCAGCAGTACCGCCGCACTCGAGTCCTGCCCGGTCTCCGTATACGAGTAGATCGCGACGGCCAGCGTACGCGTGACGCCGGGAATGCTCCCGGCAACCATGATCGTCGCGCCGAACTCACCGAGCGCGCGCGCAAATGCCAGCACCGCGCCGGCGATCACCGACGGTGCCGCAAGCGGGAGGCTGATCGTGAAGAAAATCCGCGCGGGCGATGCGCCGAGCGTCGCCGCCACGCGCTCGTACCGCTGGTCAACCTGCTCGAACCCCGCGCGCGCCGTCCGCACGAGCAGCGGCATCCCCATCGTCGCCATCGCGATGACGACCGCTTTCCAGGTGAAGACGACGTCGATGCCGATGTCGGCGAGCAGCCGTCCGACGACCCCGCGGCGGCTCAGGAGCGTGAGGAGAATCAGCCCGGTCGCCACCGGCGGAAGAACGAGCGGCAACGAGACGGCGGTTTCCAGAATCGACCGGCCACGAAAACGGTAGCGCGCGAGCAACCACGCGATCGCGACGCCCGCGGGGAGCATCAGTGCGGTGGCGGCCGTTGCGGATGCGATGGTGAACCAGGTGATGCGCCAGACGTCCACCGAATCACCGCGGTGGCGAGAACCCGAAGCGCGTGAAGACCCGCGCCCCGGCGTCGGCACGCAGGAAATCGAGGAACCGCTTTCGCGTCGGCCTGGGACGTGCTGCGAACGATCACGGCAGCAGGATAGATGATGCGGGGGCCGCGGTCCACCGGGACAAGCCAGGCGACCTTCGCGCGCGTGGCCACGAGCGCGTCGGTGCGGTAGACGATCGCCGCATCGGCCGCGCCCGTTTCGACCGCGGCGAGCGCCGCCCGGACGCTCACAGTGGGTACGACCCGGGACGCCAGATCGCTCCAGATTCCTTCCTTCTCGAGGTATTGCTTCGCGTACACGCCCGGCAGGCACGGCCGCGGGGTCGCCGAGCGCGATCCGCTTGATCGACGGGTCGAGCAGATCGCGGATGCCGCTCAAGGTCCGCGACCGGTCGTCCGGCACGATCACCGCCAGCTGATTGGTGAGCAAATCGATTCGCGTGCCTTCGGCAATCAGACCAGCTCTGGCGACAACGTCCATCTGCGATTCATCCGCGCTGATGAAGAGATCGACGGGCGCTCCGCTCACGATCTGGCGCGCCAGCACGTTCGATGCAGCAAAGTTGAAATGGATCTGCCCCGCCTCTCCGTAGTCGGCAGCCGCGGCGGTGAGCGCGTCCGTCAGGCTCACGGCGGCGGAAACCGTGATCGGCGACGCGTGATCGCGCGACCCCGACGGCACGGCCCAGAGGCCGACCACGATCAAGAGCGTGAGAACACGAGACACTGGCTTTTCTACCTCCCGATCCGGGATGCGGTGTGCGGTATCGGAATGCGGACGCCGGGCACGTGTACCGGATCCCGCGTACCGGATCCCCACAGTACTATAGTCGGTTCAAGACGGTTTCGGACAGTTTCAGCGGCAGGTTCATCCGACTCGTGTCGTCAGCGCTTCGCGTCCAATCGGCGAAGCAGCACGACCGACCACGGCTGCACGGTCCGTCGATCGCCAGCCCGCAGGATGCGGCCTTCCTCGTCCTCGTCCAGGTGGTCCGTCGGCTCGCTGGTGTCGAGAATTTCCGTCCAGCGCCTTCCCCACTTGGCCTCAGGCAGGGAAAACTCCTGAGCGTCCTGTTGCGCGTTGAACATGACGTAAAAGCTGTCGTCGAGAATCCGCTCGCCGCGCTCGTCCATCGTGGGGATACCCGCACCGTTGAGGAACACGCCGAGCGACTTGGCAAATCCCGCGTGCCAGTCCTGGTCCGACATCTCGACGCCGGCGGGCGTGAACCATCCGATGTCGCTGACCTCACTGCCACGAATTGCCCGGCCCTGAAACCAGCGACGTCGGCAGAACACGGGGTGATTCTGACGAAGCTCGATCAGGCGCGCAGTGAGGTGCAGCAGCTTCTGATCGGCTTGCTCCCAGTCGTACCGGGACAGGTCGTTGTCCTGACAGTAGGCGTTGTTGTTCCCCTGCTGCGTCCGGCCGATTTCGTCGCCGCCACAGATCATCGGCACGCCCTGGGACAGGAGCAGCGTCGTGAGAAAGTTGCGGACCTGGCGGGCCCGCAGCGCGAGAACTGCCGGATCGGGCGTCGGCCCCTCGATCCCGCAATTCCACGACCGGTTGTGGTTCTCTCCGTCGCGGTTGTCTTCGCCGTTGGCCTCGTTGTGCTTCTCGTTGTACGTGACGAGATCGCGCAGCGTGAAACCGTCGTGGGCGGTGATGAAGTTGAGGCTCGCGTAGGGTCGGCGACCGGTGCCCTGATAGAGGTCCGAGCTACCGGTGAAACGCGAGCCGAATTCGGCCAGCGTCTGATCGGTACCGCGCCAGAAATCGCGAACGCAGTCGCGATACTTGCCGTTCCACTCCGACCACAGCGGTGGAAAGTTTCCGACCTGATAGCCGCCTTCGCCGACGTCCCACGGCTCCGCGATCAGCTTGACCTGGCTCACGACCGGATCCTGCTGGATGAGATCGAAGAACGCCGACAGCCGATCGACGTCGTGCAGCTCGCGTGCGAGCGTCGCGGCCAGGTCGAACCGGAACCCGTCGACGTGCATGTCCAGCACCCAGTACCGCAGGCTGTCCATGAGGAGCTGAAGCACATGCGGGTGCCGCATGTTCAGCGTGTTCCCGGTGCCCGTGTAGTCCATGTAGTAGCGCCGGTTGTCGGACATCAGACGGTAGTAGGCCGTGTTGTCGATCCCCTTGAAGGAGAGGACCGGTCCGCGTTGATTTCCTTCACCGGTATGGTTGTAGACGACGTCGAGGATGACCTCGATGCCGGCCTCGTGCAGCGTCTTGACGAGATGCTTGAACTCCTGCACCTGCTCCCCGCGCTGTCCGCGCGCGGAGTATTCGTTGTGCGGCGCGAGGTAGCCAATCGAGTTGTAGCCCCAATAGTTGCGGAGACCGCGCTCGAGCAGCGTGGCGTCCTGCACGAACTGATGCACCGGCAGCAACTCAACGGCTGTGATGCCGAGCCTCTGCAGATACCGCACGGCCACGGGATGCGCCATGCCGGCGTAGGTACCGCGCAGATGCTCGGGAATGTCGGGATGACGCTTCGTGAAACCCTTCACGTGCGTCTCGTACACGATCGTGCGGTACCACGGCGTGCGGGGATGGTGATCGTTTCCCCAGTCGAAGAACGGATTGATCACCACCGACTTCGGAATGAACGGTCCATCGTCCAGATCGTTGCGGGAGCCGTCCGGATCGGCGAGGTGGTACGGGAAGAGCGCCTCGTTCCACTTCCACGCGCCCTCGATCGCCTTCGCGTACGGATCGAGTACGAGTTTCGCGGGGTTGCACCAGAGTCCCTGATCGGGGGCGTACGGCCCGTGGATGCGAAATCCGTAACGCTGCCCCGGCTGCACGTTCGGGAAGTACCCATGCCAGCAGAGCGCCGTCATCTCCGGAAGATCGACGCGCGTCTCGGTCCCCGCGTCGTTGAACAGGCAGAGCTCGACGCGCTGGGCAACTTCGGAGAAGACCGAGAAATTGGTACCGACGCCATCGTACGTCGCGCCCAATGGATAGGGAGTGCCAGGCCAGACCTGAATCGCGCTGGTTTCGCGCGCCCCACCCGCTCGCCGTTCTACTCGTTGAGGCAAGAGTGCTTCTCCAAACCTGAAGGGTGTATCACAAACGGCGCCCGAGCGTTGCAAGATGCTCGCCCGCGTCGGAGCCGGATATAGTGGTCGAAACATGGCGCTGAATCTTCGGTCGGTTCTCGCCGCGGCCACGGTTGCGGCATTCGTTGCCATCCCCCCGGCCGGCGCGCAAAACGACGCCGGCGTCCCCTCACGCTCCGGTATGGTCGTCTGCACGTCGGCGCCAGCGTGCGACGCCGGGGCCGCGATCCTCGCCCGCGGAGGCAACGCGGTCGACGCGGCCGTGGCGACGGCGTTCGCGCTGGCCGTCACGCACCCGTCAGCCGGCAACATCGGCGGTGGCGGCTTCATGATCGTCCGGTCGGCCAAAGGGCGTCGCAACGGCGTTCGACTATCGCGAGACGGCGCCGGCGGCGTCGACGCGGACCATGTACTTGCGCGACGGAAAGATCGATATCTCGCTCACCAATGCCGGCTACCTGGCGCCCGGTGTGCCCGGCACCGTCCGCGGACTCGCGCTCGCGCACAAACGATTCGGCACGCTGCCGTGGAAGGAGCTCGTGATGCCGGCAGTGCTCCTCGCGGAGAACGGCTTGACGGTGTCGGGTGCCCTCGCGCGCAGCCTCAACGAGCAACTCTCGGGCACGATGGGTCGGTTTCCGGCGTCCGTTGCCGCTTACGGCAAGCCGGGCGGAGGCACTTGGGCCGAAGGCGATCGTCTCATTCTGAAGGATCTCGGCCGAACGTTGCGTGCGATTGCGATGGACGGTCCTGACGCGTTCTACAAGGGATGGATCGCGGATCGCATCGCCGACGACATGGCCGCCAATGGCGGGCTGATCACGAAAGCAGACCTGGAAAAGTACGCAGCGAAAGAGCGGAAGCCGGTTCGAGGCACGTACGGACCGTTCGAGGTGATCTCGATGCCGCCGCCCAGCTCGGGCGGGGTGGCACTGATCGAAATGCTGAACATCCTCGAGCCGTTTCACCTGAAGTCGAAAGGACGCGGTTCAGCAGAATCCCTCCACCTGCAGGTCGAAGCGATGCGCCGGGGCTACCTCGATCGCGCGCGCTACCTTGGCGATCCCGATTTCACCGCGGTGCCGGTCGACATGCTGACCTCGAAGGATCACGCCCGCACCCTCGCGTCGTCGATCGACCCGTCGCGCGCTACGAAGAGCGCCGACCTCGGCACGGATCTGGTCGCCGCGACAGCGCACGAATCCGACGAGACGACCCATTTCTCGGTGATCGACCGCAACGGGATGGCCGTGGCCAGCACCTATACGCTCGAAGGCGGCTTCGGATCGCGCGTCGTGGTCAAGGGTGCGGGCTTCCTGCTCAACAACGAGATGGGCGATTTCAACAAGGACCCCGGTGTGACGGACGTCAACGGCAACATTGGAACCCCGCCCAACCTGATCGACCCCGGCAAGCGGATGCTCAGCTCGATGACGCCGACGATGGTGACCCGGTCGGGAAAGGTGGTGTTGATCACGGGATCGCCGGGCGGACGCACGATCATCAACACCGTCCTCTCCGTCGTTCTGGGCGTGACCGAGTTCGGCCTCAATGTTCGGGAGGCCGTTGACGCGCCGCGTATGCACCATCAATGGCTGCCCGACACGGTGACGATTGAAAAGGCAGGCGCCTCCGACGAGGTCGTGGAGAAGCTCCGCGCCATGGGTCATACGGTCAAAGTCGGCGGCGATCAGGGGGACGCGAATTCCATCTTCGTCGACGAGAAGGGCGTCGCGTGGGGAGCCAACGACCGTCGCACGGCTGACGGGAAGGCGTCGGTGGCAGTCCGCTTGACTTCGACGCGGTGACAAAATAGGCTCTGAAGACGATGGTTCGTGTGCATCACCATCACCGGCACCACCACTCCTGCTGCGGCGGGCCGGTCGACTTGCGCATGCGCTGAACGACGAACAGCACGAGCAATTCACAGGCCCCGCCGGCACCGCCGTGCGGGGCTTTTTTCATGTTTATGGATTTCACAAAGCTCGACGGGCTCGTTCCCGCCGTCATTCAGGACGCCGAATCGGCGGAGGTCCTGATGGTCGGCTTCATGAACCGTGAGGCGCTCGATCGCACGGTGACGACAGGCTTCGCGACGTTCTTCAGCCGCACCAGGCAGTCGCTGTGGACGAAAGGGGAAACCTCCGGCAACCGCCTGCAGGTCATCGAGATGCTCGTGGACTGCGACGAGGACACCGTGCTGTTGAAGGTGCGGCGGCTCGGGGACGGCAACGTGTGCCACACGGGCACCCGAACGTGTTTCAAGCCGCTCGAGCCTGGCTCTTGACGAGGAGTACGATGTGGCGCGACGCAACGACACGACTGAAGCTCGGGCTGCCGAAGGGGTCGCTGCAGGACACCACGATCCAGCTCTTCGCGCGGGCCGGCTTCAACATCTACGCGAGCACGCGGTCGTATTTCCCGAGCATCGACGATCCGGACATCGAATGCATGCTCATCCGCGCGCAGGAGATGGCGCGATACGTCTCCGACGGTGTCCTGGATGCCGGCCTGACTGGGATCGACTGGATCGCCGAGCACGCGGCCGCCGGCGGCGCGAGCGTGACGCCGCTTGCCGATCTCGTCTACGCGAAACAGAGCTTCGGCAAAGTCCGGTGGGTCCTCGCCGTGCCAGAGGACTCGAAGTACCGCACGCCGCAGGATCTCGAAGGCGCGACGATCGCAACGGAGCTCGTACGCGCGACGCAGGCGTACTTCTCGACCCGCGGCATCGTCGTGAACGTCGAGTTCTCGTGGGGCGCGACCGAGGTCAAGCCGCCGCTGCTGGCCGATGCGATCGTCGAGGTGACGGAGACCGGATCGTCGCTGCGGGCGAACCGCTTGCGGATCATCGACACCGTCCTCGAATCGAACACGCAGCTCATTGCGAACGCCGATGCCCTCGCGGACGCCTGGAAACGGACGAAGCTCGAAAACATCGCGTTGCTGCTCAAGGCGGCGATCGAAGCGCAGGGTCGCGTCGGCATCATGCTGAACGTCCGGCGGCGCGATCTCGACAGCGTGCTCGCGCTGCTGCCGGCGCTGCAGCGTCCGACGATCTCGGCGCTGAGCGATGCCGACTGGGTCGCCGTCAATACGATCATCGAGGAGCGCACGGTACGCGATCTGATCCCGCGACTCAAGAACGCGCAGGCGCACGGGATCGTGGAATATCCGCTGAACAAGATAGTCCTCTGATTTGGTGATTGGGTGATTGGGTGATTGGGTGATTGGTGATTCGGATCCTGGATTCGACCGATACGCGCCGTGTCGCGGCCCTGCTCGACCGGGTGCCGCGTCGGGATGCATTGCTGGAACGTCGCGTGGCGAAGATTGTCGACACCGTCGCGCGTGACGGCGACCGCGCTGTGGCCGCTTTCGCGAAGCGGTTCGACGGCGCTCGCGGGCCCTTTGAAGTTCCGGCGGCGGAGATCGATCGGGAAGCGGCGCGCGTACCGAAGGAGACCCGCCAGGCCCTGCGCGTGGCGGCCCGAAACATCGAACGGGTCGCGCGGCTGCAGGTGCCGCGCGGGTGGAGTGTCACGGCCCACTCCCGGGGTCGTCATCGAGCAGCGTGTTCTCCCGCTCGATCGGGTCGGGCTGCTACGTGCCTGGAGGCCGCTATCCCCTGCCCTCGTCCCTCCTCATGACGGCTATTCCCGCGCGCGTGGCCGGTGTCCGCGAGATCGTCGTCGTCTGCCCGAAGCCCGATCCAGTCGTGATGCTCGCCGCGCGCGAGGCCGGCATCGACAGGCTGCTCAGACTCGGCGGCGCGCACGCCATCGCAGCGCTGGCTTTCGGTACAGAGACCATTCCTCGCGTGGACAAGATTGTCGGGCCCGGCAACGCGTACGTGGCGGCCGCGAAAGCGCTGGTCTCGTCGCGATGCGCCATCGACTTCTTTGCGGGACCGAGCGAGATTCTGATCGTCTCGACGCGCGGCCGGCCGGCCTGGATCGCGGCCGACCTGCTGGCCCAGGCGGAACACGATCCGGACGCCAGGGCGATCTTCGTCACGCCGAGCCGGCGCCTCGCGCGCTCGGTCTCTGCCGAAGTCCGACGGCAGATGCCGGCGGAAGGACCGGCGGCGAAGGCTGTCGCCACGAATGGCGCGATCATCGTCACGCGGTCGCTCGACGAGGCCCTGGCGCTCAGCGAACGCATGGCACCCGAGCATGTCGTCTGCGACAGTCCCCGGCAGGCGGGACGGCTGCGGCGCGCTGGTACGGTGTTCGTCGGCTCGTTCAGCGCACAGGCCTCAGGCGACTACGTGACCGGCTCGAACCACGTCCTCCCGACGTGCGGCGCCGCGCGCGGACGGGGTGGTCTGACCGCGGCGGATTTCGTGCGCGTCTCGACCGTGCAGCGCCTGACGGCGGCGGGCCTGCGCACGCTGGCGCCGGCAGCCATCGCGCTCGCGCGAGCCGAAGGACTCGAAGCACACGCGGCCTCGATTGCCGCCCGACTGCGGACCCGACCATCATGAGCGGAGAGTACAAGAAGCCTTCGGCTGGAAACCACGGCGTGCGTCTGCACCTGAACGAGAACGGTGCCGGCTGTTCACCGAACGTGCTCGCCGTGCTGCGCTCGCTCACGGCGCGCGATGCCGCGTTCTATCCAGACTACGACGCCGCGCAACAGGCCGTCGCGCGCGTATTTCGCGTGTCCGCCGACCATGTCCTGCTCACGAATGGGCTCGACGAAGGCATCCTGGCTGCCGCAGCCGCGGCGTTCCGCGACCGGACGCGGCCGGGCATTCCGGAGGCCATCGGCGTCGCGCCGGCGTTCGACATGTACGAGGTCTGCACCAACGCCCTCGGTGGCCGATTGCTGACCCTTCCGCTGGGCCCCGCGTTCGAGTATCCGTGGGACGAACTGCGCGGGGCGGTCACCGCCAACGCGCGCATCGTGTTCGTCACGAACCCGCACAATCCGACCGGTCAGCCGCTCGCGCTCGACGAGCTTCGCCGCCTCGCCCACGACGTCTCTCCCGTGCTGCTCTTCGTCGATGAGGCCTACGCGGACTTCTCGGGAGAGAGCCTGATCGACGCGAACGCGCTGTCCTCGTCGCCAAACCTTCTGATCGGTCGCACGTTCGCGAAGTCTTACGGCCTTGCCGGCCTCCGCGCCGGCGCGGTCATCGCGCATCCCGAGACGCTGCAGCCGCTTCGACAGGTCGTGCCGCCATACAGCCTCAACGCGTATGCGACCGCGGCGCTGCCGGTTGCGCTGGAGGATCGCGACTACTGCGACTGGTATGTCGCTCAGGCCCGCGAGTCCCGGACGATGCTGACGGAGACGTGCGCCAGGCTCGGACTGCGGACGTGGCCGAGCGCGGCGAATTTCATGCTGGTGCATGCGGGATCGCGCGCCGGGGCGCTCGTCGATGCGCTCGCGGCCCGCGACATCTTCGTCCGGGATCGCTCGAGCGACCCCGGGTGCGAGGGCTGCATCCGCATGACGACCGGGGTCGTCGAAGACACGCGGCGTCTGGTGACCGCGCTCGAGGAGGTCTGGTGCGGCGCGGCTCGATAACACGAGACGACGCGCGAGACCTCGATCCGGCTGCGGCTGACGATCGAGGGACGCGGCCGGTACGCGGTGTCGACCGGCATTCGATTCCTCGATCACATGCTCGAGCTCGTCGCTCGTCACGGGGCGTTCAATCTCGCGCTGCAGGTCAAGGGAGACCTCGACGTCGATCAGCATCACACCGTCGAGGACACGGGGATCGCCCTGGGCGAGGCGGTCTCGGCTGCACTCGGTACGCGGCGCGGGATCAATCGTGCCGGCTATTTCGTGATGCCCATGGACGAAACGCTGGCGGTGGCCGCCATCGACCTCGGCGGACGCCCCCACGCGGTCGTGGACCTCGCCCTGAAAGTGCGGACCGTCGGCGACCTGCAGTCCGAGCTCGTGCAGGACTTCTTCGAAGGCTTCGCGCAGGGCGCGCGCGCGAACGTTCATCTGAAGGTGCTGTACGGCCGGTCGAGCCATCATCAGGTCGAAGCGGTGTTCAAGGCGTTCGCGCGTGCGCTTCGCGTGGCCTGCTCACGCGATCGGCAGCTTGGCCGCATGCTCCCGTCGACCAAAGGCCTGCTCTAGATGATCGCCCTCATCGACTACGGCGCCGGAAATCTGACGTCGGTCCGCAAAGCGCTCGGTGCGGTCGAGGCGGCGTTCTACACGCCGTCGGCGCCGGCCGATCTCCAGCGCGCGAGCGGAATCATCGTACCTGGCGTCGGCCACTTCGCCGCCACGCGTGCGCTCGACGACGCATGGCGCGCCGCGATCCGTGCCGCCGTCCGCGCGGACGTGCCATTGCTCGGCATCTGCCTCGGTCTGCAGTATCTGTTCGAAGGGAGCGACGAGGCACCAGAGGCGCCTGGCCTCGGCCTGCTCGACGGCCGCTCGGCACTGCTGCCTCCAACGCTGAAGGTGCCGCACGTTGGTTGGAACGCACTCGAGATTCGGCGTCCGTCCCGGATTCTCGACGCGGTTGACGATGGAACGCAGGTGTACTTCACGCATTCCTTCGCGGCGCCCGTCACGTCCGCCTGCGTCGCCGTCGACGACGCACAGCGCGTCGTTCGCCGCCGTCGTCGAGCAGGACCACGTCGCGGGCGTGCAATTCCATCCCGAAAAGTCCGGCGACGCCGGTCTCTGTGTGTTGCGGAATTTCCTTCGAATCACCAAATCACCAAATCACCAGATCACCCAATCCTCCTGATGCTCTCGAAACGGATCATCGCGTGCCTCGACGTGCGTGACGGGCGCGTCGTCAAGGGGGTCAACTTCAACGACCTCAACACCGCCGGCGATCCAGCCGCGCTCGCGAGGCGCTACAACGCCGAAGGCATCGACGAGCTCGTCATCCTGGACGTGACGGCGACGATCGAGGGACGCCGCGCGCTGGCCGACACGATACGCGTGGTGTCCGCCGAGCTGTTCATCCCGTTGGCCGTTGGCGGCGGCATCAGGTCCGAGGCGGACGCCGCTGCCGCGATCGAGGGAGGCGCGGACAAGGTCAGCCTGAACACCGCGGCGCTCGCCGAACCGGATCTGGTCACGCGCCTGGCCGCGCGGTACGGGTCGCAGGCGATCGTCGTGGCGATCGATGCGAAGCGAAACGGCGATCGATTCGACGTGTACGCGCGGAGCGGCCGCGAAGACGCGCGCCGCGATGCCGTGGAGTGGGGTCGCGAGGCGGCCGACCGCGGCGCGGGCGAGCTCCTGCTCACCTCGATCGATCGCGACGGCACGCGCAGCGGCTTCGACTGCGAGCTCACGGCCGCCGTGTCGTCGGCGGTGACTATTCCGGTGATTGCGTCCGGCGGCGCCGGAACGTTCGATCACTTCGTAGATGTCTTCACGCGCGGGCAGGCGGATGCCGCGCTGGCCGCGTCGGTCTTCCATTTCTCGGAACACGCCGTATCCGAGCTGAAACGTCACATCCGCGCGCACGGCGTACCCGTACGGCTCTGACATCATGTTGATTCCTGCCATCGATCTTCAGGGCGGCCGTGTCGTCCAGCTGGTCCAGGGCGAGCGTCTCGCAATCGCCACCGACGATCTCGAGGGGTGGATTCGCCGCTTCGAGCGGTTCCCTCGCGTCCAGTTGATCGACCTCGACGCCGCGAAGGGCGAAGGGGACAACGCGGCGCTGGTGGAGACTGTCTGCAAACGGCTTCCCTGTCGTGTCGGCGGAGGCGTGCGATCGCTGGCCCGCGCATCAGCCCTGCTCGAGCGCGGCGCCCGAAAGGTCATCGTCGGATCAGCGCTCTTCCGCGACAACGCGCCGGACCTCGATCTGGCGCGTGCGCTGGCGGACGCGCTCGGCACCGACAAGCTGATTGCCGCGGTCGATGCACGTGGTGGCCGGGTGGCCATTCATGGCTGGCGCACGGTCCTGGAGCTGACGCCCGTCGCGGCGGTGCGGGCGCTGGAGCCGTTCTTCGGCGAGTTCCTCTACACAAACGTCGACACGGAAGGGCTGATGCAGGGGACGGATCGACATGCGATCGAGGCCGTGCGCGCGGCGACGTCGCGGGCGATCACCGCAGCCGGAGGCATCACGACCGAGGAGGAGATTCGCTGGCTCGACGAGTTGGGGGTGGATGCTGTGGTCGGCATGGCGGTCTATACCGGGCGTCTGGCCCTCACTCGGATGAACCCTTCGCCGCAGGGTCCCGTCTAAGCCACAACGGGAGAGCACTGCCATGAAACGCGCCATCTTCGTCGTCTGTGCGGGTCTCTTCGGCCTGAGCGTCTCGATGCCGGCGTTCGCGGGAACACGCGAGCAGAAGCAAACCGAGCAGGTCGACCGGAACTTCCCCTTCCAACCCGGGGGGCAACTGACCCTGAAGAACTTCTCCGGCACGATCCACATCACCGGTTCGAACCGGGCCAACGTGGTGATCCACGCCGTGCGTCGGGCCACGCGTGAGCGGCTGGACCACATCCATCTCGACATACGCGCGACCGATTCCGAGATCGCGATCGAGGCGAACAAGCGGGACGACTCGTGGCGCGAACACAACGAGAACGTGGTCGAGACCGACTTCGAAATCGAGGTGCCACAGCGCACGACGCTCGACGTGCACGGTTTTTCCAGTGAGATTCACGTCGAAAGCGTCGAGGGGCGCCAGAAACTGTACTCGTTCTCAGGCACCATCCGTGTCGAGGACGCTTCCGGACCGCTGAGCGTCGAAACCTTCAGCGGCGAGATCAAGGCCGAGCTCGAACGCGCGTCGAACAGCCCCGACGTCCAGATGAAGACGTTCAGTGGCGACATCGATGTGAAGCTCGGTGCCAGCTCGCGCGGGCGAGTCGAGTTCAACAGCTTCAGCGGATCGCTCGACACGAGCCTGCCCATGTCCTACCGCAGCGGCAGTCGCCGGCACATTCAGGGAGAGCTCGGCGGCGGCGGCACGAACGATCTCCAGTTCAAGACGTTCAGCGGGGACGTCACGATCAGATAGTCAGGTATCAGCTATCAGGTATCAGCTATCAGCTATCCAGGCGTCAGCTATCAGGCGTGAGCTAATCAGCTTTCGGGTTTCTCTCGGCCGCCAGCTCTGACAGCTGACAGCTGATAGCTGATAGCTGATAGCTGATAGCTGATAGCTGAGTCAGGTTAGGTTACTCTTCGGCATGCGCGATCGCCGATGGGTAGCCCTGCTAATCCTGTTTTGGGCCGCGGTCACCGCGGCGTGCAGCCGCTCGACACCGCGTTTCTCGCTGGACAACGCCCGCGCGCACGTCGAGATGCTCGCGGGCACCATCGGCAGCCGCCCTACCGGCACTCCCGAAAACGCACGGGCCCGCCAATACATCGTCGACCAGCTGCGGCTGTACGGTTTCGACGTTCGCGTGCAGGAAACCGACGCGCGCCGGGCGGAGATCGGACGCACCGCGCACGTCTCGAACATCATCGGCATCCGTTCGGGAACCGAGCGCGCCGCGATCGGCCTGATGTCGCACGCCGACTCCGTCGCCGACGCGCCTGGCGCGGCCGACGATGGATTTGGGGTGGCGGTGACGTTGGAAGCCGCGCGGGTGCTTGGCGCGAGAAGCGATCGACGTCACACGCTGATGGTCCTCGTCACCGATGGCGAAGAGGACGGCCTGATGGGAGCCGCCGGGCTGACCGCGGATCGTGAGGTCATGGATCGGCTCCAGGCGTACCTGAACGTCGAAGCCATCGGATCCAGCGGCAACGCGATGCTGTTCGAGACCGGGCCGGGCAATAGCTGGATCGTCCGGCCCTGGGCCCGCGCAGCACCACATCCTCGAGGCGCATCGTTCGCGATTGAGATTTACCACCGCCTCCCGAACGACACGGACTTCTCGATCCTCAAGCGTCACGACATTCCCGGGCTGAACTTCGCGCCTATCGGCGACAGCTACGCGTATCACACGGCACGCGACACGGTGGACCGGCTGTCACCCCGCACGCTCCAGGCGACCGGCGAGAACGTCGTCGAGACGATCGAGCGGCTCGACCCGATGGATCTCGGTCAGCGCTCGTCGTCTGACGCGACGTTCTTCGACATCGGCGAGACGGCGGCGGTCACCTGGGGACCCGTGACGGCGTGGATCATCGCGCTCGTTGCGTTGATTGCCGGGGTCCTTGCCTGGTTCAAGGTGCTGGCGGCGAGCGTCCGCCTCGTGGGCATCTGGCGCTGGCTGGGCGAGATCGTGTGGTCGCTGATGGGTGTGGCGCTCATCGCCGCCTTCATGATCGGCGTGACGCTCGCCCTGCGCGAAGCGCGGGAAGTCTATCAGCCGTGGTACGCGCGGCCGGGACGGTTGTTCCTCTTGTTGCTCACCGCGGGCCTGCTCGCGGGCTGGCTCGCCGCCCGCCTGGGTGCCCTGATCCCGGTGCGCTTCCGCGGCGCGCGTCACCCCGTGCTCGTGTGGAGCGTGACGCTGCCGGTGTGGCTGGCGCTCTGTCTGGGGTCGTCGGCTGTGGCGCCCTCCGCAGGCTTTCTCTGGAGCCTGCCGCTGCTCGTGGCGGGCATCACGCTGCTGGCCGTCCCGGTGACCAATGGGCCCGCGGTTCGTGCGGTGTCGGTCGTGGTGCTGGCGGCCGCCGCGACACTGTGGCTGCGGGACACGCTCGAGCTGATGCGATTCGTCGTCGCGATCATGGGCCGGCTGCCCGATCGTGACGCCGGCCTACGTGTATTCGGTGCTGGCGCTCGCCTGCGGCGTCATGGTGGGTCCGCCCTTCATCGCGGCGACTGCGGCGACGCGCCCGTTGCTCAGGCCGTCGCTTGTCACCGCAGCGCTGCTCGTCGCCGTGGTCATCGCTGCGGGCCTTGCCTATGCGGCGCCCGCATACACCGCCGCGCAGCCGCTCCGGCGTCACGCGCGCGTGCTGGTCGACTCAGGCGCGACGTCGGCGACCTACGAGGTGGCCTCCGTCGAGCCAGGCCTCGATCTCGACACCAGCGCGCCTGCCGGCTGGCATCGCGTCGTGGACACGCCGTCCGGCAGCGTCCCGTGGGGTCGCTTCGCCCATCCGTTCGTCTTTCGAACAACCGCAGCAGCGCCGCCGGTACCAGCCGTCGTCTCGAGCTTTGCGGTCACGCCCGTCGCGGCCGGCAGCGAGCTCGCCATGACCGTCGTGCCACAGTCGCCGGGACTCTCGGCCGTATTCGTCCTGCCGGGAGGCCTGCAGCCGGCGCGCAGCAACCTGCCCGGCACGATCGTCAACCAGCACTGGCAGGCCACGTTCGTCGCGATTCCCCCCGAGGGCATCACGTGGCGGGCGTCGTTCCCCAAGGGCAAGGAAGGTCTGCTGGGCGACACGCGGGCGATCGTGCTGTCCCATCGGTATCCGGGGGGCGCCGGCTGGCAGAGCCTGCCGACGTGGCTCCCGCAGGACCATGCCGTCTGGAGCCTGACGGTTGCCTGGGCGCTCGCGCCAGGCCTGATTGCCCAGGTCCCTCCATTACGTTAAGATACGTATTCATTACGTAGGCTGACGTATCCATGCAGAACCCCTTCGTATACGGCGAGGTGGTCCCGGCATCGGCGTTCGTGGACCGCGAGGTCGAGCTGGAGCGGCTCACCGAGGACCTGCTGGCCGGCCAGAAAGTCTTCCTGATCTCGCCGCGACGGTACGGCAAGTCGTCGCTCGTCCAGAAGGCGCTGGGCGCGGTGGCGAAGCGGGGCGCGGTGACGGTCAGCGTCACGGTCAGCAGCTATAGCTCGTACGTGGCCTTTCTCGAGGGCTATGCCCGTGCGCTCCTCACGGCCGATGCAAGGCCGGATCGCGTGCGGGCCTGGCTGACGCAGCTGCTCGGGCCGCTCAGGCCCGAGCTCCGCCTGGAACCGGGATCGCGCCTCTCGCTCTCGTTTCCGACCGCGCGTACCAAGAGCGACGTCGCACGGCTGGCAGAAGCGGTGTTCGCGATGCCGGCACAGCTCGCGACGCTGCGAAAGCGCCGGCTCGCGATCGCGCTCGACGAGTTCCAGGCCATCAACGCGTTCGACGAGGGATCGCACGAGGTCGAGCACGCGCTCCGCGCGGCTATTCAGCATCAGCGTCAGGCGGGTTATGTCTTTTCGGGATCCGAGCCCACCCTGATGGAGCGAATGCTGAGCCGCAGCCGGCCGTTCTACAAGGCGGGACCGGTCATGCGTCTCGATCGGATTCCCCCGGATCAGTTCGCCGTTTTCCTCGAACAGCGCTTCCAGAAGACGGGCCTCCGGCCGGAGCCTGGCATCGGCGAGGCCATCGTCGAGCTCGCCGGCAACCTGCCGTACGACGTCCAGCGGCTCGCGCACGAGACATGGGACGACGTACGGGCGGACCGGGCGAGGCGGGTCGGACTCGATCAGCTGCACACGACGCTCCGTCGCTTGCTCAACGAGCACGACGCCCTGTTCGAGGCGATGTGGCAGCGGCTCACCGTCCCGCAGCGCGGTGCGCTGCGCGCCACCGTTCTCGAGGAAGGCCGTGAGCTGCTGAGCGCGGACGTCCGCACGCGTCATCGCCTGACGGGACCGTCGAGCGTACAGGCGTCGCTTGCCGCGCTCGTGCGAGACGACGTGCTCGCCCGCGAGGGCGCCCGCTACCTCGTGGTCGACTCGCTGTTGCGAGAGTGGGTGGCGAGAAGGACGTACTGAGAAATGACGTGCTGAAGGTGCTACAGGTGCTGGGGTGCTGACGGTGCTGGTGCTAAGGGTGCTGGGGTGCTGAAGGTGCTCCTGAGACGGCTGGGGCTTGGGACGCGTGAGCTGCGCGCGTGGGCCATGTACGACTGGGCGAATTCGGCGTTTCAGACGACCATCATCGCGGCGATTTTTCCGATCTTCTTCCAGAAGGTCGCCGCAGCGGATCTGCCGGGACCGGTGGCCACGAGCCGGTTCGCGTGGGCGACGACGTGGTCCATTCTGATCGTGGCGGTGATTGCGCCGCTCCTTGGTGCGGTTGCCGACTACGCCGGGATAAAGAAGAAGCTGCTGGGAATCTTTCTGGCCATCGGCGCGGCGGCGACGGGCGCGATGTACTTCATCTCCCGAGGCGACTGGCTGTTCGCGCTCGTCCTGTTCGTGGTTGGCAACGTCGGCGTCGCGGGCAGCATCGTGTTCTACGAGTCGCTGCTGCCGCACCTCGTGCCCGCAGAACGAACTCGATCGCGTGTCGTCGGCAGGATACGCGGTCGGCTACATCGGCGGCGGGGTCCTGCTCGCTATCAACATCCTGATGATGAGCCGACCGTCGATGTTCGGCCTGCCGAGCCGCGAGATCGCGGTCCGGGCGAGCCTTTCGAGCGTCGCGGTCTGGTGGGTCCTGTTCTCGATTCCGCTGTTTCGCAGAGTGCCCGAGCCTCCCCGACGGATTGAATCGCGTGAACGGCCGTCGGGCAACGCGTTGACGGTGGCCGGAAGACGGCTGCTCGAGACGTTCCAGGAGCTTCGCCTGTACCGCCAGGCCTTCGTGTTCCTCCTCGCCTTCCTGATCTACAACGACGGCATCCAGACGATCATCCGGATGGCCACCATCTACGGAACCGAGATCGGCCTCGACGACAACGCGATGATCGGCGCGCTGCTGGTCACGCAGTTCATCGGCATCCCGTTCGCGTTCCTGTTCGGGATGTTCGCCGATCGCGTCGGGGCCAAGGCGGCGATCTTCCTCGGCCTTGTCGTCTATTCGTGCATCAGCGTGCTCGGCTATTTCATGCACTCGTCCACGCAGTTCTTTGCGCTGGCGATCCTGGTCGGCATGGTGCAGGGAGGCACGCAGGCGCTGAGCCGATCGCTGTTCGCCAGCATGATCCCGAGGCACAAATCATCCGAGTTTTTTGCGTTCTTCAGCGTGTTCGAGCGCTATGCCGGTATCCTCGGACCGGCGATCTTCGCGTGGGTCGTCGACCGCAGCGGCTCGAGCCGGAACGCGATCATCTCCGTGCTGGCGTTCTTCATCGTCGGGGCCGCGCTCCTCAGTCTCGTGGACGTTGCGGTCGGGACGCCGGGCGGCCCGGAAGGCGGAGGCGTCTCTCGCACCGGCCTCCTGATCATGGCTGCGGCCTCACCGCTCGTGCGGCTGATCGTGCGCGCGGTCGTGCGACGGCGTGGATACCGCCCGCCTGCAGACGAGACGGGCGGAGCTGGCGTCGCTGCTCGACCAAATCGACGAGCGCCTCACGACGGCCCGCGTTTGAGATAGGCGCGCGCGGCCGGCCGCGAGAACGCGGCGTTGATGTTGTGCGCGGTGCTCTCGAGCACGCGCTCGAAGTACTCCCGGGCGTGCGCCTCGTCGTGCTGTTTTCGGTACGACTGTGCGATCAGTCCCAGCACGAACACATCGTCCTGGCTGCCCTGCTTCAGGGACGTCGATCGCTTCCCGATAATGACGCGTGTAGAAGTCGATGTAGCCGACGAGGTACGGGTACGCCGCGCGCTGGTTGTCGTCGGCCACGGTCTGGAGGAGGCGCTTGACGGCGGCGGCGTGCTGCAGAGCCTTCGCACGCTGCCCCCGCCGCGCCGCGAGACGGCCTTGCGCGTGCTCCCAGCGCATGTCCCACAACGCCAGCTGCGACGCCGGCCGCTGCGGAATGTGGCGGGCGGTCTCGTAACCCGTGCGATACCACTGCTCGGCTTTCTGCGTGTTACCAGACTCGAGGTAGACGCGACCGAGCGCGTTGGCGGTTCCAGCGGCCCCAGCCGGATCCTTGGCGTCCATCTGCGCGTCGAACGCGCGGCGGTAGTACCGCGCCGCATCTTCAGCCCGCGCTTCGAAGGCAAACGACGTTCCCATCGTCGCGAGCGCCTGGTTCTTCGAACTATCAGGCGCGAGCGTGATCGCACGCTCGAGATGATCGCGAGCTTCGGTGTAGCGACCCGCCAGATCGAGCGCTTTCCCCAGCGCGTCTTGCGCCTCGTACCGTTGAGGATCCGCTGCCGCCGCCGCCCGAAATTTTTCGAGCGCTCCGTCGAGGTTCTTCTCGTCGAGCAGTTTCTGTCCGTCCTGCACGAGAGCCGCAGCGTCGGCTGTTTGCGCGGACGGGGCGGCGCTGCAGATGGCCATCAGCAGGCCGAGCACAGCAATCATCACGTCACGGATTATGACATCGTTCGATCGTCGGGTTCAGGGTTCGGGCGAGTTCGGGGTTCATGGTCGGGTTCGAGGGTTCGAAGGTTCGGGTCAGTTTCAGGTTCGTCTCGCAACGTTGAACCGTGAACCGAGCCCTGAACCTCGAACTCCGAACCCCGAACCCTCAATTCAGAAGATACGTCTTCACGAACAGCACCCAGCAGTAGAAGTTGAAGTCGTTGTAGGCGCGCGAGCCTGGGAAATTGTCGTGGCCGACGTCCGTGTATTCGAGATACCACACCGGCGTGCCGTTCGCGCGCACGGCCTTCGCGAAATCCGCGGCCTGGCCGACGGGGATGCGCGTGTCCTTCGACGGGTGGATCACCGCAACCGGCTTCTTCAGCTCGGCCGCGCGCGTCATCGGCGAGATTGACGTCAGGAACGCGCGCATCTGCGGGTCGCGCTCGTCGCCGTACTCCGGACGCCGTTCGGCCTGACGCGACGGATCTGTCTCCTCGAGAAACGCGACCAGGTTCGTCATCCCGGCCGCCTCGTAGGCGCAGCGGATGCGATCGTTGTACTCGATGGCGGCCTGCAAGGTGAGATAGCCGCCGTAGCTGGCGCCCGTCAGCATCACGCGGCTCTTGTCGAGCTCCGGGCGAGTCGCAATCCAATCGAGGAGCGTACCGATGTCCTTGATGGCGCCCACGCGTGCCAGGCCGTTGTCGGCCTGTTCGAATTTCCGTCCGAAGCCGGACGACCCTCTGACGTTCGGATAGATGATCGCGATGCCCAGCTCGTTCAACAGGTAGTTGCTGCGGCCGACAAACAGCGGCAGCGAGCGGCTGACGGGCCCGCCATGAATGTTGATCATGACCGGCCGGGGTCCGCTGAACTTCGCCGGCGGCTTGTAGAGAATCCCGCTGATCGCGAGTGCCGTCGAAGCTTTTCCACTCAACCACTTCCGGCGCCGGCAGGACCTCGGGATTGAAGCCTCCGACCTCGCTGGTCGTCCAGCGCGTGAGCGTGCCGAGCGACGCATCGACGGAGAACACGTCGCCGTACGTCTTCACGTTCGCCAGGGTGAACGCCAGCTGCTTCGAGTTCGGACGCCAGCCGATCCGGGTGATCACGCCGACCGGGATGCCCGCGAGCGGACGAGGCTTCATCGTGCCGACATCGAGCACCTGCAACTCACTCCGGCTGCCGCGATCGAAGACGATGGCGATCATCAGGCCGTCGGACGACAGATCGAAACCCGCGTTGCGATCCACGGCGTCCGTCTCTGACGTCAGGGCCGTCCACGCGCCAGACGCACGATCGCCGCGCCACAGCCGATACCGATCGCTCCCTTTGTCGCTGATGGCGTAGACCGATCGGCCGTCCGCGCTGAACCGCGCGTCCGCCCACTCCGCCGTTGCCTGCCCGCGAGGCGTCAACGGCTTCCGTTCGCCGGTCTTGACGTCAACGCGCCACAGATAGGTCTCGGCATCGCCCACCTGTTCGAGCGCCAGCACCGCGGCGCCGTCAGGAGACCAGTCCAGTGCTTCCCACACGCCCTGCAGCTTCGACGATGCGCCGGGCCGACTTCGGATCGGCCGGCTGCATCACGTACAGGTCGTGATCGCGGCCGTTGCGTTCGGTGGAGTCGTACGCGATCCACTTCCCCTGCCGCGACCACACCGGCGTGCCAAACCGGGAGTGTCCATCCGTGACGAGCGTCGGTGGCGCCCGACGTCACGTCGTAGCGAAAAAGCTGGTTCGTTTCCTTGCCGCCGCCGGTATCCTTGCGCAGCAGGACCGTCGCGCCATCGGCCGGATCGAACCGGGCCCATGCGAATTCGCGCGAGATGCCATCGGGGAAGAACGTCAATTGCGTGCGCGCTCGGCCGGGGCCGTCCACCACGTGCAGCTGAGGAAACGCGCCGAAGGTCGTCTGAATCAGGATCTGTTGTTTCGTGGGATGCCAGGCGAGGAACTGCGCTTCACGAAAATTCGCGTACTTGCTCAGGTCGTCAGCGATGGTCTGCGGAATCGGCGGCAACCCCTCGGCCTTGATCGTTTCGGGAACCGCAATCACCGGCGTCTGGGCGGCGGCGACACAAGGAAAGAGCGCCACGATCGACGCGCACAACAGATAGCGCATGGCGGTTCGGTGGAAAATGCTGCGGGGAAGCGTGCGCGGCCATTATAGTTCAAGCGTTCCTGCAAACTTCGGGAGCGGCGCGCTCGTCCAACACACCGATGAGAATCGTCGTCGCCGGCGGTACGGGCTTTCTCGGCAGCCCGCTCTCGGAAGCGTGGGCCGAGGACGGCCACGACGTTCGCGTGCTGACGCGATCGCTTCCCGAGGGGCAGAGCCAGCACGACTCGGGCACGGGTGTTCCCGGCATTACCCGCGTGGGCTGGAGGCCTGACGGCACGGCCGGCGGCCTCACGGCTGTTGTCGAATCGTCGAACGCGGTGATCAACCTCGCCGGTGAGTCGATCGGCAACGGGCGCTGGACGACGTCGCGTCTGCGGGCCCTTCGCGACAGTCGCGTGCTGGCCACGCGATCGCTGGCCGCGGCCATTGCCGCGGCGTCCACGCCGCCACCTGTTTTCGTCAGCGGCAGCGCGATCGGCTACTACGGCGACACGCGTGACGCGGTTGTCACGGAGCAGTCGCGCGCGGGATCCGGATTTCTCGCGGATCTCTGTGCCGAGTGGGAAGCGGAGGCCCGGCGCGTCACGCGGCCGGACGTGCGCGTCGCACTGCTGCGCACGGGCATCGTGCTCGAGCGATCCGGCGGATCACTGCCGCGCATGGTCAGGCCCTTCCGGTGGTTCGTCGGCGGACGCCTCGGATCCGGCCGCCAGTATTTTTCATGGATCCATCGCCTCGACTGGATCGAGATGGTGCGCTGGATCGTCGAGACGCCGGACGCGAGCGGACCGATCAACGCGACCGCGCCCGAACCCGTCACGAACGCTCATCTGGCGCGCGCAATCGGTCACGCCGTGCACCGGCCCGCGCTGCTTCCCGCCCCAGCCCTCGCCTTGCGCGTCGTCCTCGGCGGCATGGCGGATTCGGTCTTGACAGGACAACGCGTCATCCCGTCGCGCGCGCTGACCGCGGGGTTTCATTTCAGGTATCCCGAGATCGAGATCGCGCTGCGCGGAATCTTTGAGTCCTGAGTCCCAAGTCCCAAGTCCCAAGTCCCGAGTCCCAAGTCCCGAGTCCCGAGTCCCGAGTCCCGAGTCTCCGGTACGGATTGTGCCGTGTGGATAGGGATGGCGCTCACACTTGAAGAATTCGATGCGTATCAGAAGGCTCTCCTGTTTTGGCGATCAGTAAGTGCGCTTCTGGAGAGGCCGGCGTTTGGCAAGGAACGCGATCTTCACCGGCAGATCGCCGCCGCCAACGACTCGATCCTTGCGAACTTCGCCGAGGGTTTCGAGCAACCAACCGATCGTGCGTTTGGAAATTTCCTCTATCACTCGAAAGGATCGGCCGCCGAAGTCGTGGCGCGTCTCCGACAGGCATCTTCACGAGGATGCATCACAGAAGAGGAGCTCGACACGCAGGTTCAGCTCGGAGACGAAGTGTGCAGACTCCTGGCTGGCCTGGCACGTTACTTATACAAGACCGATTTCAAGAACGGAGGTCGATTCACCGCCGGTAGCCATACCCGGCCCAACCACCGACCCGAGGGGAAGGACTAGGGACTTGGGACTTGGGACTTGGGACTTGGGACTTGGGACTTGGGACTAGAGGATTCGCCCAAACCCGAACAGCTCGTCTCCTTTGACGGGCTCGCCCGTGAACTGGCGTACCAACAGGCGCGCCGCGAGCCACGCGACTCCCGCGCCGTGTCGGCCGTGACCGAGCGCAAAGAGGTGATGCGGAAAATTCCGGTGCAGGCCGATCACCGGGAGACCGTCGCTCGATTCGTGGTGAACGAGATCCCACGCCCACGCCGGTTGCACGCCTGACACTGGAGGATAAAGTGTGCTCAACTCGTACATGAGCTGTCCGGCGCGCTGCGTGAGCGTCTTTGCACGCGCGCGCGGGGGTGTCGGCGCTTGATCGTCTCCCGCGAAGAGCACGCGATCGTCCTTCATCCATCGCAGCACGTGGGGAAAAGCGCCCGGCGCCGACGGGACCTCGATGAGCGTGGCGGCACGCGGTCCGAGCTGCCGCCGGACGACGGCCGGGAGGGGCGCGGTCACCACCAGGTAGGCTTCCCGGGCGGCGAAATGGCGGCGTAACGCCCGGAGATCGTCGATCGGCGCCCCAGTCGCAATCACGACTGCGTCGGCGGTGATGAGGCCACCCGTGGTCTTGACGGTGACCGTCTTCCGGCCGGCTCGCACGCGCCGTACCCCCGTCCGCTCGTGGATGACGGCGCCGCGCGCGGCGGCTGCCGCCGCGAGACCGACGCACGCGCGATACGGATCGATCACGTCGCCCTTGATACGAATCGCGCCGCTGGCCTCCAGCGCAGCCTCGCGGGCCAGCGCCGACGGCGTCAGCCATGTGACCTCGAGGCCGGCGTCACGGCGCGCCTGGTACTCGCGCTTCAACCGCCGCGCCGCCTCGGCGCCATCCCGCGTGAAGAGCACCTGATCCTGCGCGGCAAGATCGCACCGGATTCCGAGGCGCCGAATGGCCGCAGCAAACTCCAGCGACGCACGCCGGCCGCTCTGCCAGAGATGCCGCGCGGCGCGAAGGCCATGGCGGGACGACGGTCTCCTGAAACGAGCCATCGAAGTCCTGCCGGAGCAGGCCGGCGCTCGCCGCGGTGGCTCCTCCGCCGATGCGATCGAGCTCGACGAGCGCCACCCGGACGCCTGCCGTGGCAAACGACAGCGCGCACGCGCAGCCGGTCAGGCCACCCCCGACGATCACGACGTCGGTCCGGAGCTCACCTCGCTGGCGCGGGTAGGTCGGCCGCCGGCTCGCGGGAAAGGTGTCGAGAAAGATCGGAGCGGTTCGCATGCGGGTGGAATTCTATGTCAAAGGCTGGTGCGCCGTTCGGCCACGAGCGCCGCGCGCAGGCCCATCCGATGCAAGATAGGATTGGGCACACGGGTGGGTGGATGAGATACAGGAGCTCCCGACAGTGTGCGGCTGCCCTCGCCGCTCTCGTGGCGGCTTCGTACGTCGCGATGCCGGCGGCGCAGCAACCCTCGCGCCGCCAGGAGCGGAGCTCGATGGACTCGATCGCTCAACAGTACGTGCGGGTGGTGCTCGCCCTGGGGCAGCACGACGCCGATTACGTGGACGCGTATTACGGACCACCGGAATGGAAGGCGGAAGCCCAGACCGCCAAGCTCGGGCTCCCCGCAATTGCCGAGCGAGCGGTGCGCCTGCTGCGCGACCTGAAAACGGTGGCCACACCCGACGCTCCGCTGTCGCGCCTCCGGTGGGAGTATCTCGATCGCCAGCTCTCCGCGCTCCAGACCCGGGTCCGGATGCTGCAAGGCGAGCGCCTGTCGTTCGACGAGGAATCGCGCACGCTCTATGATGCGGTCGCGCCGACGTTTCCGGAATCACACTTCAAGGAGATTCTCGATCAGCTCGAGAAGCGGTTCCCCGGCGCCGGCCCGCTCGTCGATCGCTACGATGCGTGGCGCCGCGCCTTCATCATCCCGCGCGAGCGTCTCGATACGGTCTTCACGGCCGCGATTGACGCGTGCCGCGCGCGGACCCGAGCGCACGTGCAGCTGCCGCCCGCCGAGCACTTCACTGTCGAATATGTGACGAACAAGTCGTGGAGCGGCTACAACTGGTATCAGGGCAACTTCCGGAGCCTGATTCAGGTGAACACGGATCTGCCGATCTACATCGATCGCGCCATCGACCTGGCCTGCCACGAGGGCTATCCCGGGCATCACGTGTACAACGCGCTGCTCGAACAGCACCTCGTGAAGGAGCGCGGATGGATCGAGTTCACGGTCTATCCGCTGTTCTCGCCACAATCGCTGATTGCCGAAGGCACGGCCAACTTCGGCATCGAGGTGGCCTTTCCTGGCGCCGAACGGGTACGATTCGAGCAGTCCGATCTCTTCCCGCTCGCCAGCCTCGACGGCTCGCGCGCACAGGAGTACTACGACGTTCAGGCACTGGTGGATCGCCTGTCGTACGCCGGAAACGAAGCCGCGCGGCAAGTATCTGAACGGGGAGATCTCGCGTGACGCGGCGGCCCAGTGGCTCGAGCAGTACGCGTTGATGTCGCACGACCGCGCGGTCCAGCGCGTCCGGTTCTTCGATCAGTACCGCAGCTACGTCATCAACTACAACCTCGGGAAGGACATGGTGAAGCGCTACATCGAGTCGCGGGCGGGAACGGCCGACAACCCCGCGAAACGCTGGGAGGAATTCGAGCGGCTCCTGTCGTCCCCTCGCCTGCCGTCAGGTCTGAAATGATCCGTCGCGCACGGACTCGCCCAGGTCTTGTCCCCGTGCCGGCAAAGAGTGGCGGCTGGACGGAGATTCTCGAGGCGCTCTACGCCGACTCGTGGGATCCCAACCTGCACCGGTTCCGCTCCCCCTTTGCATTCCGGGGCCTGTCGCGCGCCGATCACCCGCTGTCGAGCTCACTCGTCCGACTCGCCGGCGGCCGCGCCGACGCGCGGCGTCTCGAGATGGCACTCCTCCGCAATTTCCGGAAGTACGCACACAGCGAAGGCGTCCACGCGGATTCGATCTGGGACTGGCTGGCGCTCGCCCAGCATCGGGGCCTGCCGACGCGACTGCTCGACTGGACGTATTCGCCGCTCGTCGCGCTGCACTTCGCGACCGAACAGCCCCACGACTTCGACCGCGACGGCGTCGTCTGCTGCGTGAACTTCGTGGAAGCGAACAAGCGGCTGCCCGCGCGCCTCAAGCGCATCCTCGAGAGCGAGGGATCGCAGACGCTGACGGTGGACATGCTGAGCCGGTTCGAAACGCTGCGCGCGTTCGACGCACTCTCCCGCGAGCCGTTTCTGGTGTTCCTCGAGCCGCCCGCGGTCGATCGCCGGATCCTCAATCAGTTCGCGCTGTGCTCGCTCATGTCGAGCCCGATCGCCGACGTCGATCAATGGCTGCGGCAGCGGCCCGAGCTCTGTCGGCGCGTCATCGTGCCCGCGCATCTCAAGTGGGAGATTCGCGACAAGCTCGATCAGGCGAACATCAACGAACGTATCCTGTTTCCCGATCTGGACGGCCTCAGCCGCTGGCTGACGCGCTACTATCTGCCGGCGGAAGCACTCGAGACCGTCGCGCTGGAGGACCATGGACCCGCTTCCCACCTCGATGCGCGCTATCGAGATCGCCGTGCCCGGCGGTCCGGACGTGCTGCGCCCCGTGCAGCGCGCCGTCCCACGGCCCGGCGACGGTGAGCTGCTGATTCGCGTGGCGGCCGCGGGCGTGAATCGTCCCGACATCATGCAGCGCCTGGGCAAGTACCCGCCGCCGCCTGGCGCATCCGATATTCCAGGACTCGAGGTCGCCGGCACCGTCGTGGCCGGCGAGTCGCCCGATGTGCGGATCGGCGATCGCATCTGCGCGCTCGTCGCCGGCGGCGGCTACGCCGAGTACTGCGCGGTGCCGCGCCAGCAGTGCCTGCCGATTCCCGATGGTCTCAGTGAGATCGACGCCGCGGCGATTCCTGAGACGTTCTTCACGGTGTGGACGAATCTCTTCGAGCGCGGAGAACTCCGCACGGGCGAGACGGTGCTGATTCACGGCGGCGCGAGCGGGATCGGCACGACGGCGATTCAGCTGGCGCGGGTATTCGGCGCGACGGTCCTCGCGACGGCGGGCACCGACGAGAAGTGCGCCGCCTGCGAACGGCTCGGCGCGTCGTTCGCCATGAACTATCAGACGGTAGACTTCGTTACCGCCGTCGGTCACGCGACGGGTGGCGTCGGCGTGGACGTGATTCTGGATATCGTGGGCGGAGACTACCTTCCGCGCAACCTCGAATGTCTGGCATTGAATGGACGGCTCGTGCAGATCGGCCTGATGGGCGGCGCGCGCGCCTCGGTGAACCTGAGACTCATCCTGCAGAAGCGCCTCGCGATTCTGGGGTCAACGCTCCGCGCGCGCACGCCGGATGAAAAGGGCGTGATCGCCAAGGCGGTGCGACGAGCCGTCTGGCCGCTGCTCTCGCGGGGCGAGGTGCGGCCGGTGATTCATCGAACGTTCGCGCTCGACCGCGCGGCGGATGCGCACGCCGAGCTGGAATCCGGCCGCGTCGATCGGTCAAAGTCGCTGCTGCTACGGTCGAGGATCGGGCGGGTTCAGCAGACCCGCGCGCCCCGATGTGGCGATCATGTCGTGACATTCGAGAGTCGCCGTCCGTCTGGATTTGTTGCCAAGCCATTGACCGTGAAAGGCTTGGCGTAATTTCTCACCCGTCGCCTGAAGCGGCAATCCACTTGCACACCCGACGGTACAGGTGCCGCGCCGAAGGTTGCTTCGGTCGGCTGGCGGGACGACGGTTGCTTGGGGGCTCCGGCGTCCCGTCATTTTTTTGGTGTCCGCGACCTCGGCTCCTGGAGTCTCAACACATGTTCGGTTCGGTCGGGATGCCCGAGCTGCTGATCATTTTCATCATCGCCCTGATGATCTTTGGACCGCGTCGTCTGCCCGAGCTCGGTCGAGCGGTCGGCCTGACGATCAACGAGTTCAAGAAGGGCGCGAACAACCTGCGCGAGTCGGTCGAGGAAGAGGTGCGCCGCGACAAGGAACGTGAGGCACCGGCGCCCGCCCAACCCGACGAGCACAGCGACAGGCATAGCAATGCATACTGCTGAATGCCTAAGCGTCCACTCCTCGGGATCTTGATAGATAGATCAGCCACGCCGTGCTGAATGCGACGAACGCGATCGCGTAGATCATCTGCGTTCCAGGCACGACATCCGACGGCAGCATCGTCCAGTACACTGATTGCACGCCGCGAGCGGCCGAGAGCACGAGCGCGAGCCGTGCGAGCGGGACGCCGTGCGGCTGCCGCGTCAACAGCGACCACGCCGCCGCCGTGCTGACGGCCGCGATCGCGCCCGTCGCAATCAATTCCAGGACGGCGACCGGCCGCGGAAGGCGAGCGATGGCCACGCGCGGCTCGCCACGTACGCGAAACTGACCGGCTGCCACAAGATCAGCAGCGCGGCGAGCACCAGGAGCCAGAGTCGCGTCAAGAGGACTCCTCGGAACCGCCCGGATTTTCTGCAGCCTCCGCGGCCCTTCGGGCGATCTTCGCCTTGCCGTAGTCGACCAGCCGCTTCAACGCCTTGACGCGCTCGGACCGATCGATGTTCGCCTTGTTGACGGCGGCTCGAAGGACTTCGACGGTCTTGTCGTAAGTCTCGACATCGACCGGGAACGGCGTGCCGTCCTTGCCGCCGTGCGCGAACGAGAAACGCGCCGGATCCCGCGTGCTCGCGGCGGTTCCGTAAATCACCTCTGACACCAGCGCGAGGGCTCTGAGCGTCCGCGCGCCAACGCCTTCCATCCCGAGCAGCGTCTCGAAATTCTCCGGGCTGCGCTCGTAGGTCTTCAGGAGAATCCGTTCGAGATGACGCGGATTCACATCGGCAAGCATCACCGCATGGCGCCTCGGCATCGAAAGCAGCGGCAGATCATTCAACGCCGACAGAACCACGCGGGGGTTCTGGCGAGCGAGCTCGGCTGACCCGTCGCGGACACGTTCGCTTTCCTCGGCAACCAGGTTCAATGTCGGCGCCTCGGCCTCGGCGCAAATCGCGGCGTGCGGTTCGTTCACGTAGCTTTGCACGCGTGCTTCCAGCCAGTGATACCGCCGCGCCATGCCGCTCGCGTCGTCCATGCCCTGCTGGACAACGCACCAGCCGCCTGACGGCGTGAAGAAGAACGCGTGGTGATAGAGCTGATAGCCATCCTGCACCGCCGCGCTATCGACTTTGGCGGCCATGCGGCTGGCGTACACGAGCGGACGGGGATCGATTGAGAGACGCTCACAATACGTCGTGATTTCGTGAGGCGTGCGTCGCGATACCGCACCTTTGCCGCCCCCGGCGTAGAGCCCGAGGTCATGCTCGATGCCCTTGACGGCTTCCTTGACCGCGCCGGTCACCGTTGTGGTGACGCCGCTGGAGTGCCAGTCGAACCCCAGCACGCAGCCAAACGCCTGGAACCAGTACGGGATCGGCAAGGCGGCGGAGAACCTCGTCGCTGCCATATTCCGCGACGATGTGGGTGGTGATTTCCCGCGCGAGCCGGACCATTCGGCCGAACAGCCACGCCGGCGCTCGACCCGAATGGAGCGGCAGCTGCGCCGTTCCCGATCGCATGATGGGGATCAGACTATCACCGAGGACGGAGGGTCGAGGGTCGGCTTAGGACGCGCTCAAGGCGTCGCGCAACGCGTCGAGCGACGGATCGAGATCAACGTCGTGTCTTGGCAAGTGGAGCAGACGATCGAGGGAGGGAGGCACGGGAACCGATCGGCCGATCAGCGGCTCGACGATCTCGTCGAACTTGGCGGGATGCGCGGTGGCCACAATCACCCAGTGCTCGTCGGGACGAGCCCGGGCGCGCTCGCGATAGACGAACGCGGCGGTTGCACTGTGCGGGCACCATACGCGATCGCGCGTCCGGGCGTCTTCCCGGATGGTCGCGCGGATCTGGTCGTCGGTGACACTGTACGCCGTCACGCGTTCGCGAAGCTGCTCGACGGCCTCTACGCCCGATCGCAGGCGTTCCATGTTCGATGGATCACCGACGTCCATCGCCGAGGCCAGCGTGGCAACGCTCGGCCGGGGACGCCACACCCCGCCGGTCAGATAATCGGTAATCGTGAGGTTCGCGTTGGTCGCGAGGACGATGTCGCCGATGGGTAACCCCATGTCGCGGGCCAGCACACACGCGACGACGTTTCCGAGGTTACCGGACGGAACGATGAAGCTCGGCTTGCGACGCTCCGTCCGCCAAATCTGGACGCTGGCCGACGCGTAGTAGACGGTCTGCGGAAGCAGCCGGCCGAGGTTGATGCTGTTCGCCGACGAGAACTCGTGGGCCGCTGTGAGCCCAGGGTCCCGCATCGCGCCCTTGACCATGGCCTGACATTCGTCGAACGTGCCGTGTACCGCGAATGTGCGCACGTTGTCTCCCCAGCACGAGAGCTGCTGCGCCTGGCGCGCCGAGACCAGCCCCTTGGGATACAACAGGACGACGTCCGACCAGTAGCGTCGGTGAAATGCGGCAGCGACGGCTCCGCCTGTGTCGCCGGACGTTGCGACCAGAACCGTCAGTTTGCGTGGCGCAGCGACGCGCAGCCGCTCCAGCGCGGCCGCGAGGAAGCGGGCGCCGAAATCCTTGAACGCGCAAGTCGGTCCATGAAACAGCTCCAGGACGCTCGCCGAACCGCCCGATCCTTTCAGAGGGACCAGCGGCGCGGCAAAATTGAACGCCTCGTCACAGATGTCAGCGAGCGCCGGTGCGAGCACATCGCCGGCCGCAAACGCCCGCAGCATCGTCTCGGCAACTCCCGGCAGGTCTGCCTGTCCGGCAAAGCTGTCAATGGGAATCGTCGGAACCCGTGACGGCACGTACAAGCCACCGTCTGACGCGATCCCCTTGGTGAGCGCCTGGCTCAACGAGGCGTCCGCGTCGACGCCGCGCGTGCTGACGAACTTCATGCCGTGACGACCTGCGCACCCGGCGAGTTAATCGGCGAGACCCAGTGATCGGCCGCCAGGCCGTGCAACTCGAACGCCGCCACCATCGCGTCGCTGATCTCGGTCGCGCGGCCGTGCTCGCACCATGCGAACACGGTTGGTCCGGCGCCGGAGATCGAACAGCCGAGCGCCCCGTGCGCGAGCGCCGCCGCCTTGACCGACTGGAATCCCGGAATCAGCAAGCGCCGTTGAGGTTCGATGACGACGTCCTCGAGGGAAACGCGGATCAGATTCAAATCGCCCGTGAAGCAGCCGGTCAGGAACCCGGCCAGGTTGGCCTGCTGCCAGATGACATCGGACAGCGCCACGCGCGTCTTCAACACCTGACGTGACTTGCGCGTCGGGAGCTCGATGTGGGGATGTACGAGCACACACCGCACTTCGTCCGGGACGGGAATCTGCTTGACGTTCGGATCGTCGATGCCGACCGTCAGCACCAGCCCTCCGTACAGCGACGGGGCGACGTTATCGACGTGAAGCGCGCCGCTCGCGACCTGCTCGCCCTTCATGGCGCACTTGAGCAGCGCGAGCTTGTCCAGCGGTGTGGCCAGCAGCGCGTTGACGGCGACGACCGCCGCCACGGACGATGCCGCCGATCCGCCGAGACCGGATCCCAGCGGGATGCCTTTCTCGATCGTCAGCTCGAAACCGTGTTCCAGTCCCACCGTCTCGACGAGCGCTGCCACCGCCACGCCGGCCGTATTACGCCCGGCTTCGAGCGGCAATCCCTTCACGACGCCCGTGATTGCCGCAATCCGCACGGCGCGCTCCCCGATACGCCGTGCGCGGACCGTGTCGCCGACGGCCTGCACGCTGTGGCCAAGGACGTCAAAGCCGACGGCCACATTGCCGACGCTCGCCGGGGCGAACGCGATCGCCTCGTCGCTCGTCATGCGCCCATCCTTCGATCCGCTGCCCGGCACGTCACAGCCTCGCGCCGAGGTACGCACACACCCGCAGCAGGTCGGCAAACACGCCCGCAGCCGTGACGCCCGGGCCAGCCCCGGGGCCCTGCACGACGAGCGGGTTGCGGTCGTACCGGCCGGTCACGAAGCGGACGATGTTGTCGGTGAGGTTGATGTTGGCGAACGGATGCGTGCGTTCCAGTTCGACGAGGCCAACCGACGCGCGTTGCGTGGCGGCATCGAGGGACGCGACGTAACGAAGGACGCGCTGGCGCGCATTCGCGGCCTCGAGCCGGCGGAGCATCACCGAGTCGAGCTCCGGCAAGCGATCCATGAACTCCTGGGGCGAGCAGGCGATGAGCGTCTTCGGAACGAGCCCTTCGAGCTCGACGTCCTTCAACTCGAGCGGCATGCCCATCTCGCGCCCGAGGATGATCAGCTTGCGCGCCACATCCATGCCGGACAGATCATCTCTGGGATCCGGCTCGGTGAACCCATTCGCCTTCGCGTCGCGCACGATCGCCGAAAAGGGCTGGTTACCGTTCCACACGTTGAACAGGTAGGCCAGCGTGCCCGACAGGATGCCCTCGATGCGGCGGATTTCGTCACCGGTTTCGCGCAGGTCGCGCAGCGTCTGGATAACGGGCAGTCCCGCGCCGACAGTCGCTTCGTACAGGTAGTGGGAGCCTCCATGGCGACGGGCTTCGCGAAGCTTGGCGTACAGCGCGAGTGCGCCGCTGTTGGCTTTCTTGTTCGGCGTCACGACGTGGATGCCGGCAGAGAGCCAGCGAGGATAGAGCTCCGCGACGTCGGCGCTCGCCGAACAATCGATGATGACGGCATGGGGCAGCCGATCCGCGTTGACGTGCGCCTCGAACCGATCGACGTTGGCCGCCTCGCCGCGCGCGAGCGCGTTCTTCCAGGTGTCCAAGGGAATCGCCGCGTCCGACAGCAGCATCCGGTTCGACGACATGATGCCGCGCACGCGCAGGTCGAGCCTGAAGTCGCGCCCGAGGCGCGCGATCTGCCCGCCGATCTGCTCGAGCAGGGCGCCGCCCACGAGACCAGGACCGATCAGCCCGATCGACACCGTGTGAGGCGACAGGTAGAACCCGGAGTGCACCGCCCCGAGCGCCCGGCTCGCCTGACGCTCGTCGATCACCATGGAGATGTTGCGCTCGGAGGATCCCTGCGCAATCGCGCGGACGTTCACGCCCACGCTGGCGAGCGCCGAGAACACTTTCGCGGCCACACCCGGCGTTCCCGCCATGCCGTCGCCAACCACCGAGAGGATGCTGCAGCCGGTGGAGACGTCCACGTTCTGCAGCTGCCCCTGTTCGAGCTCGCCGCTGAAGGTGTGACGCACGACAGCCGCCGTCCGCTCGGCTTCCGACTGTGGGATCGCGAAACAGATGGAATGCTCGGAGCTCGCCTGCGAAATCAGCACGACCGACACGCCGTGCTCGCGCAGGGCGCCGAACAGACGCTGCGCGGTGCCGGGCACGCCAATCATCCCGGCGCCTTCCACGTTCACCAGCGCGAGACCGTTGATGCTCGTAATGCCCTTGACCGCATGATTGGACGTCGGGCGGGCGCAAATCAGCGTCCCCTCGCTCTCAGGCGCGAACGTGTTCCGGATCCAGATCGGGATCTCCTTCACGACCGCCGGCGCCATCGTCTGAGGATGGATCACCTTCGCGCCGAAGTAGGCGAGCTCCATCGCCTCCTCGTACGAGAGCGAGTCGATGGTCGTGGCGTCGGGCACCAATCGGGGGTCGGCGCTCAGCACGCCATCGACGTCGGTCCAGATGACGATCTCGTCGGCGTCGAGCAGGCTGCCCATGATCGAGGCGGTGAAATCGCTGCCGTTTCGACCGAGCGTCGTCTGAAGGCCGGCCGGATCGCGCGCGATGAAGCCGGTCACGATCAGCGTCTCGTCGGTTTCGGGCTCGATGGCTGTCCGGGCGTTCGCCAGGGATTCCGGCCAGCGCACAGCCGGACCCAGCGCTCCCCACTCGACCCGAATCACCTCCCGCGCATCGAGCCAGCGGACGCGACCTGGCCGCCGGCCGCGAGCCGAGAGATACGGCGTGAACAAACGCGTCGACCAGATTTCACCAAACCCGACAACCAGGTCGCGCACGGCGGCGGGCGCGGACCGAATCAGCCGAACGGTCTCGAGCGCGCCGTGAACGTCCGTGCAGTCCTCGTCGAGCTGCTCGATATATTCGCGCCTGGCGTCGGCATGAAGGAGGGTATCGGCGATATCGACGTGACGCTGTCGAATGACGGCGAGGCGATCGGAGACATCTGCGCCCTGCTGCTCCGCGGCGCTCACCAGACCGAGCAGCGCATCCGTGACGCCACGGCACGCCGACAGCACGACCGACAGCCGTCTGCGGGGATCCGTTTCGAGAATCGACGCGACGCGCTCCATGCACGCTGCGTCCGCGACGCTCGAGCCGCCGAACTTGTGTACACGCCAACGCTCCATCAGTGCTCCGTGCTTGGGACGTCGCGCGCCCCACTCTTTTCACAGGAGGCCACGAGATCAGAAGGACCAGCCCCGATTGATCTCATGCTCTCCTCCCCTTCTGTGAGATTCGTCGCTCTTCAACCAGGCTCACAGGAGGCCGCGAGTATTCTTCTGTGCGAGTAATCCGTCCAATGACGCGGCTCAGACGTCGAGCTCTACGGCGTCTTCGGCCCGCTCCATGATGAATCTGAAGCGCGCAGAGGGGTCCTTGCCCATCAACTCGTTGATCACGCGATCGGTGACGATCTGGTCCGCGATGTCCACCCTCAGCAGTCGTCGCGTGCGCGGATTGAGCGTCGTCTCCCAGAGGACCTTCGGCATCATCTCGCCGAGACCCTTGAAGCGCGTAATTTCCGGTGTACCCCTTCCGTTCGCATGCAGCTTCAGCAGCCGATCTCGGTGCGCGTCGTCGAGCGCCCAGAACGTCTCCCGGCCGACGTCGATGCGATAGAGCGGTGGCTGAGCGAGGAAGACGTGGCCTGACGTGATCAGCGGCGCCATGTGGCGGTAGATGAACGTCATCAGCAGGGTGGCGATGTGATGGCCGTCGGAGTCCGCGTCGGCGAGGATGATCACCTTGCCGTAGCGAAGCCTCGTGAGGTCGAAGCTCTTGCCGAGGCCGCAGCCCAGCGCCGTGACGAGATCGGACAGCTCCTTGTTCTCGAGGACCTTCGCCAGAGAGGCGCTCTCGGTGTTGAGCACCTTGCCGCGCAGCGGCAGAATGGCCTGCCGCGTCCGATCGCGTCCCTGCTTGGCCGATCCACCCGCCGAATCCCCTTCGACGACGAACAGCTCGCTGTCCTCGCGCCCTGGCGACGTGCAGTCGCTCAACTTCCCTGGCAGGGTCAGCCGATTCGACGTGGCGGTCTTCCGCGTGACCTCCTGCTGCGCGGCGCGGCTGGCCTCACGGGCGCGTGCCGCGAGAATGATCCGCGCCACGATCGACTCCGCCACCGAGATGTTCGTGTTCAGCCAATGCTCGAGGGCGGGGCGGACCTGTGAATCGACGGCCGCGGTCGCTTCCGGGTTGTTGAGGCGATCCTTCGTCTGGCCCTGAAACTGCGGCTCCTGCAGAAAGATACTCAGCACGCCGACGAGCCCTTCACGGATGTCCTCGGCGGTGAGCGTCACGCCTTTCGGCGACAAGTTGTGGGTGTCGATGAAATTGCGCACGGCCTTGCCGAGACCGGCACGAAATCCGTTCTCGTGCGTCCCGCCGGACCCGGTCGGAATGCCGTTCACGTAGCTCCGCACGTGCTCGTCGGTGGACTGCGTCCACTGCACGACGAGATCGAGACGGATGCCGCTGTCGTCGTTCTCGCGCCTGAACGTGAACGGCATCTCGTGAATGGGCGTCGCGGCTCGCTCGGTGACAATCTTCTTCAGATAGTCGACCAGGCCCTCTTCATGCTGGAAAACGAGCTTCTCGTGCTTCGTCTCGTCCTCGAATGTGATCCGCACGCCCTTGTGGAGGTAGCTCGAGACCTCGAGACGCTCCTTGATCACATCGCTGTCGAATTCGAGCTTCGGAAAGATCGTCGGGTCAGGCCGGAAGAACACCGTCGTGCCGGTGCCGCGCGCCGGACCCAGCTTCTTGACGGGGCCGGTCGGAACGCCCTGGCGGAACCGCTGCTCCCAGGTTGCGCCGTCGCGTTTGATCGTCGCGATCAACTCCTTCGACAACGCGTTGACGACGCTGGCGCCGACGCCGTGAAGACCGCCGGCGGTCTTGTAGTTGCCCGCATCGAACTTGCCGCCGGCGTGCAGCGTCGTGAAGATCACCTCGAGCGCGCTCTTCTTGGTCTTCGGGTGCTTGTCGACCGGAATGCCTCGGCCATCGTCGGCAATCGTGATCGACGCGCCGTCAGGATGCAGCGTCACGGCGATGTTCGACGCATAGCCGTTCATCGCCTCGTCGACGGCGTTGTCGAGGATTTCCCAGACGAGATGGTGGAGACCGGTGCTGCCGACGCCTCCGATGTACATGCCCGGGCGTTTGCGAACGGGCTCCAGGCCCTCGAGGACGGTGATGTCTTTGGCGGTGTAACTGTGGGTCAAGGTTCTAGGGTTCTCGGGTTCTCAGGTTCTAGTTCCAGGTTCTGAGGGTTCTCAAGGTTCTAGGGTTCGAGGTTCTCCGGGCCAAGTATCGCAGAAACTGCTGCGCCCGAGGACCAGTCCTCGCGGCGAAATTGCGTACATCTCACGGTCCGTCACTCGGCTTCCCGCAACAGTACCTGGCATTGCACCTGCATTTTCGTCGGACATGGCTACAGCAACGCGTTTCGAAGAACTTGTCGCGTGGCAACTTGCAGAGGCGGCCAGGGACACGAACGGCCAACCTGGCGGAAGGGTTCTCGCGCTACCACCCGAAGCCGTTCAAGAACTACGCAACTATCGCGAGGGCCTCGCTCGATGAAACCAAGAACCACACATACGATGGTTTCAACCGTGGCTACTTCACACAAGAAGAACGCGACGACCTGCTATCCCTGCTCAAACGCGCCCTCGTTGCAACGACACGCCTGATTCGATACCTCGCGTCGTGCAAACAGGCGCCCATTCAGTCCAGCAGCAACGCGCCCGGATCCTCTACCAGTTCCTTCACGCGCACGAGGAACCGAACCGCTTCAGACCCGTCGACGATTCGATGATCGTAGGTCAGCGCCGTGTACATCATCGGACGCACGACGACCTGGCCGTTCACGACGACGGGGCGGTCCTTCATGGCGTGCAGACCGAGGATGCCGACCTGCGGCGGATTGAGGATCGGTGTGCTGAGCAGCGAGCCGAACACCCCGCCGTTGGTGATCGTAAACGTGCCGCCCTTCAGATCGGCCAGCGAGAGGGTGCCCTTCGTCGGCCGCCTTGGCGAACGCGCGGATCCGCTGCTCGATCTGCGAGAACGTCATGCGGTCCGCGTCGCGCAGCACCGGCACCACGAGACCTTCGGCCGCGCCGACCGCGATGCCGATGTCGTAGTAGTGCTTGAGGACCATCTCGTCCCCCTGGATCTCTGCGTTGATCCGCGGGAACTCGCGGAGCGCGCCAATCACGGCCTTCACGAAAAACGACGACAGGCCAAGGTTGACGCCGTGGCGCTCCTTGAACGTCTGCTTGTGACGCTCGCGGAGCGCCATGACGGCCGACATGTCCACCTCGTTGAAGGTGGTCAGCATGGCCGCGGTGCTCTGGGCCTCGATGAGACGCCGCGCGATGGTGGCGCGGCGCTTCGACATCCGGATGCGCTCCTCGCTTCGCGCGCCGTCGACCTGACGGCGATCCTCCGAGACGGGCGGGACCGGCTTGGCCTGCGGCGCCGGGCCGGGCGCTGGTGCCGGCGTGGCGCGTTCCGGAGCAGCGGCGGCCTCGCGGCCGTTGCCGCCGGGCTGCCTGACCGCCTGCTCCACGTCGCGCCGCATGACGCGTCCCGCATCGCCGCTGCCACGCACCTGCGCGAGATCCACCTCGTTCTGCTTCGCGGCCTTCCGCGCGGCGGGCGTCGCGCGGGTACGGTCGGCCTCGGCCTGTGTCGACTTGGCCGGAGGTGCCTGTGTGGCCGACGGCGCCGGCGCGCCCTTGTCGGACGCCTGCGCCGCCTCGTCGATGATGCCGAGCACCTCGCCCACCTTCACGTCAGCGCCGTCGCGGTGATCGATGCGCGCCAGCACGCCCGCCTGCGGCGCCGCAACTTCAAGGTCGATCTTGTCGGTCTCCAGCTCCACGAGCGGATCGCCGGCGGCGACGAGATCGCCTTCCTTCTTCAGCCACTTGGCGACCCTGGCGTCAACGATCGACTCGCCGACTTCAGGGACGACGATGTTTGCGGACATTGTTTCTGCCTTCTCACGGTTCGTGGTTCGGGGTTCGGGGTTCGGGGGCAGTTCGTGGTTCGAGGTCAAGTTCTGGGTTCATCGTTCGTGGTTGGGATCCGGCTTCGGCGCGAACCAACCCCGAACCGGGAACCCCTGACGACGAAACCCCGAACCTGCTACAATGCCTCACCCAGCAACCGTCGCCGGTTTCGTGTCTGCGCTTCCACGCGTCTTCGTCGGCATTCCTGACAGCGCCGCATCCACCAGCGCCTGCTGCTGGCGCGAATGGCGGGCCGCCGAGCCTTCCGCCGGGCTCGCGCTGCGCGGGCGCGCGATCACGCGCACGGGCCGGCCGCCGGCAACCTCGGTCAGGTGCGGACGCACGTATTCCCACGCGCCCATGTTCTCGGGCTCTTCCTGAACCCAGACAATCTCTTCGGCCGACGAATACGCGCTGAGCATCGCGCGCAGTTCTCGCATCGGCAGCGGATACAGCTGCTCGAGGCGGCAAATCGCGATCTGACGCGCCGCGGCGTGCTGCTCGCTCGACATCAGATCGACGTACACCTTGCCGCTGCAGACGACCACGCGGCGGATGTCCGCAGCCCACCGTCGCGCATCCTCGTCGTCGATCAGCATCCGAAAGCGCCCTTCGGCCAGCTCGCGGGGCGCCGACGCCACCATCGGGTGCCGGAGCAGGCTCTTCGGCGTGAGCACGACGAGCGGCAGCGGATCGGTCAGCAGCAGCGCCGCCTGTCGCCGCAGCAGGTGGAAGTACTGGGCGGCCGTCGTGCAGTTGGCCACGCGCATGTTGATGTCGGCGCAGAGCTGCAGGAACCGCTCGGGCCGCGCGCTCGCATGGTCTGGCCCCTGGCCTTCGTGCGCATGCGGCAGCAGCAGCACCAGCGACGGACGCTGACCCCATTTCACGCGCGCCGAGGAGATGAACTCGTCGAGGATCACCTGCGCGCCGTTGAAGAAGTCGCCGTACTGCGCCTCCCAGATCACGAGGCGCGACGGCTCCTGGACGTTGTAGCCGTACTCGAAGCCGACAACGGCGTTTTCCGAGAGCGGGCTGTTGTGAATCTCGAACGCCGCTCGCGCCTGCGGCAGCGTCTGCAGCGGCACGTGCACGGCACCCGTCTCGACATCGTGAAAGACCGCGTGACGCTGGCTGAACGTGCCGCGTTCCACGTCCTCCCCTGTCAGCCGGATGCTGATCCCGTCGGAGAGAATGGAAGCCATCGCGAGCTCTTCCGCCGTTGCCCAGTCCACGCTGCGCTCGTCTGGCTGCGCGAGCACCTGCGCCCGCTTGTCCCGGGCGCGCTCCAACTTGCGATGGACGGCAAAGCCGGTCGGCAGCGTCAGGAGCGACGTGTTCAATTCGGCCAGGCGCTCGAGCGGCACGGCGGTGTCAACTCTCGACGCGGCGCCCGGCGGCGGCGGTTCCGGCTGCGGCTCCACGAAGTCCTGCTCGGGCTGCATGGTGTCGAGCGCGTTCTGCAGGTGCGCCATGTATCGGGCGCTCAGCTCGTCCGGGAGCGCCGGATCGATCACGCCGCGCTCGACCAGGGTCCGCGCCCAGATCTCACGGACGGTCGGGTGCGACTGGATCTTCTGATACATGATCGGTTGCGTGAATCCGGGCTCGTCACCTTCGTTGTGCCCGTGACGCCGATAGCCGATCAGGTCGATCAGGAAGTCGCGCTGAAACGTGGCGCGATACGCGAAGGCGAGCCGCGCAGCCTCGATGCAGGCTTCGGGATCGTCTGCGTTCACGTGCACGATGGGGATCTTGAAGCCGCGCGCCAGCCCGCTCGCATACGACGTGCTGTAGGAATCGCGCGAGTCGGCCGTGAACCCGAGCTGGTTGTTCACGATGATGTGAATCGTGCCGCCGGTCTGATAGCCGGCCAGGCGGCTCAGGTTCAACGTCTCGGCCACGATGCCTTGACCTGAAAACGCGGCGTCGCCGTGAATGAGGATCGGCACGCTACGCGCCGGATCGAACGACGGCGGGCCGCCCTTCTCGGTCAGCGTGCCCGCCGCCCGCGCCATGCCTTCGACGACGGGGTCCACGGCCTCGAGATGGCTTGGATTGGGCGGCATCGACACCACCAGATCCATCGCACGGCCGTCCTTGATGGCGCGGTGCGCGCCGGCGTGATACTTCACGTCGCCGGTCCAGGCCATGTCCTCGCGGAAGTTTCGGGACGACCCCGGATCCTTGAACTCCGCAAGAATCTGCTGATACGGCTTCTTCAGGACGTGCGCCATCACGTTCAGCCGTCCGCGATGCGCCATGCCAATCAGAATCGATCGAATGCCCGCTTCGCCCGCTTCCGCGATCACATCGTCGAGAATGGGCACGAGCATGTCGAGCCCCTCGATCGAGAACCGCGTCTTGCCGGGAAAGGTGCGATGGAGGAACCGCTCGAACACCTCGACTTCGGTGAGGCGATCGAGCAGCGCGACCGGATCAATCGGATCGGCCGGCGCGCGGAAGCGGCCGCCCTCGGCAGCCTGCCTGAGCCAGCTCCGCTCTTCGGGCACGAAGACGTGCGCGTAGTCGTAGCCGGTCGTCGAACAGTACAAGCGGCGGAATGCCTCCACGACGTCGTGCATCGTGGAGAGGCCGTCGCACAGCGGAGACGTAATCAGGTTGGCGGGAAGCCGCCGAAGATCCTCGTCGGTGACGCCGTGCGTTGCCGGCAGCAGCGAGGGATCGCCGACGGGCCGGGAACCGAGCGGATCGAGTTGCGCCGCGAGGTGGCCGTAGCGGCGCACCGCCTGCGCAAGATTGACCGCGCCTACGGCAATTCGAAGGGCCGACGCGCTGGCTGGAACCTGAGGCTCGTCATCGAGATCGGCCGGCGGCGTCCACTGCGCGAAGAGCTCGCGCGTTTCCGGATCGACCGATTGCGGATCCCGACGATAGCGCTCGTATTGCTCGAGGACGTACCCCCGGTTGAGACCCGAGAACTCCTGCCACCCTGGCATAACCCTATAATCCTAACCCAAGCGCTCCCTTCCTCCTTCGGCCGATAGGCCCGCCCGTTTCCCGGAACTTGCTGCATTTGCGCGAGTTCGCACGAGCTGGCACATCCGTCGACCGTCACCGCGTCCCACCGTTGAACTGCTCGGACTGACCGCGGGGAATGGACAGCGTCTGCCAGGTCGATGACCTCAGGTGTTTCGCGAGCCAGACGATCTGGCCGACGTGCGACGCGGTGTGCGTCATCGACCGGTTCAGCGCCTGCACGACGCTGATCCGTTCGCCGCGAATCCGGACCTCACGCACCAGATCACTCGGCTGCAGCTGGCGAAGCGAGTCCAACGCTCGTTCGAACCCGCTGTTCCAGCTGCTGACGATGCTCTGGCGGGTGGTGTCGCCGGGCAGCTCGAATTCGCCGTCGCGATGACGTGTCGGCTTCTCGCCGTCCGTGGTCAGAAAGTCCGTGAAGCGCGATCGCAGGTTGCCGCCAACGTGGCGCATCACAATCGCAATGCTGTTCGACTCCGGATCGAGCACGCGGGTCAGCTCATCGTCGGAAACCTGTGCGACCGCGTTGTCCCCGAGCGCCTTCATCTTCTCGAACTGCACAATCACGTCGTCGATGTAATGTGCCGCAACGTCCATGGGCTGATTATCCGCCTATTCCGAGCGGAGCGCCTGGATGGGATCGACCCGGCTCGCACGCCAGGCAGGCGACCATCCGGCAAGAAGCGCGACGATGCCGAGCCCCGTTGCCGCCAAGCCGATCGTCATCGGGTCGTTCGGTGATACGCCAACCAGCAAGCCCCGGAGGCCGCGTCCGGCAAGGAAGAGGCCGCCGATTCCAAGGGCGAGACCCAGGCAGGAGAGCGTGAGCACCTGTCCCAGCACCAGCCAGATGACCTCGCGACGCTGGGCACCGATGGCGAGGCGCACCCCGATCTCCCGCGTCCGTGCGGTGACGGCGTACGCCATCACGCCGTAGATGCCGATGGCGGCGAGCGCCAGCGCGATAGCCGCAAAGATGCCGAGCAGGATCGCCGAGAGTCGCTGCTGGAACGCCGAGAGCGCCATGGCTTCCTCGAGCGTCTGAATGGCGTAGATCGGTTGTTCGGGGTCGAGCGAGACAACGGCCCGCCGGACGGCTGGGAGCAACGACGCCGGGTCAGCGTCGGCGCGAACGAGCATGAAGAGCTGATTCCAGTCGGACTGCTGGTGCATCGGCACGAAAATCTCGGGCCGCACCGCCAACGCGGCGCCGGCGTTCCTGAAATCGTCCACGACGCCGACGATCGTCGTCCATGGACGCGTCTTGTCCGGGCTGCCGATCGTGAGGCGCTGACCCACGGCGTCCACCCCCGGCAAGTATCGTGCGGCGAACGCGCGATTCACGATCGCGACGGGTGGCGTGTCGAGACGATCGGTGGAGGCGAACGGCCGGCCGCTGTGCAGACCGACGTGGAGCGTATCGAAATACCCGCCCGTCGCGACGGTGATGACCGCGGTCGGCAGCGTGGATCCCTTGTGCCTGGCCGCGCTCGAGACGGAATTGCGTATCGAAGGCCGCCATCGGCGGGAACTGCGAGGCGGCCGAGACAGAGGTCACCCCTGGGAGCGCCGAGAGACGCTCGACCAGGCGTTCGAAGAACACATTCACCGATGGGCCCGGATAGCGCTCCCGCGGCAGCGTCAGCCTCATCGTCAGCACGCCCCGCGTATCGAATCCAGGATTGACGCGCTGGATGTTCAGGAAGCTGCGGATGAGCAGACCGGCGCCAAGGAGCAGGAGCACGGACAGCGCGATCTCCGCCACGACCAGGCCCTGACGGAGACGCTGACCGCCTGGCCCGGCACCCGAGCGTCCATCCGACTTGAGCGCATCGTGCGGATCGGCGCGCATCGCGTGCAATGCGGGGATCACGCCGACCAGGATGCCGGAAACAATCGCCAGGCCCAGACTCCACCAGAGCACTCGCACGTTCAGGCTCGCGTCGAGATTGAGGAACCGGAACTGTTGCGGGACGATGACGCTTGAACCCTGCAACGCGATCGAAGCGAGTACGAGGCCCATGGCGCTGCCGGCAACCGCGAGCAGCAGGCTCTCCGTGATCAGATGCCGCGCGAGCCGCCAGCGGCCGGCTCCGAGCGCCACGCGCACGGCGAGCTCGCGCTGCCGCGTCGTGGAACGCGCCAGGAACAGGTTGGTGAGGTTGGCGCACGCGATCAGCAGAACGAAGCCGACGGCGCCGAGCACGATGAAGGCCGCCGGGCCGCAGATCCTGGAGCAGGGCTGCCGCCCACGGCGTCGCGGTCAGACGCCAATGCTCGTATTCCGCGAATTGCGCCTTCTCGGCCTGCTCGACGCGGCCGGCAATCGACGCGAGCTCGGCGTTCGCCTGCGTGAGCGAGGCACTCGGCGCGACGCGGGCAACGATCGTGAGCTGCCGGACGTTACGTGGGCACGCGTCCGGGATCGCCGCCCCACGGAATCCACAGGTCCGTGCCGATCAGGGTCAGCCCGCGGCGGCATGACGCCAACGATCGCCGCCGCCTGGCCGCCAATCCGGATCGGCCGGTTCAGGATCTGCGGATCTCGACCGAAGCGGCTTTGCCAGAGACGATCGCTGATGATCGCCACGGGCGGACCGTTCGGCGCCAGCTCCTCGCGCGTGAAGCCGCGACCGAGCGCCGGCGGCATGCCGATCACCGGAAACAGATCGTCGAGGAGCGTTGCGGTGAAGACGCGCTCGGGCACGTCGCCGCCAGAGATGTTGCGGTTGCCGAGATCGAACGCCGCCGATGCTCGAAAAGGTGCGGCTCGCGCGGATGTCGGCGTACTCGGCCGGCGACAGCGCTTCCACGTACGACGTGTCTGAGGACAGCTTGGGAAACGAGACGCCGATCGAGACCAGCCGATCCGGATCCGGGTACGGGAACGGATGGAAGACGAAGCCGTCGAGCATCCCGTAGATGAGCGTGTTGCCGCCAATCGCGAGCGCGAGCGACAGCACGGCAATCGCGGTGAAGGCGGGGCGTCTGACGCACTGCCGAAGCGCGTAGCGAAGATCCTGCAGCACAGTATCCATCTCGGTCCTCTTGTCCTGACGTGGCAGGCGCGGCGCGCCGCGGACCTGCCGTATGCGCAGCCGGGCGGCCGTGGTCACCAGGTCGCGGAGAATGAGCGTCCAGAAACGGCCGGCGCCGAGAAGCCCTGCGTGGCGCGGCGCCACCGACTCCTCGGCGAAGGCGTCGATCAACTCCTGTCGGAATCGCAGTCGAAACGCTCGCGGGTACAAGCGAAGCAGGAGCCGGTAGATGCCAATCACGCGAGCTCCTTCCGGAGGCGCGGGTTGCTGCGCGCGAGCTCCAGGACTCGATCGAGCTGGCGGACTTCGTCCCGAGCGCGGTCCAGCCGCGTGCCGTCAGGCGGTAGTACCGGCGTTGCGCCTGTTGTCCGTTGATGGACCGCTCGGACGAGGGCCGGCCGGCCTCCTCGATGAGGCCGCCGTCCTCGAGCCTCTGGATGGCTTCGTACAGCGTTCCCGGCCCAAGCCGGATCGCCCCGGCCGGTGCGCGACTTCGACTTCCTGTTTGATCGCGTAGCCGTGCCTGGGCTCATCCGCGAGGACGAGCAGAATGTGGACGACAGGCATCGACAGCGGACGGCTGGAGGCGTATTGGCCATGAGACGTATCGTTAGACGATACGTCTACGCGACTGGTTTCGTAAAGCGCTAATTACGCGATCGACTGGGCAGTTGAGTGGGTCGGCGGAGTGGGGAACACGCGCAACCGGCGACCGGCCTGGCATATCCGTATAATCCTCACCCAAGCGCTTGACCGTCCCGACGGTCGGCCGCACGCCGACGGGCTCGGAACATGCGGCACGCGCGCGGGTTGATAGCAACGGCATTTCGCGGCCTCACCGCAGAAAGGTTGTCGTCTCACGTGGCGACCCCTCTTACCGACGTTGCCTCCTCGTGAGCGGCGTCCTCGCGCTGCTCTGCTCGAGGGCGGAGCGACGTTCGCGCAAGCTCCGGCGCCGCCGATTCCCGCGGCCGCCACCGGCGACCGCATCGATCCCGCGGCGGCAACGGCTGCCTACCTGGCGACGCTGCCTGCCAACAAGAAGGCGCGCTCGGATGCCTACTTCGAAGGTGGCTACTGGCTGGAGCTCTGGAGCTTTCTGATCGACGCGGCGATTTTTCTCGGGTTGCTCCATTTCGGCGTCTCCGCCCGCCTCCGCAGCGTCGCGACCCGCATGACGAAATGGCGTTTCGCACAAACGCTGCTGTACGGATTGGCGTTCGTCCTGCTGATGTTCCTGCTGTCGCTGCCGTGGTCCGTGTACACCGATTTCTTCCGCGAACATCAGTACGGACTTCGAACCAGACATTCGGCGGATGGCTCGGCGACAACCTGAAGTCGCTCGCCGTTGTGCTCGTGGTCTTTCCCTCGCGTTGACGGCGCTGTACGCCGTGCTGCGGCGCAGCGGCGGGACGTGGTGGATTCTGGGGTTCCCTGGTCGCCTCGCTTTTCTGGTCTCACCGTGGCCATCGCGCCGGTCTACATCGCACCGCTGTTCAACACGTACACGACGCTCAAACCGAGTCCGGTTCGAGACGGGATTCTGCGCCTCGCGCACGCGAACGGCATCTCAGCGCAGGAGGTCTATCAGGTCGACGCCTCGCGCAAGACCACGCGGGTCAGCGCCAACGTCAGCGGTCTGCTGGGAACCGAGCGTATCACCCTGAACGACAACCTTCTCAACCGCGCGTCGCCGGCCGCGATCCAGGCCGTGCTCGGGCACGAGATGGGGCACTACGTCCTGAACCACGGCTACAAGGGTCTGCTCGCCCTGGGGCTCGTCATCGTCTGCGGCTTCGCGATCGTCGCGTGGCTGTTCGATCGACTGGCCGCCCGCCACGTGGATCGATGGGGCGTCGTGGGTGTGGCGGATCCCGCCGGGCTGCCGCTGATCGCCTGCTCTTCACGTCGTATATCTTCGTGATGACACCGGTCATCAACACGATCGTCAGGACGAGCGAGTTCGAGGCCGACATGTTCGGTCTCAACGCCGCTCGCCAGCCGATGGCTTCGCGGAGGCAGCGCTGCTGTTGAGCGATTACCGCAAGATGGATCCGGTCCGCTGAGGAGATGGTGTTCTACGACCATCCCAGCGGCCGCCGAGGATTTTCACGGCGATGCAGTGGAAGGCGTTCGCGAAACCGAAGACCGGGGGCGGCGAGGGCGGGGGGGCGAGCGCGCGCCGACGAGCGGAGGTGCGCGACGAGGTTTCCCGCCCACGTGGCGCATGATGATGCGATGCTGTTCAGCCCTCATCCGACACCTGCGCGACGGCTTTGTCGCCAAGCACTTGAGGTTTTGTATGCCGATCACGTCCGGAGGTAGTCGGCGCCCCGCCCATGTGCAGATGATGCCCGACGGACGACGCGATGCTCTCGAGGCGCAGCGCGACCAGCGGTCGACGCCTGGCCGGCCTCGCCGGCAGGTATGTGGCCAGAAAGGCGATCGCCGCCAGCACGAGCGTGACCCCGACTAATTCGCAGGTCGGATGCGGACACGCGATACAGCACGCTCGCGCAGCGACGGCCAGCGCCGACCGCCGCGAGGCCGATCGCGCCCGGCCAGCACCCGAACGGCCGTCTGGCGGAGCATCATCCGATGATGTCTCCCGGCGACGCGCCAAGCGCCACGCGAACCCCGATTTCCTTGGTCCGCTGCGCGGCCGAGACCACGCCACCGCGTACAACCCGGAGGCGGCCAGCGACAACGCCAGAATGGCGAACGCCGCGAAAAGGCCGCCGATGACGTGACTGACGACAACCGTCGATCACCTCCGCGCGCGCACTTTGCGGACGTCGGCATCGAGCGGCAATCTGGGCGCGGACCGCAGCCGACTGCGATGCCGATCCGCGGCCGCCGAGCGCGCCGACGGGGGGCCGCGCCGCCAGGCCAGAGACCGGCCCCCCGACCGAGCGCACCGGCCCGACACCCCGACGCACCCCCGCGCGCCGCGACGCAGCGACACCGGGCCGAGCGCCGCCGGGCGCCCGGCCGCCGGGCCACGCGGACGAGGCGACCGGCGCGCCGGCCGCGCCGACCGACCACGACCCGCAGACCGGACGCCACGCGAGAGAGGCCGGAGACCGCGGGACCGCCCGGCCGACCCGGGCGGCGCCGACCGACCCGAGCCCCCCGCGACGACGGCCGACAGCGGCGCGCACGGCACCGCGGCCGCGACGCCGCGAGCGCCGCGGCAGGGCCGGCGGGCGGGAGCCGCCGCCGGGCACCGCCAGGCCGGAGGCAGCCGACGCCAGCGGCGCGGCGCGCGAGCCGAGGGCGCGCCGAGGCGCGGCCGCCGAGAGCGAGGCGAGGACCACCAGCCACCGCCAGGCCAGCGCGCGACCCGAGGACCGCGCCCGCGCGGCGCGCGGGGCGCCGCCGACGACGGGCCGGCCAGGCGGCACACGGGCGCGCCGAGGCCACGCGGAAGCCGCGACAGGAGGGCGGAGGACGCGAGGACCGGGACACGAAGACGGCGACCACGACCAGGTCTGGCGGGATCAGCTGGGTAGTTGCGGGGCCTCGGGCACGGGCAGGACGACCCGGGTGAACTGGCCGCGCTGCAGCAGCTCGCGGCCTTTGCCGCCGCGGCCGGTAATCTCGTATTTTGCCGTGCTGATGGTCTGCTCGGCGCCGCGGCTGGTTTCGACGGTCATCAGATCGCGGTCGCCCGTCGACGCGACGAAGCCGAGGACGCGGTCGTCTTTCGACGACAGCTTCATCAGGATCACGCCGCGGCCGGGGCCGGAGAGGAAATTGACCTCGTCGGCCTTCGTCAGAATCGCGCGCGCTTCGCGCGTGGCGGCAATGACGATTTCGCCGCCGGTGATGCGGGCCACGCCGACGACTTCGGCGGACTCGGGCGACCCGGGCATACCGGCGGCCCGCACGCGTGCTGGGCTCGACGAACGGCTCCATGCTGAAGCGCATGCTGTAGCCGTCGCTCGTGACGGCAATCGCCTGGACCCGCGGCTCGTCTCCTTCTTTCTTTGGCGTAATCTCGCCAGCCACGCGCGGGTCGAGGCTGAGCGCGGCAACGATGCGTTCGCCGTCCTTCAGCTTGAACAGCCGCTGAATCGGCTCGCCATACCCGGTGGAGGCGGGGATATCGGCCAGTCGGGCGCTGTAGGCCACGCCGAAGTTGCTGAAGAAAACCGCCGTCGCGCGGGTGCTGCCGGCGAGAACCGCCAGGACCTGGTCGCCTTCTCGAAGGCGCGTGGTCCCGACGTCCTTGACGTCCTTCTGTCGCTTCACCCAGCCGTCGCGCGACACGATGACACGTTGTCTTCTTCGACGATGAAGTCTTCGGCGGAGTACTCGACCTCTTCGGCGTCGGTGCGATCGAGAATCGAGCGGCGCGCGTCGCCGTACTGCTTCTGGATCTGTTCGATCTCGCTCGCGCACGATGGCCCACCGGCTCTCCTCGCTCTTCAACAGGCCGCCAATCTGCCGCGCGCGCTTGCGCTTGTCCTCGGCTTCCTTGCGGATGATCAGGATCTCGAGGCGGGCCAGGCGATAGATCTTGAGCTCGAGGATCGCGTCGGTCTGTTCGGCGTCGAGCGCGAACCGCTTGATGATTTGCTGGGCGGCGTCCTGCTTGCCCTCCGACTTCCGGACGATCTTGAGGATCTCGTCCAGCGCATCGAAGACCTTCTCGAAGCCCTCCAGGATATGGATGCGTTTCTTGAGCGCCTCGAGCTCGTGCTCCAGCCGCTCGCGTGACCACGTCGAGCCGGAAGTGCAGGAAGTGCCAGAGGATCGCGTGCAGATCGAGCCGCTCGGGCCGCCCGACTTCCACGTTCTCGGTCGGGATCAGGCAGGTCAGGTTCACGATGAAGTTGGTCTGGAGCGGCGTGTGCCTGAAGAGATACGCCATCACCATCTTCTCGTCCGCGTCGCGCTTCAGCTCGAGCGCGATGCGCACGTCTTCGGTCGACAGATCCCTCACGTCGAGCAGCGGCGGCAGCTTGCGGCTGAGGGCGACCTCCGCGATCCGTTCCACCAGGACCGACTTGTTCACCGTGTACGGAATGCTGGTGATGTAGATGGACTTCGACGTTCGCGTCGATGGGCCCTCCTCCCACGTCGCGCGGAGCCGGATCGCCCCGGAGCCGGTCTTGTAGATCTCCTTGAGCTCGTCCGGCGAGTTCAGGATCTGGCCGCCCGTCGGAAAATCGGGACCCTTGACGTACCGGCACAACTGCACGCTGCTCAGATCCGGGTTGTCGAGCAGCTTGACGAGCGCCGTGCAGACTTCCGCCGAGGTTGTGCGGCGGGATGTTGGTGGCCATGCCCACCGCGATGCCGGTCGCGCCGTTGATCAGCAGATTCGGCACACGCGACGGCAGCACGACCGGTTCGGTCTTGGTGCCGTCGTAGTTGGGACGGAACGGCACGGTCGCCTGATCGATCTCGGTCAGCAGCTCGTCGCTGATGCGCGCGAGGCGGCATTCGGTGTAGCGCATCGCCGCGGCGCTGTCGCCATCGAGCGAGCCGAAGTTGCCGGATCCGTCCACGAGCGGATACCGGAGCGAGAACGGACTGCGCCATGCGGACGAGCGTCTCGTACAGCGCCGCGTCGCCGTGCGGGTGATAGCTGCCCATCACGTCGCCGACGACCTTCGCGCATTTGCGATGCTTCGTATCCGCGGTCAGGTTCTGCTGCCACATCGTGAACAGGATGCGACGCTGCACGGGCTTGAGACCGTCGCGCACGTCAGGCAGCGCGCGCGACGTGATCACGGACAACGCGTAGTTGAGATACCGGGTCTGCGCCGCTTCGTGAAGGCTCACGGCCTCATCGGTCGGTCCTGATGGCGTATCGACATCGACGGCTGCGTCGAAGAGCGAGGCGTTGGAGGTTTCTTGCGCTTGGCCATTGGTGAAGAGGATAGCACCCGTTTGGTGAGGCGCTCGGGGAAACGAAGGTGACGAAGAGAACGGATTTCAGAAACGAAGCAACGAAGGCAACGGAGTCCGGCAGCCCACTCTTCATACGTATGTCGAAGTTTATCCAACCCTGCTCGTCTCGTAAACGCCCGGACCAATGGCCGAATGCACCTGGATCGCACACCCACTATTCTGCTCGTGAGGGCGTTCGTCCCGAACGGATCCGCAAGCATGCTGCTCAAATGAGCAAGAGCTGGACCATCCAAATTGGCCCGAACGGCGACGAGCGAGCCTGATATGTTGCAGTTTATTCGTTTCCTCCGTTGGCTTCGTTGCTTCGTTTCTGAAATCCGTTCACTCCGTCAAACTTCGTTGCTCCTCAGAAATCCCATGCGCACTTACCGTTACCTCCACCTCGACGTCTTCACCGACACGCCGTTCGAAGGCAACCAGCTCGCCGTCTTTCCGGAACCAGCGGGTTGTCCACGGACGACATGCAGCGCATCACGCGCGAGATGGCGTTCTCGGAGTGCACGTTCGTCTTTCCGCCTGAGACGCCGGGCACTCACATCCGGCTGCGCATCTTCACGCCCGGCGAGGAACTGCCGATGGCCGGACATCCGACGATCGGGACGACGTTCGCGTTGGCGCTCGACGGCGGGATCGCCAAGGGCGCGCCGGAACTGGTCTGCGGGCTCGGCGTGGGGCCGACGCCGGTGGCGATCGAATGGAAGGGCGCGTCGCCGGACTTCGCGTGGATGACGCAGCAGACGCCGACGTTCGGCCCGCGCGTCACCGATCGTGCGGCGCTCGCGTCGGCGCTCGGCGTGCGCGACAGCGACCTCGCGGGCACCTCATCCTCCTGAAGTCGTGTCGTGCGGCGTCCCGTTTCTCTTCGTGCCGCTGGCCACGCGCGCGGCCGTGGACGCCGTGGATGTGTCGCGCGCGGCGTATCGCGCCTGCCTGACCGACGCGGGCATCGACGACGTCCCCGTGTTCATCTTCACGCTCGACCGAGCGGGCTCCTCAGGTGACGAGGCGGTCTACAGCCGGATGCTGGCGCCGGGATTCGGCATCAGCGAGGATCCCGGCCACCGGCGGCGCCAGCGGTCCGCTCGGCTGCTACCTCTCGGCGCACGCGCTCCTGCCGGAAGATCGCCTGAAGCACTTCGTCAGCCTGCAGGGACAGGCGATGAAGCGGCCGAGCCGCCTGCACGTTTCGATCGAGCGAAACGGAAGCACGATCAGTCGCGTGCGCGTGGGCGGCCGCAGCGTCCTGGTCGGCCGGGGCGAGCTGCACCTGCCCTGAATTGGGGTCTGACCCCATCGGCACGAAAGTTGTGCAATTGGGGTCGGACCCCAAGTCGCCTACACTCTCCAGAACGGCCGTGACGGCCGTCTGGAGGACACATGATCTGGTCGGATCTGCTCGTTCCTGGTGTGCCGGTTCTCGAGAAAGTTATCCGGCCGCTCATCGTCTACGTGGCGCTGGTCTTACTGCTCCGGGTGTTCGGCAAGCGCGAGCTGGCCCAGCTGAATCAGTTCGATCTGATCGTGCTGCTGATGCTGTCCAATACCGTGCAGAACGCCATCATCGGCAACGACAACTCGGTCACGGGTGGGTTGATCGGCGCTCGACCCTGATGGCGGTCAACGTCCTCGTCGTCCGCTTCCTCTACCGCCACGAGCGGATCGACCGCGTCGTCGAAGGCAAGGTGACGACGCTCGATCGAGGACGGACAGGTGCTCAAGGACAATCTCGACTCGGAGCTGCATCACGGTCGCCGAGCTGGAAGCGGCCGCGCATCGGCAAGGGTACGAGACCCTCGAGGCCGTCGATAGAGCCATCCTCGAGCCCGGAGGGAACCTGGTGTTCTACGGGCGCAAGCCGACCGGCACAGCGATCCGGCAGCACGAGCTCGTGGCGCATCTCGAGGAAATCAAGCAGTTGATCCGCGCGAGAGCGTAATCGGCGTCAGCGTCCGTCGATCGTCACCGGGCCGTTGACGGTGGAGATGCGAACGACGACAGGATCGGGACCGAAGCGAATGCTTCTCGACCTATCATCCCAGTCGCGATTGCCGTTGCGGCACGCGGCGAGGCGACACGTCCACGGCGAGTTGAACGACGACGAGATCTCGACGCCGGAGCCGTAGTTATCAGGAACCCGCACGTCGACCGGTCCGTTGCTCGCGCGCGCGTCGAGCCTGCCCTCCCACTTCGTGCCGGTCAACGTCACCGAAATCGGACCGTTCGCCGTTTCCACATCGAACTCACCTGCGCTGCCGTCGACCCCGATCGGCCCGTTCTGGGCACGCGCAGAGACCGTGCCGCGCACGTTTGAGAGGGCGATCGGACCATTGGTTGCCCGCACGTTGAAGGTGCCGCTCACGTCCCGCAGACCGATCGGTCCGTTGGTCGTCGCGGCCCGCACGTCTGCTCCGGGAGGGGTCCCGATGATGAGCTGAACGCTCGACCCTTTCGCTCGAGGGACGCCCTGCACGCGAACGCGACTCCCTTCGATCACCAGGCGCACGCCGTCGGCCGCCTGTTGCGCCTCCGTCTGTGTCGCCCCGCCCGCAGCAATGCAGGCCGTGATCGAATAGCTGGTGCCCGTGCCCTTCTCGAAGCTCACCCCGCCGTTCGCCTCGGGTTCGACGTCGAGCCGTCCGGCTGAGAGCGGGACACTCCCATGTTGGACCGCTCGCGCGACCTCGAAATCGCCAAACTGCACGTGCATTTCCGAACAGTCCGCCGCCTCCAGGTCGACCCGCCGCGATTGTCCAGCCGCCGGCAGAGCCAGCAGGCACGACAGACTTCCCAACGCCATCAGGCCACGGAGCTTCATGCCGGCACCCCCAGTCACGTTCTCTTGGACGTAGCGGGCTGCGAACAGGTTGGCTCCAAAAAGACAAGGCCCAGAGAGCTGAGCTCCCTGGGCCCGGAACGACTCGACGGTCGACCGTCGACTTCGATTACTTGACGAACAACATCTCCCGATACGTCGGCAGCGGCCAGACGTCGTGCGGGACGATGCCTTCGAGGCGTCGCCGGTTTCGCGCAGCGCCGCCATCGTCGGGATGACCTTGTCGCGGAAGTACTTCGCGTGCTTCCCGCGTCGCCGTTCGCCTCGTGCTCGAGCAGGTGCTGCAGCTTGTCGACGCGTCGCCTTGGCACTCGTCGGTCAGCTGCGACGATCGTCGTCGAGCGCCTTCTTGGCTTCCTTCGCCGATCCGCCGGCCGCCTTGACCGCCGCCACGCTCTGCGCCGACCTCGCCCTGGTAGCGGTACGCCGCCGGCAGGATGTAGCGGTTCGCCATCAGCACCATCAGCTGCGCTTCGATGTTGACCGTCTTGTTGTACTGCTCGAGCGCGACCTCGTAGCGCGCGTGCAGCTCGCGCTCGTTGAGCACCTTGTACTTCTCGAACGTCTTGACCACGTCCGGCTTCATCAGCTCGCCGTAGGCGTCGACCGAGGTGCGGTGGTTGAGCAGGCCGCGCTTGGCGGCTTCCTTCTGCCACTCGTCGGCGTAGTTGTTGCCGTTGAAGATGATCCGCTTGTTCTCCTTGATCATCTTCGTCAGCAGCGCCTTGACGGCCGCCTCGAGCTTCTTGCCGTCCTTCAGGCGCCTTCTCGAGCTCGGTCGCGATGTAGTCGAGCGACTCGGTGACCGCGACGTTGAGCGCGATGTTCGGGAACGCGATGCTCTGATTCGCCGAGACCGCGCGGAACTCGAACTTGTTGCCGGTGAACGCAAACGGGCTGGTGCGGTTGCGGTCGCCGGCGTCGCGCGGCAGCTTCGGCAGCACCGAGACGCCGGTGTCGAGGATGCCGCCCGACTTGGTGCGTCTTCGCGCTGCCCGCCTTTTCGATCTGCTCGAAGATGTCGGTCAGCATGTCGCCGAGGAAGATCGAGATGATCGCCGGCGGCGCTTCGTTCGCGCCGAGCCGGTGATCGTTGCCGGCGCTGGCGATGCTGCAGCGCAGCAGCCCCTGGAACTTGTTCACCGCGCGCAGCACCGCGGCGCAGAACACCAGGAACTGGATGTTGTCGTGCGGCGTGTCGCCCGGGTTGAGCAGGTTGTTGCCGAGGTCGTCGCTCATGCTCCAGTTCAGGTGCTTGCCGGAGCCGTTGACGCCGGCGAACGGCTTCTCGTGCAGCAGGCACGCCAGGCCGTACTTCGGCGCCATCCGCCGCAGCATCTCCATCGTCATCATCTGGTGATCGGTGGCGACGTTGGCGTTCTCGAAGATCGGCGCGACTTCGTACTGGCTCGGCGCGACCTCGTTGTGCCGCGTCTTCACCGGCACGCCGACCTTGTACAGCTCGCGCTCGACCTCCTGCATGAACGCCAGCACGCGGTCGGGGATGGAGCCGAAGTACTGGTCTTCCATCTCCTGGCCCTTCGGCGGCTTCGCGCCGAAGAGCGTGCGGCCGGCGTTGATCAGGTCGGGCCGGGTGAAATAGAACTGCCGGTCGATCAGGAAGTACTCCTGCTCGGGGCCGCACGTCGTGAACGACGCGCTGCGCCTTGCGAGCCGAACAGCTTCAGGATGCGCACCGCCTGCTTCGACAGCGCCTCCATCGAGCGCAGCAGCGGCGTCTTCTTGTCGAGCGCCTCGCCGGTCCAGCTGACGAACGCGGTCGGGATGACGAGCGTCGTGCCGTTGGGCGTCACCAGCAGCCACGGCGGGCTGGTCGGGTCCCACGCGGTGTAGCCGCGCGCTTCGAACGTCGAGCGCATGCCGCCCGACGGGAAGCTCGACGCGTCCGGCTCGCCCTTGATCAGCTCCTTGCCGCTGAACTCCGCGACCGCCCGGCCGTCGGCGGTCGGCGACAGAAACGAGTCGTGCTTCTCGGCGGTGATGCCGGTCATCGGCTGGAACCAGTGCGTGTAGTGCGTCGCGCCGTGCTCGACCGCCCAGTCCTTCAGCGCGCTGGCGACGGTGTCGGCGACCGACGGGTCGAGCGGCTCCCCTGCGCGACGGCGCGGCGCAGCGCCCGGTAGACGTCCTTCGGCAGGCGCGCGCGCTGGGCTTCATCATTGAAGGTCAGCGAGCCAAATTCGTCGGTCATCTTCTTCGTGCTCGCGGCCGCGCTGGCCGAGGCGGCTACCCCAGTGGCTGATGTTGCGAATGGCATCGCCAGATGATGCGGAACCCATGTGGTAATGTCCTTTCTGTCCCGTGCGAGACGCCCGGCACGCTCTGGCGGCCGTGGCGCGAAGCGTTAGATTATGCGGGGCGCGCCTGCCCGCCGCAAGCACAAAAACGCGCTCGACCTCTAGTATCGCACGTTATATGCTTAACATTGTGATACATATAAATGACTACTACGCGCCGATCCTTGGGGAGTTCGAGCTCGTCGTACTCCTTACGCTGCTACGACTTGGGAACGGCGCCTAGGGTGCCACGATCCGCCGCGACATCCGGGAGCGCACCGGCCGGGAGCTGGCGATCGGCGCGGTCTACATGACGCTTGGCCGCTCGCGCAAAAAAGACGGCGCGCTCGAACGTCGGCACCGACCGCACACGAGCGAGGGGGCCGCCGCCGCAAGCATTACCTGATCGACACCCCGGCCGAGCGCGCTGGGCCGCGTCGGACCCTTCGGGCCATGGCGCAGGGAATCGAATCCGGGCTAGAGGGGTTATAACGGCGCTGTCGCACCGCGGCGCCAGACAGGACAGGATTCGTGTACTCGGATCAACGAACAAAGATGAACGTGAAAATAAAGAAAGGAACGTCAACGCTACTTGAGGGAATACCCCATTCCCTCCTTCAACACGCTCAAGCCTCACGTTTCGTGCCGCGACGAGCCCGCTCGCGACTCGGCCTCGACCGTGGCCCCGCGCGCATCTAATACCACCACCCCGCTCCGCCCGAAGACGTCGAACGATCCGCCGTGGACGATGACTGCGGTGGCTTCGTCGATCCCGACGCCAATCAGTGTCGGGCGCTTCATCACCGCGCTGATCAGACGGTTGTCGCGCTGGCGCCTCAGGAAGTGCTGATCGATGAGCGCCTCGCGCCAGAGCCCGAGACCTTCGCGATCACCGTTTTCTGCGCGGTGAGCCCCTTCAGGTCGGCGTCCCCGGTAATCATCGATTCCGCGATCACCGCCGCGCCGGCGCTCGTCCCGCCGACGACCGCGCCTGCGTGATACCCGGGCGAATCACGTCATCCAGTCCCGTGCCCTCGATCGCGGTCATGAAGCGGGTCTGATCCCCTCCCGGCATCCAGATCAACGTGGCTTGTTCGAGCGCCGCCGACGCGGCGCGCCGATCGGCGAACGACACCTTCTCGGCCTATGGCGCGCCGGCCTCTCGCCACATCGTCACCGAGTCGTCGCCCGCATCGGGCTCTGCCGACGACTGCGGGAGCACGGCGACGATGGCGTTCTTGCCCCCGGCGAGCTCGAGGGTCTTCGACACGATGTCGGGCCCGGTGTTCCCGCCACCAACGACGACGAGCGTGCCGGATTGTGCCACGACGGCAACGCCTCGGGGAGTGCGAGAACGGCCAGAACCGATGCAGAACAGTCGGCGCATGGCGGAACCGGACCAAACAGATTGGCAGGAAACGGGACGCATTACATCAGCACCCTGTGGGGCAGGTAGGGCTCCTCCAGGCGCGCGGCCTCCTCGTCGGTCAGCGTCACGCTCAGGCCGGCGACGGCCTCCTCGAGCTGTTCGAGCTTGCTGGCGCCGACGATCGGCGCGGTGACCCCGGGCTGGCGCAGCAGCCAGGCGAGCGCGACCTGTGCGGCGGCACGCCTGCGCTCGCGCGCGACCTCGGCGACGCGCTCGACAACGTCGAAGTCGGCGTCCGCGTAGTAGAGCTTGTGGGCGAAGTCGTCGGTCGCTGCCCGCGTCGTCGTCGCCGCGTCCGCGCCGCGCGGGCGGTTGCCGGCCAGGAAGCCGCGCGCCAGCGGGCTCCACGGGAATGACGCCGATGCCTCGTCGCGGCAGAGCGGCATCATCTCGCGCTCTTCCTCGCGGTAGACGAGGTTGTAGTGGTTCTGCATCGACACGAAGCGCGTCCAGCCGTGCCGGTCGGCAAGGTAGAGCGCCTTGCGCGAACTGCCACGCGTACATGGTCGAGGCGCCGATGTAGCGCGCCTTGCCGGCCTTGCACGACGTCGTGCAGCGCTTCGAGCGTCTCCTCGATCGGCGTCTCGGATCCAAGCGATGGATCTGGTAGAGGTCGACATAGTCGATCCGCAGCCGCCGCAGCGACTCGTCGATCGCGTCGCATGATGTGCTTGCGCGACAGCCCGCTCGTTGGGACGTCGCCCATCGGCTTGAACACCTTGGTGGCGATCACGACCTCGTCGCGCTGCGCGAAGTCCCGCAGCGCACGGCCGATGATCTCCTCGCTCGCGCCGATCGAATACACGTCGGCGGTATCGAAGAAGTTGATGCCCGAGCTCCAGCGCCCGCTTGAAGAACGGCCGGCCGGCGTCCTCGTCAAGCACCCACGCGCGCCACTTCGGATGCCATAGCTCATGCGCCCAGGCAGATGCGGGAGACTTTCAGTCCAGACGCGCCGAGCCTTACATAGTCCATGAATTCTGAAGAATATCGGAGTCTATAGTCCCAAGTCCCAAGTCGCCAGTCCCAAGTTCCAAGTCCCTAGTCGCTCGTCGCTCGTCGCTCGTCGCTCGTCAGAAGTCCATGGTCCCAATTCGCTAGTCCAGAGGACATGGGACTTGGGACATGGGGGACTTGGGACGAGGGACGAGGACGAGACTGTAGGGACTAGGGTGTCCAGTTTCGCAAACGTGTTGACACATCCGTCCTCGAGTTCATGCGGCGACGGCTCCTTTGAATACGGTGGCCGGGGTGCGCCCGCGGAGCCGGTAGCCTCGATGCGTCCGCTCATGGTTGTAGAACTGGAGAAACCGATCGAGCGAGCGTTGCAGGGTCCGCGGCCGGTGAAGTACTGTCGACGAAAGGCGATGCGCCAATGCTCGTGCAGGATCGTCTTCTGCAACCGCTCGACAAATCCGTTCGTCCACGCGTGACGCGGCTTGGTCCGCGTCACGCGAATCCCGTGGCGCTCACATCCGGCGGCGAAGACCCCCTTGAATTCCTTGCCGTTGTCCGTGAGTACCCGCCGCAACTGCCAGCCGGCCTGCCGATACATCGGCCGCACCACCTCGCGCAGGAAGCCCAGCACGGCGGCGGCGGTCACTTCGCCGATCACCAGGCGCGCCCACGCGAACGACGACGCCACGTCACAGCCGGTGATCTGCCAGACCTTGCCGACGCCTTTCAGTTTCCCGACATAGAACGTATCGAGCGACAGCAGCTCGCCCGGCTGCGTCGGCCTCGACGTGGCGCAGCGATTTGGCGGTTCGCTCCGTGAGCACGCCGGTGGTGGTCGCGCTGCACTGCTCCAGCACGGCCAACCGCGCCGTTCGCGTCCCCAGCTGCCGCCGCCGCAGGAGCCGCCAGATCGTCGTCGGCCGCGATCGTCACGCCGTCACGCGCCAGCTGGTCGCTGTACCACTGGGGGCCGCAGGTCGGCCACGCCAAGGCGAACGCGATCACGCGCCGCTCCGTCTGCACCGGGATGGCTGGCGGCCGGCCGCGACGCGCCTGCTGCCGTTTCGGATGGAGGCCATCCGGCCCGTACTGCTCGAATCGCGCGCGCAGTCGATAGAACAACGTCCGCGACATCCCATGGCGCCGACACGCTTCACTGACATTGCCCAACCGCTCGGCGTCGCGCAAGACGCGCAGCCGCTGACTGTGTATGCTGTCCTCGAGGGTCATCGGTCGACTCCTTCCCACGTTTCCCGGCCAAGAGAAACTCGTGGAAGGATAGGCCGACTGGCCCTCCTGTCATCTCTGCGGGCAGACGACTTAATGTGTCAACACTAATGCGAAACAGCACACACTAGGGACTCTGATATTTCAGCTCTCCCGCCTCGATGCGCACCTGCAGTCGATTCGCTTTCGTCGGCAACGGGCATGTCGCGAAATCGGTGAAAGCGCACGGCGGGTTGTAGGCCTCGTTGAAATCGAGGTCGACCCGGGCATTCTTCGGTAAGGAGCGTGTGGGAGACGGCCGGCAGGGTACAGTACGCGACGGCTGGTCAGGTCGTTGAAGATGAAGAACAGATCCTCGTGCTTGGCGGTCTTGGTCCACCGGCTGGGGACGCAGCTCGCGGTTCTGCAGTGTGAAGGTGACATAGCCCGGGCTCTCCATCTCCACCGTCATGCCGAGAACGTTCGGCACCAGCACTTTCTTCGGCGCGTCGTACAGGACGAACTTTCGCCAGTTGAACGCGGTACGCGGTCTGGAGCGGAAAGTAGCGCAGGCCCTTGAAGTTCGCCCGCGCGGACCCTTGCGGATCCAGCAGGCGGACGCCGTACCGATCGCCGCGCTTGATGATGAACATCACCAGATCGCCGGACGCGATCGCGGATTTCTGCCCTTTTTCGGGATCGAACACGAACTCCGACACCGGCTGCCCCTGTGCGGTGATGGTCGCGTCCCGATCGGCCACGAACCGCACGCGACCCTGCTGCAGCTCGAACGACCCGAGCCGTTTCGGCGCGCGCGCCGGCAGGCGGACGGCGGTCGACGCGTCGCTCCCGGCGCTGTTGGCGCCTTCATGAAGCCAGAACAGTCCCGCGACCGCAAGCCATCCGTCGGGCGCCTGCAGCTCCTTGATCCGGTCCGCGCGATACTTCTCGATCGACGTCTTGGTACGCGCTGTCCGTGGGTAAACCGCCGACGCCGGAGAGTGCCACCAGGAGGCAGACGATCATCGTCATCGCTTTACCTTATAACGCCGTTCACGAACGCTCATAGGGATAATCCGGTCCCACTCGTCGGCGCTGGACCGCGCGACGACAGCAACGACGGGATTCGTGTCGCTCAGGTTGTAGACCTCGTGTGGAACGCCCGGCGCGATGAAGATGAAATCGCCCTCGCCGTGCTCGACGCGCTGTGTCATGTCCTTCGCCGTAGTCGTGACGCACGCGCCCTTCGAGGATGTACAGCGTCACCTCGAACCCGACGTGAATGTGCGCTCCCGGCCACGCCTCCGGGCGGAATGACCGCGACGTTCATCGACAGCTGCGTCGCGCCGACGTTCTTTCCGGACATCCCGAGCTTGTAGCGGATACCGTTCCAGTCGCGACAGAGGCCGCTTCCGCGGATCCACATCAAGCCGTCGTGCCCTTCGACTCTCGGTCTTTCGTCGGTCATGGCATCCTCGTCCAGTGGCCTGTCAGCTATCGCAGCTTCGACGCCTCGGCGATCCGCTGATCGAGCTCCTTCCGGAAATCGGCGAACGCCTGGCTCGCGGCAGCTGTCGGCGCGACGTCCCCTGTGTCCACACCGGAAAGCAGTTCCGCGAGCCCTTCGTTCAACCGGACCAGCGCGCGCTCCGCAGCTGCTACGGATTGGCTCGATGCCTTGTTCGCCCTCAGCTTCTCGATCGCGCAGGGCATCGTCGTCGATCGCCTGCGCGATCTTGCGCTGGAGATCGAAGAGCCGTCCCAGATCCTCCATCGACGTCGTTACACGAGGATCCATTGTCACCGTTCAGCGGTTGTGTTGACGCGCGGCCATCCACCGTCAGCCTGACCGTGTAGGTGCCCGGAAGCACCTGCGGCCCCTGCGGCAGCGCCGGCGTATCTCGCGGCAGCGCCGCGATCGTGAACTCCGGGCGAAGGGCAGGCGGAGTGCGATAGCGGAGATCCGAGACGAACCGGTTCATGCCGCGATGCGCCGTCAACGGCTGCGACCGCTCGATCCGGTATTCCGGAAACTGCGTGGGACCGGCAGCCGGCGGCTGAAGATCCTTGGTCGAGAAGCGTCGAACGATCGCGCCGGACTCATCCAGGATCTCGAGGGGACGTCGCCGGCGGGCTCGGCGTCGAGGCGGTAGTCGATGACGGCGCCGTCAGGCGGATTCCGACCCATGGGCGTTTCGGGCGGGAGCGGCGTATCGGTATTCACGCTTCGCCGGACCCGAATCGTGGTGGACGGCTTCAGCAGGCGCGTCCCGCTCGACCCGTCAGGGCTGTCCGCTTGTCGCAGCGGCGACAGATCGTCGAGCACCCAGAACGATCGGCCATGCGTGGCCACGATCAGGTCGTTGCCGTGAACGACCAGATCGTGGATCGGCGCCCGCGGCAGATTGAGCTGCAGCGAATCCCAGTGCTGCCCGGCATCGTCCGAAACGTAGACGCCGAACTCGGTGCCGGCGAAGAGCAGCCCTTTCGAACCGGATCCTCGCGGACCGCGCGCACGAAGGTGCCGGCGGGCAGGCCGCTGGCGATTTCAGCCCAGGTCTTTCCCTCGTCGTGCGTGGCGAGGATGTGCGGCGTGTAGTCGTCGAGACGATGACGATCGATAGCCGCGTAAGCGGTGGCCGCGTCGTGCGGAGACGCCTCGAGCATGCTCACCTTGCTCCACGCCGACAGCGCCGGCGGCGTGACGTTCTGCCAGGACGACCCGTCATCCCTCGTCACATGGATCTGCCCATCGTCCGTTCCCGCCCATATCAGGCCGGGCCTGAGGGTAGATGGCGCGATCGTGTAAACGACCCCGAGTGCTTCGGCGGCCGCGAGCTGCTGGACCATCGCGCCGCCGGAAGGAACCGTGGTGACCTCGCCGCCGTGCCGTGAGAGATCGGCCTGGTCCGCGACCACGTCTGACCTGATCGGTGCTCTTCAGGATGTACTGGGAGCCGAAGAAGAGCGCACGCGGCTTCGTGACGGAGAATGCGATCGGAGACGTCCACGTGTAGCGATAGGTGGCGTCGCGACGGCTCGCGCCGAAGTCCGCCGCCACGCGCGGGACGATCTCGTGCGACTGGCCGGTGCCGCGCACGAACCGGAACAGGCCGCCATTCGTGTTGCCGCCGTAGACGACGTTCGGGTCGTCGGGATCAGGCACGATGTAGCCGCTCTCGCCACCGCCAACCGTTTCCCAGTCGCTTGGCGTGATCGCGCCGTAGTTGCCGCGGCTCGTGATGCCAACCGTGCCGCTGTCCTGCTGCGCTCCGTAGATACGATAGGGAAATCCGTTGTCCACCGCGACGTGGTAGAACTGCGCGGTCGGCTGGTTGTTCCAGGAGCTCCACGTCGCGCCCGCGTCGACGCTGATGGTCGCGCCTTGATCGACGCCGGTGATCATGCGGCTCGAGTCGGACGGATCGATCCAGAGCGCGTGGTAGTCGTCGCCGCCGGGAGCGCCCTTGATCGGCGTCCACGTGCGCCCGCCATCGGTCGATCGGTTCAGCCCGACGTTGGGTGAGTAGACGACGTCGGCGTTCTTCGGATCGACAACGACCTCGGAGAAGTACCAGGCCCGATCTATGATCCTGGGATCGGTGCTGACGAGCTCCCAATGCGCGCCGGCATCCTCCGATCGATACAAGCCGGCCTTGTCCGCGTCGATCAACGCGTAGACGCGCGCGTCGTGCGACCCGTAGCCCACCGCGAGACCGACGCGACCGTTGATCGTTGACGGCAGGCCCGGGCTGGACAAACGCGTCCATGTGACCCCGCCGTCGATTGATTTGTAGATGCCGCCGCCAGGACCCTGAACGGGCGGATAGCGGCTCCAGGGCGTGCGGCGCGCGCTCCACAACGCCGCGTAGACGATCCGCGCGTGGGATGGCTGTCGGACGATGTCGATCGCGCCGACATCGGAGGACGTGAACAGCACCTTCTGCCAGGTCCGGCCGCCATCGGTCGTCCTGTAAACGCCGCGATCGGCGTTGGCGGTGTACGCGTGGCCCATCGCGGCGACGAGAACGACGTCGGGATCGGCCGGATCGATGCTGATACGCGCGATGTGGCGGGTGTCGTCCAGGCCCAGGTGCTGCCACGTGCGACCGGCGTCAGACGAGCGGTACATGCCGTTGCCGCTGGACAGATCGGAGCGCCAGTCGGCCTCGCCCGTGCCGACGTAGATGACGTTTGGATCGGACGGCGCGACGGCGAGCGCGCCAATCGACTGGACGGCTGCCCGTCGAACAGGGGCGTCCAGACGAGGCCGCCGTCAGTGGTTTTCCAGACTCCGCCGCCGGCAGCGCCGAAGTAGTAGGTGTGCGGCTGCCCAGGGACGCCGGCCACGGCCAGGACGCGGCCGCCGCGGAACGGTCCGACGAGCCGCCACGACATGGCCGCCGCGGGTGAGGGGCGGGGCGGGCCCTGCGCGCCGGCGACCACGCAGAGGCCGGCGAAGAGCGCGCGAGAAAAAGGAGAAAAGCGGGTCCCTTTTTCATGCGGCGCATCCTGCACATCGACATGGACGCCTTCTACGCGTCCGTTGAGCAGCGCGACAAGCCCGCGCTCCGGGGACGACCGGTCGCGGTCGGCGGCGACCCCGACAAGCGGGGCGTCGTGGCGGCCGCGAGCTACGAGGCGCGCGCGTTCGGCGTCCGTTCCGCGATCCCGATGGCGCGCGCCGTCCGGCTGTGCCCGGAGCTCGTCATCGTTCGCCCGGATTTCAGCGCTACCGCGCCGCTTCACAGGCCGTCTTCGCGATCTTTCGTTCGGTGACGCCGCTCGTCGAGCCGCTGTCGCTCGACGAAGCATACCTGGACGTGACCGAGAACACATGGGGCGAACCGCTGGGCCGCGTGGTGGCGCAGCGGCTCAAGGAGGAGATTCGGCAGGCCACCGGCCTGACGGCATCGGCCGGTGTCGCGCCCAACAAGTTCCTCGCGAAGATCGCGTCGGCCTGGAAGAAGCCGGATGGCCTGACGGTTATTCCTCCCGAGCGGGTCGAGCAGTTCCTCCAGAGGCTGCCGGTCGACGCGCTGTGGGGCGTAGGACCAGTCACCGCCGAACGCCTCCGCGACCGCGGCATCGAGCGGCTCGTGGACATTCGCACCGCCGATCCCACCCTGTTGCGCGAGGCCGTCGGCAGCCAATCCGACTGGCTCCGTCGTCTTGCCGACGGCGTGGACGATCGGCCCGTGGAGCCGCACCGCGCGACGAAGTCATCAGGGACCGAAAACACCTACTCGGAAGATCTCACCGACGTCAACGTCATGCGACAGGAGATCGACGAGATGGCGCGGGGTGCTGCGGCCTGGCTGGCCCGCAAGGAGCTGCTCTGCCGGACCGTGACGATCAAAGTGCGCTACTCGGACTTCACCACCATCACGCGGAGCCATTCGGAACTGCCGTCCACGAGAGACGCGGATCGACTCGCGGCGCGCGCGGTGACGCTCCTCGATCGGACCGAGGCGGCCCGAAGGCCCGTCAGACTGCTCGGCGTCAGCGTGCACAACCTCGAGGATCCGGCGGCGTCGTTTCCAGCGGACGATTCGCGGCTGCCGTTTTAGAGTGCACGAGATGAATCACGAAGCCGACCTTGCGTGCCTTAGTCGTATAAGCCGTTCGGGTAACTACACTCCGACGGCGGCTGGGACCTTCCTGCGGGGCGCGCGCGGCCGCGCCGGCTTCTTTTCCTTCGGCGCTTTTGGCGCTGCGCTCGCCGACTTGGCAGGACGGCGGCGGCGGCCTCGTGGCGCATCGGGGTCAGGCTCCGGCTCCTGTTCGGTCGCACGCTCCTCGACGTCGATGATCGGCGACGTCTCGACCTCGCGCAGAACATCACCGTCGACGATCTCCGGATCCCGCGCGTCGACAGGCGACGCCTCAGGCTCGTTCGCCGCGACGCCGACAGTCTCCGGCTCGGCCGCGTCGATCGGTTCCCCTTCCACAGGCTTCATCACGTTGCCCTGGAAGAAGCGCATGACCCCTTGTCGATCGCGCTCCATCCGGAACAGACCTTCACGCTGGCAGGCGCGCAGCAGATCGTTGAGGCTGGCGAATCCGTACTTGCGTTCGTCGAACGTGGGATCGACGCCTCGCAGGAACTGCTTGACCTGACGAACGTACATCGGCCATCGCGGAGGATTCTGCGCCGCCTGGAACAGGCGGCGAACCTCGCGGATGCCGTCAGCCAGGCGTGGCTCGGGGGCCGGCGCTTCGTCCCGCGGCGGCTGCGGCCGCTGAGGCGCCGCCTCATGAACCGGGTGGTGCGGTCGGGGCGTCTTCGCGAAGCTCGACGAGCACGTTCCGTCCATTCTCGCGCAGCGTCACATGCCCGGCGGCGGCCAACTTCTGCGCGAAATCGCGGAAGCTGCCGACACCGTACGTCCGCTCCGAGAACGTCGAGTCGAGCTGCAGCAGCGTGCTCTTCAACAAGCCGAGCTGCGGCGACACTTCGCGGTCGCTCAGCACCTTCAGGGCCCGTCGCACGAGCGGCATGACCTGCTCGACCGACGACGAGGGCGCGGACGGTCCGCTCGGCCGGCCGCGGTCGGCGCGGCGTCCGGCGGTCAGATTCTCGTAGGCGATGAACTCGTGGCAATTCCGCTGCATCACGACGCTCGTGAATGCGCGGCCGCCCACGATGAAGATCTGCTTGTCGTACTGCTTCAACTTCTCGACGAGCGAGATGAAGTCGCTGTCGCCGCCGACGATGACGTAGGCGTTGATGTGCGGGTGCGTGAACGCCATCTCGAGCGCGTCGAGCGCGAGATTGATGTCCGCGCCATTCTTGTCGCCGCCAGGGGTCAGATTGCGCTGAACCAGCTTCGTCGCGTGTTGCGTCAGCGAGCGGCTGTAGTCGCCTGCTCGTGTCCAGTCGCCGTAGGCGGTCTTGGAAACGACGTCCCCGCGCTCCTTGAGCGCCTCCAGGACGATGCCGATGTCGAACTGCGCGTTGAGCGTGCTCTTGACGCCGATCTCGATGTTGTCGAAATCGATGAAAACTGCGATTTTTAACCGTGTGTCTGCCAAACCGTTACAACTGTTCCTTCCTCGCCGGAACCCGGCCATGTTTCCGTCCAGCCGGCCCCGGGTGATTGGTCATTATCTCTCAGAAGCGCCGGAGACGCCTCTCTTCGTTACGCACGAGCTGCTAGTTCTCCGTGAACGAGGACTGCTCCGGAGCAGACGCCAGGCCGCACGACGATCGCGCGCGTCAGCTCCACCCGCGTGACCGGCGACTCGCCGTTGAGCGGAACCTGCGCGATCTTCTCCACCACGTCGAGCCCGTCGACGACGTGGCCGAAGACCGTGTACTTGTTGTCGAGCGACGAAGCGGTCTCGCCAACGACGATGAAGAACGACGTCGTCGCGCTCGCCGGATCGTCGCCGCGCGCCATCGACAGAATCCCCTTCACGTGCTTCGTGTCGTTGAACTCCGGCTGAAGGTTGTGGACCAGCGCCTGCTGCTTCTGCGTGAGCGGGCCGCGCGTGCTCAGATACGCCGGTCTGCACGACGAACCCGGGCACCACGCGATGGAACGATGTGCCATCGAACACCCCTGCCTGCGCGAGCCGGAGGAAGGTTCGCACGTGTTCGGGTGCTTTGTCGGGATAGAAGCCGACCGTGATCGTTCCCATCGAGGTGTCGAGCACCGCGCGATACTGCGCGAGCTGCTCCACGGTCTCTTTCGAGAACGCCAGCGGCTCGGGCGGAGCAGCGTCGCGGATCACTACCGACTTGATCTCGACGCGCTGCTGGGCCACGCCCTTGTCGTCCGCGGGCGTCTCGGAGATCGTGCGGACAACCTCCAACCCCTCGCTCACGCGCCCGAATGCCGTGTACTGGCCGGCGAGCGCCGGTTGATCGCTCACGCAGACGAAGAACTGTGCGCCCGCGCTATCGGGATCGCTCGGACGGATGACGGCCGCAACCGTTCCCGCGGTGAACGGCTCCGTGCTCGTCTCGGCTCGAAGCATGCCGAGACCGCCGGTGCCGTACTGGCTCTTCTTCGCCGGATCCTTCGAGAGCGGATCGCCTCCCTGCACGATGCCGTTTCGAACGACGCGATGGAACGTCGTGCCCGTATAGGCGCCCTCGGTCGCAAGCTTGATGAAGTAGCCGACGTGGTTCGGCGCGAGATCCGGACGGAGATCGATCACGAACATCCCGGCAGACGTCTCGACGACCGCCTGCTTGTTGGCCATCTGCGCCGCGGTCAACGGCGTCTTGAACGGCGCGGGACGACGCGCCGGCGCCTGTCCGGCAAGCGCGACGATCAGCAACGGAAGGAGGAGGACGCGAATCACTTGAGCGCGCGGGCGATCGCCGCTTCCGCGAGCGGACCCATGATCGCGTAGCCCTTCGCGTTGGGATGCAGGTCGTCGGCCGTCAGGTCTTCCTGCATGACGCCGGACTGATCGACCATGGCCGAAAAGTAGTCCAGATACGTGTCGTTGTGCGCGGCCGCGTACGTCTTGATCCACTCGTTGAGCGCGCGAATCCTCGTCATCGGCCGCTGCGTCGTCTGCGGAACACTCGTCGGCGTCGCGACGTGGTACGCGCTCACGGGCATCACGCTCGCGAACACGACCTTGATGTCGTTGGCGTGGGCGAGCTCGCTCATCGACGTCAGGTTGGCCTGAATCTCTTCGTTCGTCATCGGGCCGGTGTTGCCGGCAATGTCGTTTGTGCCCGCCAGGATGACGACGGCCTTCGGCTTCAGATCGATCACGTCGGGCCGGAAGCGCACGAGCATTTGCGGCGTCGTCTGCGCGCTGATGCCGCGATCGACGTACGGCTTGCCCGGGAAGAAACCGCCGAAACGCGGCTGCTGCCACAGGTCGGTGATGGAGTCCCCCATGAAGACTACGCGGTTTTCACCCGAGGCGGGTGGCTTGAGGCTGGCATTGTCGGCGCGGTAGCGCCCCAGCTGTGGCCAGTCGCGCAGCCGCGCGTCCTGTTGGAGAAGCCTGCCGAGCGCCGTCGACATCTCAGAGCACGTGGATGCAGGTACCGATTGCTGATTCGCGGCGGCCGCCGGCTGCGCCGCCTGCCCCGACGCCGGTGTCTGCGGCGCCTGGGCCGTCCCTGTCTGCGTATACGCCACTCCGAGGCACACTGCCGTCACAATCGCCGCGCGCATCATCATGTACGCTCCTTTGCTCCGCACATCCTATAGCAGAGAGTCAACGGAGCAGACGAAGACAACGGATTCCAAAAACGAAGCAACGGAGGCAACGGAGTTAAACGGAGGCATCGTGCGTGCGGGGTTGACTTCGTCTTCGTTTAACTTCGTTGCTTCGTTTCGAAATCCGTTACCTCCGTTCGCCTCCGTTCCTCCGGGAATCACCACACTGGCAACACCCTCATCGACGCCGCGAGATGCAGGTTGCCCGCAATGAACCATCCCCAGAAGGATCCGGCAGACTGCTCGCGCGCGAGCAGGATATTGAAAGCACAGGTCATGGGCAGCAGGACGCGCGTGATTGCGCCGGTCGACGGCGCCCAGAGCACGGGATCCATCAGCAGCATCAGCACGATGTATCCGGCCGCGACTCGCCACCAGGGTGCCCGGCGCTCCGGCCGCACGATCAGATAGATGGCCTGCACGATGAGCGAGAGCAACATGCCCAGCTGCAGGCCGCTCGCCGAGAACACTCCCGACGACACTGTCGACGACAGGGCACGACCGACGGTCGACACGAGCGCGGACCCGGGCATCGTCAGCTGATCGCCCCCGGCGAAGATCGTCGATCGATAGATCGAATAGAGGTAGTCCTCCCAGATCAGCAGCGGAAGGATGACGATGACTGCGGCGCAGGCAAGCCGCAGCCACTCGCGCGGCGCCGCGGGAAATGGCTGCGCGAAGACGCCGAGGACGTTCGTTTCGCGCCCGAGCCCGTTGACGCCGACGATGCAGGCCGAGAGGATCCAGCGCTCGCGTTCAGCGGCAACGATCGCCAGCGTCGTGAGGACGAGGCTCGGGCCGTCCAGCAGCGCGAACCGGACGGACCACAGAAGGCCATGCGAGAACAGGCACGCGGTCCAGAGCGCGAGGTGGCGACCCGAGCGCAGGGGCAGCCAGCGCGTCATGAGGATCGCCAGGATCAGCCAGGCGGCAACGTTCTGCAGCGCGAACGCTTCGAGAATCCAGGCGGGCCGGCCAAGACCCATGCACGTAAGCGGTCCAACTGAACAGAATGCGGCGTGCGCGATACGGTGCAAGATCCATCGCGCGATCGACGCGGGGATCCCGCGCCAGCGGATCGAGCGCGCGCTGCGCGTAGAACTGACCGTCGTAGCTCGCCCACGGCGGCACACGTTCATGCGGCAGGTCACGAAGCGCCGGTGCTTCGGAATCGTTGCCGTCGGGAAAGCGCAATCAGCGCGGTGAAGCCCGTCGCCGGATGGTAGAATCGCGCGACCGATGCCAGAAAGATCGCGACGAGCGCCAGCGCCATGCCCCGATACACGCCCTGCATCCTGCTGTGTGTCCTTGCCTGTGTCGGAGGCTGCGGCCGGCCGGCGGCCTCTGCGGCCGTGCCCGTCGTAGATTTCATCAAAGAGTTCAACCGGGCCGAGACGAGTCCTGCGGGCAGCTACCGCGCTCGTCGTTCACATTGCATCAGGGACACCGCATCCTTCAATCTCGGCTCCTGTTCCCGGCCGCATCATCTGGCAGCAACCGCTGCCGCGCCACGGCGTCTTTCACGCTCTCGTCGCGCTCGACGGGTCGGCCGGTGCGAGGCTCCGCGTCGGCGTCAGCGACGATCGCGTTTACGAGGAGCGCGCGCGCGTGCGGCTCACCGCCGATCGTCGCGACTGGACCAGCCTGGACGCAGACCTCTCGTCGTACGCCGGCTGGAAGTGGAGCCTATTCTACCGGCCCGATCGGATTGCCTGGCGGGTCGTCCTCAGCGCCGACACCATCGACGGCGTGCCAAGCCGTGTCGTCTGGGGCACGCCGGTGATCACGACGGATCCCGGTTCCGCGCGCGAATACGCCAGGCGGCGGGCGACGTCTATTCGTAGTGGAGCGCCTTGACGGGATCGAGGCGGGAGGCACGGACCGCCGGATAGAGGCCGAACACGATCCCGATCGCCACCGAGACACCGAACGCGAGAACGATCGATGCGGTCGTGACAATGGTCGACCATCCGGCGAGAACGCCAATGAGCTGCGACAGGCCCACGCCGAGCAGGATCCCGACGACACCACCCGTCAGCGAAATGATCGTCGTCTCGATGAGGAACTGACGCACGACGTCCCGCTGACGCGCGCCTATCGCGCGACGGATGCCAATTTCGCGCGTCCGCTCGAGCACGCTCGCCAGCATGATGTTCATGATGCCGATGCCGCCCACGAGCAGCGAAATCGACGCGATCGCCACCATGACCATCTCGAAGATGCGCTGCGTGCGCCGCTGCTCCGCGAGCAGCTCCGCCGGCGACACGATGGTGAAGTCTCCAGCCCCGCGGTGCGCCACGTCGAGAATGCCCCGCAGCAGCGCGGCGGCCGCCGGAATGTCGGCGCCCGATCGCATCTGCAGGTACACGCCGTCGATCTCGTCCTTGCGCCAGCTCTGACCGTCCTCGAGGCGGAAGACCGATGAGGACAGCGGGACGTAGATCAAGTTGTTGCGATCCTGCGCCGGCAGGCCCGCGACGTCCGACTGCACGGTGAGCTGGGGCCCGGCCACGCCAATCACCTGAAACCACTGCTCGTTGACCTTGACGAACTGCCCGACCGGATCGTCGGCGCCGAACAGCGTCGCGGCGGCGGCCTCGCCCAGGACCGCCACCGGCGCGGCGCCGGCCCCTTCGCCGTCGGTGAAGAAGCGGCCGGACGCGACGCGAAGGTTGCCGATCGCCGTGTATGCCGGGCTGACGCCGTACACCGTCGGCATGTCGCCGCCAATCGGCCGCGGCAGGAGCTTGGTCGGCGTGAACCGCTTCCGTGCGCTGACGGCGCTGATGTTGTCGAGGTTCGCCTGAATCACCCGCAGGTCCTTGAAGGACAGTCCCGGGTGACAGCTTGCGGACCTTCTGCAGCGACTGCTCGTCGGCGGCCTCGCGCGCCTCGACAATCAGGTTGCGGACGCCGAGCTGCTCGATGAACGCCATCACCTCCTGCTGCGCCCCGGCGCCAATCGACAGCATCGCGACGACCGCCGCGACGCCGAAGATCATGCCCAGCATCGTGAGGAGGGAGCGCAGCTTGTGCGCGCGGAGGTTCTCGAGACCGAGCATCAGCTCGGGCAGGAAGTCGGTCGACCAGAGATGGGTGCGTGCGCCGCTCACTTCGATGGACCCGACGCCGTCGGCAACGGCCCGCTCGACGAGGACCTGGTGCGCTGAGCGGCAACGTCGGGATCGATCAACGCGATCACGTCGCCGTCGTCGACACCTGTGAGGGCGGCGCGGCTCTCCGTGCTGTTGGTGACCTTGACGTCACGCCGTTCGAACCGATCGCCGCGGCGGAGATAGACGAACGTCTTGCCGTTCTTTTCGAACACCGCCTGGCGAGGCACCTGCAGCGCGTTGGGGATCTCACGGCCGTCGATCACCAGCCGCACGGTGGATCCGGCGCGAAGGCGCGGATCCGTGTTCTGGAACGTGAACGTCACGTCGAACTGCCGGACGGCCGTGGTCTCGAAGAAGCTGCCGCGCGAGGCCAGTCCGCTGAGCGCGCCGACAGTCGCCTTGAACGTCTGCCCCGGCAGCGCATCTGATTCGACGACGGCCGTCTGGCCGCTCTGAAGGTTGTCGCGGTCGGTCTCGTCGATCTTGGCGCGGATCTCCATCTTGCCCGATTCGATGACGTCGGCGATCGCGCGCCCGGCGAACGTCGTGTCCCCCTGGCGATATTCCGGAAGCGTCTGCCCGTAGAAGAAGCCGCCGGCGGCATCGCGGTTTTCCTTGGCCGAGACCACGCCGTCGAACGGCGCCTTGACGACGAGGCTGTCGATGATCGACTTCGCGCGCTCCATCGCGAGCCGCGCCTTGTTGCGCTGCTCCAGCACGACCTCCAGCGCGGCTTCGTTGGTCGCGGAACGCGACTTCACGTCGAGCTCCAGCTGTTCGAGCCGGTGACGGGCTTCTTCGAGCGTGAGGATGTTCTTCTTCGCGTCGATTGCGCCGATCAGATCGTTGGCCGCCGTGTTGAGCTCGCCGCGGCGCACGTCGTAGCGCGCGGTCAGCAGCGCCACCTGATCTTCGGCGGCCTGAACGGCGCTGTCGGCCTTTATCTTCACGATCTGCTGCTCGGCCTCCGCGAGTTCCGATTTCGCCTGCCGGAGCGCAAACTCCTGGTCCGCGGGATCGATCTCGAAGACGACGTCGCCCGCCTTCACCGGCAGTGCCGGTCGGCACGAGCTTGACCAGCCGAAGCGTCCCGCCCGCCGACGGGGCAACGAGCGACGCCGTCCGGCCCGCACGCAGTTCGCCGGTGGCATACACGGTGAGCTTCAAGCGGGCCGCGGGCGACCTGCGTGGTCGGTACGTCAGCGAGTCCGATCGGGAAGGGCTGGAACGGCCGTCACGAGCGTCGTGCCGACGACCGCAGTCGCCACGGCGAGCCCGGCCCAGAGAAACGCGCGCCGCTTCACGAGGCCCTCCGGATCTGATCCGGATCGGGCCGGCGGGTCGCCAGCTTCTCGCCGGCAGTCACGCCGGCGGCAATCGCGACCTGTTCGCGTCCGCGCCGGACGACGTCGATCCGCGTTTCGTCGAACATCGACCCGCGCAGCTTGTAGACGATCGGATGACCGTCGCGCTGGAACACCGCCTCGGTGGGAGCCAGGAGCATCGCGGGCAGCCGATCGGTCGCGATGCGGGCCGTCGCGGTCATCCCCGGCCGTATCCGGGAATCGGGTTCCTTCAGCACCAGACCCAGATCGAAGTTCTTGAGCGGCGGCCAGCCCGAGCTGAAATCGACTTTCGCGAGCACCGAGATCAGATCGACCGACGCCGCGAAATCCTTGCCGGGCACAGCTTCGATCTTCACGGTGGCGGACTGACCGACCCTCAGCCGGCCTCGATCCGATTCGTCGAGCCGCGCCTCGAGATGAATCGACGACAGGTCGGGCAGCTCGACGATGTTGGCGCCGGGCCACGCGCGATCCCCTTCGTGGAACTCCACTTCGCCGCCGAACATGCCGCCCGTGCGGTAGTTCGGCATGATGTTCACGATGCCCGCGGTCGGCGCCTTGATCTGCAGGGCGTCCAGACCGCTCTGCGCTCGCTCGAGGTCGAACTTCGCCTTCGCGCGCTTGCGCTGCTTGGCGACGATGTCGGCTTCCGCGGCGGTCTTGTCGGACTTGGCCTTGGCTTCGGCCTCGCGCAGCTTCAGCTCGCTATCCGCCACGACCAGCTTCGCCTGCTCGAACTCCAGCTTCGACACCAGGTCGCGCTTTCCGAGATCGAGCTTCGCGCGATCGAGGTCGTACCGCGCCTTCATCACCGCCGTCTGGTCCTGCTCCTGCGTGATCTGCTGCTGCGCCTGCACCTGCGCGATCTCGGCGTCGGACTGCTTCAACTCCGAGAGCTTCTCCTGCATCCGCTGCTTCAACGTCGTCGCATCGAACTCGACGAGCACGTCGCCGGCCTTCACGGCGCGTGCCGTTTTTTGCCAGCTTGACGATCTGGAGCTCGCCCGCCTGGGTCGGCGCCGAGAGCACGATCGACTTCGCGGGCCGGATGTCTCCGCGGAGCTGCAGGTAATCGACGAAGTCTCCCTTGACGACGTCGATCATGGGGACGTTGGGCGCAACGTCCGCGCGCGTCGCCATCACGAAACCGCCGGCGATCACGACGACCGCGACTGCCGCCACGATCGCCATGCGCCGGTTGACGAAACGGCGGAAGGTCATCGCTTGGCCTGCCCGATATTCCTGGCGATGACATTCCCTTCGGTGAGTCCTTGCGTGACGACCGTCTCGTGGGTGTTCGTGCCGGCCAGCGCGACGTTCTGTCGTTCGAAGCTCCCGCCGCGCTGCACCCGGACGAAAGCCTGCGAGCCCTCGTGCGCGACCGCGTCGAGCGGGACGACGAGCGCGCCGGGCGCGCGCGAGAGCTGCACGTCGAGCGACGCGGTGAGGTCCGGCATGAGGTTCGGGTGCGAGCCGTCGATGCCGATGAGGACGACGAAGTTCCGGACCTTCGGCGAGAGATTCGACTGAACGCCGATCGGCGAGATCTGATCGATGTGTCCGGCGAACTTCAGGTCCGGATAGGCGTCCAGGCCGACGCGTACGGGCTGACCGACGCGCAGCTCGTCGATGTCGGCCTGATTCACCCTCGCGCGCACCCGCATCGTCGACGGATTCACGACATCGACGACGGGGACGCCGGCGCGAACCTCGTCGCCTTCCTGGATTTCCGCCATGTTGCGGTTCTTCCAGGTCGTCTTGATGACGGCAATGCCGTCGATCGGCGACTTGATGAGCATGCGCTCGGCGTTCGAGGCGGCCTCCTGCATGGCGGTCTGGGCGCGGTCGCGGCGAATCTCGAGAACCTTGATGTCGGCGGCGGCCGCCTCGCGTTTGAGGTCATAGGTCTGCTGCAGCTGAATGAGCTTGGCGCGCGCTTCCTCGAGAGCGAGCACGTTCTTTTCAGCCTCGATCTTCGGGATCATCTCGTTCTTCAGCGATCTCGAGCTGGGCGCGCTGCTGTGCGCTCTCGGCCTGCTTGAGCGTGCTGTCGTCGGCCGCTTTCGCGGCGTCCTCCTGCGCGCGCCGCTTGCGGACCTGCTGCTCGAGATCGTTCAACTCCGCCTGCTTGTCGAGCGCGTTGCGCATCTGCTCCTGTCGGTCGAACTCGACCAGCAGGTCGCCTTGATGCACGGCTTTGCCGGCACGCACGAGCGTCGTGATGATCAACGAGTTGTTGTTCTGACCGGCGAGCCGAGGCGTCGAAATGGTCGTGGCCTCGACGGCTTCCACCGTGCCACTCAGACGGATGCCCTTGACGAAATCGCGGCGAGTCACCTTGAACGTCTGCGGCCGCGCGTCGGACTGTGGCTCGGGCGCTCGCGCGTTCAGATAGAGGCCGGCCCCCGCAACGGCGGCGAGCACACACGCAGCGATGACGACTTTCGGTTTCAACATGCCGTGCGACGAGCTCTATTCCGGGATATCAGACGATGTCCGGAACGCGATGGTTGGCGAAAAGAGTCCTTAGTCCCTAGTCCTTAGTCCCGCCGTGCTGGTCCCGGCTCTATTTGACTCCAAAGTCGAGACGTTGGCCTAGAGACCCGTGACTGAAGGCTCAGGACTCACTGGGACTTGAGCGACTCAAGGACTCGACTCTTTCAGCATTTGACGCCGAATTCGGCCGGCTCATAGCTCAGGTTGGGTCCGAGCCACTTCTCGACCTCCTCGAGCGCCATGCCGCGGCGCCGGGCGTACGATTCCGCCTGGTCCCGTCCAATCCGGCCGACGTTGAAGTACTTCGCGAGCGGGTGCGAGAAGTAGAAGCCGCTGACGCTCGCCGCGGGTGTCATCGCCCCGTGGTCGGTCAGCGCGAGACCCTGGCGTTCAGCGTCCAGCAACCGGAAAAGATCGAACTTGCCGCTGTGATCGGGGCACGCCGGATAGCCAGGGGCCGGACGGATGCCGCGATGCTTCTCGCTGAAGAGTGCTTCCAGATCGGCATTGCGCGTGTCCGGGTGACCCCAGTCGTCACGCGCCTGCGCGTGCAGCCACGTGGCAAACGCCTCGGCGAGGCGGTCGGCCAGCGCCTTCACGATGATCGCGCGGTAGTCGTCGTGATCCGCCTCGTATCGGGCAACGAGCGTGTCGGTGCCGATGCCGGCGGTGACCGCGAACATACCGATGTAGTCGGGCACGCCGCTGCCGCGCGGCGCGATGTAGTCGGCCAGCGAGAGATTGGGCCGCTGATCGGGCTGCGCTTCCTGCTGCCGGAGCATCGGCAACCGGGTGAGCATCGCGCGTCGATCCTCGTCTTTGTAGACAATGATGTCGTCGTGCTCCGAGGCGGCAGGCCAGAACGCATACACGCCCCGCGCCGTCAGCAGGCGGCCGTCGATAATCTCCTGCAGGAGCTCCTTCGCGTGGCCGAACAGCTCGCGCGCGGCCGCGCCGTACTGCGGATGCTCCAGAATCGCGGGATACCGCCCCTTCAACTCCCACGCTGAGAAGAAGTAGGTCCAATCGATGTACTTCGCGAGCTGCGCGAGCGGCACCTCGTCGAGATAGCGCCGTCCCACGAAGGCGGGCGTCGCGGTGACGTGGTCGTCCCAGTCGTACTGCAGACGATTCGCGCGTGCCTGCTCGTATGACAGCAGCGGCTTCTCGCTCCGCGTCTTGTAGCGCTCGCGAATCTCCTCCTGGTCGTCGCGATTGCTGCGATCGAAGGCATCGCGGCGCTCGGGGTTGACCAGGCTGGCCACGACGTCCACGACGCGCGAGGCATCGACCACGTGAACGACCGGCCTGGACAGCTCCGGGGCGATCTTGACGGCCGTATGCTGGCGGCTCGTGGTGGCGCCGCCGATCAGCAGCGGCATCGTCATCTTCCGCCGCTCCATCTCGCGCGCGACCATCACCATCTCGTCGAGCGACGGCGTGATCAGGCCGCTCAGGCCAACCATGTCCGCGTGCCGCTCGATCGCCGTGTCAAGAATCTTCGCGGCGGGGACCATCACGCCGAGGTCGATCACCTCGTAGTTGTTGCAGCCGAGCACCACGCCGACGATGTTCTTGCCGATGTCGTGAACGTCCCCCTTGACCGTCGCCATGACGATGCGGCCCTGCGTGCTACCGGCCTGGGGATTGGTCTGGAGCCGCAGGCTGCGCTCTTCTTCCATGAACGGCTCGAGGTAGGCCACGGCCTTTTTCATCGCGCGGGCGCTCTTCACCACCTGCGGCAGGAACATCTTGCCGGAGCCGAACAGGTCGCCGACGATCTTCATGCCGTCCATCAACGGCCCTTCGATGATGTCGAGCGGCCGCCGGTACTTCTGTCGCGCTTCTTCGGTGTCCTGCTCGATGTACTCGACCGTTCCATGCACGAGCGCGTGCGCGAGACGCTTCTCGACCGTCGCGTCCCGCCACGCGACGTCCTCTTCCCGTTTCTTGCCGGCGCCCTTCACCGTGTCGGCAAACTGCACGAGACGCTCGGTCGCGTCCGGCCGCCGGTTGAAGATCACATCCTCGACGTGCTCGAGCAGATCCTTCGGGATGTCCTCGTACACGACCAGCTGCCCGGCGTTGACGATGCCCATGTCCATGCCGGCCTTGATCGCGTGGAAGAGGAACGCCGAGTGCATGGCCTCGCGCACGACGTCGTTGCCGCGAAACGAGAACGACAGGTTGCTGACGCCGCCGCTGATCTTCACTCCCGGGCACGTCGCCTTGATGAGGCGCGTGGCCTCGATGTAGTTCACGGCGTAGTCGTTGTGCTCCTCGAGGCCGGTGGCGATCGCGAGGATGTTGGGATCGAAGATGATGTCCGACGGATCGAAGCCGGCGCTCTCGGTCAGCAGCTTGTAGGCGCGCTGGCAGATCTGCACCTTGCGCTCGATCGTGTCCGCCTGACCGGTCTCGTCGAAGGCCATGACGATCACGGCGGCGCCGTAGTGATGAACCAGGCGCGCCTTCGCGAGGAAGTCGGCCTCGCCTTCCTTCAGGCTGATCGAGTTGACGACCCCCTTGCCCTGCACGCACTTCAGGCCCGCCTCGAGCACCGTCCACTTCGAGCTGTCGATCATCACCGGGACGCGGGCGATCTCGGGCTCGGTCGCGATGTAGTTCAGGAACGTCGTCATCGCACGCTCGGAGTCGAGCATGCCTTCGTCCATGTTCACGTCGATGATGTTGGCGCCGCCGCGCACCTGATCGAGCGCGACGTGCGTCGCCTCGGCGTAGTTGCCCGCCTTGATCAACCGCGCGAACCGCAGCGAGCCGGTCACGTTGGTCCGCTCGCCGACCATCTGGAAGTTGCTGTCGGGACGAATGACGAGGGGTTCGAGGCCGGAGAGCTGCGTAAAGCCGGGATCCGGGGGCCGGTATGCGGGATCCGTCGAATCGTCGATTGCGGATTCCGCATCCCGCGTACCGCGTACCACAACCCGGGGCGCTAGGCCCTGCACGGCCGCCGCGATCGCGGCGATGTGATCCGGCGTCGTACCGCAGCAGCCCCCGACGATGTTCACCAGGCCGCTGGTGGCGAAATCGCGGACGAGCCCTGCGGTTTCGTCGGGCAGCTCGTCGTACTGGCCGAACGCGTTCGGCAGGCCGGCGTTGGGATAGCTGCTCACGTAGCATTCGGCGATGCGCGCGAGGTCGGCGAGATACGGCCGCATGTCGCGTGCGCCGAGCGCGCAGTTGATCCCGATGCTGAATGGATGCGCGTGCCGGATGGAGATGTAGAACGCCTCGAGCGTCTGCCCCGAGAGCGTCCGGCCGCTCTTGTCCGTGATGGTGAACGAAATCATCACCGGCAGGCGGACGCCCGTCTGCGCGAACACGTTCTCGATCGCGAAGATGCCGGCCTTGGCGTTGAGCGTGTCGAAGATCGTCTCGAGGAGCAGGACATCCGCGCCCCCCTCGACGAGACCGCGCACCTGCTCTTCGTAGGCCTCGCGCAGCGCATCGAAGGTCGTCGCGCGAAACGACGGATCGTTCACGTCCGGCGAGATGGACAGCGTGCGGTTCGCCGGTCCGATCGCGCCGGCGACGAAGCGCCGCCGATCCGGCGTGGACCATTTGTCGCACGCCGCCCGGGCGATCCGCGCTCCCTCGAGGTTCAGCTCGTAGGCCAGCGCCTCGAGCGCGTAGTCCGCCTGCACGATCGACGTGCTGCTGAACGTGTTCGTCTCGATGATGTCGGCGCCCGCCGCGAGGTACTGCTCGTGGATCTCGCGAATCACGTCCGGGCGCGTCAGGATCAACAGGTCGTTGTTGCCCTTGACGTCCTTGGGATGATCCCGCAGCCGCGCGCCGCGAAAGTCCTCCTCCGACAGACCGTAGCGCTGGATCATCGTCCCCATCGCGCCGTCGAGCACCAGGATGCGCCGCTCGAGTTGACGACGAAGCTCTTCGAACACGGGGCTCAAGGACATGGGAGGGGTGCTCTCAACCGGCATGTTGTTTCTTTGATGTGGTGGTCCGACGCGCGGGCGTGTGCGCACGGCCCTCGGTGTCCGGCTTCGTACCGCTGGCGACGAGGACGGTGAACGGATCGCGCGCCCGGCGTGTCCCGACCGACAGCCTCACGTGCGCGAGGCCCGCCGTCGACAGCAGGCGCTTCAGCTCTTCGTCGTCGAATCCCAGCCAGACGTCGCCAAGACGCTCGCGGACCCACGGCTGATCGTGCTTCCGCAGCTCGAGGATGAGGACGCGGCCGCCTGGCCGGACGATGCGGACCGCTTCCGCGAGGGCGGCTGCCGGATCGCTCGCGTGGTGCAGCGCCTGCGACAGAAGCGCGACGTCGACGCTGGCGTCGCGAAGCGGAAGGTGTTCCAGCTCGCCGCGCTTCCATTCGATATTCGACAGCCGACGTCTCTTGGCGATCGCACGCGCGCGCGCGAGCACGGCCGCCGACTTGTCGATGGCCACGACGTGCCGCGCGAACCGGCTGGCTTCGATCGCGAGGTAGCCTTCGCCGCAGCCGAGGTCCGCGACGTCCATCGGCGGCAGCAGGTGGCCGAGCGCCCGCGCCCACGCGGCCCAGCTCCGGCCGGGGACGACCTGGCGCCGCTCGTCGCCGGCGCCGTGCTCCTCGAAGTTCTCCTTGCGGAGGCGACGCACCTCTTCCAGACGCACCGCGTCTGCGCGTGCCGCCGCCGTCTCCCCGGACGCCTCGAACTGCGCGGCCAGCAGGCCGGACAGCGCGCCGCTCCCGTTCGTCCCGTGTCGCAGATCGTCGGACAGGCCGTAGTAGCTGAAGCCGCCGTGCCGCTGCTCGACGACGATCCCCGCGTCCTTGAGGAGACCCAGATGGCGCGACACACCCGACTGGGCCAGGCCCAGGATGGCGGTCAGCTCGGTCACGTTCAGCTGCTCGAGCGACAGCAGCCGGAGCAGCCGGAGACGGGCCTCGTCGCCGAGCAGGCGGAAGAGGCTGGCGTCCAGATTCATATCTATAAATCTACATCAAATGATATGTCTTGGCCAGCAGGCGCCGGGCAGGGCTATTGACGGGCCGGTGCGCCTGGCGCAGAATCGCGCCCGTTCAAGGAGTTGACCGATGAAACTGTTGATGCCAGGAACAGCCGTCCTCGTGATGCTGGTCTCGTCGTTTGCCGCCGCCCAGACGCCACCGGCGGCCGCCGCGCCGAAGACCGCCGCCAGCCCGGAGCGGGCGGCCACGGAGAAAATGCTGATCGCCAACGAGCGCAAGGTGAACGAGGCGGTCGCCAAGGGAGACAAGGCGGCCTTTCTGGCCCTCGTGTCGCCGGACGGCGATTTCCGCCGACTCGGCGGTTTCATGCCGGTCAAGATGTTCGCCGACGCGCTTGATCAGGTCAAGATGACGAATTGGGAGATCACCGACCCGCAGGTCGTCTGGATCGACGCGACCTCAGCCGTGGTGGCCTACACGTGGACCGGGGCGGGAACGTTCCAGGGACAGCCCTTCCCGCCGAAAGCCATCTCCTCGACGGTGTGGACCAAGAAGGGCGGAAAGTGGATGGCCGTCTTCCACCAGGAGACGGCGGCGGCAGCAGAAGCCGACGAGACGGAGATGACGGATGCGGGATGCATCCGAGCATCCGTCGATCCGTGTCATCCGTCATCCGCTGCCGTCCGATCACCAGACGCGACAGACAGGCTGCTTGACCATCTTGGCGTTGGCGGGGCAGCTGAAGGCCTTCTGGAACTCCGGCATGTTGGAGACGACGCCGATCGCGCGGTAGCGGCCGGGGGAATGCGGGTTCGTCCGCGCGTGCAGGCGCGCGATCTCTTCGGACCGGTTCTCACACCACATCTGTCCCCAGCCGATGAAGAAGCGCTGCTCGGGCGTGAACCCGTCGGCGTCCGCCAGGTGCTTCGTCTTGAGGTCTTCCATCAGCGCCATCCACGCGAGGCGCAGGCCGCCGTTGTCGGCGACGTTCTCGCCGAGCGTGAGCTTCCCGTTCAGCTTCACGTCCGCCACGGCGGTGTAGCCGGAGTACTGATCGGCCACGCAGGTGGCGCGCTCCTCGAACGCCTTGCCGTCAGCTGGCGTCCACCAGTCGCGCAGGTTGCCGTCCGCGTCGAAGCGACGGCCCTGGTCGTCGAAGCCGTGCGTCAACTCGTGGCCGACGACGGCTCCAGCCGCGCCGAAGTTCACGGCGTCGTCGGCGGCCTTGATGAAGAACGGCGGCTGCAGGATGCCGGCCGGGAAGTTGATGTTGTTCTCGAACGGGTTGTAGTACGCGTTGACGGTCGGCGGCGTCATCAACCATTCGGTCTTGTCGACGGGCTTGCCGATCTTGGCGAGCTGCCGGCGGTAGCCGAACGTGTTGGAGCGCAGCGAATTCCCGAGCGCGTCGTCGCGCACGATCTCGAGCGACGAGTAGTCGCGCCAGCGATCCGGGTAGCCGATCTTGTTGGCCACCGCGCGCAGCTTGACGGCGGCCTGCTTCTTCGTGTCGTCGGACATCCAGGGAATCTCCTTGATGTCGGCGTCGAGCGCCGCCTCGATCGCCTGGACCATCCGGAGCGTGCGCGCCTTGCCTTCCGGGCCGAACGTGCGCTCGACGTACACCTTGCCCAGCGCTTCACCAAGGTCGCTGTTGGTGGCGTCGACGCAGCGCTTCCACCGCGGGCGCTGCTCCTTCGCGCCCGTCAGCTGCTTGCCGTAGAACGCGAAGGTCTCCTCGTCGAAGGCTTTCGGTATCACCGACGTCTGTCCGTGAATGACGTGCCATCGCAGGTACGTCTTGAGGTCGTCGATCGGCGTCGACGACAATGACGTGATCGAACTCCTTCATGAACTCGGGCTCGGTGACGTTGGTGGTCTGGACCGGCGGCGCCTCGGCGGCTTTGAGGTAGGCGCCGAGATCGAACGACGGCGCCAGCTTGCGTGCTTCGTCGAGCGACATCTTGTGATAGAGGTTCGTCGGATTCCGTGCGGCGACGCGATCGAGCGCCTTCTGCGCGAGCGCGGTCTCGATCTGCATCACGACCTTGGCGCCCGCGGCGGCGCGATCCGGCGGATCGCCGGCGAGCTGGAGCATCTTGGTCACGTGCTGGACGTACTGCCTCCCGCAGCTTCACCGAGTTCGCATCGTCCTTCACGTAGTAGTCGCGATCGGGAAGCGCGAGACCGCCCTGACCGAACGTCGCGATGTACTGCGTCGCGTCCTTGAAGTCCGGCGCGGCGCCGAAGCCGAAGAAGGGAGCGAAGCCGAGCGTGTGGAGGTGGCCGACAACCGGCCGGGATGTCGGCGGCGGACTTGATCGCGGCCACGCGATCGAGCTCTGGCTGGAGCGGCGCCAGGCCCTTGGACTCGATCGTCTTCTGATCCAGACAGCTCGCGTAGTAGTCGCCGATCTTTCGCATGTCGGCGCCGCTCGACGGCTTGGCGGCCTCTTCCAGGATGTCGCGCAGGATGGCGTTGTTCCGTTCCTGAAGCGCCTCGAACCGGCCGTAGCGCGGCTGGTCGGCGGGCGCCGGGTGGCTCGCGAGCCAGCCGCCGCAGGCGAACTGATAGAAGTCGTTGCACGGATCGGCGGTCTTGTCGAGCGACCCGAGCTCGATCCCGGATCGGCTGGCCATCGGCTGGGCGGTCGGCTCCTGCGCCCCAACGATTCGATCGTTCATCGCCAGCATGGCCGCGACGGGCACGGTGACCATCCAGAACGCTCGCTGTCGACGCGTCATCTCGCCTCCACATCAGGGGTCAGCTATCAGGGGTCAGCTATCAGCGGACTCGGCTATCACGAACTCGGCTATCAGAACTCGGCATCGACACCCGTGGCTGATAGCTGATCCAGCTGATAGCTGACCCCTGATAGCTGCCGTTCAATGACATAATTCCTTCGTGCAGAACCGCGAGTTGTCAGTCTATCCCACGACCAAAGCCGTCGCGGCGCTCGTCCTCGCGCACGGCGCGGGCGCCGGGCAACGCAGCAGCTTCATGGTCGCCACGGCAAAGGCGCTGAGCACGCGGGGCATCCTCACCGCGACGTTCGACTTTCCGTACATCGCGGAAGGACGCAAAGTGCCGGACAAGACGCCCGTGCTCGAGGCCGCCTGGCGGGACGTCGTAGGCGCAACGACCCGGCAGCCCGACTTCGCAGGGTTGCCGCTCTTCATCGGCGGCAAATCGATGGGCGGCCGGATTGCGTCGCATGTCGGGGCGGAAGGCACGCTGCCCATCGCCGGTCTGGTCTATCTCGGGTACCCGCTGCATCCTCCGGGCAAGCCCGATCAGCGACGCGACCGACATCTGCCGTCGGTCAAGGCACCCATGCTCTTCGTGCAGGGATCGAAAGACGCATTCGGCACGAGCGAGGAGATCCGCGAGCTGCTGCCGCGTCTCAACCCATCAACCGTCCTGCACGAAATACAGGGCGGCGATCATTCATTCAAGGTTCCCGCACGCGGCGGGCGCACGCAGGCGTCGATCATGGACGAGGTCTTCGACACCGTTGCCGCGTTCATCAGGTCGATCGTGCAAGGCTGAGAGCGGCGACTACTCGGTGCGCAGCACGCGCATTGGATCGGCTTGGGTGGCGCGGCGTGCAGGAACGAGGCAGGCCGCGACGGTCGCCATCGCGAGGATGCCGCCGGCAGCGAGATAGGCCTTCACGTCCGTCGGACCCACGCCAAACAGCGCGGCATTGAAGACCTGCGTCGCGACGGGCGCCAACGGCAGCCCGATGGCCAGACCGCCGGCCATCACCAACGCGCCTTCCTGGAGCACGAGACGTCGAATCGACCAGGGCCGCGCCCCGAGCGCGACTCGAAGCGCGAACTCGCGGACGCGCTGCGACACTCGATAGCTCAGCACACCGTAGACGCCAACCACGGCGACGACGAGCGCCAGCATGCCGAGCGTGATGGCCAAGAGGGCTGCGAGCCTTGGTCTGGCGAGCGCCCGGCCGACGACCTCGTCCATGCGCATGACATTCGCGACGGGCTGCTTCGGATCCAGATCGTGGATCACGTTCGTCGCAGGTGTCTGAATCGCCGAGGGGTCGCTCCTGGTGCGAACGACGAACGTCATCGAGTTGCGGGCATACTGGCGTGCCGGCCGATAAACCGGAAGAGCAGCTGAATCAGGCGACCCGGACGGGCTCGGCATCGACGATCGCGAACACCGCAACCGCGGCGCCGGAACCAAGTGCCAGCGTCAGGATCGCGGCCGCCGAGAACCCACGCGCCCGGCCGAGCGACACCAATGCGTGACGAAAATCACGCAGCAAGGCCTCCATGACGGCGGAAGATAACACGATGCAACAGATTGACGTCCCCACGCGCACGCACGGCAGGGTCGTGGTCGAGGAAGGTCTGGGACCGGCGCTCCATCTCGTGGTCGGCTTTCATGGCTACGGACAGAACGCCGACGAGATCCTGCGGGAGCTGCGCGCCCTACCCGTCGCCAGCCCGTGGACGACAGCTGCGGTGCAGGCCCTTCACCGTTTCTACCGTGGCCGCTCCGAGGTCACCGTCGCCAGCTGGATGACGCGTCAGGATCGGGACCTCCTGATTGCCGACAACATCGCATATGTGGACGAGGCGGTGTCGCAGGTTGCCGCGGGTCGTCCGATCGAGCGGCTGGTCCTCTGCGGATTCTCGCAGGGCGTCGCCATGGCCTTCAGGGCGGCGGCGCGCGGCCGTCATCACGCGGATCTGGTTGTCGGGCTCGGCGCCGACGTGCCGCCGGAGCTGCTCCAGGATCGATCGCTCGACCTGCCGCCGGTCTTTCTCGCGCGCGGCACGGCTGACGCGTTCTATTCGGCCGAACAGCACGCGGCAGACATCGACGCCCTGCGCGATCGCTCCACGCAGGTGGACGGGTTCGTCTTCGACGGCGGGCACGAATGGACCGACGAGGTCAGGCTCGCCGTCGCGCGGCGGCTGAACGACCTCGCTTGGCCCGGGTAGAAAACTTCACAGGAGGCGAGGTGAAGAGCCACCGGAGGCTCATCGTCCGTCCTTCTGTGTCCCTCTAAGAACCTCTGAGAATCTTCACAGGAGCTCACGAGATCAAGAGCAAGCCCAGGCTCTCCTGATCTTCTGCCCTCGTGTGTTTCTTGAAGAACGTGTGGCTACGCAATATCAGGTCACCGCTTGCCGGCCCGTCGCTTTGCCTTGGCGGCGTGGCGTAGGTCGGCCTCTTCGATCGAGTGCGACGTGCCGAGCTTTTCGTCTTTCTTCGCCATCGTCGCAAGCCGCGAGTAGTACTTGTGGAGAACGTGCAATTCGTCTTCCGACAGATCCTCGACGTCGATCAGCCGGTTGGCCGCACCCTCCATTGCCGCAACGAGCTCGTTCAGCTTGAGCTGCACGGCCAGCGAATCCTTGTTCTGCGAACGTTGAATCAGGAAGACCATCAGGAACGTCACGATGGTGGTGCCGGTATTGATCACCAGCTGCCAGGTGTCCGAGTAGTGAAAGACGGGGCCGAGCATCGCCCAGACGAGTGACAATGCCCATCGCCGCCGCGAAGGCGGCGGTACTGCCCGTCCACGCCGTGATCGCCGTCGACCATCGCTCGAGCCATCCTGCCCGCGATCGATTCCGTCCGCTCATCGACACCCCCGCGAGCATGGTAGTCCGGCGCTTCACGAGCCGCTGCGACTTTCCCGTATAGTGAGGAGATGGCGTCCGAGACCGTGACACAGGAACCACCGCAGGCGCGCAGCCGTCGCCGTGACGAGATCCCCGATCGGTTCAAGTGGAACCTCAACGATATTTTCGAGAGCTGGGCGGAGTGGGAAGCGGCGTACAAGCTGCTCGAAGCCGGCATCGATCGCTACGCGGCGCTCAAGGGCACGCTGTCGCAGGGCTCCGCGCGGCTGCTCGACGCGTTTCGCCTGTCAGAGGAACTGGGTCAGCTCGCGTATCGCGTCTGGTACTACCCGTCGCTTCAATACGATCAGGACCAGCGCGACAACACCGTCAACGCCCGGAGACAGCAGGTCCAGATCCTGTTCGCGCGCTGGAAGCAGGCCGAGTCCTGGTTCAACCCCGAACTGCTGCAGATTCCGCTGGACCGCGTGCGTCAGTGGATTGATCAGGCAAGCGACCTCCAGATCTACCGGTTCGCGATCGAGGATCTCTACCGGCAGCAGGAGCACGTGCTCGACGAGTCCGGCGAGCGCCTCATGTCGCTGGCCAGCCGGCTGGCCGCGTCGCCCAACGACGCCTATTGGGCGCTCTCCACGGCCGACGCGAAGTTTCCGTCGGTGACGCTCTCCACCGGCGAAACGGTCACCGTTTCGTACGGGCAGTATCGCGCCATCCTCGCGACGCGCCGCGAGCAGGCGGATCGTGAAAAGGCGTTCACCGCGCTGCACGAGACCTATCGCTCGTCGCTGAACACGTACGCCACCCTGTACAACGCCGTCTGTCAGCGCGACTGGTTCCACGCGCGCGCGCGTGGCTACAAGAGCACGCTCGAGGCGGCGCTGCACGGCGACAATATCCCCACGTCGGTCGTCGAGAACCTGATCGAGACGACGCGCGCCGGCGTGGCGCCGCTGCGACGCTATCACCAGCTGCGCCGCCGGCTGCTCAAGCTGCCGACCTATCAGGTCTACGACTTCTCCATTCCGCTCCTTTCGTTCGACAAGAAGTATCAGTACGAAGACGTGCTCGCGTGGATCGTGGAGTCGGTCGCGCCGCTCGGTCAGGACTACCAGCAGCGTCTCCGCACGGGCTTCCAGGGCGGCTGGATCGACGTCTACGAAAACGAAGGGAAGCGCTCGGGCGCCTACTCGGCGCCGGTGTACGGCACGCACCCGTACATGCTCCTCAACTACACCGACACGCTCGATGACGTCTTCACGACCGCCCACGAGATGGGTCACTCGATGCACACGATCCTGTCGCACGAGACCCAGCCCTTCATCTACTCGAACTACACGATTTTCGTTGCGGAGGTGCCGTCCACGCTGAGCGAGGCGCTGCTGCTCGAGTACATGCTCGCGCGATCGACGGATCCGATCGAACGGATCGTCCTGCTCCAGCACGCCATCGACAACATCACCGGGACGTTCTACACGCAGGTGCTGTTCGCGGACTACGAGCTGCGCGCGCATCGGCTGACCGAGCAGGATCAACCGATCACGGCCGAGATTCTCACCGAGACCTACAAGCAGCTGCTGACCGACTACTACGGCGACGCGCTGGACCTCAACGCGCTGACAGGCCTGACGTGGGCGCGCATCCCGCACTTCTTCAACTCGCCGTACTACGTCTACCAGTACGCGACGTGCTTTGCGTCAGCCGCGAGGCTCGCGCAGGAGATCATGGCGGGCGGACCCAGTGCGGCGGCGGCGCGCGAGCGATACCTCACGCTGCTGCGTTCCGGCGGCAACGACTATCCGATGGAGCAGCTGCGCAAGGCCGGTGTCGATCTGAGCCAGCCGGACACGGTCAGGGCGGTCGTCGATCAGCTCGACAACCTCGTCACGCGGCTGGAACGCGAGCTCGAACTGGTGGGGACGAAGCTGTAGACGTCGTGCAACGGTGCTGAAGGTGGCGGCGGCCCGCTTGATTGGTTACCAGTCGCGTGCTCACGGAGTCCAAAGGCGGTACGCCGACTGATTGGGCGAAATCGCAAGCTCGGTATAACCAGGAGGAAGCAACAGATCCGGGTTCTCGGGTTCTGGCGGTGTCAAGCATGAATCCACTCGTGGTGTCGGGCCCGTTGCAGTACGTAGCCGACATCAGTGAGAGCGTCGGGATCGAGCTCGACGATGTCGCTCGTCGGCAAAGTACAGGTGACCGCCGAGGCGCCATGCCTGTTCGATGGCCAATGCGCGTGGAGAACGGAGTTGGACCGCATGGGCAAGAGCGACTTCCGCGTTTGATCTCGGGAGTCGCCAATGGCCCGCATCCTGAAGGATTCCCAGCACGAGGGCGGTGAGAGTAGCAATGACGCCAGCTTCTGCCGAGGAGCCGCGAGGATCGCTGCCCTTCAGGTACGTCAACGACTCGTAAGATTCCTGCGACTGCGAGCACGCAAACGAACGGCGTGATGGGAATCAAGTAGCGAGCCTCTTTGTGAGGAAGAGCGCTCAGGACGACAAGCGGGATCCAGGCCCAGAGGCTGAGGGCTACGCTGTTGCCTCGTGCCAAGAACGGCGAGGACGGCAATCGCTGGATTGGTCCACGACGTCAGCATGGAGCGGGTACCAAAGCGTGGCTTGGTAACCCCGTGACGACAGTTGACGGACCACGGTGTAGTCCCACGCAGCACGAAAGCTGTGGAAGGCCTGGCCCCAATAGACAAAGTCACCGAGCCCGGCAAGCGAGCAGCGAGACGTACCGCCCAACACGCCACGCAGTACTACTGCCCGGCGATATTCATGTCCGAAGGCAGAGTCTGAACGGCAAGCGGGTAAGTAGAAAGACGGCTTCGCTGAATCTGAAGGAGGCGGCGACCGCCAGCAGTGCGCCGGCAAGCGCCGCGTCGGCAACCCGAGTGCGATGGACGAGTATCAGACACGCGAGGACAACCAGAATCGTCGCGACAGGTCTGCGGCAGCTCCGAAGAACCGAACGCCATTTGCAGCTTGTTGGTGGCGATCAAAAAGCGGCGACGAGCGCGTACCCGTGAGACGTGCGAAGGTATTTTCTCGCCAGCAGAAATGAGAGCCAGATAGTGGCGCACGATAGGACTGCGACCGCGGCACGCCCGACAAAGACAAGGCTGAGTTGTATCCGTCCAGCCGACGTGATAGGCCAAATATTGCGCTGGATAGATGATGAGAAACGGAAAAATGGGACTGCGGAGGTCCCAGATCGGCCATGACGTGCGGCACAGGGCCGACAACGTCATCTCGTGGATCTCGACATCGTCGCCGCTGTAAAAGCCCGGGGCGAACCACGCGCTGCCGATTCGCACGCCGACTGCCGCAAGAGCGAGAATGGCCAGATACCTGTACGAGGACGCGGCCTCGAGCCGCGGCGAACGACTCATTGGCGTGAATCGTCAATCGGCGGGCGCCGGCCCCGACGTGCGAATCAGTGGCCAGCCATGGTAGCCGAGGAAAGGGAGACCACTCGCGCAGCGTGTAACGAACGATCAGCAGCAACGCGAGAAGGGAGAGCGGATTGTCCGGTGAGTGAAGGCCCAATCGTCAGGCGCGCGACGCGGAATGTGGTGCCGCCCGGTGACTGACGATCGCACAGATCGCAAGGAACGTCAAGGCACAGGAGCGGCATCGAGTGCAACGGCAACCGATCTACGGCTCAGTGCTCGCACTTTTGGCAGAAGCTCTTGCCTCCCGAGAGTCAGCCGACGAAGGTCGAAGGCGCGTGGTCATGCCGGCGGACGCGATGAGCACGAGCGCAGCGGAACCGTAGGCGGCGCCTTCGCCGAACCATTGCAGCGCGCCGTTGCCCCACACGGGACCAAGCGTTCGCCCGAGGCTCTCGAGTGCGCCCGCGGCCCCCTGCACTCGTCCCTGCTCGTGCTTCCCGGCAGCACCGCTCACGAGCGACGACAGCGACGGATTGCAGAAGCCGATCCCGAGCGCACCTGGAACCAGCATCGCGATGAAGATCGGCAGCGAGTGCGTCATCGCGCTGCCGCCCCACCCGATGGCCGCGAACAGGAGACCCACCGTGAGCGTGCCGCGTTCGCCCAGCACGCGGACGACGGGACCGACCAGGCCCGCCTGCACGATGGCGCCGAGCAGACCGAACACGCTCAGCAGATACCCGATGTGCGCCACGTCGAAGTTGAAGCGGCGCGCGCCGAACAACGCAAACGTGGTCTGGTAGACGGCGAACGACGTCCAGTAGAGAAAATCGATCGTCAGCAGGAGCCGCAGTCCCGGTCGGCGACTCAGCTCGGCCAGCGCCTTCCACGGCGAACCGGCAGCGGCATGCACGCGATGGACTGTCTCGGGCAGCCACACCCACGCGAGCACCGCGGCCGCAATCGTGATGATCGCCGCGGCCCAAATCGGCGCGGTGTAACTGATGCGCGCGAACAGTCCGCCCAGCCCGGGTCCGACGATGAACCCGAGGCCGAACGCCGCGCCAAGGAGGCCGAACGATCGCGCGCGGTTCTCGTCGGTGGAGATGTCGCCGATATACGCCCGCGCCGTGCTGATGTTGCCGCCCGACAATCCGTCGACGATGCGCGCGGCAAACAGCATGGCGAGGCTGTGCGCCAGCGCCAGCATCACGAAGCTCACCACCGTGCCGATCAGACTGAAGATCAACACGGGCCGTCGTCCCCACAGGTCGGACCAGTGACCCAGCAGCGGCGACGCGATCAACTGGCAGAGCGAGAACGAGGCGAAGAGCATCCCGATGGCGAGCGGCGATGCGCCGAACGTCTCGCGCGTAGAACGGCAGCAGCGGGATGATGATCCCGAAGCCAATCAGGTTGACGAAGATCGTAAGGAAGATGACGAGCAGCGGCCGGCTCACCGCTTCACCGTCATCCCCTTGATGATGACCGGGGTCACCGGCAGGTTCTCCATCCCGCTCTTCACGGTGGTCTGCACCAGCGCGATGCGATCGACGACGTCCATGCCGCCGATGACGCGGCCGAAGACGGCGTAGCCGAATTCGTCCGGCGAATAGCTGCGGTGATCGAGCGAGTGGTTGTCGGCGAGGTTGATGAAGAATTGCGACGTGGCGCTGCGCAGCGCACGCGTGCGCGCCATCGCGACGGTGCCGCGCTGGTTGCTCAAGCCGTTGGTGGCTTCGTTCTGCACGGGCGGACGCGTAGGCTTCTCGCTGAGGTCGGCGGTGTAGCCGCCGCCCTGGATGACATACCCCGACACGACGCGATGGAAGATGGTGCCGGGATAGAAGTCGTCCTGGACGTACTTTAGAAAATTCTCGACGGAAGCCGGGGCCTGGGCCTGAAATAACTCGATCGTGATCGATCCCATCGACGTATCGATCACTACGACAGGGTTGCCTGGGGCGGGCTGCGACGGCCTGTCCCGGGGCGGCCTGTTGGAGGAGGAATCCGAGCAGAAGACAGAGCATCATCATTGGCGTGGACCGGGGGCGGACGGCCGCCCACCGCCGACCGTTGGGGGTCGAAACGTGGGACGGACACCAAAAGATCGTTCAGCGGGATTCAAGCGAATGGATCCTTGATGTTAGGCGTTCCGTATAGCGCGCGTCAACGAAGCCTGCGTTACAATGAAATCTCTTCGCCGGAGGCGATCATGGTGACTGAACGCCAGACCGAACAGAAGGAGCTCGCGGAGTTCATTCGCGCGGGTTCCCAGCGCGGACCACAGTGCTTCGGCAGCTATTTCGACGAAAAGGGCGGCTCGTGCGCGCTCGGCGCGGTCTATGAAGGTGTGTATCACCTGCCGCGTACGCATGGCAAGCTGATCCCCGACCACCTCGAACGGCTGTTCCGCTGCCTCGACGAGATGACAAAGCGGTGCCCGCATGAAAATTGCAATAAGCGGCTTCCGCTTGCCCCGATGATCGTGCACTTGAACGACGACCATCGGTGGACGCGCGAGCAGATTGCGGACTGGCTGTCACAGGAATCAGTCACGTGACCTGGTGATCCGGTGATTCGGTGATTGGGTGATTGACGGCTTGGCGCTTCGGGGAGCTCCCTCCGGACGCCAACCACACGATCCCCCAATCACCGGATCACCCGGTCACCAGGTCAGTAAGGCTCCCGATGTCTTTCCTCGAACGTTTCAAGCCCCAACCCAAGCACAAATCGACGGATCCTGAAGTACGGCTCGCGGGCGTGCACGAGCTCGGCCCGGATCCGGACGATGTGGCTGTGCTCGTGGGGCTGGCGCGCGAGGATGCCGATGCGCGCGTGCGCAGGGCCGCCGCGGCGCGCGTCGAGAACGTGTCGGTGCTCGCCTCGATCGCGCTGTCGGATCCCGACGAGGCGCTTCGCGCCGAGACGGCGGATCGCCTGACCGCGATCGCGTCGGGCGACCGTCAGGACCTGGCGCGTCAAGCGCTCGGCGCGCTGCGCGATCAGAAGTACATCGGCACCGTCGCGAGAACGTCGCCGCTCGAGGCGATCCGCACCGAAGCGATCGGACGGCTGTCGGATCCCAAAGCGCTGAGCGCCGTCGCGCGTCATACGGCCGACGGCCGCGCGGCCGCGCTCGCGACGGAGCGTATCCAGGATCGCGCGGAGCTCTTGAACATCGCGGCGAAGACCGATCACAAGGACGCAGGGGTGAGCGCGCTCGAGCGCGCTATGGAACTGTCGCTCGATCGCCAGGAGCTCGAAGGTCTGGCGACGCGCGCCAAAAACAAATCGGTGAGCAGGCGGGCACGAACCATGTTGCAGGCAATCGATGACGCGGAAGCCGCTCGACGCGAGACGCTCGAGCGAAACCAGCAGCGGTTGAAGAGTGCGCTCGAACGGATCGAGGCGCTCGCCGCCGCTCCGGCGGACGAACAGACGACGGCGCGGCTCGCCGACGCCGAAGCCGAGTGGCGCGTGCTGCTCGAGGACGCGCCGGTCGAACCCGCGGCGGACGAGCGCTCGCGATTCGTGTCTGCGACGACGGCCGTGCAGGCATCGGTGGCGCGCGCGGCCGAAGAGCGCGCGCGGCAGCTCGAGCTCGCCGAGCAGCTCGCGACCGTGCGCAGCTCGAAGCTGGCGCTGTGCGAGCGCGTAGACGCGCTGCGTGGCGAGGCGCTGCTCGACGAGCTCGCGGCCGCGCGCGGCGAATGGGAAGGGCTTCCCAGCGGGCCCGAGCCCGATCAGGCGGACGCCGAACTGCTCAACCGATTCGAAGAAGCGTGCCGGCGGGCGACCGAGCGTCACGAGAACCGGCAGGAGACCGAGCGCGTCAACAGCCGGCTCGATGCACTGTCGATCGAGGCGGAGCAGCTCGCGTCGCAGGAGGACAGCCCGGCGTACGCGTGGGAGGCTGTCGAGCGCGAGTGGAACGATCTCGAGAAGCGGAGCGACGGGCTCGACGAATCGATCCGTCAGCGCTTCGCGACCGCCGATGCGGCCATCAAGGCGCGCGACGAGGCGAAGCGCGCGGCCGCCGAAAAGGTGCTGCGTCAGCAGGTCCAGCGGCTCGATCAGCTCGTCGAGCGGGCGACCAAGCGCGCGACCGCCGAAGACCTCACGCTCCGCGAAGCCGACAAGGCGGCGCGCGATCTGCGCGCCGGGCTCGAGTCGCCGCCGGCACTGCCGTACGTCGAGCGCGAGAAGCTGGTCGACCGTCTCAAGACCGCGCTCGCAGGTCTCGCACCGAAGCTTCACGAGCTTCGCGAGATGGACGAGTGGAAGCGATTCGCCAATGCGGCCGTCCAGGAAGAGCTGATCGCGCAGACGGAGGCGCTGCGGACGAAATTCGATCTCGAGAAAGCCCGACGATCTCGAGAAGGCCGTTCGCGAGCTCCACGAGATTCAGGAACGCTGGAAGCAGGCCGCGGAAGCGCCGCGTGCGCAGGCGCAGACGCTGTGGCACCGCTATCGCCAGGCGGCGGACCCGCTGCAGGCCAAGGCGCGCGAGTTCTTCGCGCAGCGCGCCGAGGAGCGGCAGGGCAACCTGGAAAAGAAGCTCGCGCTCTGCGAGCGGGCGGAAGCGCTGGCCGATTCGACCGACTGGATCAAGACGGCCGACGAGTTGAAGAAGCTTCAGCTCGAATGGCAGGCGATCGGCCCGGTGCCTCGTCCGGACACCCGCGTGGTCTGGAAGCGATTCCGCGAAGCGTGCGATCGATTCTTCAGCCGCCGCAACGAAGACCTCGCGCAGCGGAAGGAAGTCTGGGCGACGAACCAGGCGAAGAAAGAAGCCTTGTGCGCCCGCGCGGAACAACTGGCCGAGTCGCGCGAGTGGGAGCGCGCGGCCGCGGAGATCCGTCGGCTGCAGGCCGACTGGAAGACGATCGGTCCCGTGCGCCGGAGCAAGTCCGAAGCGTTGTGGCAGCGCTTCCGTGCCGCATGCGATCTCTTCTTCGACCGCTACAAGCGGCGCGACGAGATCGAACTCGAAGCCCGCCAGGCGGATCGCGAAGCGCTTGCCGTCGAGCTCGAGGCACTACTGCCCGCCGAAGAGGTTCGCCGGGGAACCACCCGCCGATCTGCTCGAGCGCGTCCGATCGCTGCGCACGCGCTGGAACCAGTCCACGCCGGCAGTCAAGCAGGGCGCCGATCCGTTGAGCGCGCGCTTCGTCGCCGCGATCGAGCGGCTGCTGTCGGCCTACCCGACGGCGTTCAAGGGCACCGAGCTCGACGTCGAAGCCAGCCGGCAGCGCATGGAGAAGCTGTGCGCGCGCGTCGAGGGTTTCGTGTCCGACAACGAACCCGTCCCCTCGTCGTCGCAGGCGCTCGCCGCGATGCTGCGCGAGGCGCTCGCCGCCAACACCATCGGCGGCCGTGCCGGCGAAGAATCCAAGTGGCGCGCGATGGCCGACGACGTGCGTCAGGCGCAGGCATCGTGGGCGCGGCTGGTGCCGGTTCCTGGCGAAAGTGGCCGGGCGCTGGCGGACCGCTTCCACAAGGCGTGCAACCGGTTCTTCGAACAGTCCCGGCGCCACGTGCCGCCGCCGCAGCAGCCACAGGCGCGTAGCGGACGGGCCGTGCAAACAACGCGGTAGGAGCCGCTTAGCCTTCTACCTGGTCTCGAACCTTGTCTGCCAGTTCGGAGCCCCGCCTTGACCCTCCGGTGCCTCGACCCTCGGTCCTCGGCTATAGTTCCGTCATGCGACGCATCTTCATCTCGGTGTGGTTACTGTCGATCCTCGTCGTCGGCGTTCGCATGCACGCGAACGGCACGGACACCCGGCTCCTGGCACAGCCCGCCGTCAGCGCCACGCACGTGGCGTTCGTCTATGCCGGCGATCTGTGGTCGGCGAAACTCGATGGCGGGGAGGTCCGCCGCCTGACGACGAGCGAGGGCCCGGTCTCGAATCCGGCGTTCTCGCCTGACGGAAGCAAGCTCGCGTTCAGCGCGCAGTACAACGGCAACACCGACGTCTACGTTGTCGGCGTCGACGGGGGCGCGCCCACCCGCCTGACGTGGCATCCGGGCCCGGACCTCGCGCAGGGCTTCACACCCGACGGTCGAAGCGTCGTCTTCACGTCGCCGCGCGCGGTGTTCACGGGCCGTTACACGCAGCTGTTCACAGTGCCGGCGGCGGGCGGCGTCGAGACGCCGCTGCCCATTCCGCACGCGTCGCGCGCGAGCTACTCACCGGACGGGAAGCTGATCGCCTACGACCCGCTCGGTCCGCCGTTTCTCCAGTGGAAGCACTATCGGGGCGGCCAGGTGTCGACGGTCGCGATCTTCGACAGGCAGTCGTACGCGACCGAGAAGATCGCGCAGCCTGCCTCGCGCGCCAACGACGCCGATCCGGTCTGGGTCGGCGAGACGATCTACTTCAGGTCCGACCGCGCGGGCGAATTCAATGTCTACGCGTACGACACGAAAGCGAAGCAGGTCCGCCAGATCACGCATCACGACGACTTTCCCGTCCTGAGCATCGCGTCAGGCGGCGGCCATGTCGTCTACGAGCAGGCCGGATATCTTCACCTGCTCGACCCGGCAAACGGCCAGACGAAGAAGCTGACGTTCTCCGTCCCGTCGGATCTGCGCGAAACGCGGCTCCGGTTCGTCCGCGGCGCGAAATGGATCCGCGACGCGTCGCTTTCGCCGTCCGGCGCGCGCGCCGCGTTCGAGTTCCGCGGCGACATCGTGACGGTACCGGCAGAAAAGGGGGACGTCCGGAATCTGACCGTGAGCGTCGGCGTCCACGAGCGCGAGCCGGTCTGGTCTCCGGACGGTACACGCATCGCGTACTTCTCCGACAAGTCCGGTGAGTACCAACTCATGATCGAGGCGCAGGACGGCAAAGGCGAGCCAAAGGTCATCCCGATCGAAGGTCACGGATTCTACGAGAGCCCGATCTGGTCGCCCGACAGCCAGCGAATCGCGTACACGGATAACTCGCAGTCGCTCTACTGGGTCGATCTGAAGACGGGCCGATCGAAGAAGATCGCCTCGCAGGAAACCTACACGCCGTCGTCACAACTTCGGAGCGCCTGGTCGCCGGACTCGAAATGGCTTGCCTACACCATTGGTACGCGTCCGCTGGTGATGGCCGTGTCGGTCTACTCGATCGACCAGGACAAGTCGTTCGCGGTAACCGACGGGTTGGCCGAGGTGACCGAGCCCGTCTTCGACCGCAGCGGCAAGTATCTGTACTTCTTCGGCTCGACGGACGCCGGACCGATTCTGGATTGGTTTTCGCAGTCCGGCAGCGACATGCGGGAGACGCGAAACGTCTACATCACCGTGCTGAGAAAGGACCTGCCGTCGCCGCTCGCCAAGGAGAGCGACGAGGAAGGCGCGAAGAATTCAAAGGACGCGAACGATACGAAAGACCAGAACGACTCCAAGGAGTCACAGGACAAGCCCGGGTCGCCGGCGGCGGCGCACGGCGGCGGCGCGACGGCCGAGACGCCGCACACCGAGACCCCGTTCCGGATGGACCTGGACGACATCCAGTTCCGCATCCTCGATGTGCCGATTCCGGCCGGCAACCTGTCGCACCTGCAGGCCGGTAACGCCGGGCAGGTCTATTTCATCCGCGAGATCGACGACAAGCCGACACTGCAGCGGTTCGACCTCGAGAAGCGCAAGCCCGAGACCGTGCTTGCGGACGTCTCGGACTACCACCTGTCGGCGGACGGCAAGAAGATCCTCTACCGGTCGCACGATTCCTGGTATCATCGGTGCCACGGCGAAGGAGCTGAAGGCGGGCGAGGGCAAGCTCGCGACCGACGCGATCGAGGTCAAGGTCGATCCGCGCGCCGAGTGGACGGAGATTTTCAACGAAGCCTGGCGCACCAACCGCGACTACTTCTACGACCCCGGCATGCACGGGGTGGACTGGACGGCCGCGCGCGCGAAATATGCCGCGTTCCTTCCAGACGTCACCACCCGAAGCGATCTCAACCGCGTCATGCAGTGGATGGCGAGCGAGTTGAGCGTCGGGCATCACCGCCTGACCTCGCCCGGGGATGTGCCTGCCTCGGACCACGACGTGCCCGGCGGGCTGCTCGGCGCGGATTACAGCGTCGAAAACGGCCGCTACCGGTTCAAGAAGGTGTACGGCGGCTTGAACTGGACGCCGGAGCTGCGCTCGCCGCTCACGGAACCCGGCGTGAACGTGAAGGCCGGTGAGTACCTGCTCGCCGTGAACGGCCGCGACCTGCCGGCAACGACCAATCTCTTCAGCGTTTTCGAGAACACCTCGGGCAAGATCGTCGAGATCACCGTTGGTCCGAACGCCGATGGAACCGGCTCACGCACGGTGCAGGTCGTGCCGATTGCCAGCGAGCTCGCGCTCCGGAATCGCGAGTGGGTCGAGGAGAATCTTCGCAAGGTCGACAAGGCCACGAATGGCAGGGTCGCGTACGTCTACGTGCCCAATACCGCTGACGCGGGCCACGCGTACTTCAAACGGTATTTCTTCCCTCAGGCGCACAAGGATGCGGTCATCGTCGATGAGCGCTTCAACGGCGGTGGCCAGGTCGCCGATTACTACATCGACATCCTTCGACGCCCGCTCGTCAGCTACTGGGCGATGCGGTACGGCGCGGATCTCAAGACGCCGACGGCATCGATCCAGGGACCGAAGGTCATGATCACCGACGAGACCGCCGGCTCGGGTGGCGACCTCCTGCCCTGGATGTTCCGCAAGTTCAAGCTCGGGCCCATCGTCGGCGAGCGGACGTGGGGCGGCCTCGTCGGCATCCTCGGCTTTCCGGAGTTCATCGACGGCGGCGGCATCACGGCGCCGAATCTTGCGATCTGGACCGAAGACGGGTGGGTCGTCGAGAACGAGGGGGTCGCGCCGGACATCGAGGTCGAACAGACGCCGGCCGACGTCATCAAGGGCCGCGACCCGCAGCTGGAGAGGGCCATCGAGCTCGCGCTCGACGCGTTGAAGAAGAATCCGCCGCCCGCGTCGACGCGTCCGCCCTACAAGAAGGTGGCTGGCCGCTGAAGCGGGCGGGCGCGCGCTAGCCCTTGTAGCGGATCTTGCCCCCGACGATCGTGTAGACGACCTTCGTGGTTCGGATCTGCGACTCGGGAATCTTCGTGATGTCCTTGGAGAGGACGGTGATGTCGGCGTACTTGCCCCTCTTCAGGGTTCCGCGATTGGTTTCCTCGAACGCGGCGTACGCGCCGTTTCTCGTGTAGGACCGCAGCGCCTGGATCCGCGTCATGCGCTGATCCGGGAAGAACACCGAACCGTCCGCGAGGCGCCGGCTGACGCTGGCGTAGAAGTTGGCGATCGGATCCACATCTTCCACCGGCGCGTCGGTGCCGTTGGCAATCGTGGCACCGGACTTGATCAGCTTCTGCCAGACGTACGCGCCCTCGCGGGCGCGCTGCGCGCCAAGACGAGCGACGACGAACGGAGCGTCGGACGTGCAGTGAATCCCCTGCATCGACGCGATGATGCCGAGCGTGCCAAAGCGCGGGATGTCCTGCGCGCTGAGATGCTGCGCGTGTTCGACGCGCCAGCGGACGTTCTTCTTATCCGGATTGGCGATGAAGACCCGCTCGAACAGATCCAGCGTCTCCCTGTTCGCACGGTCGCCAATCGCGTGCACGCAGAGCTGGAAGTCGTGCTTGATGGCGAGCTGCGCGGTCTCTTCGATGTCCGCGATTGGCGTCGTGTTCAGGCCGGAGCTGTCGGGTTGATCGGCATACGGCTCCAGCATCCACGCCCCGCGTGATCCGAGTGCGCCGTCGATCTGCTTCTTGATCGCGCGAACCGTGAGCTGACCGCTGGCGTAGTCGATCATCCGGTACTGAGCGAGCTTGGGCCCGATGACCTCGTTCGGCTGACGGATCATCACCCAGAGGCGCACGCCGAGCTTCTTCTCGTCGACCATCTTCTTCATCACGTCGATCGTCTCGAGCGGCGACCCGGCGTCCACGAACGTCGTGACACCCTTCGACAGCGCTTCCTGATCCGCGAGCTCGAGGAGCCGGCGCGTGCGGGCCTCCGCTTCGGCCGCGCTTGGCTTCGGCTCTTTGATCAATCCGTCGGCGGTCTCACGCAGCAGACCGGTCGGGTCTCCCGCCTGGTCCTTGAGGATCTCTCCGCCATCGGGGTTCCTGGTCGTTCGATCGATCCCCGACACTTGGAGCGCCTGGGCATTCACGAAAACCGCGTGGCCGCTGGCGTGCGTCAGGACAACAGGATTAGCCGGCGACACTTTGTCGAGCGATGCGTGCATCGGAAACCCTTCGACGTTCGGGTCGGGCTTCGACGACCACTTCTCCTGGTGCCAGCCGAAACCGTGAATCCACTCACCAGGCTTGGCCTTCTTCGCGGCTTCGTCGACCATCACGACGATGTCGTCCCACGACTTGGCTTTGGTCAGGTCGAGCTGTTCCTTCTTTTCGCCGACGCTCGTGAAGTGGCCGTGGCTCTCGATGAAGCCAGGAATCGCGAGCTGCCCGTGCAGATCGATCGTCTGCGTGCTTGGCCCGATCCGCTTCCGCACGTCCGCATTCGTCCCCACCACGTAAATCGCATCGTCGCGAATCGCAATCGCCTGCGCCTCGGGCGTGGCGGTCTCCATCGTGAGCACACGGCCGTTCAGGAGGACCAGATCGGCGGCCGGAAGAGGTGTCTCCAGCTGAGGGTCCTGCTGAAGCGAGGCAGCGGTGCTCGCCACCCTGTTGCCGCGCAGCGCGCTCGCGTGGACGGCCAGCACGGCGATGCAGGCCGTGCAGACGACGGCAGACACTGTGGCACGAGTGGAGATTTCGCATAATGGAGTGAATTATAGCTGGGGGAACAGCCTGTCGAAGTTCTCGTGAAACAGCTTGTCGCGATCGGCCGCGACCACACCGAGCTCTTCGAGGATCCTGAGCTGACCGTCATAGATCGGCCGCTGCCAGCCACGCGGAAAGAACGACGAGTCGGTGCCGAACAGCAGGCGCGCCGGCCCCGCGACGGCCAACGCCTGGCGGAACACGTCCGTGAGCGTCAGCCCGGAGTGGTATCTCGTCCAGCCGTTGGAGCTGGACGTATCGAGATGGATCGTCGGGCATTGATCGGCGGCCATGAGCGTTTCGCGCAGATATCCTGCGCCGAAATGAGGAATGATCACGGGGACGTCCGGAAAGTCCAGCGCGATCCGGGTCAGCGCGAGGGGATCACCCAAGCGCCAGTCGAAGCGGCTGGGCAGACCGAGCTTCTTTCGGACGCCCACCGTGAGGGCGCCGCAGTGCGCAAACACTACGGCCCGATGCGCCGAGGCCGCTGCAAACACGCGCTCGACGCGCGGCTCGTCGAGCCGGTAACCGTGCATGGCCGGAAAGAGGCACACGCCTCGCAGCTGGAGCTGCGACAGACTCTGCTCCAGCCGCGCTTCGGCGGCGTCGGCCGCGGGATTGTGCATGAAGAAGCCGACGAAACGGCTCGGGTGACGCGACACCGCTTCGGCGACCGACTCTCCGTCGCCCGGGATACTCGCGATCAGCGCGGCGCGCGCGACGCCTTGTCGATCGAGCTCGAACACCCAGCGATCCGCGAGGCTCGCGACGCTGGCGGGCGGCTCCCATCCGAGCGCGGCGGCAATTGCGTCGGCGCCGCGGCCGTCAGCGGTCAGCAGCTCGAGAAAGCGTGACGAAAGGAAATGACAGTGGCTATCGTTGATCATGGTCATCGGCCTGGTTTCAGACACGCATAGCTTAGTGCGCCCGGGCATCTTCGAGGCGCTGGAGGGGGTCGAGCTGATTCTGCACGCCGGCGACGTCGGCGGGCGCTCGGTGCTCCAGGAGCTGAAGGCGATTGCGCCCGTGCGAGCGGTCTATGGAAATTGCGATCTTCCCGATGATCCTTCGCTCCGGCGAGCCATCCACCTCGACGTGGAAGGTCTCTCGATTCACGTGAGCCACGGTCACGAGCTGGGCAGCCCGACACCCGAAGGTCTCCTCGCGGCGTACGCGGCCGACATCATCGTCTACGGCCACACGCACAAGCCGCTCGTCGAGCGCTCGGGCGCACGCCTGGTCGTGAACCCCGGCGCCGCCGGTCCACGGCGCTTCAACCTCCAACCAAGCGTCGCGCGACTGACCATTCGTCAGGGGAGGCGGATGTGGAGATTGTGTGGCTGTAAGTGTTGGAGTGAACGGAGAAGAACGGAGCAAACGGATTTCAAAAACGGAGCAACGGAGCCAACGAAGAAAACGGAGAGAAGCGTTCGTCAAGGCCGGCCTTTGGCCGGCCGGAAGGGCACGTGAGTCGACAACTCAAGCCGGGAGGATCTTGTCTTGTCGCTCCGCTTCCGCCGCGCGCACGCGGCTCGACGAACGCCGCTCGCTTCAATGCTCTCCGTTGTCCTCCGTTTTCTTCGTTGCTCCGTTTCCAAAATCCGTTCTCTCCGTAACCTTCGTTGTCTCCCACTGCCTCGCGTCGCTACGTCACCTCACTCCGGAGATCCAGCGCTTCGACCGGCTCCCGGCGTCGCCCCGGTGACAACAAGCGATCGGCGATCAGGAAATACGGCAGCGCGAGGGCCGAGAGCGCGGCCGCCGTGCCGAACGCCGTGCTGAAGCCATATCGCCCGATGAGCCACCCCGCCATCGTCGACCCTGTGCCGATGCCCGTGTCGAAGGCCGCCAGAATCGCCCCGAAAGCGGCGCCGCGGCGATGCTGTGGCACGTGCTGCATGACGTACGCGACAAAGACCGGATACGCCGTGCCAAAGCCCACACCGAACACCAGCGCGGATGTCAGCAGCGACGTTCGCGAACTGCCAAGCGCCAGACACGCGAGACCCAGAACGATCACGACGAGGCACGGGAGGAAGACGCGCCGGTAGCCGAAGCGATCGCCCAGGCGTCCCGACAGGGGGCGCGTGAGCAGGATCACGATTGCCAGCGCCGTCAGGTACAAGCCCTTCGGCCTGATGCCGAGGGCCTCGGCGTACAACGCTGTAAAGCTCGTGATGCCGCCGTAACCAAACGAGTAGAGGAACAAGGTGAGCGACAGCAGCAGCACCCGCCACTCGAGGATCCCGCGATCGGCATGCTCGCGCGCAGGTCGCGTGATGACGTGCGGAGGCAGATTCCAGGCGATCGCGGCCATCACGAGATTGAGGACTGCGGCGACGATGCAGAGCGCGCTCCAGCCGAATTGAAAGACCCAGAAGCCGACGGACGGTCCGACGGCGACCGCCGCAATCGACGACAGACCCCAGTAACCGACTCCTTCAGCGCGTCGGCGCTCGGGAAGCATGCTGGTGAGGTAGGACGCTGACGCCGAGAGCAAGCCCGACCAGAACACGCCATGCACGAGGACCAGCCCCAGCATCACGCGGTAGCCAGGAATCACCGCGTACGCAGCGGAGAAGCACGCCAGCGTGAGGCTCGAGACGATCAGGATGCGGCGAGTGCCCAGCCTATCGGCGAGCGCGCCGGTGATGGGCGCGGACAACGCCGACGAATAGGTCAGGAAGCCGAGAAACAGCCCAGACGCCAGCGTGCTGCCGCCCAGCGCCAGAATGTGGAACGGCGCGGTGGGCAGCAGCTGAAAGGCGGAAAGAAAGACCGTGAACGTGAAGCCGCACATCACGAAGAAGCGCGGCGTAAACAGGCGATCGCTCAATCACTCTGATTTTAGCGCGACCACGGGATCGACGCGCATCGCCCGCCACGCGGGCGCCAGGCTGGCGGCGAGCGCGACCGCGAGCAACGCGCCGGCAACGGTGACGAACGTCGCGGGATCGGCTGGGGTCACGCCGTGGAGCAGCCCGCGCAGCAGCCGCGTGAGGACGAGCGCGGCGAACACACCGGCAACGACGCCGACGGTTGCGAGCGTCAGGCCGTTGGCCAACACCATCCTCAGCACCTGACCCCGATCCGCGCCGATCGCGACGCGAATGCCGATCTCGCGCGTGCGCCGGCTGACCACGTAGGAGAGCACGCCGTAGATGCCCACTCCGGATAGCGTCAGGGCGAGCAGCGCGAACATCGACAGCAGCACGCTCGTGAATCGCGGCGTCGAGAGCGCCGCGCCGACCACTTCCGTCATCGACCGCACGTCGGCGACCGGAAGATTCGGATCGAGCTCGCGAATGGCGTTCCGCACGGAGGGCGCGATCGCCGACGGCGTGCCGGTGGCCCGGACCACGAGCGTCATGGCGCGGATTGGATTACCGACCGACTTGTGCCACTGAGAGTGCGGCACGTAGAACTTCTCTTTCACCACGCCGCTGACGCCATTGTGCCGGACGTCCTTCACGACGCCGACGACCGTCACCCAGGGCCGGTCGGGACGCATGCCGATACGGAAGCGGCTGCCGATCGGATCGCGTCCTGACCAATACCGCCTCGCCATCTCTTCGTTGATCAGCGTCACGAGCTGGCTGTCGGACGTATCGACATCCGCGATCGTGCGGCCGCGGATCACCTGCTCGCCCATGGCCTCGAGATAGCCGGTGCTGACGATCTGCCAGTCGCCCTTCGCCTGGGTGCCCGGGGGCGGGACGTAGCCGTCGATCACCAGGCCGAAGTCGCCGATCGTCGATCCGAGTGGCAGCGAACGGGCCGCACCCGCCGCCGCAACGCCGGGGAGCTCCCGCACGCGCGTCAGCAGACGCGAATAGAAGTCGACGACCTGTTCCGGCTGTCGATAGCTCGACTCCGGCAGCGAGATCCGCATCGTCAACACGCCCGCCGGGTTGAAGCCCAGATCGATGCGCTCCAGCGACCACAGCGTCCGGAGCATCAGACCTGCGCCCACGAGGAGCACGACGGCGAGCGCGAGCTCGACGACGACGAGCGTGTTGCGGAAGCGCTGCCTCGCCCCACCGGCGGTGGTGTTCGCGCTGCCCTCCTTCATGGCGTCGGTGAGATCCGTGTGAAGCAAACGCACGAGCGGCGCGAGACCGAACACGAGCGTGGTCAACAGCGCGATGAAGGCGGTGAAGAACAGGACGCGCGCGTCCAGGCTGGCGCCAGCCACTCGAGGCACGCTCGCCGGGTTCCACCACGCGAGCGTCCGGACGCCAATCCACGCCATCAGGAGTCCGGCACCGGCACTGATCGACGCCAGCACGAGACTTTCGGTGAAGAGCTGCTGCGCGACGCGCAGACGTCCGGCCCCGAGCGCCGACCGCACCGCGATTTCGCGCTGACGTGCTTCCGCGCGCGCCAGCAGGAGGTTGGCGACGTTTGCGCAAGCGATGAGGAGCAGGAACCCGACCGCGCCGAGGAGCAGCCAGATCGCTCGACGAACGCCGCCCACGACTTCATCACGAAGCGAGACCACGACGACATCGAACTGCATCGCGCGCGGGTAGAGGCCCTCCTGCGTCATCGCCTGCCCGATTCGGTGCATTTCGTCCTGTGCCTGCGCGACGGTCGCGCCGTCCTTCAGTCGCGCGGCGGCGTAGAAGCCGTGGCTGCCATGGTTCGTGCTGGCGTTGTCCCACTGCGCGGGCACCCACAGCGCGGTCGCGGTGGGATTCTGGAAGTCCGTCGGCAGCACGAAGTCCGCCGGCATCACCCCAATCACCTGGTACGCCTCGCCGTCGATCTGCATCGAGCGGCCAACAATCGACGGATCGCCGGCATAGCGTCGTTGCCACAGTCCATACCCGATCACGGCGACCCTGGGACCGCCCTCGACATCCTCGGCCGCAGTGAACACCCGTCCACGAATCGGCGACACACCCAGCGTGGAGAACAGGTTCGCGGTGACGGACCCGGCGCCGATGCGCTCCGGATCGCCGTCCCCGGTCAGGTTCACCTGACCATCGCTCCACGCGGCGACCTCCGAGAGCGTGGAGGCCCGGCGCCGATAGTCGTTGACCTCGCCGTCGGCCACCCACGTCTTGTCGAACGACCGCCAACGGCTCCAGACCATCACGGTGCGGTCGGGTTCGCCCCACGGCAGCGGCCGGAGCAGAACCGCATTCACGACGCTGAAGATTGCGGCGTTCGCGCCGACGCCCAGCCCGAGCGTCAGCACGGCCACTGCCGCAAAACCGGGGTTGCGCGCGAGCGTTCGTGCGGCGAAGCGGAGATCCTGGATGAAGCTGTCCATTGGGGTCTTAGACGATCGCCATTTCCGAATCGTTGGCGCTCCCGCGTGCGGCTGAAGCGGCTGAAGTGCATTAAGATCGCCCGATGTCGCAGGACCTGTCGAGCTTTCGTCCCTCGCGCCTCTGGCGCCGCATGCCCATGGATCGCCGCACCGAAGCCGCCGGACTCTTCTGGGTGGACGACCATTCCGCGGATCAGCAACTCGAGGCGGTCGCGTCGATTGCGAGCCACATGAAGTTCCGCGCACGTTCGGTCGTCAGCCTGCCGCTCGACAAGAAGGCCCGCTACCTGGCGGGTCTGCCGACCATCAGCGACACCGTCGCCGCACGCGCGCTCGTGAACTATCACCTGGAACGACAGCGTCCGATGATGGCCGCGTTTCTGGACCTGCTGGCCATCCCGCACGACAACGGGTTGATCTCGGACGAAACGGTCAAGAAACCAGACGCCGACGCCCTCACACGAGCCGCCGCAGACCTCGCCACGAAGTATCCGGCCGACGACGTGTCGTTGTATCTGGGCACGCTGATTTCGCAGGATCCAGAGACGTGGGGTGCCTTGGCGGAGGCCAAGGAGTCCTTAGTCCCTGGTCCCTAGCAGTCCCTGGTTCCTAGCGGCCCATGGTACAAGCGCCCTTTCAGGCACTTATGATCCTCCCGTGGCTCTCGTTGTTTTCCTCCGAGGTGTCAATGTTGGCGGACACCGGAGGTTTCGCCCAAGCCTCCTCGCACGAGACATGCACGACTACGATGTCGTCAATGTGGGGGCTGCGGGCACGTTTGTCGTTCGCAAACCGGGATCCCCGGCAAAATTCCGCACGGCATTGCTCCGAAAGCTGCCCTTCGACGTATTGGAACACGATAATCGCGATCGTGCGGATCTTGAAGGGCCAGGCAGGTAGAGGTCGCTGACGGCGTCCGTGTCTAACTTTCACCACTGCTTTCACCACCGGCTGCCAGGGACTCAACCTCGGCTGCCGCGCGCATGCCGGTTTCGATCGCGCCGTTCATGTAGCCCTGCCACCTGGTGCTCGTGTGCTCGCCGGCGAAGACGATCCGGCCATACGGTCGCGACGAGCCACGCGCGCCAGAGGGGATCGAACGCCGGATCGAAAAACGCGTAGCCGCCCCGGACCCAGGGATCCTCATCCCAGACGATCGCCCGCGACGCCAGCAGTCTTGCCGGACGGCCGAGCCATTCGATCCGCAGGATCACCCCGGACGGACCCTCTTCTCGCAGGATCTGCTGGAGCTCGCTCGACGCGCGGCCACCGGCAAGGAAGCTCAGAATCGCCGCGACCGCGCTGCTGCTCGTTGCCGTCCCACATGGACCCGATGGGCAGATCCGTTCCAAACGCGAGGGGCCGGCCTCTCTGCTTCCAGAAACGCCGATCGAACTGCAGCAGGAGTCGCGTCGCCGCGCCATACCGCAGGCTGCGAGATCGCGTCGTGCTGCGGTTCCGGCAGGCGCGGCTCGAAGACGACATCTCGCGCCGTGGACGCCGGCAGCGCACAAACCAGAAACGCCCCTTCGATCTCGGATCGACGGCCGGATCCATCCTCGACGGTCACCGTCACGCCACGTTCGCGCTGCCGCACGCGGCGGACAATGGTGCGCAACAGCAGCGTGCCGCGCAGCCGCCTGGCCATGACCGTGGCGAGCCGATCGTTGCCTTCCGCAATCCGGAAGGTGTGACCTTGTCCGGGCGTTCCGCTGTCGGCGAACTGCTCGACGAGCGGAAGCACCGACAGGTCCTCGGGATCCGCGAGGAAGAATCCGCGAAACGCGCGGACCGACGCACGGACGTTCGGGGTACCTTTCGATCGGCCATCCAGGCCGCTACCGACAGCGGCCGCGAGCCGCCGCGCGATTGCACTGTCCCACCGATCTTCGGCGAGCTTGAAATCGCGAATCTCTTCGCCGAGCATCTTCGCCATCATTCGGAAGCCGCCGGGCCTGGCGTGAATTCGACGCTTCCCGCGCGCGTCCGGTCCGTAGAAGCCAAACCCATCGCGAAGAATGCGGACCGTCGTCAACCCCAGATCGGCCGCCAGCTGACGCACGTGGGCCTGCTCTTCCTCGATCAGATCGGCGCCGGCCTCGGCATGCTGCCGACGTGTGAAGCGCGTCCCGGAGCGTCCACACACGGCCGCCCACGCGATCGCGAGCTTCAATCACCGTGGTTGTCGCGCCGCGCGCCTCGAGCTCGCGCGCAGCGCTCAAGCCGGCAAGGCCCGCGCCCGCGACAATCACTCGAACGCCGTGCAGGTCTGCTCGACGCATCGTTGAAGGATACACGCTGGCGAACGTAAGATCGGAGCATGAGCTTACAGATTGCGCTCCTTGCGTTGACGCTGGCGGCGCCGGGGCAGGCGGCCGACCCCGCGCTTCGCGAGCGCGTCATGACGATCGTCGCGAACAGCGGCGCGGAAGTCGCCGTGGCCTTTCGCACGCTGGACGGCCGGACCGAGCTGCTCCTCGATCCCGACAAGGTGTTTCACGCCGCCAGCACGATGAAGGTGCCCGTCATGATCGAGCTGTTCCGGCAGGCGCAGGCGGGTCAGCTCTCGCTCGACGATCCGTTGCCGATTCGCAACGAGTTCCACAGCATCGTGGATGGCAGCGTCTACCAGCTCGATGTCAGCGACGACTCGGATGCCGACGTCTACAAGGCCGTCGGGAAGAGCCTGTCGTTGCGGGCACTGTGCGAGGCCATGATCACGGTGAGCAGCAACTTTGCCGCGAACCTGCTGATCGAGCGGCTGGGCGTCGAGAACATCCGGCAGACCGTCACGCGGCTCGGAGCGGACGGGATGCAGGTGCTGCGCGGCGTGGAGGACGACAAAGCCTTTCAAAAGGGGCTGAACAATACGACAACGGCGCGCGGGCTGCTGATCCTGATGGAAAAGATCGCGAACGGGCAGGCAGTGGACAAGACGGCGGACGCCGAGATGCTGTCAATTCTCGAGCGGCAGCACTTCAACAACGCGATCCCCGCCGGACTCCCGAAAGGCACGGTGGTCGCGCACAAGACGGGCAACATCACCAAGATTCATCACGACGCGGCGGTCGTCTTCGGCCCGCGTCCGTACGTGCTGGTCGTTCTGGTCAGAGGCCTTGCTGACGAGGGGCACAGCGCGGAGCTGATCGCGTCGATCTCGCGCGAGGTGTGGGCGGCCGCGTCACGATAGTGGCGGCGCACGGCAGGCCTTTGGGACAGCTGGCCCTGGAATGTCCGGAACAGGCACAGGAGGGCACGAGACCACGAGAAACCCTTACCGAAGATCAAGAGATCATGAGCAACGCTAACGGTCTCCTGATCTTCTCTCCTCGTGTGGCCTGTTCGAGAAGCCCGCGAGCGGGATGCGGCCAGGTGAGCACCGCTGACCGGGAATGTCCGGAACATGCCCGGCGCGCCACGGTCTGGACGTAGGTCGGGTTCGCGGGATCGTCGTGCAGGGCCAGGCGCAACTGGGAGACGGCTTGCGTCAGTGCGTTGTCGGATACGATCACCTCGGGCCAGGCGGCTCGAAAGAGCTCCTCCTTCGTCACGAGCGTAGGCGGATGATCGAGCAGAGCGAAGGAGGTCGAGCACCTGGGCGCCGCAGCGACGGGCTCCCCGTTGTTGGTGAGGCGGAAGGCGGCTGCGTCGAGAGCAAACGGACCGAACGTGTGGAGCGCCACCCCTGACACTGCACGAATTCTAGCCAATTATGCGAGGCCACGCCTCGTACGAGAGCTGCTGATGCATAGACGACGGTTTGTTCAGGTCCTCGGGCTCGCCGGCATCGCGACGCAGACGGCGCCGTGGAAGAGTGTCGGCGCGGCGGCGTCAGTGATCAAGCCCAGGCGGCTCGCGCCGGGCGACACGGTCGCGCTCGTGAGCCCGGCGACCGCCACGTTTCAGTCGATCGACGTGCAGGTGGCGAAGGAGTCACTCGAGGCGCTGGGGCTGAAGGTGAGGCTCGGCGAGCACCTGCTCGATCGACACGGGTATCTTGCCGGCGAGGACAAAGCGCGAGCGGCGGACATCAATGCGCTCTTTGCCGATCGCTCCGTGGCGGCGATCCACCCAATCCGCGGCGGATGGGGAAGCAGCCGGCTCCTTCCCTATCTGGATTTCGACGTGATCCGGCGCAATCCCAAGATCGTGCTCGGCTACAGCGACATCACGGCGCTCCTGCTCTCGATTCACGCCAGGACCGGACTCGTGACGTTTCACGGGCCGATCGGGATGGGGCGATGGGACACGTTCTCGGTGGACTACTACCGCCGCGTGCTGCTGAACGGCGAGCTCGTCACGTATGAGAACAAGCGCGAACTCTCCGATCGCAACAGCCTGACGCCGGTCGAGTTCCGGACGCAGACGATCGTGCCCGGCAAGGCGCGCGGGCGGCTGCTCGGCGGAAACCTGACCGTCCTGACGGGGATCCTCGGCTCGCCCTACCTGCCCGACTGGGACGGCGCCATCCTGTTCTGCGAGGACGTGCACGAGGAGCCGTATCGCATCGATCGCATGATCACCCACCTGAAGCTCGCAGGCGTGCTCGGGCGCATCAAGGGCTTCGTGTTCGGCAGCTGTGCCGAGTGCGAGCCAGGCGAAGGCTACGCCTCGCTCACGCTCGAGGAGATCTTCAACGACTTGATCAAGCCGCTCGGCGTGCCTGCCTGGCAGGGCGCGATGATCGGCCATCAGCAGCCCCAGTGGACGCTGCCCGAAGGCGTCCAGGTCGAGATCGACGCCGACGCTGGGACGATCAGGCTGCTGGAAACGCCAGTGGCGTGACGGCCCTCAGCGGCGGCAATCGACCGGCGTCGATCGTTGAGATCGCGTCCCCTTCCTCGATGCTGGACACCACTGACATGTCCGTTGGGAACACGTTCGCGAAGACGGTGTAGTCGTAGTCGAGACGCGTGTTCTCGACGAGGTTGACGAAGAACTGCGCGTCGCCGGTGTTGCGGCCCCTGGTGGAGACGCCGACGGACCCCAGGCTGTTCAGCGCGCCGACCTCATCGCGCATGAAGGCGGCCTGGCCCCAGTATTCGTTCGCCCCGGGACTGCCGCCCTGGATGACGAAGTTGGGCACGACGCGGTGGAAGGTCAGGCCGTCGTAGTAGTGATCGTGGAGCGCCAACTCGAGGAAGTGACGGACCGTGATCGGTGCCGACTCGCCGTCCATCGACATTCGAAACGCGCCGCCCTTCTTGAGATTGAGCGACACACAGATTCGCCCGACGGTGCCCCAATCCGAGGCGTGACGGGGTTGCGGCTCCGCGGCAACCATGCTGCCAGTCCACTTGGACAGGATCGTTGCGGCGCGTGTGGCGATGACCGGATCGAAGTCCCGAAGAAGAGGCTCCAGCGCCCCCGCGTCGTGCGCGGTGCCGTGAATCTCGAGCGCGTCCAGCAGGGCCGACCGGATGTCGCGGGACGTTTCTCTCTTCTCCGCGGTGAGGCGCTTCAACGCGTCCACGAGGGGCTCCGCCAGCGTGGGATTCGCCCGGCTCTCCTTGAGGAGGACCGCCGCGCTCCGCACGAGCTGGTAGTCGCGCCGGCCAAGAGCGGCAACGATTGCCGCGTCCGCGTCCTGTTTCTCGAGCGTCCGCAGCGGACCGAGGGCTGCTTCGCGAACGTTGTCGTTGTCGTCATAGGCGAGCTTCTCGAGCGTCGCCACATCGTTCAGGCTGGCCGCCGCGCGGGCGGCGTACATGCGCACCTGCCAGATCTGATGGGACGAAAAGGCCGCCATCGAGATGCTCGCCCGATCCGGGGATCGCTTCGCCAGCGTCACGAACGCGTGTGCCTGCCGCGTCCAGGATCCCATCGTCGGAGGCGGCCGCGACTCCGCGACGATTCGCGTCGTGATCCCCTCGTCATCCAGACAGAGCTGTGCAAGCGCGTCGACAGCCGCGAGGCTGACGAACGACGCCTCGTCCTGCATCGCCTGGAGGATAGGGTCGCAGCCGCGCGTGGTCGCGATATGGCGCACGTACGCCCCGAGCGCCTCGTAGCGCACGGTTGGGGACGCATCGTGCAGGGCATCGAGAACGAGGCGATTGCGCGCGTCCGCATCCAGGCCGGCACCACTCCCGGCCAGCACCGCCGCGGCCATACGACGAAGCTCCGCCTCATCGCTGGACAGCGCAGTCTTCTCGGACTCGGCATCCAGGGCCTTTGCCGCCAGCAGCGCCGCGAACGCGTCGGCTTGCGCCGCGCCGGTGTCGTTCGTGCGCGTGCCCGCCACCACGCTGGCCAGCGCGGCAATCGTGTCCGGCCTGGGACTCACGAATCTTTCCATTCAACCTGTAGAGCCATTCGAGGCTGCGCAGCGCGGACGCGTGGATGGATGCGAGCGACAGGTCGGCCGCCGAACGATTGACGACCGTCACCAGCGTCCGTTCGATCGCCGCCACGTCCGTCGTGCTCGCATAGGCGACGCGCCCCATCGACTCGACGACGGGGCCGGCAACGCGAATCAGGTCCGCGTCCGACGCGATGGAGCGGAAGCGTTCCGCAACCAGATGCACCAGGTCAGGATCCCGCTGCGGATCGAATCCCTTCAAGGACTGCGCGATGGCTGCGGCGGTGGCGCGGCGGAGCGGCGCCGCGTTCAAGAGCGGAACGAGTCGAGGCACGACGCTCGGATCCTCCAGCCGGCCAACTGCCCGAACGGCGTACGGCGACGGCTCTGGTGCGTCGAGGAACGCCAGCAGGGTGTCCTTGCCGGCCCACTCGGATTCGGCCTTCAGAACGTCTGCCGGAATCGTCGTCGCATCCCCCGGCGGACGCCTGGCCGTCGACGGCCGCTCGACCATCGGCCGCTGCCCGAGCAGCATCATCAGGAGGACGATCGCGAGCAGGCGAGGCATCATCGCGGCGATTCGTTATCGCTTGCCGGAGTACTCCAGCATCTGCTGCGTCAGATCCTGCGGGTACGAAATCGTCACGTCGGTGATGGTTCCCTCAGCGTCGCGCTGGGCCGAGAGACGAGGTTGAACGAACGCCGTGTACGATGGCATCTGCAGCATGTCCACGCGCGCGACCACCTCGTCGCGGAGCGCCGGATCGAAGTGGATGCCGTGCGTCTCGAACAGATCCCGTGCCGCGGCGTAGTCGCCTTCGGCCTTGATGCGCTGGACCTCGGCCAGCAGGCGGCCGGCGGCCTCCTGGAACGCGTCGGGATTCACCATGACGTAGTAGGTCTTGCCGTCGCGGCGACGAACGTCGATGGCGCTGGAGCTCGCCATGATCCAGCCGACGACCATCTGACGGTTGCGCATGTGGTCTTCTTCGATCTGCGTGCCTTCGCGGACGCGCCGAAGCTGGACGAGTGCGTTGCGCGCGTAGGCTTCGTATTCGGCGCGAACGACTTCCTGATGATCCTCGGCATCGACCAGCCCGAGCTCCACGAGCTTCGGGTCCGGCAGGAAGTAGAGCGCCACGAGGTCGGCCCGCGACTCTTCGAGCGCGGAGTAGTGCTCCTTCAACGCCGACTGCGGGCTGCCCTGCAACTTCTCCGAGATCTTTCCCGAGCCGTGGCCGATCACCTCGTGCATGTTGGTGGTGAGATCGCTCGCGAGGCTGCTCCACTTTTCCGCGCGTTCCGCTTCTTCCGGGCTCCAGGCGAATTCGCGCCTGAACTCGGGCGCCGTCGACCGATCGTACGCGTCGGTGACGTTCGAGAGGGACACCGACTTGCTGCCGTACTCCTCGCGGATCGCCTGATCGTTCGGCAGGTTGATGCCGACCGGCGTGACGGGACCCGAGTCTCCGGTCTCGATCACGACGTCGATGGCATTGGCCGATACCCCGCGGACGCCCTCCTTCTTGTAGCGATCGTCCCACGGCATGCGGTCCTCGAACCATTGTGCGGCGGCGGCCAGCCGGCGAATGCCCTCGGTCTTCTGCGGGTTGACGTAGTAGACGAGCGCCTCCCAGGACCCCTTCATGCCGCGAGGGTCCATGTAGACCTCGACGAACCCGTTGATGGTATCGACGGGCGAGTTGCGATCCTGGACCCACGCGACGTCGTAGGCGATCCGGTCCGATGCCGCACCCGTGTGGTAGAAGCGGATGAGCGCGTTCAGCGCCGCGGCCATCTCCGGCGTCGCGTACGGGACGGCCGCCTGCAGATGACCCACAATCGCGCGAATGTAGCGGTCGTACCTGCCGCCGACGCGATACACCTCCTCGACCAGCGCTCCCTCGTCCTTCACCAGCCGCGAGTTGAGCGGATACTCTTCGACGAACGTTTCCACGTCCTCCATGCCGACACCGCAGTAGAGGTTGTTCGCGCTCGACCGCAGGATGTCGCGGCCCGCTCCGGGCGTCTTGCTCGTCACGATCGGATCGACGTCGGGGTCGAAGAAGAGCGGCTCGAGCCGCGCCAGCATCCGATCGAGCGATTCTCCAGGGCCAAGCGGAAACCGTGCGCCGTTGCGCTGCGCGGCCGCGGCGGCCGCCGCAAACGCCGCTGGCGAGCACTTCGGAACGAACTTGCGCGCCGTCAGGTTGTTGTGGGGGCCGGTGTTGATCCAGAACAGCTTCGTGTATCGCTGGATGTCTTCCAGCGTCGAGGCGTCCACGCCGTCGGCGTGCGTGACGATCTCCTCGAGGACCTCACGCATGACGAGGTTATGCGCGTAGCGCTGGTCGTAGAAGATGTCGCGGCCCGCCAAGCGCGGCCTGGTAGAGATGAAAGATGAGCACCTTCTGGTCGAGCGGCAGCGCCTCGAAGCCGTCGGCATACAGCTGGACGACGGCGGCGTCTTCGACGCGCTCGAGAAGATACGCTCTGGTGTCGGTTGCGCGCGCTGCAGGCAACGTCATCGCGCGTCGCCCGTGCCGGGTCCCGCGGGAATCGTCAGGCCGGCGTCGTACATCTGCGCGTACTCGAGATATTGGCGGACCGGATCGCGTGGATACGACATCTCAACCGATGTGGCCTTGCCATCGGGCGCAACCGTCGCCGTGAGGCGGGTATTCACGCCCGCCCAGTACGTCGGCAGATTCAGCGCCTTGAAGCGCGCCACGACCTCGTCGCGGACGGCCGGGTCGAAGTGCACGCCGTACTTGTCGACGAGTGCTTTGATCGCGGCGTAGTCGCCCTCCCCCTTGATCCGCATCAGCTCCGCCAGCAGCTGCCCGACACCGTCGCGCATCTTGGGGTAGTCGGTCACCCGGATGAAGGTCTTGCCATCCCGCTTGACCTGCTCGATCGCGCCGGTCTTGTCCATGATGTAGTTCGCGATCAGCGCACGATCGCGCTGGTGATCTTCTTCGATGGTGCTGCCCTTCGGAATGCGGCGCAGCTGCGTGAGCACGGCGCGCGCGGCGCCGTCGTACATCGCCTTGGCGACCTCGTCCTGATTCGTAATCAGCCCGAGCTCCTTCAGCTTCGGATCCCACACGTTCCAGAGTCCCATGAGGTCGGCGCGCGCTTCCTCGAGCGTCGAGAAATACTCCTTCAGGTACGGCTCGGCGCCACCCTGGAGGCGATCGCTCAAGCGACCGGAGCCGTGGCCGATCACCTCGTGCATCGCGGTCAGCAGGTCCTCGGCTTCCTCGCCGTACTTCGTGCCGCGCTCGAATCTCGTCGTTCGACGCCCCGAACTCCGTCAGGGTCTCTCCGGCGCTGGCGGCGTCGAGCGCGTGACTGCTCCCCAGGAACAGGAAGTTCTTCGTCCCGTACCGCTCGTGAATCTCGTTCTCGTTGGGGAGGTTGTCGCCGATCGTCGTGACGTGGAAGTCTCCCGTCTCGATCAGCACTTCGACCGCCTTCACGACCGGCGGCTGGAACGTCTGCCGTTTGTAGGGCGTCGCCCATGGCGCCGCGTTTTCGAAGTACGACGCGTTCTGCGCGAGCTTGACCATGGCCTCGGTGACGGGTTTGTCGGTGATCGACACGAAGCTCTGCGAGCTGCCTTTCGCCCCGCGTGGATCGCGATACACCTCGATGAAACCGTTCGCGAAATCGACCGGCGCGTCGTTGCGCACCCAGTCGGCGCCGAACTGAATCCAGTCTCTGCGCTCGCCCGTCTGATAGAAGCGAATCAACCCCGCAATCACCTGGGCCTGCGCCGGATCCGCCACGGCGCGCGCCTTCTCCAGGTACGAGATCGCCTTCAGCAGGTACACGGCGTACACACCTGGCGGGATCTTGCCGTCCGGCGTGCCGGCCCGATAGACCTGCTCCCGACTCACGCCGTCAGGCCCTTTGGCGATCCGGGAGTTCAACGGATATTGCTCGTGAACGCCGGCGAGATCCGCGAGCGTCACGCCCTGATAGAACGTGTTCGAGCTGGCCTGCAGGATGTCCTTGCCAGGGCCCGGCGTCTTCGCGGTGACCATCGGCTCGAACGTGGCGTCGAAGATCGGCCGCTGCAGGGCGGCCAGCTCGTTTTGCAGGTCCGCCGCGGTCGCGAGCGCAGGAAGGTCCGCGTATGGCGTCTTGAAGCCGCCGTTGGCGTGCGCACGGCGCGCGGCCTGCTCGAGCTCGGCGGCCGTGAACGTCGGCAGGAATTTCTGCGCGGTGTTCTCGTTGTGGTTGCCGCGGTTCGCCCAGAACACCAGCGCGTACGCCCGGATCTTCGCGAGCGCTGCGGGCGGGACGCCCGCCGGCCTGGACATGATCTCCTCGAGCACGCGCTTTTCTCGGAGACCGAACGCCGACAACTGATCGTAGATGATGGGATCAATCGCGATCGACGCGCGCGTGAGCCAGTAGGCGAGCGCCTTCTGACGATCGTCGAGCTGACGGAAGCTGTCGGCCTCCAGCTGGATGAATCCGGTGTCCGCCACGCGCTCCACGAGCGGGCTCGGCGGTGGAGACTGCGTGCTGCCGGCCGCCACAAGTGCGAAGGCCGCGAACGCTACGCCAAAGAGAGAAGATTTCATGATCGATCGCTCGTCTCTATTCTAGTGCCACCGTCTCGCGGTGCTCGGGCATGCGATGTGTCCAGCCGAGCTCCCGGTCGATACGCGCCGACAGCGCCTGCATGGCCGTGACCTCGCCGTGCACGATGAACGTCGTCTTGGGAGCGGCCGCAAAGCCGTGCAGCCATCGCAGGATCTCTGCCGAGTCGGCGTGCGCCGACATGGAATCGACTCGCTCGATCCGTGCCGCCACCGGCACCCACTCGCCGTGAATCTTGACGGACTTCTCGCCATCGACGAGCCGTCGACCCCGCGTGCCTGCGGCCTGATAGCCCACGAACAGGACGGTATTGCGGGCGTTGGGCAGCGCGGCCTTCAGGTGATGGAGGACGCGGCCTCCCTCGGCCATGCCGCTCGATGAGATCACGATCGCCGGCGCGTGCGACGCCGTCAACCGTTTGGATTCCTCGACAGTTGCGACGACCCGAAACCGATCGGTGCAGAACGCGCAGACGTCGCGTTCCTGTCGAGCCTGCCGCCGACGGTCGGTAATCGCCTCATGGGCGGAGGCATCGTGCGGCGCGGTGTCGTCGCGAATCTCTGGTGCGAGCTCCGGATCGAGCTCGCGAATCCGCTCCGTATACCGGGCGAGCGCGGCGGCGGCCATGGGACTGTCGACGAAGACGGGCAGCACGGGGATGCGACGTTCGGCCTCGAGCCGCCGCAACCAGTAGATCAGCTCCTCCACGCGGCCGATGGCAAACGACGGGATGATCAGCTTTCCGCCACGCTCAACGGTCTGGGTAACCACCGCGGCCAGGCGTGCCCCATCGTCATCATGCTCGTGCACGCGATCCCCGTAGGTCGACTCCACGAGCAGATAGTCGGTTGCGGTGATCATCGTGGGATCCGGCAGGACCGGCCTGCCGAATCGGCCGAGGTCACCGCCAAAGAGAATCGTCTTGCCGTTCAGGCGCATGCGGACGAACGACGATCCCAGCAGGTGTCCGGCGTTGATGAACTCGATGTCGATGCCCTGCGCGACCGGAAACGTGCGGTCGTAGCCGCACGGCTGGAGCTGTGAGACGGCGCGAAAGGCGTCGGTCTCCGTGTAGAGCGGCAGCGCCGGCGCGTGCTTGCTGTAGCCATGACGATTCGCGAATGCCGCGTCCTCTTCCTGCAGCCGTCCGGCATCCGGCAGCACGATGCGACAGAGGTCCTGCGTCCCCGCCGTGCAAAACACGCGCCCTCTGAATCCTTGGGACACGAGTCGCGGCAGGTATCCGCAATGATCGAGGTGCGCGTGCGTCAGCACGATCGCGTCCAGGTCGATGGCGTTCAGCGGTAGATCCTGCCAGTTCCGCTCGCGCAGCTCTTTGAGCCCCTGGAAGAGCCCGGCATCCAGGAGCACCTTCGCGCCGCCGCATTCCACCAGGTACTTGGATCCCGTCACCGTCCGCGCCGCACCCAGAAACGTCAGCTTGATCATCCGTCGATCCTCGCCCCCTGGGGTCTGACCCCAATCCCTACCGGAAAAGCGCCACTTGACCGCCGGTGTGCCAGAACATCACGGTTTGGCCGGCAATGGCGCCGGCTCTGACGCGCGCGATCAAGCCCGCCATAGCCTTGGCCGTATACGTCGGGTCGACGAACAGCGCCTCCGTCCTCGCGCAGAGACGCGTCGCCTCGTCCGAGGCCTCGGTGGCGATGCCGTAACCTGCGCCGACGAACGTATCGTCGACCTCCAGGCTGGTGTCCGAGAGCGAGCCTCGCGTCATCTCGAGCAGTCCCTCGAGGTCCGCCAGGATTCGACGAATCTCGGCCTCCAGCGTCGCCGACGGATCGTCGGCGCTGATGCCGATGACGCGCGTGGCGAGCCCCTGCAATCGGCATCCCGCGACGAGCCCGGCTTGCGTCCCTCCAGACGAGGTGGCGTGCACGATGACGTCGGGCGGATCCATTTGCGTGAGGATCTCACCCACCGCTTGCGCATACGCCGCGGCGCCCAGCGCCGTCGATGCGCCCAGCGGAATCACAAAGGGATGGCCACCGTCGCGCCAGACCTGGTTGGCCGCGTCGTCCATCGCTCCGGCCCGATCGTCTCGTGTCGCGACGTAGCGAACCTCGGCACCCAGCAGCTGGTCCAGCAGCGCGTTGGCGGTGGGAGGAGACGGCGGGATTCCGTTCGCCACCAGAATGCAGCGCAGACCGAGCTTGGCGGCCACCGCGGCGGTCGCGCGTGCGTGATTGGATTGCACGCCCCCGCACGTGATCAGCGTGTCGGCCCCGTCGGAGCACGCGCGCGCTGCCACGAGTTGCAGCTTGCGGACTTTGTTGCCCCCAAAGCCAAACGCAATCGCATCATCCCGCTTGGTCAGGATGGCAGGGTCGCTGCCAATGGCGGCGCGGAGTCGTGGCAGCTCGTCGACGGGAGTTTTGCCGCCCCAGAGGGCGACGCGAGGCAACGCGTCGAGACGCGCGAGCACTGCACGGTCGGCAGGAAGGCGTGACGTCAGAACCGATAGTATAAGAGGTTCATGACCGCGCTTCTCGAGCAGCTTGGATCAGGGTCTGCGGTGATCGCCGCCGAGCTGCGTCCGCCTCGCGCGGAACTGGCGGCCGCGGCGAGCATGGACGCCTGGATCGATACCTATCACGCGGTGCGCGGATTGACGCGCGAAGGGCGGTTCGTCTTCCTCACCGACAGCGCGGTTGGTCTTCGCGAGGAGGACAACCTGCGTCATCTCGTCACCAACCTCGGCACGGACGTCCCCCGATCGCACGTCGTGCCGTTCCTGACGTGCAAGCACACGGAAGAGTACTGCCTGGCGTACGCCGATCGCGCGCGGCAGCACGGTTTCGAGTCGCTCGTGGTCCTCGGCGGCGATCGGCATGTCGGACCACCGCGGTGCGTCGAGCACGCGTGGCAGCTGCGCGAACGGATTCGACGTCACGAGGACGGCTTGTCGCTCGGAGGATGGGCGAACCCGCACGCGGATCCGCACGCCCAGGTCGGCCATCTGCTCGACGCGCGCGTCACCGCGGAGTTCTTCCTCACGCAAATCGTGTCCCATCACAGCCGACCTGCCGTCGAGCGCTTTCTGCAGGAGGCCAGTCAGGGCGGGCTCACGATGCCCGGGATGTTCGGGGTGTTCTACTACCGATCCGCGAACCGGCGGACGCTCGAAACGCTGAGCCAGTTCCTGCCCGTGCCGGTGGCCGACCTCGTGTCGGAGTTCGGCGAGGGCGCATCCGCTGACGACATCTGCGCGCGATCCATACGCGAGCTGACGGCCGCAGGGGCGACACATTTCTACGTGAGCAACCTGCCGGTGGGACGCGCGGCGGCCACGCTGCGGCGCGTCCTCGAGCGTGTGTGACAGCGGTATCATCAGTTCAATGGGCAGGTCTCTCGACGCCGTGCCGTTCTCGGGCATCATCCGCATCCGCGACATGATGTATTCGGTCAAGGATCCGTTTCGCCTCGACCAGGGGGACGTGAGCTTCGATACGCCCGACACGGTGAAGGCCGCGATGCGCCGCGCCATCGACGAGAACCGAAGCCACTATCTGCAGACGACCGGCGTCCCGCGTCTGCTCGATCTGCTGTGCGACAAGATGCGGCGGCAGAACGGCATCCCGGTGGCGAGCACAGACGAAACGATGGTGACGACCGGCGGCATCCATGGTGTCTACATCGTCTGCCGCGCATTGCTCGAGCCCGGCGACGAGGTGATCGTTCCCGATCCGGAATGGCCGCCGTGCATGGGAAACATCCGCGCGGCCGAGGGAGTGCCGGTCCCGTGTCGCCTCCAGGCTTCGATCGGCTGGCGCTACGATCTCGACGAGCTCGAGTCGCGGATCACGCCTCGGACTCGCGCGATCTACATCAACTCCCCGCACAACCCGACGGGCGGTGTGCTGACCCGCACCGACATCGAGGCCATTGCCGCACTGGCTCAGAACAAGAGACTCTGGCTCATCTCCGACGAAGCTTACGAGGACGTCATCTTCGATCGCGCGGAGCACGTGAGCCCGGCGTCGCTCCCCGGCATGTACGACCGGACGATCTCGATCTTCACGTTCAGCAAGACGTACGCGATGACCGGCCTTCGACTGGGGTACGTCGCCGCGCAGGACGCCACGTTGCGCGAGCGCATGAAAAAGATCCTTTTCTATTCCGCGGGCAACGTCTCGTCGGTGGTCCAGTTCGGCGCGATTGGCGCGCTCGAAGGATCTCAGGACTCAGTCGTCGCGTTCCGAGACGAGCTGAAGGCGCGCAGGGATCTCTTTTACGCGGGAATTGGCGAGCATGCCGGCGGTGCGCTGAGCGGCACGCCGCCGGCCGGCGCGTTCTACGCGTTTCTGCGGATCAATCCGGAATGGCAGCCGCCCGATGGCGCGCGCGGTGAGTCGCTCTCGTGGGCGATGACGGAGTACCTGATCTCGAAGGGACGAATCGGGTGCGTGCCGGGCGTGGATTTCGGCGCGAACGGGGAGGGGTACATCAGGTTTTGCTTCGCACGAAGCCGTGACGAGCTCCGCGGCGCGGTGGAGTCGATGGGCGCGCTGTTCAACGCGGATCGAAGGGAACAGAGCCACGATCGTCAATCGGCATAGGCAGGTGTCCCAAAGGGCCGCCTTACTTTACGTGCCGCCCGCCGTCCACGCGAATCGTTTCGCCGGTGACGAAGTCGGACTCGAGCAGGAAGATCACGGCCTGCACGATCGCTTCTTCGCCGCCCCATCGTCCCACCGGTGTCGCAGTGGCGACGTCCGCGAGTTCCTTCTCTGAAGTCCCCGGCGGCGCGAGGATCGGGCCTGGCGCGATCGCGTTGACCAGGATCTGGTCCGCGGCCACTTCGAGCGCGAGCGCCTCGGTCAGGCCGATGACGCCCTTCTTCGCGACATAGTACGGCAGATAACCCGGATATCTTGGACGGCCGCTGTCGGCAAGCCAGTCCGAGAAGTTGACGATCCGGCCGCCACCCGCGCGGCGCATGTGCTTCACCGCGGCGTGCGCGCACAGGAACGCCGCGCGCAGGTCGATATCGACCACGCTCTGCCACGTGTGCTCGTCCATCGCGTCGAACGGGACGGCCGCGTAAACGGACGCCATGTTGAGCAGGACGTCGAGGCGGCCGAAGGCGTCGGCGGCGCCGTCCACGAGCGCGCGGCAGTCCTCGGGCTTCGCGAGGTTCACCGACGCGACGTGCGCCCGCCGGCCGGCGGCGGATACGGCGGCCGCGGTCGCGTCTGCCTCGACGCGCGACCGGTTGTAGGACAGCGCGACGTCCATGCCGCGCGTGGCCAGTGCCTGCGCGATCGCGGCGCCAATGCGACGGCCGCCGGTGATGAGGGCGGCACGTCCTGTCAGATCCATGCGCCTATTATCCGCGCGACCAGAAATTGACGGTAGACCCAACCTGCCCGGGAGTATTCTTGCGCATGCTTTCGAGACGAGCCTTCCTCCGCGCCGGCACCGCCGGAGCCGCTGCTCTCGCCGCGTTCACGAATGACGGCCTCGCGTGCGCCGCAGCCGCCGCGGACGCCACCGCCGGCCGAACGGCGTCGGACCTCGCGACCGACGAAAACTACTGGCACGAGATCCAGCAGGCGTTCACGCTCGATCGTACCCTCATCAATCTCAACAACGGCGGGTGCAGCCCCAGCCCCCGGGTGGTGCACGAAACCTTCAAGCGCTATCTCGACCTCTCGAACGAAGCCCCCGTGTACCACATGTGGCAGATCCTCGAGCCGAACATCGAGACCGTCCGCCGGCGGCTCGCGGCCGAGTTCGGCTGCGATCCCGAAGAAATGGCCATCACCCGCAACGCCAGCGAGGCGCTGCAGATCGCCCAGTTGGGTATCGACCTCGCGCCGGGCGACGAGGTCATCACCACGAATCAGGACTACGGCCGGATGCTGGACACGTGGGACCAGCGCGCACGCCGCGACAAGATCGTCGTCTCGAGAATCTCGTTTCCGGTCCCGCCGCCGTCGATGGACGACCTCGCCGACCGCCTCCTGTCGGCCATCACGCCGCGGACGAAGGTGCTGCACTTCTGCCACATCACCAACCTCACCGGCCAGATCTTTCCCGTCCGGACGATCTGTGACGCCGCCCGCGCGAAAGGCATCAAGACCATCGTCGACGGCGCCCATGCGTTCGCACATTTCCCGTACACGGTGGCGGACCTCGGCTGCGACTATTACGGAACCAGCCTGCACAAATGGCTGCTCGCGCCGATCGGCACCGGGTTTCTGTACGTCCGGCGAGAACATATCGAAGCGCTGTGGCCGCTCACGCCGGCAAACGCGACGCGCGTGAAGGATATTCGCAAGTTCGAAGAAATTGGAACCCACCCGGCGGCCAACCACAACGCTATCGCGGAGGCCCTGACCTTCCACGATGCGATTGGAAGCGAACGCAAAGCCGCGCGGTTGCGCTATCTGCGAAACCGCTGGGCGGACCGCCTGCGGCCCGATGGCCGGTTCAAGATTCTCACGAGCATGGATCCGGCACAGTCGTGCGCAATCGGCACCGTGCAGGTCGTCGGCGTCCCGACCGCCAAGGTCGTCTCCCAGCTCTGGGACAAGTGGCGGATCATCGCCACACCCATCGTGCACCCCGAATACGAAGGCCTGCGCGTCACGCCCAACGTCTACACGACGCTCGAAGAGATCGACACCTTCACGGGAGCGATGATGAAAATGTCGTAATTACTTGATTGCCTTCCCGTCTGTATCGAACGTCTGCACGGCCCCCAGCTTTGACAGCGTGGGCGCGACCTTGGTGGCGTCACCCACCGCCACTATCTGCAGTCGATCGGCGCCCCAATACTTCTTCGCCACGCGTTGCACGTCTGCCGCGGTGACCGCGTCGATGCGATCCGGGTACTTGTCCCAGTAGTCTGCCGGCAGCTTGTACAGGTAGCTGTCGATGTAGTTGTTCAGGATCGCGCTCGGGCTCTCCAGCGATCGCGCAAACCCGGCGACAATGGCGCGCTTGGTGTTGGTGAGCTCCTCCGCCGGCACAGGTACGTCGCGCATCTGGCGAATCTCGTCGAGCAGATCGGTGAGCGCCGGATCGGTCACCTCCGTCCGCACGTCGGTGCTGGCGCTCCAGGATCCGCGGTAACGTCCCGAAGAGAACGCGCTGCCGGCGCCGTACGTGTAGCCCTTCTGCTCGCGGAGATGGTTGAAGAGCCGGGCGTTGGGCCCGCCGAGCACGCGGTTCGCCACGGTCAGCGCCTCGTAGTCCGGATCGGTGCGCACGATGCTCTGCGTGCCGACCATGAGGCTGGTTTGAACCGATGCCGGGCGCGCGACGAGCGAAAGACTCCCGGCGCTGAGCGGGGCAGGCTCGCGCGTCGCCGGAATCGTGACGTCCGCCTTGGCCCACCCCGCGAGGGCCGCCTCGACCTTCTGCTTCGCCACCGGCAGCGTGGTGTCGCCGGCGATCGCCAGCACGGCGCGATCCGGCACGTAGTGGGCCTTGTGGAAGGCAACCAGCGCCTCGCGCGTCAGCGCGCCCAGCGACTCCGGCGTCGCCGATACCCGCGCCGCCGGATGATCGCCGAACACGGCACGCTGGAAGCGCTCGGACGCGAGAAACGATCGGCTGCGACCGCTGGTTCATCAACGCTGCTTTCGTCCGGGTCTTGTATCGATCGATTTCCACTTGCGGAAACGACGGGTGCATCACGATATCGGCCGCCGTCGCCAGCACGGTGTCGACCGAATCGGTCAATGCCGATCCCGACACCGTCGCGAACGGCGATGAGATTCCGGCTCCGACCACGACCGTGGCCGCGAGCCGATCGAGCTCAGACGAGATCTGCTCCGACGTCTTGGTGTCAGTGCCTTCCCGCATCAGCGTCGCGACGAAGCCGGCAAGGCCCGGGCTGTCGGCCGGATCGTAGTAGCCGCCCGCGCCTTCGATGATCAAGAGGAAATTCACGATCGGCGCCCGATGATCCTCCAGCACCATCAAGTGCAGGCCGTTGGCGAGATCCGCCTCTTTCGGCTTCGGCAACGTGACCTTGAGGATCTCTTTCGACACCGGCGCCTTGCCCTTGAAGGTTGGCGCTGGCGCCGGAGCCTGCGTCGTCGCCGGCGGTTGCGCGGCCGTCGACACGGACAGGAGAGTGGTCGCGAGGACGGCGATGGTGAGCGGACGCGACGTCATCGCTGACCGCCCTTCGGAGCGGCCGGCTTGGGCGTGGTGATGATCACGGAGCGGTTCTCCTTCGTGAGGTATTTCGCCGCCGCACGCTGGACGTCCGCGGCGGTGATCTTCTGCGTCCGTTCGGTGATGGTGTTCAGGCGGTTGGGGTCGTTGTAAAAGAGCGCGTCCTGCGAGAGCTGAATCGCACGCTGCAGGGTGCTGAGCACGACGTTCGCGGCGTTCCGGCGCGTGTTGTTACGCGCCTTCTCCATCTCCCAGTCGGCGATCGGTCCGGCCTTCACCTTCTCGATCTCCTCGTAGACGGCGGCCTCGACGTCGGCCGCGCTCTTGCCGGGCGTCACGGTGGCAAATGTCTGAAAGAGGCTCGGACCCTTGCTCTCGTCGAGGAAGGCCGAGGCGCCCGTGGCGAGCTGCTTCTCGCGCACGATCACCTGATTGAGCCTGGCGCTGCGGCCGCCCGCCAGCACGTCCGACAGCACGTCGAGCGCGTCGTGATCGGGCGAATCGGCGACGGGCCCAATCCAGGCGATGTCGACACGCGCGAGGCGGGCCAGCGGATCGTCGATCGTGCTGCGTCGTTCGGCCGTGTGCGGTGGCTCGGAGAGATTCGGTCGCGTGGGCTGCGGCTGCGATGGAATCGATCCGAAGTACTGCTCGACGAGCGCCATCGTCTTCTTCGCGTCGACGTCTCCGACGATCGACAGGATGGCGTTGTTGGGTGCGTAATAGGTCTTGAAGAACGCCGCCACGTCGTCGACCGACGCGGCGTTGAGGTCGGCCATCGATCCAATCGTCGAGTGCTTGTATGCGGGGTTGTCGTACGCCTGCTCGGTCGTGCGCTCGAACGTCGCGCCGTACGGCTGATTGTCCACGCGGAGCCGGCGTTCTTCCTGGACCGCATTGCGCTGGTTATCGAGGTTCTCTTTATTGATGACCAGCGAGCGCATGCGATCGCCTTCGAGGAACAGCGCGAGCTCCAGCTGATTGGCGGGCAGGCTGTCGAAGTACAGCGTCCGGTCGGCGTTGGTCGTACCGTTCATCGTCCCGCCGTTGTTGAAGATCAGCGCGGGATGCTCACCGGGGGCCGCGTTCTCGGACCCCTTGAACATCATGTGCTCGAAGAGGTGCGCGAACCCGGTGCGGCCCGTCCGCTCGTCGGCGGATCCGACGTCGTAGGTCACCGCGACCGAGACCGTGGGCGCCGTGTGGTCCTCGGAAATGATGACCCGAAGGCCGTTCTTCAGTTTGGTGTCGCTGAACGGAACGGATGTCTGGCCGGCAGCCGTCAGGCTGACGACAGCCGCCGCCGCAAGGGCGAGCGCACGGCCGGACGCGCGAAACATAGGACCCTCCTGAGAAATCTGGAGCAATCCTAGTTGGCCGCGGCTCGCCAGGCAAGCCGTACACAAACCCGCCGCATCCGATCGGGGGCGGAACGCGAAGCACCCTGCGAAAGTGCTGACGTTGAATCGATGGACCCGACACCGGACCATTCCGGCGCCGACCCCTGCGATCCGCCCCCGATCCGATGCGGCGGGAATCTACAAACAAAAACGCGGGGACGGGTCTGACGACCCGCCCCGACAGATCAATTACGCCAGGACCTTGATGACGACGCGACGGTTCTGGGCGCGTCCGGCCTTGGTCTTGTTCGGCGCGATCGGCTTCTCTTCGCCGTAGCTGATCACGTTGATCTTGAGCAGAGGCACCTGATGGTGCTCGTAGAGATACCGCTTCACCGACTCCGCGCGCTCGAGACCGAGCTTGTAGTTGGTGTCCTTGGGGCCGACGTTGTCGGTGTGGCCTTCGATCTCGATGTAGGCGCCGTTCGGGTTCGCCTTGAGCTGCGCGACGAGCTGGTCGATCTCGCCCTGGGTTTCATCAGGCAGCGTCGCCTTGCCGAACTTGAAGTTGCCCTTGTCTTCGCTCAGGACCACTTCGTACACGAGACGCTTCGACGCGGCGTCGATCTTGTCAGCCTTCGCGTTCACCTTGTCGGCATTGGCATACGCTTCGTCAGCGCGCTGCCCGGCGGCCTGCGCCTTCTGTCCCGCGGCCTGCGCCTTCTGATCGACTTCGGTGATCTTCCCTTCGTTGGCGAGGGTGCGCTGCTGATTCTCCTCCACCGACTTCGACAGCGTTTCGACCTTGGCGTTCACTTCGCCGACATTCTGCCTTACCATCTTCTTCGTCGCGCAGGCACTGGATCCGCCCAGCGCGAGCGCGAGAATTGGGGCGGCCAGTACGAGCTTCCTCATGATTGCCTCCATCATCTCCGCGTTTGTCTTCCGTCCGTTTCCCGCAGTTCCCCATCTATTAACTTCCAAGGTGCGTGCCGGTTTTGTAGCCCGACCGCGCGCGCACCGTCCAATCACGATCTTTCACTCGTACGTCGAGCGGATGCCATCCGGCCGAGGTCGACGAGTTGAACGCCATGACGTACTGATGGCGCAACTCGTCCACAATCTGGCGCGCCGCGATGCTCTTTTGTGCGGGCGCACTCGTCACGAACAGCTCGCCGCCCGTCCATCTGCGCCAGCATGCGCAGCGGCGAGTCCGGCGCATTCCTGACCATCTCTCCCACGGCGTCGGGGCCACCCGGATGATCGAGCGGTGACACGACAGCCAACACATACACCGGCACGTCGATGGCGCTTGCGAGCGCCGAGACTTCCTCGGGCTTCATCAGGCTGCTCGTGTCGATCCCGTCAGTAAGCACGATGACGGCGCGCCGGCGTCGATCGCCCGGCGGCGCGTCGGCCACGCGTTTGGCCGTCTGCGCGATCGCGTCATACAACGACGTCTGTCCGTAAGGCACCACGCGCGCCAGCGCGCTCTCGATCGCTCCCGCGTCCTTGGTGAACGGCTGGAGCGACTGCAGGTTCATGTCGAAGCTGAACACCGCCGCTTCGTCAGCTTCGCCTCCGTTGGTCACCAGTCGCAGCGCACCGAGCACGTGCCGCGCGGCCTGCCGCGCTTCTTCCACCAGCGACGCGACCCGCATGCTGCCGCTCACGTCGAACAGCAGCGCCACTCGCACGGCCGCATCGTCGTCCGCATGAAACTCGACGATGTCGCGCCTCGTGTTCCCTTCGCGAACGACAAAATCCTCGCGCTTCAGATCGCGGACGAATCGGCCCTTCTTGTCGCGAACGACCGCCGCAATCGAAACCACGTCGACAGCCGACTTGAACGTCGGCCTTGGCGGCTGGGCCGTGTCCTGTGCGCGCAGTCCCGCCGGGACACCCAGCGAGAGCACCGCCAGGATGCCCATGAGGAACCGACACGACGCCGCCATGCTCACCCGTATTCCAAGTACTCTGCCAATGGCGAAATGCCTGTCTTTTCTATGACTTACCAGTTTCACATGCCTCTGTGGACGAGGTTAGGGAGGTCAAAAATGGGGTAAGACTTACATTGTGGCCCGTTCTAGCTGAGGTCATTTTTACCAACTCTCGGTCTGATAAGATTTTTCGATGCGCACGAGCACAGCCGCGATCCCCGTCGCGCCCCGGCTACGCGATTTCAAATACGCGATTCGTAATATCGTCGCGGAGGCGAAGAAAGTTGAAGCCTCCGGCCGGCGGGTGCGCTACCTGAACATCGGCGACCCCGCGATCTTCGGGTTCGAGACACCCCCACACATGATCGCCGCCGTCGAGCGCGCGATGCGGGACGGCCACAACGGCTACGCGCCGTCAGCGGGAGTGCTCCCCGCGCGGGAGGCGGTCGCCGGGGAATTGACCGGCCGGGGCATGCCCATGTCGCCCGATCGCGTGGTCGTCACGTCGGGCACGTCGGAAGGCATCGAGCTGGTGCTGACGGCGCTGGCCGAGGCTGGCGACGAGGTCCTGATTCCGTCGCCCACCTATCCCCTTTACACCGCGGTGCTGGCAAAGATCGGCGCGCGCGCCGTGTTCTATCGCACCAACCCGGACACGGGCTGGCTCCCGGAGGTCGATCACGTTCAAAGCCTGATGACGCCCAGGACACGTGCGCTCGTGGTGATTGATCCCAACAATCCGACGGGCGCCAGCTATCCCGCGGATGTGCGGCGAACCCTGATCGAAACGGCCGATCGGCACAACGTCCCGATCCTCGCCGACGAGGTGTATGGCGATCTCGCCTACAGCGGTCCCGTGCCACCGATGGCCAGCCTGTATCCGGACGCGCCCATCATCACGTTCTCGTCGCTGTCGAAGGCGTACCTCGCTCCTGGCTGGCGTGCCGGCTGGCTCGGCGTCGGCCGGACCGATCGCCTCGACGATGTGCTCGTCGCGGTGAAGAAGCTGGCGGACGGACGGCTCTGCTCGCCGGGACCGATGCAATTCGCGATCGCCGCCGCGTTGACGGGCGATCGCTCGCACGAACCGCGCCTGCGCGCGGCGCTCCGCGAGCGCGCGGAGATCACCACACAGCGTCTCAACGCGATCGACGGCATCACCGTCGTCGAACCGAAGGCCGCCTTCTACGCCATGCCGCGGGTGTCGCTGCCGCCGGGCGTCACCGACGAAGACTACGTCCTCGGACTCCTGCGCGAGACAGGCGTCCTCTGCGTGTACGGATCCGGGTTTGGTACCGATCCGCACGAGGGGTTTTTCCGCGTCGTCTTCCTGGCGAGCCCCTCCGAGCTTGGCGGAGATCTACGGGGTCGTCGCGGATTTCACTCGAGACTTCCTGTCACGCGCCGTTTGACGTGACGCGTCCCGTCTCGGAACTCAAGTCCCTCATCCTCTGGACGATCGCGGTCACGTTCGTGAGCGTCGCGATCGTCTGGGCGCTCTACCTCGCCCGCCAGGTCTTGCTGCTGGTCTACGTGAGCGGCCTCTTTGCCATCGGGTTCAGCCCGATGGTCCGGCTGATCGAGCGTCAGAGCGTGCTGCCCATCGGCACGAAGCGGTTTCCGCGGTGGCTTGCCATCCTCAGCCTCTATGCGAGCATCATCGGCTTCGTCGACGCTGGTTGGCTTCCTCGTGTTCCCACCGCTCGTCCACCAGGCGCAATCGCTCGGGCACGCGCTGCCCGACATGGCCGACCGCGGCCAGCAATTTCTGATCGACAAGGGATGGTTGCAGGAGCGCCTGACGCTGCAGGAAGCGGTGGCGCAGGCACCAAGCCCGAGCGGAGGCGCCGTCGGCCTCGTGGCGGCCGCCGTCGGCAATGTCGCCGGGGGCATCGTCGGCGTCGTGACGATTTTGATCCTGAGTTTTTACCTGCTCGTGGAGGCCGATTCGCTCAGGGCTTCCTTCCTGCGCTTGTTTCCGCGCGGCATCCGGGCGCGCGTCGCGGCGGCCAGCAACGACATCACCGTCAAGGTGAGCGCGTGGCTCGGCGGACAGCTTCTGCTGGGAACCATCATCGGGACGACGTCAGCGATCGGGTTGTGGGCGCTCGGGATCCCGTTCTTCTATGTTCTCGCGGTCATTTCGGGGATCGGCGAGCTGATCCCCGTCGTCGGGCCGATCCTGGCCGCAGTTCCGGCCCTGGCAATCGCGGCCACGGTCTCGGTGAAGAAGGTTCTGTTCGTGCTGATTTTTTTCTTCCTGCAGCAGCAGTTCGAGAATCACTTCCTCGTGCCCAAGGTGATGTCGAGGCAGGTGGGCGTCAGCCCCGTGACAGTGATCGTCGCGTTATTGATCGGCGGCAAGCTCCTCGGCATCGTCGGCGCCATCCTCGCGGTCCCGACCGCGGCGATCCTGCTGGTTGTGGCGTCGGAGCTGCTGGGCGAGCGGGACGAGACGTAAGCTTTCAAGATCTGCCGGGCGGGCGGTTCAGCTCGAATAGAACAGCACGCCAATCCATGGCACGACGGCCGCCGCGACATATAGCGCCGCAAGCAGCGCGACGATACGGTGGACCGACGTCAGATGGAGCGCGATGCCGAAGGCGCCTGCCGCGGCCTTCGCCGCGGTCAGCGCAATTCCCTGTCCCATCACCGTCATCAGCCAGCCCAAGAGCGGATTGCCTTCAATCCGGACGCCGTAGGTGCTGACCCCGACGTACGTGAGGACGCCGTCGAACGCCTGCGCCAGCAGAAAGGCGACAAGCGCGACGTCACCGAAACGCGACCGGCGGATGATTCCGACCCGGGCTCCCATGTTTGCGCCGCGTGACGGGACAATCAATGTCAGTGCCATATACTGGTCGCCGAGGTCTCGGCAACCGCTTCGCGCCCATCCGGAGGTGGGTGCGCTCCAGCCGACGTCACGTTCTATGCGCACTGACCCACTGGCCTACCTTGGACAGGAGCTCGAGTCCCTCAAGGAACAGAAACTTTACCGCAACTTGAGGGTTCTCGATGGGGAGCAGAAGGCCCACACGACGGTCGATCACAAATCGGTGGTCAACCTGTCGTCGAACAACTATCTCGGTCTGACCACCCACCCCAAGCTGCGCGAGCGCGCGCTCGAAGCGGTCCGCCTCTTCGGTGTCGGGACCGGATCGGTGCGGACGATCGCGGGCACCATGGAAATGCACATGGAGCTCGAACGCCGGCTCGCCCGCTTCAAGAAGGTCGAGAAGGTCGTCGTATTCCAGAGCGGATTCACGGCAAACGCCGGCACCGTCTCGGCCATTCTGACGAAAGACGACGTCGTCATTTCCGACGAGTTGAACCACGCGAGCATCATCGACGGCTGCAGGCTGAGCCGCGCGACGATCAAGGTCTTCCCGCACAAGGACGTCGAGGCCGCGCGCCGTATCATCGGCGAGCTGCCGCGGGTCGCAGCGCAAGCTCCTGATCACCGACGGCGTCTTCAGCATGGACGGTGACCTCGGCCCGCTTCCTGCCCTGTGCGAGCTGGCGGAGCAGACCGGCTGCATCATGATGGTCGACGATGCGCACGCGAGCGGTGTGTTCGGGGCCAACGGCAGGGGGACCGTCGATCACTTCGGCGTGCACGGACGCGTCGACGTCCAGGTGGGGACGCTGTCGAAGGCGATCGGTGCCCTCGGAGGCTACGTCGGCGGCAGCGCGAGCCTGATCGACTACCTGTCTCACCGGGCACGGCCGTTTCTCTTCTCGACCTCCCATCCGCCCGCCGTCGTGGCCGCCTGCATGGCCGCGCTGGATGTTTTGGTGGAGGAACCGGAAATCATCGAACGGTTGTGGGCGAATACACGTTTCTTCAAAGAGGGGCTGCGACGGCTCGGATTCGACACCGGCGCGAGCGAGAGTCCGATCACGCCGGTCATGACGGGAGAAGGGTCGAAGGCGATGATCCTGTCGGACAAGCTCTTCGAGCGGGGTGTCTTCGCCCAGGGCATCGCGTTTCCAACGGTGGCGCGCGACAAGGCCCGCGTGCGCACGATCGTGACCGCGACGCACTCGCGCGAGGATCTGCAATACGCGCTCGATGCATTTGAAGCGGTCGGCCGGGAGATCGGCCTGATCTGAAACCACATGGCCCGAGCATCTGAATCGGCGTCCGGACCGCACTGGTTCGACGCGTGGACGCGCGATCTCGCGCGCGACGTCACCGCAGAGGACCTGCAGCGGCTGTTCACGCGCGATACGCGCGAGGCGTACCGGTTCTTCTCTCGCGGGCTCAACGAGGATCGGCTGGCGCACGAGCCGTGGTCGACGCGGCTGATGCTGCGTGTCCGCCAGGTCTTCGTCGCGTTCACGCTGAAGCTGTCGCCGGCGCGGCGCGCGCTCTATCTGGTCGCGCTGTTCGTGGCCGTCCTCGGCGTCCTCAAGCTGTATCGCGGCTGGGCGACGGTCTCGGTTCCGTTCGGCACGCCGTTTTTCAACGTGGGGATGTTCGCGCCGCAATGGGCCGACGGGACCTTCGCGCTGCTGGTGAGCTTCATCCTCGTCAATCTGCTGCTGCTCGTCGAAGTCGCCGATCGACTCTCGCTCAAGGGTGAGCTCGAGGTCGCGCGCGAGATCCAACTGGCGATGCTGCCGACGGGCACGTATTCAGCCGGCGACGCCGACATCTGCGGCGTCACGCGGCCGGCCAACACGGTCGGAGGCGATTTCTACGACGTGCTGCCGCTCGCCGACGGCCGCGTGATCATCACGATTGGCGACGTGGCCGGCAAAGGCAGCCCCGCCGCCCTCCTGATGGCGTTGCTGCTGGCCGTGCTGCGCACGCTGGTCGATGAAAACCTCGAGCCGTGCGCGCTCGTCGCGCGGCTGAACACGCAGATTTGCCGGCACAGCCCGGCTCGCGGTTCATCACGCTGTTCTACGGGATCTACACGCCGGGCACCGGAGAGCTCACCTACGTGAACGCGGGGCAGAATCCTCCGCTGCTTCGTCGCACGGACGGAACAATCGAGCGCCTCGCCGGGACCGGCATCGCGCTCGGGATGTTCGAAGGATCGACGTACGAGGCGGTCGAGAACGTCGTGCGCTCGGGCGACATCCTGGTGCTGTACAGCGATGGCGTGACCGAGGCGGAGAACCCTGCCGGCCAGCCCTTCGAGGAGAGCGGCCTGGACCGCGTCGTCGCGGCGCATGGCCTCGAGACACCGGCGGAGCTCGCGCCCGCGATTCTGCGCGCCGTCGAGGCGCATGCCCGGGATTCGCGGTTCACCGACGATCTGACCGTCCTCATCCTCAAGAGATCCTGACCGCAACCGCAACCTTCGGGTGTCTAATACTGGTATCCCGATGCGCGCCGTGGTCCTCTTCGCCCTGATCTGGATCTGGCCCGCTCTTGCAGCGGCGGCGCAACCGCCGTCTGCCTCGCCGGACGGCATCGACCTGCTGGTCGCCGCGATCCAGCAGGCCGTGCAGGCTGGCGATCCGCTGGCGCTTCGGTCGCTCGCGCGGCTCGACACCGACGCGGGTCAGCTCGCCGACTTCGTCAACGCCATGACGTCCCCGGCGCCGTCCAGGGCAACGATCAAGGAACGCGATCGCGCGCGGCTGACGTCGGGACGCCAGCGATTGATGCTGGAAGTTCTCATCGAGCATGCACGCGAGGGTCGCGTCTCGACCTGGCGTGTCGACGTGGCGCCGCCGGAGTCGCCCGCGCAGACGGGGCCGGATGCGCCGTGGCAGATCGCGTCGGTTCAACGCCTCACCGTCGTGGGCGGACTGCATCGCCTCGAGCTCGATGCCACTACCGAGTACGACGTCCGCAACCTGACCGTGGACGCCATCGATCTGAAGCTGTCCCTGCCCGCGGGCAGGGCCTTCATCGCGCAATCGGCCGATGGACCGACGGCGCTCGTTCTCCTCGGCCGCGGCCGTGTGCAGTTCTCGCCCCGCCTGAAGGCGGAGCGGGTGCAGATCCATATCTTCTGCGGTCAGGACAGCTTGAACGCCGAGTTCGACGCGGTGTTTCTCCGTTTGAACCCTGGTGAGTTCAACGCGAAGATTGCGCCGGACTCGCTCGCCAAGCGGCCGCCGCACCAGGGTGACCTGCGGCGCGCGACGCAGATTTTCGAGACGCTACGTGCCGCTCAGTTTTCAGATCGATCTGAGCGACCTGAGTACCCAGCGCTGGTCGCTCGCCCCGTCGCCAACCGACTTCGTCGCGGAGATCGTCACGAGGCGTTACGGATCGCTCACGTACGCGCGATCGAGCAACGATCCCGAGGACGTGTCGTTCTTCGATCGCCGGCGTCACCGAAACATCTCGGTCTACGCGTCCACGCAATCTGACGAACGGGAACGGCACTTCTTCAGCGACGACGACGGGCTCGACTTCGACATCACGTCGTACGACATCCGCGCCGCGTTCTCGCCGGACCGCCTCTGGGTCGACGGCCGGGCAAGACTCCTCATCAGGACGCGTGCACCGATGCTGGCCACGATGACGCTGCATCTGGCCGAGCCGCTCGTGGTCCGGAGCATCACGTCACGCGAGTTCGGACGGCTGCTGCACTTGCGCGTCGTCGGGCAGAACAGCATCCTCATCAGCCTGCCGGCCGGCGTCCCCTCGGACACGGAGCTCGAGCTGACCATCGTCTATGGCGGGCGCCTCGCATCGCAGACCGTCGATCGCGAAGCCATCTCGGTTCAGCAAGGCAGCGCGCAGGCCCAGCACGAGGAGGTCACGATTCCGCTGGAGGCGCATTTCGTCTATAGCAATCGAAGCTACTGGTATCCGCAGGCCACCGTCACCGACTATGCGACGGCGGTCCTCACGATTGTCGTGCCGGCGGAGTTCGACGCGGTCGCGAGCGGGACGCCACGTGGAGAGCCCACGTTCGTGGATCCGTTGACGCCCGGACAGCGGCCCGCGAAGCAGTACATCTTCGACACGACGCAGCCCGCACGGTATCTCGCGTGCGTCATCAGCCGGTTCCACGGACTCGACCCGACGCGGCTCAATCTGCCGTCAGCGCCAGCCAGACCCGGCCAGCGGGTGGCCGGCGAATCCCGATCGCCTGACGATGGCGATGATGCGGAGCGATGGCCGGTCAGCGTGTTCGTCGAGACGAACCCGCGCGAGTTCGGCCGAGCGAGAGGGTTCGCCGATCGCACGACCGATATCCTGACGTTCTATGCGTCGCTCCTTGGCGATGCGCCGTACAACAGCTTCACGCTCGCGATCACGGAAAGCGATTTGCCCGGCGGCCACAGTCCGGCGTATTTCGCGATCCTCGACCAGCCTCTGCCCTCGTCGCCACTGGCCTGGCGCAACGATCCGGTTGCCTTCGACAACTACCCGAGCTTCTTTCTCGCGCACGAAATCGCGCATCAATGGTGGGGGCAGGCGGTCGGCTGGAAGAACTATCACGAACAGTGGCTGAGCGAGGGCTTCGCGCAGTACTTCGCGGCGCTGTATGCCGAGCGCGAGCGCGGCGCGGATCAGTTCACGAGCGTGATCCGACAGATGCGCCGATGGGCCATCGAGATGTCGCCGCAGGGGCCGGTGTATCTCGGCTACCGGCTGGGACACATCAAAGGCGACACGCGCGTGTTCCGCGCGGTCGTCTACAACAAGGGCGCCATGGTCCTGCACATGCTGCGACGGTTCGTCGGCGATCGCGCGTTCTTCGCGGGGTTGCGCGAGTTCTACGCGACGGAGCGGTTCAGGAAGGCGGGGACCGACGACTTTCAGGCGGCGATGGAGGCGGCGTCCGGCAAATCGCTCCAGCGATTTTTCGATCGCTGGATCTTCGAGAGCGACATTCCAACGGTCAGGTTCAGCGTCCCTGAAACGACCAGCAGCGAGGTGCGCGTCCGCTTCGAACAGATGGGGGATCGGCTGTTCGACATCCCGATCACGGTCACGGTGTCGTACGCGGACGGATCGTCGGAGGACGTGACGGTTGCCGTGACCGACAAGGTCACCGAGCGCAGCATCCCTCTGAAGCGTGCGCTGCGCTCGGTGGACGTGAACCGAGACGGTGCGGCGCTCGCGGAGATAGCCAGATAGATCCTCCGGATCCGGGATGCGGCGGATGCGGGATCCGAATGCGATGCGGATCCCGCGGATCGCGTTAGGGCAGGTAAATCGCCGCGACGCGCGGATCGCCGTTGCGCTCGAACGGCTCGTACACGACGATGAACCGGAATCCCGCGTACTCGTAGAAGCGGGTCAGCCGCTCGCCGAGGCTGCCGCGATCGACTTCCTGGCGGCCGCTTTCCGCGGCGCGGCCGAGACGGGTGGCCACAGCGGCCGCCGTGTCGCCGACGCGGATTTCCTTGCCATCGCTGAACGGCAGTACCAGGAACCGAGACGGCGCCGGCTGGAACGGCCGACGGCGTTGCCGCGACAACCGTACGCGCGGCGGGTGCGGAGGGATGAATCCTCCGCGCGCTCAACTCACCGATGACCAGCGACCCGACGGCAAAGGTTGCCGTCAGAAACATCGCGGCGATCGCCCACTCGACAAGAGAACCGAGACGGACACGAAGTGCGTCCATAGGGGCCTCCCTGCTGGGACAAGGGTTGGCCGGGGATACGCGCATACCATATATCCAAAGGCATATCTGCGCAAGTCCCGTTCAAGGGGCTCCATCAGAAGGGGTTCCGGTCCGCTCGGTCCCTCGAAACGGCCAATGTTGATATCATCGAACGTCTATGGACACCGTCACGCTGACGATAGACGGCCGGTCGCTTACGGTCGAGAAGGGCAAGACCGTCCTGCAGGCGGCCCTCGAGCACGGCATCAAGGTCCCCTACTACTGCTATCACCCGGGCATCAGCATCGACGGCTCGTGCCGTGTGTGCATCGTCAAGATCGAGAAGATGCCGAAGCTGCAGACGTCCTGCTCGACGCCGGCGGCGGACGGGATGGTGGTGTCGACCGCAACGCCGGATGTCGTCGAGGCGCGCGCCAGCGTGTTCGAGTTCCTGCTGATCAATCACCCGCTCGACTGCCCCGTCTGCGACAAAGGCGGTGAGTGTCCGCTCCAGGATTTTTCATACTCGTTCGGACCCAACGAGAGCCGGATGGAGTTTCCGCGCCGCGTGTTCGACGGCGAGGGCGTGAAGGCGGACGTCGATTTCGGTCCGACGCTGATGCTGAATCGCAACCGCTGCATTCTCTGCACGCGCTGCGTCCGGTTCATGCGCGAGATCGACGGCGATGCGCAGATCAACATCGTCGATCGCGGGTACGGCAGCGAGATCGCGACGTTCCAGGAACAGGGCGTCCACTCGTTGATCTCGGGGAACCTGATGGACGTGTGCCCGGTCGGCGCGATCACGACGCGCGACTACCGGTTCAAGTCGCGCCCGTGGGACAACCCCGAAGCGGTCGACACGATCTGCACGTTCTGCGAAAAGGGCTGCAACACCACGGCGTGGCTGAAGGCGAAGCCCGAGTGGGCGAAGGCCGCTCGGCTCGTCCGGACGACCCCGCGGTTCAACCCCGACGTCAACGGCTACTGGATGTGCGACATCGGCCGGTTCGACTATCACTGGATCGAAGGTGACGACCGCTTGCAGCGCCCGCTCCTGCGCGAAGGCAGCGGGTCGCACAAGCCCGTGGACTGGCGCGAGGCGCTGACCAAGACGGCCGACCGCATCGCCGCTGCCGGCGGTACCGGCGCACTCCGGTTCCTGCTGTCTGCGCACGCGTCGCTCGAAGAACTGTTCCTTTTCGGCCGGCTCGGCTCGGCCTTCGGGATTCCGGAGGACGGCGTCGCCATCAGCTGGCGCGTGCGCGAGAAGCCGCAGCCCGCCACGACCAAATTCAAGATCCCGCCGGTCGACGCTCCCAACGTTCGAGGAGCGAGCGACATGGGCTTCCCGGTCCGTTCGGCCGCCAACGGCGCGCCGGACCTGACGGCGTTTCGGCAGCAGGTCGAGCAGGGACGAGTCGCGGCGCTCTATGTGTTCGATCCGGGCCCGGACGGGCTCGATCGGCGACGTCTCGTGGATCATCAGCGCGCGCACGTCGGGAAAGCTTCCACTGCTGATCGTTCAGGGCGTGCTGATGAGCGATCTCGCACGCGCGGCCGACATCGTGCTGCCCGGCGCCTCGTCGATGGAGAAGAACGCGCTCTACGTCAACCAGCAGGGCATCGTTCAGGCAGCCTCGCGGGCGTTGACGCCGCCGGGAGACGCGCAGGAAGACTGGCAGGTGCTCGTCAACCTCGGCCTCGCCCTGGGCGCGCCGATGGAGTACACGAGCAGCGCTCACGTGCGGGCGGACGTCGCCGCGGGCATGGCCTCGGACGCCGCCTACGCCAACATCGCGAACGTGTCGTTTGCGCGGCCGGTCGGCGGCGCAGACGTGGCTGCAGGCGTCCAATCCGTCCGAGCGCTGGAAGTGGGACGTGATGTTCCAGGACCTGCCGCCGGTGAAATTCGCGGGTCGGCCCGAGCCGTCGTCGATCCCGGGCGCGATTTCGCTGCAGAAGATCGATTGAGCGCCGGCGGACGCCGCCAATGAATCAGAACATCACGCTCGTTGCGGCATTCGCGGCCGGCTTTCTGTCGTTCGTCTCGCCGTGCGTACTGCCGCTGATCCCGGGATACATCTCGTTCGTCTCGGGAGTGTCGCTCGAGGAAATGCGGGGCGAGGCTGGCGCGCGCGCGGCGTCGCGGGCCCAGGTCTTCCTCACCTCCCTCGCGTTCGTCCTCGGCTTCTCCATCGTGTTCGTCGCGCTCGGCGCGTCGGCTACGGCCGTCGGCAAGTTTCTCTTCTCGCGCCTGCCGCTCTTCAGCAAGATTGCCGGCGTTCTGCTGATCATCGTCGGCCTGCACACCATGGGGGTGTTCAGGCTGGCGTTCCTCGAGACGGAAAAGCGGGTGCAGGCGCAGCGCAAGCCGGCAGGGCCTCTTGGCGCGATGTTGATCGGGATTGCCTTCGCGTTCGGGTGGACGCCGTGTATCGGTCCGATTCTCGCCGGCATCCTGACGGTGGCCGGATCGAAGAACAGCATCGGTGAAGGCGTGGCGCTGCTGGCGGTCTACTCGCTGGGCCTCGGCGTGCCGTTCCTGATCACGTCGTTGGCCATCAATCAGTTCTTCACGTTCTCGAAGCGCATCCGCCGCTACTATCACGCCATCGAGGTGGCCTCCGGCGTCCTGCTGGTGACCATTGGCGTCCTGATTCTCACCGGTCAGCTCACGATCATCGTCCGCTACCTGCAGCCGTACTTGCCAGTGTACTGAGTCCCGCGTCCGAGTCCGTCGATCGAATCGGCCTCAGCTCGCTTCGTTCAGCAAGTCGACGATCTCGTGACGGTTCTTCGCGGCGGCACGCGACAGCGGCGTCTGATCGTCGGCGTCCACCGCCAGCGGATCCGCGCCGCGCGCGAGGAGGGCTTTGACGACATCCGTCAGGCCACTCTCTGCGGCAATGTGCAGCGGCGTGTGCTTCCCGGCGTCCGGCACCTTGACGTCGGCGCCCCGCTCGATCAAGAGCAGGGCCGTACTCGGCGTGGCCACCGGCGGTTGCGGCATGCAGAGGCGTGTTGCGGAGCGAGTTGGCGGAGATCGCCTGCACGTTGGCGCCGGCATCCAGAAGGATTCCTGCCGCTTTGGTCTCGCCGAAGAACGCGGCGAGGTGCAGTGGCGTCCAGCCGTCGTAGGCGACGTCGTTGACGGCGCCCGGCCGCGCGAGCGCCTCGCGGAGATCGTCGAGCCGTCCGAGCGCGGCGGCCGCGAAGATGTCCACGCTGCCGATGCTCTCGACCAGCACGTCGACGATCTCCCGGTGGCCGCGATACAACGCCGCCATCACGGGGGACTCGCCGCTGGGCAGGCGCGCGGCCGCCAGCCCTGGACTCGACCGGATCAGCTCACGGACCTTCGACAGATCGCCGGCCTTGGCGGCATCAACCAACGCTTCGCTGCTGCTCATGTCGGACCTCGTCGAGGAACCCTCACCCGCAACGCGGATCGGCGGAGACGGATCTCCGCTCTGCCCTCGCCGACGATCGGCTCCCCATCGAGGTGGTAGGACAGCGGGCCCTCGACCGCCTCGATTTGGGCGCGCTCGATTGAGCGCCACGTGACGCCTCCGGCCCTCCGCGGCGCTGCCGAGCGCAAGATGACGGGCGGTCCACAGACGCGCGAGCGCCCCGCGGTCGTCGACAATCGCTGCCTCGAGCCGGCCGTCGTCGAGCCGGGCATGCGGCGCGAGCCTCAGGCCGTTGCCGTACTCTCCGCCATTGGCGAACGCTACCATCAGCGCGCGCGAATCGAACGGCTCGTCGTCCAGCGTCAGCCGGTACCGGCTCGCCCGATAGCTGAACGCCTGGTTCGAGCCGATGCGGATGTAGGGCCACAGCCCCCGTCGCCCCTGCTCGCAGGCGTTGAAGCGCGTGGCAATCGCCGCGTCGAAACCGAAGCCGGCGATGTTGAAGAAGGATCGGTCGTTCACCTGACCGACGTCGACGCGACGATCCGTCCCGTGCAGGATTACGTCGAGCGCGCCCTCGGGCGCCGTCGGGATCCCCAGATTCCGAGCGAAGCCATTGCCGGATCCGGCTCGAACGATGCCCAGGGCCGTGTCGGTTCCCGCGAGCGCGTGGCCGACCTCGTTGATCGTTCCGTCGCCGCCCCACGCAATCACGATGGCCGCGCCGTTCGCGACAGCCGCCGTCGCGATCTCGTGCGCGTGGCCTCGGCCCTCGGTCACGCGGACGTGGCCATTGACGGCGGCGGCGGCAAACCGCGCGTCGAGCAACGCGACGCGTGCCGCGGCAACCTCCGGATTCGCGCCTGCACCCGAGAGCGGGTTCACGATCGCGACGACATTCGAGAAGCCACTCGCGGTCAAGATGCTATAGTAACTTCTCGACATGCAGCTTCAGAGACGTTCATGACGAGACCAGCCGTACGGCTGATGTTGCTGATCGTCTTCCTGGCGGCCATTGGCGCAACGTCGTACCTCTTCTGGATGTCGGAACGCGACGCACGTCGCACGCAAGCCGCGGCATGGACGTTCGACGAGGGGGCGCGCGCGGCGATTCTCACCGCGCACGATCTGCGCGCCGCGCAGCAGGCCTACGTCGCGTCGGGACAAGGGGCCGACTTCTGGTTCGCCCGCACGACCGCCATCCAAACCGATCTCAAGGGACGGATTGCTGCGCTGAGATCCCTGACCTCGGCGTCGGCCGCCGTGTCGGCATTCGAGGATGCGCTGGGGCTGCTGCAGGATTTCGAGCAGATGGACGGACGCGCGCGGGAGCAGGTGCGCGCCAGAAAGATGCTGCCGGCCTCCGACCTCGTCTTCGCCGACGGCCTGGACCTGACCCAGAAGATCAGCGCCGCGATCGAACAGGCCCGCGCGGCTGAGGTCGCGGCGAGCGAGGACACGCTTGCCGCGATTGGCCGCCGGCAGGGTTTCTCCCTTGTCGCCGCCGCCGCCGCGGCGCTGCTGATCGTGCTTATCCTCTTGCCGGTTCGCGCCCGCGAGGACGAATCCGTCGACCTTCGCGCCCCTGCGCGGGCGTCCTTGACGCGCGCCGCTCCACTCGACGAACAGGAGTGGTCGCCCGCCAGACCGGCGTCCACGCTGCCCGAGCCGGTCGTTGCGCCCGTCCCCGTCGTGACACCGGTCGCGGTGGCACCGCCCGCGTCTCCCGCGCCCGCGCCGCCACGCGATCTGCCACCGCCGACGCGCGTCGATGTACCGGAGATCGCTCGGTTGTGCGGCGACCTGGCTCGTATCACCGATACCCGGTCGCTCCCAGGGCTGCTCGAGCGGACGGCGACGTTGATCGATGCGAGCGGGATCGTCCTGTGGATTGCGGACCCCGATGGACGCGAGCTCGCGCCCAATCGTCACGTTCGGCTATCCGCAGCAGACCGTGACGCGCCTCGGCACGATCGCGCGAGAAGCGGAAAACGCCACCGCGGCGGCGTTTCGCACCTGCCTGCTGCAGACCGTCGATGCCGACGAGGTGTCGGCGGGCGCGCTCGCCGCGCCGCTCGTCACGCCCGACGGGGTGCGTCGGCGTAATGGCCGCGGAGATTCGTCACGCGGGTGAGCGCGACGACGTGGTGCTGGCTGCTGCCGGTATCGTTGCCGCTCAGCTCGCGACGCTGGTTGGTCCTCCTTCGGCGCGAGCGCTGAAGGCAGACGCTGCGAGCGGTTAGCCGCGATACGGCCTAGCGCCACGCAAACTAGACAATCGCACGCGATTGGCCGCCGCGCCGCGGCTCCAGCTTTCCCTTCAGCGTCTGCGGCTTCTTGTCCCGCATGATCTCGATCGTCAGATCGGCCTGATCGTCGAGGCGGTCCAGGGCCCGTCTGACGTCGGACGGCTCCTCGACGGCCGTGCCGTTCACCGATGTGATCACGTCGCCCGCCTTCATGCCGGCCTTGGCAGCCGCCGAACCGTCCGTCACCGATCGCACGAGGACACCGTGCTTCACGCCGAAGTACTCGCCGAGCCCGTCGGAGAGATCTTCGAGGGTGATGCCGAGCCGGCCGCCACCACCCGCGCGATAGCTGAAGCCGAACTCCGGGAAGCCGTCGAAAAAGGGCTGCGGCGGCCTGGGTGGAATCGGCGCCTTGGGCGCCGCGGGTGGAGACGGCGGCTCGGGCGGCATGACCCACGCGAAGTCGTCGCCGGACGCCCAGCCTGACCCGCGCTCCGGCGCCACGGTCAGCGTGACACGCTGTCCACCCCGTACCACAACCACTGGCACCTTCCTGCCGACCGGCGTGTCCTGCACGAGACGGGTGAACTGTCGCACGCTGCGGACGCGCTCGCCATCGAGCTCGACGATCTCGTCGCCGTTCTTGATCCCGGCCTTCGCCGCCGGGCTCGCCTCTCTCACGTCGTCAACGAGCACGCCTGTCTTGGCCGGACCCGTGGCGCTGTCGTCCACCTCACGCACGCTGACACCAATTTGCCCCGACCGTCCGACGACCTGCACGCAGATCCTGCAAGTTTATCGCTGTCGTCTTCCCACCTCTGCGGCTCTTCGCCCTTGCCATGGACGATCGGCGTCCACGCGGCGCCTGCCGCCGCTGCGACGAAAAGTGCGCCCGCAAGCGCACCGGTTTTCCAGAGCGTCATCTGCCTGTCCTCCGTGACTGTCATCTGGGAGGTCAGACGCACCCCTTCCGCAAAAGGTTGTGCGGTTCAGCGTCCGCGAGTCCAAATCAGAGGTCACACGCGTCATCCCGAATGGACGCGATCGATCGAGAGATCGCCGAATATCCGTCGTTTTTCGCAGGCATGTCTTTTGATGACTCTGGGATCGGCCACGCGAAGTCAACGGGGTGCGTTAACTCAGGCAGGCGCTGGCATCGCCGCACTCCGTCGCAATTCAGGCGATTTCGCGTGGCTTTATTCTTGGTCTCGGGAGGACTCGATGATCGACGGCTTGCGCCCTCTGGCGTGCACGCTCGTGTTGCTGTCCGGCTGCGCGCTGTCCACGCATCCCCGAATCGCCGATCTGAAATACAACCCGGGCCGCTATCAGAACCACACGGTCACACTCGATGGCGTCGTCACTCGATCGTGGGGCGCCCCGATGGTGCCGCTGAAGCTGTATCAGATCAACGATGGTACGGGCGAGGTCACCGTTGTGGCCAATGACGGCCGCGTGCCGACGAGAGGCGCGCGCGTCCGCGTCACCGGACGCGTCGAGGACGTCGCCACCCTGGGCGGCCAGGCTGTCGGGCTGCACATCCAGCAGCGCGACATTCACTTCAAACGTTACTAGGGACAGGCCACTAGGTGGTAATCCTGACCGCGACCGCGGTCATGTCGTCGTTGGGCGGTGCGCCCGACCGGAATTCCTCGACAGCCGCGAAGATGCGCGCGACGACGTCGCGTGGCGGGAGGTCGCGTACCTGCGCCACGACGTCGAGCAGCCGCGCCGGCGGTGAATTCCTGCCCCTTCGCATTCATTGCCTCGAACACGCCGTCGCTGCAGAACACGAACAAATCGCCCGTGTGCAGGGCGAACGTCACTTCGTCGTAGCTCGTACCCGGAAACGATCCGAGCGGCACGCCCGGCAGCTCAATCTGCGAGACCTCCGTTCCGGACGCGCGAATGGGGTACGGCAGACCGGAGTTGGCGAGCGTCACGATCCGTCGCTTGAGATCGAAGACGGAGTAGCACAGCGTGCAGTAGTACTCCTCCAGCTGGCGCTGATGGAGAATCGTGTTCACCGACGACAGCACGCTCGCCGGCGTTGAGCGCTCCGGTAGATACCGGCGACGGAACGTCCGACCGCGTACGAGCTCGGCAGCGAACACGCTGTAGAGGGCGGCCGGAACACCTTTGCCCGACACGTCCCCGACCGCAACGACCAGGGTGTGGGATTCAGGTGACAGGAAATCGTGGAAGTCTCCTCCGAGCTCGCGCGCGGAGTCGAAGCTGGCCGCCACTTCCACGCCGCGCAGCCGCTTGGGCAGACCTGCCGGCAGCAGCGCCGCCTGCACGCGCTGCGCGAAGCGGACTTCCTTTTCGAGCCTGACCTCGTTCGCGCGCACCGCTTCATACAGCTGCGCGTTCTCGATCGCCACGGCGGCCTGACCCGCGAGCAGCGTCAGGATTTCGATGTCGCGCTTGCTGAACGCGTCGAGCTCCGGGCTCTCGAGATCGAAGACCCCGATGCATCGATCCTTGAGCAGCATCGGGATGACGAGCTCGGAGCGGACGTCGGGGACGAGCGGAATGTAGCGCGGATCCTGCGAGACGTCGGCCACGAGCACCGGCTCCTTGTGCAGCGCCGCGTACCCGACGAGGCCTTCGCCGAGACGCACGCGCGGCACCTGCACCTTCTCGCCGTACTGCACGGCGTACTTCATCTCGAGCTCGCCTTCGCTCTCGTTGAGGAGCAGGATCCCGAACGTGCGGTAGGCGATCACGCGCGGCACGAGCTGGGCGATGCGCTCGAACAGGTCGTCGAGGTCGAGCACGGCCGCCACCTCGCGCCCGATCTCCGCCAGCGTTTCGAAGGCCGCGGCATCGGTGCGGCTCTGCTCGAAGAGGCGCGCGTTGACGAGCGCGACGACCACGTGCGCGCCGAACTGGCGCAGCAGCGCCGCGTCCGACGAGGAGAACTGATCCTTCCGATGACTCAGGACGTTCAGCGCGCCGATGGGCCGCGCCTGATGGCGCAGCGGCACCACCAGCTCCGAGGCCATGCCGGGAACGACCGTCACGTACCGATCGTCGGTCGTCACGTCGTTGACGAGCAGCGGCGTGTCGCTGGCAATGGCGGCGCCGACGAGGCCGTCACCGAGGCGGAGGCGCATCGGCTGGTCCCGCTCCGGATAGCCGACGGAGTACGCGATCTTGAGCTCGCCGCGCCGTTCGTCGAGCAGATACACGGCGAAGGCGTCGAACGCGATCAACCGGCCGATCAGCCGCGGAATCTGCACGAGCAGCTCGTGGAGATCGAGGACGCCGGTCACCTGGCGGCCCAGATCGAAGAGCGTCGTGAGCATCTCCTGCTCGCGGACGTTGCTCGCCGTCTCGTTCATGGGCTCGGCGCTCGTAGGTGGGGCATTCTGGCGTGCCTTCCGATTATACTTGGAAGTTCATGGAGGCTCTGACGCTGCCGCTCGACTACTCCGCCATCGAGCGCATCCTGCCGCACCGCTATCCGTTCCTGCTCGTGGACCGGATCACCGAATTCGAACCGGACAAGCGGATCGTCGGAATCAAGAACGTCACGCTGAACGAGCGCTACCTCGCGCGACGAAACGGCGAGCCGCCGGTGCTGCCGCCGACGATCCTCACCGAGTCGGTCGCGCAGGTCGGTGCGATCCTGATCCTGGCGAAGCCCGAGAACCGCGAGCGGCTGATCTACTTCATGGGGATCGAGCGGGTGCGGTTCCGTCGCCCCGTGCATCCAGGCGACGTGGTCGAGATCGAAGCGCTGGTTCGGCGGCTGCGCAGCCGGATGGGCGTTCTGCACGGCGTCGCGCGAGTGGACGGCAAGGTCGTCGTCGAAGGCACGATGACGTTCGCGCTCGGCCCGAAGAACGAGAACGCTTCCCTCGGTGCCCCGGTCAGCGAATGACGAGCAGCACCATCCCGACCTTCACGCCCCTCGAGCCCCACGCCGCCCACTTCGCGTCCGGCCGATAGTAGCGAATCGCATCGAGCACAGCCGGCGCCAGGATCAGCGCACCGATCCAGGGCTCCTTCCACCGCAGCGCGTCCGCCATGCCGCGCGTGTCGCGCTCCACCGGTCCGGTGCGCGCGAATGCCGTAATCGAATACGCCGCCGACGCGAGTACGTTGAACGCCACGAGCCCCTTCACCAGCGACGAGCCGTTGCGCCTCACGTTGGGATCACGCGTCAGGATGATTTCGTTCCCGAACTGCTGCACCCAGAACCCAGCCGAGTCGATCACGAACTCCTGTCGTGGGGGCAGCGTGTTGTCGTGGGTGATCGCGAAAAACGGAATCCCGTGAAACGAGACCTCCTTCACGCTGGGGTTGGCGGTGAAGATCCCGTCGAACAACAGATGACCTGCCTCGTGAGCGCCGAATCCAATCGCGGCCCCTGCGAGGAACGTAGGAATTGATGCATCACGATGCTCATCCGAAGTCTTCTGCGTCAGTACGGGCTCCTGCGCAGCCACGCTCGAGCTGGATGCGAGAAGCACAGCAAGTACAGGCCAGACAAGAGATAGCCGGCTCTGGCGCCGCAATCTGCCGCGCGTGGCACAGCCGTTGCTCAAACGGTGGGGCGGAACGTCGAGTAGCGCGCATACGGTGCGTGAACGCTGCAACGACGCGCGAAGGAGAATGTCCATGCTCGAGACGATTGCGATCATCCTGATTATTCTGTGGCTGCTTGGAATGGTCAGCGGCTACACGCTTGGAAATTTCATCTATGTTCTGCTGGTCATCGCGATCGTACTGTTCCTCGTGCGATTGATCAGCGGCCGGACGGTTTGAGCAGGATACGTCTCAAGCGGGGGTGGAATGTCGTGAATTCCCCCTCGCCCGTATCCTCGGCAAGGTGCTGCCGGACCTGATAGATCCGGGCATCGAGGTCGTCCGCGGCGGAGAGGATGAACGCCTCCACGGTCATCGGTTCGACCGGTGAGCCCATCTGTCGCGATCCGTGATGCGACACGATGATGTGCTCGAGCCGCGAGCGCAAATCGTCTGGAAACTCCGGCATCCGGAGGCACGCCTCCCGGACGATCATCACACCCATCGTGATGTGACCGAGGAGGTTGCCGTCTCTCGTATAGCCTGGGGCTGTCGCCTCGGTCAGCTCGTCCAGCTTGCCGATATCGTGCAGAACCGCACCGGCAAACACCAGATCGCGATCGGCATCGTACGCACCCGCCAGCGCGTCGGCGGTCTGCGCCACTTTCAGGATGTGATCGAGGAGTCCGCCCTCGTACGCGTGATGCACAGTCAGCGCGGCCGGCCAGCTCCGAAGCTGCGCTTCACGCGAGCTGACAATCGATCGCAGCAGCGCCGCCAGCCACGGATTCGTGATCGCGTCTACCCGAGCGACGAGCTCGCTCCATCGATCCATTTCACACAGCTCTCTTGATGCGCGGGTGGGAAACGACCGGCGCGCGATCCGCGGACGCGCGCGTGGGCGTCGCCTCCCGGCTCACTCGCCCGCGCCTTCACCACCGCCACCCCCAAGAGGACCAGCGCCGCAGCAACCGCCATGCGCGCGTTGAACGGTTCTCCAAGAAGCAGCACGCCAAGCGCCACGGCAATGATCGGATTGATGTAGGCGTAGAGCGACACGAACGACACCGGAAGATGCCTCAGCGCGTAGGTATACGACGCAAATCCCCCGATCGCCCCCACCGTCGTCAGATAGACGAACGCGGCGGTGCTCCGCGGCGTGAAGTGCAGCAGCCGCCATTCACCGTGCGCCGTTCCCGCAATCACCATCATCAGGCCGCCGGCGATCATCTGGGCCGCCGTCGCGCTGAACACGTTGGTCTCGCGCGCATGACGACGGGAATAGGAGGAGCCGATCGACCAGCCGAGGCACGCGAGCTGGAGCGCGACGAAACCGGCGAGGAAGCCGCGGCCGTGCGCGCCGGTCAGCGTCAGATCCGGCCAGACCAGCAGCACGATTCCGGCAAACCCCAGCGCGAGGCCAGCGACGAGTCTGATCGTGAATCGCTCGCCGTCGCTCCTGAGCGACTCGATGCCCGCCATCCAGAACGGCGACGAGGCCACGATCACCGCGGTCAGCCCGCTTGGTACCCACTGCTCCGCCCAGGCAACGGCGCCGTTGCCGATGCCAAGCAGGAGAAACCCGAGCAGCGCCGCGGTGCCCCACGTCGATCGATCGGGCAGGCGTTCGCCTCGCAACGCGAGATAGCCCGCGAGCAACAGGCCCGCAATCGTCCAGCGAATGCCGGACATCAACAGCGGCGGCATCGTTTCCAGCGTGACGCGGATGCCGAGATACGTCGTGCCCCAGATCAGGCACACCAAGCACCCACGCGATGTAGGCGAGGCGCCGCTGGCGGCCGTCAGCGACGGCAGAAGGTCGGGACGCGTCGATCGTCATCGCTGGGTCTCCGCCGGTGCTCCGATCGGGAGCCGTGGCGTCTCTTTGACCGTCTCGAGCACGATGGTCGTTCTGGTGGCGCGGACGCCCGGTATGCGACCAAACCGGTGGCGCAGAAGCTGACCGATGTGTTCGGCGTCTCGGGCGCGAACCTTCAGAAGATAGCAGTCGTCGCCGGCCACGTGATGCAATTCGAGCACCTCGGGACACTGCGCGAGTGCACGCGCGACGCTGTCGTCCCCGGGAGCCTCTTCGCTCTGCACGGCCACGAACGCCAACATCCGCTGGTCGAGCACATGGGGATCGAGCAGTGCCGCATACCCGCGGATGGTTCCGCGTGCCTCGAGCTTGCGGATCCGTTCCAGCACCGCGGATGGTGCGAGCCCAACCGCCCTGGCAACGTCGGCTTGCGAAATTCTGGCGTTATCCTGAAGAAGCTCCAGAATTATCCTGTCTGTTTCGTCGATCATTCTGTGTAGTGCCTTCTACACAGAATTCTACTATTTCTTGAGTGGCTCGTCCAGGAAGCTGAACGGCCCGCGCCCGAGCCAGGCGCCTCCGTCGACTGCCAGCACTTCGCCGGTGATGTACGCGGCAAGCGGGGAGGCGAGGAAGGCGACCGCGTCCGCCACCTCTTCGGGTTTACCCCACCGGCGGAGTGGCACGGCCGCCGTGATTCGATCGACGGCCGCCTGTGTATTCCACAGCTGGCGCGCGGCCCCTGGCGACTCAATCGGTCCCGGCGCGACGGCGTTCACCCGTATCCCATGGTCGGCCCACTCGACCGCCAGCGTCTGCGTCATGGACATGACACCCGCCTTGGCGGCGGCGGAGTGAATCGTGCCGGCGCTGCCCGTCCACACGTAGTTGGCGAGGATCGAGACGATCGATCCGCCACGCTTGCTGGCAATCATGTACTGGCCGACGGCGCGCGAGCAGTAGAAGCTGCCGTTCAACACGATGCCGATGACCGCGTTCCAGCCGTTGGGCGTCAGCTCCTCGGCGCGGCTGATGAAGTTACCCGCCGCGTTGTTCACGAGGATGTCGAGCGCGCCGAAATGCTTGACGGTCCGCTCGACCATCTCGTCGACCTGTTCCGGCTGCCGGACGTCGAGCTGCACGGCAAGCGCGTCGATGCCTGATTCGCGGAGCGCGTTCCAGCCGTGCTCCAGATTCTCCGACTGCCGGCTTGCGATCGCGATCTTGGCGCCGAGCGTACCGAGGCGTCGCGCAATCGCGAGACCGATGCCGGTGCCGCCGCCGGTGATGACGGCCACGCGATCCTGCAGCAGGGTCTGGTCGAACATTGCCGCTGATTATCGATGTTAAGATTGCCGCATGTCGAGCGCTCGTGTTGCGGTGCGTGGGCTCGTGCTGGCTGTGGCGTCCGTCGCCGGATGCAGTAGCGGATCGACGTCGAACACGCCGCCGCCGACAGCGTCCGCCGCGCCGGCACCTGCCCAGGCCCCCGCCCCGAGCCCTGAGCCCGCGCCGTCCGCTCCGCCATCGAGCTCGGCAGAGAAGGAGTGGGTGCGGCCCGCCGGCGATCAGCGACGCAGATATTCCGCCGCTACCCGTGGTCCCGTTCGCCGCCGCGCGGCCGATGGAGATCGTTCGCGCCGTCTACGTGTTCGCGGCGAAGCATCCGGAAGTGTTGAGCAAGGTCCCGTGCTTCTGCGGCTGCGAATCGCGCGGGCATCGGCACAACGACGACTGCTTCGTCACGGCGCGCGACGCGCAGGGACGCCCGACCGTGTGGGAACCACACGGCGTTGGTTGAGCGATCTGCCTCGACGTCGCGCGTGACGCGATGCAGATGAATTCGTCGGGCGCCGGGATCGCCGAGATTCGAGCCGCGATCGAGCGCAAGTACCGTGGGTCGTTTCCGACGATGACGCCGACGCCGCCCGTTCCGCGAGGTCAATGACGCTCTCCACCGCGAGCGAGGTCTTTGCCCGTCTGTTCGAAGCCGTCCACGAGGGCGTGTACATCGGCACCATCCGCGGACCACACACCGACACCCTCTCCGCGAATCCGTATCTGAAGCTGATCTTCGGGATGCCGGCCGACACGCCGCAGGCGCAGGTCCGGCCGTTCGCGCCGGAAGTGTTCGTCGATCCTCAAGCGCGCACGGGCTTCGTCGAGCGGCTGCAGCGTGACGGCGCCGTCACCGACTACGTGATGCGGCTGCGCCGCGCCGACCGTACGGCCATCTGGGTCGAGGTGACGGCCCGAGCCGAGGCTGAGGCCGATGGCGCGCTTCGCGTCGAAGCGCTCATGCGCGACGTCACGGAGCGCAAGCGGCTCGAGGATCAGGCGCGCGATCTGTACCACCAGCTGCTGCAGGCGGAAAAGCTCGCGGCGCTCGGGCAGACGATCTCCGGCGTCGCCCACGAGCTGAACAATCCGCTGGCGACCATCCTGACCTGGGCGGAGCGTCTGTCGTCGCGGTCGGTCGACGATCAGACCAAGCGCGGTCTCGAGACGATTCTGAGCGAGTCGGAGCGTGCCGCGAAGATCGTCCGCAACCTGCTGACGTTCGCGCGCAAGCGTCACACCACGCGCGCGATGGTCGATCTGAATCAAGTGGTCCGCGAGACGATTGCGCTCCGCTCGTACGAGCAGGGCATCAGCAACATCACGATCCTCGAAGCGCTCTCGAGCGGCCTCCCCCTGGTGTTTGCCGATCCCCACCAGATCCAGCAGGTCCTGCTGAACCTGATCATCAACGCGGAGCAGGCCATGCTCTCCGCGCACGGCCGCGGCACCCTGATCCTCCGCACGTGGCACGACCCCGACGCCGTCGCGGTCGTCCTCGAGGTGAACGACGATGGACCCGGCGTGCCGGATGACGTGCAGCCGAAGATCTTCGATCCGTTCTTCACGACCAAGGACGTCGGAAAAGGCACCGGGCTCGGACTGACCGTCGCGTACGCCATCGTGCAGGAGCACGGCGGACGGATCACCGTCACGTCCGAGCGGGATCGCGGGGCGTCGTTTCGGGTGGCGCTGCCGGTTGGCGATGGTCCCGTGCGACCCACGCTGCCTCGCGCGCCGGAGCGAAGCGAGGACGCGACGATCGGGTCGGTGGTGCTCGTCGTGGAAGACGAGGCGGCGCTCGGCGCGGCAGTCGCGGAGTCACTCGTGGACGCCGGATACGTCGTCGATCGCGCCGGCGACGGCGACGAGGCGCTGCAGCGTGTCCGAGGTCGCGCCTACGATCTGATTATTTGTGACTTGAAGATGCCGCGCGTCGACGGAATGACGTTCTATCGGCGGCTCGAAAGCGACGCGCCGGACCTGACGCGTCGCATTCTGTTCGTGACCGGCGATGTGGCGGGCACGGAGGCCGAGCGGTTTCTCGAAGAGACCGGCTGCCGCTGGCTCGCCAAACCGTTCCGGTTGAAGGATCTGTTGCGGACGGCCCGCGAGATCCTCTCTTAGCGTGGGTCTCGCCCCACACTCCAGCCCTGTCGCGCGTCCGGCTATCTGGCCGCCGCCACCCTCGGCTGGATCGGCGCGCGACGAACCGTCGCCTTCGCGGCGGGTGCCTTGTAGGGCAGGACCACGCCAGGCGTTTCGGTCCTCGCGGCCTGCCGGCAACGTCGGACTTCGCCATCTTCAACCGCTTCATCGTCTGCTCGAACGACACCACTGGCGGCCGCATGACCTGAGCGGCGTCGTCGACGGCGGAGTCGGTTCCGAGCGCCTTCTTCAGGCGCTGTACCGCGCGCGCGTGCAGCTGCGAGACGCGAGATTCGTTCACGCCGATCTCGAGTCCAATCTGCTTCATCGTCGCTTCGCCGTAGTAGTAGAGCGCGATGACCTTGCGCTCGCGTGGCGGCAGCGAGGCGATCGCGGCACGAACGCGATCACGCACTTCGCGCTCCTCGTAGGCGCGATCGGGTGACGGCGGCTCGGACGGCACGAGCGCCGCCGGCAGCATCGATCCGTCGAGATTGTCGCCCGCCGAGAGCGGCGACGTGGATTCGATCGTGTTGATGCGAACGATCGTCCGGCCGAGACGCGCTTCGTCGGAGCCGATCCGAGCGGCGAGGTCGGCCAGCGAGGGTTCGGCGCCCAGCTCGCGGCGAAGCTCCTCGCGGGCGGCTTCGAGCTCGCGTCGCTGCCGGCGCACCCCGCGCGGCCAGGCGTCGCGCCGCAGCGCGTCGATCATGGCGCCCCGAACCCGGCGTTCGGCAAAGGTTTCGAACTTGATGCCGCGCGCCTCATCGAACCGGCACGCCGCATCGATCAGACCAAGCATCCCATCCTGAACGAGGTCCCCGAGCTCGATGGAATGCGGCATCGAGGAGGCGACTCGGCGCGCAAGGGACTCGACGAAGGGCAGTCCGGCCGCAATGCGTTCACGCTGACGAGCAACGAGGGGCTGACGCTGCATGGGTCTCCTTTTTGTTGACGGTGCAGCCCAAGCGCAACGGCGGTACCAGAGGGCGTCGCCTCTTGTGGGTGCTGGACCAGGCTCGACAGTAATCTGGCTAAGTTGATGGTGCAGTGTCAGTTAGTTGCGTGCTGGCGCGTGCAACAGCGGGCAAAGGCGTTCCAGCTGGTCATCTCAGGATCGTCAATTGTTTGACTTTCTTAGCCGCTGATCGTCGGATCCTTGACGCTATGACATCAGGGCTGACCCTACGGCGGTCGCGTACGGACTGGCGTCTGACCCGATCACTCGGGCGTCTCGTGCGAAGGGTTTTGAGGGTGAAGTGGGGTCTGACCCCAGGGGTGGCGCAGAGGTCAGGGACGGGAGCGGAGGCGGATCTCGCGGGCGGTGGCCATCGCGTCGAGCACGCTCGCGACGACTTGCGCGGCACGCGCGCGCGCCATCTCGTCGGCCGACTTCGCCTCGAGCAGCTCCGCGTTCGCGAGAATGATTCCGAGCTGGTTGTTCAGCCGGTGAAAGAGCAGACCCAGGTCGCGCGGCTCGTCCATCGATGCCTGGATGGATTCGTCGGTCGCGGGCATCATGACGCTTCGGGTCTCGTCAGATCGGGCGCCCGTCCGGGTTCACGCCAGAGCGTATCGACGAAGATCCTCACCGATCCGCCCGCCGTGCGCACGTACTCGACCTTGCCGCTCGCAATCCAGTTATAGATGGTGCGACGGCTCACGCCGACCAGCTCGCACGCTTTCATGATGGATATCGTCTTACGATCGATCAGCATGGAATCTTCAGCCTTCCCGTCGTCCGGCTTCGAGTGAGTGTCGCGCGTCAGGCGCCCGTCGTGGGCTCGCGGTTCGAGAGTGTTTATCGGAAGGGCATTGGCTCGCCTGTAGTACCGGGCGCGAAAGCGTCGTTGACCTGCCGGCGGGTGGGTGTCAAAATACCGCCGCGCCAGTAAATGCCTGAAAACGCGAAACATCTGCTGCTCGTCGACGACGAGGCGGCGCTGCGGGAAGCGATCGCCGAACGGCTGGCCGACCATGGCTTCGTCGTCGAACAGGTGTCGAGCGGCGAGCAGGCGCTCGCGAGGCTCGCCGATTTCGCGTTCGACATCATCGTCACGGATCTCCGGCTGCCCGGCGTCGACGGTCGCGCCGTTCTCGACTCCGCGCTCGAGCGCTATCCCGACATCATCGCGATCATCATCACCGGCTTCGGCACGGTGAAGGACGCCGTGAACGCGATCAAGCAAGGCGCCGCGGACTTCATTACCAAGCCATTTCAGTTCGACGCGCTGCTCCACGTGCTGAACTCGGCGTTCGAGCAGCGCCGCCTCCGATCCGAGAACGCCTACCTGCGCTCGCAGCTCGAGGAACGCTATCGCATCGACGGTCTGGTCGGCCGCAGCGGCCCGATGCGCAATCTGTTTCAGCTGCTCGAGACGGTCGCGAGCACGTCGAGCACGGTGCTCATCTCGGGCGAGACGGGGACAGGCAAGGAGCTCGCGGCCAGGGCGATTCATCACACCAGCTCGCGCCGCGCGAACCGGTTCGTTGCGCTCAACTGCAGCGCGATTCCTGAAACGCTGCTGGAGGCCGAGCTCTTCGGCCACGTGCGAGGCGCGTTCACGGGCGCCGTCGGCTCTCGTCAGGGTCGTCTCGAGCAGGCACACAAGGGCACGCTGTTTCTGGACGAGGTCGCGACCATGAGCCCGGCGCTGCAGGCAAAGCTGCTGCGCGTGCTGCAGGAGCGGGAGTTCGAACGCGTCGGCGACTCGCACACGGTGAAGATCGACGTCCGGATCATCGCCGCCACGCACACCGACCTCTCGAAGATGGTCGCGGACGCCACGTTTCGCGAGGACCTCTACTATCGCCTCAACGTCATCCCGGTGAAGATTCCGCCGCTGCGCGAGCGGCGCGAAGACATCCCGCTCCTCGTGCAGCATTTCCTCCAGAAGATTGGCGCGGAGCAGTCGCCGCCGCGCGCGGTGACGATGTCGCAGGAAGCTATGCGCCGGCTGATGGCCTATTCCTGGCCGGGAAACGTGCGCCAGCTCGAGAACGTGGTCGAGCGTGCGCTGGCGTTCAGCCAGGGGCGCCCGCAGATCGATGTGCCGGATCTCGGACCCGAAGTGCAGGCGATGCCCGCCACCGCTGACGGACTGGACTCCTGGTTTCCCGACGAAGGGATCGACCTCGAGCGCTACATGGAGGGCGTAGAGCTCACATTGATCAAACGATCGCTGGAGCGCACGTCGGGCAACAAGGTCCGCGCGGCGCGGCTGCTCAACCTGAAGCGGACCACGCTGATCGAAAAACTGAAACGGCTGGAGCGCCAGCCCGGACTCTGAGCCATGCCGCCACGCCACACCGTACTGGACCATCATCTACGGCAATCAGCCGACAGCCTTCCGTTCAGCGACGTCGGAGGAACTGCTCCCGACACTCCGCCAGCTCCAGTCGAAGCACCCCGACGCGATCATGATGTGGTTCGCGCGCGGACGCCTGTGGCGATCGCCGGAAGAAGCGCGCGAGGCGCTCGTCCGGCAGCGTGCGCGACCGCGATTTCAGTCGGCGCGGCCGCCGGATCCGATCGTCCGCCGGACCGCGATCGTCGTCCGGCAGGCACCCGCACGGGCGGACGGCCGCCGTCCGACAAACCACGATGGTCGGAACGCCGCGGGCCGCAGACAGAAGACGGCCGGCGCACGCGCGATTGGCGGCCAGGCGGCGCACACCGGGACCCGCGCGATCGATTCAAGGTGCCGCGTGACGTCAAACGCAAGCGATTTGCGGCGCGGGTGCGGCGCGACGCCAATTTCCCGAAGCCTCCCCGGGAACACTCGCGCGGTGCCAGACCTCCCAAGAAGAAGGACGACGAGAAGTGATCGCGCACCTCGTGCTGTTGACGCCACGCCCGGAGCTCACGGCGGCGCAGCGGGCCGCGGCAATCGACGTCCTCGCACGCGCGGCCGCGGACGTTCCGGAGATTCTGCGCTTCAAGATCGGCAGGCGCATTCGCCACGGGTTGCCGGGGTACGAGCAGCTTCCGCAGGCCTCGTACGAGGTCGTCCTCATGCTCGAGATGCAGGACGTCGACGCGCTCAAGCGATACTTGAGTGCGCCCGCGCACATGGCGCTCGGCCATCTGTTCGCGACCGCGACAGCGGAGGCAGCGGCGTACGACTACGAAATCGTGGACGCGGCGGAGGCAGGAAGTCTCTGGGCTGCGGATAACGCGGAGCAGAGGTCGTAGCGCGGCTGCTTACGCGACGGAGCAGCCCCAGCCTACAGACCGGCGCTGCACGCGACCGACGACACACCGAAGAACGCTGACACGACGTCGCGAAGCTGCGTGCAGCGACTCGGCGGCGTTGATCGCGATGCGCAGGTGCGAGCCGTTGTCGAGCCCCTTCGTGTACCACGAGTTCAGCGCGCGCACCTTGTTGATCACCCAACGGTCGTGACCCCTGGCCGGAGCGTTGACCTCGGCGTGACCGGGTGCGATGTGGCGGAATCCAGCGGCCTCGTTGGTGCGCTCGCGAAGCAGCATCTCGATGTATTCGAGCAGGAAAACGCCGCGCTCGTCGAGCGTGACCTCCGTCACCGTCTCTCCGCGCGCAAGCGCGGCAGCCTGCTGAAAAATCCACGGGTTCCGCAGCGCGCCGCGACCGACCAGCACGCCGGCGACATCACCGACCGACAGCCGTTCAACCAGATGCGCCGGCTCGAGGCAATCGCCGCTGCCGATGACGGGAATGCGGACGCCTTCGGCAACCCGTCCGATCAAGCTCCAATCGGAGAACCCTGAGTAGGATTGCGCCGCCGTCCGGCCGTGAACCGTGACGGCCGCCGCACCGGCATCCTGCAATCGTCTGGCAAGCTCCGGCGCGTTGACCTGATGCTCGTCCCAGCCCGCGCGCATCTTGACCGTGACGGGAATCCGGACGGCCTTCGTCATGGCGCTGATGACCTGCTGCGCGTGTTCCGGCTCACGCATCAAGCTGCATCCGGCGTTGTGCTTGGCGATCTTCGGGACGGGGCACCCCATGTTCACGTCGACGATGTCGGCGCCCATGCCTTCGACGATCTGCGCCGCCGCCGCCATCTTCTCCGGATCGCCACCAAAGATCTGAATCGAGACCGGCCGCTCCTCCTCCGTGTACTCGGCATACTCGAGCGTGCGGTCGATGCCGCGGACCAGTCCCTCCGAGCTCACCATCTCGGTTACGACAAGCCCGCACCCGCCGCGACGCTTGACGAGCCGTCGGAAGGCGGTATCCGTCATACCCGCCATCGGGGCGAGACCGAACGGCGGCGCGAGATCGACGTTGCCAATCTTCATACGCTCTCTACTCTTACGTGGGGAACGATCAACTCACGAAGCCACACCAAGTACGGGGGTCACGACCGTTGACACCACTCAATAGGCCTTAATGTCCGAGGCGTCCACTTCGACGCTGACGGCCTGGCCGATGAGATCGACCGCGAGCACCAGGCGCGCGTGCGCACCCTTTCGGGTCAGCCGGCCGCAGACTCCCTTCAACGGACCGTGCACGACCTCGACCATCGTGCCCTCACGAATGAGCGGACACGGATCGTACTGAAGATCGCTTTGCACGAGCCGCCGGATCGCATCGATCTCCTGGTCGGGAATCGGAGCAATGTCGCCGTTGAAGGAGACGATGCTGACGACGCCGGTGCAGGTCTGGACGGGGAGGCGGTTCTCGCTCTCGAAGCGCGCGAAGCAGTAGCCTGGAAACAGCGGCCAGTCGATCTTCTTCCGACGATCCTTCCACCGGCTCCAGCGCGTGACGGTCGGGAGAAACGCTTCGTAGCCTTTACGTTCGAGCTGATCGCGGACGACCTGCTCGTGTCTCGACCGCGTCCAGATCGCGTACCAGGGATCGGCCGCTGACATTCACTGGCCCGACGACACCGCCGCATCGTCTGCGGCGAGCTGCTTTTCGTAGGCCTTTTTCAGCTCGTCGTTCTTCCACTCGATGATGGCCTGCGCACGCAGGCGCGTGAGGAACTTCCGCATCTCGTTGCGGGTGCGCTCCGAGGCCACCTTGTCGGCGATCAGATCGCGGACCTTGTCGAACGGCTGGACCGTCTGCACCTTCAGCGTTTCGAGCTTGAGGATCTGATAGCCGCGCGCCGTGCGGATGGCCGGGGTGATGTCGCCCGGCTTCATCTTGTCCAGCAGCTCCTGCATCTGTGGCGACATGTCGTCGCGCGAGAACGGCCCGATCAGCCCGCCGTTGGCTTTCGAGGCCGAATCGGATACCTCGCCGGCAACCTTGCCGAAATCCTCTCCCGCCATCAGCCGGGTACGCGCGTCGCCAATTTTCTTTTTCGCCGCATCGTCCGCCGCGACGTTGACGCCGGCGTCGCCGTTGCGGCCCTTGGTCACCGGCACGTCGACCTGAATCTCGCGGAGCGTAATTGACGCGGGATCCGTGAACGCCTCCGGATGCTGCTCGTAGTACTGCTTTGCCTCGGCTTCGGTGATGGTCAGCTTGGTGCCGACCTCCTGGCGCTGCACCTGCTCGATGATCATCTGGCGCTCGAGCTGCTGCCGGAGGTCGTCGACCGTCATGCCCTCCTGACGAAGGGCGGCCTGGAACTTCTGCTCGTCCTGAAGCCCCTGCTCTTTGCGGATGTTCGCGACGACCTGCTTGAACTGATCGTCGCCGAGATGAAATCCGAGCTCGCGGCCCCGCTGGAGGAGCAGCAGCTCGTCGACGGAGTTCACGAGCACTTCCGGCGTCACTTCGGCGAGCATCTTCTTCAACTGCTCGTCGTTCTTCATGGTCGCCGGATCGACCTGGCCGTTCATCTTCGAGCGCAGCACGGAGACTTGCCGCTTCTCCAGCTCCGTCTTGGTGATGATGTCGCCATTCACCTTGACGAGCACCTGCTCGAGAATCTCGCCGGAGAGCCGGACCGCGGCCGTCATCGTCAGTGCCGCGCAGAGAATCGACGGCACGAGGACCTTCTTCATAATGGTCTCGCTAAATTACTGTAGTCCAATATCTTAACCCACGCCCGCGCCTTCGCTCAACTCGCGCAGCAGCCCTGCGACGCGGCTGAAGACGCCCCCTTCTCCGCGAGGGTTCTCGGTCGGAGGCCGAAGAATCTCCTCCCGGCTGAAGCCCGGAGCCACCTCTCCAGCCGTTGCGCGGGTCGTCCACCAGGAGGCTTTGGGCAGCGGACGCTGCCGCCCGCCGCTGGCTCGTTGCCGGAGCGACTCGTCTGCCTTGCGCAAATCGAGCTTCAGCGTGGCCGGCGGCGTCAGCTGGATGTCCTTCCGCTCCTGAATCAGACGGAACAGCCACGCGGGATCGAGCTTCGCCTCGGGCCTGAACTTTAAGACGACGATTTGGGCTTCGCGGTCGATCGATTCGATGCCGACGCGATCGGCCAGCAGCCGGATCTGCGCGTATTCGGCCAGATTCTGAATCGTGGCCGGCGGCGGACCGTACCGGTCGCGCAGCTCCTCGAGGATCCGCCCCAACTCCGTCTCCGAGCGCACAGCCGCGATGCGGCGGTACACGGTCAGCCGCTGATTCATATCGGGGATGTAGGCCTCGTCGATCCTCAGGTCGACCCGCAGGTTGACCGTCGCGCGCACGTCGTCCTCGATCTCCTCGCCCTTCAGCTCCTTGATCGTCTGTTCGAGCAGCTTCATGTACATGTCGAAGCCGACGGCTTCGATGTGGCCGCTCTGCTCGCCGCCGAGGAGGTTGCCGGCGCCGCGGATCTCGAGGTCCAGCGCCGCCACCCGAAAGCCGCTGCCTAGATCGCTGAACTCGCGGATGGCGGCCAGCCGCTTCTTCGCGACCGGCGAGAGTGCGTCCTCGGGCGGGATCAGGAGATATGCGTATGCCCGTCGATCCGACCGACCGACGCGTCCGCGAAGCTGGTAGAGCTGCGACAGACCGTAGCGGTCCGCCCGATTGATCACGATCGTATTCGCGTTCGCGATGTCGAGCCCGTTCTCGATGATCGTCGTGGCAAGAAGGACGTCGTACTTGTGGGCGACGAAATCGACCATGACGCGCTCGAGCTCGTCCTCTCCCATCTGGCCGTGCGCGACGGCAATCCTCGCTTCAGGCACCAGGCGGGTGATCAGGTTGCCGAGCGAATAGATCGACTCCACGCGGTTGTGGACGAAGTACACCTGGCCGCGGCGTTCGAGCTCGGTTCGAATCGCGCGGGAAATGACCGCCTGGTCGAACTTGACGACGTTGGTCTGAATCGACAGACGATCCTTCGGCGGCGTTTCGATGATCGACATGTCGCGGATACCGGCGAGCGACATGTTCAGCGTTCGTGGAATCGGCGTCGCCGTCATCGTGAGCACGTCGACGCGCTTGCGCAACTGCTTGATGCGCTCCTTGTGCGCGACGCCGAATCGCTGCTCCTCGTCCACGATCAGGAGGCCGAGGTCGCGAAACTGCACATCCTTCGACAGGAGCCGGTGGGTGCCGATGATGATCTCGACCTTGCCGGCGGCGAGATCGTCGAGCACTTCTTTTTGTTCGGCCTTGGTCCGGAACCGGCTCACCATGTCGATCCGCACGGGGAAGGCGGCAAAGCGATCGCGCAGGGTTTTCAGGTGCTGGAAGGCGAGGACGGTGGTCGGCGCCAGTAGCGCGACCTGCTTCCCGTCCATCACCGCCTTGAACGCGGCGCGCATCGCTACTTCTGTCTTGCCGTAACCGACGTCGCCGCAGAGCAGGCGGTCCATCGGCGTCGGCGATTCCATGTCGCGCTTGATGTCGGTGATCGCGTTCTGCTGGTCGATCGTCAGCTCCCATTCGAACGCGTCCTCGAACTCCTGCTGCCAATGGCTGTCGGGACTGAAGGCGTGACCGGGAACGGCACGGCGGGACGCGTAGAGCTTCAGCAGCTCCTCTGCCATGTCGCGCATCGCCTTCTTGACGCGCGTCTTTGCTTTTTCCCACGTCGTGCCGCCGAGCCGATCGAGCGCCGGGCGGGGCGCGCCCGTGTACTTCTGAACGAGATCGAGGCGTTCGACGGGGACGAACAGCTTGTCGTCGGCCGCGTAGCGGAGCTCCATGAACTCCTGCGCGTCGATGCCGACTTCGATCCGTTTCAGGCCGACGAACACGCCGATGCCGTGATCGACGTGGACGACCAGGTCCCCCGCCTTCAGGTCGCGGAAGTCCGAGAGGAAGGCCGCCGAGGCCGAGCGCCGGCGCTCGTGCGTGCGCCGCTCTTCATCGAAAACGTCGGTCTCGGCCCAGAGCTGGAGCGCCGCCTCGGGAAGGCGAAAACCCTTCGAGAGATGGCCGACGGTGACGAGCACAGCCCGGGCCGGGGCGTCTTCGCCCCGCTCGATGGGCGCCGCCGGGACCTCGTAGTCGCCCAGGAGCTCGATGACCCGCTCGGCCCGACCCTGGGAGTGGGCGACGAAGACCTGGGTTTCCCCTCGGTCGCGCGCCTGCCGGAGCTCGCCGACCCAATCCGGCACTCGACCGGCGAACTCCATCGCCGGTTGGGATGCGATGTGGCGGCCGCCCGCGGCGTCGAGATCCAACGTTTCCAGCGCGGTGGCGTGCTCGAGACTCGGCGCGATCTCGGTCCAGCCGATGACCAGCGCCTCCGGTGACGCCACACGACCGTTCTTGCGCGTGGCTTCACCGTAACTCTCCTCGATCTGCGTGCGAAGCTTGTCGATCGCCGCGCGGACTTCGTCAGGCTCAGAGAGGAGCAGGATGGATCGATGCGCAGCGAAGTAGTCGAGGATCGTCGCGGACCGGTCGAGCGTCTCGCTCTGGTCGCCGAACGCGTCTTCGGGCGACCGAAGAGAGAGGAGCTCCTGCAAAGGGATGATCTGGACCTGATCGATGCCGCCGGTGGATCGCTGGGAGGAGGGGTCGTAGGTGCGGAGCGATTCGACCGTATCGCCGACGAACTCGAGGCGAACGGGCTGGCGGGCGCCAGGAGGAAACACGTCCACGACGCCCCCACGCACCGAAAACTCTCCGGGCTCGTCGGTGGGATCCTGGCGTGTGTAGCCCGCCTCGACAAGGCGATCACCGAGATCCACGGGAGAGATGTCGTCTCCCGACTTCACCGTCAAGCCCGCGTCTCTCAGGCGCGCGGCCGGCGTGAGACGCGGCAAGAGCGCCTGGGCCGAAGCCACCACGAGACGCGCGGTGCCGGTGCTCAGCCCGTAGAGCGCGCGCGCGCGCGCCGAGGCGACGTCGAAGTGCGGCGCCAGACCGCGATAGGGATCGACCTCATGGGACGGAAACGGGAGGACGGCCCGCCATGCTTCCGCTTCCGACAACCCTTCGAGCGCCGCGTAGAAGAAGCGCGCGTCGGAGGCGAGCTGTTCGATCTCGGCGTCGGTCGGGGCCACCAGCACGGCCGTCTGGCGCGCCGCCGCGGCTGCGCCGAACAGCGCCTTGGCTGCTGGGGTCAACCCGCTGATGCCGGCCGCCGGCACACCAAGCCCCAGCCGGCCCGCTGCCGTCTTGAGCAATGCGCGAAGCGTTAACGACGTGGATGTCGAAGGGCCCATGGTGCCGGCCGAATCGTCAGCCGCAACAGTCGATGTTACCGCGAAAGTCCAGCTCCTCCTCCGACTGGTATCGCTCAGGTCGAGCGGGCTTTCTGAATGAGCGCGCTCGTCGAGTAGCCCTGCTCTACCGGCTCACGAATGACGACACCGCCCCGGGCTTCCACCGTCTCGCGGCCGACGATCCGATCGGCAGGCCAGTCCGCGCCTTTCACGAGCACATCGGGCTGGACCCGGACGATGATGTCTGCGGGTGTGTCCTCGTCGAAGATCGAGACGGCGTCGACGCATTCGAGCGCGAGGAGGAGCTCGGCGCGTTCACGCTCGGGTGTCACCGGTCGCGCGGGGCCCTTGTTGCGGCGAACCGAGGTGTCCGAGTTCAACCCGACAATCAGCACATCGCCGTGCGCACGGGCCGCGCGGAGATAGCGCAGGTGCCCCGGGTGCAGCAGGTCGAATACCCCGTTCGTGAACACGATCCGGCGGCCAGCGGCTCGTACGTCGTGGACGAAGCGCGTGAGCGATGACTCATCCAGGAGGTTCATGACTGGTCGCCGTCGGCCGCCTTGAACGTGACGTCGCCTTCGAACCGCCACGCGTGCTTCGGTCGATAGATCCCCACGTCCTTCGCGCGCGACTTGACGCGGAAGGTGTAGAGCAGGCGGTGGTAATCGTACGGATAGCCGTCCATCTTGTGGATGGCCACATCGAGTTTGTACGTACCCTCGACGAGATCGAGCGACTCGATCGAGAAGATCGCGCTCACGTCGCCGGCCAAGCGCTGCGGGGCGAGGTCCTCGATCGACGTGTTCGTCCCGTAGCAGCAGACGCCTTCGGCGTTGAAGATGCCGATGCCAACGACGAAATCCGCGATAGGCAACGCTGCACGCATGCCGATGCGCACGTCGAGCCGTGCGCCGGACGCAAAGAGATGACTCTGTGCGCCGTCAGCGCCCTCCAGACGTACGTCAGTAATCTCCACTTCGCGCGAGCCCCATCGGCCTTCCGCCGCACGGAACATGTCGGCAGGACCGGTGGCGGTTTCGACGGGATTGTCCGGCAGCACGGCGGAAACGGGATCGTCCGGGGAGACCATGCCCGCCGCAGCGGCCTCTTGCGCTCTCGCGTCACCAGCGGCGAGATGCTGTTCCTCGGCCGTCTCGACGTCGGTGATGTAGGCGCCGACGATCCGCTTCGGATCGCCAAGACCCTTCAGACGACCCGTATCCAGCCACAGCGCATCGTCGCAGAAGCGCTCGACCAGCCCGAGCGAGTGCGTGACGAGCAGAATCGTCTTGCCGCGGCGCTTGAACTCCGCGAACTTGTCCAGGCACTTGTGCGTGAAGCCCTCGTCGCCGACAGCGAGGACCTCGTCAACCAGCAGCACATCGGGATCGACGTTGATCGCGACGGCGAATCCCAGCCGCATGTACATGCCCGACGAGTATGTCTTGACCGGCGCGTCGATGAACTCCTTCATCTCGGCGAAGTCGACGATCTCGTCGAAGCGTCGCGCCACCTCGCGCTTCGAGAGGCCGAGCATGATGCCGTTGATGAAGACGTTCTCCCGGCCGGAAATCTCCGGATGAAAGCCCGCGCCCAGTTCGATCAGCGCTGAGACGCGGCCGTCGACCTTCACCACGCCGGACGAGGGTTTCGTGATGCCCGCGACGAGCTTGAGCAGCGTGCTTTTTCCCGATCCGTTTCGACCGATCACGCCCAGCGTCTGTCCTCTCGGGACGTTCACCGACACGCGGTCGAGCGCCGTGAACGTGTCTTCCGGCCGGAGATCCCGGACGAGGCTGCGCGAGAGCAGGGCGCTCTTCAGCGTCGCGAACTGCTTTCGATGGCTGTAGCGGCGGTAGATCTTCGACGCGTTGACGACTTCGATTGCGGCTGCCACGTCAGACCTCTTCGGCGAACGAATCGCGCAGGCGATCGAACAGCCAGTAGCCCGCGAGGAACAGCACGACAGACGCCAGGCCGAGCGCGACCAGCCACTTCCAGTGCCCGAAGGGGCCTGGGAAGAACAGAATCTCCTGGTACGAAATCGCCAGGTGCGCGAACGGGTTGAAGTTCACGAACCGTTTGGCGATCTCCGGAGCGAACAGGTACGGATAGATGATCGGCGTCGCAAAGAACCACAGCGTCAGCAGGTTCTGCAGGAGATCGCGGATGTCGCGGAAGTGCACCGTCAGCGCCGACAGGATGAGTGCGCACGCCAGCGTGAAGAGGAACTGCACGGCGACGACGAGCGGGAACCAGAGGAGCTCGCTCACCGTCAGCGGGCGCCTTGTACACGATCAGGAAGGTGGCGAGAATCGGCAACGCCAGGAAGAAGTGCACCATGTTCGCGGTGACGGTGACGATCGGCAGGATCTCCGCCGGGAACAGGACCTTCTTGATCAGATTGCCGCCCGAGATCAGGACACCCGAGGATTCCATCAGCGACGAGGCGAACCACGTCCACGGCAGGATGCCGCAGAACATGAACAGCGGATACGGGTCGGCGCCCTTGACCGCCGCCGGCATCACGTATTTGAAGACGAAGGTGTAGATGGCGAGCAGCAGGAGCGGGTTGATGAACGACCAGAAGAACCCGAGCACCGAGCCTCGGTACCGCGCCTTGAGCTCCCGTGCGACCAGACTCTGGATCAATCCCCGATATCGCGCGAGGCGCGCGAGATTCTGAAACATGGCCGACGGCTAGCGGCCCTTCGATCTCGAGCACGAGCGTCGTGATGTTGTCGGGGCCACCGCCGTCGTTCGCCGCTTCGATCAGGTGCTGGCAGATGGTTTCGAGTGAGACGCCCTGTTGTCCGAGCGTCCTGGCAATCGTGTCGTGCGGAACGACCGTGAAGAGACCGTCCGAGCAGAGCAGAAAGCGCGCACCGGCCGTCGGCTCGAACTCGACGACATCGATCTCGGGATCCTCACCGCCCGCGAGCGCGCGCGTGACGACGTTGCGCCATGGATGCTGACGGGCCGCGACCGGCGTCATCGTCCCGGCGCGTACCTGTTCCTCGACCCAGGAGTGATCGTGGGTGAGCTGTTCGAGCACGCCGTCGCGGAGCACGTAGACGCGGCTGTCGCCTACGTGCGCCACGCACGCACGCGATGCGCCCGCCAGCAGTGCAGACGCCGTGGTCGCCATGCCGCGAAGATCGGCCGCGTCGGCCATCGCGTTGGCGATTTGATGGTTGGCGAGACGAAAGGCAGCCTTCAGGCGGTTGGCGTCCAGGCTGATCGAGGGGTCGAACGGAAACGGCCAGGTCCGGTTCTTGTCGGCACCGTGTGTTTCATCGATGAACGTCTGGATGGTGTCGACGGCGATACGCGACGCCACCTCGCCCGCGACGTGGCCGCCCATCCCGTCGGCGACGACGAAGAGGCCGAGGTCTTCGCGTGTGCAGTAGCTGTCTTCGTTGCTGCTGCGTCGAAGGCCGGAGTCGGTGAGAACGGCCCAGGACAGTCGCATGAGGGCGGCGCTTTCAGTCCTGCGGCGGCGGCATGCGCTGTCGGCCGACACGGCCGGCGAGTTGAGCGCGCGACTGCAGCTGCAGACGCATCATCGACTTCATGAGCGCGGCCCGGGCTCGGTCATAGTCCACATCCGACTTCTGTTGGGCAAGAAGTGCCTCCGCGCGCTTCTTGGCGGCCTCGGCGCGCGCGACGTCGATCTCTTCCGGCCGCTCAGCCACGCGAGCCAGAATCGTGACCCGGTCGGGCAACACCTCCACGAATCCGTACGCGACCCCCAGATAGGTTCGTTCCTGCCCTTTTCGGTACCACATCTCGCCGACCGTCAATGAGGCCAGCAGCGGCGTGTGTCCAGGCAGCACACCGAAGTACCCTTCGCTCCCCGGGATCTCGACCTCGTCGACCTCCTCGCGAACGAGAAGCCTGTCCGGGGTGACGATCTCGAGGTGGATGTGCGTTGGAAGCGCCATTCTACTGGTTCCTGGGCGTTCTGCTACTGGTTCATTTTCCGGGCCTTCTCGACGGCCTCTTCAATCGTGCCCACCATGTAGAAGGCCTGCTCCGACAGCCCGTCGTGCTTGCCCTCGACGATCTCTTTGAATCCGCGGACCGTGTCGGCGATGGGGACGTACTTGCCAGACAGACCCGTGAACTGCTCGGCGACGAAGAACGGCTGCGACAGGAACCGCTGAATCTTGCGGGCGCGAGCGACCGTCAACTTGTCGTCCTCCGACAACTCGTCGATGCCGAGGATCGCGATGATGTCCTGAAGATCCTTGTAGCGCTGCAGCACCTGCTTCACGCTGCGGGCGACGCCGTAGTGCTCCTCGCCGATGATCCGCGGGTCGAGGATGCGCGACGAGGACGCGAGCGGGTCGACGGCGGGGTAGATGCCGAGCTCGACGATCGCGCGCGACAGGTTCGTCGTGGCGTCGAGATGCGCAAACGTCGTGGCCGGGGCGGGATCGGTGTAGTCGTCGGCAGGCACGTAGATGGCCTGCACCGACGTGATCGATCCCTTTTTCGTCGAGGTGATGCGCTCCTGAAGCTCGCCCATCTCCGTCAGCAGCGTCGGCTGATAGCCGACCGCGCTCGGCATGCGGCCCAGCAGCGCCGAGACTTCAGAGCCCGCCTGGGTGAAGCGGAAGATGTTGTCGATGAAGAGCAGGACGTCCTTGTTCTCGGCGTCGCGGAAGTACTCGGCGACGGTGAGCCCGCTCAGCGCGACCCTGAGGCGCGCGCCAGGCGGTTCCGTCATCTGGCCGTACACGAGGGCAGCTCGCGACTTCTCGAGCTCCTTCATGTTGATGACGCCGCTCTCCTGGAACTCCAGCCACAGGTCGTTGCCCTCGCGCGTGCGCTCGCCGACGCCGGCGAACACCGACACCCCGCCATGTTTCAGGGCAACGTTGTGAATGAGCTCCTGGATGATGACGGTCTTGCCGACGCCGGCGCCACCGAACAAGCCGATCTTGCCGCCGCGCAGGTACGGCTCGAGGAGATCGACGACCTTGATCCCCGTCTCGAACATCTGCAGCTCGGTCGACTGGTCCTCGAGCGATGGCGCCTCGCGGTGAATCGACCAGCGTTCCTTGGACAGGACTGGGCGATCGGGAAAGTCGACGGGCTCGCCGAGCACGTTCATCACGCGGCCGAGCGTCGCCGTGCCGACCGGCATCGAAATCGGCGCGCCGGTGTCGATCGCCCTCATCCCGCGTCGCATGCCGTCGGTCGGCTTCATCGCGACCGTGCGCACGCGGTTCTCGCCAAGGTGCTGCTCGACCTCGACGATGACGTCGATCGCGTCGCCGCCGTCGGCCGCGTCGGACACGATCCGCACGGCGCTGTAGATGGAGGGCAGTTCACCTTCGAATTCCAGGTCGACCACGGGGCCGATCACCTGCACTACCTTGCCGATTCTTTCCGTTGTTGTCGCTGTGGCCATGATGCGTTGCTCGTCCTCTGTCAACTTCTTCACTGCTGGCGGGGCCCCACTTCCGCTCGCCCGCGCTCGGCGGCCCGGCTGCGCCGGGCTACACTCCGTCGCCTCGCGCGAGCCGCAGGCGCTCTGCCTACAGCGCTTGCGCGCCGGACACGACCTCGATGATCTCTCGCGTAATGGCCGCCTGTCTGACCTTGTTCATGTACAACGTCAGCTGCTCCAGCATGTCGGCCGAGTTCCGCGTCGCGGCGTCCATTGCCGTCATCTGCGCGGCGTAGAAAGCGGCGTTCGATTCGAGGAGCGCTCGAAACACCTGCACCTCGACGTGGCGCGGCAGAAGCGTGGTGAAGAGCTCCTGCGGAGTGGGCTCGTAGAGATAGTCCACGGTTGGCCCCTCGGTCGCGCCGGGCGACGGTCCTTCGATGTCGAGCCGCGGGATCGGCAGCAGGCGCTCGAGCACGATGCGCTGCTGGAGGACCGACTTGAACTCGTTGTACACGAGATACACGCTGTCGACGCGCCCCTCGACGAACTCCTCGATGGCGGCCTGGGCGATGTCGCGCGCGTGATCGAACTGCAGCGCCTGGAACAGGTTCACCTGCTCGTATCGCACCTCGAAGCCCCGGCGCGCGAAGAAGTCGCGCCCGCGCCGGCCGATCAGGCCCAGCGCGACCTGACGTCCGGCGTCCTCGGTAATGAAGTTGCCGGCCGCCTTGATCGCGTTCGTGTTGAAGCTGCCGCAGAGACCGCGGTCGGCTGTGATCACGAAGAGCAGGACCTTGCCGCCCGCGCGCTTCTCGAGCCGCTCGTCGAGCAGCGGGTGCGACCCGGGATCGACCCGCGTGGCCAGGCTGTTCAGGACGCGCAGCATCTGCGTGGCGAAGGGACGCGCCTGCTGAATACGCTCCTGCGCGCGACGCAGACGCGACGCGGCGACCATTTTCATGGCCTTCGTGATCTGCTGCGTCGACTTGACCGCTCGGATCCGGCGTCGGATGTCCAGTAACGACGGCATGGTGTCTTATGCGGCGGCGGTCTTCTGCGCGGCCGAGAAATCCTTCCCGAACTCCTCCAGCGCCGCGTTGAGCTCGGGCTTGAGCTGGTCGTCGATCTGCTTCTTCTCGGCGAGCGACGAGAGGAGCTGCGACTTGCGCGTGTCGAGGAACTTGTAGAGCTGCTCTTCGTAGGCTCGAAGGGCCTCGACCGGCACCGGGTCCAGATACCCGTTGGTGGCCGCGTAGATGATCGCGACCTGCTTCTCGACCGCGAGCGGCTGGTACTGCGGCTGCTTCAGGATTTCGACCAGGCGGCGGCCGCGATTGAGCTGGTTGAGCGTCGCTTTGTCCAGGTCGGATCCAAACTGCGCGAACGCCGCGAGCTCCCGGTATTGCGCCAGGTCGAGCCGGAGCGTGCCGGCCACCTGCCGCATCGCTTTCACCTGCGCCGATCCGCCGACGCGCGACACGGAGTTGCCGACGTTGATCGCGGGTCGCACACCCTGGTGGAACAGATCCGCTTCGAGGAAGATCTGGCCGTCGGTGATCGAGATCACGTTGGTCGGGATGTAGGCCGAGAGATCGCCCGCCTGCGTCTCGATGATCGGCAGGGCCGTCAGCGAGCCGCCGCCGAGCTCCTTCCGCAGCTTCGCAGCGCGTTCGAGGAGACGGGAGTGGAGATAGAAGACGTCGCCGGGGTACGCCTCGCGACCTGGGGGCCGGCGAAGCAGGAGGGAAATCTCACGGTACGCCTGCGCGTGCTTCGAGAGGTCGTCGTAGATGCACAGCACATGGCCGCCATTGTCCCGGAAGAACTCTCCAATCGTGCAGGCCGAGTACGGGCTGATGTAGAGCAGCGGCGCAGGATCGGACGCGCCGGCCGCCACCACGATCGTGTACTCCATCGCGCCCGCTTCCTCGAGCGTCCGCACGACCTGCGCAATCGTGGACTGCTTCTGTCCGATCGCGTTGTAGATGCAGACGACGTTCTGCCCCTTCTGGTTGATGATGGCGTCGACAGCGACCGCAGTCTTGCCGGTCTGTCGGTCGCCGATGATCAACTCGCGCTGACCCCGGCCGATCGGCACCATCGCGTCGATGGCCTTCAGTCCAGTCTGCAGCGGCTCCTTGACCGGCTGGCGATCCACGACGCCTGGCGCGATCCGCTCGATCGGCATCGACTGTTGCGACACGATCGGGCCCTTCCCGTCGATGGGTCGGCCCAGCGCGTTCACGACACGGCCCACGAGCTCGTTGCCGACCGGGACCGACATGATGCGCTTCGTGCGCTTCACGGTGTCCCCTTCGCGGATTTCCGTGAAGTCGCCCAGCAGCACCGTGCCGACGCTGTCCTCTTCCAGATTCAGCGCGATGCCGAACACGTCGTGCGGGAACTCGAGCATCTCGCCGGCCATCGTCTTCTCGACGCCGTGCACACGCGCGATGCCGTCGCCAACCGATACGACCGTGCCGACTTCGGCGACGTCGACGTCGACGGCATAGCTGCCGATCTGGTCGCGGATGATCTTTGAGATTTCTTCGGCTCTTATGTCCATATTTTCCCGCGCTCGCTTCTTTACCTTCTACCTTCTGCCTTCTGCGCGCGCCTACTGACCGCCTTCGATCAGCGCGTCTTTCATCCTGCTCAACTGCGTCGTCACGCTGCCGTCGTAGATAGTGCTGCCGAGGCGCGTGACCACGCCGCCGATGATCGCAGGGTCGACTCTGGATTCGAGGATGACCCTGCGGCCGGTGGCTTTCTCCAGCCCTTGTTCCAGCAGGCGCAGTTTCTGGGCGTCGAGCGCGACGGCGGTCGTCACGCTGCCGCGGATGATGCGCTGGTGATCCAGAAGGCGTTCCTGATAGGCAGACGCGAGATCGGAGAGCAGCACGAGGCGATCCCGCTCCGCCAGCAGCAACACCAGCTTCGAGAGCGGGGGCGAGAACGGCCCGACGCGCTTGAGCAGCGATGTGACCAGCGCCGCTTTGCGCGCCCCAGGAATCGCCGGGTTCGCGAAGACGCTGGTGAGGGCTTCGTGCGATTGCACCAGGCCGACGAAGCCATTCAGCTCGTCGCCGATCTTCGAGACGTCCGACTCGCGTAAGGCGACGTCGAACAGGGCACGCGCGTAACGGCTCGCGGCGGCGTGCCGGGTCACAGGCCCGTCTCCTTCAACTGCGCGGCGTATCGATCGACGAGCCGCACCTGGTCGTCCGGCGTGATCGTTTGCGTGATTCGCTGGGTCGCCACGGCAACCGCTTGCGTCGCGGCGAACTCGAGCAGCTGCCGCTTCAGGACGCGCGCGTGCAGCTCGATCTCGCGCCGCGTCTGGTCGAGCAGACGCAGACGTTCGGTTTCAGCAGCTTCTTCGATCCGCCCACGCTCCGCGGCAATTTCTTCCGCGCCGCGCTGCTTCAACGCGGCCAATTCTCCGGGCAGGGTGCTCAGCTTGGTTTGAATCTCGGCGTGCAGCCGATTCGCGGTCTCCCGCGTCATCGCCGCCGTGACCAGATCTTCGCGGACCTTCGTGATGCGTGAATTCAGGTAGACGGTCAGCGGCTGCCGGAGGAAGTAGACGAGCACGCCGACCAGCACGGCAAAGTTGAATATCTTCGCGATGGTGGGGAGCCAGCCGCTCTCGTGCGCGTGCTCACCGTCGGTTGCTTCCGCGTGACCCGCTTCGTGCTGTGGCGCTGCGGCGGGAGCCTCCTGGCCGGCCCGAACGGCGTGGGTCGTGACACCAAGCGCCAGCACGAGCAGCAGGGCTGCCAGCGTGCGGGTCACGATTGGTGTGAGCCGAGAGTCAGATCTCATGGGTGATGAGGCAGCAGGCCGCAAACTCGAATGGAAACCAGCGTCCCGGTTCAGGACGCCTTTCGCCCCAGAACACGCTCGGCCGCCGCGGCGCCGAGCACCTGTGCGTCGGCCTCGAGCCGGCGCCTGGCCTCTTCGGCTTCGGCCTGCAGTTCGCGCGAGGCCCTGGCAACGGCGGCTGCGGCTTCCGCACGCGTCGCCGCCACGATTTCTGCCTTCCGCGCATCGGCCGCGCGACGCATCTCGTCCATCTGTTGATAAATCTCCGCGCGCGCCGCCGTTGTTTTTCGATCGAGCTCCTCCGAAGCAGCCTGCGCGTCCGCTGCCGACCGCCGTGCGAGCTCGCGTGCCGAATCGATCGCTTCCTCGCGCTTTCGGATGACCTCGAGGACCGGCCGCAACAACAGCCGGTTGATCACCATCGTGAGAAAGAGAAGAAGAACGATGACCCAGATGACGGATAAATTCGGGAGCACAGCGCCTCGTTTGTTGCCGTTCTGCCGGGCCCTTCGGCACCCGGACAAAACATCAATTTATACCATCACACAGCACAGGTTCTCAAGGTTCTCGGTTCTCTCGTTCTCGGGTTCAGGTTCTCAGGTTCTCGAGGTTCCCGTCTACGAGACGCGAACGCACGGGGCACCCGCCGCGGCGCGCCCGATGGTCCATGCCGGCACACCGCGCTGAGCGAACGCGTCGAGGGCGGCGTCGAGCGCGGGGGCGGCAATGGCGACGAGCAACCCACCCGATGTCTGCGGATCGAACAGGAGCTGCACCTGGCGGCTGTCCGCACCAGCGTCCGCCTGGAAATACCCGCGGACGTACGCCTCATTCGTTCGAGCCCCGCCGGGCGTATTCCCTTCGAGGAGATCCATCGCGCCTGGGAGCACGGGGACACTTGCCGCCTCGATCTCGACGATACAGCGGCTGGCGCGGGCCATTTCCGAGGCGTGTCCGGCAAGGCCAAATCCGGTGACGTCCGTGCAGGCGTGGACGACGGCTGGCGGAAGCGTGGATAGGGCTGCGGCCGCCGCCCGATTGAGGGTGGTCATCGATTCGATAGCGGCATCCGCGGCTGACGCGGGTGCGCGATCGAACTTGATCGCTGTGGCAATGACGCCCGTCCCGATCGCCTTGGTCAGCACCAGCCGATCGCCGTCCTGCGCGCCGGCGTTCGTCCAGACCCGATCCGGATCCACCTCGCCGGTCACGGCATACCCGAACTTGATTTCCTGGTCCTGCACCGTGTGGCCGCCAAGCAGCGCGGCGCCAGCCTCGCGAAGGATCTCCAGCCCGCCGCGAAAGATCGTCGCGAGGACGGTCGCGTCTCCGTCTCGCGGAAATGTCGCCACGGCCAACGCCGTCAGCGGCCGCCCGCCCATGGCGTAGACATCCGACAAGGCATTTGCCGCGGCAATGCGCCCATACGTGACGGGGTCGTCGACAATCGGCGTGAAGAAATCGACGGTCTGCACCAACGCGCGCCGCTCATCCAACCTGAAGATCCCCGCATCGTCGGCGGTCCGGTAGTCGACGAGCACGCGGGAGTCGGATCCGAGAGGGAGCTCAGCGAGCACGTGGGCCAGCTCCCCAGCGGCGAACTTGCTGGCGCAACCGGCACAGGCCGCGTAGTGGGTGAGTTTCTTCATTGGGCCGCCGGCTAGGTTCGGTCCGTCAGCTGCTCGAAGATGCGCTGCAGCTCGTCCTCGTTCGTGAACTCGATTTCGAGTCGTCCGCCCTTGCCCTTGCGCACGATTCGGACACGCGTACCGAGCGCGATCCGCAACCGATCCTCGGCCGCGCGCGTGTGGACGTCCTTCACGGGCTCAGGCTTCGAGGGAGCGGGCTGCTGCGCCTTGCGGATGAGCGCCTCGGTTTCGCGCACGGAGAGGCTCGACGCGACGATGACTCGGGAGAGCTGGAGTTGGCGTGCTTCGTCGCCAATGCCGAGCAGCGCGCGCGCATGGCCCATCGACAATGCGCCCGACGCGAGGTTGGCGCGCACTTCCTGGGGCAGCCGAAGCAGCCGGACGTAGTTGGCGATCGACGATCGATCCTTGCCGACGGCGTCGGCGATCTGCTCCTGCGTGAGCTGGAAATCGTCCACGAGCCGGCGATATGCGTGGGCTTCTTCGATCGGATTCAGGTCTTCGCGCTGAATGTTCTCGATGAGCGCGACCGCCAGCAGCTGGTCCTCAGGAATGTCACGAACGACCACGGGAACTTTGAGGAGACCGACGCGCTGCGCCGCCCGCCAGCGGCGTTCGCCGGCCACGATCTCGTAGCCACCGTCGACGCGCCGGACCACGATCGGCTGGATGATGCCGTTGGATCGAATCGAGCGCGACAGGTCATCGATCCGCGCATCATCGATGTGCGTGCGCGGCTGAAACTTGTTGGGCCGCAGCAGATCGGTGTCGACGTCGAGCGCCCGCTCGGGAGCCGTCAGAGGCGCGTCGGGAATGAGCGCGCTCAGTCCTCGTCCGAGCGCCGGCCGCTTTTCAATCATGGTGGGGCTCCGTCGCCGCGGACAACGCGGCGGTTTCGCGCGCGAGCAATTCGCGCGCGAGCGACAGATAGGCTTCGGCGCCGCGAGACTTCACGTCGTAGAGAATGCCCGGCAGGCCGTGGCTGGGCGCCTCACCGAGCCGGATGTTGCGCGGGATCACGGTATCGAAGACCCGATCCTGAAAGAACTGGCGGATGTCGCGCGACACCTGCTGACCCAGGTTCGTTCGCTCGTCGTACATCGTCATCAGGACGCCCGCGATATCGAGGGACGGGTTCAACGCGCCGCGGACACGCCGAAGCGTCGCCACGAGATCCGCGAGACCCTCGAGAGCGAAGTACTCGCAGTTGAGCGGAATCAGCACCGCGTCAGCCGCCACGAGAGCGTTCAGCGTCAGCAAACCGAGCGACGGCGGCGTGTCGATGAAGATGAACTCGAACCGATCGCGCAGCGATTCGAGCACATGGCGAAGGCGGCGCTCCCGATTCGGCAGCAGCACGAGCTCGACCTCCGCTCCCGTCAGGTTGCGATCGGCAGGCATCAGCCAGAGATTTCTGACGCGGGTGTCGAGCAGAAACCCCGAAGCGTCGTCGATGGGCTCACCGGTCAGGGCTTCGTAAATCGTCCCCGAGGCGGCCGCCCGACCTTTCAGGCCAATGCCACTCGTCAGGTTACCCTGCGGGTCCATGTCGACCAGGAGGACACGCTGTTCCGCTAAAGCCAATGCTGTCGCGACGTTAATGGCTGTCGTCGTCTTGCCGACGCCCCCTTTTTGATTGGCAACCGCCAGAATACGTGCCATGTTTTGGTTGATTGACCTATTGAAGATCCTTGCGGGGCATGATCAGGGTAAGTCAGGCGTGAGGGGTAATCAAGTGCCGTATGTTCCACGTGGAACATCCGTCAAGCCGGTATCAAGACCTGCAGGCTGCTTCTCGTTGACTGCAGAAGAGAATAGGCGTCCATCAAGTGAAATCCTGCGGTGAAGAAATCGCTGCGCGGTTGTCCGCTCGAGAACAATGCAAGCCGACCTTCTGGGGCGATAAAGCTCTTCAGTTTGATAAAGACGACGGGGTCAAGCCTGACGGCTCGGACGGAAATCAGTGGTTGCGGACCGCCGACGTCGGCGACCGACAGCGACTCCAGCCGAGCGGCCTCAACTCGGGCAGGAATCGCGAGTTCCCTGGCGGCCTCCCTGAGGAATGAGGCTTTCCTCGAATTCGATTCCACCATCACCAGAGAAGTGACGCCGAGAGCGATCGCCAACGGAATTGCCGGGGACCCGCCACCGGAGCCAATGTCCAGGAGCTGTGATTGGGAAGGGAGGTGACGGGCGGCGGCGAGCGGCTCGAGCAGCAGTCGGTCGATCGCATCGTCCACATTACGGAGGGATGTCAGATTGATGGTCCGATTCCAGTGTTCCAGAAGAGCATAGTAGGCTGCCAGACGAGACGCGACGAGGGGATCGAGGTCCAGCGCCGCCTGGGACGACCGCTCGGCAAGCCGCTGAAGCAAATCGGACGCGGACATCCGTCGAGGCGGAAAGGTCAGTGAGATCCGATGTGCGCGGCGATCAGTGCGACCGCAGCGGGCGTCACGCCTGGAACGCGCTGGGCCTGGGCGAGGGTTTCGGGCCGGACGCTCGACAGGCGCTCCACCATCTCGCGAGACAGGCCAGGGATGCCGGCATACACGAAGTGCGACGGGATCACTCGCGATTCCTGACGTCGCAGACGCTCGATCGACTGCGTCTGCCTCTCGAGATACCCCGCGTAGCGGAACTCCGTCTGGAGGCTGATTGCGTCCAGCGGGTCCTGGAATGTCGAGCGTCAACTGACGATCGCGCACGAGCGTCAGCAGATCGACTGAGGGCTGACGTAGCGCGCGACAGGCGAGCATGCGCTGCGGGCCTGCGCCGACGGACGAGTTCCTCACGACCTCGCGATTGCGTTCGAGGCGATCCCGACGACCCTCGAATGCCTCCCAGCGGCTGTCGTCCACGAGGCCAATCGCTCGAGCGGCGGGCGTGAGCCTCAGATCGGCGTTGTCGATTCTGAGAAGCAGCCGGTGCTCTGCGCGCGACGTGAACATCCGGTACGGCTCCAGACACCCTCGGGTCGTCAGGTCGTCGATCATGACGCCGATGTACGCCTCGTCGCGCCCGAGCACGAAGGCGCCGGCCTGCCCGAGCGCCGCGTTGATTCCTGCAACCAAGCCCTGAGCCGCTGCTTCCTCGTAGCCTGACGTTCCGTTGATCTGACCGGCGAGAAAGAGGCCCGGAACACGACTGCGTTTCGAGCGTGCGGTCGAGCTCGGTCGGTTGAATGAAGTCGTACTCGACGGCGTAACCCGGCCGGAGCACTTCGGCGTCCTCGAGGCCCGGAAGCGCATGGACGATCTCGGCCTGCACGGCTTCAGGCAGGCTCATCGAGTAGCCGTTGACGTAAATCTCGTCGACGTCGACGCCCTCCGGCTCCAGAAAGATCTGGTGACGCTCGCGGTGAGGAAACCGCATCACCTTGTCTTCGAGCGATGGGCAATAACGCGGACCGACGCCAGAAATCTGGCCGTTGTACAGCGGCGATTCGCCGATGTGATCCCGAACGAGTTGATGGACACGCTCGGTCGTGTGAACGAGGTAGCAAGAGATTTGGGGCCGCTTCAGATCTCGCGTCTTGAAGGAAAACGGAACAGGTGGATCGTCGCCGCGCTCCTCGACGAACCGGGAGAAGTCGATGCTTCGACGATGAAGCCGTGGCGGCGTCCCGGTCTTCAGGCGACCCCAGCGAAAACCAAATGACTTCAGCGATTCCGCCAGGTCTCGCGACGGCGGTTCGTCTGCCCGACCCGACGGTCGCTGCACCGGCCCGACGTGAACCAGCCCGTTGAGAAACGTGCCGGTGGTGACGACCAGCGCATCGCACCGATAGGTGTCGCCGTCCTCGAGCGCGAGACCGCTGACACGGCCTTCCGTCACGAGTATCCGACCGGCGCGCCCGATAATCCACGAGAGGTTCGGCACCGCCGAGAGCGCCTCGCGAACCCAGCCGCCGTAGGCGCGCTTGTCGGCCTGCGCGCGTGGCGACCAGACCGCGGGGCCGCGGCTGCGATTGAGCAGCTTGAACTGGATGCCGGTCGCATCGATCGCCAGCCCCATCAGACCGCCGAGCGCGTCAATCTCCCGAACAAGGTGGCCCTTCGCTGTTCCTCCGACTGCCGGATTGCACGGCATGTGGGCGACGGTCTCGAGCGAGAGCGTGCAGATGCCCACACTCCGGCCCATCCGGGCCGCGGCCCACGCGGCTTCTACGCCGGCATGGCCGGCGCCGATGACGATGACGTCGAAATGGCGCACAGTATTTGTGACGTAAGTATTTACTTATTTACCAATACAGAATCGCTGAAAAATGACCTGCAGCACTTCCTCCGGAGCCCGCGTGCCGGTGATCTCATCGAAGCACCGACGCGCCTCGTGCAATTCCGCAAGGAGCAGCTCCTCGGGCTCCCCAGCGGCCGCGTCCGTCCGGGCCCTCGAGACCGCTGCGCGCGCGCGCTCAATCAACGCCGCGTGCCGCAGGTTCGCGATCCCCGGACGATCGCGCAGGACGTCGCCGCCCACCCGACCAACCAACGAGCGACGCAGATCGTCGATCCCCTCGTCGGTGAGCGACGACACGCAGATCGCCTGGTGTGCCTCCGCGATCCACGCGGGCGCGAGATCAGCCTTGCTGGCCACAATGACCCGCGGGCGCGCACTGGTCTCGTCGAGGATCCGCTCGTCGAGTGCCGTCAGCGGCTGCGAGCGATCGATGACGACAATCAGCACGTCCGCCGCCGCGCCCGCCTGGCGCGCGCGCGCAATCGCCTTCTTCCTCGATCGCGTCGCCGGCGCCCTCTCGCAGGCCAGCCGTGTCGATCAGCGTCACGGGAACGCCGTCAATGGCGACACGTTCGGTGATCAGATCGCGCGTGGTACCAGGCACGTCGGTGACAATCGCGCGCGCGGCGCCGGCGAGCCGGTTGAAGAGGCTCGACTTGCCGGCGTTCGGTCGTCCGACGATGGCCGCGCTCAACCCGTCGCGAATCATCCGGCCGCGCGCCGCGTCTGCGAGCAACACGTCGAGCTCCGCGACCATGCCGTCGATCGCACCGCGCGGCGGCCTCGGGCGCGATGAAGTGGTACCCCTCCTCGGGGAAATCGAGGGACGCCTCCAACGGCGCGATCAGATCGAGCAGCTGCGTATCGAGCGCCTTCAGCCGCGTCGTCAACGTCCCTTCGAGCTGATCGAAGGCCACGCGCGCCTGCAGCGGCGTCACCGCGTCAATCAGGTCCGCGACCGCTTCGGCCTGCACGAGATCGATCCGTCCGTTCAAGTACGCGCGAAACGTGAACTCGCCCGGGTTGGCCAGCCGCGCGCCGGCATGAACCGCGGCGCGGACGATCGATTCGAGAATCACGGGACTGCCGTGCGCCGAAATTTCGACGACATCATCGCCGGTGTAGGAGTGCGGAGCCGGAAAGTACGTCGCGACGACCCGATCGATCGTCGTCTCGTCGATGACGACGTGGGTGAGCGTCGCGCGACGCGGCTCGAGCGTGGAACGTGACGTGAGAGCGCTGCCGATCGAGGCTGCCGACACCCCGCTCACGCGGACGACACCGATCCCCCGCGCCCCGGCGGCGTCGCGATCGCCACGATGGTGTCGTCGGTGGAGAACATCGGTTTGCCTTTCCAGAGAGAACGGAGTCTTCCTGACGCCTCCGAGGACCTCCGTGACCTCGATCCGCCCTGCCGCGGGATCCGCGGCCCTACCGGCGGGTCGAAATAATCACGGTCTTCAGATAGGCGTCGCCGATGCTCTCGGAGCTCATCTCGGGATCCTCCGCCACGGTGAGGTGGACGAGGCGTCGCGCGTAGGGGTTCAGCGGCCCCATTTCCTGCGGCGTGCCCGTCGTGCGCGCCTTCTCCATGATGAAGCGCGCCATCTGCCGCAGCTCCGCATCCTTCGCCTTGCGGTAATCCATGCAATCCACGACGAAGCTGCGATCGTCGTCGAGCTCGCGGCGGAATCCCGTGTTGACGATCTGCTGCAGGGCATCGAGCGCTTCGCCCTTCCGACGAAGCAGGACTTCGCCGCCTTCGCCCGACAACTCGATCCGAATCCCGTCCGGCAGATCGTTGACGTCCACGTCCAGGGACAGCCCCATCGCGGTCAGGACGTCCTTCATGAATCCGGCAACCTTCTGCTGCACGTCCATCTAGTCGCGCTCCTTCGCCTGATCGCTCTTGCCGCTGCCCGCTCGCTTCACGCGCCGCTCGGCGGCCGGCCGCACGGTCCGCTGCGGTGACGGGCCAATCAGCCGATTCGTGATCATCTGCTGCCCGATGCCCCAGACGTTGCTGACGGTCCAGTAGAGCAGCAAGCCCGCTCGACCACCAGAGCGACATCCCGGTCAGCACGACCGGCATCACCATCATCATGCGCTGCTGCGTAGGATCCGCGGTCGACGGCGTCATCCGCTGCTGCAGGAACATCGTCGCGCCCATGAGGATCGGCAGCACGTAATACGGATCGGGCGCGACGAGGTCGTGAATCCAGAGAATGAACGGCGCGCCGCGCAGCTCGATGGCGACCGCAGCAGCGAGTAGAACGCGAAGAGCACGGGGAGCGTCAACACCATCGGGATACAGCCGCTGGCCGGATTGACGCCGCGCTCCCGATAGAGATTCATCATCTCGACGTTCATCTTCGAACGCGCCGGATCGTTCATCTTCAGCTTGGCGTAGCGATCCTGGATCGCTTTCACCTCCGGCTGAATCTCCTGCATCTTCCGCATCGACACGACGCTCTTGTGCCGCAGCGGGAACATCGCAAGGTTGAGCAGAATCGTCAGGATGATGAGCGACCAGCCGTAGTTGCCGACGTAGCTGTTGACCCACTTCAGCGCGCGGAGCAGGGGCACGACGAGCCACGAGAATTTGCCGAAATCGATCGCGCGCACGAGATCGCGATCGACGACTGCCAGGACGTCGAAGTCCTTCGGTCCGAAAAAGAACGTGGCGGTCAGCGGCCCCGGGCCGAACCGGGCGGACCATGAAGCGAAATGCGCTCCGTCGGGAAGGCCTTCCACCGGCATGTCAACCGGGTGGTACTCGACGCGCAACGGCTGCACGGGCTCGACGATGGCCGCGAGAAAGTAGTGATCGTCGACGCCGGCAAACCCGAACGTGCCCTCGTGCACGGCCTGCTGCGGGACCTTGGCCGGCGCAATGCGGGTGACCGAGCCGTCCTTGAAGAAGATCGGCTGCGGGGGCGGGTTGTAGCCGCGGGAGTGCTGCACGATGCCGTTGCCGAGCGCGGGTCCCCACTCAATGACGATCGGCAGCGGCTGGCCGGCCTGCGTCACGGTCGCGCTCAGGGCGATCACGTAGGGCTTGTCCGGCGTAAAGGTGAATGTCTTCTTCGCGGCCAGACCCGAGGGATCGGTGTAGTCGAACGTCAGCGTCTGCGGGCCGCCCTGGACGTTCACGCTGGTGGCGCTGCTCGTGAAATTCGCTGCCGCAAGGCGAGCGGTGACCGTCGGATCGTCGGTCGCCAGCGTGAAGGGCTTTGGCGCGTCCGGCGGCACGTGCTGCCGGCACCAGCTCCAACGGTTGCCCGGCAGCGTCCTGGTACCGCTTCAGGCGCCAGCTTTTCAGCACGCCCCCGCGCGTCGTGAAGATCGCGCGGACGTCCGAGGCCTCGACGGTGACGTCGCGTGCGGGACCGCCGACCTCCACGGTTCCGGCCACGGCCTCGGCCTGCGGGGCCGCGCTCGGGGTCACGGCTGCCTGACCCGAAGCGGCTGGCTGTTGCGCCGCAGCGCCGGCCTTCGCCCGGGGCGGCTCCGGTGGCGGCGGAAAGAGCAGCTGGTAACCGAACAGCACCAGAAACGACAGGAGGACAGCGATCAGTACGCGACGTTCCATCTACGAGCCTCGAACGGGGGGAACCGGATCGAGACCCGGTGTGGCGAGAGGGTGGCACCGGGCCAAGCGGCGCATCGCCAGCCACGTGCCTCGACGAACCCCGTGAAGCGCAATGGCCTCGCGCGCGTAGACCGAGCATGACGGGACGAACCGGCAGGCGCCCCCCAGGAAGGGCGAAAGGACCAGCTGGTACGCGCGAATCAGCGCGAGCGCGATGTGAGCGCCTACTGTCATTATTTTGACAACTCTTGGCAGCGCCTTAACGTCACGCGAAAGTCCCGCTCGAGGGCCTCGAACGGGGCGACCAGCAACGGCGCCTTGGGAATCACCACCACATCCAGCGGACGTTCGACCGGGGTTGTGGTTCGGAACACTTCTCGAATCAACCGCTTAGCGCGATTTCGCGCGACCGCGCCGCCAAGTTTCTTCGACGCCACGATGCCGAGACGCGCGCACGGTCCACCATCAGGAGCCGCGATGATCGTGAGAAAGCGCCCGTGGGTCCTGCGCCCCTTGTCGAAGACGCGCTGGAACTCGACCCTGCGACGGAGTCGCCGTGCCGGCGGCAGAGCGTTGGACGACATGTCGGGGTGCTGATCGGACCCCCGCTGGCGCGGGCGTTACCGTGAAGCGGTGACCGTCAGGCGCTTGCGGCCCTTCGCGCGACGCCGCTTCAGCACCAGCCGACCGTTCTTGGTGCTCATTCTGACCAGGAAGCCGTGCGTGCGCTTCCGGCTGCGCCGATTCGGCTGATAAGTGCGCTTCATGATGGATTCAACCCTGCTGCGGTTTTCAAACGAAAAGAGAAACCCAAATAGTAGCGAACGGCCGAGCGCGCTGTCAATGCGACGCCCGAAAAACCGCGGTGTTTGTCACGCTCGGGAGCCTATGCTACAGTCCGTTCCCCGCTGCCGCGCGGTGCCCATTCGGCCGCGGTCCGTAGGGTCAGCCCCCGAAGTTTTCCACACCTGTGGAAAAAATTGTGGAAAAGCAGGGGCGAAGGTCGGAAAGACCCTGTAAGTAGTTTGCGAAAGTCGCAGCTCGACCGCCGGGAACCCGCAGGAACGGGCTCCTCTGTGGGGCGAAAGGTCCCGGAACGCCATCATGATCGGCAGCAATCTCTGGGATCAGGTTCTTTCCCGCATCGAGGCGAAAGTCAACCGTCACAGCTTCTACACCTGGTTCAAGCCCACCTCGTTCGTCGAGGAGCGCGATGGGCGTGTGCAGGTGCGCGTGCCGAACACGCTCTTCCGGGACTGGCTGACGAAGCACTATTCCGCGGTGATCGACGAAGCCTTCACCGAGCTCGATCGGCCGGGCACGGCCATCGTGTTCGTGACCGATGAAGTCATGCCGCCCCGCGCTCCCGCACGCCGAGCTCGTCGCCGAACACGTGCAGCCCGAACCACGCCGTCACCGACGAGGGTGCGCTCAGCGCCCGTTTCTCCTTCGACACCTTCATCGTCGGACCGTCGAACCAGTTCGCACATGCCGCGTGCCGTGCGGTTGCGGAAGCGCCGTCGCGCTCCTACAACCCGCTGTTCATCTACGGCGGTGTGGGGCTCGGGAAGACGCATCTGATGCACGCGATTGGCCACTACGTGGTCCATCATCTGAAGAACTTCAAGCTCACCTACATCTCGTCCGAGCGGTTCATGAACGAGATGATCAACGCGGTGCGCTACGACCGCATCCTCGACTTCCGCGAGCGCTATCGCAGCGTCGACGTGCTGCTGGTCGACGATATCCAGTTTCTCGCGGGTAAGGAAGGCACGCAGAACGAGTTCTTCCACACCTTCAACGCGCTGTACGATTCGCAGAAGCAGATCGTGATCAGCAGCGATTGCCCGCCGCACGAGATTCCGCAGCTGGAAGAGCGGCTCCGTTCGCGCTTCGAGTGGGGATTGATCGCGGACATCCAGCCGCCTGATCTCGAGACCAAGACCGCGATTCTCAAGAAAAAAGCGGAAACCGAGGGTGTTCCGCTGCCCGACAACGTGGCGATCTACATCGCCGGCAAGATCAAATCGAACATCCGGGAGCTCGAGGGATCGCTCATCCGCCTGGTCGCGTACGCCTCGCTGACCGGGCGGGAGATCTCGCTGCCGCTCGCGCAGGACGTGCTGCGAAACGTTCTCCAGAACGACGAGCGCGCGATCACGATCGAAATCGTGCAGAAGGCCGTGGCGGATCACTATTCGCTCAAGCTCAACGATCTGAAATCGAAGAACAACTCGAAATCAGTGGCCATGCCGCGCCAGATTGCGATGTACTTGTGCAAGGCGCTGACGAACGCGTCCCTGCCCGAGATCGGCAAGAGCTTCGGCGGCAAGCACCACTCGACCGTGATTCACTCGATCCGGAAGATCGAAGATCTCCGGCAGAAGAACGGGGATTTCAACACGCTTATCAACAGCCTGATGCAGTCGTTCCGCTGAGGGGAATCGCTCGGCTTTTGCACACCGCCGTTACCGTTCAGCCTGTGGACAATCTGTTGCGGCGCGGCGGGTCGAAAACCTCAACAGGATCTGGCCGGAAAACCCTCCGTAAAACCGAAAAGAAGTGCACAGGGTAACCTACAGATTTTCAAGGACTAACGAGCGTCTATTCGCTTTTCAACAGCACCTAGATCTTGTTATAATTATTTGTTGCTAGTCTTCTCTCGTAAATTACTGAGATCACAATGATGGAACTGGTCGTCCGAAAGACCGATCTGCTGCGTGAGTTACAGCTCTTCCAGGGGATCGTCGAGCGGAAGAACACGATTCCGATCCTCGCCAACGTGCTCCTCGAAGCCAATGGCGAGCAGGTGAAGATGCTGGCAACCGATCTCGAGGTCGGGCTGCGCAGTACGTTCACGGCCTCGGTGTCGAAGGGGGGAGCGCTGACCCTTCCCGCGAAGAAGCTCTACGAAATCATCAAGGCGCTTCCCGAGACCGACGTGCGGATCGAGGAAGACAAGGGGGGCGTCAAGGTCGCCGCGGATCGCTTCGACTCGCGCATGCAGACGTTGCCGCGGGAGGATTTCCCATCGCTCCCGGAGGGCACTGGCAGCTACACGGCCACGCTGCCCCGCGACGTGCTGCGCCAGATGGTCTCGAAGACGCAGTTCGCCATCACCGGCGAAGACACCCGATACTTCCTCAACGGCGCGCTCTTCATCCTGCGGCCGGACTCGATGGGCCTGGTGTCGACCGACGGCCATCGGCTCGCGCTCATCACGGTGCCGCGCGACAAGAGCAAGAACCGCCTGAAGTCCGACGACGAGGTGCGGGTGATCCTGCCGCGGAAGACACTGCTGGAGCTCGGTCGCCTGTTGACAGAGGGGGACGGCGAGATTCAGTACGAGCGAGGCGAGAACCATCTGTTCTTCGATATCGGCGGGCGTCTGCTGATCTCGCGCATGATCGACGGGCAGTTCCCGGCGTTCGAGCGCGTCATTCCGAAAAGCAACGACAAGCGGGTGGAGTTCGATCGCGATCGTCTGACGAGCGCGGTCAAGCGTGTGGCGCTCCTGTCGAACGAGCGCTCGCGGGCGGTGAAGTTTCAGATCGACAAGGGCAAGGTCGAGATTGCCTCGAGCAGCCCGGAATTCGGCGAGGCGAAGGAAGTCCTCATGGTGGACTACGCCGCAGCCCCGGTGACAATCTGCTTCAACGCGCAATACGTGCTCGATTTCCTCGGCGTGGTCGAGACCGATACGGTCTCGCTCGAGTTCAAGGACGAGATGAGCCAGGCCGTGCTCCGTCCGGTGGGCGCCGAAGGATACGAGTACACCTACGTCATCATGCCGATGAGAATCTGAAGAATCTTGTGATTTGGTGATTTCGTGGTGATTCGTCATTGACAAATCACTCGATTACCGAATTACCGTACCAAATTACTGAATTACCAAATTCAACGACCTGAATGAATCATCTCAACGAACGAGACGAGCCGCAGCCGCGCCCGGACGAGACGAGCGAGGCCGCTGCTTCACAGCATCCGGGTGTGTCGTCGGCCGGCAACGGCTCGGCGGCGCGGACGACTACGGCGCCGACAAGATCAAAGTCCTCGAAGGGCTCGAAGCGGTTCGGAAACGGCCCGCGATGTACATCGGGTCTACCGGGACCACCGGGTTGCATCACCTCGTGTACGAGGTTGTCGACAACTCAATCGACGAGGCGCTCGCGGGCTTCTGCGATCAGGTCAACGTCCAGATCCACATCGACAACTCGGTCACGGTGATCGACAACGGTCGCGGCATTCCTGTCGACCGCCACGCGAGCGGCAAGTCCGCGGCGGAAGTCGTGCTGACCGTTCTGCACGCCGGCGGCAAGTTCGACAACGACAGCTACAAAGTCTCGGGCGGCCTGCACGGCGTCGGCATCTCGGTCGTCAACGCGCTCTCGGAGTCGCTCGAGCTCGAGATCTGGCGGGGCGGCCAGGTCTATCAGCAGACCTACGAGCGGGGTACGCCGGCGGCCGACCTCGAGGTCACGGGCACGACGAAGAAGCGCGGCACGAAGGTCACCTTCAGGCCGGACACTCAGATCTTCGAGACGGTCGAGTTCAGCTTCGACACGCTCGCCCAGCGTCTGCGCGAGCTTGCGTTTCTCAACGGCGGCGTCACGATCACGATCGACGACGAGCGCGACGGCAAGGGGCACAAGTTCCTCTACGAAGGCGGCATCGTCTCGTTCGTCCAGTATCTGAACCAGAGCAAGGCCGTCCGTCAACGACAAGCCGATCTACATGCGGGGCGAGAGGGATGGCATCGATGCCGAGATCGCGCTCCAGTGGAACGACGCCTACGCCGAAACGCTGTACTCCTTCGCCAACAACATCAACACCCACGAGGGCGGCACGCATCTCTCGGGGTTCCGATCGGCGCTGACGCGCACCGTCAATTCGTATGCGGGCCGCAACAACCTGACGAAGGACCTGAAGGACGCGACCATCAGCGGCGACGACATCCGCGAGGGGCTGACCGGCGTCATCAGTGTCAAGATTCCGCGACCGCAGTTCGAGGGTCAGACCAAGACGAAGCTTGGCAACACCGAAGTCAAGGGCATCGTCGAGGCGATCGTCAACGACAAGCTGGGGGCCTATCTCGAGGAGAACCCGAACGTCGCCAAGCGAATCATCGCGAAGGCGGTCGATGCCGCGCGTGCGCGCGAGGCGGCGCGGAAGGCGCGCGACCTGGTGCGCCGGAAGGGCGCCCTCGACAGCAGCACGCTGCCGGGTAAGCTGGCGGACTGCCAGGAGCGCGATCCCTCGTTGAGCGAGCTCTACATCGTCGAAGGAGAATCGGCGGGCGGCTCAGCCAAGCAAGGCCGCGATCGGCGGTTCCAGGCGATCCTGCCGATCAAGGGCAAGATTCTCAACGTCGAGAAGGCGCGCTTCGACAAGATGCTCGGCAGCGACGAGATCAAGACGATGATCGCGGCGCTCGGATGTGGAATCGGCACGGAGGACTTCGAGCTGACGAAGCTCCGGTACCACCGCATCATCATCATGACCGACGCGGACGTCGACGGGTCGCACATCCGGACGCTGCTGCTCACGTTCTTCTATCGTCAGATGCGCGCGCTCGTGGACTCGGGGTACGTCTACATCGCGCAGCCGCCGCTGTTTCGTGCGAAACGCGGCCGCAGTGAGTTCTTCATTCGCGACGAGCGTGACCTCGAAACCTGGCTCATCCGGCGCGCCGTCGAATCGCGTGTCGTCGTGCTGCCCGATGGCCGCGAAATCTCGGGCACCGAGCTCGAGGACAAGCTCGAGAAGCTGATCCAGTTCCGCAAGTACCTGCAGGTGATCGAACGCCGCGGTCCGACGCGCGACGTGGTCATCGGGCTGCTCGACCGCGGAGCGCGCGGCGACAAGACGTTCTTCAGCGATCGCGAGAAGGTCCAGGCCTTTGCCGATTCGCTGTCGACGCCGTTGCGCACGGCAAGCGTGCACCCGGACGAAGAGCATCAGGCCCACAGCGTTGTCATCGAGGATCGCAGCGGCGGGTATCCACGTCATCACCGCGTCGACATCGACTTCGTGACGACCAGTGAGTTCCGGACGATTGCGGCGAGCTACCAGGACGTGCGCGGCCTGCTCGGGCCGATGACGGTGAGGATGGCCGCCAGCGGCGAACCCGAGGAGCCCGCCGACGACACGACGCACGCCACGGCGAACGAGACGGCCATTGGCGGTGCGCCGCTCGACGCGGCCACCAGGCTTGCGGCGGAGCCACGGACGCCGGACCCGGCGGTGCCCCCGAAGGCAGGCGCAAAAGGACGCGACGTCGAGGTCAAGGTGGAATCGCTGGACGATCTCGTCGAGCTCTTCATCGCTGCCGGCAAGAAGGGCGTGGCGGTGAATCGCTACAAGGGTCTCGGCGAGATGAACCCGGACACGCTCTGGGACACGACGATGGATCCGTCGAAGCGCACGCTGCTGCAGGTGAAGGCGGAAGACCACACCGAAGCCGATCTCATGTTCACCACCCTGATGGGCGATCAGGTCGAGCCGCGCCGCAAGTTCATCGAAGACAACGCGCTCGACGTCAAGAACCTGGACATCTGAACGGTGTCAGCTGAAGGTGCTGGCTGAAGGTGCTAGAGGAAGTGCTAAAGGTGACTAACGGTGCTAGGGGTGCTGGTGCGAAGGGTGCTGAAGGTGCTCAAGGTGCTAAGGTGCCGATAGTGGGGCAGCTTGCGGCCGAGCACTCGGAGCACTCGGAGCACCCTTAGCACCTCCAGCACCAGCACCTTTAGCACCCTAGCACCCTCAGCACCAGCACCTTTAGCACCATTAGCCACCCTTAGCACCTTTAGCACCTCGCGATCACTATGTCCGACATCGCAGCCTCCAAAATTCCCGTCAACATCGAAGACGAGATGAAGCGCTCGTACATGGATTACGCGATGAGCGTAATTATCGGGCGAGCGCTGCCTGACGTCCGCGATGGGCTCAAGCCGGCGCATCGTCGCGTGCTCTACGGCATGCGGACCATGGGCCTCGCGTCGAACCGTGCGTATCGCAAGTGCGCGAAGATCGTCGGCGAGGTGATGGGGAACTACCATCCCCACGGCGACGCGTCGATCTACGACACGCTCGTGCGCCTCGCGCAGGACTTCAACATGCGCTATCCCCTGGTGGACGGCCAGGGGAACTTCGGTTCGATCGACGGCGATCCGCCGGCGGCCATGCGATACACGGAGGCGCGTCCGGAAGCCATCGCCGAAGCGATGATGACGGACCTCGACAAGGAGACCGTCGACTTCGTCCCCAACTACGACGAGAGCACCGAAGAGCCGACCGTCCTTCCCACGAGCTTTCCCAACCTGCTCGTGAACGGATCGGCAGGTATCGCGGTCGGCATGGCGACGAATGTGCCCCCGCACAACCTGCGCGAAGTGATCGACGCCGTCATTGCCACCGTCGAGCTGCGCGGCCAGTCGCGTGACGCCCGTCTGAAGGCCGTCCTCATGGCGGTGCCTGGGCCGGACTTCCCATCGGGAGGATTCATCGTGGGCCGGCAGGGGATCTTCCAGGCCTACACCACGGGTCGCGGCGCCATCACGCTGCGCGCTCGGGCGGCCGTGGAGGAGAGCAAGAAGGGCGACAAGCAGTCGATCGTCATCACGGAGATTCCGTATCAGATCAACAAGGCGCGCCTGATCGAGAAGATCGCCGAGCTCGCGCGCGAGAAAACGATCGAAGGCATCGCGGACCTGCGCGACGAGTCCGATCGCGACGGCATGCGGATCGTCATCGAGCTCCGCCGCGGCGAACTCCCCGACGTCGTTCTGAACAATCTGTACAAGCACACGCCTCTGCAGACGACGTTCGGGATCATCATGCTGGCGATCGCCGGCGGGCGCCCGAAGGTGCTCGGCCTGCTCGAGGTGATCGAGAATTTCGTCGATTTTCGACGTGAGGTCGTCCGGCGCCGGACCGAGTTCGAGCTGCGGAAGGCGGAGGCCCGCGCCCACATTCTGGAAGGTCTCAAGATCGCGCTCGACCACCTGGACGAGGTCATCAAGCTGATTCGCGCGTCGAAGAGCCCCGCCGAAGCGCGTGACGGGCTGATGACCCAGTTCAAACTGACGCAGGTCCAGTCGCAGGCCATCCTGGACATGCAGCTCCAGCGGCTGACGGGCCTCGAGCGCCAGAAGATCCTCGACGAGCTCCTCGAGCTGATGAAGACCATCGAGCGCCTCCGCGCGATTCTCTCCAGCGAAGACCTCCTGATGCAGGTGGTGCTCGGCGAGCTGAAGGCCGTGCGCGAGAAGTTCGGCGACGAGCGCCGGACCGAGATCATCGACGAGAGCGGCGAGTTCCGCATCGAGGACTTGATCGCCGACGAGGACATGGCGATCACGGTCACGAACACTGGTTACATCAAGCGGACGCCGATCTCGACGTACCGGGCCCAGCGCCGCGGCGGCAAGGGCCGCATCGGCATGCGGACACGCGAAGAGGACTACGTCAGCCACCTGTTCGTCGCGTCGACGCACGCCTACATCATGATCTTCACCGACCGTGGCCGGGGCTATTGGCTCAAGGTCCACGAAGTTCCCGACGTGGGTCCAGGCGGGAAGGGCAAGGCGATCGCAAACCTCGTCCAACTCGAGGAAGGGGAGCGCATTGCCGCGCTCCTGGCGGTCAAGGAATTTCCGTCCGAGGAAGACCAGCAGTACGTCGTGATGGGCTCGCGGCGAGGGCGTCATCAAGAAGACCGATCTCTCAGCCTTCAGGAATCCGCGCGCGGGCGGCATCATCGCGATGGGCGTCGAAGAGGGGGATGCCGTGATTGCCGTCGAGCTCTCCGACGGCAAGGAGCAGATCTTCCTCGGCACGCGCGACGGCATGGCCATCCGGTTCGACGAGACCGACGTCAGGCCCATGGGCCGGAGCGCCTATGGCGTCCGCGGCATCAGCCTGCGCGACGACGACGAGGTCGTGGCGATGGACGTGGTGCGCGAGGGCGGCACGCTGCTGACCGTCGCGCAGAACGGCTACGGCAAGCGGACCGGGCTGGAAGAGTATCGTCTCCAGTCGCGCGGCGGCGTCGGCATCATCAACATCCAGACCACCGATCGCAATGGAAAGGTCGTCGGCATCGCCTACGTCCACGACGACGATCAGCTGATGCTGATCAGCCAGCAGGGAATGATCCTGCGGATGAAGGCCGGCGGCATCCGGACGATCGGGCGCGCGACGCAGGGCGTCCGCCTGATCGAGATGGAGGAAGGCGACATGGTCGTCTCGGTCGCGAAGCTCGCCGAGCGCGAGGACGAGGAGACGAACGGTCAGGAACCGTAGCTAGGCCGGTTCGAGCTTGGCAAATTTCGCGAGCAGCTTCTTCTGACCGACCGACTGGAAGCGCACGGTGATCTTGAGATCGTCGTTGTGCTCCTCGACCGACAGCACCGTGCCGACGCCGAACTGCTGATGGCGAACGCGCATGCCCGGGCGCAGGTGAGGCGCCGACTGATCCTCGTTCTCGTACGCGTAGCTGGTCGACTCCTCGCGAAATCGCGCGCCGCGTCCCTTGCGGCCGTACGGGTCCGTCCTGAACTCGTAGTGCGCGTGCGAGAAGCCCCCATAGTTTCGACGTGCTGGAGGCGCTTTCAATGCGCTCCACGAGCTCGGCCGGGATCTCGTCGAGGAAACGTGACGGCGCCGACGCCTGGTATTCGCCGAACACGCGCCGTCTGGCGGCGCCCGTGAGCACCAGCCGGCTCTCCGCACGGGTCATCCCGACATAGCAGAGCCGGCGCTCCTCTTCGAGCTCGTCGTCGCTCTCGCCCGATCGCGAATGCGGGAAGAGACCTTCCTCGAGACCCGCCATGATCACGACCGGGAACTCGAGCCCTTTGGCCGCGTGGAGCGTCATCAGCCACACCTTGGCCTCGCGCGTCCCGGATTCTTCGTCAGCCTCGGACAAGAGGGACAGACGGTCGACATAGCCACCGAGCGAGGCGTCCGCTTCGCGGGTCTCGTACTCCCGCGCGGCCGACACGAGCTCCATCAGGTTCTCGATTCGCTCGTTCGATTCTTCCGAATTGTCGTCCCGAAGGTCGTTCAGGTACCCGGTCCGATCGAGCATCTTGCCGATCGAGGCGTAGACGGACTCGGTCCGCGCGACATCCGCCAGGCCGACGATCAGATCGCGAAACGTTCGCAACGCCGACGTGGCCCGGTTTCCCAGTTTCCCTTCGTCGACGGCATACACCAGCTTCGCCCACAAGCGAGCGCGCGGTCGAGACCTCCGCGAGCCCCGCGGCCAGCAGCGGCGGGGCGTCGGCGGCGACCTTCGTCGGATCGATCGTCTGCAGGGCATCCATGACGCCCTTCCCGATCCCTCGCGCCGGGACGTTGATCACCCGTCGCAGGCTCACATCGTCGTGCGGGTTGATGATCAGCTTCAAATAGGCGAGCGCGTCCTTGATCTCCTTGCGCTCGTAGAATCGCACGCCGCCAATCACCTTGTACGCCACCGCCTCGCGCATCAGCGAGTCTTCGATGGCTCGCGACTGCGCGTTGGTGCGGTAGAGCACCGCGATCATGCCGTCGACGTCTTCGCTCCGGGCCTGCTTGATCGAGCGGGTGATGAAGTCCGCTTCCTCCAGCTCGTCGGCGCCGCGGAAATACGCGATCTTGCGCCCGCCCTTGCGGTCGGTCCACAGACGCTTGTCCTTGCGATTGCGGTTCTGCTGGATGACCGCGGTCGCCGCGTCGAGGATCACCTGCGTCGAGCGATAGTTCTGCTCGAGGCGAACCACGTGCGTCTCCGGGAAGTCGTGCTCGAAATCGAGGATGTTGCGCAGGTCCGCGCCGCGCCATTTGTAGATCGACTGATCCGGGTCGCCGACAACGGCCAGGTTGCGATGGATTTCGGCCAGCCGCTTGATCAGCAGGTATTGCGGCCGGTTGGTGTCCTGGTATTCGTCCACCATCACGTAGCGAAACTTCCTGGCGTAGCGCTCGCGCGTCTCGGCCGACGATTCGAACAGTTCGACGGTCTTGAGGAGCAGGTCGTCGAAATCCAGCGCGTTGCTGTCAGCGAGCGCGGTGAGGTATCGCTCGTAGACTCTGGCGATCTGCTCGTCGCGCAGGTTGAAGGATCCCCGAAGCGCATCGGGACCTTCCATCCGGTTCTTGGCCTGGCTGATGCGCGACAGCGCCATCCGCGGCGGCACCAGCTTGTCGTCGATGCCGAGCTCCCGCTCCGCCTGCTTGACCACGGAGACCTGATCGGAGGAGTCGTAGATCACGAAATCGCGCGTGAGCCCGATGCGCGGCGCCTCGCGCCGGAGCAGCCGGGCGCACAGGGCGTGGAACGTCGACAGCCAGATTCCGTTGCAGGCCTCGCCCAGAACCGATTCGACCCGTTCCCGCATCTCGCCCGCGGCCTTGTTCGTGAACGTCACCGCCAGCACCTCGTCCGGCGCCGCATGGCCGTCGCCAATGAGGTACGCGATGCGGTAGGTGATGACACGAGTCTTCCCCGAGCCCGCGCCCGCAAGAATCAGCAGCGGCCCGTCGATGCGCAGCACCGCCTCACGCTGCTCGGGATTGAGATTTTCGAGGAAGGTCATTGTGGGGAGGACGGGATCAGTATAGCGTCGATGCGAGGACCGAGATGGCGGATGGCGGATGGCGGATGGCGGATGACGGATGGTTCGCTTATCGGCTCACCAGACCCGCAGGCCGATCAACAGCAGCATTGCCGGAACGCCGGTGAACACCAATAGCTGTCGTCCAAGTGCCCGCCGCAGTCCAAAGAGCATCTTCCTTTCGGTTCCAAGCAGGTCTTCGATGTGTCTCGTCCGCTCTCCAGAGCAATAGTTCAATCGAACCACGATCTCCAGCTGAGTATCCAGTTCGGCGAGCGAGCCGAGCGCAATTCCAATGAAGTGAATGAACGCGCGCGGGGACCTCCGCGCCTGTCCTTCAGCGACATTCGACGGAACCGAGAGAGCCGCCCGGCGCATTTGAGCGGACAAGATGAACTGCTCGTGCCGAGGAAGCTCGGCGCAAAGCTGGTAGACGGCGAGCAGAATGTCGATAGCCGTCCGCCACGCCTCGAGATCCCGATGGTTGCGAATTTGACTCATTTGACCCTCGCACTTTCGGCCAGCCAGCAAACGGACGCTCGTGGCAGTTCCTGCCACATCGACCAGTTCACCGTTGCGGGCGGCTTGACCGTCAGGTAAGCAGAGCAATACGTGCGCCGCAAAGAGGAACCTGATGGTTGCCCGTCTACGGTCATCGGTCATGTGCCGACCGTCATCTGCCAACCGTCATCTGCCAACCGTCATCTGTCATCCGTCACCGCTCCCCCGTGCTACGATCGCCTCCTGCCATGGGCAAGACGCTTCTCCACAAAGTCTGGGACGCGCATTCGGTGCGCACGCTGCCGAACGGTCAGACGCAGCTGTTCGTTGGGCTTCACCTGATTCACGAGGTCACCACGCCGCAGGCGTTCGACATGCTGCGGGCGCGCGGATGGGGCGTGGCGTTTCCGGATCGGACGATCGGGACGGTCGATCACATCGTGCCGACGAGCGATCAGCGCCGGCCGTTCATCGACGTGATGGCGGAGCAGATGCTGTCGTCGCTCGAGCGCAACTGCCACGACTACGGCATTCGCCTGCTGGATCTGTCGAGCGGCATGCAGGGCATCGTGCACGTCATTGGCCCGGAGCTCGGGATCACGCAACCGGGCATGACGATCGCGTGCGGCGACTCGCACACGTCGACGCACGGCGCGTTCGGGGCGATCGCGTTCGGGATCGGCACGTCGCAGGTGCGCGACGTGCTGGCGTCGCAGTGCCTCGCGATGGATCCGCTGAAGGTCCGCCGCATCGTGCTGCGCGGGCGGCTGCAGAGCGGCGTCTACGCGAAGGACGTGATCCTCGAGATCATCCGCCGGCTCGGCGTGAACGGCGGCGTCGGATTCGCCTACGAGTACGCCGGCGACACGTTCGACCGCATGTCGATGGACGAGCGCATGACGGTGTGCAACATGTCGATAGAGGGCGGCGCGCGCGTCGGCTACGTGAATCCGGATCAGACGACCTTCGACTACATCAGGGGGCGTCCGTTCGCGCCGCAGGGCGAGGAGTTCGATCGTGCGTGCGCGTGGTGGAGCTCGATGGCGTCGGATGCGGACGCGCGCTACGACGACGAGGTCACGATCGACGCCGCGTCGATTCAGCCAACGGTCACGTGGGGGATCAACCCTGGACAGTCGGTCGCGATTGACGAGCGGATTCCCGCCGGCGCGGACGAAGAGGCGCTCGCGTTCATGGACTTCCGGCGCGGGCAGCCGCTGAAGGGCACGCGGATCGACGTCGCGTTCGTCGGCTCGTGCACGAACGGCCGGCTCTCCGACCTCCGGGAGGCCGCGCGTGTGCTGCGCGGGCATCGGGTCGCCCCGCACGTGAAGGCGCTGGCGGTGCCGGGATCGCAGGCGGTGCGGGCGGCAGCCGAGCGCGAAGGGCTCGACCGCGTGTTCACCGAGGCTGGCTTCGAATGGCGTGGCGCGGGCTGCTCGATGTGCCTGGCGATGAACCCGGACCGCCTCGAGGGTCGCCAGATCTGCGCATCGTCCTCCAACCGGAACTTCAAGGGACGGCAGGGGAGCCCCACCGGACGGACGCTCTTGATGAGTCCCGCGATGGTGGCCGCGGCGGCCGTTGCCGGCGAGGTCGTGGACGTCAGGGAATTCACCTCGGCGGAGGTTGGCGTTGGCCGTTGAAAAGATTCAGGCCGTCAGCGGAACGGCGGTCCCGCTTCGCGGCGACGACATCGACACCGATCGCATCATCCCCGCGCGCTTTCTGAAGGCCATCACGTTCGAGGGGCTCGAACAGCATCTCTTCGAGGACGATCGGCTTCAGGCGCCGGACCATCCGCTCTCGAATCCCGCCTACCGATCCGCGCGGATCATGCTCGTGAATGCGAATTTCGGCTGCGGCTCGTCGCGCGAGCATGCGCCGCAGGCGATTCTTCGATCGGGCATCCGCGCGGTCGTGGGGCAGTCGTTTTCGGAGATCTTCTCCGGCAATTCCGTCGCGATTGGTCTCGCGTGTCCCACGGCGTCAGCCGAATCACTCCGCGAGATGATGGAGGCGGTCGAGCGCGATCCGGCGCACGACGCTCACCGTCGATCTCTCCACGATGCGCGTGACGTGCGGTGATCGGGAGTATCCGCTCTCGCTTCCGGCGGGAACGCGCGATGCGCTCGTGAACGGAAGCTGGGACGGCACCGGCCAGCTGCTGGAGAATCTCGACCAGGTCCGCAGCGTCGCCGCCAGCCTGCCTTACGTCAGCGGCGCCTGGTGAGGCGCTGCGGGCTCGGCGCCGTGGCCTAGACGCACGACATCCAGGAACGCCTCCGCCGCCCGACTTCGCTCGCCTGTTTTCCGAAACGCGAGCCGGACCTGTCGCGTCCCGCCGAGCGCAGGAACTTTCACGGCGACCAGGTGGCCACGCGCGATCTCGGTCAGCGCGCACCGGCGCGGGAGCAGGGCCACGCCGATGCCCATTTCGACCGCGCGCTTGATGCCGTCGAGGCTCGGGAGCGAGATCTGGATGTTGATGGACGTGCGGCGTCGCTCGTACGCGCGGAGGACGCGCTCGCGGGTCGGCGACACTTCGTTGTGGGCGATGACGACCTGACGCCCGACCTCCTCGAGCGAGACCTTTCGTCGAGTGGCGAGCGGATGGCGCGGCGAGGTGAGCAGGACGAGATCGTCGGCGCCGAGCGGCATCGTCTGGATCCCGCGATCGGCCGGCTCGAACGTGAGCACGCCGAAGTCGAGCGAGCGATCCAGCAGCGCTTCGGCCATCTGCCGTGACGGCACGCGCCGGACCTCGACGGCGACCCCTGGATGCAGCGCCGCAAACCGCTCGACATACGGCAGCAGGCTGTGCACGGCGGCTTCGTTGGCGCCAAGAATCACGCGGCCGCGCCGGACCTGCTGGAGCTCTCGGACCGCGACCTCCGCTTCGCCGGCGAGCCCGAGCAGCCGCTGCGCATATCCCTGCAGCAGGCGTCCGGCTTCCGTCAGCGTCCCGTCGCGCGACGAGCGGTCGAAGAGCCGCTCCCCCAGCTCGTCCTCGATTCGCCGGACCGCCTGGCTGATGGCCGGCTGCGTGCGGTGGAGCCGGCGGGCCGCCGAAGAGAAGCTCCGGTCGTCCGCAACTGCCAGAAACGCCGCCAGATCCTGAAGCTGCATAAGAACTGCTAATATAAACCAAAGAAGTATAAATTGGACTTACGTTCCGCCCGCTTGTACAAGGGATCGAGGAGGCTCTTAGACCATGGGTGGCAACCGGCTCACTATCTTCGACACGACCCTGCGCGACGGCGAACAGGCGCCGGGGTTCTCGTTGCGGATCGACGAAAAGTTGAAGATGGCCCACCAGTTACGCACGTTGGGGGTCGACATCATCGAGGCAGGGTTCCCGATTGCCTCGGAGGCCGACGCCGAGGCGGTGCGCATGGTGTCGACGCACGTCCGCGGTCCTGTCATTGCCGCCCTCGCGCGCTGCAACGCGCAGGACATCGAGCGCGCGGCGTGGGCGCTGACGCCGGCCCCGCGGCGTCGAATCCACGTCTTCATTGCGACCTCCGATCTGCATCTCGAGCGCAAGCTCCGCATGACGCGCGACGAGTGCCTGCGGATGGCGATGGACGCGGTCCGTCTGGCGCGCAAGTACACCGACGACGTGCAGTTTTCGGCGGAGGATGCGACGCGCAGCGACCCCGACTTCCTGTGGCGGGTCGTCGAAGCCGTGATCCAGTCCGGCGCGACCACGATCAACCTGCCGGATACGGTCGGCTACTCGACGCCGGACGAGGTGCGCGACTTCTTCGCGGCGATCATCAATCGGGTGCCGAGCTCCGACCAGGTGGTTTTCAGCGCGCACTGCCACGACGATCTCGGTCTGGCGGCGGCAAATACTCTGGCGGCCGTGGGCGCCGGCGCGCGGCAGATCGAGTGCACGATCAACGGCGTCGGCGAGCGGGCCGGCAACGCGTCGCTCGAAGAAGTCGTGATGGCCATTCGCGTCCGTCCGGATCGCCTGCCGTTCACGATGGGGATCAACTCCACGGAGATCTATCCGTCCAGCCAGCTGCTGACGGCGCTGACGGGCGAGGGCGTTCAGGCGAACAAGGCGATCGTCGGACGCAATGCGTTCGCTCACGAAGCCGGCATTCACCAGGACGGCATGCTGAAGGATCGGCGCACGTACGAGATCATGCGTCCCGAGGAAGTCGGCGTGCCGCAGGCGACGCTCGTGCTCGGCAAGCACTCGGGCCGTCACGCGGTGCAGCGCCGGTGCGAGCAGATTGGATACACGCTCGATCGTCCGTCGCTCGACCAGGTGTATCGCGCGGTCATCGCCCATGCGGACCGCGAAAAGATCGTGAGCGACCGCGATCTCGCGGTGATCGTGGCGAGAGCCCTGGGCACCCAGGCGCCCGCGACAGACGCGCCGGCAACGACCTTCGCACCGGCGCCTGCGGCGGACTTCCACACGACGCCGGCCGAAGTGGGATACGGACACGGCGTCTGAGCCTCCGTTGCGCGGGAGCCGCGCCGTGCCTCCCGCGCAGACCCCTTCCGCGTCACGGCATTGCCTGCCTTTCGGATTCCCGGTATGCTCCGCACTTTGTGTGCGCACACGTGGTGTCTTCAGTGGTGAGGTCTAGCGCGGCATGAACGCTCGAATAGCGTTGTTGCCCGGCGATGGCGTCGGGCCGGAAGTGACGGCCGCCGCACGGCTCGTGCTCGAGCACGTGGCGACGGTCTTCGGTCATCAGTTCACGTTCGACAGCCGCCCGATAGGCGGGGCGGCGCTTCGCCGCGGCAGCGCGCCGCTTCCCGACGACACCGTCGCCGCGTGTCTGCAGGCCGATGCCATCCTGCTCGGCGCTGTCGGCGACGCGCAGTTCGACAGCCTTCCCGCGAACCGGCGGCCGGAGGCGGCGCTGCTGCAGCTCCGGCAACGGCTGGGCCTCTACGCGAATTTGCGTCCCGCCAGGGTCTGGCCGGGGCTCGAGAACGTCGGTCCGCTGAAGCCCGAGGTGCTGGCGCACACCGACCTGCTCGTCGTTCGCGAGCTCACTGGCGGGTTGTATTACGGCGAGCCGCGCGGGATTTCAACCGACGGCGAAGTGGCCTGGAACACGCTGCGCTATTCGCGAGCCGAGGTGGAGCGGATCGCCCGCGTCGCGTTCGAGGCGGCGCGGCTGCGCAAGCGCCACGTCACCTCGGTCGACAAGGCCAACGTGCTCGAAACCTCACGCCTCTGGCGCGATGTCGTCAATCACGTGGCCAAAGGATTATCCGGATGTCCGGCTGGATCACATGTATGTCGACTCGTGCGCGATGCGCCTGACGCTCGCACCCGCATCGTTCGACGTGATCGTGACCGAGAACATGTTCGGCGACATCCTGTCGGATGAAGCGGGCGCGATCGTGGGATCGCTCGGCCTCCTGCCGTCGGCGAGCCTCGGCGACGGGACGGGGCTGTTCGAACCGGTGCACGGGACGGCGCCGGACATTGCCGGCCTGGATGTGGCGAACCCCGTCGGCGCGATCCTCTCGGCCGCGATGCTGCTGCGCCACGCGCTGTCGCTCGAAGCCGAGGCCACGGCGGTCGAGGCCGCGGTCGGTGCCGCCATCGGTGTGCCGCGCCGCACGCGCGACATCGGCGGCATCGCATCCTGCAGCGCGGTCGCACAAGCCGTCGTCGAGCAGGTGCGCCGGCCGTAGGAATCGATTGCTGAGTGCCGACGGCGCGTCACTGTTCGTGCGCTGCGTGTCGGCAAGCTGGCGATGAACGCGTGCACCTCGCGAAGGACCTGTGCTTCCCGGGTGATCCAGAGATAGTGCCCGCCGCCAGGGACGTCGACGAAGCGCGCGTCGCGGACGTTGCGTTTCGCCTTGTCGATCCAGCGGCTGACGATCACGCGGCCGCGCTCCACGAATTGTTCGATGAGCGCGCGGTCCTCTTCGCTCTTCGGGTGATAGTCATCCGGAAAGTCGAGGCAGCTCCAGCATCACAAGAGCAGCGGCACGCCGGACGTTCGAGTAATCCTTCCGATAGACCTGTTGCTGCCCGATCGGCTCGCATCACCCAGCCGGGCGCCGTCGGCTGGCCCACGCCGCCGTTGACGTCTCCGAACTGATTGCGCAGCTCCGATTCAGGAAATGTGAACCCGATCGAGCAGGCGAGTGACTTCTGAAACGCCGGGAAAGAAGTGCGGTCCATGGGTGGCAGACTGGCCGCGGACGGAGATCGGGCGGCATCTTCTGCTGGAGCGCCGCCCATTCCTTGTCGGCGGGCGGATCGTCCTCGAGGTCGGCGATTGCGTCGAGATAGACGAGGCCCGCGAGCCGGTCGGAGTGCTGCCGGCCCACGGTCGTCATCTCGCCCCCGGCCATCGAGTGACCGATGAGCACGGGCTTCTGAATCTTCGCTCACCTCAATCGCACGAAATACATCGTCGGCCAGGCGTTGGTCGTCATAACCCGACGCGGGCCGGCTCGACACGCCGAAGCCGCGCCGCGTGATGCCGTACACGTGACAGCAGTCGGTGAGCTTTGGGGCGAAGCGTCGTACACGTGCGCCGTGTGCCCGGATCCCGTGAGCAGCACGACGGGTTGTCCTGAGCCGCCCCAGTCGAGAACCTCCAGTTGCACGCCGCTGGTCCACCGTCACGAAGCGGACCTCGTGCTTCGAGAGGGTCGCGCCACTCGTCGCTGCTGCGGCCTGCCGGGTGCTGACGATCGAGATCCGCCAGGCCACCAGGGCGAGCGTGAGCGCCAGCACGACGATCGATGCATCAGGCTCCTCGTCAGGTACGCGTCCGTTACTCGATTTTCGTTGCGCGTTGTGACCAGGCTCGTCGGAGCCCGTCAGGCTCGACTGACGCAGCGCGGCGGCGCCCATCAATCCGCCCATCCCCATCGATTCGACGGCGCTGCTCGGAATCAACATCAGCGCGCCTTTCTCCTTCAAGCCCTCGTAGAGCATGTTCATCGCGCGCAGATGGAGCGCGGTAGGGTTGTGCAGGTACGACTTCGACGCTTCCTCGAACGAGTGCGCGATTTCCAGCTCGGCCTGACCGAGGATGATGCGCGCCTGTTTCTCGCGCGCGGCCTGCGCCTCGCGCGACATCGCGTCCTGCAGCGAGTCCGGGATGACGACGTCGCGCATCTCGACCGACTGCACCGTCACGCCCCACGGGGTCGATCGCTGATCGATCAGCTTCTGCAGCTCCTCCTCGATCCGCTCGCGTCCTTTCAGGAGATCGCCGAGCGATGTGCGGCCGATGATGTCGCGCAGCGCCGTCTGTGCCGCCCAGCTGACGGCCTGCTGGTACTCCTGAACTTCGAGCGCTGCTTTCTCCGGGTCGTAGACCAGCCAGAACAAGACGGCGTCGACGTTGACGGGAACGGTATCGGACGTCAGCGTCTGCTCGGCGGCGAAGCTCGTCGTGATCACCCGTTGATCGACCCAGCGCGTCACGCACATCCACGAACGGCATGATCCAGAAGAGGCCGGGTCCACGCAGGCCGACGTACCGGCCGAGGCGCAGGACGACCGCGCGCTCCCATTGCTGCGCGATCTTTGGCGCCTGCGCGAGCGATGAAGCCGAGCGCGAAGCCGATGAGGACCGGCCACGGGCTGGCGGCTCGGATCGTTCCCGCGAGCCCGAGTCCGAGCGGGATCAGCATCAGCGCGACCGAGACGATGTTCGTCCGCGTCTCTCGTGTCACCGATTCCTGGGTCGTGCGTCTCCCGGACAACGGCAAGATCACTTGGGCCACGGTCATGCTCCTTGTTGGCGCCGCCCCTCGATCTCCGGCAGCGCGTCGTCCACGCTGAAGCCATGGGTCGAGAGGTCGGCGAGAAAGCGGTCGATGAGCCGGCGCAGCTCGGATTGCCTCGCCGTCGCGTCGGGGCGACGAGGTCGGCCTGCAGCGCCACGAAGGTGCCCACCCCGCGCCGGGTTTCGAGGACCCGTGCGCGCTCGAGGTGGGCGTAGACCTTGGCGACGGTATTCGCGTTGACCCGGAGGTCGACTGCCAGCTGTCTGACGGTCGGGAGCTGGTCGCCCGTGCGCAGGCGCCCGGCGGCGATCGCCGCGAGGATGCCCCGCTCGAGCTGCGCGTGCAGCGGCGTCGCGTCGCTGCGAGTCGATCGCGAATCCGTCCCAGGGGCTCACAAGCATCAATGTACTACTACAATAGTACAATGTCAAGTTGGGGTCAGACCCCGTTAAACGGGCGCACTATCTATGGACTTATGGTGATGGGACCACAAGGCCTGGTGACGCCAGCTGCCGGATTGGGGTCAGACCCCAATCCAGCGTGCGTTGACGCCTGGTGGGGTCAGACCCCACGAGCTACTCGACCGTGACGCTCTTCGCGAGATTCCGGGGCTGATCGACGTCGCAGCCGCGGCGGATGGCGATGTGATACGCCAGCAGCTGGAGCGGGCACCACCATCAGCACGGGCATGAGCAGCGGGTGGACGTCCGGAATGCGCAGCAGGAAGTCCTGAGCGGGATCGAGCAATTGCCCTATTTCCTGGTTTCCCTCGGTGGTCAACGCAATGACGGATCCGCCACGGGCCTTGGCTTCCTGGATGTTCCCGATCATCTTCTCGAACACGTGATCGTGCGGCGCGATGGTGACGACGGGCATTTGTTCGTCGATGAGCGCGATCGGGCCGTGCTTCATCTCGCCCGCCGGATATCCCTCGGCGTGAATGTACGAGATCTCCTTCAGCTTCAACGCCCCTTCGAGCGCGATCGGATAGTGGATTCCGCGTCCGAGGTAGAGAAAGTCGCTCCGCTGATAGAACCGCCGCGCGATCTCTTCGGTCAGCGGCTCGACCTTCAACGTCTGCTCGAGCAACAGCGGCAGCTGCGTGAGCGCGTCGAGATGCGGTTTCGACTCCGCCAGACCGATGGTGCCGCGAATCTGTCCGAGATACATCGCGAACAGGTGCAGCGCGACCAGCTGCGACGTGAACGCCTTCGTTGACGCCACGCCAATCTCGGGTCCGGCATGCGTGTAGACGGTGCCTTCCGTCTCCCGCGTCGCCATGCTGCCGACGACGTTGCAGATCGCGATGCTGCGCGCGCCTTTCTTCTTGGCCTCGCGCAGCGCGGCGAGGGTATCCGCTGTTTCACCCGACTGCGTGATCACGATCGCCAGCGTCTGCGGCGACACGATGGGATCGCGATATCGGTATTCCGACCCGTAATCGACGTCGACCGGCACACGCGCCAGCGTCTCGATCAGGAACTTGCCCACGAGCGCCGAGTGCCACGACGTTCCGCATGCCAGAATCGCGATGCGTTCGACCCGCCGAAGATCCTCGTCGGGGATCTCGATCTCCTGCAAGAACACGCGGCCGGTCTCGACCGACGCCCGTCCGAGCACGGTTTCCTTCACTGCCCAGGGCTGCTCGAAAATCTCCTTGAGCATGAAGTGCTTGTAGCCGGCCTTCTCCGCCATGACCGGATCCCACGAAACGCGCGTGCTGCGCGCGGAGACGGCACGCCCGGAGTAGTCCGTGAACTCGACGCCCGCGGGAGTGATCACCGCCATCTCTTCGTCGCCCAGGAAAACCACGTCGCGTGTGTGCGCGAGAATCGCGGGGATGTCGGACGCGACGAAGAATTCCTTGTCGCCCAGCCCGACGACGATCGGCGGCCCGTTGCGGACGGTGACAATCTTGTTGGGATCGTCCGCTGAAATCAGCACGAGCGCAAACAGGCCGCGCATGTAGAGCAACGCACGCCGCACCGCGTTCTCGAGCCCGTCGTCCTTCATCTCGCGCTCGACCAGGTGCGCGACGATCTCCGTGTCCGTCTCGGTGACGAAGACGTGCCCTTCCTTCTGGAGCTGGCGCTTGAGATCGAGGTAGTTCTCGATAATCCCGTTGTGGACGACGACAATCCGGCCGGTGCAGTCGCGATGCGGGTGCGCGTTTTCCTCGGTCGGCCGTCCGTGCGTGGCCCAGCGCGTGTGACCGATGCCGTACTCCCCGTCCACGGGGTGCACCGCGATCGCCTCCTCCAGCCGCGCCAGTTTGCCGGCGCTTCGTCGAAGCTCGATCGCGCCGTCTCGGACCACCGCAACGCCCGCCGAATCGTAACCGCGGTACTCCAGACGCCGGAGCCCGTCGATCAGGATCGGCACGACCTGCTTGTTTCCGATGTATCCGATGATGCCGCACATATCCTGCAGTCCTTGAAGTCGACCGTCGACTACTGGTTTACGTCGATTTCTTCTTGCGCTCGACCCAGCCGGGCTTGTTGACCTGCTTGCCGCGCGCGATGCCGAGCGCGCCTTCCGGCACGTCCTCGGTGATCGACGAGCCCGCCGCGACGTACGCACCGCGTCCGACGCGGACCGGCGCGATCAATTGCGAGTCGCTGCCGATGAACGCATTGTCCTCGATCACCGTCGGATTCTTGTGCGTGCCATCGTAGTTGCACGTGATCGTGCCCGCGCCGACATTGACGTGTGCGCCGATCGTCGCGTCGCCCAGGTACGTGAGGTGACTCGCCTTCGATCCCGGTCCAAGCGTCGTCTTCTTGAGTTCGACGAAGTTGCCGACCTTCGCGTCTCGCTCGACGCGGGACTGCGGCCTGACGTGCGCGAACGGGCCGACGTGCGCGCCGGTGGCGATGTACGACTCGGTGATCACGCAGAAGTTGTTGATCACGACGCCGTCTTCCACCGTGCTGTCGGCAATCCGCACGCACGCGTGGACGACACAGCCGGAGCCGATCGCCGTCTTGCCTTCGAGAAAGACGTTCGGGTGAAGCACGGTGTCGGGACCGACCGTCACGTCTGGGCCGATCCATGTCGACGCGGGATCGACGATGGTCACGCCGGCTGCCATCAACTCCTCGTTGCGATCCTGCTTCAGAATGACGCTCACGTCCGCCAGCTCCCTTCGGCTGTTCACCCCGAGGATCTCCCGTGCGTCGTCGAGCCTCACGGCATCGACGACGAGGCCGCGCGTGCGGTAGATCCGCACGAGATCCGGAAGGTAGTACTCCCGCTGCGCGTTGTCGGCGCCGACGTTGGCCAGCGCCTCGAACAACGGATCCAGATCGAACGCGTAGATGCCGCTGTTGATCTCCCGGATCCGTCGTTGGTCGCGGCGTCGCATCCTTCTCCTCCACGATCGCGGCAAGCGACTCGCCGTCGCGCACGATGCGGCCGTACCCGTGAGGGTCGTCGACGAGGGCGGACAACACCGTCGCTGCCGCACCGCGTGCACGATGCCTCTCGACCAGCTGACGGAGCGTCGTCGCCCTGAGCAACGGAACATCGCCCGACAGCAGGACCAGCGTTCCGCGCGCCCCCCGCAAGTGCGGTTCCGCCTGCAGCAGCGCATGGCCGGTTCCCAGCTGTGGCTCCTGCAATGCAAACCGCAGGCCCGGCCGTTTCCCGACCGCGCGCTCGACATCCTCCGCCTGGTGGCCGACAACCGCAACGATTGTGGAGGGTTGGAGCGACTCCGCCGTCCGGAGCACCCGCTCGATCAGCGACAATTCTCCCGCACGGTGGAGCACTTTGGGCAGCGCGGACTTCATGCGCGTACCTTTTCCTGCCGCGAGAATCACAACATGCAGATCTGACATGAATGTCGGGCGCCTTCCGTGGGGATCATCGTCGCATGCGCCGCAGTCGCGGGACGATGGAATCCCGCTAGCGCCGGATTTTGCGTGGCTGGGGGCCGGCGTGCTTGGCGGGGTCGGCGTCCGGCGCCGGCGACTCGAGCGCGTCACGAAAGGCTTCGAGCTCCCGCAGCGCATCCAGATCGGGATCCTGCCGTGCGAGGGCGCGATTCTCGGGGTTGAGCGTGACGGCGTGGCGCAGGTGCTCGACCGCCGCCGCGCGGTCTCCGCGGCGTGTGCTCGCAACCGCCATCATGTAGTGCGCGTGGTCGTGGCGCGGATTCTCGCCGAGCGCCCGTTGCAGGTGCTGCACGGCCACTGATTCCTGATCGGCGTTCAGGGCGATGGTCGCCTCGTAGACCCATTCGTCGGCCGTTCGTGACACCGGCTCCCGGGGCTCGAGCTCGCGCTCGCAGACCTTCAGATACAGCCGTGCACGTTCGAGGAGCTCGCGCTCGTCGGGATACTGCTGGATCACCGAGCGCAAGGCGTTCGCGGCGGCGGAGAAATCCCGCCGCTGGAGGGCCTGCAGTCCGCGTTCGTACAGGCCGACGGCCTCGTGGTACGTGGGCTTTCGGGCAGGCGCCGGAGGCGCTGCCTGCGGTGCCGCGGCCTGAACTGCGGCAGGCTGCGCCGGCGCGCTCGACGCTGTCCGGGACGCCAGCCTGGGCCGCTTCGAGGCTCTGGCCCTGGTTCGGGACGAGGAGCCCCGGCTTGCCGCTCGCTGCCGTGCCGGCTTCCGTTTCGGGGTTCGGGCGGTGGTCGCCCGGCGTGCTTTCGCCATCGCAATAGCCTGCTGGAGTCGAGAATCCAGCGGGTGGACAGTAGCAAATCCCGTCGCGTGGGGTCAAGACGACCAAAGGCCAATGTATGTTTGGTCTAACAACCAATATATGTTACCGCTTCCCCAAGAGATCATAGAGCGCGTTCGGCGCTCAGCCCATGGCGTTTCCCGACTTCTTTGAGCGCTTCTCGGCGCCTCAAACCCTCTTGTTTTGGTCAATTCACCAACTTCGACGGCCAAGGCCGTCGGCATCGGGAATCTCGGCCTTCACCGCGATCGTCGGATCGAACCCCGTCATCTGGGGGCAGCACAAGAGTGAACTCTCCTCTTGGGTTTTGAAAGTGCTCCAAGAGCTCATTAATAGGCTTAATGACCAATTCCTCGTGCACTTTGTCAGCTCTCGCCCAACCATAGCGAGTCTGTTAGGTCGAATGACCATCAGAAAGTCGCCCAACGTTCGCCCGCAGCCGATGCGGCGCTTCGAAGAAGACCACGGTTCGAGTCTCGGAAGCCACCTTCGCGAACCAGAGTTTGCGGTCTTTTGACCTAATCGGTGGGAATCCGAGGAATGTGAACTCGCTGGTCGGGAAGCCCCGCCGCGGACAACGCCGCCATCACGGCGCTCGGTCCGGGAATGCTTTCCACCCGCACTCCTGCCGCCCGCGCGGCCGCGACGAGCGATTGACCGGGATCCGAGATCAGCGGCGTGCCGGCATCCGACACGAGCGCAATGGATTCCCCGCGGGAGAGCCGGGCGATCAGCGCCGGCGTTTGCCGACGCTCGTTGTGCTCGTGAAGGCTCGTCGTCGGCGTCGAGATCGAGTAGTGTTGGAGGAGCCGATTCGTCCGGCGCGTATCCTCCGCCGCGATGAGGGAAACCTCGCGCAGGATCCTGAGGGCCCGCAGAGTGACGTCTTCGAGGTTGCCAATGGGAGTGGCAACCACATACAGGATGCCGGACATGCGCGGGCCGCAGATTCTACCAGAATGTATTCCGCCGAACCCCTGCCGCACTTCGTTGATGAGTACCTCGCCTGGCTCCATGAGGTCCATCCCACCAACGCGACATTCGACGGCGTGCACCTTCATGACGATCTTCTCGAGGACCTCAGTCGTGCGGCCATCGATCACCAGATCCGGGCGCTCGGGCGGATTCGCGCGACGTCTCGCGGCGATCGACCCCGCGCGGCTGACCGACACGGAGCGGCTCGAGCGGCCGGCGCTCGAAGCCAACATCCGCGCCCGCCTGTTCGAGCTGGAGTCCGTCCGCTCGTGGGAGCGCAATCCCCAGCACTACGGCGACCTGGTCTCCACCAGCCTCGCCGGACAGGCGCTGTTCGACTACGCGCCGCTGGCCGAGCGCGCACGTCGGGTCCTGTCGAAGCTGCGCCAGGTGCCCGCGCCTGATGCAGGCAGCGCGCGACAACGTGAAGGATCCTCCGGGCATCTTCGTCAAGTTCGGCCTCGAGAGTCTCCGCGGGACGCAGCGGTTCATCGAAGAGGATCTGCCGAGAGCGTTCGGGGACGTGGACGACTTGCACCTGCTCGGCGATCTGGCGGACGCGTCATGCGAGGCGTCGGCCGCCGTCGGCGCGTACGTGACGTACCTCGAGGAAGACCTGGCGCCCCGCGCCCGCGGATCGTTCCGTCTCGGCGCCGATCGCTTCGGCCAGAAGCTTCAGCTCGAAGAGGGGCTGACGCTCGATGCCGACCGCCTGCTCGCCATTGCCATGCGGGAGCTCCACGCGACCCAGGAGGAATTCCGCCGCGCCGCGTCGCGCCTGGATGGCACGGATCCGTTTGCTGCGTGGGCGCGCGCGAAAGGGGACCATCCGGCGGCCGGCCAGGTCGTCTCCACCGCGCAGGCGCAGCTCGACGAGCTCGAGACGTTCATCCGGCGACAGGATCTCGTCAGCCTGCCGGAGTCCGCGCAGGTGCAGGTCGCGCCGACGCCGCGGTTCTATCGCTGGACGTTCGCCAGCATGTGGACCCCGGGGCCATTCGAGGCGCAAACCGCTGCGCGGGTTCTACTACATCACCGATGTGGATCCGGCGTGGCCGCCCGATCGTCAGGAAGAGCACCTGCGCGATTTCAGCTACGGCGCGCTGTGGGCGATTTCCATCCACGAGGTCTTCCCGGGCCACTTCCTGCATTATCAGCACCTGCGCCGGCTGACCTCCACGCTGCGCAAATCGATCCTGTTCTCGTCGGCCGCCATGGTCGAAGGCTGGGCGCACTACGTCGAGCAGATGATGGTCGAGGCGGGCTTCCGCCGGCAGGATCCGGTCGTGAAGCTCGGTCAGCTCGCGGAGTCCCTCATCCGGCTCTGTCGGCTGATCGTCGGCGTGCGCCTGCACTGCGAAGACCTCTCGGTCGAACAGGGCGTCCGCTTCTTCAAGGACGAAGCGTACCTGGAAGAGTCGGCGTGCCCGCCGCGAGGCCGAGCGCGGAACCTTCGACCCGTCGTACGTCCTGTACTCGCTCGGAAAGCTGATGGTGCTGAAGCTGCGGGACGACTACACGGCCAAGGTCGGCAGCCGGTTCTCCCTGCGCGAGTTCCACGACACCCTGCTCGGGAACGGGACGGTGCCGCTCTGGCTGCACCGGAACCTGATGCTCGGCGAGCACAATGGGGCTATGCTTGAATGACAGCCTATGCCCTTATATGAATACGAGTGTGACGCCTGCCATCAGCGCTTCGAGCGCATCCAGAAATATTCCGATCCGCCGATAGACGTCTGCGTCAAGTGCGGGAAGGGTCCCGTCCGCAAGCTGTTCTCGTCCCCGGCCATTCAGTTCAAGGGATCAGGCTTCTACATCACCGACTACGCGCGAAAGTCCTCGACCGACTCCGGGAAGACCGGCGGCGACACGTCATCATCCACGACATCCTCCAGCACGAGCGCCACGGAATCATCGGCGGCACCCGCCAAGCCGAGCGAGAAATCGTCGGACAAGACCGAGAAGAAGTCCTAAGCCCTCAGCGGCTGGTGGCGGGCTTGCCGAGATCGATCGTCTGCAGGTATTCGCGGAATCGATCGGACAGATCCGGACGCCGCAGCGCGAAGTACACGACCGCCTTCAGGAATCCCAGCTTGTTTCCGGTGTCGTGCCGGACGCCGTCGATGCGGCAGCCGTAGATCGGCCGCTGCTTCAAGCAGGCGCCGCAGGCCGTTGGTCAGTTGGATTTCCCCGGTTCGATCCTTGGCCGTTTCCTCGAGCGCCCCGAAGATGTCGGGCGTCAGGATGTAGCGACCGATGATCGCCAGGTTCGACGGCGCCTCGTCGCGGGGTGGCTTCTCGACGAGGTCGCGGATCTTGTACACGCCAGGGCGCAGTTCCTCCGCGTCGATGATCCCGTAGGAGCTGACGTCGGCGCGCGGGACTTCTTCGATCGCGAGCACGGGTCCGTTCAGCTCCTGGAACACGTCGATCATCTGGCGCAGCGCCGGCGGATGCGCATCGATCACGTCGTCACCGAGAATCACCGCGAAGGGCTCCTGCCCGACGAGACTTCGTGTGACGAGGACGGCGTGGCCGAGCCCGAGCGGCTCTCCCTGACGCACGTAGGAGAAGTTGATCAGGTTGGAAATTTGCCGGATCTCCGCGAGGAGCTCGGTCTTGCCGCGCGCTTCGAGGAACGTCTCGAGCTCCACCGATACGTCGAAGTGGTCTTCGATGGCGTTCTTGCCGCGGCCGGTGACCAGGATGATGTTGTCGACGCCCGAGGCGAGCGCCTCTTCCACCCCGTATTGGATGATCGGTTTGTCCACGAGCGGCAGCATCTCTTTCGGCTGCGCCTTTGTCGCCGGCAGAAAGCGCGTGCCGAGCCCGGCCGCGGGAAAGACGGCTTTACGAACTGGCGTCATCATCCCGGGCATCGTATCCCAGGAGCGGCTTGCCGGGTATAGGATCAGGGGGCTTCGCCGTCGGGCTGAGCGCTGATCGCTGAAGGCTGGCACACAGGACAAGCAACGCATGATTGATCCGACGTACGTAAGAGATCACGTCGAGGAGGTCCGTAACGGACTGCAGAACCGCGGTCTGCGTCTGGACACCGAGCTGGAACAACTCGCGACGCTGGAGCTCCGGCGTCGTCGTCTGATTCCCGAGCTCGAGGGCCTGAAGCGCGAGCAGAACACCGCCGGCGATCAGGTCGCGCGCGCCAAGCGTCAAGGGCAGGACGCGTCCGCGATTTTCGCGGCCAACAAGGCACGCGCGCAGCAGATCCGGCAGATCGAAATCGAACTCGACCAGGTCGAGCAGCAACGCTCGGCGCTGCTCATGACGCTTCCGAATCTTCCGCACGCGTCCGTGCCGGTGGGATCGAGCGCCGAGCAGAACACCGAGGTCCGTCGGCACGGCACCGTGCCCACATTCGACTTCGAGCCGCGCCCGCATTGGGAGCTCGGCGCCGCGCTCGGCATCATCAACTTCGAGCAGGCAACGAAGATGTCGGGCTCGCGCTTTGCGGTCCTCAGCGGCGCGGGCGCCCGATTGTCACGCGCGCTCATCAACTTCATGCTCGACCTGCACACGCGCGAGCATGGCTATACCGAGATCGAGCCGCCGTTTCTCGTGAACAGCGAAGCGCTGCGCGGCACCGGGAATCTGCCCAAGTTCGAACAGGATCTCTTCCGCATCGCGGGGGACTGGGATCTCTTTCTGATTCCGACCGCCGAGGTGCCGCTGACGAACCTGCATCGAGGAGAGATTCTCGACGGCCGGCGGCTGACGCTGCGCTACACGGCCTACACGCCCTGCTTCCGCAGCGAGGCCGGATCCTACGGCGCCGATGTGCGCGGCTCGATCCGGCAGCATCAGTTCGACAAGGTCGAGCTCGTCAAGTTCACCACGCCCGATCAGTCCTACGACGAGCTGGAGTCGCTGACGGCCAACGCCGAGGAAGTCCTCAAACGCCTCGAGCTGCCGTACCGGACGATGCTGCTGTGCACGGGAGACCTGGGGTTTGCCTCGGCAAAGACGTACGACATCGAGGTCTGGCTGCCGAGCCAGCAGACCTACCGCGAGATCTCGTCCTGCAGCAACACCGAGGCGTTCCAGGCGCGCCGCGCCAACATCAAGTTCCGGCCGCAGGGGACCGGCAAGGCGGAATTCGTCCACACCCTGAACGGGTCAGGCCTGGCCGTGGGCCGGACGCTGATCGCCATCCTCGAGAACGGTCAGCGCAAGGATGGCAGCGTCGTCATTCCGGCCGCGCTGCGTCCGTACATGGACGGCCGGGACGTCATCGAGCCGCCGGACCGGCGAAAGCTGAGCCCAGTCTGACGGTCCTGGGCCCTCGACCCTCGGCGTTCAATCCTCGATTCTCGACTCCCGAACCGTCGACGACCGACCCTCGATCACACTATCTGTAGTCCAACATATAATCCCCGAACAGGCTTTCTCCGTCTAACGGGTCATGACCGCCCAGCGCGACCCACGCGATCTGCTGCCGCTCCCCTCTCACGACTTCCAGGTCCTGTTGTCGCTCGCCGACGGGCCCAGGCACGCCTACGGGATGGCCAAGGCGGTCGAGGGCCAGACAGGGGGCGTGCGTCTCGGGATTGGATCGCTCTACCGCATCCTCGCGCGGCTCACCGCCGACGGCGTGATCGAGGACGACCTGCCGGCCATCGGACGCCGAAGGCCACGAGGCGCGGCGCCGGTACTACCGGCTGACGACGTTCGGACGGCGTGTGGCGCGGGCGGAGGCGGTGCGACTCGAGGACGTGGTGAAGACCGCGCGTCGGCAGAAGCTGCTGCCGTCGAGGTCGAAATGACTGACGGCGGTCCCGTCTGGCTCGTTCGCCTGGTGCTTCGCCTCTACCCCGCGCGATTTCGGGAGCGCTATGCGGCCGACATGGAGCAGCAGTTCTCGGACCGGTGGCAGGACCGATCGGGCGTGCTCTCGCGCCTCGGTGTTTCTGAGTGGTGCGCTCGTCAGCCTGACGCTCTCGGCGGTCGCTGAGCGACGCTACAGCTCGCTCGACGGCTCCGTCACGCGCGCGGCGCGCCGTGGCGGCAACGAGCCGAGGGAAGGAGGAATCGTGTTCGGACTGCTGCAGGATACTCAGTACGCGCTGCGGCTCCTTCGCCGTCAGCCCGGCTTCTCGCTCTTCGTGATGCTGACCATGGCGGTCGGGATTGGCGCAAACGTCGCGGTCTTCAGCGTCGTCGACGGCGTGCTGCTGAAGCCCTTGCCGTTCGCACAGAGCGATCGGCTGGTCGCCATCTGGGGACGCTTCGATCCCGAGAGCGGCTTCAGCTTCCCGCAGTTTCCGTTGTCCAATCCCGAGTTCGTCGACTACCGGCAGGAAGCCCATGCCCTGGAGGACGTAGCGGCGTGGGCGCGTCAGTCGGTGACGGTTGGCGGTCCGGGCGCGGAGCCAGAGCGGGTCGTGGCCGCGGCCGTTTCGGCCAATCTGTTTTCGCTTCTGCGCGTGTCGCCGTCGGCCGGCCGCACGTTCACGAACGAGGAGGACCGTCCGAAAGCGCCCCCGGTCGCCGTGCTCTCGGCAGGCTATTGGCGGAGCCACTTTGCCGGCGACCCGTCGGTCGTGGGACGGACGGTTCTCATGAATGGTGTCCCGACCACGATCGTCGGGATCATGCCGGAAGGATTCGCGTTTCCGGGCACGACCACGCGAATCTGGATCCCGCTGGGGATCGACCCGGCGAATCCCGGCAACCGTCAGGGGCACAATATTCGAGCGATCGGCAGGCTGGCACCCGGTGCGTCGATCGAGACAGCTCGTGCGGAGCTCCGGACGATCATGTCGGCGTGGAAAGCCAGGTATCCGGCGATCCACACGGGCCACTACCTGTTCGTGCGTCCGATGCTCGAGGAAGTGTCGGGATCGATCCGGCCGGCGCTGGTCGCGCTGCTGGGCGCCACCGGCTTCGTGCTGCTGATCGTGTGCGCGAACGTCGCGAACCTGATGCTGGCGCGCGGCGAGGCGCGAACACGCGAGATGGCCATTCGCGGTGCGCTCGGCGCACAGCGGGGACGTCTGTTGCGGCTGACCCTTCTCGAGAGCGGAATCCTCGCGATCGTCGGTGGCGGGCTCGGCCTTGCGCTTGCGCGGCATCGGCGTCCGGTTCCTGTTGACGCTCGATCCTGCCGGCATTCCCCGCGCGTCGGAAGTGGGTCTCGACGCGCGCATGCTCGGGTTCACGCTGCTCGTCACGCTGGTCTCGGCGATGCTGTCGGGCCTCGTGCCGGCCGTGCGCGGCGCATCTCCCGCGCTGCAAGGCACGCTTCGCGACACGAACCTGACGGCGACCGCCGGCGTGGGTCGCCAGCTCATTCGGCGATCGCTCGTCACGCTCGAAGTCGGCTTGTGTGTCGTGCTCGTCCTCGGCGCGGCGCTGATGCTGCGCAGCTTCGCGCGGCTGTTGTCCGTCGACCCGGGATTCCGGCCGTCGAACGTCATGATGGCCGGCGTGTCGCTGCCAGAGACGGCTTATGCCAATCCGGCCCGCGTCGAAGCGTTTTATTCCGGCTTGATGATGCGCCTTCGATCGGTCCCGGGCATTCGTGCCGTTTCGGCGGCGAGCGGCGTCCCTCTGTGGTCCGACGCCGGCGTGTGGGATTTCGAGGTCGAGGGCCGGCCGCGGCCGCTTCCTGGACAGATGGCCTGGAATGCAGCGGCGACGGTCGCCCGGGACGGCTTCTTCGAGACGCTTGGTATTCCCGCTCGCGCGCGGACGATTCTTCACGGTGCACGACGATGAGCGGAGCATGCCGGTGGCTGTGATCAACGAGGCGATGGCGCGGCGGTTCTTTACAGGGGAGGACCCGATAGGCAAGCGGATCCGCGTCAAAGGTGTCACCGACCCGAAAGGCTGGATGACGATCGTCGGCGTGGCCCGCGACATTCGGGACGAAAGCCTCGACACGCCGCCGAGACCGTGCTACTACCTCGCGCACAGTCAGACGGTGCGCACCATCGAAGGCGGCTATCCATCGATGTCCATCCTGATGAAGGTGGATGGCGCTGGCGCTGTGGACACCGCGCGGACCGCGCTGGCCCGCGCGGTGCACGACCTCGACTCGGGACTGCCGCTGTTCGACGTCCAGACCGTGGACACGATCATCGACCTGTCGGTGGCGCGGCCGAAGTTCACGACATCGCTCCTCGCGTTGTTCGCGATGATCGGTGTTCTCCTGGGCGCCACGGGGATCTACGGCGTGCTGGCCTACACCGTCACGCGCAGCACTCAGGAAATTGGCATCCGCCGCGCGCTGGGCGCACCGACGCCCGGTCTGCTGACGCACATCGTTGCCGGCGGCATGCGGCCGGTCCTGGTCGGTCTCGTCCTCGGCATCACCGCGTCCTTCTGGAGCACTCGGCTGCTGACGACGGATCTGTTTGGCATCTCGCCGACGGATCCATCCACATATCTGCTGGCGGTGATCGGCGTGATCGTGGTGTCGCTGCTCGCGTGTCTGCTGCCCGCGCGCCGCGCGCTGCTCGTGAGCCCGATCGTTGCGCTGCGTTCGGAGTAACGCACACTACGACCGCCGGTAGTAGAATCCGGAACCATGGCCGCGGACAGACGCGGATCTCGTGGCAACGGTCTCCGGCTCGGATGATCGTTTTTCCCTCCATCTGTCCGTCCTGCGCGTCGGACAAAGGTCGACGGATCATTCCCGAGAGCCCGGAAGTGCAGACGTTCCGATGCGGGGTGTGCCGCCACCAGTGGAGCGAGCCGCTTCGCGTGCTCGAGGTCATCCCCGATCCGGACGCCGGTGGCGCGGGCGGCCGTCGCTGGCCGCTCTGGCCGCGGCGGCGGGGCCGCGGATAAGAGGCCGCGGAAACCCTGTCAGGCTGCGGATTACGCGGAAGACGCCGGCAAACTAGCTTTTCCCGATCTTCTTCAACTCGCGGGCGGCGGACTCCGCGTGCTGGCGCGCTTCGACGAGCGCCTGTTCTGCCGCCTTTCGCCGTTCCTCGGCGGCCGAACGCTGGCGGGCGGCTGTTTGCGCGGCTTTCTCCGCACGCTCGAGGTCAGCTTTGGCCTGCGTGAGCGCTTCGCGGGCATCCTCGACCGACTTGGCGGCGCGGTCCTGTTCGCGCGTCGCGCGGGCAATCTCGAACTCTTCTCGTTTGGCCGCGTGCTCCGCGTCTCGTACCGCGCCGTCGGCGGCGGCGACCGCTTCGCGCGCGCGGACCAGGACCTGGGGGTCGCCCTTCGGCGTCGAATGGGCGCCGCGCGTGGCAGCAGGCGCCGGCCTTGCCGCCGCCGGCTTCGCGGCATTGGCGTTGCCGGCCGCGACCGACAACCCCGCCAGCATCTCGAAGCCGCCCGGCTGCACGGCATGCGTCAGCCGTCCGGGCGCCTCGGTTCCAGGCAGCGATCGAATGGTGGTGGCGATCGCCTGCCTGGTTGCGTCCGTCACCGGGTGACCGCCATCGGCCAGCAGCCCCAGCGTCGTCTTCACCGCGGCCTCCGCCGCATCATCGTGAACCTTGCCGGCGGCCCGAACGTCACCGGAGCGTCCGGACAGCACCGCTTTGTGCGCCCGGCGCGCGTTCTCCGACGCTGCGATGAGGTCGTCCCACACATTGCGCTTCTTCCAATAGAGCTGGTTGACCGCCCAGGCCGCGATCGGAGGCTTCACGAGCGCGCGAATGCGCGCAGCGTCCGGTCCCGCTGTCTTGGCCAGCGCGTTGCGCGCGTCGTGAACTCGTCGAGCGGGAGTTGGTAGAGACGGTCGATCTCGCTGTCGAGCGCCCGCGGTCCCATGCGTTGAGCATATCGCGCTCCCCGCGCGATGGACCTGTCGTAAGATGGATTGCTGCGCGCGAGTCGTTGATCTCGAACGAGTCGCCGGCATTGGAGGGGTGGCCGAGTGGTTGAAGGCGGCGGTCTTGAAAACCGCTGTACGGGGAACCGTACCGTGGGTTCGAATCCCACCTCCTCCGCCATTCGACTCGCGTTCAGTTCGCCGGGAGGCGAGCTGAGAGCTCGCTCATGGCGGGGCTGTCTTCAGGGAGAATGCCCTGAGCGAACGAGGTGAGTCGAAGGGCGAATCTTTTCGTGGCGCTCTCGACGCCTGGGTCGCGGCGCTCGAGACTCGTCATCTCGCCAATCTCACGCGAGCGGAGCTGACGCGCGGGTTGCGCGCGCTGTCCTCCTGCTACGTCGAGCGTCGGAGCAAGCTCGCGTCCGGGTCCGCGCTGGACGGCGCGGGCAAGCGCGCCGCGTTTGCCCTTTTCTATGCGCCCGTTCATTTCCTCACGGTCACGCACGTCGTGCGGGCGCTTGGCGCCCACACCCAGCCGCACCATCGCCTGATCGATCTCGGGTGCGGCACGGGCGCGGCAGGGTCCGCGTGGGCGCTCGCGTGCGATCCCTCCGTCAACGCTGGCTGGCGTGGATCGGCATCCGTGGGCGGTTCAAGAGGCGAACTGGACGTATCGGCATCTCGGGCTTCGTGGCCGCGCGGTCGTCGGCGACGTCCTGAAGCCGATCGACGTCCGCGAATCGTCCACCGGCATCGTGCTCGCGTACGTCGTGAACGAGCTTCCGCCCGACAAGCGCCGGCTCCTGCTGGATCACGTAAGGCATCGCATTCGGCGTGGCGCAGGCATGCTGATCGTTGAGCCGATCGCGCGAAGCGTGACGGGCTGGTGGACGGAATGGACGACCGCGCTTCGCTGACGTCAACGTCCGCGCGGACGAGTGGCGCTTTCCCAGCGACGCTGCCGGCGCTCCTCTCCGAAATCGCCGCTGGCGCCGGCCTCAACCCGCGCGAGCTGACCGCGCGCACCATCTACGTTGCGCCGCGCGTGTTGGCGCGCGCCCAGGATCAGGACCGAACACCGCCAAAATTGTCTAGAACCACCAGCAGGGTGTGGTCGGATCTTCGCCGTGAGCGGCAGACCGTCTCCACGGCGCGAGCGACCCCAGCTATCGGATAGAATCTCGCGATGCACCGAGCCGACTCAGTCGGATCTGGTCGGCCGTCGGGCCTCACCCTCACGCAGCAAATCATCCTCGGCCTCATCGTTGGCGTAGCCGTCGGCGCGCTGATCAGCCGGACCCATCCCGACTGGGCAACGTTCTTCAGCCCGTTCAGCCAGCTGTTTCTCCGGCTGATCAAGATGATCATCGCGCCGTTGATCTTCGGCACGCTGGTGGCGGGCGTGGCGGGCGCCGGTCACGTGAAGGTCGTCGGCCGCATGGGCCTCCGGGCCATGATCTATTTCGAGGCGGTCACCACCGTCGCGCTGGTGATCGGCTTGCTCGCCGTGAACCTGCTCAGGCCGGGCGTCGGCCTCGTGCTTCCGGCGTCGGCGGGCGCCCCGGAAGTTGCTGCGCACGCCCAGACGTGGGATCAGATCCTGCTCCACACCGTCCCGAACTCGATCGTGCAGGCCATGGCCGAGGGAGACGTTCTGCAGATCGTCGTGTGGTCGTTGATTTTCGCGATCGCGCTCACGATGGTCGGGCCCAAGGGACGGCCGGTCGATCGAGCTCTGCGAGTCGCTGGCGGAAACGATGTTCAAGTTCACGAACATCGTCATGAAGTACGCGCCCATCGGCGTGGCTGCAGCGATGGCCTACACGATCGGCAAGGGCGGCTTCGGCGTTCTGTACAATCTCGCCTGGCTCGTGGGCACGTTCTACATCGCGCTGGCCGCGTTCTACCTGCTCGTGCTCGTTCCCGTCATGCTGCTGTTCCGCGTCCCCATTCGCAAATTCATCAAGGCCGTGAAGGAACCGGCCGTGATCGCGTTTTCGACGACCTCGAGCGAGGCCGCGCTGCCGCGGGCGATGGAAGCGATGGAACATCTCGGCGTGCCGCGAAGCGTTGTCGCTTTCGTTCTGCCGCTCGGCTACAGCTTCAACCTCGACGGATCCACCCTCTACCTCTCGCTGGCCGCGGTGTTCGTCGCGCAGGCCGCCAATGTTGCATCTGAGCATCGGCGAGCAGATCACGTTGCTCCTGACGTTGATGCTCACGAGCAAGGGTGTGGCCGGTGTTCCGCGGGCGTCGCTGGTGATCCTCGCCGCGACGGTGGCGAGCTACCGGCTGCCGCTCGAAGGCGTCACGCTGATTCTTGGCGTCGACACGCTGATGGACATGGGCCGCACCATGACGAACGTGATTGGCAACTGCCTCGCGTCGGTGGTGGTGGCGCGGTGGGAAGGCGTGTTCACGGAAGCCAGCGATCGCGAGCTGGAGCTGGCGGCGGTCCGGGGCGAAATCTGAGCGCATGGGATACGGTCTGACGTCCCGGCGGAAACGCCGGTTCAAGCTGTGGTTCTTCGAGGGACTGCGGGAAACGGGCGTGATGATGGCCGCTCATCATCAAGCGCCCTGGTGGAAGGTGATGTGCCTGACGGGCGTCGATTATTTTTCGACGCTCGGCTATCAACCAGGCATTGCCTTTCTGGCGGCCGGCCTGCTGTCGCCCGTCGCGACGTTGATCCTCGTTCTGCTGACCCTCTTCGGCGCACTGCCAATTTACAAGCGCGTCGCTGAGGCGAGCCCCAATGGACAGGGCAGCATCGCGATGCTCGAGGATCTGCTTCCGCGGTGGAAGGGCAAGGCCGTCGTGTTGTGCCTGCTTGGCTTTGCCGCAACCGACTTCGTGATCACGATCACGCTGTCGGCGGCCGACGCCACCGCACACATCGTCGGCAACCCCTTCGTGCCGGAAACCTTCAATCATCCGATCGCCCTGACGCTCATTCTGCTGACTGCGCTGGCGGCCGTCTTTCTGAAGGGCTTCAAGGAAGCGATCGACTTCGCCGTCGTCATCGTGGGCATCTACCTTGTTCTGAACGTGGTGGTGATCGGGTACGCGCTTGCGCATGTGGTCCAGCACCCCGGCGTGCTGCCCGCATGGCGGGACGCGCTCCTCAGTCAGCAGGGCAGCCCGCTGATGATGGTCGCGCTCGCGCTGCTGTTGTTCCCGAAGCTTGCGCTCGGGCTCTCGGGGTTCGAGACCGGTGTGGCCGTGATGCCGCTCGTGAAGGGCGATCCCACCGATACCCCCGAGCGTCCCGTCGGGCGCATTCGTAACACGAAGAAGCTGCTGCGCACGGCCGCGGTTCTGATGAGCGTCTTCCTGATCGGCAGCTCGTTGTCGACGACGTTGCTGATACCGCCGGCGGAGTTCCGGGAAGGCGGACAGGCCTGGGGCCGCGCGCTCGCCTATCTCGCGCACCTCTATCTCGGCGAGGTGTTCGGCACGATCTACGACGTGAGCACCATCTCGATCCTGTGGTTCGCCGGCGCCTCCGCGCTGGCTGGCCTGCTCAATCTCGTGCCGCGGTACCTGCCCCGTTATGGCATGGCGCCCGAGTGGACGAAAGCGACGCGTCCACTCGTGCTCCTGTTCACGGCAATCACGTACTTCATTACCATCCTCTTCACAGCCAACGTCGAGGCACAAGGCGGCGCCTATGCGACCGGCGTTCTCGTGCTCATGACCTCGGCCGCCGTTGCTGTCACGCTGCATCTGCGCCGATCGCGCTTTGCGTTCGGGTTCGGGACGATCACGCTGGTGTTCGTCTACACGACCGTCGTCAACATCTTCGAGCGGCCGGAAGGCATCAAGATCGCGTCCTGGTTCATCGTCACCATCATCGCGACGTCGCTGATCTCGCGCGTGCTCAGATCGACGGAACTGCGGATTCAGGGCGTGGTGCCGGATGCGATGGCGGAGGGCTTCCTTCGCGACGTCGGTCATCGCCCGGTGCGGCTCATTGCCAACCGGCCGGATGTGGGGAATCCTGAGGAGTACGCCAGCAAGCTGCGCGAGGCGCGCGAGTCGCATCACCTTCCTCTCGACGAGCCGGTGCTGTTTCTCGAAGTGCGTCCTGGCGACGTGTCCGATTTCCGCGGGACGCTCCAGGTCGCGGGAGCGGATGTCGCGGGGCATCACGTGCTTCGGTGTGTGAGCCCGGCCATCCCTAACGCGATCGCGGGCCTGCTGCTGTTCATCCGGGATCGCACCGGCCAGATCCCGCACGCGTACTTCGGATGGACCGAAGGAAATCCGATCGTCTACCTTCTGAAGTTCCTGGCGTTCGGGGAGGGGGACACGGCGCCCGTGACGCGCGAGGTGCTCCGGCAGACCGAGCAGGACCCGATGCGCCGGCCGAGGATTCACGTCGGCTGAGGCGGTCACTCCACGAGCGATACGGCGGCCTCGTCCACGCCGCGACCTTTCACCGCCGTCACGTCGAAACGCAACCGCTCGTACCGGACCGAATCACCGACCCGAGGTGGACGGCCGAGCAGCGCGAGCACAAGACCGCTGACGCTGTCGACCTCCTCATGGGCCAGGTCCAAATCGAAGAAGCGCCCGACCGCATCGAGGCGCATCGTGCCAGGCACCCGCAGGCTGCCCATGGGATCCCACTGCGGTCCTGCTGCCGCCGTCGGCCCCTCGTCAATCTCGCCCACGACCTCCTCGAACGAGGTCTTCGAGCGTGACGATTCCGGCCGTGCCGCCGTGCTCGTCGATCACGACGGCCATCTGCGTGCGCTCACGCCGCATCGTGCTCAGCACGTCGTCGAGCAGCGACGTCTCGGGGACGACAGGAACCTGCCGGACACCCGCGGCGGAAACGGGTTGGCCGATGAGCAGCAGCCGCAACAGATCCTTGATGTGATACATGCCGACGATGTGATCGAGATCGCCTTCATACACGGGATAGCGAGTATGCGGCGCCACCCGCAGAAGGGCGCGAAGCTCCTCGGGGCTCGAGCCAACAGGGATTCCGGAAATGCGTACGCGCGGAACCATGACCTCGCCCGCTGTCCGATCGCCGAAGGCGAACAGCTCGCGCAGCATCTGGCCCGCGTCCTCGCGGAGCGCGCCCTGTTCTTCTGATTCCTGAACGATCAGCTGCAGCTCTTCGGACGTGTAGTACTGGTCGGTGTTCCGCGCCTGCCGGCTGATGCCGGCAATTTTCAGCACGCGATTGCCGATGGCGTTCAGCAGAACCACGAGCGGCAGCAGGATCGTCTGGAGCCACAGCATCGGCGGCGTGATCCAGAGGACGATCTGCTCGGCGTCACTCAGCGCGAGCGACTTTGGCACCATCTCGCCGAGGACGATGTGGAAGTAGGTGAGGATCGCGAGCGCGACGAGGCTCGCGAACCCGTGGGCGGCCAGCCATTGCGCCAAGGCCGCACGCCCGAGCGCCCGCGCCAGGATCCAGTCTGCGAGCACGTGCTCGCCGTACATGCCCAGGCCGAGGCTCGCGACGGTGATGCCGATCTGCGCGGTCGCGATGTACCGATCGACTCTGCGCGGGTCGCGCAGGACGCTCTGCACGAGCCGCGCGAGCGGCTGCTTCCGAGCGGCGCGTGCGTCGATCGCCGCCCGCGGCGCGCCGACGATGGCGAATTCCGCGGCGACGAAAACGGCGTTGAGCACGATCAACACGGCGATGATCAGGAGCGGGATCGCCACGTTACGCCTCGACCTCCTGCGGAGGAGACACAATGAGCGAGGCGATCTGGTCGTTTTCCACGGCCTCGATCTCGACCGCGAGGCCGCGAACGGTGAGCTCCTCGCCGGGCTCGGGAAGCCTGCCGGCCTCGTGCAGCACGAACTCGCCGACCGTGCCGCCGTCCTGCGGCCAGGCGCCGTCGATCCACACCCGGGCGCGATCGAGGGGAAACGCTCCTGGCAGCCTGACGCGTCCGTCAGTCAGGCGCAGCGGCAGCAGCCGCTGACCCTTGAGCTCGTCGGCCACGTTCCCGAGCAGCTCGCCGAGCACGTCCTCGAGTGTGATGAGACCCGCGACACGGCCCGCACGATCGGCCACAATCGCCTGATGGCTCCGCCGCTCGCGCAGAAAGGCGAGCAGCCGATCGGCCGGCATGGTGTCGGGCACTCGAGGAATCGGCCGTACGAGCGTCGCAAGCGATCCCGCGGCTCCTTGATCGACGAAGTGCAGCACCGCATCTTTCGTATGCAGGATGCCGACGATATCGTCGAGCGTGTTGCGGAAGAGCGGGAGGCGACTGTAAGGGCTCGACGCGACGACGCGCATCACATCAGGCATGGCCGTCGCGAGGTCGAGCGCAGCCAGGCGTTCACGCGGCACCATCAGCTGACGGGCGTTTCGCAGGCCGAGCCTGAGCGCACGATGCAGCCGCACCTGCTCCTGCGGCTCGAGCAGGCCGCCGTCGCGACTCTCGGCGATGAGGAGCGCAATCTCCTCGGGTGAATGCACGTGACGATGACCCGTGCTCGGGAGCCGGAGCGCACGCAGGATGACGAGCGCGCTGCCGTTGAGGAGCGCAATCAGCCAGGCGTACGCGCGAAGCGACCACTCCATCGGAAGCAACGGTGAACAGTGCCGCCTGGGTTGGATACTGCAGCGCGATCGCCTTCGGCACGAGCTCGCCGAGGATGACCGACAGGACCGTGAGCACGACGAGAAAGATGGCCGCCGAGACCTCGAGGGCCGTGTGCTCGTCGAGCCGCGTCCAGCGCGTCAGGAGCGGCGTGGCCCACGGGGCCAGGATGGCGCGCGCATACGCGCCGAGAATCAGGCTGGAGAGCGTGATGCCGACCTGGGAGGCGGCGATATAGCGATCGAGCGCGGCGCGGCGAATCGAGGACAGGCAGCAGGCGCGCCGCGAGCGGACTGCCGTCCTCGGCCATCCGTCGCAACCGGCTCCGGCGGGCGCCAACAGCAGCGAACTCGGCCGCTACATACAGCGCCGTGAGCGCGATGAGCAGCAGGATGACGCCCGCAGCCACCAGCATGCCGACAAATCGTACTTGATCGCGGCGCGCCGCGTTTACGTGAGGGGTGCCGCGCGGCGGGCAGCTCTGCCTGCACAGAGCGAGCCACATCCATCGTGGCGCCAAGCACTTACAGTCTGATCACTCCGCCCGCAGGGCGACCGCGGGATCCACCCGTGTCGCTCGCAGGCCAGGTACCGACTGCGGCTGCAGCGGCGATCACCGCCAGGAGAGTGGCGACCAGCGCGAACGTCACAGGATCGGTCGGACGCACCCCGTAGAGCAGGTTGCGCATCAACCCGGTCAGGAGCGCCGCACCGACCCCGCCGATCAGGATGCCCGCGGCCGCGAGCGTCAGTGCCTGACGAAGCACCATCGACAGCACGTCGGATTGGCGTGCGCCGAGCGCCATGCGAATGCCGATCTCCTGGGTGCGCTGCGAGACCGTGTAGCTGATCACGCCGTAGATGCCGACGGCGGCGAGCAGCAGCGCGATACCCGCAAACACTCCCAGCAGCATCGTCGTCAGCCGCCGTTGCGCGACCGAGGTGTCGCGAACCTCGGTCATCGTGCGCACGTCAGCGACGGGCACGTTTGGATCGAGCTCGTGCACGCGCGCCGTTGCAGCCGGGACGATGGCGCTGACTTCTCCTGCCGCGCGGATGGCGACCGTCATCCAGGGATAGGCGAACCGTGCAGGAGGCCAGTAGATCGACGGCCGGACTTCCTTTTCGAGCGTCTCCTGCCGGACGTCGCCCACGACGCCGATGATTTCGTCCGGACCCGGATCGTTCCAGTACACGGAAATCCGCTGGCCGATCGGATCCTCGTTGGGCCAGTACTTCCTCGCCATGCTCTCGCTGATGATGACCTTTCGTGCTGTGGCCCCGCGCTCTTCGGCGCCGAACAACCGGCCGCGCACCAGGCGGATTCCCATCGCGCGGAAGAAGTCGTGCGTGACTACGCGGACGTCGGTCACCGGTTCCTGGCCGACCGGCGGTTTCGGGCGCCCGATGATTTCGAAGTCCGTCGCAGCGCCAAGACCGTTCAACGGCAGGAAGCTCGTTCCGCCCGCAGCTTGCACACCGGGGATCGCGTCGATCTGCTCGAAGAGCTGGTCGTAGAAGCCGCGAATCTTCTGGGGCGTTTCGTACTTCGATTGGGGAATCGAGACCCGCATCGTGATCGTGTGGGACGGATCGAATCCGGGGTCCACGCTGAGAAGAGCGCTGAAGCTGCGGATCAGCAGGCCCGCGCCGACCAGCAGCACGAGCGCGAGTGCCACTTCGACCACGACGAACGCGTTCCGGGCACGAGCGCCACGAGCGCCCGTACCTCCGCGTCCGCCTTCCTTGAGTGCGTCCGTCAGCGTGGTCCGCGCCGCCGTGAGGGCCGGGAAGAGTCCGAACGCAAGGCCGCTGACGAGCGTTGCGACGAGCGTGAACACCAGCACACGCGAATCGACGGTGACAGCCTCGAGCCGAGGAATCGGCAGTTGTTTCGCGACGACGCTCCGCAGACCAAGCGTCGTCCACCATGCGAACAGCAGACCCGCGGCACCGCCCGTGGTGGACAGCAACAGACTCTCGGCGAGGAGTTGTCGGACGAGTCGTCCACGCCCGGCGCCGAGCGCCGCGCGCACCGCGATCTCGCGATGACGCGCCGTCGCGCGCGCGAGCAGCAAATTCGCCACGTTCGCACACGCGATGAGCAGCACGAATCCCACCGCGACGAGCAGGACGAACAACGCCGGCCGCACGTCACCGGTCAGCTGATCGGTCAGGCTCACGACCCTGGCGCTCCAGCCGGTGTTGAAGTCAGGAAACATCCGCGTCAGCTCCGCGTGAACCCGTGTCATATCCTCCTGCGCCTGGGCAACCGTGATTCCCGGTCGCATCCGTGCGACGGTCATGAGCCAGCGGCCGCGAGGCGTACGGGCATCGGGTTTGAACCCGATCGTCTGCCAGATATCGATCGTCCTGTCGAGAATCGAAAACCCTGGCGGCATCACGCCGATCACGATTTGCGACCGGCCGTCGAGTTGAATGGGCTGATTGATGATCTTCGGGTCCGCACCGAAGCGTCGCCGCCAGAGCCCGTCGCTGATCATCACGACGTTCGCGGACGGGTCGTCGTCTCCCGGCTGGAACAATCGTCCCTGTTGCGGCGGCACGCCCATGATGGGAGACACCGCCGCTGTGACGTATTGCACCGGAAGTTCTTCCGGCGCGCCGCCGCCGCCCGTGATGGTGGTCTTGAACGTCAGGCTGACCGCCGCAATGTCCTCGAACGAATGGTTCATCTCGCGCCAGTGCAGGAAGTTGCCGGGCGAGACGACGTTGTCCTTGCGGTCGGTCGGCAGGTGGTGCTCCCACACGATGACGAGCTTCGACGGATCCTTGTAGGGAAGCGGTTCGAGCAGCAGCGTGTTGACGACGCTGAAAATCGCCGTGTTCGCGCCGATCCCGAGCGTCAACGCCGCGAGTGCGATGCACGTGAATCCCGGCGAGCGAAGCAGCAGGCGCGCGGCGAACCGGAGGTCCTGCCAGAGGACGGCCATGGCGCTATTCACTCCTGAGAACGGTCAGCGGGTCGACGCGTGACGCCCATCGCGCGGGCACGACGGTCGCCGCCGTCGCGACGACGACGAAAAATACCGCGACGCTGACAAAGGTGAGCGGATCCGTGGCGGTCACGCCAAACAACAGCGTCCGCAACACGCGTGTGAAAGCGAAGGCCGCGCCGAGACCGAGCACGAGGCCGCTCAGCGTCAGCACAGCGCCATCGCGCAGGACGAGCCGGAGGACCGTTCCCGGTCCGGCGCCGAGCGCCATGCGAATCCCGATTTCCTGGCGCCGCCGCGCAACGCGATAGCTCAGCATCCCGTGGATGCCGATACCGGCAAGCAGCAGGCCAGTCGCCGCGAACGCCCCGAGCAGCATCATGATGAACCGACGTTGCGAGACCGATCGCGAGAGCGTCACGTCCAGCGGCTCCAGCCCGAACACCGCAAGCCCGGGATCAACCGCACGAATCGTCGATCGCACGGACCCGGCGAGCCCGGACGGATCGCCGCTGGTGCGAACGAGCAGCACGCCGGCGCCGTTTGCGGACGGCGTCTGCGACAACGGTGTGTACGCGGCGATGGGAGCGGATTCGACCAGGCCATGGAATCGCTCGTTCGCGACGACGCCGACGATCGTGCGTGAGGTTCCCCAGAAGCGGATCTGATGGCCGAGCGGATCGGTCTTTCCGAAGAACCGCTGTGCCGCCGTCTCGTTGAGCAGAATCACCGGCGCGCTGGTTGTGGTGTCGCCCGGCTCGATGAGTCGTCCGCGTACGAGCGCCAGGCCGACGGTGCGGAAGTAGCCGCTCGTCACACGGCGGACGGAAATCTCCGGCCATGTGCGCGACTCGGCTTCGCGCCCGACGACCGCGAAGGAATTGGTGAAGCCGGGATCCAGCGGGTGGTTCCCGGCGATGGCCGCGGATTCGACACCCGGCAAGGCTTCAGCGCGCGCGAGGAGCGCGCGATCGAACGCATGCTGTTCTCGAAAATCGGGCCATCGGCGGAAATCGACCGGGTAGCGCGCGGGCGGAAGCTGGAACTCCGCCTTGAGGACGCCGTGCGACTGGAACCCCGGGTCCACGGCTTGCAGCCGCCAGAAGCTCTTGATCAGCAATCCGGCGCTGCACACGAGAAGCAGCGCGAGCGCCAGCTCCGCCACGACAAGGCTCTGCTGCAGGCGTCCGCTTCCGCGACTCGCGGATGCGCGGACGGTCGCGTCCTTCAGCGGATCCTGTGTCGAGAACCGCTCCAGGTGAATCGAGGGGATGATGCCGAACAGAAAAGCGACAACGATGGACACGCCCGCGGTGACTGCGAGCACCGCAGGATCGACCGCCGCGGCGTCGAGGCGTGGCACGTCGGCCGGTGCAAGCGCGACGATCGCGCGGACACCCAGGAAGGCGAGCCCCACGCCGATCGCGCTGGCGGTTGCCGTGAGCACCGCGCTTTCGGTGACGAAGAGTCGCAGCAGCGTCGCGCCGCCTGCTCCAAGCGCCCGGCGAACAGCCACTTCGTGCGCACGCGTGTCGCCACGCGCGAGCAGCAGGTTGGCCACATTGACGCAGGCGACGATCAGCACGAGGGCGACAGTGGCAAGCAGGACGTACAGCGCGGGCCGTACCGGCCCGAAGATCACCCGCGTCAGCGACTCGACGTTCGTTCCGCGCGCCGCATTGTCCGGAAAGCTCTTCTCGAGGTCCGCGGCGATGGCACCGATTTCCGCCTGCGCCGCGCCGATCGTCGCGGCCGGCGCGAGCCTGCCGATCATCAGCAAGGGATGAGTAGAGCGCGGCAACTGCGCCGCGTCACCCTGCAGCGGCAGCCAGATGTCCACCTGCGCGCGTTCGCCGCGATCGGCAAATGCGCGCCCGTAGGCGGCAGACGTGAGGACCTGCAGAATCCCGAAATCAGCCTCTGGCGGCATCACCCCGACAATGGTCCATGGCGTGTCGTCGAGCCGCAGCGTGCGTCCGATCGCTCCAGGATCGCGCCTGAACTCGCGCTGCCAGAGCGCGTCACTGATCAGCGCGACCGCAGGTCCGCTCTTCGCATCCTCGGCGGGCGTGAACACGCGGCCTGCGATGGGCTTGATGCCGAGCAATGGAATCAGCTCGTGCGATGCATGCAGCACCGGCACGCGCCGCGGATCGCCCTGCCCGGGACTCAGGTTCATCTCGTCGGCGATGAACCCGCCCATCGCGGCCATCGTCCGCGACTGCCGCTGAATGTCTTGAAAGTCCGGCCAGGATCCCGGCTCGCGCGTCGTCCCCGTGTTGCGATCGGTCTCCCACACAACCGCAAGACGTTCGGGTTCCGAAAACGGCGGCGGCGCGAGCAGCACGGCGTGGACGACGCTGAAGATCGCGGTGTTGGCGGCAATCCCCAGCGCAATCGTCGCAATGACCACGATGGTGAAGAGGGGGGCCTTCAGGAGTGACCGGACGGCGAAGCGCAGGTCAGATAGCACGGGGCAGCTCCTCTGGTCCCGAGTCCCAAGTCCGACGGTCCAGCAGTCTCTAGCCGAGTCAGCAGCCTGGGAAGTCTGGACTTGGACGCGGGACTCGTGACCAGCGACTCAGGACCTGGGACTACGGACTTGCGACCACCCGCCGATGGCGCCGAGCGCCCAGGCGGCCTGGCGGCGGACGCGCGCGTCGGTGTCTTTCAGCGACTTCGCAAGCGGCGCGGAGGCTCGGTGATCTCCGATCGCGCCCAATGCCCACGCGGCCTGTTCCCGCACCGACGCCACATCGTCGCCCAGGGCCGCGACCAGCGCGTCGACGGCGCCGCGATCGCCGATCGCGCCCAGTGCCCACGCCGCCTGATGGCGGGCTTTCGCGTCGGCATCCTTCAGCAGCGCCGACAGCGACGGCACCGCTCGGCGATCGCCGATGGCGCCCAGGGCCCATGCCGCCTGCTCACGAACGGCGGGTTCGGCATCCTTCAACGCGTCGATCAGCGCGGGCACCGCGACGTCGGCGTCGAGCGCGCCCAGCGCCCACGCGCTCTCCTTTCTGACGGCCGCCTCTCCGTCGTGCAGCGATCCCGAGAGGAGCGGCGCGGCGTCGCGATTTCCCAGCGCGCCGAGTCCCCATGCGGCGTTCTTTCGCGCGATCCAGACGGGCGCTTTCAGCGCACGCGTCAAGGGATCGTACGCGGGACGACCGATCGCCACCAGCGCGGAGGCGGCCTGCTCGCCGGGCGACGTCGTGTCGGCGATGCCGGAGTGCCGTCCCCACGTCCGCTCACCGCAGACGTTGCCGTCAACAGGTGATCCGTCCCCGAGCAGCGCGACGAGCTGCGGTAGCGCAAAAGCGGCGTTGCTTCCGAACTCCCGCAAGTCGCACGCCGCCCGCGCGCGCGTCGGCCGGGTCGGACGAGGCCAGCCCCGCAGCCTTCGTCCGCGCGTCGCCCTGGACCGGGGCAAGGGCAATCGCACCGGCGATGATCACGGCGATCATCACCGAATCCTCATGTTGTGGAATCCCATGGGATTCGGATTCGGATTCGGGTTTGGATTGGGGTTCGGGTGTGGATGCGGATGGGGATGCGGGTGCGGGTGTGGAGACGAATGGCCATCCCCGTCACCGCCGAGATCCGCGATCGCGGCCGCGGCGGCGCGGCGGATGCCGGCATCCTCATCCTTCAGCGCCTGCGTGAGGGCGTCCATGGCGCGCATGTCTCCAATCTCGCCGAGCGCGCTGATCACATGACGCCGGACGTCGGGACTCTTGTCCTTGCTTGCGGCGATCAACGCGTCCACGGCGCTGCGGTCACCGATTTCGCCGAGCGCCGACGCGGCGTGCGCGCGAATGGCCGCCGATTCGTCCTTGAGCGCGTTCGCCAGCGCGGCGGTCGCGCGTGAATCGGACAGCTCGCCAAGCGCGCTGATGATCTGGGCTCTGACCTCAGGGTCGGCATCGCCGAGCGCGGCCGCGAGCGCGGGCACCGCGCGCGCGTTGCCCAGCTCCGCGAGCGAGTTCGCCGCCTGGCGTCTGACGCCGGCGTCAGGATCCTTGAGGAGCCCGATCAGGCCATCGACGGCGGCTTCGGCTGGTGCCTGTTGCGCGCCAACGACCCCTTGCGACGCGGCTCGCCATTCGAGCGGCGGATGCAGGAACATGGCGGCCACGCCTAGGAAGATGGCGCTCGCCCGACGCAGCGTGCGGAAGAAGACAGTCACGGGGCTCATGAGCAACTCCTGCTAAGAAACCAGCACCAACGAGAACACCATCACCGCGGATCGCCCGACGGCGATCGATGGGGCGCGCGGCGTTTACCGGATTTGTCCCAGAGCGAACGCGGCCTGCTGACGAACAGAGGCGTTGGCGTCCTTGAGCGCAGCGGTCAGCGCGTCGATCGCGCGTGCATCGCGAATCTGCCCGAGCGCAAACGCGGTCTGCTCGCGCACGTCGACGTTGGCGTCCTTCATCGCGATCACCAGCGCCTCGACGGCGCGCGAGTCGCGCAGCTGTCCGAGCGCGAACGCGGCCTGCTCGCGCACGTCGGGCTTGGCGTCCTTCAGCGCCGCGATCAGCGGATCGACCGCACGGCGATCGCGGATCTGCCCGAGTGCGAACGCGGCCTGCTCGCGGACGCTGTCGTTCGCGTCGTGCAGCGCGCCAGCCAGCGCGTCAACCGACGAGACGTCGCGGATCTGTCCGAGCGCGAAGACCACTTGTTCCCGCACGTCGGCGTTGACTGTCCTTGAGTGCCGCCGCCAGCGCGCCCACCGCGGACTTGGCTCTGATTTGTCCGAGCGCGAACGCCGCCTGCTCGCGGACGTCAGCGCTCGCATCCTGGAGCGCCGCCGTCAGGGGGTCGACCGCGCGCTGATCACGAAGCTGGCCGAGGCCGAACGCCGCCTGCTGGCGGATGTTTGCATCGGCGTCTTTCAACGCCGACGTCAGCGGTTCGTACACTCGCGGATCGCGCATCTGCGTCAGGGCAGAGAGTGCGGTCTCGCGGACTTCCTTGTCGGAATCCTTGAGCGCTTCGATCAGCGCGCTGACGGTCCGCGGATCGTTCGCGTGCGACCGCTCCTTCTCCTCACCCTGTGCGGCCGCGGCGTCGGCCACATGTCCGGCCACGCTCTCGACCATGCTGCCGACGACGCCAGCGGCCATGCCGGTGCCGACGCCGGTCGCGATGCCTTGCGACACGCCCTGCGCGACGCCTTGTCCGACTTCCATGCGACATCCCCTCGGCCACGGCGTGGGGCATTTCCTTGCCGGCCGTGTGCCACTCCGACTCCGGGACTTTCGCGCTCATCGGTGACGTCGCGGGCGCCGGCGCCGGGGTCGGCGCCTCCGCTGACGGTGCAGGTATCGGTTGCGGAGTCTGCGCGGAGGCCGGAATCGGCACGACGTCCGCGGTTTTCACGGCCGCGCGCTCCTCGGCCCAGGGCTGCACCGACGCAACCGGGACCAGCACGACGGCGAACACGCCCGCAGCAATGGCCGCACGAAGGCGCGTGAGACCGCGGCGAGGTACGGTCGGATCGAGAATCGCGATCAGCCGTCCCTCGAGTTGGGAGCGATGCGCCATCGCGAGTGAGGCGCCGGCGAGGACGGCGGGGAAGCGGCCCGGCGTTCATGACGCGCGCAATTTCCAGCAATTGATTCGCGTAATCAGCGCCGCGCGTGCCGGCGGCAAGGACGAGATCGTCGCACGCACGCTCGCGCTCCGCCCGGAGTCGACGAACGGCCATCCACGCCAGCGGATTGAACCAGTACGCCGCGCACGCCAGCTGCGCGAAGAGGTGCGTCAGGCAGTCGCGGCGCTTCACGTGTGCGAGCTCGTGCAGCAGCACGATGCGCAGCCGCTCATCGGGCCAGCTGTCGGCGTCCGCCGGCATCAGCACGGACGGACGCAGGATGCCCCACGCCATCGGCATGGAGGCCGCTCCGGTGCGGAGAAAACGAACGCGCGAGAGGCCGAGATCGCGCGCCAACTCCCGCGCCTGCGCCAGCCAGGGCGCGTCGGTCACGAGCGCCGTGCGACGCGACATCCATTGGACGGCGACGAGTCCCACGAGCATGCGGCCGATGATCAGGAGCGCCCCGATCGACCAGATCAGCAGCAGGGACGTTGACCAGCTCGGAAGCGCGCGCACCGTGCTGCGTCGGCTTCGGAGGGTCCCGTGCCCGCAACCGCATCGTTCGTCGTCGTCGGCGTCCGGTGATGCGCAATCGCGGGTGGCGCCGGCGCCGGAGTCGTCGCGGGCGGTGTGCGCGACCGTCTCGGTGCTGAACCGGACCAGCGGCACTTCCCAGCGAGGAAGCGCCAGCGCGAGCGCCGGGACGATCAGCGCGCCCATCAGCCCGAGCGTCCAGATCATGTGGCGTGCGGCCGCCGACGCGCGCCGGAGCACCGTCGCGATCAGCCCGGTCGCCGCCAGGATGAGAGAGGCCTTGACGATGGCGTCGAGGATCGACAGTTTGCTGTAACGCGTGCATCACTACACCCCGCTCTTCCGCGCGCCGTCGATCAGCGTCGCCAGGCGGTCGAGCTCGTCGTTCGACAGCCGCGTGGAGGGCTCGTCGAGCAGGGCCGAGATCGCCTGCTCCGCGGAGCCATCGAAAAAGGTTTGAAGGATATGGCGGAGCGCCGAGCGCTTCGCGTTGTCGCGTGCCACCGTAGGGAGATAGACGTAACGGGGCCCGTCTTGTTCGTGGCGGATGTGGCCCTTCTCTTCCAGAATACGCAACAGCGCGCGTACGGCGGAGTAGCTCGGCGGTTCAGGCAGGTCTGTCTGCACCTCGGCGGCGGTGGCGCGCCCCTTCTGGTAGAGGATGTCGAGAATCTGCCGTTCCCGGCGACTCAAATCGCGATGATGCGGTTGTGGTCATATATGGTCCGTCAGCCTTGGTCTCGAAGGCTTAGACGGAGCCCGGACCGAAAAGGTGCTACGAAAATAGCACCGGGCTGAAAATTTAGCAACACGTGGGGTCAGACCCCAATTCTGCGTCCGGCCCGACCACTTCGGGGTCAGATCCCAGGTCTGGGGGGACGCCCCGTTGACATAGAATCCGGCTATGCGAGTGGCCCTTCTTGTTGCGGGTCTGGCCGCCGTCGCCTGGCAGGCCGCCCCCCCAGCGTCCCCCCAGCTCCAGAACATCAAACTTCCGCCTGGCTTCCAGATCGCGGTCTACGCCGAAGGCGTCGCCGACGCGCGGGAAATGGCGATTGGCACCAACGGCACCGTGTTCGTCGGCAGCAACAAGGCCGGCAACGTGTACGCCCTGCCGGACACCAACGGCGACCATCGGGCCGACCGTGTGGTCACCGATTGCCAGCGGTTTCACCACCCCTACCGGGATCGCGTTCCACGATGGCGCCCTGTACGTCAGTGAGATCAGTCGCATCCACCGTCTCGACAACATCGAGCGCTCGCTCGACGCGCCTCCCAAGCCGGTGGTCGTCAACGACACGTTCCCGAGCGAGCAGCATCACGGCTGGAAGTTCATCGCGTTCGGTCCGGACGGCATGCTGTACGTGCCCGTCGGAGCGCCATGCAACGTCTGCGAAGTGGACGCGCGCCACGGCATCATCGCGCGCATGAAGCCGGATGGATCAGGTCTCGAGACATTTGCGAGCGGCGTGCGCAACAGCGTCGGCTTCGACTGGCATCCGGTCACGAAGGAGTTGTGGTTTACCGACAACGGCCGCGATCTGCTCGGCGACGATATTCCGCCCGACGAGTTGAACCACGCGCCTCGCATCGGGCTGCATTTCGGATTTCCGTACTGCTTTGCCGGCGACATCAAGGATCCGGAATTCGGCGACAGGAAACCGTGCTCGGCGTTCGAGCCGCCCGCGCAGAAACTCGGACCGCACGTTGCGTCCATCGGCATGCGGTTCTACACCGGAAAAATGTTTCCGGAGGAGTATCGCAACCAGATCTTCATCGCCGAGCATGGTTCGTGGAACCGCAGCACGCCAATCGGCTACCGCGTGAGCGTGGTGAAGCTGGACGGCTCGGGCAAGGTCGTGAGCTACACGCCGTTTGCCGAAGGGTGGCTGAACGGCACGACGGTTACGGGCCGGCCCGCCGACGTCCTGGTCATGCCGGACGGCGCGCTGCTCGTCGCCGACGAGAAGTCGGGCGCGATTTATCGCATCACGTATTCAGGACACTGACGCGACCGCGCCCGTGAGGTCGGTGAGGATCGGCCACTCCTTTTGTCATATGCTGTTGTGGACGGCCTCCGGCAGCCAGTTCTATGCCACCCCTCGACAGCGGAACGCGGCTCGCGATCGATCGCACTCGTCTGGCCTACGAACGGACGATGATGGCGTGGATCAGGACCGCGGTCTCGCTCATTTCCTTTGGCTTCACGATATACAAGTTTTTTCAGGACCGAGATCAGAAATAGCCCGCCGGACCAGCACTGGATCGGGCCTCGCGGCTTTGCCCTCGTCATGATCACCACGGCGCTGGTGTCGTTGGCGATGGCCGGCATCCAGCACCACGAGAGCCTGCGCCTGCTCAAGCAGGAGTACGGTACCATCCCACGATCCGTCGCGGGCCCTGTGGCCGCGCTCGTCGCCTTTTTGGGCGTCTGTGCGCTGATATCGGTGATTGCGCGACTGTGACTCGTTGATCGACCGGCAACACACACAAATAAGGAGCAGAGGCTTGATGAATGGCTGTTCCCGAGTCCGAGCTCGGCTCGGGTCGTGGCTACTGGCCTGTACGCTGACCGTCTGCGGTGTGGTACCAGCGGCGGGCCAGGCTCCGCCGAAAGCCCAACCACCGCCACCCGCGACGGTCGCGGAGCAGTCGGCCACCGCTCAGCGGCTGATGAACAAACCGTGGACGGGCGACTTCGACGGCATGGTGAAGCGTCGCTCGATCAGAATCCTCACGCCGTACAGCAAGACCCACTATTTCATCGACCGGGGTGTGCAGCGGGGGATCGTGTACGACGCCGGGATGATGCTCGAGCGGGCCCTCAACAAACAGCTGAAGACTACGCCGTCGACGAAAGTGCACGTGGTTTTCGTGCCGACGTCCCGCGACGCGCTGTATCAGTCCCTCATCGAGGGTCGCGGCGACATCATTTCCGCCAGCGTCGTCATCACGCCAGAGCGGGCGAAGCTCGTGGACTTCACGATCCCGGGCAGGTCGAATATCAACCAGGTTGTCGTGACGGGGCCGGGCGCACCCTCGATTGCGACGGTGGACGACCTGTCAGGCAAGCAGATCGCGGTCCGCGACAAGGGCATCCAGTTCGAGACGTTGAGGGCGATGAACGCGCAATTGAAGGCGAAGGGCAAGCCGCCGATCGACATCAAAGCCGTGCCGACGTCTCTCGAGGACGAGGACATTCTCGAGATGGTCAGCTCGGGGCTTTTGAAGGCGACCGTCGTGGACGGAATGATCGGGCAGTTCTGGTCTCAGATCCTGCCGGGCCTCACCGTTCATTCCGACGTGGTCGTCCGCAAGGATGACGAGGTCGCATGGGCCGTGCGCCAAGGCAGCCCGAAGCTGCTCGCGGTGCTGAATCCCATCGCGGAAGCCAACAAGGCCGGGACACTCTTCGGCAACGAGGTTCTCCGCCGGTATCTGAAGAGCACCAAGTTCGTGAAGAGCGCAACGAGCGACGCGGAGCTGCAGAAGTTCAAGACCCTCATGGCGATCTTCGAGAAGTATGGAAAGCAGTACAACCTGGACTACCTGCTGATGATGGCCCAGGGGTTTCAGGAATCGCAGCTCAATCAGGCCGCGAAGAGCAAGGTGGGCGCCGTGGGCGTCATGCAGGTGATGCCGGCCACGGGCAAGGAGCTCAAGGTCGGCGACATTCGTCAGACCGAAGCCAACGTGCACGCCGGCGTGAAGTACGTCCGGTTCATGATCGATCAGTACTTCGCCAACGAGCCGATCGATCGCCTGAACAAGGGACTGTTCGCCTTCGCGGCGTACAACTGCGGCCCGGGTCGCCTGGCGCAGCTCCGCCGCGAAGCCGCAGCGGAAGGGCTCGACAAGAACGTCTGGTTCAACAACGTCGAGCGGATCGCCCAGAAGCGCATCGGACGCGAGACGGTGCAGTACGTGAGCAACATCTACAAGTACTACGTGGCCTACAGGCTCACGGTCGACGAGTGGACGCAGAAAGACACCGGCCAGTCCGTCAGCGTCCCGAAGCAGTGACCGCGTGCGCGGCCAACCACGACATGTCGTGAGGCGTGTGACCTGTCCGCTGTGACGCACGGTGCGCGGCGACGCCGATCGGGCGCGAACGGCGTCAAACAGTCCGGTTTTCACGCCGCCTCTTTCCCTGGGCTGCGGGCTGATTTCTTGCTCTTTCGCCCTGGACCGGTTCCAGCTTCATACGAACAGGAAGGTGTGACGTGCTGCGTACGCTGCTCTCCGGACTCATGGTTCTGGCGCTGAGTGCGCCTGCGCTCGCGACCGGCCAGGCGTCGCCCGCCAAACCGGCGCCGCCATCGCAGAGCGCCACTCCGACCCCGGTGCCGCCGGCGCAAACCCAGGACCAGAACCTCAGCGCATACGTGGAGCTGCTGCGCAGCGACGTGCGCAGCCAGAAGGTCGCGATTCTCACGGAGCTGATGGACTTCACCGAAGCGGAAGACGCGGCGTTCTGGCCCATCTATCGTGAGTACGATGTCGAGCTGAACACGCTCAATGACGAGCGCGTGGCGCTGATCAAGGAGTACGCGCAGAGATATCCGAATATCAGCGACGCGCAGGCGGACACGCTGGCGCACAAAGCGCTCGATCTCGAAGCGCGCCGGACTGCGCTCAGGTCAAGTACTACGAACGGGTGAAGACCGCGCTGTCACCGAAAGTCGCTGCGCGGTTCCTCCAGATCGAACACCAGCTGCTGCTGATCATCGATCTGCAGATCGCGGCAGCCTTGCCGATCATCCAGTAGCGGCGGCGCCAAGGAGCGTTATGAGCACGCGAACCATCAGACTGATTGCGAGTGTCGTTTTGCTGCTGACCGCGGCATCCCCAGCCTGGGCCGATCGCGTGCGACTGCGATCGGGCAAGGTCGTGGAGGGAACGTTCCTCGCGGCAGACTCCAAGACCGTGCGGCTGCTGCTGCCCAACGGTAGTCGTGGCGAATACCCCATCGGCGACGTCGCGGGTGTGGACTTCTCGGCACGAGCGGCTGCGCCGCCGGCGCAACCGCCCAATCCCGCGGCCCAACCCGCGCCGATCAAGGTCCCGAGTGGCACGGTGATCAACGTCCGCCTGACGCAAGCGATCGATGTGGACGCGTCGCAGGCGGGGATGAAGTTCAAGGCGCTCGTCGACGATCCCGTGATGATCGGCGGCAAGGTCGTGATTCCTCGGGGCGCAGGGGCGACGCTGCAGGCCGTGCACGTGGCGCAGTCGGGCACGATGAAAGGCAGCGACAAGATCACGTTGAAGATGAACACGATCTCGTTCGGCGGCCGCGTCTACGAGGTGGCGACGCAGTACGTCGAGGCGAAGAGCAGCGGCGAGGGCAAGAAAACCGCGCGGAAAGTCGGTGGCGGCGCCGGCCTTGGCGCGGTGATCGGCGGGATCGCCGGCGGTGGATCGGGCGCCGCGATCGGCGCGGCGGTGGGAGGCGCAACGGGGGCTATCGTGTCCAGTGCCGGCGAAGCACACCTCAGTCTGCCGGCCGAGACACGCCTGCAGTTTCAGCTCAGTGCCACCATCTCGATTCAACCGTGAGTGATCCGACCAGGTGCCAATCGCTGCGTCGCGCGGACGAGCCAACAGCGAATGCCGGTGCTCGGGCCGCAGCCCGAGCACCGTTTCCCGCAAGGCGCATGCTGCGATGCCGTCACGCGTCGCAGTGAAGAAGCGTCTACTTCAACGCACCCGCGAGGAGATTGCCCACGTCGGCGCCGCCAGACTTGGAAACGAAGCCGGTGAGCACCGGAACGGCCTCGCCCACCGTGTCCGGCGACTCCGCCTTCGTTTCGCACGTGCGTGGGCGCGCACACTACCACCATCGAGTAAACTTCGCCAGCACCGGCGGCCGTGCATCCGCGCCAATTTTCGTGACGACCAATTCGCCCACGACTATTCGTGATCGAACAGCGCTTCACCGTGCCACGACCCGGGATATTTCGCGATCGCGGCGCATTCCGCGAGAGTCGGGAGCATGCGATTTGCTTCCCGCCAGCCACGACTTCGTCATTCGATGGACTGTGAGGTGTTCGTGCGCGCTCTGGCAGCAGTGCTGTTGGCGACCCAGATTGTTCTCGCGGCGCATCCCGCGGCGGCGCAAGCCCGCGCGGCGTACGGTTGGCGTCGCGTTCGGCGGCGGCAGCGCCCGCGGCATCGCGCACATCGGCGTGATCAAGTGGTTCGAGGAGAACCATATTCCGATCGACGCCGCCGCCGGCACCAGCATGGGCGGTCTGGTCGGCGGCGCCTTCGCGACGGGCATGTCGGCCGCCGAGTTGCGCGCGCTCATCACGAACACCGACTGGGACGTGATGTTCGGGAGCTCGTCGTTCCCGTTCAAGAACATCCGGCGCAAGGAGGACGCGCGGAGCTACCCGTCACGCCTCGAGTTCGGCGTGAAGAAAGGGATCGTTCCACCGACCGCGCTCAACGACGGCCAGCAGGTGGACTTCCTGCTCGCGCGCATCGCGGCGCCGTACTACGATCTCCAGCGGTTCGACGACCTGCCGACGCCCTTCCGTGTGGTGGCGGTCGATCTCCTCAAGGGCGAGAAAGCGGTCCTCGACAGCGGGCCGCTCGCGACGGCGCTTCGCGCGACGATGTCGCTGCCGGGAATCTTTCCGCCGGTCCAGCGTGACGGCCTCGTGCTCGTCGATGGCGGTGCGCTCGACAACATCCCCGCCGGCGTCGTCAAGAGCCTTGGCGTCTCGGAGGTGATTGCGATCGACGTGGGCTACGCGCCGACGACGAGCGTCGACTATTCGATGTTCGGGCTGTTGGGCCAGACGGTCGATGCGATGATGCGCAACTCGACGCGGGTCTCGCTCGCCAGCGCCGACCTGGTGATTGCGATCGACGTGGAGGGCTTCGGATCGCTCGACTGGCGTCGCGCCGACGATCTGATCGCCCGCGGGTATCAGGCGGCCGAGCAGCATCGAGAGGAGCTCCTCAAGTTCCGCGCGTCGGATGCCGACTGGCAGGAGTGGCTCGCCACGCGCGAACGCCGGCGCAAGACGGCGCTCCCGCAGCCGACGTTCCTGACCATGACGGGCGTCAAGTCCGGCGACGCCGCCATCGTCGAGCACACGCTGGCCAGGCACCTGAACGTGCCGGTCGACATTCCGTCGCTCCAGAAGGATCTCGAAACTCTCTCGGGTCTCGATCGATACGAATCCGTCAACTGGCGATTGACGACGGAAAACGGGCGCACCGGCCTGCTCGTGACCGCGCGCGAGAAGCGGTATGCGCCGCCGTTCCTCATGCTCGGCCTCACAATCGAGAACACGACGTCAGAAGACTTCCGCGTCCAGCTTGCCGCGCGATACCTCGCCTTCGACGTGGTCGGGTCCGGGTCCGAACTGCGCATCGACGGTGCGCTCGGTGCGGATCCCACCATCGGGGCGGCGTTGTACAAGCCACTTGGTGGATCGACGCTCTTCGCCCGCGCGATTACCGGCGCCGGCCGACGATCGTTCAACTTCGTCGTCGACGACGCGGTCGTTGCGGAGTATCGGGAGACGCTGGCCGGTATCGAAGGCGACGTGGGTGTGAACCTGTCGAGGGTGAGCGAGCTGTCAGGCGGTTTCTATGTGGGGTATGTCAGCGACAGCGTGCACGCCGGCAACCCCGGACTTCCCGAGCTCAGTGGCGGCGAGACCATGTTTCGGATCCGATGGCTCCTCGATCAGCAGGACAGCCCGGTGATCCCGTCACACGGCGTCCACGCGGTCGTCCAGTTCAACCAGACATTCGAGTCTCCTGAGGTTCCTGGCATCGTGCGGACGAACAAGGGCCTCACGCAGGCATCAGGCTCGGTGTCGTCCTTCTATTCCCTCGGCAGGCGGCACCGGCTCTTCGTTGTGTTCTCGGGCGGAACGTCGTTCAATGACATGCCGCTGCCGACGCGTCAGTTCACGCTGGGCTATCCGTACGTGCTCGACGCGTTCAACGTAGGGGAGCGCCGGGGCGATCATTACGGGGTACTCACGGTCGGAGGCATGCGCCGGGTCGGAAGGCTCCCCGATTTCATGGGGGGTCCGATGTTCATCGGCGCGTGGCTCCAGAACGGCGCTGTGTTCAACAGCCACGAGAACGTCGATTGGAACACACACATCGGCGCCGGGCTCGTGTTCGACACGCTCGTGGGTCCCGTGCTGCTCGGCACCGGCGTCGGGCTCGACGGTGGCTGGCGAATAATCTTCGGAGTCGGACGAATCTTCAGGTAGGCGCGCGGCTTACTTGGGCAGGTTCCGGGCGAGCCCCTGTTTCTGCAGCTCCTTCACGGATCTCCTTCACGAGGTTCTGGACGAACTGCTGAAGGTTCTTCGGGTTCGTCGTTTCGCTCACGGCAGCCCAGAGGAGCGCGTTGCGGGGCACGCTGTAGATCGTGTTCTCCACGACGACCACCGTTTCGTTCTCGCACGGAGCCAGGCACGTACACGCTTCCCCATCCATAGCCGTAGTAGCCCGTGAAAGTGCTGTAGTACGGATTGATCCAGGTGCCAGGCGTGTAGGACTGGCGCGTGTCCGCGCTCACCGGTCGAATCGCGACCACCCCTTCGACGTTCGCCTTCTCGTACCAGACCTTCGCCCGATCGGCGTCGCGAAGCTCCTCTTTGGGTGCGATGCGATAGGTCGCCACACCTTCAGCCCCCGCGCGGTCAGCTCGCGCACGAGCGCTTCTTCGCCTGACATCCGCAGCGACTCGTCCTGCGAGATGACGAGTGCCGCCACTTTCTTGCCGGCAAAGCTGACGCTGCCCGCGTCGGGCGACTTCCACGTGGACGTGAACTTGACGGATGCGGCCGACAGCGCGGTAGCAGAGCGCAATCGCCGCCGCGCACGAGATCAGGAAGCGTTTCATCGCAACTCCAGTGGCTCTGACTATGTCACAGATGTCCGGCGTGTGTTCGAGAGACGCCGGGCGCCACCGCGGCGATCGCGGCGGGCCCGGCGACGATGGGCGAACGCAACCTACATGCTGTGATGGTGCCAGTGCTTCGGTGCGCCGCCTCGGCCTCGCCGGTGGGCGAGTGGCACACCCTTCACGTTCTTCAGCGGCAGTGTCGGAAAGAGCTGCGGCACGATGCGCGCGTTGGCCTCGTGCTCGAACCCGGAACCGAGGGCAATCAGCGTGGGCTCGCTGAACGCGGTGCCGATGAAGCTGAGACCGACGGGCAGGCCGAAGACATTGCCCATCGGCACGTTGATGATCGGGTAGCCGACGATGGCGGCGAGCTGTGACGTGGCGAACGTAAAGTGATCGCCGTTGATCACGTCGGTCGTCCATGCCGGCGTTCCGGTCGGCGTGGCAATGGCGTCGATCTGGAATTGCGTGAGGGCGGCGTCGATGCCGTTGGTGGCGCCGGCGGCCTGATCGATGTCGAGCGCCTGGTTGTACGTCATGCCGCCAAAGGCGGGTTGAGGCGCATCCGGGCTGCTGATGTCGATCGAATCAGCGAGCTCGAAGAGCTCCTGCCCGAAGTAGGGCATTTCCTTGGCCGCGTTCGCTTCGTTGAACGCGATGGCGTCAGCCAACGTCTTGCCGGCCATCGGCACACCGGTGCGGGTGGCGAAGTAGTTGCGCAGATCGATCTTGAAGTCGTAGACGAGGACGAGGAGCTCGCCCTCGCCAGGCGGGAAGACGAAGTTGGCGGCGTCGAGATCGACGAGCGTCGCGCCCGCATTTGTCATCGTCTCGATCGCAGTGTCGAAGAGGGCGGCGACGTGGGGGTCGATGCCGTCGATCCCTTGTCGCGTTGTGCCGATGCGCGCGCCCTGGAGGCCCGCAGGATTCACGAAGGTCGTGTAGTCGGCCGGCAGCGTCGGCCTGGTGCCGACGCCGCGGAGGCCGAGCGGCACGCCACCCGTGGCGGCATCGCGGCCATCGAAGCCGTGGCTCGCGATCACGCTCAGCACCGCCGCCGCGTCCGCGACGGTTCGTCCGTGGGGGCCGACGGTGTCCTGCGTGTGGGAGATCGGGACGACGCCTGCGCGGCTCGTCAGGCCGACCGTGGGCTTGATTCCGACGATTCCGCTCAGGCTCGACGGGCACACGATGCTGCCGTCGGTCTCGGACCCGAGCGCGACCACGCAGAGATTCGCCGACACGGCCGCTCCCGATCCGGAGCTCGATCCGCAGGGGTTTCGATCGATCGCGTACGGGTTGTTGCACTGCCCGCCACGTCCGCTCCAGCCGCTGCTCGAATGAAACGATCGAAAGTTCGCCCATTCGCTCAGGTTCGTCTTGCCCAGGATCACGGCTCCGCCCGCCCGCAGCTTCGCGGCAACCGTAGCGTCGCGGAGCGCCGGCCGCCCGACAAGCGCGAAGGAGCCGGCCGACGTCTGCATCGCGTCGCCCGTATCGATGTTGTCCTTCAAGAGAATAGGAATGCCATGGAGAGGACCGAGCACCCTGCCCGCGCGACGCAGCGCATCGGCGGCGAATGCGAGCCTGAGCGCGTCAGGATTGATTTCGATGACGGAGTTCAGGCGCGGTCCACGCTCGTCGATTGCCTGGATCCGATTGAGATAGTGCGTGGTCAGGGCGACCGCGCTCGTGCGTCCGGCGGTCATCGCCGCCTGCAGCTGCGCAATCGTGGCTTCGTCGAAGGCATGTGATTCGCCGAAGCCTTGGACAGCCCTCTCGGAAGCGCCTCCCGCCGCTGTCAGCGAGACGCTGGCGCCCGCCGCCATGCCCGCCGTCTGCAAGAAGTGTCTGCGGCTGATCGCTACGACGCGCCTCTTGTCCATACGAGCTCCTTCCTGGACTTCTGAACCGAAGGATGTCCACGCAGGTGACTATCGCGACAGAGCGTTATACATCCGCGCCCCGAAAGGGAGATCGCAAATCGTCTGCGGATGAAGCTCAGCAGGTAGCGGATGGATGTAGCGCAGGCCTTCCGCCGTCGCTGACGATTCTCGAGGGGGCCACGCACAACATCGAGCCGTGCGCGAAGTGTGAGACACGGAGGGGACGGTACGCCAACTGCACGAAGAACGACTTCAACTACCTGCGCGACTGGATCACCCAGCGATTTCGCCAGCGGTGACGGCGATTCGGGCCTAGTGAATGATCTCGTCTTCGGCGTCGATGACCTCGAGATGGGGAATCTCGAGCGCCCTCACCGTTCGAAGCGCGAGATCGATCGCCCCGTCCGGACCCCTGCCCGCCGCGCGCAGGTCCTTCTGTATCTGCCGCAAGGCGCGCAGCACCCGGGCCCGATCGAAGCGCTGGCCTTCGCAATGTTCGCAATAACTCATCTGGGGTCTTCCATCTCAGGAGGATAGTCCGGACGCGCCCGCCGTTTCCACTGACCGCCCTGTCGACGGCTCCCCCCCGGGCGTCAGGTCCCCACGCCGGCGGCGAGCAACGCACGAGCGCGAACCAATGCCGCTTCGACGCTTGGGAGGAGGTTTTCGTCTCCGATGTGCTCCTGGAATTCGGCCCGTTCCATCATGCGCGCCGGCTGATCCCGCATCCCGCAGAGCAGCAGGACGCGGCCGCTCTGGTGCAGCGCGTCCGCGAAGTGCTCGAGCGCGTGCAGTCCCGTTCCGTCGATGGCTGTCATGTTGCGGAGCCGGAGCACCACGACACCGGGCAGATCGACCAGGCGCCGCTCCAACTCCAGCAGCTTGTCGGTTGCCCCGAAAAGGAATGGTCCGTGGATGCGAAACACCGCGACACCGTCGGGGATCTGATTGAGCTGGAGGCTGTGCGCCCGCCCGTCGCTGATGTACTCCGGGGTCACGAGCGCCACGGTCGTCGTCGCGGTCACGCGGCGGATGTAGAGCAGCGCCGCGAGGATCATTCCCGCTTCGACAGCCACGGTCAGATCGGCGAAGACCGTCAATCCAAACGTGATGATCCACACGGCCGTCTCTGCGGCGCCGAGCTTGACGACGTCCGGGATCTCGCGCCATTCACCCATGTCGTACGACACGACCATGAGGATGCCGGCCAGAATCGCCAGTGGGATGTGACGCGCCAGCGGCGCGGCCACCAGCAGCACCAGCGCGAGCGTGACCGCGTGCGTCATGCCGGCGATCGGCGTGCGCGCGCCCGAGCGGATGTTCGTGGCGGTTCGCGCGATGGCTCCCGTGGCCGGGAGTCCGCCGAAGAGTGGCGAGAGCACATTGGCGATTCCCTGCGCCGTCAGTTCCACGTTCGGATCGTGGCGATGACCGGACATGCGGTCGGCGACCACTGCCGAGAGCAGCGACTCGATAGCGCCGAGCATCGCGACGGTCAGCGCGGGCGACAGAAGGCTGAGCGCCAGGTCGAGTCTGAGCGTGGGCAGGTGGAAGCGAGGCAACCCGCTGGGCACGCCGCCGAATCGGGTGCCGACGGTGTCGAGGGGCACGGCGAACGCCAGCGCCGCTGCGGAGCCGGCGAGGAGCACGATGATGCTCCCGGGAATCCGTCGGGAGACCTTCCGCAGGATCAGAATGGCCGCGATCGCCGCCAGCCCGAACAGCGTCGCGATGACGGATGCCGTGTCGGCACTGGCGACGAGCATCCGCAGCCGGCCGAGGAAATCGCCCGGAATTGCCCCGGTCCGCAGGCCGAACAGGTCACGGATCTGGGTGCTCGCGATGAGGACGCCGATGCCGTTCGTGAACCCAATCACGACGGGACGCGGGATGTACTTCACCGCGGTCCCCATGCCGGTGACGCCGAGCAGGATCAGGATCGCGCCCGCCATGAGCGTGCACGTGAACAGCCCGTCGAGGCCGTGGGCGGAGACAATGCCGGCGACGACCACGACGAACGCGCCGGTCGGCCCGCCGATCTGGGTGCGCGATCCGCCGAGCGCGGAGATCACGAAGCCGGCGACCACGGCGCAGTACACGCCGTTCTGCGGCGGCAGGCCGGAGGCGATCGCGAAGGCCATCGCGAGCGGCAGTGCGACGAGGCCGACGGTCACGCCCGCGATCAGGTCGCTGGCCAGATCGCCCGTCGAGTAGCCCTCACGCAGGGCGTCGACGAGCGCGGGTACAGGTCGGGCCCAACGCACTAACATATTCAAATATTTATATATATAATTATAACATGACCACGCGTCCCCGTCGGGCCGCTCGCGCCGCGACGGTCAGCGATCTCCAGGTCTTCAAGGCCACCTTCTTCCGGGCCATCGCGCATCCCGCGCGCATCCGGATCCTCGAGCTGCTGGTCCGGGCGGATCGGAGCGTCCAGGAGACTCCAGGAGGCGTTGAGCCTCGAGCAGCCGGCCGTCTCGCAGCACCTCGCCGTCCTCCGCTCGCACAATATTGTCGTCGGGCGGAAGGACGGGGCGAGTGTCCGGTACGACGTGCGCGATCCACTCATCGGTGATCTGCTGGCGGTCGCCCGTCGCATCTTCGACAATCGTCTCGTGGGCACGCAGGATCTGCTGCGGCAGCTGCGTCGCGAGGATCGAGCGCGGTAGCGCGCGTCGTGAAGAGAAGAGTCGGAGGATGTGACCCCGGGCCGGGTCAGCGTGACGGCGCCGGCTTGAACGCCCGCCAGTCGATCTTCAGCTTGCGCATCCGCGCGCGCAACGTGTGGGGATTGATCCGGAGCAGGCGCGCGGCACCATGGGGCCCTTCGACGCGTCCGTGGACCTCCCGCAGGGCGGCCTCGATATGACGACGAACGATCACGTCGAGCGGCTCGATGTGGGTCGTGAGAGAACGGACGGGCGCTCGCGGTGCCGGCGGATTCGATGGCAGCCCCGCGTCGTGCCCGAGCGCCGCGCCGACATTGAGCGTCTGACCCTGCCCGATCAGGACCGCGCGATCCATGACCGCCGCAATCTCCCGCACGTTGCCCGGCCAGTGATAGGCGGCGAGAACGGCCAGATCGTCCTCCGATACCGGCACCGGCTTGAGACCGAACCGGTTCGCCGCACGCTCGGCAAAATACTCGGCGAACGCGCGAATGTCGCTCGGCCGATCGCGCAGCGGCGGAATCACGATCGGAAACACCGACAGCCGGTAGTACAGATCTTCGCGGAACGTCTGTCGCCTCCACCATCGCGGGCAGATCGCGGTGCGTGGCGGCGACGATGCGAATGGTGACGTGCACCGCGCGTTCGCCGCCGACGCGGACCACCTCGGCATCCTGCACAACGCGTAGCAGGCGCACCTGCGCCGCGGGCGGAAGCTCGCCCACCTCGTCCAGGAAGAGCGTCCCGCCATCGGCTTGCTCGAACCACCCCTTGCGACGCGTCACCGCGCCGGTAAACGCACCCTGCTCGTGGCCGAACAGCTCTGAGTCGATCAGCTCCGGCGCGATTGCACCGCAGTTGACGCGGCGGAACGGGCCGGATCGAAACGTCGAGTGTTCGTGGATCGCACGCGCGACGATCTCCTTGCCGGTGCCGGTCTCGCCGAACAGCAGGACCGGCGCGTTGCTCCGGCAGACCATACGCGCCCGTGCCATCACATGCGCCAACCCGGTATCGCCGCCGATCAAGCGCTCCTCGCCGGCGCGGGGATCCCCGTTGACCATGGAGTCCTGCGATCGGCGCGGCGCCCGGCCGGGCCCATGCAGTCTCTGTGACATATGCTGGTAATTACTATAGCATAAGATGGTAATTCTGTTAAATACGATAGTTCTGGCCTCGTTCGTGTGACATGCCCGCGAATGGTGGCCGTTTTGATGAGGCGGTCGTCTTGCAGTGGCGACCGCCATGGTGTCCTCTGTGCGTGCCCGTTGGTCTGGAATAGTCGTCGCGTTGATGTTGGTGATGTCCGTCGTTAGCGCAAGGGCGCAGACGACGACCGGCAGCGTCACGGGTTCGGTTGGCGACGCGTCGGGGCGCGCCATACCTGGTGCGACGGTACGCGTGCTCAACGAAGCCACGCATGCGTCAGCGGAGGCGGTGACCAACGAGGAGGGGACCTATCGCTTCGACGCGCTCGCGCCCGGCCAGTACCGGTTGGATGCGACGCTGGAGGGTTTCGACCCGACGGCGCGTCGCCTTCAAGTCGATGCGGGACAGACGGCGGCCATCGACGTGACGCTGACACCGGCGCGCGTGGCGCAATCAGTGGTCGTCACCGCTCGTCGCACCGAAGAGGTCGCACAGGAAGTGCCGATTCCGATGTCGGTCCTGAACGGCGGGCTCATCGAGGATGCGGGCGACTTCAACGTGAACCGGCTGAAGGAAATGATCCCGACGGTGCAGTTCTACTCGACCAACCCGCGCAACTCCGCCATCAACATCCGCGGCATGGGCGCGCCGTTCGGTCTCACGAACGACGGCATCGAGCCGGGCGTCGGCCTCTACATCGACGGCGTGTTCTACGCGCGGCCGGCCTCGGCAACGCTCGACTTCCTCGACGTCGATCGCATCGAGGTGTTGCGCGGACCGCAGGGCACGCTCTTCGGCAAGAACACGACCGCCGGGGCAATCAACGTCACGACACGCAAGCCCGGCTTCACGCGGCAGACCGACGTCGAGCTGAACTACGGCAACCTCGGATTCATGCAGGCCAAGGCATCCGTCACCGGCCCGCTCTTCTCGAAGGTGGCCGGACGGCTGTCGTTCTCCGGCACGCAGCGCGACGGGACGGTCTACAACGTCAGGACGCAGCGACGTGAACGATCTGAACAACCTGGGCATTCGCGGCCAGGTGCTGTTCGCGCCGTCGGACAAGATCGCGATCACGACCGCCGTGGACTACACGCGCCAGCGCCCCGACGGCTACACGCAGGTCGTGGCCGGCGTCGCGCCGACGCTGCGCAATGCGAATCGCCAGTACCCGCAGATCGCGGCCGACCTTGGCTACACGCCGCCGAGCTTCAATGCCTTCGATCGCGTCACTGATGTCGACACTCCGCTCCGCTCCTACCAGGATCTCGGCGGCGCGTCGGTGAACGTCGACTGGAGCGTCGGCCGCGGGCGGCTCACGTCGACGACGGCGTGGCGGTATTGGGACTGGAATCCGTCCAGCGACCGCGACTTCATCGGCCTGCCCGTGACGACCGTGTCGGCGGCGCCGTCGAGGCAGCGGCAGTGGACGCAGGAGGTCCGGTACGCCGGCGACCTCTCGCGGCAGCTCAACCTCGTGGTCGGCGCGTTCGTCTTCCAGCAGTCGATCGACTCCGACCCCGTCATTCACGCAGGAACAGGGATCCGCGGCCGCGCGGTTCCTGCTCGCGCCGACACGGCGGCGAGCACCCCCGGCCTGCTGGACGGGTACGGTGCAGACGCAGAGCGTCCAGTTCGGAAACATCAGCGCCGCGGTGTTCGGCGAAGTGTCGGTGGGCGCTCACCGATCGCGCTGCGGATCCTTCCCGGCTTGCGATTCAACTACGACCAGAAGGACGTGCATTTCGATCAGCAGGTGTACGGCGGACTGCAGACGACGAATCCCGTGCTCATCGCGTTGCAGCGATCCGTTCTTGCGCCTCAGGCCTACGCGGCGGACGTCGATGACACCAACCTGTCCGGTCAGATGTCGGTCGCGTACCGAGTGACGGATCGCGTCAACGCGTACGCGACGTTCGCGACCGGCTTCAAGTCGGTCGGGCTGAACCTGAACGGGGTTCCCACCGACGCGCTCGATCGTCCCGTTCTGTCAGCGGCGGTGGTCAAGCCCGAGGACGTGCACCACTTCGAGATCGGCCTGAAGACGGAGCCCTTTCGCGGCGTCACCGCCAACGTCACCGCCTACAACACCGACATCAAGAACTTCCAGGCCAACGTCGTGAACGCCGACGTCGGCGTGCTGCGCGGCTATCTGGCGAACGCGGAAAAAGTGCGCGTGCGTGGCGTCGAGCTCGACGCCACGGCTCGAGCGAGCACGCGCTGGCTGTTCTACAGCGCCGGCGCCTATACGGACGGCGAGATACCTGTCGTTTCCCGACGCACCGCCGCCGCTCGAGGAGACTGGCGGACCGCAAGTGAAGGACATCTCCGGTTCCGTCCTGCCGGGAATCTCCAAATGGGCGATCTCCGCGGGCGGCGAATACGCACATCCCGCCAGCCTGTTTGGGCGTGCCGGTCATCTGTTCACCGGCCTGGATGCGAGCTATCGGTCGTCGTTCTCGTCGAGCGCGAGCGCGTCGCGCTACCTCGTCGTCGACGGCTACTCGCTCGTCAACCTGCGTGCCGGCTTCCGCTGGTCTGACGGCTGGACGCTCTTCGTCTGGTCGCGCAACCTGCTCGACACCGACTATTTCGAGCTGCTCTCCGCGGCGCCGGGCAATTCAGGCTTGTATGTGGGCCAGCCGGGCGACCGGCGCACCGTCGGCGTCACGTTGCGGATGACGCTGCGGTCGCGGACGCCATAGCGTGTGCCGATCGAGCGTGTGAGGTGGCGGCGCCACCACGCTCGAGCCACCACTCGGTCAGAATCAGCGGGATCACCCATCCCATCCAGCCGGAGAGTCCGGCAATCGTCTGCACCATCAAGGTCTCACTGCCTCCGAACGTCGTCGCCAGCTGCGGAGACAGCACGAGGAACCAGACCACCGCCCACACGCGATTGGTGATCACCGAGAGCGTCAGGGCCACACTTCGGATCATCCACCTGCGGTGCTCGACAAATCGATCCTTCCGCGCCATCCTGAAACCCATGATCGTGGCGGTGAGCCACAGACTCGCCAACAGCACGTTGCTGACGCGAATCGTCGGACCAAACGGGCTGACGCTCCCGATCGCAAAACCAACGATGCTCGCCGGCACGACGCCGCCGAAGACGTAGACCCGACCAACGCGACGGTGAAGTACCGGGTAGCGTCGGCGGAACCAGGGCCATATCTGGAGACCACACGTGAGCATCGCCACGGATCCGAAGACCACGTGCGCCACGAGTGCGGGGTAGTACGCGGTCGAACCGGCCGGCGGCGGAATGCGCGACCGACCTGGATCGAGCGTCAGATAGGGTGGCAGCGCGAACGCCACGAACGCGATCGCCACTAGGATCAGCAGCACTACCGGCCATCCCCGGCGCCGACGGCCGCGCCCCGGCACGGGCGACCCCGATTTCGGCGGTAGGATGGCGTGCGGTGCGGACATCATGGTGTGCCTCCCGTCGCTCGAGCCAGACAAAGCTTAGCGTACATAATACGCAATACAGCGTCCTATATACGCAATACTGATATGGGTGGTTCAATCCGGAAACGAGCGAAGCCTGTCCGCGCCTTCCCGCAAGCCTCGAGGCCGCCTGGGGGATTCGGGAACGGCCGGGCCGTGGACCCAAGCGCGGGCTGACCCTGAAGCGCATCGTCAGCGCCGCGATTCGACTGGCATCGTCCGAGGGGCTCGACGCTGTGTCGATGGCGCGCGTCGCGGCGGAACTGGACGCGGGCACGATGGCGCTCTATCGCTATGTGGGCGCAAAAGACGAATTGCTCGCTTTGATGGTGGATCAGGCGTTCGAAACGCCGCCTGCAGCCCGAGTGAGCGACGAGGACTGGCGCGCCGGGTTGACGCGCTGGGCTCGCCTCCATCGGGACGTCCTTCGCCGTCATCCGTGGGTGGTGCGGATACCGGTGGGCGGGCCGCCAATCACACCCAACCTCGTGCAGTGGTTCGAGCGGGGACTCGGGTGCCTATCCGGCACGCGGCTGATGGAAGGCGAGATGCTGTCGGTTCTCCTGCTCCTGAACGGGTTCGTCCGGAACGACGCCGTCTTGAACGCCGACCTTCACCGCGGCGCGAAGGCGTCCGGCGTCACACTGGGCGCCGCTGTGTCAGCGTATGGGACGCTCCTCGCGACGCTCGCGCCGGCGGATCGATTCCCGGCGATCCGCGCGGTGATCGACTCCGGCGTCTTCAATCATCCAGGTGATCCGGACGATGACTTCGAGTTCGGGCTCGAACGCGTCCTCGACGGGATCGCCGCGCTCTTCGGTGGACGACCCGCTGATTCTTCAGCACTCGGTCCCGCGCGACTACCGGCTGTCGGGCGAGACGTACCGCACAATCCGCACAGCCTCGAGCGTGACGAGCCCCTCCGTGACCAGCTCGTCGACGGTTGGCAGAAACGCGTCCACCTTGGCTTCGGCGTCCACGATTTCGATGACAATCGGCAGGTCCGTCGAGAGCTCGAGCAGCTTGGCGGTGTGCACGCGCGAGTGGCGCCCGAATCCCATAGGGCCACGCAGGACTGTCGCGCCGGCGAGCCCTCGTTCCCGTGCGTTCAGGACGATGACTTCGTACCCAGGACGGTTGGTCACGGGATCCTTGTCGCTCTCGCCGATGAAGATCCGCAGCAGCACGCCGTTCTCGGGCACGTTCATGGTCCGCACTCCTGCGGCGGCACTCCTCACGGCGGTGGCGAGGATCCCTCGTCCGCTCAGCGACGGCGTCGCCTCCCGGGGTCCCGCACGGTACATCAGCACATGGGCGCGCTCAAGGGTGATCACACCCTCGCGGAAAACAGGCTCGACCTTGGCCAGCAACGCCTCGATGCGTGCCGGCTGTCCACCACTTCCACGATAGCCGGCAATGTCTGCGAGAGGTGCCACAGATGCTCTTCGAGGAGATGGCCCTCGTGGTCCAGGCCACGAAATCCCTTGAGCACGGTGGCGCCCTGCAGACCCTCGCCGCGGGCCATGGACAATCCATTGGTACAGCGGCGAGGCGCCGTGTCGAACGGCGTTCGAGAATTGGAAGCGGCAGAGCACCTGTTCGGTGTCGATCTTCACGGCGCGTGTCAGGCGAGCCAGGTCTTCGCGACGAAAATTCCCACGCGCACGGCCAGGAAGCCAACGATGACGCTCGCCGTCACGTTCGTCAGCGCGAGCATCCACGACCCATCGTCCACGAGGGCGTGCGTCTCGAACTCGAAGGTCGAGAACGTGGTGTAGGCCCCCAGGAACCCGACGCCGAGCGCGAGGCGCATCGCGTCCGAGCCGGGCATCGTCTTCTGCGCCACGACCGCGCCGAGCACGCCCAGCAGGAACAATCCGCTGACGTTGATGATGAAGGTCGCGAGCGGAAAGCGGGTATCCACGTATGCGCCAACGAGCCGCGCAACGGCGAACCGGCGATGGCGCCGACGAAGCCGCCGACGCCGACGAGGAAGTAGGAAGAGCGGACGAGTCTGGTGTCATGCTCCCGATCCGGAGAGATCACCGGATGCGCGAAAACCTCGCCGACGGCAGGGCGCCGGCATTTCACCGCCCGCGGCTGGCGGCGATGATGAACGCCATGCCGCTGAACGCCAACGCTTCGAACATCGCCGTGGTCTCGTTCCCGCTTTGCGCGCCGAAGAATCGGATGGCCCTCGGAAGATGCACGAGGAACACCCAACTGAAGATCATGATCCCGGTAAGTGCGCCGGCAAGGCGCCTCGTTTTCGGAATGAGAATCCCGACGGCGCCAGCCGCCAGTGCCGTGCCGGCGAAATACGTCCAGAACAGACGATGGGAGATCCAGGCCGCACGAGTCCTTCGACGCCATTCGCCCAGATGAAATGTTGAATCCCGCAGAGCAGGAGAAACCCCGCAAAGATTCCGCCCCGCTCCGGCCATCAAGAGACCAACGCGAAGGGAGCTGCGCCGTCGCGGCGACGAGCCACGCGCCGCCGCTCAGCGCGAGGGTCTTCAACGCGCTCGTCCACGGGCGCACCAGCGACAGTCCGCTGCCGCGCGGAAACTCAGGAATACGAACGACAGCGGCAGGAGCGCGGCCATCACGATCGCGACCGCTCGCATCCGCCACGACGAGGATCGCCAGACCAGCGGCGATCGACACCACGCCGACGACGAGGCGGCCATCGGCGGCCCGGTTACGTCGGGGGCCACGACAGCACGACGCGCGTGACGAAATCCGATAGATCGGATGTTGAACGCCAAAGGCGATCAGCGCGATGCCGAAGACCCGTTGGCCCACCGACAGGAGGATCCCACTCAGTTCGTGCAGCACGACGCTCAGCAGGGAGTCTTGATCTTTGAGGTCCGCCGTTGTCCTCGATGAATCCGAGCTTGCGGAACTTGTTCATGAAGAAGTTCACTCGCGATCGGGTGGTGCCCACCATTTCCGCGAGGACTTCCTGCGAGAGTTTCGGAAGGACGCGCGCCGTCTTGTCATGCTCGCCGTAGCGGGCGAGCAGCAGGAGCGCCCGCGCCAGCCGCTTCTCGCTCGAGTTGAAGAGTTTAAATGAATCAGCCCTTCCTCTAGATATCCGGATGTTCCTCGTGAGCATGTGGGACAGGAAACGGTCAGCGAATGCTGGGTTGTCGTGGAGGCGCGCCGCCATCTTGCGTTCATCGCGACGACCAGCGTGGTGGTGGGCGTCAGGGCTGTCGCCGTCGCCATTCGCCGGGTCTGGCCCGCCAGGCACCCCTCACCCAGGAAATCGCCGCGCTCGTGCGACTCCGACAACGGCCTCCTTCCCCGTCCGTGACAGGACGTGAGCTTGACCGTGCCTTTCTCGATGAACATGACACTGCTGCCCTCGTCACCCTGAGGGAAGATGACGGTGGCCGCCCGATAGTCAGCGACCTGCCTCGCGATGCCGGCCGCTTCCAGAAAGTCGTGGTTCGCGGACGGCGCCGGGCTTTTTCCTGGGTTTTGCCTTTTTGGCCATGGCGCGACGACTTCACGGCAGAGCCGTGGCATCCTCCGTGGAACACATGTTCGCGCCGAGGCCCCCCAAGGAATCAAGGAGCGCGAGGCTCGCGGCGAGTTGGCTCAGCGTGAATCGGCGGTGTAATAAGAACGGTACTCCATCAGCCAGCGTTCGGTTACGTCCCCGAGATTGGCCAGATCTGCCATGCGCCAACGGCGGAGCGCGGCGACAGCCACCACAGCAGAGATACCGGACGCGATGACCATCCACATAACATGACCTATTCCGTAGAAATCGTGCGCCGCAAAGGCCAGATAGCTGTGCGGTTCTGAACATGTTTCCGCCAGCCTGAGACGTATGGTCAAACGGCCATACGCGAAGGGGGCGGAAAACTGAACGCCCTGCAGCTCTTCATATCAAGCGGGAGAGATAGCCCGGGGTGCTCACTTCAGCACAGCGCGGGGTTCCAATCCGGAGAACACTTGGAAGACCAGAAGGAACATTTCATATGCCTCAAACAAGCCTTTGCTGTGTTTTGCTTTGTCCGTCGCCGGCTACACCGTGGCTGGTGGGTGCCTCGCCTGGCTGATGCTCGTGCCGCGACTCATGTCCAGTTCCACTTTCGCCTTCAGCCAGTAGGCCGTCGTGCTCGCCTTGTTTACGGTGATTCTGATGACACTGCAGGAGTGGCCCGCAGGGGACCGAATCCGTGGCCCACGTTCTTCACGAATATCGAAACGAAGGCCAATCCGTGCGAGGCGGCATCCCCTGAGGTGATGTGCATGGCCCCTTGCTTCAACTGCGAGTAATCGTCGTGATCTTCTCCAGTCGTCCACCGCCCACGGTCCTGATTGTCCACGCCGACGAGGCGGCCAGGCGTCCATCGGATATTTCGCCGCCGCGGGCTTGCGCGTGGTGTGGGCGCCCTTCGTTGCCGATTTCGGAGATTCTGGAATGCGCGGTTACAAGGAGGCCGGACATGATCGTGCTCGACTACGACTGTGAGGGCGGCGTCATCGAAGGGCTGAAGCGGGAGATTCGCGGACCGCCGCCATTCGGAATCATCGCCCTCGCAGAGCTGCCGGTGCCACCGCTGCCACCGGCATGCGCGACACAACAACGACGGCGAGCGTCTCCTCGAGGCCGGCGATGCCTGCCCGCCCCCCCGGTCCTCCTCATCATCGTAATACGTCAACACCCTCTTTCTCCGATACGCCGAGTCCATTCGGGCGGCCGGTGTTCGCGTGGAACGCGTTCCACGCGATCAGGCGATTGCGAAAATCACTCTCTGCAATCCCGACGTCGTCCTCACAGATGGCTCCAGCGAAACTCGCGACGCATCTCTGGGCCTCTGCCAGGCGCTCGCGAAGTCATCGTCTGGCCGGCGCATGTTCGTGCTCGTATCGAGCGGCGGACGGCAACCCGACGGGGGTTACGACGCGCCGTTCGCCGTTGGCTGCACGCTCCTCGCCGGGACCGATCTCCACGGAACGGTTGCTCGTCGGAATGCGTGCAAACCGTGGATGGACGGCCGATTGAGGGACTGGGGCGGGATGCTCGGTTACCTGCTGCGTGAGCACGCCGACCTCGCGCAGCGCAGCGCGGCGCTCGAGCAATCCGCTCTGTTGTGGGCCGACTGGCTGCGAGCGGGTCGCGGAACGCGGAAAACGGGCGGCCTCAGGCGCGGCGACGACTGATGCAGAGGCCCACTTTGTACAGGCGGTCCCCGTCCGCTTGGAGTCGCGGGCTTAGCCAACCGTCTAGGTGTGCAATTCAGGTACAGCGTGCGGAACGCGCGGCGGTTAGTCTGACGGACACCTAGAACACCCGTTGTCTGTGATTCGCCAGCGCCTCTGGCGCATGTTGTGACAGGACCTCATCATGACGGCCCCCGAATTTCAGTCCATCCTCGCCGAACTTCGGCGGGCCAACTCCCGGCTGGACACGCAAGGTCTCGAGCTGAACCTTCTCCGCAATGAGCTGGACATTCAGCTCAAGAGGATTGCCTCGATGCAGGCCGAACTGGATCTGCGGGCGGCCCACACGCGCCGGGGCCGGCGGACCTCCTCGATAGTAGGGTTGACCGTCAACGACAACGGCCAACGCGGTCGTTAGGTCACGACCGATCAATCAACTCCGATACGATCTCGTACGACCGCACGCGCGCGTCGTAGTCGTAGATGTGCGAGACGACGATCAACTCGTCGGCCGCTGTCTGGCTGGCGAAACGACGAATCCCGTCGTGCACGGTTGGCGCCGCTCCGACCATCGAGATCGACGTCACCTCTTCGAGCGGCACGCGGCCGAACGGCACCACGTCTTTCTCGAAATCACGATTCGGCGGCGGGAGCGTCGTCGGCATCCCACGACGCAGATTCGCGAACGACTCGCGGCCTGACGTCGCGAGAAATCGCGCCTCGTCGTCGGTCGCCGCCGCGATGACGTTGATGCCGAGCATCAGGTACGGCTGCGCGAGCGCTGCGGACGGCCGGAAATTCGCGCGGTAGATTTCCATGGCCTGCATCATCGCCGCAGGCGCGAAGTGTGATGCGAAGGCAAATGGCAAGCCGAGTGCGGCCGCCACGTGCGCGCCAAACAGGCTCGATCCCAGGATGTAGATCGGGACCCGCAAGCCCGCGCCCGGAACCGCGCGGACCGTCTGGCCGTCCGTCGGCGCGAGATACGCCATCAACTCGACGACATCCTGCGGAAAGGCGTCCGGATCGGATTGCAGCGTACGCCTGAGCGCACGGGCGGTTGCCGGGTCGGTCCCCGGCGCACGGCCCAGACCCAGATCGATGCGTCCAGGAAAGAGCGATTCGAGGGTCCCGAACTGCTCCGCCACAACGAGCGGCGCGTGATTCGGCAGCATGATGCCGCCCGCGCCGACCCGGATGGTCCTGGTGCCGGCGGCCACGTGCGCGATGACAACCGCGGTGGCGGCGCTGGCGATGCCGGGCATGTTGTGATGTTCCGCCAGCCAGTAGCGGGTAAAGCCAAGCCGCTCAGCTTCTTGCGCCAGGTCCCGCGCGTGGCGCAGGGCCGTTGCGGCAGTGCTGCCCTGCGTGATCGGGGCGAGGTCGAGAACCGAGAGCCGGAGCATCCCACAAGTGTGACACGGCGGACCGACTGGACGGAGGCAACCTGAAGAAGGCGCTTGACTTGTCGCGCCGGAGGCGTGTAAACACCGCGTCACGTCCGGTTGTTACGTTTCGGAGGAAAATAATGACGACGCGCTGGTTCACAGCGTTAGCGGCGGCACTGCTCCTGCTCCTGTGCGCGCCGGGCGCACTCGCGCAGGCGGTCAGCGGCGGTCTGGTCGGTAACCTGACCGTCGATCCGGTCTGGCTCTGCCCGGCGCGACCGTGACCATCACCGAAACCAGCACCAACATCAGCAAGACGGCCACCACCAACGAGAGCGGCTATTACACCTTCCCGAGCCTGAAAGACGGGACCTACAAGGTGGTCGGCGAGCTGGCGGGCTTCAAGAAGATCGTGCGCGACGGCGTGATCGTCGCCGTCAACACCACGATCCGTGTCGACATGAAACTGGAAGTCGGCGCGATCCAGGAGTCGATCACCGTGGCGGGCGAGAGCCCGGTGCTGCAGACCGATCGCAGCGACACCGGACGCCTGATCGAGGCGAAGATGGTGGCCGACCTGCCGCTGACTCTTCAACCGCAACTTCCAGAGCCTCCTGGTCACGGTCCCGGGCGCGACCCGGCCGCACCGCGACCACTCGGCGTTCTTCAACTCGCAGGACTCGCTCTCGACCGAGGTCAACGGCCAGTCGCGGCTCGCCAACAACACGATGATCGAAGGGGTCGACGACAATCAGAAGACCGGCCTGCTCCAGGTGATCATCCCGGCGGCCGACGCGCTCGAGACTGTCAGCGTGACCACCAGCAACTACGACGCGGAGTTCGGCCGCTCGGGCGGCGCGATCACCAACGTGACGCTCAAGTCGGGCACCAACACACTGAAGGGCAGCGGGTTCTTCTTCGGCAACAACGAGAAAACCAACGCCGGCGACTACTTCTCGCACCTGAAGGCGCCGACCAAGTTCGTCAACTCGGGCTTCACGCTCGGCGGGCCGATCGTCCGCAACAAGCTGTTCTTCTTCGGCGACTATCAACGGACGATCGACAACCTCGGCTACATCATCCGCACCACGGTGCCGACCGTGGCGATGCGCAATGGCGACTTCAGCGCGGTGGCCCAGCATATCTACGACCCGTTGACGGGCGATATCAACGGCAACAACCGCGTGGCGTTCGCCAACAACCAGATCCCGGCCAATCGCATCAGCCCGATCGCGACCAAGCTGCTCGCGCTCGTGCCGCTGCCGAACCTGACCGCCGCGCTCGGCCAGAACAACTTCCAGCAGTCGCAGCAGCGTGAGAAGACGACCGACGGGTTCGACGCCAAGGTCAACTACACGATCAGCGAGAAGGACCAGATGTCCTACCGCGCCAGCTTCATGCGGCCGGTGGTGTTCGACCCGGGCCTGTTCGGGCAGTACGGCGGCCCCGCCAACGGCGGCTTTGCCGGCACCGGCACGAACAACAGCTTCAGCACGGCGGCGACCTGGACCCGCGTGGTCAGCAAGTCGACGGTGCTCGACGTCCGCGGCGGCCTCAACTACTACCGCAACATCACGTCGACCACCGGCGACGGCCTGACCACCAGCAAGGACGTGGGCATCCCCGGCGCGAACCTCGACCAGTTCACGAGCGGTGTGTCGAACATCAGCATCGGCGGCTACGGCGATCCGCTCCTCGGGTTCTCGGCCAGCCAGCCGTGGGACCGGTACGAGAGGACCTGGAACGTGGTGGGCTCGGTGACCAAGCTGATGAACAAGCACACAGTGAAGTACGGCGGCGAGTGGCGGAAGAACACCGACATGCTGCTGCAGACCCAGGACGCCGGCGGGTCGCGCGGCCGCTTCGCGTTCAACGCCAACGGCACCGGGAACCCGGCGGAATCGGCATCCCTGAGCGGCCTGGCCAATCCGCTGGCCTCGTTCCTGCTCGACTGGCCGAGCACCGTGCAGCGCGACCTCAAGGTCATCGACCAGCCGGGGACGCGGCACTGGGCGGTCGTCCTCCTTCGTCCAGGACAAGTGGCAGGTGCGGTCGAACGTCACCATCGACCTCGGGCTCCGCTGGGAGTTCTACAAGCCGCTCCAGGGGATCGAAGGCAAGGGCACGCTGGCCAACTACAACCCGACCACCAACCAGATCGAAGTGGCGGGCTACGGCAACACCTCGAACTCGCTGAACGTGAAGAACTACTACAAGAACTTCGGGCCGCGCACCGGCATCCAGTGGCGGCTCAACGATCTGACAGTGGTCCGCGGCGGCTTCGGGTCGAGCACGATTCCGTTCCCGGACAACCGCTTCGCTTTCGCGTTCCCGGTCAAGCAGAACTACTCCGGTGCCG
>CAWAZT010000015.1:0-282537 GCA_963786615.1 uncultured Acidobacteriota bacterium
GCCGCCGTCGTGCGCCTCGACGACTATTACGTCTTCCTGACCCCTTACGGCACACCAGAGGCACTCTCGATCGGCGAGCAGACGGCAACCGGATTCCGCGTCGAGGCAACGGATCCCGGCGAGCACGACGCGCTTCATGTGGCGCATCGTCGCCCGGCGCAAGGATATCGCCGCGCCGCGGTTCGACACGGTGACGATGCCCACGAAACCGGTGCCGCCCTCCGTGCCGGACACGACCGCGGTGCCCCCACGACCGACGCCGCGGCCGTGAAGAGGCGCGACAGGTGGCATACGCATGTCCAGAGAAAAAAAAAAAAAAAAAAAAAAAAAAAAAAAAAAAAAAAAAAAAAAAAAAAAAAAAAAAAAAAAAAAAAAAAAAAAAAATCAATCCAAGTTGAGGGTGGGGTCGGTCATGAGGGCGACAAGGGCCATCCCTTATCGCCAACCCTTGTTTGCTAACTACTACCGGCGATAGTAGACTGCGTCTTCACCCAGCCCTCGCCGAACCCCATGAAGCCCCCACCCTGTCCGAGCTGTCCGCCGACCGGCGAGACCGTCACGCTCGTCTATTTCGTCACGACCCTCGACGGCTCGCACTGCCGCTGCGAAATGTGCGAACCGAGTGGCACGTCCAGTTCGAGCCCTCCACGACGCCCAATTACAGCGACCGACATCCCCATCTACCGACGAGCGACGAGTCCGAATGAAAAGGCGGAGCCGAGCGGCTTGACACCCGTCTCTAGCCGCCAGGGCTCACCCGACGGCGGAGTCATCGCGCAGCCGCTGTCGAATCTCGTTTGTTTAGCTTCGCCTGCTCACTGACAGTCACCGGCCAGAATGCCCGCCGAAGCCGGGTGCATCGCCGCATCGTTGCCGGCGGTCGTATCCGTGCGCATGGTGGCTGCATGCCCCGTGGCGGCAGCGCTCGATTGGGAATCCAGCGTGACGGTCGCCGCGCCTTGGAGCGCGAGCACAGGAATCTCGCGGTAACCGTGCGAAGACGTCGAGTCCTTCCCCCACGTGACTCAGCCAGCCGCTGACAGGTCGCGTCAGCCGCGTAAGCCATGAAGCTCAGTGCGGTAGCCAATCTGCTGACGGCCTTTCTGATCGGCTTTACAGGAACACTGGCGTACAACGAGCGTCGGGCGCAAAAACGCACGCCACATAGACGGCGAGTCGGTGCTCGCGTCGGACTGATGCGTCGGTCATACAGCCAGACTACCGTGGTGTTCTCCTGGCGTATGCGATACGGTGAGCAAGAGCGAGGATGTCATGTCCAGAGAAACGCCTGAGCAAGTCCTGAAGGCCATCGTCGATGGAATCAACACGGGGAATCTCGACGCTCTCATGACGCTGTATGAGCCCGAAGCCGCATTTGCGCCTCAGCCTGGGAGTCTCGCTCACGGCCCGGCAGGTGTTCGTGAATCGCTGGCCGCCTTCGTAGCCATGAAGGGCACGCTGGATCTCAGAATAACCCGCGTCCTCGAGGCAGGTGGACTGGCTCTCGTGGCTGGCGTCTGGTCATTCACTGGAACGGGGCCAGACGGCAAACCCGTGACGCTGACGGGCCGGAACGGGGATGTTCTGCGTCGTCAGGCAGACGGCACGTGGCGCTTCGTGATCGACAACCCCTGGGGAACCGACTGAGTCCTCGGGGCAACCCTCGCTCATTCCGGCGCCGGTCGAGGATCATTTCCTCGAACGGCGCCGTGTTCTACACGCACACCGATCAATCCTCGTCGTCGTCATCCCCGCCTGCGACCGGGTCGATGCGGCCGTATAGACCGTGCGCTTCATCGCCAGGACCAGCGGTGAAGAACAACGCATTGGTGGGCTGGCCCAGCACGCCATTGCCGAACGCGAGACCCCACAAGCCTTCAATCGATAGCGCGCGATGTTTGGCGGTCCGGAGCAAGCCCCGGAAATCACCCGTATTGAGGTCGAAGGCACTGATGCGGCCGTCGCCGAAGTTGCCGACGAGCACCATGTTGCTGAAGCGGCCGAAGTCGGCGGGGGCAAGCGCAATGCCCCAGGGGGCGTTGAGCGTTCCGCGCGACGCGAACCGCCGGATGAAGTTCCCGTTCGCATCGAACACGCTGACGAACCCGAATCCCTCTCCGGCAATTTCGTCGCTCTTTTCGTCATCCTGTCTGGCGAACGTCACGTAGAGATTGCCGAGGATGTTCTGGATGTTGAACGGCGCATAGTGCCGCGGCAGGTGCGGGTCCGTGAATGACCCCGGGAGCGTCGCCGGCTTGAACGTCCCGTCGAACACCTGAATCCTGTTGTTGTGGAAGTCCGCGGCGTACAGGAAATGGGCATCGCCATTGCCCGCGAGCGCCAGTCCCTTGAAGATTGCCCCGCCCGTGGCGGTTTTGGGTACCGTTTCGACGGCGTGGTTCACGGGGTCGATGAGAGCGCCCAGGCGGCGATGGTTCCGCCTTCGGTCGCAAAGATGAAGCGTGCTGCCGCGGTTCCCGCAGGGCCCGTCACCATGAAATCGTTGCCGCCGCTGAACACGATTCCCGTCGGGGCCGCGCTGCCGATTGGTGGAATGGGGACGACCAGACCCTGCTTCACACCCGCACCGTTATAGAGCGTGGAGGTACCGGTGCCGTTGTTGGCGATCCACACGACGGCAGTCGGATTGAACGCGATGCCCCACGCGTTGACGAGGTCGGCGTCTGCGTGGTGGTCGGCTGGCACGCCGCCGTCGGACACGAGGTTGTGGACCGAATACGCTGACATTGCATGGTGATCGGGATCGTGAGGTCCGGCCGAGCGGACGACTGCGGGCGCGATTAGGGTCGCGCATGCGACGAAGCCGGACAACAGAAGAGTACGCGAGTCACGTGTCGTCATGGGGCAAGCCTCCTGAAGACCTGGGTTGCCGTAGTGGCCGAGCGCGTGCGTGGTGGGGGACTTCTGCCGGAACGCAAGCCGGACCGGCGCCGCGGCGTCGGTGGCAATCGGCCTGGGCCAACCGGCGGGCGTCAGGCCGTGCGACTCGATGTGCGCGACCCGTGCAAGCGCTGATCCTGAAGAATCGCGCGAGGAGATCAGGGCTCGACCGTCGCCAACCGCTACGTATTGGAGTGGTCGATCATCGTAGGCTGGCTCAGCCGACGGGCGGCGCTTTCGTAGCGCGTTAGAGTTTTCGGTCTTCGTTCTGTACGAGCGAGACTCAACCAAACGTGACGACACCGATAAACACGGCCTCGAACGGATAACAGTCCACGGAGACAAGGAGGATCGGATGCGCACGTGCTCGAGACTGATTTGTACCGCCGCATCAGTGGCGGTCGCGCTCATGACGGCGACCATCCCGGCGCACGCCCAGGAGACAGCGGGCGATACCGCCCGGGCGATTAAAGAGCTGACCTCCGAGGTGCGAAGCCTCCGCGGGGTGATCGAGCACAACGCCCAGAGTCAGCTGCAGAGTCAAGTGCTTGGGCTCTATCTGAACCTCCAGCAGAACCGCGTCACGCAGGCGACGGCGCGGTTGGACGATGTGAGGCGAGAGCTCGAAGGGGTGAGCGGACGGACGCGTGAGCTTGCGCAGCAGGCGACGGCGCTCGAAGGTCGCCTGGCCGAGGAGGCGGATCCCGTCAAGCGCCGCGACCTCGAGCGGGCGCAGGCGGCCACGAAGCAGGAGGCGGAGGGCGCCGCCGCGCACGAGCAACAAGTCAGGCAGCGGGAGACCGACGCGTATCAGTCGGTCCAGACCGAGGAAGCGCGCTGGACGGACCTGATCTCGCGTCTCGAACAGCTGCTCAAGAAGTAGTCGGGCCGCGAGACATGAGATGCTGCGTTTACGTCTCCCGATGCACATCCGCGGCGGACTTATCCGTGCGCAGCCCGAGGAATGCCGCGTGACGCAGGTGACCGTCAGTCGTCCACTCGACGAACCGGATCTGCGCGACGAGCGTCGGTCGGACCCATTGGATCTCCGCCATCTCCTCCGCGGTGACGCCGCCGCCCCAGTGCGAGGCTTTTCCTGTGGGAAGATCGACGAACGGACATCGAGCCCCATGAAGTGAGATCAACCGGGCGTGCACGTCGCGACGGACGCGCGGCGTGAATCCCGCGCGCACCTTCGCGGCGAACCGCAGCCGACGTCCCTCGTGATAGCCCACCAGCAGCGCGTCGATGCCGTGCGGTCCCGGACGGTAGCCGCCAACCACGAGTTCCTGCTGCCGATCGAGCTTGACCTTGATCCACGCGGCGCTGCGCTCGCCCGGGATGTACGGAGAGTCGCGGCGCTTTGCGATGACACCCTCGAGACCAAGACCGCGGACGGCCTCCATCACCTGCGCCGCCGTTCCTGGCAAGTCCACCGAGAAGAGGATCCCGGAGTCGGCGAGCACGAGCGGAAGCGTCGCCCGTCGATCGACGAGTGGGCGGTCCTGCAGCACCTGACCGTCGAGCGCGAGCAGATCGAACGCATAGAATGCAATGGCGTGTCCGGTATGCGCGCCGCGATGCTGCAGCGCCTGAAACGACGGCCGGCCGTCTCCGTCGACCGCCACGATTTCACCGTCGATCATCGCGCTCTCGGCGCGCAGATGACGCGCCGCGGCCGTGACCGTCGGATAGGCCGCGGTCAAGTCCTTGTCGTTGCGGGATCGGATCTGCACGGTCGGCCCACGCTTGATCAACAGCGCACGGTAGCCGTCGAACTTCACCTCGTACTGCCATTCATCGCCCTCGGGGAGCCGATCAGCGATCCGGGCCGCCATCGGCGTCACGAATCGTGGGAGGGAACGCACACTACGGTCCCTTCCGCTCGCGCTCCCAGGCGGCAATCTCCGTGGCGAGATCCGGGATGGTCTGATCGGATCCGCAGACGCGGCACCACAGCGCCGGAATCGGACCCTTGGCGATTTCTCGCGCCTTCTTCAAATCGGATTCGGTAAAGGTGTGATCGGTGCCGCACGTCGGGCAGAGCCAGCGGAAGGTGACGGGCTTGGAATCGTGGGTCATCGCGAGCCTCTCGCGTCACTGTGCCCCGCTTTGGCGTTTGACGCAAGACGGCTGTCAGATGTCAGATGCCAGATGCCAGATGTCAGATGAAAGTTGGCCGATGACAGATGGCGGGTGGCGGATGGCAGAAAGGGCTCTCTACCTTCTACCTTCTACCTTCTACTTCTACGCTGCCTGGCGCCGGGTACTTCTTCGACGCGTCGTCGAGCACGAGCACCCAGTCCAGCATCTCGCCCTTGTCGGGAGGCGTGAACGCGTGTTCGCCGGTGTTCGGGAACGTGCCGATGACGGTCGCCGTTCCGTTGCGTGGGTTGAACCACCACGCGGTGATCCGGGCGCCGGCGATCGCGCTCATGCGAACGCTGAACGTCCGGCCGACAGGGGCATAGACCATGGCATACGTGCCGTCGGTGTCGCGCGTGGCCACGAACCGGTAGCGGCCTTCGCCCGGCACGCTGGTGGAGACGCGATCGGTGACGATCACGCTCGGATCCGGCACGCGCGTCAGGAACGGGCGCGATTCGAGGAGCGCGCGGCCATACTGCATCTGCGCCGCGCCGGGCTGCTCGATCGCCTCGGGCCAGGGCATCAGCGGGTTGTTGATTGGCACGCGATCGGGCGTCCACAGCTGCCACACGGCATGATTGCCGTAGGTGTGGCCGAACGCGCCGCTGAAGAGATCCCAATACAACGGCCGCCGCACGTCGCTCGCGATCGAGTGCCCCAGCTTCTTCGCGTCGAACGATACAGGGTGATCTTCATAAATCGGCTCGCCGTCGACGACGGGCTTGGTCGGCGCCCGATTGTAGTCGGCGATCGTCTGATCGTAGTGGCCGGTGAACTCCGGGGAATGGCCGTTCTGCCGCATGTTGAAGTCCAGCCAGGCCTCGTCGTGAAACCAGGTGGAGGACCCGTTGTTCGCCAGGCGGATGCCAGGTGATCAGGTGCGCGCCACCGTCGCCCGCGCGCAAGCCGTGCGCCATCGCGCGAAGGATGGCCTTGTGCTGATCGGTTTCAACCGGCCGATCGCCGCCGAGGATCCACACGATTGCCGCATCCTTGTAGCGCCGGCCCAACCACTCGCCGTACCGCGCGGCCGTCTCGGGAGTGAAGATCTCCGGCCCGACGCCCCACTTCTTGTTCCACTTGTCGCCCCAGGTTGGAAGGAATCCCACGTAGAGACCGAGCGCATTGGCTTTCGCGACGATCCAATCCACGTGCGTGAAGTACCGCTCATCGGGTTGCGCCGGATCGGCGTCGTGGAGCGGCGTGTGGCCATATGCGTTCGGCACCGTCAGACCATCGAACTCCGCGAGCGCGACGGCCTGTATCACCGTGAACCGGAGAGCGGCGCGATTCCTCAGATATCGTTCGGCGTCCTCTCGAGTCGCGCGGTGAAACAGTTCCCACACGGTATCCCCCAGCCAGAAGAACGGCCGGCCGGCGTCCGTGACGAGGTACCGGTGATTCTCCGACACCTTCAACCGTGGGAGCGCGCCGGATTGGGCAGGCCCCCCCGCAGGCATGATGGCGGCGGTCGCCACGATCAGAGCGCAGGCAGCGGGGCGAAACATCGCGCCATCCTACGACTGGTCGCGCCGCGATGCACCTGTTCGTTTCCTGCCGTCGCGGGCACTTCGCCCTTTTGAGCCCACCGTTCGTCACATCCTGGTGCACGCGGCCGTCGGGTACGGCACACTTCGCGCGAGGCCTTCATGACCGACCTTCGCTACGCGCTCCGGCTGCTGCGTAAGTCGCGCCTGTTCACGTTCACCGTCGTCCTCACCGTGGCTATCGGGATCGGCGGCACGACCGCCATCTTCAGCGTCGTCAACGCGGTGCTGCTGCGACCGCTGCCGTTCACTGAACCCGATCGCCTCATGCAGGTGGCCGAGAAGAACGACGCGCTGCGCCTCCCGGCCTTCGGCGTGTCGGCGCTGAACTACCTGTCGTGGAAGGAGCAGACGCACACGTTCGACCAGCTCGGCGCCATCCAGTTCGCCACCTACACGCTGAGCGGTCATGGCGACCCCGAAACCTATACCGGCAACGCGATCAGCCCGTCGCTCATCCCGCTGCTCGGCCTGCAGCCGTTGGTGGGCCGGGCCTTCACGGACGCCGACGCCGCCACAGGCGCCGCACCCGTCGCGCTGATCAGCGAGACGCTGTGGCGCCGCCGCTTTGGCGGTGACTCGTCGGTGGTCGGGCGTCCCGCGATGCTCAACGGGATGGGCTATACCGTCATCGGGGTCGCGCCGCGGGCGCTGACGGTCTTGACGACCGGCGACGTGTGGGTACCGCTGGTGATCGATCCGCCGAAAGAAATGCGCCTCAATCACGTGCTGTTCGTGGTCGGGAAGCTGAAGCCGGGCGTCACCTACCGGGCCGCGCAGGCCGAGATGGATTCAATTGCGCTGCGTGTGGGCCAGCAGTACCCGGAGGTCAAGGACTGGGGCATCAACCTGATTACGTTCACCGACACGTTCGTCAGCACGCAGCTTCGCACGGCGCTGCTCGTGCTGCTGGGCGCGGTGCTGTTCGTCCTGCTGATCGTGTGCGCCAACGTCGCGAATCTTCTGCTCGCCCGCGCGCTGGAGCGACAGAAGGAGATGGCGGTTCGGGCGGCGCTCGGCGCGAGTCGCGGCCGGCTGCTCCGTCAGCTCCTCGTCGAGAGCCTCGTGCTCTCGGCGATTGGCGGGGTCGGCGGCCTGCTGGCAGCCGTCTGGGGGATCGCGTTTTTGGAATCCACGTTGCCCGCCAACCTGCTGCCGGTGCCTGACATCGGCATCGATCGAACGGTCGTGCTTTTTGCGGCGGCCGTGACGGTCTTGACCGGCATCGTCTTTGGTCTGGCGCCCGCGTGGCAGGCGGCGCGCAACGACGTCAACACCACGCTCAAGGATGCTGGACGGTCATCGCTCGGCGGTGTGCGGCCGTGGCTGCGAAAGAGCCTGGCCGGCGCGGAGCTGGCGCTGGCGACGGTCCTCCTGATTGGCGCCGCGCTGCTCGTCCGAAGCTTGATGGAACTGCAGCGGGTGCCGCTCGGGTTCGACCCGCACGACGTCCTCACGTTCCAGATTTCGCTTCCGCCCACGAAGTACGACGCGGCCAAGCGCGTCAACTTTCATCGCGAGCTCGGCAACGTGCTGAAGACCGTTCCGGGCGTCCGCAACGCGGGCATCTCGAGCGGCATTCCGTTCGGCGTCGGCAACTACACAACATCGCCGGTGACGGCTCCTGGAAGGTCCGCCCTGCCGCCGGGCGCGTCGGTGCCGATCGACTGGCGCGTCGCGAGCCCGGGCTACTTCGACACGATGAAAATCCCGCTGCTGCGCGGACGCGATTTCACGGACAGCGATACGGCGACCGCGCCATCCGTCATGATCCTCAGCCGGGCGACCGCACGGACGTTCTGGGGAGATGAGGATCCGATCGGCCGCACGGTCCGGCGCGTCGCCGACGGCAAGGACTTCACGGTCGTGGGGATCGTGGGGGACGTCCGGAGCACGACGCTCAATCGTGAGTCGCCGGCGCTCTACTACTCGAGCGGCTCGCGCACGTGGCCGCTGATGGACGTCGTGTTGCGCACCCAGAGCGACCCCGCGCCGATCATGACGACCGTGCGCCAGAAGATCAGGGCGCTCGACCCCGAGCTGCCGCTCTCGAATATCCGGCCGATGACGGAGTGGGTCTCGACGAGCGCGGCGCAGCCACGCCTCAACGCGACGCTTCTTGGGGTCTTCGCCTGCGTGGCCCTCCTGGTCGCGGCGATCGGGACCTACGGCGTCCTCGCCTATTCCGTCTCCCAGCGCACGAAGGAGCTGGGCCTTCGCATGGCGCTCGGCGCGGACCGCGCCGGCGTCCTGCAGTTGATTGTCCGCGAGGGCATGACCGTGGGGGTCGCCGGCATCACCGTCGGGATTCTGGCAGCCGTCGGGATCAGCCGGACGCTGTCGGCTCTCGTGTACGGCGTCTCTGTCTGGGATCCCTCGACCTACGTTGGGGTCTCGGGAACGCTGGCGGTGGTGGCGCTGCTGTCGTGTGCGGTGCCCGCGGTCCGGGCGGCGCGGGTCGATCCCATGGAAGCGCTGCGTCTCGACTGACGGCCGCGGAACACGCGGGCGCGTCAAGGCTGACGCAGCGCTCATTGCTCGCGCGGCTCGCGGGGCTCAGTGCTGCTTCGAGATCGGCGTGCCGGTGATGGCTGATGCCGCCGCGTTGGCCAGCATGGCCGGATAGTCGAACACGAAGGCCTTGAACTCCGGATGAAGGAACGCCGAGCCGAACTTGTACTGCTTCATCTCATTGAACGCCTGATCCGACGACCACTTGTCGACGGTCATGCGATAGATCGCCGTCATTACCCCCGTACGGTGACGCCCTCCGACGCAGTGCACGTAGACGGGCTGGTTCTTCGGGTCGTTCACGACCTTCAGGAACATTGCGATTTCCACTGGTGTCGGGGCGACGCGCGTCGTCATCGGGATTTGCACGTAGCCGAGCCCGGCACTCTTGGCCATCGCTTCTTCGCTCGCGTCCGCGTCGTCACTCGTCAGGTTGACCAGCGTCTTCACGCCGAGGCCAGACAGGTCCGCGTAGTCGCGCCCCTTCGGCTGAGCTCCACGATAATAATTCTGGTCGACGCGTCCGAAGTTATCGATGTGAATCTTCGAGAGATCGCTGCTGGCCGAGGCTGGCGGCGCAGCCGGGCGCTCTCCCGCCATCGACGCGACGGGCGACGTGAGCAGAGCGCCTACGAGCAACCCGACGATTGGCAGATGTCTCCGATCAATATGGGTCAGACGCACTATGAATTCCTCCCTGGGAGAGCTTCGAGAAAGGACGAGCAATCAGAATCGCCGTTGAATGGAAAAGCAACCGGGGTGCCAGCAACCATTCCGCATAATCGGTGAGAAAAAGACAGCCCGAACTGTCCTCGACGTGAGACCCTTGACGCATTTACGCGACGCAGCCTCGGCCGTGACGTGATTCCTGACTGGACCGGCCGGAGTGGCGCGCAGCTCATCGGTGCCTTTTGTTACGACGCCGTACGGCCACGTTTGGTCGCAGGTTCAAATCCTGCATAGCGGCGTTTACTCGGCTTCCAGGTACGTCGAACACATCCGTTGTCGGAGTTATTTCCGCCAGTGCCTACGCTGGAAGCGCCGCTGCCTGAGTAAATGAGGGTGCCCGCGCGTACGAACACACGTCACACCGAACCACCTGCGGTCCATGCGCCGCAGCTCCCCGCCTGGGTACAGCTGGCGGATGCGTTGACGATTGCGCTCCTGCTGCTCGCGGTCGCGGTGGCTCTGTACGGGGGGGGGACCGGTGAGATCGCCGGCATCCGCTGGTCGGTGCGATCCCCCTGGCGGTTGCCGATCTGGGCGGCCGGACTGACGACCCTGCGTCATCTGTTCGTCCGGCAGTCCCCTCTTCACCGACGAGTCATCGACGCGGTCGCGACGATGATTCAGCGTCCCGAGCCACGATATCCCGACGTCGTTTTCGCGGGAACGAGCCAGACGACCGTCACGCCGTTCCTTCAGCGATCGCGGATCCTGCCATGGGCGGCGGCGGTGGTGCTCCTCTACGCGGCGTTGACGGTCGTGATGACCTATCCGCAGATCAGGGTCATCGACCGCGGGGTCAGCATAGATATCGGGGACCCGCTGCTCTCGACGTGGCGCCTCGCATGGATCGCGCACCAGCTACCGCGAGATCCGCTGCACCTGTACGACGCCAACATCTTCTATCCCGAGCCACGGACGCTCGCGTACTCGGACGCGATGCTGGTGCCGGCCCTGACGGCGGCGCCGCTCGTCTGGCTTGGCGTGCATCCGCTGCTCGCGTCCAATCTGTTGCTGCTGTCTGGGTTTGCCTTGTCCGGCGCGGGCATGTTCCTGCTGGTCTGGTCGCTCACCCGACACGTGCCGGCTGCGCTGCTCGCGGGGTTCGTGTTTGCGTTCCTGCCCTATCGCTTCATGCACTACGCGCATCTGGAGCTGCAGATGGCTCAGTGGATGCCGATGTGCCTCTGGGCCCTCCATCGGACCATCGTGCGCGGTCGGGTGGGCGACGGGCTCTTGACCGGCTTGTTCCTCGCGCTCCAGACGCTGTCGTCGTGGTACTACGGCATCTTCCTGGCGACGTATCTCGTGCCGGTCACGCTTACGCTACTGGCGGGCCAGACGCGTCAGGCGATCCTGCGCTCGGTCCGATCGCTGGCGGCTGGCGTGGCGCTCGCCGCGCTGCTCGTCGCGCCGTTTGCGGTCCCGTATTTCGAGGCTCGGCGGACGGTTGGAGAGCGGCCGTTGACGGAGATCGCGTTCTACAGCGCGACGCCGCAGAACTACCTGGCGGCGCACGATCGGAATGCCTTGTTCGGGAAAGCCACGGCCGGCTGGGGCGCACAGGAACGCGAGCTCTTTCAGGGCATCGCGGTGCCGCTCATCGCGCTGATCGGACTCTGGCCGCCACTCTCGCGCGCACGCGTCGCCTATGCGATTGCCCTGGCCCTGGCGTTCGAGATCTCGCTGGGGCTCAACGGTGTGACGTTTCCCTGGCTGCACGCGCACGTTCTGCCCTACCGCGGCTTGCGGGTGCCGGCCCGGATGGCGATTCTCGTCGGCCTGTCTCTGGCGGTGTTGGTCGGCTACGGCGTCGCACGCATCTGCACCCGCCCCAGCGGCCGTCGAAGCGCCGCCCTGGCCTTCGCGTTGCTCGCCATGCTGGTGTTTCTCGAGTATCGATCGACACTCGTCCTAAAAGAGGTCTGGAAGCAGCCGCCGGAGATTTACCAGCATCTGCCGGACCCCGCCAACCGGGTGGTGCTGAACCTTCCCATTATCGCGCCCGACGTGGGGCTCGAGCCCATCTACATGTATTTCTCGACGTTCCGCTGGCACAAGCTGCTGAACGGCTACAGCGGGTTCAGCCCGCCGTGGTATCAGGCGCTGCTCGACCACATGGCCTCATTCCCGGATGATTCGAGCATGGCGGATCTGCACGCGCACGACGTCGACTTCGTCATCGTCCACGGCGCGTTCTTTCGCGCCGGCGACTACGAGGATCTGGTCGAACGTCTCGATGAGCGCCAGGATCTGAGCTTTGTCGAGCGGACGGAGTGGGATGGCAGCGAGACCCGGCTGTATCGAGTGCTCCGTCCGCCTGTTCGCGCCGGGGGTCAGTGACGGGGGGTCAGATCTCGATTTTCTAATTCTGCCGGCCGGAATTAGAAAATCGAGATCTGACCCCCACACCCAGGCCCAGCCACTGACGAGGTTGAGGGCTATTTCAGGAATCCGCTTCGAACGTCCACGCTGGCGCTGAGCGCATCGTTCTCGGGATCGTCCAGGGCCAGGATCTGGCGGAGCTCCAGATCGAGCGCGGCTTGAACCTCCGGCCGCAGCAGCGCCTTCTGATACTGCTGTTGCGGCTTATCGCCGCGGCAGTAGAACGCATGCATCGCGAGACGGGGCGCGCCGGTCCTGTTCGCGGTGCCGCCATGCCAGACATGGGCGTTCATGACCGCGAGGCTTCCGGCCTTGCCCGTCAGCAGCACCTCATCCGGGTGGGGGGCCAGCGGATCATCCAGCACGTCCTGCGGGCGCGTTCCCCACCGATGGGAGCCCGGTACCATCCGCGTCGGGCCGTTGACCGGTGTGAAATCATCGAGCATCCAGATCGTGTTGCACACCCAGTAGCCAGAGTCGTCGGGGATCGCTCCCATGTCCACGTGAAGCGGCTGCCCCACGTCGGTGTGTGGATCCGCCGATCGCGCGTTCAGGCTGCTCAATTTGATTCGCGGTCCGAGAACATGGCGCACGCCCTCGAGCACCGCGGGAAGGACGATGGCGCGGCGGAAGATGGCGCCTTTGTCCACGAGGTTGGCCAAACGGCGGGCACGTTCTTCGGTCCGGAACTCCGAGCCGGCGCGGTCCCCTTCTTCGGCAAACAGCGCCAGGATCCGCTCGCGGAGGGGGTCACGCAGCGCTCCCATGCCCGAGTCGAGCACGACCCATCCCTGCTCATCAAGCTGCTGACGCTGCTCACGGGTCATCGGATCCTCCGGGGTCAGATCTCGATTTTCTAGTTTCGCCGGGCGAAATTAGAAAATCGAGATCTGACCCCACCCCCCGGACCTCGGGTCTCGAAATAGTACGACACATACTTTTTGCAGCGTCGATCCACGCCGGTCGCGGAACGGTCATAGCGGTTCGGTACCATCCGTCCCGAACGGAAGGACCTCATGAACCACCCCTCCGACAGTATCGGGAACCCTCTGGCTCGTCGAGCGTGACGAGCATCTGGCGCACTGCGGCCTGTTCTGGTCGCAGGACGGCTGGGAGCTCCGCGTGCACATTCACGAATTCACGCTGCTGGCGCAGCAGTGCAAGCAGGCCGATCAGGTGCTGGCGCTCGCCGAGGCGTGGAGGGAACGACTGCTGAAGCGCGGCTGGCGCGACGCGCGGCCGCCGGTCACCTCGACCCCAGCACTCGATCACCGGTACGGCTCGACCCATTCTCGAGTGCCTCCGGGCTGACGGCCTCGCCTCGGGCGCGTGCCCTGGACTCCACCCACGTTTCCTCGCGGTAGAGGGTGATCGCGAGGTTCACGTTGTTGCGGAGCGCCACCTTGAGGGACGGCCAGTCCTTCCGGCTCCGGACCAGGGTCTTCCACGAGTAGAGGTGCTTGGGCCGGTGGAAGTCGCTGTTCGCGATGTAGGGAAAGTGCTTCAGGCTCGTCACCGAAAACAAGTCGTCGCGGTTGGCGGCTTCCCACAGGTCGACCATATCGATCAAATCGTCGCGGTGGTCCCAGAGATAGCAGGTGCTGATCTCGATCCGCCTCGTGGTGCGATGATGCGGATGGCACGCGATGCTCAGCGCGCCCTGCCGCCGGATTTCCTGGAGGATCGTCTCCGTGGTCTCGTCCGCACTGATGTAGTCGCGGATGCCGAGCGCGACGATGTGCGCGTTCTTCTTCGCGCGGACGTGATTCTTGGTGATCTCGGCACCCGGCAGCACCAACATGCCGTACAGGCGTTTCGCACGCTGCGCTTCTTCGGCGATCTCTCCCAGATACTCGGTGAACGACTCCTTGAGCACCGAGTACCGGCGTCGGCCGAAGGTTGCCACGCGGGCGGCCTTCGCCAGCACGTCGTGCTTGCGCAGGATGTGATCCGTGATGGCAATCACGTCGAAGCAGCCGGTTTCCCCATAGAGATCGACCAGCTCGCGGATGCTCAGGCGACCGTCGCTCCATGTGGTGTGGGTGTGGAAGTCGCACAGCAAATAAGGCTCGTATCCCGGCATGTCAGAGCCTCACATCGTCGTGCACGAGGTCCTTCGGGCGGTGGTGGACGATCTCCGACCAGAAGTTCCGCACGTACACCCTGAAGATGCGACCGCGGCCCAGCGCCTTGTAGCGCCGGGCGGACGTGTAGACGTAGCACCCGTAGTTCAGCTCGACCGTGCCTACCGCCGCGAGCCGCCGGCCGAGGTTCGTGTCTTCCCCGTGAAACTCGATCGAGGTGTCGAACCCTCCGATGGCGCTCAGTGCTGGGCGACGCACGGCGAAGTTACCGCCGTATAGAAGCGCCCCAATCCGCAGCAGCCGTTGAAATCCCACGTGCGCGAGCGGCGCGAGCGTGTAGTCGTACACCCGCGCGCCTGCGACGCCAACCCAGTCCCAGTCGTAGAACCGGTACGGTCCGGTCACCGCGACCACCGTTGGCGATCGCTCGAGCCGCCGTTCCACGCGCGCCACCAACCGGAGCGGCGCACGGCAATCGGCGTCGATGTAGAAGAGGACGTCACCGGTGGAGGCCGCCATACCTCGAGCGCGCGCCTTCACCAGTCCCTTTTCAGGTTCGTCCACCACCAGCACGCCAGGAATGCGCATCGCGACGGTGCGGGTCTGGTCGGTGCTTGCGTTGTTGACGACGATCACTTCGTCCGGCGGCCGTGTTTGCGCGAACAGCGAATGAAGGGCGGCAGGCAGCGTCTTCTCTTCGTTGTAGGCGCAGACAATCGCACTGATGCGAAATGGCATGCCCAGTCCTCGGGACAACGTGTCCGGAACGCGTCGCCGCTGGGACGGCCGACAATCGGGGGCGGGTCGTGGTGCGGGGACCGAGGGTCACACCATACCGTGCGCGTGTGACCGTGACGCGGCGTTCGCGTATCGACCGCGTAACGTGGGTCAGCCGTTTACCCGCACGTAGTTGTCCTTGTCGTTGCGCCGGAGAAACCGCTCCGTTTCCAGCGCTTCGATCACCGCCGAACAGGTCGCCTCGTCGAGGTTCCAGAGGCGCTGCACTTGCGCGCGCGTGAGCTGCATGCCCGGGAATTCCAGATACTCGGCGCGGATGATCGGCAGCCAGTCGTCAACCTTGTGGTGGAGCATGGTCGAAATCTCCCGTCACCACCCTAGCGGCGCGCCGTTGCGATCGGGCTACGCACGCGTAAAATCTGTTTCGCATGAAGAGCATTGAGGTCGAGCATCCAGGCGGGCCGGAACAGATGCGGTTGGTCGACGTGCCCACGCCCACCCCGGGCGCGGGCCAGGCGCTCGTCCGGATCGCGGTCAGCGGCGTCAACTTCATCGACGTCTACTTTCGGACCGGCTTGTACAAGGCCGACCCGCCGATCAGGCTCGGATCCGAGGCGGCCGGGGACGGTCGAGGCGGTTGGTCCCGGCGTTACCGATGTCAGACCCGGTGACCGCGTCGCGTACGCGATGGTGCGTGGCTCCTACGCGGAATACGCGCTGGTGCCGGCAACCCAGCTCGTGAAGATTCCCGACGGCGTCGACTTCACGTCAGCCGCTGCCGTCATGCTCCAGGGCATGACGGCCCACTACCTGACCCATTCCACGTACCCGCTGAAAGGCGGCGAGACGGTCCTCGTGCACGCGGCGGCCGGCGGCACCGGCCGGCTGATCGTCCAGATGGCCAAGATGCGCGGCGCGCGCGTCTTCGGCACCGTCTCGACGGAGGAGAAAGCGCGCATCGCGCGCGACGCCGGGGTCGACGAGGTCATCCGCTATACGGAGCAGGACTTCGAAGAAGAGGCCAGGCGGCTCACGAACGGCGGCGGCGTTGACGTGGTCTACGACTCCGTGGGCAAGACGACGTTCGACAAGAGTCTGTCGACGCCTGCGCCCGCGCGGACTGCTCGCGCTCTTCGGCCAGTCCAGCGGGTCGGTGCCCCCGGTCGATCCGCTCGGTGCTCGTCGGGAAAGGCTCCCTCTATCTGACGCGTCCGAGCCTCGCGCACTACGTCGCCACGCGTGACGAGCTCCTGTGGCGCGCCGGCGACGTGCTGGGCGCCGTGGAGTCCGGAACGCTGACCTTGCGGATCGACAGGACCTATCCGCTCGCGGACGCGGCGGAAGCCCACCGCGATCTCGAGAGCCGCAGGACGGCCGGCAAGCTGCTGCTCGACGTCGAGGGAATCGTCAAATCATCGGCACGCGGCGCTTGAGGACCTGCAGGGGCAATCCCCACGGATCCCGCAGCATCGTCAACTCGTCGCCGGAGGGCGCGACGGTGATGTCGCTCTCTGCGGTTGCGCCCGCGGCCAGCAGGCGCGCACGCGTCTTCGCCACGTCGTCGGTCCGGAAGGCGAGGTGAAAGACCATAGGATGCAGCGCGTGATAGTCGGGCACGTCGACGTCGGGATTGTGGTAGAACTCCAACATCACCGCATCGCCCTCGTCAGCGAGAAAGTGCATGAACGGCGGCTCCGCCTGCGATCGCTTCACGGTCATACCCAGATGCTCGACGTACCACCGGGCCACGGCCACCGGGTCGGCCACTTGATACGCGGTGTGCTCAATCTTCATGGTGGGAATTTGGTAATTTGGTAATCTCGTAATTTCGTAATGTGGTAATTCGTCGTCTGCCAACCGGCCGGATCACTAAATCACCAAATCACCAGATCACCAAATCACCAAATTACCCAATTACCAAATCGCCCAATTACCGATTCCTGATGGAGCTCGCAATGATGTGTCGTTATCGTGCCGGTGTGATCGCCCTGACGCTCCTGGCCGCGTCGAGCGCGGGGGTGCGCGCCGCCGATCAGGTCAAGACGGCCACTGGCGTCGTCGAGGGCGCCGAGGAGAACGGTGTGCGCGCGTTCAAGGGCATTCCGTTCGCGGCACCGCCCGTCGGCGATCTGCGCTGGAAGCCGCCGCAGCCGGTCCAGAACTGGACGGGCGTGCGCCAGGCAACGCAGTTCGGCCCGCGCTGCATGCAGCGCGCGATTTTTGGCGACATGAATTTCCGCTCGAACGGCATGAGCGAGGATTGCCTGTACCTGAACGTGTGGACGCCCGCGAAGTCGTCGAGCGAGCGGCTGCCGGTGCTCGTCTATTACTACGGTGGCGGCTACATGGCGGGCGATGGCTCCGAGCCGCGATACGCGGGTGCAGCGATGGCGGCGAAGGGCATCGTGGCGCTGACCGTCAACTACCGGCTCGGCGTGTTCGGGTTCTTTGCGCACCCCGAGCTGACGAAGGAGTCCGCGCAGCACGCGTCCGGCAATCAGGGATTGCTGGATCAAGCCGCCGCGCTGCGGTGGGTGCAGCAGAACATCGCGGCGTTCGGCGGCGATCCGAAGAGGGTGACCATCGCCGGCGAATCCGCCGGCTCGACGTCGGTGAGCGCGTTGATGGCATCCCCGCTGTCCAGAGATCTGATTGCCGGCGCCATCGGCGAGAGCGGCGCGTTGATCAAGCCGACGCTGGCGCCGGTACCGCTCGCCGAGGGAGAGCGGGCGGGCGTCACGTTCGCGACGGGAGTGGGCGCGGATTCCCTCGCGGCGCTCCGCGCGATGCCGGCCGAGCAGCTGCTTGAAGCCACCGCCAAGCCCAACCTCCCGCGGTTCAACGCGACCATCGACGGCTACTACCTGCCGAAATCGGTCGTCGAGATCTTCGCCGCGGGCGAGCAGGCGCACGTGCCGCTGCTGGTCGGGTGGAACACGGAGGAGAACAACTATCGATCCGTGCTCGGTCCCAACGAGCCCACGCCGGAGAACTTCAAGAAGGCGCTCGGCTCGCTCTACGGTGAACAGGCCGAAGAAGCGGCGAGGCTCTACGCCGCGTCAACGAACGACGAGGTGATGCAGTCTGCAACGGACCTCGCCAGCGATCGCTTCATCGCGTACAGCACCTGGAAATGGTTCGACCTGCACACCAGAACCGGCAAGAGCCAGGTCTATCGCTATCTGTATGCGCGTCCGCGTCCGGCGATGAACGCGTCGATGGGCAATGCGACGGCAGGGCTCGCGGGCGGCGTGATCAGAAACAGTGGGGCCGCTCCCGCTCCGCCCGCGCGCGGCGCCGTGCACTCCGCCGAGATCGAGTACGCGATGGGCAACCTGGGCACGAACACGGTCTACGCCTGGACGCCGGACGACTACAAGGTGTCGGACACCTTCCAGGCCTACTTCGCGAACTTCGTGAAAACCGGCGACCCGAACAGTTCCGGGTTGCTGCAGTGGCCGGCTTCGACGCCCAGCGAGGTGCACGTGATGCGGATTGACGTGACGCCTCGCGTCGACCCCGACACGCATCGCGATCGGTATTTGTTCCTGGACAGGATCTACATGAAGTAATCGAGGGTCGAGGGTCGAGAGGCAGGTGCCGGCTCGACGGCTGGGATTTCGCTGAGTCTCGCTTTGTTGAGTCGCGTGCGCCGGACTGCTTTTTGCTCCAGCAACCGCGTAAAGTACTTCTGGAGGCACGAGTCATGAGCAGACGAATTGTCGGACTGAGCATCGCATGTTTGGCTGTGGCGGGCAGCCAGCTCGTGCTCGCCCAAACCGACGAGGCGGAGCGTGTCCGCAAGTCCGCCACGGTGCTCGAGGAGATCATGAGACGCCCCCGACAAAGCGATCCCGGCGCCGGTGCTGAAGAAGGCCGAGGCAGTGGTGGTCTTTCCGGGCACGCTGAAGGGCGGGCTCGGTGTCGGGGCCCATCACGGCAGAGGCATTATCAGCGTCCGTCACCGTGATCGCGGCAAATGGTCAGACCCCGGGTTTCTCTCGATCACGGGCGGCAGTTTCGGCGCACAGATCGGCGCCGAACAAATCGATCTGGTCCTGGTGGTCCTGAACAGGGACGGCGTCGAGAAGCTGCTGAAAAACGAGTTCAAGATCGGCGGTGATGCGTCGGTCGCGGCGGGACCCGTGGGTCGCGGCACCGAGGCGTCCACCGACATTCAGTTGACGGCGGAAATCCTCAGCTACTCACGCGCGCGAGGTCTGTTCGCGGGCGTGTCGCTCGAGGGCTCCTCGATTCACGAGGACGAGGACGCCAACCAGCGCTACTACGGCCGGCCGCTGCACAATCGCGACATTGTCCTCGCCAACACGGTCGTTGGGACGGGTGGATCCACGAGACCCGAGCGGGACACCTGGTTCCGGGTGCTGAACAGGTATTCGAAGTAGAGCCACACCGACACCACGAACAGATTGGCCACAGAGACCACGCCGATACAGCCGCAGAACACACAGATAGCAGCCAACAGAGCACAGACACACAAGACCAAAGGGTCTGTGTCGTCTGTGGCTGTGTCGTCTGTGGCTATAATTCCAGTGGCCCATGACCCAGGTTCGCAACCACGCCGCCATCGTCAAGGCAGAAGGTCACCTGATCGACTCGCAGCTCCTGAACGCGATCTTCGACGCGGTCATCGAGCGCGGGGGCGCCTTCGAGGTGCAGCACTTCGACATCGGGAAAACGAACGACGACTTCTCGCGGCTGACGCTGAAGGTCTCGACCGACAGCCGCGCGTCACTCGACCGCCTCGTCGAAACGCTCATCCCGCTCGGTTGCCACGTCGCGGAGGAACAAGACGCCCGTCTTCGCGTGTCGGACGCCGACGGCACCGTCCCTGAGGACTTCTACTCCACCACGAACCAGCGGACCCAGGTGCGAGTTGGTGGCGCATGGCTCGACGTCGATCGTCAGCGCATGGACGCCGCGATCGTCGTCGCCGGCCATTCCGCCGCGTGCCGCAAGCTGCGCGACGTCCGCGCAGGCGACCGCATCGTCTGCGGCCTCGGCGGCCTGCGCGTGACGCCGGAGTTTCGCGACCGCGAGCGATCGGACTTCGCGTTCATGGCCAACGAGGTCTCCTCCGAGCGGCGCGTCGAGGCGAGCGTCGAACGCATCGCGCGCATGATGGAGGCGACCAAAGCGCGTGGTCAGCGCATCGCGTTCGTGGCGGGGCCCGTCGTCGTCCACACCGGCGGCGCGCCGTACTTCACCGCACTCATCCGCGCGGGATTCGTCGACGTGCTCCTCGCCGGGAACGCGCTTGCCGTCCACGATGTCGAGGCCGCGCTGTTCGGCACGTCGCTGGGCGTCGATCTCGAAGCGGGCACCGCGGTTTACGGCGGGCACCAGCACCACATGCGCGCGATCAACGCGATCAACCGCGCTGGCGGTATCCGTCCAGCCGTCCAGAACGGGGTACTGACGAGCGGCGTCATGGTCGAGTGCGTGCGCGCGGGAGTCGACTACGTCCTCGCCGGCAGCATCCGCGACGATGGTCCGATTGCCGATACCGTGACCGACATCATCGAGGCGCAGAACCGCTATGCGGCCGCGCTCGAGGGCATCGGGATGGTGATTGTGCTGTCCACGATGCTGCACGGCATCGGCGTCGGCAACATGTTGCCAGCCTGGGTGCCGGTGATTTGCGTGGATATCAACCCCGCCGTGGTGACGAAGCTGGCGGATCGCGGATCGTCGCAGACGATCGGGCTGGTGACCGATGTCGGCCTGTTCCTGCACCAACTCGCCGGCCGGCTCGCTATGCGGGCAGCCGATCCGTCGGCCTGACGAACGGCGTCAGTCGGCGATCTTGTACAGCTTCGATTCCGTGCGGATGTAGAGCGCGTCACCGGCGACGGCCGGAGAAGCCAGCGACATCTCGGACAGATCGTTTCGCGCGACTTCCTTGTACTCGCCGCCGGCGTCCAGCACGAACGTCAACCCTTCTTCCGTGAGCAGCAGGATGTGGCCGCCGGCCGCGACCGGCGATGCCGAGAACGTGTTGCCGCCCCCGCCGACACGTGCCTTGTAGATCTGCTCGCCGGTTTTCGAGTTCAGGACGGTCAGGATCCCGGTGTCGTGCACGAGGTACGCGCGCCCGTCGTGCACGAGCGCCGACGGCGTGTAGCCAGAGACGCGCGGGCTGGACCACGCGATGAACTCGTTGCTGCGCGAGCCGGGCTGAAGCGAGATGTCGCCGCTCGCACCGGGCTTGATCGCGAGGAACGGACGGTTCGCGTCACCCTGCGCGCCGGTGCCGACATAGAGCAGGCCGTCGGCGGCCAGGGGTGACGGCGTCGGCATCGACATGCCTCCGACGCGCCAGAGCTCGCGACCGTTCAGGTCGTAGGAGATTACGAAACCGTGCCCCGTCGTGATGATCTCCGTGCGAAGAGCGTTCTTCCAGATGAACGGCGTCATCCAGGACGACTTCGGGAAGCCGGTCGCGGCACGCGGCGTCCGCCACGCCGGCTTGCCGGTCGCTGCGTCCAGCGCAACGATCGCCGACTCCTCTTCATTGTCCTGCAGCAGATACACGCGGTCCTGGAACACGACCGGTGACGAGGCCGTGCCGAAGTCGAGGTAAATGGGACGCGGTTTCCATTGGGACTTCCAGAGCAGCGTGCCGTCGAGCGAATAGCAGAAGATGCCGACATTCTGGCCGAACGACGCGTAGAGCCGCTGGCCGTCGGTGAAGGGCGTCTCGGACGCGTACGTGTTCTTGCGGTGACGGCCGCCAAAGGGTGTCGTGCGGACGGCTTCACGCTCCCACTTGATTTTGCCGGACGCGGCATCGAGTGCGTACACCATGTACCGCACGTCGGACGCTTCCGACGGGAGCTCGTTATCGCGCGCCTGTGCGCGGCGCATGATCTCCTCGTCGGACAACCCCTGCGCCTGCAGCTCCGCGATGTACTCGTTGCCATACAGACCCGGCGTCGGCTGTTTGAACGGGCGGCTGCTGACAGCGGACGTCACGAAGACCGTATCGCCCCACACGATCGGGGACGACCAGCCGTGCCCGGCGATCGGGACCGCCCACTTGACGTGCTCGGTCGCCGACCATCGATCGGGGATACGCGCCGTCGCGGCCACGCCGCTCATCTCGTGTCCGCGGAAACCAGGCCAGGTCTCCTCCGGCTTTGGCGTGCCGGCCGCGACCGTGACGGCAAGGCTCGACAACGAAACGAACGCAACCGAAGGCAGGTATCTCTTCATCATCAGCTCATGGCTTCCGAAAACGAATGGCGTAGTCTCCCGGCACGATCCCGATCTCGTCGAGACGCTTGACGCCGGCCGCCGTCGCGAGCGCCACCACGTCGTCGGCGTCGAGGCCGGTTTGCGACGAGCCCTGCCCTTCTCGCGGCGAATCCACGATCACGATCAGGCCGCCGGGCTTGAGCGCTGATGACAATGCCTTCAACAGCTCCCCTGCATGTTGCTCGCGGCTGAGTGTCTCGACGAGCACCATGGCGTCGACCGATGCAGCCTCCAGGCCGGAGCCGTCAGCGGGCATGAGGCGCGAGGAGAAGTTCTGAAGGCCTTCGGTGCGCGCACGTTCGTCCATGTAGGACACGAGCGCTGGGTCGCGCTCAGTCGCGATCACCTTCCCGCCTGGCGTGACCTGCGGTACCAGCAATCGGGCGACAAAGCCCGATCCGGCGCCAATGTCGGCCGCCGTCATCCCCGGTTTCAATTCCAGCAGGCTTGCAATCGCCACGCGGTATCGGTAGACCGCGCGCGAGGGGCTTTCGATCTTCGCGACAGTTGCCGTCGTCTCGCCGCCGGCAGGCTTCGCCGTTTCCTGTAACGCCAGGATCGGGATCGTGGTCAGGGCGAGAACCACGAGACACGCCAGGCCGATGACCGGGCGGGGGGCGAACAGAATGCGCATCAGCCGAAGAGCCTAGCATGCAGGCGCCGGAACGCCATACGTCTGGGACGAACGGCGGGTTGGCGCCGGCGTATGCGCGCGCACATGGGCTCAGCGACGTGCGGCTGGACGTTGTGCGGTTCTGGGCACGATATCGAGTCTGCAGCGCCGGATCTGCCCCTGGAATATAGGCGGGCTCGCCGCCGAGCTCCTGGCGAACGATGTTGCAGCCCTGGGCGATGGCGCTGGCCTTGTAGAACGCGATCTCCCGATTACATCCCTGGCGGCCGAAGCCGCAATCACTCGATACGATCAGTTGGTCCGGCGCGATGAATTTCATCGCGTGCCGAATGGCGTCAGCGACGTCGTCCGCCCGATCGGCCTGGAGATTCCTGTGGCTGACGGCGCCGATGCAGATCTTCTTCGGCAGCTTTCCTTTGAGCGGCTCGAAGAGCTCGATGTCCCGGAAGTCGCGATCGCGCGTCTCGATGGTCCAGACATCGCCACGCATCTCGTGGAGATACAGCTCGAACGACGCGCGGTAGCTCGTGTCGTCCATCACGCGCTGCATGTTCGGGTTGCCCCAGCACGTGTGAATCCAGATCTCCACGTCGTCGAGGTCGCGGACTTCCCTGTTGTAGCACTCGACCATGAACTTCACGTTCTCATGGTCGGCGCCGAAGGTGTTCGCCATGAAATGCAGGGTCGGCTCCTCGATCTGGATGCATCGGCAGCCGGCGTCGCGCAGCGCCAGCAGCTCCGTGTTCATCGCGACCGCCATGTCCCAGAGGACCTCGCGGTTGTCCTTGTACTTGCTGGTGTGGATGTCGAGGAAGAGGCCCATCACCTGCGAACAGCACGTGCCGAAACGCACCGGCTTTCGCGCCTTACTCTGCGCAATGCGCCAGATCTTCGCGTAGTCGAGGGGACGATGTTCGATCTTGCCGGTGACGTGAGGCCATCGCCACGCGGTGTAGATCTCGTTGAGGAGCGTGCCTGCCGGATAGCGCAGCCACGGGCTGCGCGTCTCCTCCGACTGGAGGTAGTCGCCCTCGAATCCGCTCCAGCGCTGAAGCGGATAGTGATGCCAGCTGCGGCCGGCGAAGTCCTCGTCGCAGTGAAAATCCCCGTGTGTGAGGATGTCGAGCCCGGCGCGTTCCTCGTCGCTGAGCACGACGGCGAGGGCGTCCTGAAACTTCTCGCGGAAGCGCACGTCCATCATGCACGTGTCGAGCGGGCGTGCCCACATGCTGGTGTCGAACCACCGCGGTCGCGGCCAGGAGCCGGTGACCGTGGCAGGCAGCATCAGATCCTTCGTGACCGTCAACGCCATGTGCCCTCCATCACTCGCGAGCTACCACACGATATACCCGCGGGCGAGCGTATCAAACTGCGCGATCTGTGCGCGCTCCCACGCGGCATCGCGTCCGAGCTCGCGTGCGAGCAGGCCGGCCGCCACCGGCGCCATGCGCAAGGCGGCCCGCGCGTTCAGGAATAGCGCCCGCGTTCGACGCGCCAGCACGTCCTCGAGCGTGCGCGCCATCTCTTCGCGCGCGGCCCACACGACCTGGGCGCCCGTATACGGCAGCGAAGGATCCAGAGGTCTCGCGAGAGACGGATCGTGACGCGCCAGTTCGCGAATCGACGTCGCGTCGCTTCCGTAGACCGCCAACGGCCCCGCTTCGCTACCCTCGCGAAAGCCGTGGATTCGCAGGGTCTTCGTCACGCATGGCTTCGCGGCGAGGCCCGACAACTCCGCAGCGCGATCGACCGTGTCCTCGGCCATGTGGCGATACGTGGTCCACTTGCCGCCCGTCGTGGTGAGCAGCCCGCTCGGATCGATGTGAACGGTGTGATCGCGCGAGAGCGCGGACGTGATCCGGCCGCTGCCGCTGCGGACCAACGGGCGGATCCCGGCGAAGACGCTCAGCGCATCGTCGCGCGTGGGCGGCTTGTGGAGGTACAGCGACGCCGTTTCGAGGATGAAACCAATCTCGCTCTCGGTCGCGTGAGGTTCGAGTGATGGCTCGGCGATCGGCGTATCGGTCGTGCCGACGACCGTGTGGCCGTGCCAGGGTATGGCAAACATCACGCGCCCATCCTTCGTGTGGGGCACCATGATCGCGCTTGCGCCTGGCAGGAACGAACGATCAAACACGAGGTGAATGCCCTGGCTCGGGGCGATCAGCCGCATCGACCGTCGGATCCGCCAGCCGGCGGACACCGTCGGCAAACGGCCCGCACGCGTTCACGACGACTCGCGCGCGTGCGACGAGCTCGACGCCGGCTTCAGCATCACGCGCGACCACCCCGTCGACCGTGCCGTCGCTGGCCTTCGTCAGTCCGGTGACCTCGACGTAGTTCAAGAGCGTCGCGCCGTGCGCAGCGGCCGTCTGCAGCAGGTTGATGAGGAGGCGCGAGTCGTCGAACTGGCCGTCGTAATAGACCACGCCGCCGCGAAGGCCGTCGGTTCGAATCGTGGGCAGCCGCCGGAGCGTTTCGTCGCGGGACAGGATCGAGGACTCACCGAAGCCGTACTTCCCCGCCAGCAGGTTGTAGAGCTTCAATCCGAGGCCATAGAAGGGCATCTCCCACCAGTCGTAGTTCGGGACGATGAACGGCAGGTTGCTGACGAGATGTGGCGCGTTCTGCCGCAGAATCCCGCGCTCTTCGAGCGCTTCCATGACCAGCGAGATGTTGCCTTGTTCGAGATAGCGCACGCCTCCGTGGACGAGCTTGGTGCTGCGGCTCGATGTGCCCTTGCCGAAGTCGCTGCGCTCGAGCAGCAGCACCCGGTATCCGCGTGACGCGGCGTCGACCGCAACGCCCGCGCCCGTTGCGCCGCCGCCGATCACGATGACGTCCCATACTCCCCGCTGCTCATCGAGCCGCGCGAGCATCGATCGCCGAGTCATGCGCAGAAAGCTTATCGCGTGTCAACGATACGGCGCGCGCACTCTTCTCTATAATCGTGAGTTGATGTTCCCCGCCGGGCCCTTCGCTGACGCTCCCCTCCGATGCCTGTAACTTTGAGGGTTCCCATCTTTGCCGCCGAACCTCCTGAGGAGGTACGGACGGCGCCAGAACTGTTCAGTCAGGAGCAACTGGAAGCTCATGCGGAGCGCCTCGCGGCGACCCAACGCATGGCGCCGGACCCGGCACGCGGGCGCCCGCTTGCGCCACGCCTCGACAAGAGCGCCGAGGTCCTCGAGGACGCGTATCACACGCTCAGTGCCGCGAACCGGGGCGACATCCGGCCTGTCGGCTCCGAGGACTGGCTTCGCGACAACTTTCACGTCGTTCAGGATCAGATTCGCGCGATTCGCCAGGATCTGCCGCGCCGCTACTATCTCGAGCTGCGGAAGCTTGCGGACGGGCCGTTCGAAGGCTATCCGCGTGTCTACGTGTTGGCGCGAGAGCTGGTCGTGCACACGGCCGGCCGGTTCGATCTCCAGACGCTGATCAGCTTCGTCGTCGCGTATCAGCGCGGCGCGGCGCTCTCGATCGGCGAAATCTGGGCGATCCCCATCATGTTGCGGCTCGCGCTGGTGGAGGAACTCCGCATCCTCGCGAAGCGACGTCGTCAAAGCGCACCGCAGCCGCGAGTCTGCGCGCCGGTGGGGTCAGGTCCTCGCGGATCCGACGACCGAACCGGGGAAGGTGATCGGTCGTGCGCTTCGCGAGGCCAGCCGCCAGACCGGGCGCCTCCTGGCGCCGTTCGTCGTCGAGCTCCTGCAGTGGCTCCGCGATCAGCCTGCGACCGCCGCGCCCGCGTGGGAAGCGCTGCATCGGGCGCTCGAGGCCCAGGGGGATTCGCCGGACGAGATGATCCGGCACGAGCACAATCGCGAGGCGACCAACCAGGTCGGGATCGGCAACATCATCAGCAGCATGCGGCTGCTGTCGTCGACAGACTGGCCGCTGTTTTTCGAGCGCGTCAGCCTGGTCGAACAAATCCTGCGCAACGATCCTGCGGGGGCGTACGGCCGGATGGACTTTCCGACGCGCGACCGGTATCGGCATTCTGTCGAGGAGCTCGCCAAGAACTCCAGGCAGCCGGAGCTGGACGTCGCGCGGCGTGCGGTCACACTCGCCGAGGAAGCCGTACGCACCGCGCCGACGCACGACCGCCGGCATCACGTCGGCTACTTCCTGATCTCGCGAGGACGCCTGATCCTGGAGCAGCATGTCGGTTATCGCCTGACGATCCGCGATCGCGTGAGCCGGTTCATGTTCCGGCAGCCGGTTCTGGGCTACCTGGGCACGATCGCGTTCATGATCGCCGTCGCGGTCGCGAGCGTGCTGTCGTACGGGAGCCGAAGTGGCGCCACGAGGGTCGGGCTCTGGCTGGCCCTGATCGTCTCGCTGCTGCCTGTCAGCGAGCTCGCCATCAGCCTGCTGAACCTGATCGTCACGGCGCAGGTACGTCCGCGGCAGCTTCCCAAGCTCGACATGCGCAACGGCATTCCGGCCGGCGATCGCACGATGGTGGTCGTCCCGGCGATCGTCGACTCGGAAGGGCGTCTGCTGTCGCTGCTCGACGAGCTCGAGGTTCGCTTCTTTGCGAACCGGGATGCGCACGTCCATTTCGCGCTGCTGACCGATTTCAGCGATGCCGACACGGCCACCACCTCGACGGATGAGCCGATCGTCAACGCCGCACGAAGCGGCATCGACCGGCTGAACGACCTGCACGGCGCCGACCGATTCTTCCTGTTCCATCGAGAGCGGCGATGGAACGAGGCCGAGAATCGCTGGATGGGATGGGAGCGCAAGCGGGGAAAGCTGACGGAGTTCAACCGACTGCTGCGCGGCGCGACCGACACGAGCTTCACGATCCGCCAGGGTGATCTCTCGATTCTCCCGACGGTCCGCTACGTCATCACGCTGGACTCCGATACGCAGCTGCCGATGGAAACCGCCCGCCGACTGGTCGGGGCGCTATCGCATCCGCTGAACAGGCCGCGCTTCGATGGCACCCTGCAGCGCGTTACCGAAGGCTACGGCGTGCTGCAACCGCGTGTCGCCGTCAGCGTGGTCAGTGCGAACCGGACGGTCTTCTCGAAGGTCTTCTCCGGCCATGTGGGCATCGATCCGTACACCACGGCGGTGTCCGACGTCTATCAGGATCTCTTCCACGAGGGCAGTTACGTCGGGAAAGGCATCTACGACGTCGATGCGTTCGAAGCCGCGCTCGCCGGTCGCGTACCGGAGAATGCGCTCCTCAGCCACGATCTCTTCGAAGGCTCGTACGCGCGAGCGGCGCTCTGCACCGACGTCCACCTCGTCGACGACTATCCGTCGCACTACCTCACATTCGCGGCGAGGCTGCACCGATGGGTGCGCGGCGACTGGCAGATCGCCCGATGGCTATGGCGTACCGTGCCCGATGAGAACGGCCGCACCGTCCCGAATACGCTGCCGATCATTGCGCGATGGAAGATTCTCGACAACCTCCGCCGCAGCCTGATGCCGCCGGCGATTGTCGCGCTGCTCGTCGCGGGATGGACGTGCCTGCCGGGAGTGCCGGCGTTCTGGACAACGATGGCGCTGCTGGTGCTCGCCTTTCCGGCCTACATCCAGGTCGGCCGCTCCATCGGCAGTCGCGCCGCTGGCGTGCCGCTGCGCGAACATCTCCGCGCCGAGACGGACACCATCGTCACGAGCGTGCGTCAGGCCGCGTTCTCGATCATCATGCTGGCGCATCAGAGCGTCGTGATGCTCGACGCGATCGGCCGCGTGCTCGTGCGCGTCACGATCACGCGTCGCGGCCTGCTGGAATGGGTCACTGCCGATCGCGCCGCGACCACGGATGCCTCGTTCCCCACCGTTTTGCGAAAGATGTGGCAGGCGCCGGCTCTTGCCGTGGCCATCGGCGTGCTGGTGTCCATGGTCGCGCCTGGCTCGCTCCTCCTGGCCAGCCCCGTCCTGATCCTCTGGTTCATCTCGCCCATCGTCGCGTACAACTCAGGACGGCCGTTGACGCACCGCCGCGCGCCCGCGACGCAGGCGGAGCGTGCGACGCTGCGCGTGCTGGCGCGACAGACGTGGCGTTTCTTCGAAGAGCTGATCGGGCCGGTGGACAACTGGCTCGTGCCCGACAACTATCAGCTGAACCGCAAGGAGGCGGTCGCGCACCGGACGTCTCCCGACGAACATCGGTCTGCAACTCCTATCCACGGTCGCGGCATTCGACTTCGGCTATCTGGGCGTCACCGATCTGCTCGATCGTCTCGAACCCACGTTCGATTCGCTGTTGCGGATGTCCCGGTATCGAGGCCATTTTTTCAACTGGTACGACACGACGACGCTCGCGCCGCTGCCGCCGGCGTACATCTCCACCGTCGACAGCGGCAACCTTGCCGGGTATCTCCTGACGCTTCGATCGGGACTCGCGCAGATCGTGGAATCAACTCCGATCGTGAGCAGCTCGACGCTGGAGGGCATCGGCGATGCGTTGAGGTTGTTCGAGAGTGAGCTCGAGGGGGTGGGCCGAAGCGCCTATCGCAGCCGGCTGCGCAAGGAGCTCGACGCGGTTCGCATCGATCTCGCGAGCCGGCCGATGACGCTTCCCGCCTGGCGGGCCCTGCTGACACGTCTCAGCGACCGGCTCGAGTCGCTCGGCGTGACGCTGCACGAAATCGAGGAATCGTTGCCGGCCGACGCGACGCCAGGACCCGGCGATGCCGCGTATTGGCTCGAGCGGGCCGGCAAGGCGGTCTCCGATCGGCAGATGGAGCTGGAGAGCCTGACCGGGTGGACGGCCGCCCTCGACGCCGAGCGCGCGGCACGACTGCCCGCCTTCGTTCCGAGCCTTGCCGACTGCGTGCGGTGGGCGAACGCGGCATTGAGCGGCTCGTCGCCAGGAATGCCCAGTCACGAGGTGCGCGGAGCAATCGAGCGCGCGCGAGGTGCGGCGGAAGAAGCGATCGAGCGCGCGGAGCGGCTGGCGGAGCTCGCCGACGATCTCCTCGAAGAAGTCGAGTTCGGGTTTCTCTTCGACGCTGACCGGCAGCTCTTCTCGATCGGCTACAGCGTGGCCGACGGACGGCTCGACAGCTCGTACTACGACATGCTGGCGTCGGAGGCGCGCCTCGCGAGCTTCGTGGCCATCGCCACGCACAAGATCTCCCACGAGCACTGGTTCAAGCTCGGTCGCTCGCTGACGCCGAGCGGAACGTCGCGTGCCCTGCTGTCCTGGAGCGCGTCGATGTTCGAGTACCTCATGCCGCTGCTCGTGATGCGCAACTATCCGGGTACACTGCTCGACGAGACGTACGAAGCCGTGGTCGAGCGTCAGATCCACTACGGCGATCAGCGGAGCGTGCCGTGGGGCATCTCGGAGTCCGCCTACAACCTGCAGGACCTCGACGGGAACTATCAATACCGTGCGTTCGGCGTGCCCGGGCTCGGCCTGAAGCGGGGACTGGCCGAGGATCTCGTCGTCGCGCCGTACGCCACCGTCCTCGCTGCGCCGCTCGCGCCGGCCGACGTCGTTCGCAATCTGGAGCGGCTGCGCGCGGAAGGACTCGCCGGGCGCTACGGATACTACGAGGCCATCGACTACACGCCCGAGCGGCTGCCGGAGAACGCGGTCGGCGGCGTGGCGCTGCCGACCTACATGGCGCACCACCAGGGCATGAGCCTGATCGCGCTCGACAACCTGCTGAACGGGCTGCCCATGCAGGACCGCTTTCACGCCGATCCGCGCATTCAGGCCGCCGAGCTGCTGCTGCAGGAGCGAATCCCGCAGCTCGTGCCGCTCAAGAACCCGCCGATCGAAACCGCGGATCACGTTCCGTCCTCACGGCGCGGATCGATGCCGGCGGTCCGCCGGTACGTGACACCGAACACGCTCAGCCCGCGCGCGCATCTGCTGTCGAACGGCTCGTATTGCCTGATGGTCACCAACGCGGGCGGCGGGTACAGCCGCCGGCAGCATCTCGCGCTGACGCGATGGCGCCCGGACATCACGAGCGACGACTGGGGCAGCTTCTGCTACGTGCGCGACATCGACAAGAAGCTCGTCTGGTCCACGACGCATCATCCGACCGGACGCGAGGCGGACGAGTACGAGGTGATCTTCGCGGTCGATCGCGCCATGTTCAGACGCGTCGACGGCGAGGTCGAGACGCGAACGGAGATCGTCGTGTCGCCGGAAGACGACGCGGAGCTGCGGCGCGTGTCGATCACCAATCACAGCCTGCACTCGCGCAATATCGAGCTGACGAGCTACGCCGAAGTCGTGCTGGCCCCAGGCGACGCCGACCTGGCGCATCCCGCGTTTTCGAATCTCTTCGTCGAGACGCGGGCCATCGCGGATCGCGACGCGCTGCTCTGCGCGCGTCGGCCACGCTCCGGTGCTGACCGTGCGTACCTCGTTCACGTGCTGACCGGTCGTGGCCGCGTCGGCGCTCCGATTCAGTACGAAACCGATCGCGCGCGGTTCATCGGTCGCGGCGGGTCGCTCGTGCGGCCCGACGCGCTGTTCGTCTCCGACAAGCTGTCGAACACCACCGGACCGGTGCTCGATCCGATCGTGAGCCTGCGGCAGACGATTCGTCTGCCGCCGGGAGGGACGGCGCGCGTCACGTTCACGACGGGATACGCGGACGATGAAGGCGCCGCGATGCGGCTGATCGAGAAGTACCACGACCGGCGCGCCGTCGCGCGGGCGCTGGCGCTCGCCGGTACCCACGGCCAGATCGAGATGCGCCACTTCGGCCTGACGATCGACGACACCATCCGTTTCCAGCGGCTGGGCAGTCGGATGATCTACGACGACCCGCGGCTCCGGTCGGCCGAAGCGATTCAGCGCAACCGGCGCGGCCAATCGGCGCTCTGGAAATACGGCATCTCCGGCGACCTGCCCATCGCGCTCGCCCGCTTCCCGGGCGACGCGGATCTCGGGCTGTTCCACGAGCTGCTTCGCGCGCACGAGTACCTGCGCGTGAAGGGATTCACGTTCGATCTCGTCGTGTTGAACGAACAAGGCGTCAGCTATCGGCAGGACCTGCAGAACGCGCTGCAGCAGATGCTCGACAGCAGCCCCGAGCGCGCGTTGGCGGATCGTCCCGGCGGCGTGTTTCTGCGGCGGATCGATCTGATCCCGCCGGAGGACCAGCTGCTGCTGGCCGCGGTGGCTCGCGTCGTGATGGACGGCGCGCAGGGCAACCTCGAACAGCAACTGGTCCGCCCGCAACCCGTGGTGCAGTCAATCGACACGGCCGGCGTCGCGTGCGACACGCGCCCCAGAGACGCGAGCGACCGAACGGCCTGCGCCCACGGCGGTCTCGACAGGGCTCGAGGCGTTCAACGGGCTCGGCGGATTTGCCGACGAGGGCCGGGAGTATGTCGTCCACGTCGAGCAGCGCCGACGCGCGCTCCCTCCCGCTCCGTGGTCGAACGTGGTCGCGCAGCCGACATTTGGATTCGTCGCCTCGGAGCTTGGTCTCGGCTTCACATGGTCCGAGCAACAGCCACGAAAACCGCCTCACGCCGTGGCGGAACGATCCGGTGCGCGACCCTCCCGGCGAAGCGCTCTTCATTCGCGACGACGAGACCGGCAGCCTCTGGTCTGCTACGCCGCTGCCGGCGGGTGGCGGCTTGCCCTACACGATCCGTCACACGCAGGGATCCACCAGCTACGAGCATACGCGCGACGGCATCGAGTCGCTGCTGACCGTTTCAATCGCGCCCGACGCGCCGGTCAAGCTGTTCACGCTCACCGCTGCGCAATACCTCCGGCCGCCACCGACGTCTGTCGGTCACACTCTACGTGGAGTGGGTGCTCGGCGACGACCGCTCCAGGACCCAGCCGCACATCGTCACCGATCGCGAGCCGGCGACGGGAGCCGTCACCGCGACGAACGCGTTTCGGGACGCGTTCGCGTGACCGCGTCGCGTTCGTCGATCTCTTTCCGGGCGAGCGTACCGTCACCGGCGACCGCACGGAATTCATCGGCCGGAACGGTTCGCTGCGATCGCCGGCGGCGCTCGCCGGCGATGGGCTGTCGGGTCGCGTGGGGGCCGCGCTCGATCCGTGCGGCGCCGTGCAGGTCACCTTCGCGCTCGACGCCTCGAGCGAGTACGTCGCTGGTCGGACAGCTTGGTGAAGCGCGGCGATAGTGGCCGGTGTCCGCGCGTTAGTCGAACGATTTCGAGCGGACGGTGCCGCCGACGCCGCCGTGCAACAGACGCGCGCATTCTGGAGCGACCTGACCGGAGCGGTGCAGGTCAGGACGCCCGATGCGGCGATGAACCTGATGTTGAACCGATGGCTGCTCTATCAGACCCTGTCGTGCAGGACATGGGGACGCTCGGGGTTCTATCAATCCGGCGGCGCCTTCGGTTTCCGCGATCAGGTGCAGGACGTGCTGGCCCTCTTGTTCTCGTCACCCGACACGACGCGCGCGCATCTGCTGCACGCGGCCTCGCGCCAGTTCGTCGAAGGGGACGTGCAGCACTGGTGGCACGAACCGGAAGGCCAAGGCGTTCGCACGCGTATTTCCGACGATCGACTCTGGCTGGTCTACGCAACGCTCCAGTACGTGAAAGCCACCGGCGACGATTCGATCCTCGACGAGCAGGTGCCGTTTCTCGAGGGGCGTCTGCTCAACGCCGACGAACACGAAGTGTACGAGCGCCCCTCGCGCTCGCGCGAAAGCGCGTCGCTGTACGAGCACTGCGTGCGTGCCGTTTCGCTCAATCTTCAGAACGGAGCGCACGGCCTGCCGCTGATGGGATCCGGCGACTGGAACGACGGGATGAACCTGGTCGGAGCGGGTGGCCGCGGCGAAAGCGTCTGGCTTGGATGGTTTTTCGCGGCGCTGCTGGGTCCGTTCGCCGATCTCGCCGACACTCGTGGCGAGCACGATCGCGCCAACGCGTATCGGCATCATGCCTCGGGCCTTGCCGAGGCCCTCGACGCCGCGTGGGACGGCAACTGGTATCGCCGCGCGTATTTCGACGACGGAACGCCGTTGGGATCGGCGGCCAACGCCGAGTGCCGCATCGACTCGATCGCGCAGTCGTGGGCGGTCATCTCCGGCAGGGCCGTGGCCGATCGCGCGCGTCAGGCGATGGAATCGACCAACGTCAACCTCGTTCGCCGGAACGACGCTCTCATCCTGCTGTTGACACCGCCGTTCGACAAGACCGCGCCGAGTCCCGGCTACATTCAGGGGTACGTGCCTGGCGTGCGTGAGAATGGCGGGCAGTACACGCACGCTGCGCTCTGGACCGTTCTCGCGTTCGCGAGGCTCGGTGACGGCGACCGCGCGGCCGAGCTCTTCGCGCTGCTCAACCCGGTCAATCACGGATCCACGCCGGACGCGATCGAGCGGTATCGCGTCGAGCCGTACGTGGTCGCGGCGGACGTCTACTCGCAATCGCCCCACACCGGTCGCGGGGGATGGACCTGGTACACGGGATCCGCCGGATGGATGTACCGCGTGGGCGTCGAGGCGATTCTCGGCTTGTCGCTCGATCGTGGCGCCCTGCGCGTGGACCCCTGCATCCCAAAGTCCTGGCCACAGGTACGAGATGACGTTCAGGTCACGCGGAGCCGAATATCAGATCGTCGTCGAGAACCCCGACGGCGTGAATCGCGGCGTCCGCTCGGTGGAGATCGATGGCCGGGACTCGGCAGACCACCTGATTCCGATCATCGACGACGGCGGCGTCCACCACGTGCGCGTGGTGCTCGGCGCAATGTTGAATGCTCAATGTTGAATGTTCAATGCTGAACACGTCGAATTTCACCCTGTAGCATTGAACATTCAGCATTGAACATTGAGCATTCGACGGCTCGCGATCCTGTCCGGCCGGCGTACAAGTGGTGGGTCGTCGCCATGCTGTGGACGATCTGCTTCTTCAACTACGCCGATCGTCAGGCGATCTTCTCGGTCTTCCCGCTGATCGAGCGTGAGATGCATCTCACGCCGGTGCAGCTCGGGCTTCTCGGCTCTGCGTTCGCGTGGGTCTACGGACTCGCGGCGCCCGTGGCTGGAATGATCGTCGATCGCGTCCGCCGCAAGACCGCGATCCTCGGAGGCCTGTACGCGTGGAGCGCGATATGTCTTGCGACGGTGGTGTCGCGGGATTTCCGGCAGCTGTTCCTCTTTCGGGCCGCCGAAGGCCTCGGGGAAACCTTCTACTTCCCCGCGTCGATGTCCATGCTCGGCGACTATCACGGCCGCGAGACGCGCTCGCGGGCGATGGGACTGCATCAGACGAGCGTCTACGTCGGCACGATCGTCGGTGGCTTCTTCGCGGGGCTGATCGCCGAGCGTCACGGCTGGCGCGCATCGTTCGTGGTCTTTGGCGGCGCGGGTATTCTTCTGGGGTTCGTGCTGAGCCGGTTCTTGATCGAACCGGCGCGCGGCCTCGACGATCGCAGCGACGGGCGACGCGCGTTGTCGCTGACCGGCTTCTTCCGGCTGATGGCACGAACGCCGACGCTGCTCTGTCTGATGGGCGCGTTCATGTGCGCCAACTTCGTCGCGGTCGTGCTGCTGTCGTGGATGCCCAAGTTTCTCTACGACAAATTTCATCTGAGCCTGGGCATGGCGGGCCTGACCGCGACGCTCTTCGTCCAGCTCGCGAGCATGGCCGGCGCCCCCGTGGGCGGCTGGCTCGCGGACGCCTGGCGCCGTCGATCGCCCAGGGGCCGGCTCATCGTCCAGACGATTGGCGTGATCGGCGGCGCGCCCTGCGTGGCGCTGTGCGGGTTGACGCCGTCGATCGGCGTGCTCATCCTTGCACTGACGGTGTGGGGGTTCTTCAAGGGCCTCTACGACGCGAACATCTTCGCGTCGGTGTTCGACGTCGTTCACCCCGAGGCGAGGGGCACGGCCGCCGGCGTCATGAACGCCGTCGGCTGGCTGGCCGGAGGCGGCAGCGCGCCGCTCGTCATCGGGATCGTCGCCACGCGTCAGAGTCTCGGCGTCGCGATCGCGCTGGCGTCAGTCGTCTACCTTGCCGCGGCGCTGCTCCTGCTCGCGGCGATCGTATGCTTCGTCAAGCGGGACAGCATCACATGACCCTCGTGCATGGACTCTCCGCTGCGCTCCCGACACCTGTTCGCCGCGACGGCCGTGTCGATCTCCCGACCCTCGATCGCATCGTCGATCTCGTCGTCGAGGCAGGGGTGGATGGCATCTGTATCGGCGGCGCCACGAGTGAATATCCGCACTTCGACGTCGCAGAACGGGTGGCGGTGATCGAACGTGTCGCGGACCGGCTGACCGGTGACACCTCTCTGCTCGTCGGAGTCGGCGCACCATCGCCGTCGCGTGTCGTGGAGCTCGCGCACGTCGCCGCCGCATCGGGCGCGCGCGCACGTACTGCTGCCGATGCCGATGTTCTTCAACTACGATCAGGACGATTTGGCAGCATACAGCGCGGAGCTCGCCCGAAGGCTCCCCGCGCCGTGCCTGCTCTACGACCTACCGGATTTTACGAACGCGCTCTCGATATCGACACGACGCTCGCGCTCCTCCACCACGAGCCGTCGATCGTCGGCATCAAGGACAGCAGCGGGCGTGCCGACAACCTGACGACGTTGGCGCTGGCGCCTGGACGGAACGCCTGGACGCTCCTCGTCGGCGACGATCGTCTGCTGCATCGGGCATTCGACGCCGGCTGGAACGGCGGCGTGTCCGGCGTTGCCGCCTGTTGCCCGGAGCTCCTCGTCGCGCTGCGTTCGGGCCATCCGTCAGCGGCAGGTTGACGAAGCCGTCAGACTGCAGCAGCTGGTCGTCGAGGTCATCTCCCATCTTTCTGTGTTGCCCACACCCTGGGGTATCCGGGTCGCGCTCGCCGCGCGCGGGATCGACACAGGCCCGCTTCCGCTGCCGTTGACCTCACCGCGACGGCAGCAGGCAGATGCGCTACGGCAGTGGATCGCCGAGTTCGTAGCGCGATGGAGGACGGTCGGTTGTTGATAGTGCTTCTGTGTCGCGCCTTCCACAGAAGACCAGGGGTTCACGAGCTCGAGGATCGTTCCATCTGACATCGTCATTTCTGATCTCGTGTTCTCCTGTGCGGCCTCGCACACAAGGCAATGAGATCTGTGGCCATGGATCATTTTCCCTGTGACGGGGCGACGGTGACCGCGGCGTCGAAGCGACGGGCGATCTCGGCGAAGGCAGGGGTCGGTCCGCGCCAGCGAAGCTCGTCGACGGAGTCGAACAGTCTGACGTCCGTCCGCAGCGTCGCGAGCTCACGGAAGAGAAACGCGCGATCGCGGTCGCGTGCCAGCGTGCTCGCGAGCGCCGCCGGGTTTGCAGCGTTGACGGACCAGGATCGCCAGTCCGCGGGGATCTGCTCGAGGTGTCCGAACCGCGACAGCACCGCCGCGGTCGACTTGGGGCCCCAGCCGGGCAGGCCGGGATAACCATCCGCGGAGTCGCCGACGAGCGCGAGGTAGTCCGGGACGGATTCCGGCGTTACGCCGAACTTTGCGACCACACCCGCTTCGTCACGGATCACGTTCGTGCGCCGGTTTAACTGAACGATCCGCGTGCCTCGGACCGCCTGGGCGAGATCCTTGTCGGGCGTGCAGATGACGACGCGTTCGACCGCCGGGTCCTCGCCCGCACGTGCCGCGCCGGCCGCTAGCGCATCGTCGGCCTCGAGTTCCACCATCGGCCAGACCGCGATGCCGAGCGCCGTCAGCGATTCTTCGAGGAGCGGGAACTGCGCGAGCAGGTCAGGCTCGACGCCCGCGCTCGTCTTGTAATCCGCCCACAGGCCGTTGCGAAACGACTCGATCACATGATCGGTGGCGACGGCAATGTGCGTCACGCCCCGATTGACCATGCCGAGCATGGATGCGACAACACCGCGAACGGCGGCAATTTCGGCGCCGTGCTGGTCGCGCGCCGACGGCACGGCGTAGTAGTGCCGAAAAAGCTCGTATGTGCCGTCAACCAGGTAGACGTCCATGTCGTGGGCCGTAGTTTGGTCTAAAGTCTACCGCGTGAAGCCGACGGTGCTGTTGCTCGTGGCGGCAATCGCCTTGGCCGGGGTCCTCCATTCGGGTGGCGCCGAACCTGACGCCGTCCGGATTCGTGTGGATGTCAGGCAGCGAACGGGGCCGATGACGCCGATCTGGGCGTGGTTCGGCTACGACGAGCCCAACTACACCTACAGTCCGGACGGCCGGCAGTTGCTGTCGGAGATTGCCGCCCTGAGTCCCGTCCCGGTCTATGTGCGCACCCACAATCTGCTCACGACCGGCGACGGCACGCCCGCGCTTGAAGTGGGGATCGACCAACGCCTACACGGAAGACGGCAGCGGACGGCCGAGGTACGACTGGACGATCGTCGATCGCATCATCGCGACCTATCTCGAGCGCGGGATGAAGCCGCTGGTCGAAATCGGATTCATGCCCGAAGCGCTGTCGTCTCATCCGGATCCCTACCGTCATTTCTGGAAGCCAGGAGGCAACTCGGAGCTGTTCACCGGGTGGAGCTATCCGCCGGCCGACTACGGCAAGTGGGGACGGCTGGTGTACGAATGGGTCCGCCACTCCGTCGAGAAGTACGGTCGGGCGGAAGTCGAGACATGGTGGTGGGAGGTCTGGAACGAGCCCGATATCGGCTATTGGCACGGGACGCCGGAGGAGTACCAGAAGCTCTACGACTACGCCGCTGACGGGTTGAAGCGAGCGCTGCCGACGGCGCGGATCGGCGGACCGCACGTCACAGGGCCCAACGGCCAGCGTTCGCAGGAGTTCCTTCGCGGGTTTCTGGAGCACTGCGTCCGCGGCACCAACTACGCGACCGGCAAGACCGGGATCGCCCCTCGACTACGTCGGCTTCCACGCGAAAGGCGCACCACGCGTGACGTCCGACGGATTCGTGCGCATGAACCTCGGAAACCAGCTCCGCGCGATCGACAACGCGCTGACGATCGTCACGTCGTTTCCCGAGCTCGCGCGAACGCCGGTCATCATCGGCGAGTCGGATCCCGAGGGATGCGCCGCCTGTCCCGTCTCGACGAACCCGTCGAACGCCTATCGCAATGGCACGATGTACTCGAGCTACACCGCCGAACAGCTCGCACGGACCTACGAGCTGGCCGACCGGCATCACGCCTCGCTGATCGGCGCCGTCACCTGGGCTTTCGAGTTCGAGGGCCAACCCTCCTTCGCGGGCTTCCGCGATCTGTCCACGAACGGCGTGGACAAACCCGTCCTGAACATCTTCCGCATGCTCGGCCTGATGAAAGGCGACCGGGTGTCGGTCGAGAGTTCCGGGTCGTTGCCACTCGACGAGGTGCGCGACAAGAGCGTAACCGCCCAGCCTGACGTCGGCGCGCTTGCGACAGCGGACACGCAATCGGCGTCGGTGCTCGTCTGGAACTATCACGATGACGACGTGAAGGGTACGCCGGCGGACGTGGTGCTCAACGTAACGGGCATCACGTCGGCGACAGCGACACTCACCCACTATCGCGTCGATCAGGACCACAGCAACGCCTACACGGCGTGGCTTCGTATGGGATCGCCAGCAGACTCCCAGCGACTCGCAGCGCGCAACGCTCGTCGCCGCCGGACAGTTGCAGTCGATGGATACGCCATCACGGATCGCGGTGGCCAACGGAACAGCGCAACTGCGCTTCACCTTGCCGCGGCAAGGCGTGTCGCTCGTGAGGCTCACATGGTGAGCTTGCTGCTCGTGATCGTGATCGGCGTGGCGCTGGTCGTGCTGTTGATCACGTGGGTGAAGGTGCCGGCGTTCGTCGGCCTGCTGCTCGGCTCCCTGTTCGTCGGTCTCGCCGCCCGCATGCCGCTTGCCGATATCCCTCGCGCGTTTCAGCAGGGGGTCGGCGACACGCTGGGCTTCACCGCTATCGTCATCGGTCTCGGCACGGTGATCGGCAAGCTGCTGGCCGAATCGGGGGGCGCCATCGTCGTCGCCCGCGCGCTCGTGACCGCACTGGGCGAGCGGCGGCTCGAATGGGCGATCATGCTTGCCGCGCTGATCATCGGACTGCCCGTCTTCTTTCAGGTCGGTCTCGTCCTGCTGGCGCCGGTGCTCTTCACCCTCGTGCACGAAACAAAAGCGCCGGTGCTGCTGCTGGGGATCCCGATGCTCGCCGGGCTCGCGGCGGCGCATGGTCTCGTGCCTCCGCATCCAGGGCCGCTCGCGGCCATCGAGCGGCTGGGCGCCGATCCCGGACGCACGCTCTTCTACTCGTTGATCGTCTCGCTGCCGGTTGCGGTGATTGCGGGTCCGATTTTCGGTCGATTCATCACGAAGCGAGTCCAGATACCACTCGGTCCGCTGGCCGATCAGTTCGTCGCGGTCACGCCGCCGGCTCGCACGCCGTCGCTCGGTGTGACCCTGACCACGATTCTCCTGCCGGTGATTCTGATGCTCCTGTCGGCACTCGCGCAGCAGACGATGGCGGACGGTCAGATGCGGCGGGCGATCGCGTTCGTGGGAAGTCCGCTCGTGGCCATGCTGGTGGCCACAGTGCTCGCGATGTACACGTTCGGCCTCGCCTGCGGATTCGATCGAGGGCGCATCCTGCGCTTCGCCGACGAGTCGCTCGGCCCGATTGCCGGCGTCCTGCTCGTCGTGGGCGCTGGCGGCGGTTTCGGACGCGTGCTCGTGGCGGCCGGCGCCGACTCCGCCATCACGCACGTCGTTGGCCAGGCGCACCTTTCACCTCTGATCCTCGGCTACTTCATCGCGGCGCTGCTTGCGGCTGTCGGTGGGGTCGGCCACCGTGGCCACAATCACGACCGCAAGCGTCATGGCACCGGCGTTGTCCGGGTCGGTGCACGCCAATCGCGATCTGCTCGTCCTGGCGATCGGCGCGGGCTCCAGCATCGCGTCGCATGTGAACGACGGCGGCTTCTGGCTGGTCAAGGAGTACTTCAACATGAGCGTCGGAGAGACGGTCGCGACGTGGACGATCGATGGAAACGGTCCTGTCCGTCACGGCGCTCGGCGTCATTCTGCTTCTCTCACTGGTGGTGGGCTGAAACCTATGCTGATCTTCGACGCGCACCTCGATCTGGCGATGAACGCGCTGGAATGGAATCGGGATCTGACCCGTCCCGCCGACGAGATTCGCGCGCGCGAGCGCGGAATGACGGACAAGCCGGACCGCGACTCACGGAACGGTGTCGTTTCCCGACATGCGTCGCGGCCGGGTTGGCTTGTGTGTCGCCACCCAGATCGCGCGTTACGTCGCGCTCGACAATCCGCTGCCCGGATGGCATTCGCCCGACCAGGCATGGGCCATGACGCAAGGGCAACTCGCCTGGTATCGCGCGATGGAGGATCGCGGCGAGCTGTCGCAGATTACGAACGTGGACGACCTGAACCGTCACGTGCAGCGCTGGCGCGACGACGAGACACACGCGGCGCCGATTGGTTACGTGCTGAGCCTGGAGGGCGCCGACTCGCTGGTCACGCTCGCGCACCTGGAGCGGGCGTACGGCCGCGGATTGCGCGCTGTCGGACCCGCGCACTACGGCCCTGGGGTGTACGCGCAGGGCACCAACGCGTCCGGCGGCCTCGGAGCACCCGGTCGCGAGCTCCTGCGCGAAATGGAGCGATTGAAGGTCATCCTCGACGTCACGCATCTCTGCGACGACAGCCTGCGCGACGCCCTCGATCACTTTCACGGACACGTGTGGGCGAGCCACTCCAACTGCCGCGCCCTCGTGCCTCACCACCGGCAGTTCTCTGACGAGCAGATTCGCGAGCTCGTTCAGCGGGATGCGGTTATCGGCGTGGCATTCGACGCATGGATGCTGGCCCCGGGGTGGACGAAGGGTACGTCGACGCCGGAGTCGGAGGGCGTCACGCTGGAGACCGTGGCCAATCACGTCGACCACATCTGCCAGATCGCCGGCAACGCGCGGCACGTGGGGATCGGATCGGATCTCGACGGTGCGTTCGGCACGGAGCAGTGTCCCGCCGACGTGAACACGATTGCGGATCTCGCCACGCTGCCAGGAGTGCTCTCGGCGCGCGGCTACGCGCCAGAAGACATCGAGAACATCGCGCACGGCAACTTCGTGCGGTTCCTGCAGCATGCGTGGCGGGCCACTGGCTGATCCCGTTGCTCCTGATCTCCTCCCCTCCTGTGGAAAGACGTGAACAGGAGCACAAGAGATCAGCAGGTCTGTCTCCCAAACACCCAACCCATAACCCCTGATCTCCTGGCCTCGTGTGGACAATCAGTGTCGCGCGATCGCCACCGACTCCAGGTCGGTTTCGATAGTGCGCGGAGTGCGGAGAACGCCCCAGCATTTCCACAGCGCGACGGGCCACGAGTAGGATCGGTACGGCAGGCCCTGGATCCGGCAGAAATCCCTCACGATCGGCGCCACCGCCGCATAGTGCACGTGCGAGATGTTCGGGAAGAGATGATGCTCGATCTGGTATTCGAGACCCGAGCACAGGAAGCGCCCGACGAGTCTCGTCCTGAAATTGATTGTCGTCGCGGTCTGCCGCAGAAGGTAGTCACGCATCTTTCTGATCCGCGCTCAGACGCACCGCTTCGGCCGGCAGGTGTCCGGGGCCCAGCACGGCGAACAGCGCATACCCCATCAATGTAATGCGCAGCGCGTACGCCACCAACGCCTCGGGGAAGGAGAGCGAGCATCGCGGGCACGCCAACGTAGACGGCAAGGTGAAGCACGAGACACCCGAAGTCCAGCCAGTACGTCCCGCTTGCGACCGTCTGTCGCCCGCAGGCCACCGATCACGTAGGTCAAGCCCGCACGGCCCATGTTGAAGCCGTTGCCTGCGAGCACGATCGGAAACAGCCACCATTGCAGGTGCTGGTAGTAGAAGCGACGCCAGCTCCCGGCACGTCCCAGATCACGATCGGTCAGCGCCAGCCAGGGCATGAAGTCGGCGTCGTCGTCCACGTCGATGACGTTCGGCGCCGGGTGGTGCACGACGACGTGCTTGTTCCACCAGAACGTGGCCGACAGCCCGAGGAAGAAGGGATACCCGAAGAACGTCAGCGCTTCGTTGACCCAGCGCCGTTCGCTCGTCGCGTAATGCGAGGACGTGTGCGTGTTCGTGCCGACGCCCATGGATCCGGCCGTGGACACGAGCAGCCCGACGATTCGAACGGCGAGGTTGTCGCTGGCGAAGAACACGACCAGGCCGCCGACCGCGAGGACCACGTGCACCGCCAGCTCGATGACGACCCGGCCGGTGGCCTTGCGGCCGAACCCGCGCGCCGTCAGCTCGCGGCGCAAGACGGTCAGCGCGGCGCCGCGCGAGCGAATCTCGTCAGACACGGGCAAGCGGCATATTGATGGACGAATCGTTGGTGAAGAGTACCTGGTACACGGCGGCGTCGGACACCGCAGCGGCCGCGATGCCGCACGATAGATAGTATTCCCACATCCGCCTGAACCGGGAGTCGTATTTGACGGGATCCAGGCAGCCGGCATTCTGGTGAAACCGCTCCAGCCAGCGTCTGACGGTGAAGCCGTAGTGACGAACGATGTTTTCGACGTCCAGGATCAACAGGCGGTTCGCCTCGAGGTGACGCGCGATTTCCGAGAGCCGCGGCTGGTTCGACCCGGGAAAGATGTAGGTCTGGATGAAGGGATCGTGGTCGTTGCGCGGCGCGTTGCAACCGATCGCGTGCACCAGGCCGAGGCCGCCTCGCACCAGCGACGCTGCCAGACCGTGAAAATAGCGGGCGTACAGCCGGCGCGGCACGTGCTCGAGCATGCCGACGCTGACGATCCGATCGAACGATTCCCCGATGCTGCTGAAGTCCCCGAGGCGAATCTCCACGCGCCCGCCCACGCCGGCGCGGTCGGCGTTCATTCGCGCTCGCCTCGCGTGCGACTGGCTATTCGTAATCCCGACCCCTGAGACCCCGTGAACGGCGGCGGCGTGAATCAACAGGCCGCCGAAGCCGCACCCGATGTCGAGCAGCGTCTGGCCAGGCTCCAGGCGCAGCTTGCGGCAGATGCGATCGAACTTGTTCTGCTGAAGGTCCTCGGCTGAGTCCTGCGGCGTTCTGGCATAGCCGCAGGAGTAGGTCATCGTGCGGTCGAGAAAGCTCTCGAAGAGATCCTCTCCCTGATCGTAGTGGCGCCGCACGTTCGTGTGGAGGGGCCGGAGCCGGTTGCGCAACCGAAGTCCCAACACGCGCAACGCCAGACGAGGATGCGAACGGAGCCGTTCCTCGAGGCGGTTCCTGAGCAGCACCGTCAGCAGATCGACAAGCGTGCCCTGCTCGAGCGCAAGGTCGCCGTCCATGAAGGCTTCGCCAAGCCCGAGATTGCCGAGCGCGAGCACACGGTTGAACACCCGTTCGTCGCGGACATCGACGGTCACGGCGGGGGGCATGTCCAGGCGCCCCGCGATCCTCACGTCGGCGCCGCACCGGACAGCGATGCTCGCGTCGGCGAGGCAGCGGTCCAGCAGCGCCAGAAACAGGCCTGTCGATCCGATTGCCGCGCTGTCGCGAGCCCTGTCATGCATGAATCGGCCCCACACCGGGAACGATCATCCGCGTGATGGCGTGCGGATCCTTGATCTTCTGGGTCTGCATCCAGAGATGCGCATCCGACACCATGCCGGCTCCCTCCGTCCCGCCGATGCGGCTGCCCAGCGCGTAGGTGGCCGCATGCGAATAGAGCCCCATCCCGGCGAATTCGAAGCCGTCGATCGCGCGCCGGAGCCACGTCATCTCGTCGTCCACGCGGCCCTGCACGTGCGCAACGCCGGAGCGGACCAGATGCGCGAGCGGATCCGACCAGGTCATGTGCTCCGCTTCGATCTTCTTGGCGTCGGCCTCGGCCATCACGGCGAGACGATGGTGCTGCGGCGATTGTGTGGCGGCCGCAAGCCGGGCCCGCGCGCGAAGGAAGAAGGCTTCGAGCCGCAGCACCTGGACGCGCATCAACAACGACGTGGTCAGCTCCCGCCAGCTCGCGTTCACCAACTCCAGCGCGTCCTCCGCGCGGTTCAGGTACAGCTCGATCTGCGCCTTGGCGAGCATCGCATTGTAGTGCTGAAGGAAGAACCCTCGGCGCGACCAGACCTCGATCGCCTGCGAGACCTCCGCGCGCGCCGCCTCGGGATTCCCGGCCACGAGCCAGCAGATGTTGTACCTCGTCTGCGCCTCGGTGATCGCGTAGAGATTGCCGCGCTCGCGCGCGTCCGGGAGCCAGACCGCCAGCCGCCGCTCAATCTCGGCCAGCTCGCCAACGTACAGCAAGCCACCCATCGCGAAGCTAAAGGCGTTGGTCTGCTCCCACGTGACGCCCGTGCAGCGCTCGCGAAAGATGTTCGACGCCTCGTCGCAGAGGCGCGTGCACTTCTTCCACTGGCCAGTAAGGAACGCGGCCAGGCCAGCGCCAAGCGAACAGAGTCCCAGCGCGTGCGGGTTGCCAACCCGTCGCGCCACGCCCTCGGCCGTGTGAAGGATTTCGGCCGCGCGTTCGCGCGCGGGACCGCCCGCGGTCGAGACCGACGCGGCCTCGACGGCCAGCGCCCGTGCGATTCGATAGGGATCGCCGGCGTCCAGCGCCAGGAGCAACTGCGTCGACTGAAAGTAGGCGCCGGTGACGAGATCGACCAGGCCGAGCCCGATGGAGGCTCCCCAGCAGGCGTCGATGCGCCGCACGTCGGCTTCAGGGATCTGGCCCGCCGCGCGCTCCGTGAACTTCAGACCACGCAATCGGAGCTGCGCGCGCCGAAGGAGAAGACGCGCCAGCGCGCGACGCGGACCGCCGGGAAGCCGCAGGCCGACGGCCTCGAGCACGGAGCGCATCACGTCGATGCCGCCTTCGAGGTGTCCGCCCAGCAAGAGCTGCTCCGCGGCATGACGCCGTAACTCGAGCGCCGTCGTGGCGTCGAACGTGTCCGCCGCCTTCAGGAACGCACGTGCGGCTTCGAGCGTTCGCCCGGCATTGGCGAGCGCGCTGCCAACCTGCCGCCGCCCCTCGGCCTGGTCGTCCTCGGAGAGGCCTGGCAACTCGAGCGCCCGGCGATAGAAGAGCGCCGCCCGGTCGAAGGCGAGCGTGGTGAAGCCGCGGCGCGCGGCCGCCAGCGCGGCGGTTCCGGCCGCCTCGTCGTGGCCGGCGCCCGAGATGATGTTCGTAGAGCGCTTCGAAGTCGTCGGCGTCCGACCGTTCGATTGCCGCCGCGAGATTCGCATGAATGCGGCGCGTCTCTTCCGCGCTCAGGCGATGGACCAGCGCGTCGCGGATCCGATCGTGGTAGACCTCAATCTTGTCGGACGATCCCGCGCTGCGAATCATCTGCGCCGACCTCAGCGCCGTCGTCAAGGAGCGCACGGCTGCCGAGGCGCCCACGGCGCTCGCGGCAAGATCGGGATCAGTCGGGCGTGCCGCGACAGCCAGCGCGTCGAGGACATGGCGGGCGTTTTCAGGCAGAGCGGCAAGACGGATCTCGAGCATCTCGCCGACCGTGATGCTCGAGGCACCGGCAGCGCGGCCGTACGGGTAGCACGCCGCGAGCTGCTCGATGAGGAACGGGTTGCCTGCGGCCTCGCGCGCGATGGCCTCCGCTGCATGCTCGGCATCCGACGTGGCGGGATCGAGTAACCGCAGCGCGAGATCGCGCGCCTCGATGTCGGTAATCGCGTGGACTTCGATCGCACGGCTGTCGTCGGCCTGATTCGCGAGGAGCTCCTGCAGAAACGGCCGCGCCGGTATTTCTTCAGATCGAAACGTCAGGATCACGAGCACCGACGGCGCCCATGGCGGCCGCAGCAGATCGTCGAGCAGCGCGAGGCTGTCCGCGTCGGTCCATTGCAGGTCGTCGATCGTGATCACGAGCGCGTGGCGTCTGCCGATGCGCGCCAGCAGCTCGCGCAGCGCCGCGAACGCCGTCCGCCGCAATCCGAGCGGGTCGACAGGGTCCACCACGACGTCCGCGGTCGTGGCCAGCGCGCTGGCGCGGAGCAGCACGGGAAAGAGCACCGTCAACGCCCGGACCGTCGGCGGCAGCAGCGCGGCGGCCTGCCACGTCGGCAGCGACATCAGGTGGTGTGTGAGGCGATCGATGATGCCGTCGATGGCTTTGTACGGAACCGACTCCCGCTCGTAGCAGCGGCCGGACAGCACGAGGAGGTTCGGCGTCTCGTGCTGCAGCTCCTGGAGGAAGGCTGCCACGAGCGCGGTCTTGCCGATCCCCGAGGAGCCGTGCACGCTGACGGTCACCGCGCGACCGGTCGACGACAGCTTGTACGCCCGCGCAAGCTCCCGGAGCTCGGCCTCACGGCCGACAAGCGATCGAGGTCCGCGCGGTCCTGGGTGTCACGGGCGTCACGGGCGAGTGCGGCTGGACCCGCAGCAGACGGAAGATCTCGTGTACTGGCGGACGCGCGGACGGGTCACGACGAAGCAGTGCCGCGCACAGCTCGTCGAGATCGTCCGGCACGCCGGCCACCATCTGGCTGGCTCGCGGCGCATCCGTCTGGCTCTTGCGAATCAGGACCTCTGCGTAGCTGCCCACGAAAGGCGGCCGTCCCGTCAGCGCCTCGAAGATCATCACGCCGACGGCGTACCAATCACTGGCGGTCGTGCCGCTGGTGCGATGTCCCTGCTCGGGAGCCATATAGGTGGGCGTGCCAATGAACGGCTCGAGGCCGTTGTCGTCCTCGGGCGTCAGCTCGCCGCTGAGCCCGAAGTCGAGAATGACCACGCGCTGCGCGCGCGTGACCATGACGTTCGACGGCTTGAGATCGCGATGGAGGTAGCCCTTGTCGTGCAGCGTCGCGAGCCCCTCCGCGAGCTGCCGGATCGAGAAGCGCAACCGCTCGAGCTGTGTCGGCGAGACTGCCGGCGCGGCGACGGATTGCACGAGATCCGGCGGGCCGGTCAGGTCCACCGCCGTCGTCGCGGCGTCGGGCCGCTCGTCCGGCCGGCGCCGGCCTGAATGCGCCGTCCCGGATCGGATGTAGGCGTGGAAATCCACGCCGTCGAGCAGCTCCATCGTGAAGAACCAGTGACCTTCTTCGTAGAGCAACTCGTACAGGTTCACCAGGTTCGGATGGGCGACATCGGCAAGATTGCGGAACTCGCGTTTGAAGAGGTAGACCGCGGTTGGATCGGCACGGAGGACGGTCTTGAGCGCCACGTCCTCCTTGCGGTCGCGATCGTAGGCCTGGTACACCGCGCCCATGCCGCCCGTGCCGAGATGACGGCGGATCTCGAAGCGCGAGGTGCCATGGAAGTCCGGCTCGGCGTAGGACATCTCAATCGCAGCGCGGGCTGGGCCGGGGACGAGCAGGCTGTCGCGGCGCTATCGACCTGTCGCGGCGCGATTGCCCGCCAGCGTTCTGGCGTCGTTCAAAACCGCCCGCATGTATTCGGCGGCGAGACGCGCGTTCATGTCGGCGAACTCGATTCCGACCGTCCGGCCGTCGACCACCGGCAGTGGGTGGCAGAGCTCGTACCCGATGTAGCCGTCGTATCCGATCTCCGCCAGGCCGCGGGCGAACTCGGCATAGAACGACTCGGGGGTCAGGCTGCCGTCGGGCTCTCGCACGTAGCCGCGCACCTGACCATCGGCGCCTCGATCGTACTCGCCGCCGAAATGCGAGAGCACCTGACGCGATCCGACGTCGAGCAACGCCGCGCGCATGTCGACGACGCCCTGGCGTCGCGCGAGCGGCGCGTCGAAGCACGCTTGCAACGAGGGCGAGCCGACTTCACGCACCATCCGCAGCATGTCGTCGCCGTTGTCGACGACCGGCGGGTGATTCTGCAGCGCGAGCATCACGCCCTGGTCGGCAGCGCGCCGTGCGGATTCGACGAGCCCGTCGCGACACCACGCCCACGTCTGCTCCGTCGACACGCCCTCATGAGCCGCGGCCCAGATGCGGCGCGCGACGTCGTATCGGCCCACGGCCGCGGAGGACGCGGAGTCCATGGCCGCGGAGGACGCGGAGGGCTCGAAGGTGACGCCGGGCCACGCGGCGAACATGCGAAGGATTGGCGCTCCGAGGTCCGCGGTCAGTGAGATGAGGTCGTTGACGTAGGCGAGCTGGGCTTCGCGATGCTCGGGAACCGGGCTGCTGAAATCGTTGTTGGCCGCGACCGCGTAGATCTCGACGCCCGCAGCCTCGGCGCGGCGCCGGAGGTCGAGACGGCGAGCGGCAGAGAGATCGAGCGGGTTGCCGTGCGGCCGCTTGCCGTCGATCTCGACCCCGTCGTAGCCATATTCGCGCGCGCGATCGATCACCTGCTCGAGCGTGAGCGCGTCGCCGCGATACCAGACACCCAGATACGTGATGCTATAGAGTCCGAGCTTCATGATGGCCGCCCTCCTCCCCTACCTTACCAAACCCGCGTGACCTGGTAACTCGCAAACACAATCCGCTATTCCAGCTGGATCGGCTCGGGCGCGGACAGGTCGGGTTCGATCTCGGGCAGGCGCATCAGCATGCGCGCGCACGCATTCCAGCGCAGCACCGAATCGTCGTTATGCGCCGGCCGGACGGCTTCGGCTTCCTCGTAGAACGCCATCGCCTCCTTGAGCCACGCAATCGCATGCACCGTGGCGCCGTACCGCTGATGCTGCAGCACGGCCTTCGCGCGACGTTCGCGGACGATGCCCGAGTAGTACGCGCGGTCGTACTCGTCGACCAGCGCCGCGGCCAGCTCGCCGGCGCGCGTGATGGTGTTCGAGGAGGACTCGTGGGGAAACTGATCGGTCAGCGCGAGGATGAGCGTGATGACGGCGTCCTGATTTCCGGCATCAATCTCGAGGACGTCGAGGCAGATGCTTTCCGCTTCACCCGGCTCGTTCAGGAGCCGGTACCGCTCCGCCTTCGCCAGCGCCGCAGGTATCGCATCGGTCGACAGTGGCTTGAGCGTGAACATGGATCACCTCAGGATCGAAAGACCCGCAGCAGCCGCGTGATTGGATCGTAGAATCGATCCACGACGCGTTCCTTGAGGGGAATGATCGCATTCTCCGTAATCGTAATGTGCTCGGGACAGACCTTCGTGCAGCACCGCGTGATGTTGCAGTAGCCAATACCGTCCTGCTCCTTCAACTCGAGCACACGATCCTCGACGTCGAGGGGGTGCATTTCGAGCGCCGCCGCGTAGGTCAGGAACCTCGGTCCGATGAACCCGTCGTGCAGCCGGTGGTCGCGCAGGATGTGGCACACGTCCTGGCACAGGAAGCACTCGATGCACTTGCGAAACTCCTGCACCCGATCGACGTCCTTCTGGAACATCCGCCAGGTACCGTCGGGAGCGTCGGGCGGGCGCGGCTTGAACGGCTTGATTGCCTGCTTCACCCTGTAGTTCCACGACACGTCCGTCACGAGATCCTTGATCAGCGGAAACGTCCGCATCGGCTCGACGGTGACTGGCTCCTCCATCGGCAGGCTGCTCAGACGCGTCATACACATCAATCGCGGGGTGCCGTTGATTTCGGCCGAACACGATCCGCACTTCCCGGCCTTGCAGTTCCAGCGCACGGCGAGGTCGGGCGCCTGGGTCGCCTGAATCTGGTGCACGGCATCGAGCACCACCATGCCGGGAACCACGTCGACCGAGTAGTCGCGAAACGCGCTGCTCGCACTTCGCCAGATTTTGAACGTCGCACTCGCCATGATGTCTCCGCGGAACCGAGGTCCGTGCCTACTTTGTCTGTCGTGTCTGTGTTGTCTGTGGTTAGGCGTCTGTTCCGTCTGTGACTTATTTCTGCTCCTCGATGACCTGCTTCAATTCGGCCGGCATCTCGGCAATCGGCACGCGGCTCACCTCCATCGACCCGTCGGGTCGCCGGCGCGTCACGATGTTGATCCGGCCGAACTCCTCGGCTTTCCCCGGATAATCCTCGCGGAAATGTCCTCCGCGACTCTCTTTGCGCTCGATGGCCGACCGCGTAATCGCTTCGGCGACGGTGAGGAGATTGCCGAGGTCGAGCGCCGTGTGCCATCCGGGGTTGTATTCCCGATTGCCGCCCACGCCCACCCGCGCCTGACGGCTGCTGAGCCCGCCCAGCGCGGCAAGCGCGTGTTGCATCTCGGCCTCGGTGCGGACGATGCCGACGTGCGCCTGCATCATGTCCTGCAGCTCGCTCTGCAGCGCGTACGGGTTCTCGCCGCGCTGTCCCATCTCGAACGGGCGCAGCGCCGCGTCGGCCGCCGACCGGGCGTCCGCGAGGTTGATCGGCCGCGCGACGGTTCGCGCGCGCGAACTGCGCCGCGTACTCCCCGGCGCGCTTGCCGAAGACCAGCAGGTCGGACAGCGAGTTGCCACCCAGGCGATTCGCCCCGTTGATTCCCGCCGCGCATTCGCCGGCCGCGAACAATCCGGGAATCGACGACATCTGCGTGTCCGCGTTCACGCGCACGCCGCCCATGATGTAGTGCGTGGTCGGACCCACTTCCATCGGTTCCTTCGTGATGTCGATGTCGGCCAGCTCCTTGAACTGATGGTACATGCTCGGCAGCTTGCGCTTGATGTGCGCCTCGGCGTCGGGCAGCTTCTTCTTGATCCACGCGATGTCGAGGAACACGCCGCCGTGGGGGCTGCCGCGGCCCGCTTTCACTTCCCGCATGATGCAGCGCGCGACGTGATCGCGGGTCAGGAGCTCCGGCGGCCGCCGCGCGTCCTTGTCGCCTTGCGTGTACCGCCAGCCCTCTTCCTCGTCGCTGGCGGTCTGCGTCCGGTACGCCTCCGGAATGTCGTCGAACATGAACCGGCGGTTGTCCTTGTTGAGCAGGATGCCGCCTTCACCGCGGACGCCTTCGGTGACGAGAATGCCCTGCACGCTCGGTGGCCAGATCATGCCCGGTCGGATGGAACTGGATGAACTCCATGTCCATCAGCTCGGCACCAGCCTGGTACGCCAGCGCGTGCCCGTCGCCGGTGCCTTCCCAGCTGTTGCTCGTAATCTTGTACGCGCGCCCTGCCCCGCCGGTCGCGAGCACCACCGCGGCGGCATTGAAGGCCTTGAATCGTCCGCGCTCGCGGTCGTAGCCGATCACACCGACCGCCCGGCCGTCCGCGACGAGCAACCGGACGATCGTCACCTCCATGTGTACCGAGATGCCGCGGTGGACCCCGTGGTCCTGCAGCGTTCGAATCATCTCGAGGCCCGTGCGATCGCCGACGTGCGCGAGACGCGGATAGCGATGGCCGCCGAAGTTCCGCTGGAGGATCCGGCCGTCGCTCGTGCGATCGAAGACGGCGCCCCAGGCTTCGAGCTCGCGCACGCGATCGGGAGCTTCTCTGGCGTGGAGCTCGGCCATCCGCCAGTTGTTGACGTACTGACCGCCGCGCATCGTATCGGCGAAGTGCACTTTCCAGCTGTCGCGATCGTCGACGTTGGCGAGAGCGGCCGCCACGCCCCCTTCGGCCATGACGGTGTGCGCCTTGCCGAGGAGCGATTTGCAGATGAGCCCCACCTTCACGCCGGCGGCCGATGCTTCGATTGCCGCGCGCAGACCGGCGCCACCGGCACCGATCACCAGAACGTCGTATTCGTGTGTCTCAAAGTCCATGAAACGTGTCGGGATCCGGTATGCGGTACGCGGGACGCGGATGGCGGTACGCGGCGCCGCCAGTGGAATCGGCGCATGCACGGATCCCGCATACCGGGTCCCGCATGCCGGGAGCGGAGTTCGCCGTCACAGAATCCGCACATCCGTCCAGATGCCCATCGAGCACAGGCGCACGTAGAGGTCGGCGAACCCGACAGAAAACAGGCTGCACCACGCGAACAGCTGATGCCGGCGGTTCAGGCCCGAGACGCACGAGTAGCACGCCCACAGTGCGGGCGACTTCGAGATCTCGTCACGACCGCCGCCGATCAGATGACGAAGCGAATGACAGCTGAAGGTATAACCGGCCAGCAGGATCGTATTCGCGGTCAGGAGGAGGCTGCCGATGCCAATGCCGAACTGCGTGGCCCCGGTCGCCGGATCCGCAAACCGAAACGCCTTGATGGCGTCGACCGTCAGGATGCAGATGAAGAACAGCCCGAGGTACAGGAAGTAGCGGTGGACGTTCTGCAGAATCAGCGGGAACGATCGCTCCCCCAGGTACGACTTACGCGGCTCGCCGACAGTGCACGCCGGCGGGTCGGCCCAGAACGACTTGTAGTACGCGCCGCGATAGTAGTAGCAGGTGACGCGAAACCCACCCGGCGCCCACAGAATCAACAACGCCGCCGAATAGGGGAGCGCGGAGGGCCACCACGACGGGTCCGGCCCGAACCACGCGTGCGGACTATCGCCGAAGAGGAGCGGCGAATAGAACGGCGACAAGTACGGACCGTACTCGAAATGATTGCCCTGAAAAGCCGCCCACGTGGCGTAGACGATGAATGCGGAAAGACCCAGAAAAACCAGCAGCGGCTGGAGCCACCATGTGTCGCGACGTGTCGTTTCCCCGAATTTACGCTCTACCAATGGCCACGCGGCCTGTGCCATCGAACCCCCTGCGACGTGTGGGGCGGACACCCACGTTCACCTTTGCGCGGTCGCCATGACGCTCGTTCAAATGCGACGCGCCGAGTATCAATGCCTCAAACCATACTGACGGTGAACGCGGATTGCAAGAGCCACAGACATCGAGCCACAGACCACACAGAAACACTGCCAGAGCCACGGATCACACGGTCAACACAGGCAGGCTGAAGGAATCGCTCACCGGAGCGAAAACGACAACTCCACAGGCGCGACGACAGTGACCGCGCGGCCGCGCTGTCGACGGTCCGTCGGTCGGCACCCCGACGCGCAGTTGGATGAGGCGTGCCCGTGCGCGAAGCGCAGGGCCGGTCGGCTCCAGGGCGATGCCAGACGGCCAGCCGAGAAGCCTCCCAATCAGTCTGGTAGCTCGAGGGATTTGAGCGGCTCGGCCCAATCATTGCCTTTCTTCGTAAGGAATGGAGCCAAGAACACCCGGACGCGCTCGTTCGGAGAGTTGAATCGACGATCGCCAGGACGAAGCGCCGCGTGTTCATCGCGCGCATGCTTGAAGGTTGCCTGCAGATCGTCGTCGGTGGCGTCATCTCTCACGAGACCAGTCGCGCGGAGTTTCTGAACGAGGGCACCATCCGAGTGCCAGTCGGCGGCAACGAGCCGACCGAGCTTCGACGGAGCGATGGCCATATTCCTTGGTCCTCACCGGGTGTCACGTGCTCGCCACGAACGCTGCGTTGGACGCGAGCGCCTGATGGTCTTCATCCAGCGCCTTGGCCGGCCGCAGGCCGGCGCTTGGCGACTCTCACCGGTCCACCGTTTTATGTATTATCTTCGCGATCTCCGTTGACTCCGTTGCTCCGTTTCAAAAATCCATTTTCTCCGTAATCTCCGTTGTCGTCCGTTCACTCCTGTCTCAGCGCGGCAAGCGGATCGACGCGGGTGGCTCGGAACGCGGGCCACACGCACGCGCCGGCCCCAACCATCGCCATCACGGTCGCGACCACGAGCAGGTTGTCGGGAGCCGTCAGCATGTTGGGCTCGGCGAACAGGCGCTCCCAGATGGCCGTGGACGCGACGCCGACGACCAGGCCGATCGCGACTTGAATCATCCCGCTGCGCAGCACGATGCCCATGATCGCCCGAGGCCTGGCGCCCAGCGCGATGCGGATCCCCAATTCGTGTGTGCGTTGGGCCACGGCATGCATCGTCATCGCGAGCAGGCCAATCGCCGACAGCGCCAGCGCGATCGCCGCAATGGAACTGATCAATCCCTGCGACACGCGCGCGTTCCAGCCGGAATCGCGCTCGACGCGCGCGAGCGTCATGACCTGATAGAGGGGAACGTCCGGATCGAGCGCCCGCACCTGCTCGCGCAGCACGGCGGTCAGCGTGCCCGGATCCGTCTTCGTCCGCACGATCAACGAGAAGGTCGCTGGCGGGGCACTCCGAATGGGCACGTAGACAACCGGATCCGGAACCGGGCCGGATCGCTGCGGAATCGTCGGCGCGACCCCGACAATCGTCAGCCATGTGGGCGTCGCACCCTTGGCATCAGGTGCGAACCCGATTCGCTGGCCGATCGGATCGTCGGCTGCACAAGTAGAGCGACGCAAACCGCTGGTTGACGATCGCCGTCGGCTGACCGGGTGTGCCGTCGAGGTCCACGAACGATCGGCCGCGATAGAGCGGGACGCCGACGGTGTCGAAATACCGGGGACCAATCGACACGACGATCACGTTGGGCGGCGGCGCATCGCCGGACGTCACACGCTTCTCGAACACCACACGCCGATTCGAGCGTGCCGCGAACGGCAGCGCGCTCGCGATCGCGGTCTCCGAGACCGACTCGATGCACGCTCAGCCGCTCGCGCAACGCCGAGTAGAGTGCAAGCCGTTGCTCGGGCGAGGCGTACTTCTCCGGCGGCAGCGTCACCGACATCGTCAGGAGCTGCGGCGCGTTGACGACGACGGCGGCGCGTTCGGCGGCGCGAAACCGGCGCACGGACAGGTTGACGGACGAGAGCAGAATCACCGTGATGCCGAACTGCGCGGCAAGCAGAGCCGCCGTCCAGCGGCGAGCGCGTGTCCCGCCGCTCGACGTGCGGCCGGCTTCCTTCAGCAGCTCGTTCACATCCGTGCGCGCGATGTGAACAGCCGGCGCCAGCGCGAACAAGAGGACTGTCCCGAGACACACGGCCGCCAGGACGCCGAACACCCGCGCCATCCATCGTGAACCTGACCCAGAATGGCAACCCGCCTGCCGGAGTCGGCGCTCGTGAGAATGCGAAGTCCGAGAAACGAGAGCCCCAGCCCGAGCAATCCTCCGATCGCGGCGAGCAGCATCCCCTCCACGAGCAGTTGCCGGACAATGCGCCATCTGGTGGCGCCCATCGACACCCGGATCGCAATCTCGCGGGATCGCTGCACCGATCGCGCGAGCAGCAGGTTGGCGACGTTCGAGCAGGCAATCAACACGAGCAACCCACCGACGCTGATGAAGGCGATCCAGACAGCATCGGTGATACGGCCATTGAACTGCTGGTTGACAGGCTTGGCGATGAGCTGGACGCCTTTGTTCGTTTCGGGAGTGCGTTGTGCGATGCGCGTCGCAAGGGCGTTCAGCTCGTCGTTCACCTGCGAGACGCCGAGGCCGGCCTTCATGCTGCTGATGAGGCCGATCGGGCGATCGTCCTTACGCTTCGCGCATCGCTTCCGGCGTCTGCGCCAGCGGCAGCCAGACATCGGTGTTGCCGGGCAAGCGAAACGCCTCCGGCATCACACCGACGACCGTGGCCGACACACCGTTGACTCTGATCACGCGGCCGAGAATCGACGGATCGGAGCCGTAGCGCGTGTTCCACAACCGTCCGGACATCAGCGGCCACCGCCGGTGCGCTTCGGCGATCGTCTTCCGGCGCGAAAGTCGCGGCCGAGCGTCGGTTGGTCGCGACCCAGATGGATCGTCTCCGGTGAAACATAGCTCACCGTGACGCGATCCGGCGCGAGATCGCGCTCGGCCAGCGTCGCGGGGACGGTGATGAAGGCGGAAATCTCGGCGAGGCTTTGCGATTCGGATCGGATCTCTTCGAGCTCCGGGAAGGCAAGGCCACGCGTGCGCCCGGCCGCGCTCGACTCGACGTAGACCATCCGTTCGACATGCGGGATCGAGCAGGCCTCGGATGCACAACGCGTTGACGATCGTGAAGAGCATGTTGTTGACGCCGATGCCGAGCCCGAGCGCCAGCACGGCAGCCGCGGTGAACAGCCGGTCCTTGACCAGCAGTCGCGCGGAAAACGTCAAATCCTGAACGAGCGTCGTCGACCCAGCGGGTACCGCGCGCGTCGCGACACTCCTCCTTCATCTGATCGAGGCCGCCGAACTCGAGGCGCGCGCGCCGGCGGGCCTCGGCCTCCGACAGGCCCTCCCGCAGGTAGTCCTCGGTCAGCCGCTCGACGTGATAACGCAATTCGGCATCGAGCTCCCGCTCGAGCCTCGGGCCCTGGCGCAGACGCGTCCACCAGCTCATCTCGCACCTCCCTGCGCCGTCCGCAGAATCAGCGCGATCGCTTCCGACAATCGCGCCCAGTTGGCCGTTTCGGATTTCAGGTGGCTGCGACCTTTTGCGGTGAGCCGATAGAACTTCGCATCACGGCCCGTCTCGGATGCATCCCAGGAAGCGGTCAGCAGACCGCGGTTCTCGAGGCGGTGGAGCGCCGGGTAGAGGGAACCCTGAGGCACGTGCAGGACCTCGCGAGAGATTTGCTTGATCCGTTGCGCGATGGCATAGCCGTGGATGGGGCCAAGCGCGACGACCTGCAGAATCAGCATGTCGAGCGTGCCTTGCGGGAGATCGGGACCGGGGTCGCCCATGCCTACACCTCGACCTTCTACCTGTCCTAGTGTTACTCCAAGACGTGTAGAAGTGCAAGGTGTGGCCGCGCGGGCCGCGGACTACGCGGAGGAAGGCGTCAGGGGGCGACGTACGCGGTCTTGACGATCGTGTAGAACTCTTTCGCGTACGTCCCCTGCTCGCGAGGTCCGTAGCTCGACTTCTTCCGGCCGCCGAACGGCACGTGGTAGTCGAGGCCGGCGGTGGGCAGGTTCACCATCACCAGGCCGCTCTGCGTGTGACGTTTGAAGTGGCTCGCGTACTTCAGCGACGTCGTCACGATGCCTGACGAAAGGCCGAACGGCGTGTCGTTGGCGGTCGCGAGCGCTTCGTCGTAGTTGCGGACCTTGATCACCGAAGCGACCGGGCCGAAGATCTCTTCGCGGTTGATGCGCATGTCGGGACGGGAGTCGCTGAAGATCGCGGGCGCCATGTAGTAACCGTCCGCCTCGCGCTTCAGTCGCTCGCCGCCGTAGACGAGCCTCGCGCCCTCGCGCTGACCGATCCCCACGTATTCCAGGTTCTTGTCCAGCTGACGCTGATCGACAACGGGCCCGACCTCGGTGCCCGGCTTGAGGGCGTCGTCGACGACGAGTTTCTTCATGCGCTCCACCATCGCCTCGATGAACCGATCGTGGATACCTTCGGTCACGATGAGGCGGCTCGAAGCCGTGCAGCGCTGGCCGGTCTGAAAGTACGCCCCGTTGACCGCGACCGAGACCGCCGTCGGGAGGTCCGCGTCGTCGAGCACGACGAGAGGATTCTTGCCGCCCATCTCCAGTTGCAGGCGCGCGCCGTTGCGCACGACCGCAGCCGCGACCTGTGCGCCGACGTCCTGCGAGCCGGTGAAGCTCAGGGCGTCGATATCCGGGGATGACGCGATCGCGGAGCCGAGCTTGGAGCCCTGCCCCATCACGAGGTTGAGCACACCCGGCGGCAAGCCCGCGCGCTGCACGATCTCCACCAGCGTCCACGGCGACGCTGGCGCGAGCTCTGCCGGCTTGAAGACGACGCAGTTGCCGAACGCCAGCGCCGGCGCGATTTTCCAGGCGGGGATCGCCAGCGGAAAATTCCACGGCGTAATCGCCGCGACCACGCCGACCGGCTCGCGAGTAATTTCAATCTCGACACCCGGCCGCACGGAGGCGAGCTTCTCCCCCGACAGCCGAAGCGCCTCGCCCGCGAAGAACTTGAAGATGGCGCCCGCGCGCCCGGCCTCGCCGATGCCGTCCGCGAGCGGCTTGCCCTGCTCACGCGACAGCAGCCGACCAAGCTCTTCCTTGCGCGCGAGGATCTCGGTGCCGGCGCGATCCAAGACGTCGAATCGTTCCTGCGGTGTCGACTGCGACCACTTGGCAAAGGCCCCCTTCGCCGCGGCGATAGCCGCCTCGACATCTGTTGTGGTTCCGCGAGCGAACTCGCCGACGATGTCGTTGAACATTGGAGGGGTTGACGTCGGAAACGCGGTCGGCGGAATCGACGGTGCGCCCGTCAATGAGGTTGGGAAACGCAGTCGGCATCTCGTGCAGCTCCTGACAACCCTGCACCATAGCACGTTTACGGTGGTATGCTTTTCGAAGGCGTCGAGCGCGCGGTAGGTAATGGATATTGGAGCGCAACTTCGCTCGTCGCGGGAAGGCAAGCGACTGTCGCTCGAGACGGTCGCCCGGACCATCCGGGTACAGCCGCGTGTGCTGGTCGCCATCGAGCGCAACGACTCCGCTGCGATTCCGCCGCGGCCGTTCGGCCGCGGATTCGTTCGCGCCTATGCGCGCGAAGTCGGCCTGAATCCCGATCAAACCGTTCGCGATTATTTCGAGCAGTTCGCGCCGCCGGCGGACGCGCCCGTCGCTGTACCCATTACGCGTGCGCAGGCGCGCGACGACTTCCGTGTGGTGTCTTCCCGTCCCATCCTGATAGGTACGCTGGCGATCGCGATTGTGTTGATTGGCGCCGCGACTGCTGGTGCGCGCCGCAAAGCAACCGGCGAGAGACGCGAGCTTCGTGGGCACGAGCGGAGGCCCAGCTCCGGCTGTCGCATCGGGCGATGCTGGAGCACGTCCCGTGGAAGCGCCGCCGGCACCGCGCGCGCCGCGACGCGACACCTGCGCGTGCGATCACCGTCGTCATCGAAGCCAACGCCCCGTGTTGGGTGACAGCACGCACCGACGGACACCGCGCGCTCTACCAGATGCTCAACCGGGCGAGAGGTCAACGCTCAGCGCGGATCGAGAGGTCAACCTGCTCGCGGGGAACGCGGCGGCGTTGACGTGGACGATCAACGGCCGCGCGGCGGGATCCTTTGGCAGTCCTGGCGCCGTACGAACCGTCACGGTCACGCCCGCAAACGCGTCGTCGATTCGCTGAGCGCGTGCCCGCCGGCGCTACATGCGGCGAATCGTGACATAGAGCGGACCGACGCCGAGGATCATCAGCATCGGATAGGTCAGGAATCCCGCGCGGTTGATCACTTCGAAGAAAATCTGCTCGCCTGGGCTGGCGACGAACTCCACGGTTTTCCAGACGAGCGTGTTGCTGACCCGCAGCACGTGCGGCCCCGGCTCGACATCGCGGGACACGGAATCGCCGAAGAGCAGCGTGCTGACTCTTCTCGCCGTCGATGTGGACGATCAGCTGCCGCTGCTTGAAGTCTTCCTCGCACGTCCGCGTCACGGTGATGGTGGCCGGCACGAGCTCCTGCCGGCCCGGACTTCCAGGGCCGCTCTCGATCCCGGGGTCAAGAACAACAGGCATCGCGCGCGCGGACTACTCTACAATTCATGGCCGCCCGAGCGCACGGACAGCTGGCCCAACAGCGGCGTCCTTTTTGCTGCGAGGCGGGCAGAGCCTAGCGGACGGACCATGAAGACGCACGAGTTCGACGATCTGGAGAAATGCAAGAAGACCGTTGAGGAGCTGGAGCAACAGAAAGAGCAACTCGAGGAAGAGAATCAGCACCTCAGACAGGCGGCCGGCGATTTCGGCCAGCTCGCCGAGCGCCTGAACAAGACCCTCCGCGGCGAACGCCAGCAGGGCGAGCTCGATCGAGAGCCGCGCAACGTCCCCGGCCGCCGTAATGGATGAGCTAGGGAAATGGGGTCAGATCTCGATTTTCTAATTCGGCGGGTCCGAAATAGAAAATCGAGATCTGACCCCGTGCTTCGAGGCGGCGTCCGCGGCCCATAATGGACGAATGTCCGCGGATAGCCGAACCGGCAGCGCCACACGGATTCCGTCTGGCGCCGCCATCGATGGCGGCCTGGAGGCCGCCGAAGATCTGATCATCGACGGCCAGGTCACTGGCCATATCACGCTTCCCGATCACCACGTCTCCATCGGGTCATCCGCAAAAGTGTCGGCCCGCATCGTGGCGCGCGCGGTCACCATTTCCGGAGCCGTCGACGGCACCATCCTGGCTCACGAGCGCATCGATCTCCTCCGAAGCGCCTTCGTCCGGGGGCATCTGACCACGCCGGCGTTCACCGTGCAGGATGGCGCGCGCTTTACGGGCACCGTCGATCCGCACCGGACCGAGGCCGCGATGCAGATTGCGCGCTATCGTCAGCGACGCGACGGATAGCCTCCGGGAGGTCACCATGCACGCCGTCAGAGGTATTCACCACATCACCGCGATTGCCGGTCCGGCGCAGGAGAATCTCGACTTCTATGCCGGCATCCTCGGCATGCGGCTGGTCAAGCGCAGCATCAATCAGGACGATCCCGGCACGTATCATCTCTTCTACGCCGACGCGGAAGGGCACCCGGGCACTGATCTGACGTTCTTTCCATGGGCGCAGATGGCGCCCCCGCGCATCGGGCACGGCCTCGCCGTCGAAGTGGCGCTCGAGGTACCGGCAGACAGCCTCCCGTGGTGGCAGGCGCGGCTCGAGCGGTACGGCGTGAAGACGAGCGCGGTCGAGCACCGCTTCGGCGACACGGTGCTTCCGGTGATCGATCCGCATGGTCTCCGCCTCGCGCTGACGGAAAGCGCTCGAGGCATCCGACGACCCTTCTCGCCCTGGGACGGCAGCGTGATTCCGGTGGAACGTCAGATTCGCGGCCTCTACGGCGCGCAGCTGTGGGAGCGCGACTCGGCGCCGAGCGTCGAGTTTCTGACGACGGTGCTGGGATTCGTGCGCCTCGGTGCAGAGCACGGCTGGACGCGCTATGGATTCGCCGACGCGCCCGGCATTCTCGACCTGCGCGATACGCCGGACGCGCGCCGCGGCGCGTGGGGCGTCGGCAGCGTGCACCACCTCGCGTGGGCGGTGGCGGACGAAGAGGAACAGCTGCGTCGTTCGCGCGCAAGTCGAGGACGGAGGGAGCCGCGCCACGCCGGTCATCGATCGCTTCTGGTTCAAGTCGGTCTACTTCAAGGAGCCGGGCGGCGTGCTCTTCGAGCTGGCCACGGAAGGCCCCGGATTCTCGGTGGACGAGGATCCGGCGCATCTCGGCGAAGCGCTCGTCCTTCCTCCATGGTTCGAGCCGGCACGCGCGGAGATCGAGCGGAACCTGCCGCCGCTGAAGATGCCGGCGCGAGAGCCGCAGGAAGCCCGATGAGCGAACCCGAGCTGGGCTTCGCGCATGTCTTCGAGCGCGGCACCGACGCGGCCGCCGGCACGCTGCTCGCTCCTCCACGGCACGGGCGGCGACGAGCACGACCTGCTCCCCCTCGGTCGCGCGATCGCGCCAGGCGCAACGCTGCTCAGTCCACGCGGCAAGGTCCTCGAGCACGGAAAGCCGCGATTCTTCCGCCGGCTCGCCGAGGGGGTCTTCGACGTCGACGACCTGAAGCGGCGCGCGGCGGAGCTCGGCGACTTCGTGGTCGCCGCCGCCGAGCGCTATGGATTCGAGACCAGCAACCTGACCGCGGTGGGATTCTCGAACGGCGCCAACATCGCGTCGGCCCTCCTCCTGCTCCGTCCCGAGGTGCTCGCGCCGAGCGGTGCTCTTCCGCGCCATGGTTCCGCTCGTGCCCGATCCGCTGCCCGGCGCTCGCGGCGCGCGTGCTGATCTCCAACGGCCGCGCCGATCCGCTCGTCTCGACCGACGAGACCGAGCGGCTCGCGTCGCTCCTGCGCCGCGCCGGCGCGGACGTCGACGTCGCGTGGCAGCCCGGCGGCCACCAGCTCTCGCAGGCCGATGTCACGATTGCCCGCGACTGGCTCGCGCGCGCACCGATCTCGTGACCCATGAGCGAAACAAGCTGAAACAGAGCGTTCGCATAAAATATCGACATGACAGACGGCGTCGCACTCGAGCATCCAGGGATTCGTGCGTGGATTGATGAAGTGGCCGCGCTGACGAGGCCCGATCGCGTGGTGGTCTGCGATGGATCCGAGGCGGAAAAAGATCAGCTCACAGCCGAGAGCGTGGCGACCGGCGAGCTCATCGCCCTCAACCAGCAGAAGCTGCCGGGCTGCTACCTGCATCGCAGCGCGCCGCACGACGTCGCGCGCACGGAACATCTGACCTTCGTCTGCACGGAGCGGCAGGACGACGCCGGCCCGAACAACAACTGGATGCCCCCGAACGAAGCCAGGGCCAAGCTGACTCCCCTCTTCACCGGCTCGATGACAGGACGGACGATGTACGTCGTCCCGTTTCTGATGGGCCCGAAGGGATCGCGCTTCTCGAAAGTGGGCGTCGAGATCACCGACAGCCGGTACGTCGTGCTCAGCATGCGGATCATGACGCGCATGGGGCGGATCGCGCTCGAGCACCTCGGCGCATCCGACGACTTCACGCGCTGCCTGCACTCGCTGGGCGACTTGAGCCCGGACCGCCGGTTCATCGTGCACTTTCCCGAGACGAACACCGTGTGGTCGATCGGGTCCGGCTACGGCGGCAATGCGCTGCTCGGCAAGAAGTGCATGGCGCTGCGGCTGGCGAGCTGGATGGCCAAGACGGAAGGCTGGCTCGCCGAGCACATGCTCATTCTCGGCCTGCAGAGTCCGGACGGCCGCATGCACTACGTGGCCGGCGCCTTTCCGTCGGCCTGCGGCAAGACCAACCTCGCGATGCTCGAGCCGCCGGCCTCGATGCCGGGCTGGAAGGCGTTCACGGTCGGAGACGACATCGCGTGGCTGCGCCCCGGCGCTGACGGCCGGCTCTGGGCGGTGAATCCGGAAGCGGGATTCTTTGGCGTCGTGCCGGGGACGAGCCGGAAGACGAATCGCACGGCCTTCGAGATGGCCCAGCGCAACACGATTTACACGAACGTCGCGCTGCGGCCCGATGGCACGCCGTGGTGGGAAGGTCACGACGATCCGCCGCCAGCCGAAGCGCTGGACTGGCAGGGACGGCCGTGGACGCCGGCGTCCCCCGAGAAGGCAGCGCATCCCAACAGCCGCTTCACGACGCCGGCCGCGGAATGCGCGTCGCTGTCACCTGAATTCGACAACCCGGAAGGCGTCCCGCTCGACGCGATTCTGTTCGGTGCGCGCCGGCAGCGGCGTGTGCCGCTCGTGTACGAATCCGCCAACTGGCGTCACGGAACGTTTCTGGGCGCGACCTTGTCGTCGGAGACGACCGCGGCGGCCACCGGCAAGGTCGGCGTCCTGCGGCGAGACCCCATGGCGATGTGGCCGTTCTGCGGCTACAACATGGGCGACTACTTCGCGCACTGGCTCGAGGTGGGCGCGTCGCTCGCGAAGCCGCCTCGCATCTTTCGCGTGAACTGGTTTCGAACCGGCGAAGGCGGCCGGTTCCTGTGGCCCGGCTTCGGCGAGAACCTGCGCGTGTTGAAGTGGGTGCTCGAGCGGTCCGACGGTCGAGGCCAGGCGGTCGCGACCGCCATCGGGGCGGTGCCGACCCTCGACGCGATCGATCGGCAGGGACTGAACATATCCGAGGCGGACCTCTCGGCCCTGCTTTCGGTGGACCCGGCAGAGTGGGTCGAAGCCGTCGCCGGCCAGGAGGACTTCTTCCGGAAGTTCGGCGCCCATCTCCCGAAGGGCCTCTGGGACGAGCAGCGCGATCTCGCCCACCGGATCGAAGAGATGATCACGCCGAACGAGCTCAGGGGGCGGGACAGTGGACTATGATTCCAGTCGATGGATCACGGGTTCACGTTCACCGTCGGCGTCGAAGAAGAGTTCCAGATCGTCGACCCGGACACGTGGGAGCTGCGATCGCACGTTTCCGAGCTGCTGGCCTCGGGCGCCCCGTCGCTCGGCGATCAGCTCAAGCGCGAGCTCCACCAGTCGATCGTCGAGGTCGGCACGAAGATCTGCGCCAACATCGACGAGCTCGACAACGAGATCTGCTGCATCCGCCGCGAGCTCGTCGAGAGCGCCGAACGCGTAGGGCTCCGCATCGCCGCCGCCGGCACGCATCCCTTTTCCCGGTGGAAGGATCAGGTCATCTCCCCCGGCGAGCGCTACGAGAACATCGTCGAAGAGCTGCAGCAGCTCGCCCGGTCGCTGCTGATCTTCGGCCTGCACATCCACGTCGCCGTTCCGGATCGCAACAGCACGATCGAGCTGCTCAACGAAGCGCGCTATTTCCTGCCGCACCTGCTGGCGCTCTCGACCAGCTCGCCGTTCTGGCAGGGGCGCGACACGGGCCTGAAGTCGTATCGGACGACGGTCTTCCGGCGGTTTCCGCGCTCCGGCATCCCCGACCAGTTCGACTCGTGGAGCGAGTACGAGGAATACCTGCACACGCTCGTCGAGCTGCACTGCATCGACAACGCCAAGAAGGTCTGGTGGGATCTCCGGCCGCATCCGATGTTCGGCACGCTCGAGTTCCGCATCTGCGACGTGCCGACCTCTCCGCGCGTGACGATCGCGCTCGCCGCGCTGGCGCAGGCGATCGTCGTGAAGCTCTATCGGCTGCGCAGGAAGAATCTCGGGTTCCGGATCTATTCGCGCGCGCTCGTCGAAGAGAACAAGTGGCGCGCGGCGCGCTATGGGCTCGACGGCCGATTGATCGACTTCGGCCGGCGCACGGAAGTGCCGATGCGCGAGCTCGCGATCGAGCTGCTCGAGTTCGTCGACGATGTGGTCGACGAGCTCGGAAGCCGGCAGGCGATCGAGTACGTTCGAACCATCGTGGCGGAAGGCACCAGCGCGGACCGGCAGCTGGAGGTATATCGGCAGACGGGCGATCTGCGCGAGGTCGTCCGCTGGCTCGTCGAGGAGACGCGCGCCGGCAACAGGAGGTCGATGTGAAGGTAGGGCTGTTGTGCGGCCGGGAATTCTCGTTTCCGCCGGCGTTCATCGATCGGGTGAACAGCGCTGGGACGCGACCGCGGCATCTCGGCCGAGATGGTGACGCTGGCCGGCACGAAGATGGGCGAGCCGCCCGCCTACCGGGTCATCGTCGATCGCATCTCGCACGAGGTCGAGTACTACCGCGCGTACCTGAAGCACGCCGTGCTCGAGGGGACCTACGTCATCAACAATCCGTTCTGGTGGACCGCCGACGACAAGTTCTTCAACTACTCGGTCGCGAGCAAGATCGGCGTCGCCATGCCGAAGACGGTCGTGCTGCCGCAGAAGTCCTATCCGGCGGACATCGACCTGACCTCCGAGTCGCTGCACAATCTCGGCTACCCGATCGACTGGGACGGCCTGCTCGACTACGTCGGCCGGCCGGCCATCCTGAAGCCCTACTCCGGCGGCGGCTGGAAGCACGTCTACAAGGTCAACGATCGGCAGGAGCTGCTCGCGGCGTACGACGGCACCGGGCCGTACTGCATGACGCTCCAGGAGTTCATCGACTTCGATCAGTACGTCCGCTGCTTCACGTTCGGCCAGACCGACATCGTGCCGGTCGCCTACGATCCGCGCGAGCGCCGGTATCTGGTCGATCACGCGTATCTGTCGTCGGAGCTCGGCGCGCGAATCGTCCGGGACGCACAAACGCTGAACACGGCGCTCGGCTACGAGATGAACACGATCGAGTTCGCCGTGCAGGACGGCGTGCCGTACGCCATCGACTTCCTGAACCCGGCGCCCGACTTCGAGCGCGACCGCATCACGCCGCACTACTTCGAGATCGTCGTCGAGAAGATGTCGGCGCTGGTGATCGATCGCGCGGTCAACGGCCGCGCGCAGCAGACGTGGCCGCGCTGGGCCGACATGGTGGGCCTGGCGGCCAGCGCGAAGGACCCCTCGCGGCCAGGTCCCGTCTGATGGCGCTCGACCAGGATGCCGCGGATGCGTGGCGCGATCTCGTGCGCAGCGAGGGCGGCGCCGAGTCCGTGCGCCGGCCTGGCCGAGCGCATGCGCGAGCAGCGCCTGACCTTCGGCGGGCGGCTGCTCTGCCCGTTTCTTCGCCCGTTCTTCCTGACCGGCGACGACGAACGCCGCGTCGTCGCGCGCGGCGGAAACGATGTGGACGCTCGGCGAGCGCGTCGCCGCGGCCGCGATGGAACGGACGGAGCTGTTCGACGAGCTCGGGTCTGAGCGAGGCGGAGATCCGGCTCGTTCGCGTGGACCCCGGTTACGCGATGGCCAGCACCGCCGCACGGGCCGACGCATTTCTGCTGCCCGATTCCCTCCAGTTCGCCGAGTACAACGCGGAGTCGCCGGCGGGCGCCGGGTACAGCCAGCGGCTGGCGGAGGTCTTTGCGAACGAGCCGCTGATGCGCCGATTCCGCGAGCGGTTCGAGGCGCGGCACTACACCCCGATCCCGCTGCTGCTCGACGCGCTGGTGGCCAGCTACCGCGACTGGGGCGGCACCGCCAGCCCTCCGCAGATCGCCATCGTCGACTGGCGTGAGGTGCCGACGTGGAGCGAGTTCGAGCTGCTCCGTGACGCCTTCACGGCGCTCGGGGTCCCGACGGTGATCGCAGATCCCCGCGATCTGGTGTTCGACGGATCGCGGCTCGTCGCCGGCGGCGTACCCGATCGACCTCGTGTACCGCCGCGTGCTGATCAACGACATCGTCGCGCGCGCCGACGAGTGTCGGGCGCTGACCGATGCGTACGAACGGCGGGCCGTCTGCATGGCGAACACGTTCCGCTGCAAGATCGCGCACAAGAAGGCCTTCTTCGCCGTGCTGACCGACGATCGGTTTCGCATCGCTCTTCAGCCACGCGAACGCGCCATGATTCACGACCACGTCCCGTGGACGCGCGTGGTGCGCGACGGGCCGTGCGAGTCATGGCGGGCAGTCGGTCGATCTGCTCGGGTACCTGCGCGCGCGGCGCGAACGCTTCGTCATCAAGCCGAACGACGAATACGGCGGCACCGGCGTCACGCTCGGCTGGGAGCAGTCGGAACGGGCGTGGGACCAGGTGATCGCGCGGGCCGTGTCCGGCGCGGACGGCACGTGGATCGCGCAGGAGCGGATTGCGATCCGGCGCGAGATCTTTCCGGTCTGCGAGCAGGAGACGGTCCACGAGCGCGACATGCTGGTCGATTTCGCGCCGTATCTGTTCCGAGGCAAGCTGTCCGGCTTTCTCACGCGCCTCAGCGCCACTGGTCTGGCGAACGTCACGTCCGGCGGCGGCCAGGTGCCGGCGTTCGTCGTGAGCGAGCGCTGATACGCGGCGTCTGATCGGCTTGCCGGCACTCCGGTCCCATCAATCACACGCACGTCGCAGACTCGAATTCTCATTCCGAGTCGAATATGGGCTTCGAATCTGTGATTCCCGACCGACCCAGTTAGAATAAGTGACGATGTCCGCGGCCCTCTTCGGTCCCTCGTCCGCCGAGCTCGCGCCTGGCGCGCGCAATGCCGTCGAAGTGTGTCTCGGCATCGCGCCGCGCGAACAGGTGGCGCTGATCGCCGATCGCGCCAGCTCGGAAGTGGCCGCCAGCCTGGCCGCCGCGCTGGACGCGGTCGGAGCGCGCACACGTTCGATTCTGATCGAGGACGTGGCGGCGCGGCCGCTGGCGTCGGTTCCACCCCAGATCGTCGACGCGCTCGAGCACGCCGACGCCGGCATCCTCTGCGTCCAGCCGCAGGAAGGAGAGCTCGGCGCCCGCATGGACATCGTCGCCATCGTCGAGCGGCGGCGGATCCGCTACGCGCACATGGTTGGCGTGACGCCCGAGATCATGATGCAGGGGATGCGCGCCGACTACCGGCTGGTGGATCGCCTCAGCACACAGTTGTGCGAGCGGATGCGTGAGGCGCAGCACGCTGCGCGTGACGACGGCCGCAGGCACGGCGCTGACGGCGTCGTTCGATCCGTCGCTCTCCTGGATCAAGACGAGCGGCCTCATCTCGCCGCGCTACTGGTCGAACCTTCCCGCCGGCGAGGTCTTCACCACGCCGGCGTCGGTGGACGGGACGTTCGTCTGCAATGGCACCGCCGGCGACTACTTCGGCATCAAGTACGGCGACCTCTCGGCCACGCCGTTGACACTCGAGATCGCGGGCGGGCGGCTCGTCTCCGCCCGCTGCGAGCGCGCCAACCTGGAACGGGAGTTCTGGGACTACTGCCATGCCGACGCCAACAGCGATCGCGTCGGCGAGCTGGCCTTCGGCACCAACCTCGCGCTCGACGACATGATCGGCAACCTGCTGCAGGACGAAAAAATCCCCGGCGTCCATCTCGCGTTCGGCGATCCCTACGGCAGCCAGACCGGCGCCGACTGGAAGTCGCGGACGCACGTCGACGTGCTCACGCGCCAGTGCGACGTCTGGATCGATCGAGGAGCAGGTGATCAGCCGCGGCAGGTACCTGATGGATCGTCTCGGCCTGTGAACAGGCTGCTGAAAAGCGCAGCCTGAACCTTGAACCTTGTCACCAGCCACCTACGCGCCGTGCACCAGATATTCGTGCATCTGATGCTGCCAGTAGGGCCAGTCGTGCCCCCCCATCGGCCCCCAGTCGTCGAGATGATGGCTGGATGCCGCGGCTCCAGAGCACCTGCGACATGCGGTACGCCTCGTCGCTCTTCTCCCACGGTCCCGAGCCGGTCGCCAGATGAATCTCGCAGGTCGCGAGCTGTCCCAGCGTCCAGGGGTCCGATAGGTTGGCGACGTAGTCGACTGGATTGTTGAAATAGAAGTTGTCGTCGTAGTCGCCGCCCATGAACTGCTTCATGTCGTACACGCCCGACAGCGCATAACAGCGCTTCACCACGTCGGGATGCTTCAGCAGCGTATTCACGGCATGATAGCCGCCAAGCGACGCGCCCATCGTCCAGACGCCGATGTCGCCGCTCTGGCAGTGGTGCCGCACGAACGGCACGACTTCCTGACAGACGTAGTCGTCGTACTGCTTCTGCATCCAGCTCCGGTGACGCGGGTGCGCGCCGCCGTTGGCGAACGAGTCGCCGTGATTGGTGTTGATGCAGAACACTTTGACGCGGCCGGCGTCGATCGCGCTCGCGATCGCGCCGATCAGACCCTGGCGCTCGTATTCCCACTCGTCGCCGCCGCTGGTGGGAAACGCGATCATCGGCGGACCCCAGTGGCCGTAGACGACGATGCCCATGTCGCGGCCGAGTCGATGCGAGTACCAGGAATGACGTTCGCGGCGCATGGCTAAACCTTACCAGACGCGACCGCCGCACAGCTGACATGGACAAGCACACGTTTCAGATCTGGTCTCCGCAACTCCGAAACTGGCGGCAACTCGACGTCTATCTGCCGGAGTCCTACGGCCTCGGACGCCTGCGCTACCCGGTGGTCTACATGCAGGACGGGCAGAACCTGTCCGATCCCTTCATCGCGTTTGCGGGCAACACCTGGCAGCTCGAACGTGCCCTGGCCACGTTGCGCGAGCGCGGCATCGAGGCCATCATCGTCGGCCTCCATCACGCCGGAACGGCGCGCCTGGCCGAGTACAGCCCGTTTGCCGACCCGAGACACGGCGGGGGCCTTGGGCTCCGCTACTGCCGATTCCTGATCGACACGGTCAAGCCGCGCATCGACGCACAGTACCGCACACGGCGGAATCGCGAGAGCCGTGCGATCGTCGGATCGTCGATGGGCGGATTGATCAGCCTGTATGCCTTTTTTCTCCCTGGCTCGCCGTTCGGGCGCGTCGGGGCGATGAGCCCGTCGATCTGGTTCGGCGGCCGGCGGCTGCTCGAGTACGTCGAGCAGGCGGGCGCGCCGCGCGGGCGCATTTATCTGGATACCGGCACCGCCGAAGGACGCGAGACCATGCGCAATGCACGGACATTGGCGCGGCTGCTGCGGCGCAAAGGCTATGGGGCAGGAACGCCTGCGATACCTGGAGGCCCACGGGCACGGACACACCGAGACCGATTGGGCGAGGCGTCTGCCTGAGGTCCTGCAGTTTCTGCTGGAGTGACGGGAAGCCGTCACCCCCATGACTCCCCTGTAAAGAAACGCGACGCTCCACGGGTTCACACGGTTTCCACGGGCCAGGCAGAATCGCTTTGCTAGATGCGGCTATTTGCGGGGTGAAGTGTGGCACGATCCTCGCACGCGAACTTGCCGCCAGCTTCACGTCTCACGACAACTCTTGATGCGCAAACGTACCGTACACGGCTCGCGGGCCTGTCCGTGGGGTCCTTTCAGAGGACGGTCGCCAGTCCATGGCGCTCCTCCGGCGCAGCGACCAGTCTGTCAACCTGGTACTGGTCGCGTTGACGGATGGGGTCGAAGTAGAGTTATACGCCGACGGCGCGTTGCGGCGCCGGCTGCGTTTCTTGCGCGATACGGAGGCGCGCAAGTACATGGATCGGCTCGCCTCGCGACTCGTCGCGCGCGGCTATTCGCGTGAACGCGAAGCGCGATGACCGCGTCGCGCAGTGCTCCGCTCGTCCTGCTGGCAGAAGATTTCGAGGACGCTCGTGAACTTTACCGCGAGTACCTCGAGTACTCCGGGTTTGCCGTCGAGACCGCGACGAACGGCCGCGAAGCGATCGACAAGGCCATCGCTCTTCAACCTGACCTCATTCTGATGGACGCCAGCATGCCGGTGCTCGACGGCTGGCAGGCGACCCGCGCACTGAAAGCCGACCCGCGCACGCAGCGCATCCCCGTTGTCGCGCTCACCGCGCACGCCTTCGACGACGCCAAACAGGAGGCGAGGGATGCGGGGTGCGACGGCTTCATCACGAAGCCGTGCCTGCCCGACGATCTCGTGACGGAGGTGCGCGCCACGCTCGAAGCGGCCGGCCGCCTGAGGGGACGTCCCTAGAGTTGCTGAGGCCGCCGGGCCGGCCGCCGACCTGTTGTAAGCTGTGCCAATGAATCCGATTACGGGCCTGCTGGCGGCGCTGGCGGCGTTGACGGCTGTCTTCGTCGCGAGCTGGGCGCGTGCCATCCATGCCATCCGACGCGACGCGTCTCCCGCATCGCCCGCGACGGAGCCTGGCGGGCCCACGCCCGTGCAGGTCGGCGTCGGCGCCGTCACCAACTTCTTCGACACGCTCGGCATCGGATCCTTCGCGACGACGACGGCGCTCTTCCGCGCGCTGCGGCTGGTGCCGGATCGCGTGATCCCCGGCACGCTCAACGCGGGCCACACGCTGCCCACCGTTGCGCAGGCCTTCATCTACACGTCGATCATTCCGGTGGACGTGCTGACGCTCTTTGCGATGATCGCCGCGGCCGTGCTCGGCGCGTGGCTTGGCGCCGGCGTGGTCGCGAAGTGGCCCAAGTACAAAGTCCAGACGGGTATGGGCCTCGCGCTGATTGCCGCGGCGCTGCTCATGGTCGCGAAACAGTACGGCTGGCCGTCGCCGCCGCCGGGCACGCCGGCGATCGGTGTCCGCGGGGTCGCGCTCCTCATCGCCGTCGCGGGCAACTTCATGCTCGGCGCGCTGATGACGCTCGGCATCGGCCTGTACGCCCCGTGCATGATTCTGGTCAGCTTCCTCGGCATGAGCGAGACAACGGCGTTCCCGATCATGATGGGGTCCTGTGCGTTCCTGATGCCGGTCGGCAGCCTGCGCTTCATTCGCGAACGCTGCTACAGCCTGCGTGCGGCGCTCGGCCTCGCGATCGGCGGCATTCCCGGCGTCCTGCTCGCCGCCTACATCGTCAAGTCGCTTCCGCTCGTGACCGTTCGATGGCTCGTCATCGTCGTCGTGATCTACACGGCCATCACGATGCTGTACTCCGCGTTCACGAGTGAGCGCTCGGCTTCCAGCGCCGCGCTCGAAGCCGAGGCGTGACGCCCACCGCGCAGATCGTCCTGCTCGCGCTCTTTCTCTTTGCTTCTCCGGAATGGACGCCGCAAACCAGCGGCGTGAACGTCAGGCTGCGCGGTGTCAGCGCCGTCAGCGACCGCGTCGTCTGGGCGAGCGGCGCCAACGGCACGATTCTCCGGACGGCCGACGGCGGACAGACGTGGCAGCGGCTGCCCATTCCCGGCACGAACGATCTGGATTTTCGAGACATCGACGCGGTGAGCGCCACCACCGCCTGGGCGCTGAGCATCGGGCCCGGAGAGGCGTCGCGGATCTACAAGACCGTCGATGCGGGCGCGCACTGGAGCGAGCAGTTCGTCAACCACGATCCCAAGGCGTTTCTGGACGCCATGGCGTTCTGGAATGCGAGCAGCGGCGTTGCGGTCAGCGACTCGGTGGACGGACGATTCGTGATCCTGGTTACGCGCGACGGCGGATCGACGTGGACTCGAGTGCCGCCAGAGTCACTGCCGCCGGCGCTGCCGAACGAGGGGGCGTTTGCCGCCAGCGGCACCAACGTCACGGTGGTCGCACCGGGCGACGTCTGGATCGGCACTGGTGCAGCACAGAGATCCCGCGTACTGCACTCGACAGACGGCGGGAAGACGTGGACGATCGCCGACACGCCGTTGGCTACGAGTGCGTCGGCGGGCATCTTCTCGATCGCCTTCCGCGACCGGCTGCACGGCATCGTCGTCGGTGGAGACTATCGGAAGGAGTCGGCGACCGGAAACAACGCCGCCATCACGTCGGACGGCGGCGCAACCTGGATCCCCGTTCAGGGTCTTGGCGGCTTCCGTTCAGTGGTCGCCTACGTGCCGCGATCGGCCACACCCTCCGCGATCGCCGTCGGCCCTACCGGCGCCGACTGGTCCGATGACGATGGCCGAACGTGGACACCGATCGCCGGCGACGGATATCACGCGTTCGCGTTCACGCGGAGTCGGCGGCTCCGTCGGATGGGGCGTCGGCGAGGGAGGGCGAATCGGGAGAATGCAAAATGCAAAATGATGAATGCACAACCATTCGCATTCTGCATTGTGCATTCTGCATTGTGCATTATCACCGCGACCCGCCCGCCTTTGACAGCGAGCGGTAGTACTGCTCGACCAGCTTGCGGTACTGCTCCGGCACGTCGTCGGTGCCCGAGAGGAAGACCTGGTTCGCGTTGGCGTCGAGCCGGCGGCGCAGGGTGTACTCGAAGCGCTTGATGCTGTCGGTCACCGACTGCTCTGAGGCGCGCCAGCGCTTCGGGATTCTGATACACGCCCTCGTCGTCGAGCTTGCGGAGGCCCGCAGGATCTCGTCGAGATCCTTCGCGTCGATCTTCTGATCCTTCAACAGGCGCTTGAGCTGTTCGGCGTCCTGCGCGCGCTGCCGGACTTCGCCGCGGAACTGGCGAACGTCCTCTGACGTGAAACGGCCCGCGCCCGGCCGGCTGTCGCCCATGGCACCGGCGTCCGGGCGGAACGCGCCACCCTGCGTGTCTCCTTCTCCGCTTCGACCGCCGGATGTGGGCGCCCCCTGATTGCGTCCGCCGTTGCCTTGCTGGCCACTCTGGCCCTGTTGCCCGTTCTGGCCCTGCTGACCACTCTGTCCCTGCTGACCCTTTGTCCTTGCTGCCCTTGCTGGCCTTGCTGGCCCTGCTGTCCTTGCTGGCCTTGCTGGCCCTGTTGGCCTTGCTGGCCCTGCTGTCCCTGTTGACCCTGTCTGGCCCTGTTGACCGTGTCTGGCCCTGCTGGCCGTGTCTGGCCCTGCTGGCCGTTCTGGCCTTGCTGCTCGTTCTGATCCTGCTGGCCTCGCTGCCCGCGCATGCGTTCGCCGAGCGACTGCATGCCCTCGCGCGAGCTGGCGCGCCTTGTCGAGCGCCTGCGTGTTGGCGTCGGCCTTCGTGTTGCCGACGGCCGCTGCGGCCTCGCCGATCTTCTTCTTCAGATCGTCGAGGTTGCTCTGGATGTCGCGGTCGAACGCCGCGACGTCGCCGGTCTGGCTGCCGCCGCGCAGCATCTGATCCGAGTAGCGGATCTTGTCGCGGATTCGCTTGTCGCGGATGCCGTTGGCCGCGTCGGTCAGCTTGCGCGACGCGTCGCGCTCGTTCTTGAACATGTCGCCGGCGGTGCGATCGAGCTGCTTCTCGAGCTGATCGACCTTGCCGGCGAGCTGCTCTCTTGCGCTCGCTGAGCTGCTGCGCCTTCTCGGCGCGGCCGTCGCCGCTGCGCATCGAGCTTCGCGACCTCTTCCTGGATCTCTGCTGCTCGCGCGCCATCGCCTCGGCCTGGCGCTGCGCATCCTGGATGTCGCGCCCGGTGCGCGCCGACTGCGACTGCTGCAGCTGCTGCTCGCGCTTCCTTCAACTGATCGATCGCGCCGGCCGCCGCGCGCCGCGGCGTTCGGATCGCCGTTCGCCGCCGCCTGGCGCATCGCGTCGGCCGCCTGCTGCAGCTGCCGCGCGGTCTGCTGCGAGCTGCGGGCCGGTTCTCCTCACGCGCGAGCTTCTCGAGCTGCCGCGCGGCTTCTTCGGCCTGGTCGGCGAGCGCGCGCTGCGAGTCGCCGCCGCCCTGATCCCTGTCCCGGCCGCCGCGCGCCGGCGCTGCCGCTCGGCTTCCTGCTCCTGGCGCCGCGCCAGCTCCTTCAGCTTCTCGGCGAGCTCGTCGATCTTCTGGTCGGCCTGCTGCTGCGAGGCGCGCTGCGCCGTCTCGTACTGGTTGGCCATCTTGTCGACTTCGAGCTCGAAGAGATTGGCGAGCTCGTCGGCCATCTTGTTGCTCGCCGCCGCCGCCGCCGCCGCCCTGCTGCTGCTGCGCGCTCACCTGCAGCTCGTACTCTTCTTCCGCCTTCTGGAGGAACTCGAGCGCGCGCTGCTCCGGCGGCAGCGCGGCTGTCGGGGTTCGAGCCGCCTGCAGCTTGCCTTCGGCGCGTCTGCATCTCCGGCACGCTCTGCTTCAGGAAGTCGGTGATCTTCTTGAAGCGCTCCGCCTGGTTGCCGACGCGCGTCGCGAAATTCGGTCAGCAGCTCGTTCACCTGCTCGCGCAGCCGCTTCTGCATCAGCGCCGACGACGACGGTGCTCTCATGCAGCTTCTGCGGCGTGCTGGCCTTGCGATCGCGCTGCAGGTTGAACGTCGCGGCGATGATCTGCCGCTCCTGCTCGGACAGCGCGCCGACCTGGTTCTGCTGCCGCCCTGCCACCGGCCGCCGCGCCTGCGAGTCCGCCTTCGGAAGTCCTTCTGGTCAGCGGGCGCACGCGGACGAAATACATGTCGCTCGTCGCCTTCTGCGGTGCCGGCGACGGTGTCGTTGTCGACGGCGCGCGCGTAGTACGAGACCGAATCGCCCGGCTTCACGCCCAGCTCTTCGAAATACAGCGTGTGACCCGGCCGACACGTCGGTCATGCGCGTCGTGCCGTCGAACAGCTTGACCGTCTTCTCGCGCGCCGCCGTTGACGCTGTAGACGAGCTCCAGCGATCTTGACGCCGTAGTCGTCTTCCGCCTTCGCCTCGAGGAAGACTTCCTCGATCGGCGACGCCGACGTGTCGCGCCCGGGTTTACTGAACGACACCGTCGGCGGCTGATCGGCGAGCACGTCGATCGAGTACTTCGGCGAGCGCGCCGATGCGCGGACCGCCCGGCGCATCGAGCTCGATCCGGTAGAAGCCGTCGTGATCGGCGGTGAACGTCGCCTGCAGCGCGCCGTCGGCCTGCGACGGTCATCGGCACCTGCGTCTTGTCGTCGATCGACGATCGCGCCGCCGTGCCGCCGCCATGGTCGGCACCGCGCGGACGCGGATTTCGGTGCCGCGCAGGACCGCGATGTCGCCGCCGTCCTCGATCTTGCGCGGCTCGAGGCCGGTGTAGGCCGGGAAGTGGTACTCCAGCTCCAGCTTCTGGACGTACGGCATGTCGGCGACCTTGAGCGTGTAGACCGGCGAGCGCACGCCGACGCGCCTCGACGAAGTAGTCGACCGGCGCGGCCACGTCGAACAGCGTCCCTTCGTAGCTTGTCCTCGGCTGCGGATCAGCGGCACGCCGCTCGAACGCCGCGGTCGGCGACTTGCGGATCATCAGCGACGGCCTGGTCGGCCTGGAAGCCGATGAGCTTCGCGGTGATCGGCTGGTCGGCGCCGCGCGGAATCGTGGTGTGCGCCCGGCGTGACCTCGATGCGGTACGGCGCCGCCGCCTCGACGCTGCGCGAGATCACCAGCAGCGCCGACAGCGCGTGGCGCATGTAGGCCGGGCCGAGCAGGAAGACCGCGCGCCGCGATCGCCAGCACGCCGCCGAGCGCGCCGGAGTAGCGGCGGACCGGGTTGCGCTCGACCCGACGGCCGTCTTCGAGCGGCGCGGCACTTTCTCGATCGCGTTCTCGACCAGCTTGCGGACGAGCGCCGGCGACTGCTGCCGACTCGCCCGGCCCGCTCGCGCCTCGACGGCGCTGATGATGGCCGCCTCGAGCGACGGCTCGTGCTCCTCGAGGTAGAGCGCGACCTGCTCGTCGGTCACGCGCCGCATCAGCGGCCGGGCCAGCAGCGCGTGACGCGAGCACGCCGAACGACGCACCGCGATCGCGATCCGGAAGCGAGGATGGACTCCGGCGTGAACCGCATCCACTGCAGACCCCACGCCGCACAGGATCAGCGCCGCCGCCACGCACGCCGCGCGATCGCCGCGCGCCGCGCAGCGCCAGCTTCAGCCGCCAGCGCGGCGCGCGACATGTCGCTGTGATCGATGCGCGACATAGCAGTTCCGACTCGACCTGTCTAGTCAGTGCTGCGTCATGAAACCTGCATTTGCCTCGCACGCTCAGCTTACTCCTGCGACAGACGATTGGAGAGCAGCGTCTCCGCCGCCAGCAGCAGCCCGCCCGCCACGAGCAGATACCACCACAGCCGCTGCGCCTGCGCCTGCGCTTCGTCGCTGGGACGCGCGTCGCCGAACCCGCCGGGCTCGCCGGACGCGCGTCCGGCCACCGCCGCCACCAGCTCGCGCGGATCCATCGCGGTCAGATCCGATTCGCTGAGGTCGACGTTGCTCGCCAGCGTCGTCGCCGCAGTCGGCGGCCGGCGCCCTGCGTGCGCACGTCGTAGAAGCCCTGCTCCGTCAGCTCGAGCGCGCCGTCTTCGGCTCTCGACCGACACGCGCGCGCCGGACGGGGCCACCGCGATCGTGCCGCCGCGTGCGGCGCCGCGGCCCCTGGCCCGGCACCTGCCGCGGCGCGGGGATCACCTGCCCTACCGTCAATGATGCGGGCGCTTCGGAGTAATCCGCCAGATATTTCGTGACCGTGTGGACGAACGGCAGGAACACCGGTTTCACCGGCAGATCGTTCCATTCCAGGTCGAGCGTCGACATCCACAACAAGCGTCCGTCCCGGCGCCGGATCTGCCGCTCCATCAGCGCCGGCGTTCCGTCGTCGAACCGCGCCAGCACCTGCGCCGGTGGGCTGCGTCGACGCCGCGGTAGCCGTAGAAGCGCGCGGCCGAGAAATCGCCGCTGCGCGGCGCGCGGAACAGATCGAACACCGGATGGCCGTACTCGAGCGCCGCCGAGCCGCGACGGCGTACGTCGTCGTGCGATCGACCGGACCGCCGCCGGAAGCGCCGGGCAGCGACGTCGGCGGCATGCGCCGGCCACGGTCGCGTGCGGCCCGGCCGCGACGAGCAGCCCGCCGCCAGCCGCTGACGAACCGCGCCAGCCGGATCGCGCGAGCTCGTCGGGCACCTGCACGTCGTTGACGATCACGACCGACGCCTGGCGCAGGTCGGCGTCCGACACGTCGTCGGCGTCCGCGCGGTCAGCTCGACGCGCGGCGCATTCGCCAATCGCCAGCGCGCGCGCGAGATAGAGGCTCTCGCGCTCCGCGCCGGCCGCCGATCGATAACGACGGCGTGGACCGGCTCGGACGGCGACACGCACGAAATTGAACGACGTTGTCGCGCGCGAGGTTGTCCGTCGGCAGCCGGACGGTCGCGCGCATGTTGCGCGACGCGACCGTGAACGGCGCGAACGTCACGCTCGCCGTTCCGTTGGCCGCGACGTCGACCGGCAGCGACTGAATCGCGTCGCCCGTCCACCTCGAGCGTGATCGCGCACGCGGGACGCGGCTGTCGCGCCGTGATTGACGACGCCGCGCCGTCACGGCGACGCGGTCGTGGTTCTCGAACCGCGTCCGCTGCAGCGACGACCGGCGTGACCGACAGGTTCGCGGTCGTCGCCCGTCGCCGACGTGACCGGCGTCAGCACCGTGCGGTCCGGCAGCTTGCACGTCGTCGCTGCCGGGCGTCTGCTTCCCAGCCGCGGCGCTGGAAGTCGCTGATCAGGACGATCTCGCGGCGCGGCAGCGGCGACTCGCCGAGCAGGCTGCCGCCCAGCTTCAGCGCGGGCGCGAACCGCGTGGCGCCCGGCCCGACGGCCGCTGCCGCGAGCGCCGCGAGCAGCCGTCCGCGGTCGGCCGTCGAGCGGACCGCGACGTCGGCGCCCGTCGAAAAGAACACGAGCGATGCGCGGTCGCCGGCCGACGAGGCCCTCGATGGCGTCGGCGCGCGGCCGCCTGCGCCTTCGACCAGCGATCGCCATACCCCATGCTGTACGAGGTGTCGACCAGGACGACCAGCCTCGCGCGCGCCGTTCTGCGTCGCGGCCGCAAGCGTCTGCCGCCGGAAGAACGGGCGCGCGAACGCCAGCACGATCAGCGCCAGCGCCGCCAGCCGCATCAGCAGCAGCAGCCCAGTGCGCGGATGCGGCGCCGCCGCACCGACTGGTACGGAATCCGGCGCAGGAACATCAGCGACGGAAATTCCACGACGCGCTTCCTCTCGCGCTGAATCAGGTGCAGCAGCACCGGAATCGCGAGCGCGCCCAGCGCCGGCGAGCACCAGGGGTGCGACAAATCCCATCAGCGCACCCGGTTCAGTCGTTCACGCATGGACAGATAGTTGAAGAGCGCGTGATCGAGCGCGTTCGCCGTGTTGAGCAGCGAGTAGTCGATCCGCAGCTCGGCAGAACTTCGACGCCAGCGTCTCGATGTGCGCCCGGACGAGCTCGCGATACTTTCCCGCCAGCGCCTCCGGCACGACGGGAATCTGCTCGCCGCTCTCGAGATCCTCGAACGCCGACGCATCGTCGTAGGGAAAATCGATCTCCGCCGGGTCGAGCACGTGAAAGACGATCATGATCGTTGCCGCGGAAGCGAAGCGGCGAGACGGCGTCGATCACCGCCTGCGGATCCTCGTAGAGATCCGACACGAGGACGAGGACGCCCCTGCGCCCGAAGTGCTCCGCCAGCTTCCGCAGCGGCGGCACCGAGCTGCCCCGGCTTCGAGAGCCGAACGCGATCGAGCACGTGCAGCACGACCTCCATGTGCTTCGCCGACGGCGGCACGTGATCGACCACGTCTTCGTCGAACGTCGACGAGGCCGACGCGGTCTTTCTGCCGGTGCACGAGATAGGTCAGGCAGCCCGCAAGCATCCGGGCGTACTCCAGCTTCGTGATGCCGCGGCTGCCGAAGCCCATCGACTTCGACACGTCGAGGAGGCACCGCGAAGTTCGCGTTCGAATCGGCCTCGTACTCCTTCACGTAGAAGCGATCGGTCCGCGCGAACAGCCGCCAGTCCACCCGGCGGATGTCGTCGCCAGGCGTGTAGCCGCGGTGCTCGGCGAAATCGACCGACGCGCCAAAATACGGCGAGCGATGCAGCCCGTTGATGAAGCCGTCCACCACCGAGCGAGCGACCAGCTCGAGATTGCCGACGCGTGCGAGGACGACGGGATCGACGAAGCGGGCACCGGCAAGCGCGCCGGCGGGCGTGGGAACCGCCATTACAGACCGGAGCGGGGCGTCGGCACCGCCTCGAGCAGACGGTCCACGAGCGTGTCGCTCGTGACCCCCTCCGACTGCGCGTGAAAGTTGGTCAGCACGCGGTGGCGCAGGACCGGGTGCGCGAGCGCGCGGATGTCATCGAAGCTGACGTTGTAGCGGCCGGCGGTCAGCGCCCGCGCCTTGCCGCCGAGGACGAGATACTGCGCCGCACGGACGCTCGCGCCGAACGCCGCCCATTTCTTGATGGGCTCGGGAGCGGTGCTCGACTTCGGCCGGCTCGCCCGCGCGAGATCGAGCGCGTAGCGAATCACCGGCTCCGCGGCGGGCACGCGCCGGACGAGCCGCTGGAACGCCACCAGGTCCCCGCCGCTGACAGGACGCTCGAACGTCATGTCGAGCAGCGACGTGGTCGAACGCACCACCTCGAACTCCTCCTCCACCGGCGGATGATCGATCACGATGTGGAACATGAACCGATCCAGCTGCGCCTCCGGCAGCGGATACGTTCCTTCGAGCTCGATGGGGTTCTGCGTCGCAAACACGTAGAACGGCTCCTCGAGCTGATACGTGCGTCCCTGAATCGTCACGCGATGCTCCTGCATCGCCTCGAGCAGCGCCGACTGCGTCTTGGGCGGCGTGCGGTTGATCTCGTCGGCCAGCACGATGTTCGCGAAGATGGGTCCCGGAGCAAACACCATCTGGCGGCGGCCCGTGGACGGGATCTTCCTGAATCAGGTCGGTGCCCGTGATGTCGGACGGCATCAGGTCCGGGGTGAACTGGATGCGCGAGAACTTCAGGTCGAGGACGCGCGAGAGCGTGTGCACGAGCAGCGTCTTCGCCAGCCCGGGGACGCCGACGATCAGGCTGTTGCCCCCGACGAACAGCGTCAACAACACTTCCGAGACCACGGCGTCCTGGCCGACGATCGCCTTGCGGAGCTCGGCGATGATCCGCTCGCGGCCGACCTTCATCCGGTCCGCCAGCGCCACGTCGTCAGGAGATTCGAGGTCGATGCTATCGGGAGCCAGTCGGTTCAAAGGGAGCCTCCAAATGGATCACTGATGACAGATGGCGGATGACGGATGCGGGCGCGAGCGTCGTCGACGCTATCTCCTATCCGTCATCCGCCATCCGTTACCCGTCATCTAGTGCGTCATTCCATACACCAGATAGTTGACGCCGAACTTGTACGCTTCGTTCGAGAGATCGACCGGCGCGTAGCCGGTGTCGGACCATTCCCAGTATTCGCTGATGTCGTTGTTCACGTTCGCGATGGCGACGAGACGCTTGCTCCGGTCGTTGTCCTCGTAGATGCCCCAGTACCGAAGGCGGCAGGCCGCCGTAGGGCGGCGCGAGCGACAGCGGATCGTCGATCTCGAAGAACGAATGAAAGATCGGATGCGTCCCATCGAGCTCCATCCAGTGCCACTCGGGGAGCACCCGGCGCATCTGCGCCTGCAGGTTGTCCCAGTCGTAGCCGCGGAAGTCGTCGAAGATCACGAACCCGCCCTTCCGAATGTAGGCGCGAAAGTTCTCGGCCTGCTTGTCGGAGGGCGTCCAGAACCCGGGCTCGCACATGTAGGCGACCGGATAGTTGAAGAGCTCCGGATCGTCGAGCGACAGGATGTTGGAGCCGTCGGTTCGCGGCTTGATCTGCGTGATCTCCTCGATGATCTTCATGAAGTGCATCTCGCCGCGCGGGTAGTCGTGCGACCACGGCGGACCCATGCGCATGCGGAACCCGCCGAATCCCGTGTCGTATCGCAGGCGGATGAACACGACGCGGCCGTCATAGGGCGTGTTCCCGGCGCCCTCGATGGGCGGGCCCCGGCGATTGATCGGCCGTCGCGCCACCCTGCCGTTGCGCGAGGACCGTCATCACGCCCGCTGACGCGACGAGCAGGCCGACCAGAAGCACGGCGGCTGATCTCATTTGCTCTTTCCTTCCGCGTCCCGAATCTGCCGTCCCTTTTGCGCCAGCTCGGTGGCCAGCTTTTCCAGCTCGGCTGCGTACTTCTCCGGATCCATCCCGCTCTTCAGCAGCTTCAACGACTCGATCCGCCGCTCGAGCGCCTGGCGCTCGGCATACAGCGCGCGCAGTTGTTCGGTCGGCCGGCGCCGCCGCGGCGTGGCTCGACCCGAGGCTCAGGACCGCCGCAACCTGCCCGTCCTTCGCCTGGCCCCCCGGATCCATGCTGCCTTCCTTGTCGCCATTGTCGTCCAGGATGGCGTGCTCCGTTTGCAACAGCCCGTTCCGTTGATATTCGGCGGCGACCTGCTTTTTCGCGTACTCGAAGGCCTCCAGCACCGAGACGCGACCGTTGCGATCGGTGTCGGCGGCCTCGGCGCCAAACGCGTCCACGAACGGACCACCGAAGAGCGTCGCGAACTTCTCGGCGCCCGTTCGCGTTGCCGCGAGCACGACGCGTCCGGGCCCCGACAGCGCCTCGACGAAGGGCCCGCTCGCGCTCGCCGTGTTGACGAAGACCACGTGCTTCGAACGCAGCCGCGCGAGCAGCGGCGCGAAGTCGGCAGGGCTCATGTCCGGCCCGGGCAGGTTGAACTTCGCGAGCTTCCCGTCGAACGTGCCATGGCCGAACAGCACGATCATGACCGTGTCGTCGTCGCCGGCTCCCGATGCCAGCACGCCGAACGCCTTCACGATCTCCTCACGCGTCGAGCGGCCCGTCGCCGCCCCCTGGGGCTTCTCCTCATCGGTCAAGTACAGGATGTTCGCCTTCGGCACTCCCAACCGCGACGACGCCGTTTCGGCCAGCGTCGTCCCCCACTTGCGAAACAGCTCGCCATGCTCAGGATCGCCTGCCAGCCCGACGATGATCAGCAGGTGAGTGGTCTGGGCCTGCGCGGCAAGAGGCGACGCACACAGCAGGAACAGCATCACGATGGCGCGAACGACGGTGGTCGGCATTCAGCGTCTCAGCGGTCAGCCCTCAGCGTTGAACATTGAGCATTCAGCATTGCCTACGCCAGCCTCCAGTGACGCCGGAGTCCCCACTCCGCGCACGTCACCACCAGCAGGGCGAGGAGCAGGATCGGCATGTGCCACAGCTCGCGCTCCTCGACCGCTGTCACGCCGCGGCCCGAGTACTTCACGTCCTCGGCCAGCGAACCAATCGCGTCCGCCGTATAGAAGCGGCCACCCGTCTCCTGCGCGATCCGCTCGCAGCAGCGACGCATGCATCGCCGCATCGAAGTACTCCGCATCGTCTGGCGCCGCGCGCACGTGGGTCACTGACGTGCCAATCGACTTGCCTTCCCGGCTCGCATCGACCGCGACCTCGTACCATCCTGCCTGATCGCTCGGGAACGTCGCGCGATATTGTCCGCTGCGCTCACCGGTCCACTCGAGCGGAACGTCGACCTTCGTGCCGGAGGGAGACGTGACATGGGCCGTCACGTCCGCGTCGTTCAGCTCGACGAATCGCGAATCGACGACGTCTGCCGTCAGCGTCACCGGCTGGCCGGGATCGACACGATCCGTCAGCGTGCGAGACTCGACGGCGTCCGGTACGCCGTCCACGAGCCACCGCAACATCTGCCGCCAGAAGTTTTCGTGCGTCTGATCGTCGACACGGATCGACGAGTGCATCTGCCAGAGCCAGGAGTCGTGCACGGGGAAGGCAATCGACTTGCCGCGTCCAAAGCGCTGATAGGCGAGCACGATCCGCTCGCGCCGCCGCTCGTCGGTCCCGGACAGGAGCGCGGTAGCGCCCGGCTTCAGCGCTTGAACCATGTTCAGGACGCGTGAGGGCGGGCATCGTCTTCCAGCGATCGGCTGATGCTTCCTCCGTGTCGCCGAGCTGCGTCACGGCATGCGCTTCGCCCGCACGCGTTGGACGCACCTTCACGTGCGCGACCGTCGCCGCTGCCTTTCCGACCGGTCGTTCGAGCAGCACGGGCATCGCATCGGCGACCGCCGTCCCGGCATAACCGCCTTCGCCGAACGCGTGCGGACCGCCGAGCAGCAGCAGGCCGCCGCCGCGCACGTCGACGAACTCCGAGATCATCCGGAGCTGATCGCCGGTGAAGGCGCTCGCCTCGACGCTCCCGAGCACGATGCCGCGGTACGCGAACAGCTCCTCGCGCGTCTTCGGAAATCCCGCGACGAGCTCCTCGGGCTTGTCCACGCTCAGACGGAGGTACTTGTTCTCCGCGGTGCGCTGCAACGTGACGAGCTGCAGGTTGGGATCGTCGGCAATGGCGCGCCGCAGGAACTTCATCTCGAAGCGTGGCTCGCCTTCGAAGTAGAGGATCCGCTCGCGCCGATCGCGCACGTCGATCTGGACGTCGCGCTGATTGTTCTCGGTGACGACCTCACCAGGCTGCGGCGAGATCCGCAGATGGAACAGGCGCGGCCCGGCATCCGACGCCGTGAATCGCACGCGAACCGCCGCAGGATCGCCGTCGGCCGGAAGCCGCACGGGCTGCGAGCCGACGATCCTCCCGCCGTCCTCGACGTCGAGCGTCACGGTCTGACCGGCATAGCCCGTCTGCGTGACAATGGCGTCGACGAGGAGCGACGTGCCCTTGAGCGCCGTCCGCGGCGTGGACACGCGACCGATCTGGATGTCGTGCGCGAGCGTTTCCCGACCAACGCCCACGGTGAACACGGGCAGCGCGTCCGCCTTCGACGCCAGCAGTGCATCGGCCACCGACGCGTCGGTCGTCGTATCGGCGCCGTCGGTCACCAGGATGAGTCCGGACACCGGAAGACCCGCCAGTTCCTGACGTGCGCTCTGGATCGCGCCCGCAAGGCGCGTCTGGGTGCCGCCAAACGTCAGCTCCGCCGGATTCGACATCCGCGTCGTCGACGACGAGAACCGGAACGTCCGGATCAGAAAGCGGTCCGCGAGCGCTTTCATCGTCGGACTGTCCGGTTGACCGAAGGTCTGTCGCGCGAAGTCCGCGCGCCTGCCGCCGGCGTCCGCAATCTGCATGCTGCGGGAGTCGTCGATGAGGACGCCAATCACGTTCTGCTGCGAGACCGCGGCTCTGACGATGAGGACAGGGCGGAAGATGCAGAAAAGGATGAGCGCCAGCCCGGCCAGCCGAAGCGCGCCCAGAATCGCCTGCTCGCGCCACTGCAGACGGGTGCGCACCAGCCGGTAGCCGACAAAGGCGAGCACCAGCGCGGCAATAATGACCGCGGCCGCGATCGTCACACCGGCAGGCGGGGAAAAGCGGAACTCCGCCTGTCGAAAGACGTGGGGACGATAGTCGAAGAGGAATTGAAACAGCGATTCGAACACGAAATCCCCGTGGCGACGATTGTATAACCGTAAGACGCGCGGCGGGGCGGGTGGACGAGAAGGACAGAGTTAGGACCGTTCATCCCACCAATCGGACCGGCAGCGCGGTGTCGACCTTGCCGAAGGCGCGGACGGCGTTCCCGATCGCCGGGGCGACGCACACCAGCGAGGCCTCGCCGGCGCCGGCGGACGGCAGGTCGGGACGATCGAGCAGGATCACGTCGATGAGCGGCGTGTCCTTGAAACGCGGGACACGATACTGCTCCATCGATCCGTTCCGGATGTGCCCGTCGGCGAACTCGATCGCTTCGAACAGAGCGCCGCCGAGCCCCTGGACGACCGACCCTTCCACCTGGTTGTGCAGGCCGTCAGGGTTCACGATCGCGCCGCACTCGAAGGCAATCACGATGCGATCGACCTTGAAACCGGCGCTCGCGCGGGAGACCTGTGCGGCCGTCGCAACGAATCCGCCCTTCTCCGTCCCGCACGCGATGCCGAGCGCGGCTGAGGGCGACGAGGCCTTCGGCCAGCCAATCTTCCCGGCCACCGCCTTCAGCACCGCGATGATGCGCGGGTCGTCGAGATGCCGCAGGCGGAACGCGACGGGATCCTGCCCCAGCGCGCGCGCAATCGTGTCCATGTGCATCTCGCGCGCGTAGTGATTCGCCGTCGAGGCGAGTGCGCGGTACGAGCCCTGGCGCAGCGGCGACTTCACCGGGTGAAAGGTGATCTGCTGATTCGGGACGACGTAGGGCGTGCGGATGCCGGCGGACCCGGAGTTCCAGTTGTCGAACGACCACGACACGAGGCGCCCGTTTGCGTCCACGGCGGACTTCACGTCGATCACGCCGGCCGGACGGAAATATCCCCACGTGAACTCCTCGGCGCGCGTCCAGACAAGCTTGACCGGGCGGTTGACGGCCTTGGCGAGGCGAGCGGCCTCGATCGCCGCTTCTCCCGTGTGCTTGCCGCCGTACGCGGAGCCCATGTCGGGCATGATCACGCGCACACGATCTTCGGGAATGCGAAACGCCTCGGCGAGCTCGCTGCGGACGCCAAACGGTCGTTGCGTGCCGGTCCAGACGGTCAGCTTGCCATCGTGCCACTCCGCAACGGCCGCGCGCGGCTCGAGCGGAACGTGCGCGATGTAGGGAATGCGATAGCTCTCGTCGAAGACGCGCGCACCCTCCGTGGCGCGGCTCACATCGCCAGCAGTGAACGGCGCATTTCCGCGACCGCCCTCGCGTTCCGGATTCTTCTTGAGGAAGTCGAACAGGGTCTCGGAGGACGGCTGGTCGGGCACCGTCCGCCACGACGCCTGAACTCGCCGACGCGGCACGGATCGCGGCGCGTTCGGTGGGTGCGACGACGCCGAGGAAGTCGCCGTCGCGCACGACCGACACGCCCGGCATCGAGCGGGCGCGGCTGTCGTCGACGGAGGCGAGCGTCGCGCCATAGCCGTCGGGACGAACGATGCGACCGTGCAGCATGTCGGGACGCACGACGTCGGGTGTGTACTGATGACGGCCCGTGACGAAGTCGCGGCCGTCGATCTTCTTCACCGCTGTGCCGCGAACCTTCCATCGGTCCCGGGAGTCCACCGGCGGCGCGGAGGGAATCGTCCCGGACAACGCCTGGCCCTTCGTCAGCTCGCCGAACGACAGCGATCGGCCGTCGGCCGACACGATCCGGCCATTCTGCGCGACGAGCCCGCTTCGCGGCGATCTGCCAGCGCGAGGCCGCCTGGTCGATCAGCATCTCGCGCGCCGTGGCGGCCGCACGTGCGAGCTGCGGCGCCATGCGCGGGGTCGTCAGCGATCCGAACGTCCCCATGTCGAACGGCGTTCGTTCGGTATCCCCCATCACCATCGTCACGGACGTCACCGGCACCCGAAGCTCGTCGGCCACTGTCTGCGAGAGCGAGGTCCGGATGTTCTGCCCGATCTCGACCTTGCCCGTGCACGCCGTGACCTGGCCGGCTTCGTCGATGTGCAGCCACGCCGCGAGATCGGGAACATCGCCGTTGCCGCGGGCGCCGCGTCCCGATTCCTGTGCCGGCAGTTCCGGCGCGGCGACGAGGACGAGCAACCCGGCGCCGAAGACACGGATGAAGTCGCGGCGCTCGAGCTCGAACGTATAGCGGCGGCTCTCCGAGAGCTCGTAGCGTTCGACTTCGATCTCTATCCGGGGGGCTTCGCCCCGCCGGTCCCCCCTACACGCTCGCTCGCGGGGCCCCCTCTCCTCCCCGCTCCGCTCGCGTGGCTCATTCGCGTCGCTCATTCGCGTACTCTGGACGCTCATCGCCGTCCTCCCACGCTGGCCGTCGTGGTCGCGCGTGTGCGCTCGGCTGCCAGCCGAACCGCGTGGACGAGTCGCGGATACGTCCCGCAGCGGCACACGTTTCGATCGAGCAGCCGGCGGACGTCCTCTTCCGATGGATTCGGGTTGGTGCGCAGCAATCCGGCCGTGGCCATGATCATTCCGGACGTGCAGTAACCGCACTGGAAGGCTTCGGCCTCGAGAAACGCCTGCTGAACGGGGTGGAGGCGGTCGCCGTCCGCGAGCGCCTCGATGGTCGTGATGGCCCTGGTGCCGATGCTCGCGACGGGGGTGACGCAGGACCGCACGCCGAGCGCCGTCGAGGTGCACGGTGCACGCGCCGCACTGCCCTTCGCCGCATCCGAAGCGGCTCCCGGTCAGCGCAAAGTCGTCGCGCAGGATCGACAGCAGGTTGTCGCCAGGCTCGGCATCAACCTCCCGATCTCGACCGTTGACGCGCAGCACATATCGAGCCATACCGCGGATCTTAGCACCGGATCGGGTATGCGCGGATGGCGGGATCCGGACGCGGATTCGGATCCGCATCCCGCATCCGCATACCGTCGAGTATCATCCCTGTCACGGAGGGCGGATGAGAGCTCCAGTGTGGATGGGGATGGCGATTGGTGCGGTGGTCGTCTCGATGTCGGCGCCGGTTGGCGGGTCAGCGATCGGCGGGCGCGCCAGGCACCGAGGACGAGCTGACGAAGAAGGCGCGGGCCATTCACGAGCGCGTCATGACGCTCGACACGCACAACGACATCGACCCGGCAAACTTCACGCCCGAGCGCAACTACACGCAGGACCTCGGCAATCAGGTGAACCTGCCCAAGATGTTCGCGGGCGGCCTCGATGCATCCTTCTTCATTGTCTATGTCGGCCAGGGACCGCTCACACCTGAGGGCTACGACAACGCGTACAAGCAGGCCATCGCGAAGTTCGACGCCATCCATCGGCTGACCGAGCAGATTGCGCCGGACAAGATCGGATTGGCGCTCACGGCTGCCGACGCGCGGCGGATTTACAAGTCCGGACGGAAGGTCGCGTTCATCGGCGTGGAGAACGGCTATCCGCTCGGAGAAGATCTCGGACGGCTCAAGGAGTTCTACGATCGCGGCGCCCGGTATCTCTCGCTGGCCCACAACGGTCACAGTCAGCTCGCCGACTCGAACACCGGCGAGCGTGACGGCTGGAAGTGGAACGGCCTGTCGCCGCTCGGCCGCAAGGCGGTCGCCGAGATGAACCGGCTCGGTATCATGATCGACGTCTCGCATCCGTCGAAGGAGACGATGATGCAGACGCTGCAGCTCACGAAGGCGCCGATCATCGCCTCGCATTCGGCCGTGCGGAAACTGTGCGACAACAGCCGCAACATGGACGACGAGCAGCTGCTGGCGCTGAAGAAGAACGGCGGCGTGATCCAGATCGTGGCGTTCAACGCCTACGTGAAGACGCCGCCGCCGGACTCGGCCGAGCGCGCCGCCGCGCTCGACGTTGTCCGCAAGGAGTTCAACCTTCCGGCGGGAACGCCGCTTGGCGGTCGAGGAGGACGCGGAGGTGGCGGCCGCGGCACGCTGGCAGAACCTCACCGCGGAACAACGTGTGGCGCTCGCGAAACGCGTGGAGGAGATCAACGCCAGAGTTCCCACCGCCTCCGCGCGCCACGGTCAAGGACTTCGTGGACCACATCGACTACGCGGTGAAGCTGATTGGCGTCGATCACGTCGGGATCTCGTCCGACTTCGACGGCGGTGGCGGTGTGGACGGCTGGAACGGCGCCGACGAAACGTTCAACGTCACCCTCGAGCTCGTGCGACGCGGCTACACCGAGCAGCAGATCGCCAAAATCTGGAGCGGCAACCTCCTGCGCGTGATGGACGAGGTACAGACGGAGGCGACGAAGAGCCAGTCGCGAGTAGGCCGAGTCGGCGGTCGGCCGAGTTGGCTGGGAACTGGAGACTGCTAACTCGGAACCTTTTCGTCCCGCGATTCGTATTTGTCCTACAATGAAGTCAAATGAATGATGTCTACCTCGGTGAGCTCGAGCAGATTGTGCTGCTCGCGGTCCTGCGGGCTGGTGACCAGGCCTACGCGATGCCGATTCTCGAGCAGATCGAGCGGCACACGGGACGCAAGGTCGCGCGTGGCGCGCTCTACACCGCGCTCGACCGGCTCGAATCGAAGGGCTGCCTCCGGTCGCGTCTCGGCGAGCCGCTCCCGGAGCGGGGCGGACGCGCCCGGCGCTATTTCAGCGTGACGCCCGTGGCAGTACGCGCGCTGCGCGAGTCGCGCCAGGCCCTGCTTCGCCTGTGGCGCGGCCTCGATTCCGTCCTCGAGGGTTGAGATGCGTCAACCGCCCTGGCTCGCGAACGCATCTCCTGGCGGTTGCCATCCGCGATCCCGCCGAGCGCGAGATGGTGCTCGGCGACCTGCACGAGGAATGGACCGCGCGCCACTCCGCGCACGAATCGGCCGCCCTCTGGTACTACCGTCACGCGTTCGGCATCGCGCTTCACGCATTCGCGCGTCGCACGTCTCCACGTTCCAGCTCACACGTTGCCGGGGATTCGATCATGTACACGCTGCTCACGGAAATGAAGCTCGCGGTGCGGGGGTTGCTCAAGCGGCCCGGACTCACGGCCGTCGTCACGCTGACGCTGGCACTTGGACTCGGAGCCAACGGCGCGGTCTTCAACATGATCGACGTCCTCGTGCTGCGCCCCTACCCGTTGCCGGACATCGATCGCATGGTGCTGGTGGCGGAGACCGGACCGGGCATCGAATACCGCCGCGGAGCGGTGTCACCGGCGAATTTTCTCGACTGGCGCGAGCACGCCGGCACGCTCCGATCGCTCACGGCGATGCAGTGGTGGGACGCCAACCTGATCGAACGACAGGATCCGGAGCGCTTGCAGGGCTACATCGTCTCCTCGGGGTTCTTCGATGCCATTGGCATCCAGCCACCCATCGGGCGCGGCTTCCTGCGCGACGATGAGACGCCGGGACGTCGTCACGTGGTCGTGGTCGGCGATGGGCTCTGGAAGCGCAAGTTCGGCGGCGACCCTGGCCTTGTCGGCCGCAGCATCACGATCGACGGCGAACTCTACGAGGTCGTCGGCATCGCGCCGCCCCGGTTCGAATTTCCCGACGGCGCGCAGCTCTGGGCGCCGCTCCAGTTCGACGCCGCCAAGGCACCCCGCGACGTCAGGTTCCTGACCGTCATCGGCAGGCTGGCTCCAGGCGGGACGCAACGATCAGGCGCAAGCGGAGATGACGCTGCTGGCGACCCGTCTCGGACAGCAGTTCCCCGACGCCAACCACGATCACGGCATCCGGGTGTACTCATTCATCGAGGGCCTCGCGGACGGGGGCACCGGTCCCATCCTCGCCCTGTGGCAGGCGTCGGCGATCTTCGTCCTGCTGATCGCGTGCGCGAACATCGCCAATCTGCTGCTGGCGCGCGCGGCGGAGCGCCGTCGCGAAACAGCTGTGCGGATCGCGCTCGGCGCGGGCCGGGCTCGGGTGGTGCGCGAGTTGCTGATCGAGAGCCTGGTGCTCGGGTTGATGGCCACCCCGCTTGCCATCGCGTTCGCCTGGATGAGCGTCCATGCGATTCAGACGTCGATGCCGGCGCGCATCATGAGGTTCGTGCCGGGATTCCACGACCTCGGGCTCAACGGACGTCTGATCAGTTTCACTCTCCTGCTGGCGTGCGCCACTGCTCTGGTCTTCGGCCTGCTGCCGGCGCTGCAGGCCGCCAGGCCGCGCGTCGCGGAGGCATTAAAGGAAGGAGGACGGACGTCCACCGCTGGACGGCAGCGTCTGCGCCGCTCGCTGGTCGTCGCCGAGATTTCGCTGACGCTGCCGCTGCTCGTTGCCGCAGCGCTCGGCGTGCTCGGCACGAACCGGCTGCTCAACGGACCCCAGGGCTACGATCCGAACGGGTTGCTCGTGATGAAGATCGTCCTGCCGGACCGCACCTACACGACCGACGCCGTCCGCCGTCAGTTCGTGACGCGCAGCCTGGACTCGTTCGCGACCATTGCAGGCATCGAGACGGCGGCCGCCGTCAACAGCCTTCCCGCTGGCGGCGGCAATCGGACCCGGGCGATCGAAATCGAGGGACACCCGGCCGCCGATCCGAAGGTCGCCATCAGCGTCGACTGGCGCCAGACCACTCGTGACTACTTCTCGACGATGCGCATGCCGATTCGTGAGGGACGTGCGTTCACGATCGCGGATCGCGAAGACTCGGCGCCGGTGGCGATCGTCAGCGAATCGATGGCGAGGAAGTTCTGGCCTGGCGAGGATCCGATCGGCCGGAAGGTCCGGGCGAAGAACGGCCCCTGGCTGACGGTCGTCGGTGTCTGCGGCGACGTCATCCACGACTGGTTCGACCGGCGCAACGCGCCGACCACTGTACGTGCCCTTCGCGCAGGAGCCAAACAGCGAGTTCGCGTTTGCCGTCCGAACGACGGGAGACCCCGCCGCCGCGGCAGGGCCGATCCGGCAGGCGCTGCTATCGATCGACCCGAATCAGCCCGTGTTCGATCTGATGACGATGCGGACGGCGATCAAGGAGCGGACGATCGGCTTGCAGTATCTCGCGGCGGTGATGACGGTCTTTGCCGCGCTGGCGCTCGTCCTCGCCGTCGTCGGGCTGTATGCCGTGATGGCCTACCTGGTGGCCCAGCGGACGCACGAGATCGGCGTCCGGATCGCGCTCGGTGCCGCACCCACCGACGTCGTCCGGCTGACGGTCGGACAGGCCGCGCGGCTGACGATCGTCGGCGCGGCGATCGGTCTGGTGCTCTCCATTGGACTGTCGCGCGCCATGGAAGCCGGCATGCTGGGCATCGCGTCGAGCGACGCACGCGTCTCGGTCCTTTTCAGCGCGGTCCTGGTGGGAGCCGCGATGCTCGCGGGCTACCTCCCGGCCCGGCGCGCCGCGGCCATCGATCCGATCGTTGCGCTTCGCGCGGAGTAGCCGACGGTTGCGCGTCATCGCACGCACTCCCTTCGGATCGTCGTGCTGAACTTCGACAGGCCGCGATCGATAAGCTCAGCATCGATGATCAGACCGATCGTCATTGGCGTGGCCGGCGGCTCCGGCTCAGGGAAGACGACCGTCGTCCGTAAGATTGTCGATTCCGTTGGCGACGCGAAACGTCACGGTCGTCGAGCACGATCGGTACTACCGCGATCGAAACGACCTTCGATTCGAAGAGCGCGCGGCGCTCAACTACGACCACCCGGATTCGCTCGAAACCGATCTGATGGTGCGGCACGTCCAGGAGCTGCGCGACAGGCCAGCCGGTCGAGGCGCCGATGTACGACTTCGCGCGCTACGAGCGGACGGCGGACACGGAAACCCTGCTTCCCCGCCGCGCGATCATCGTCGAGGGCATCCTGATCTACACCGATGCGGGCCTGCGACGCCTGATGGACGTCAAGGTCTTCGTCGATACCGACGACGACACGCGGTTCATCAGACGCCTGCAGCGCGACATCACCGAGCGTGGACGCACCGTGCAATCCGTGATCGATCAATACCTCGGCACGGTCAAGCCGATGCACCTCGAATTCGTGGAGCCCAGCAAGCGCTACGCCGACATCATCGTGCCGCAAGGCGGGCACAACGCGGTGGCAATCGATATGCTGCTCACGCTCGTCCGCGGACTGACGAACCAGAACCCCGAGAACCTGAGAACCCGAGAACCTGAGAACCCATGCCTGCTGTCTCAATCCGCCGCCTCCATCCGCACGTCGAGCTGCCGCGCTATCACAGCGACGGCGCCGCCGGATTCGATCTCGCCGCGAGCGAGGACGTCGTGGTGCAGCCGGGACAAGTGGTGCTCGTGCCGACGGGCCTGGTGATTCAAGCGCCGCCGGGCCACTTCCTGGCGATCGTCGCGCGCAGCAGCACGCCGATGAAGCGCGGATTGATGGTGGCCAACGGTGTCGGGATCGTCGACGAGGACTACTGCGGGCCGGCCGACGAGGTGAAGATCGAAGTCGTCAACTTCACGCAGCGGCCCGTGACGGTCGCGCGGGGCGATCGGCTGGCGCAAGGACTGTTCATCCCCATCGTCCGCGCCGAGTGGCGCGAAGCCGACGGGGATTTGCGTGACGGATCGCGAGGCGGGTTCGGCGCAACCGGAGGATAGAGAGCCCCAGCCATCGGCCTCAGCCAAAGCCCTCAGCCCGACAGGTTTTATTTCCCCGCCGTCTGCTGGACCTCGAGATGCGCGAGCGCCGGCTGCGTGGCCGCACGCCGACGCGCCAGCCAGTCCTGGATGTTCTCCATGTAGATGTAGAACACCGGCGTCACGTAGAGCGTGAGGGTCTGCGAGACCAGCAGGCCGCCGACGACCGCGAGGCCCAGCGGACGACGGGCTTCGGCGCCGGCGCCCCAGCCCACCGCGATCGGCAGCGTGCCCATCAACGCGGCCATCGTCGTCATCATGATCGGGCGGAAGCGGACGAGACATGCCTCGTAGATCGCGTCGGCCGCGCTCACGGCCCGTTCGCGCCGCGCCTCGATCGCGAAGTCGATCATCATGATGCCGTTCTTCTTCACGATGCCGACCAGCATGATGATGCCGACGAACGCGTAGATGTTCAGGTCCTGATGGAACAGCAGCAGCGTCAGCAGCGCGCCGAAGCCGGCTGACGGCAGACCCGACAGAATCGTCAGCGGGTGGATGAAGCTCTCGTAGAGGATCCCGAGGACGACGTAGATGACGAAGATCGCGAGCGCGAGAATCCACCCGAGGCCCTGCACCGACTCCTGGAACGCCTGCGCCGTGCCCTGGAAGCTGCCGGAGACCGTGGCCGGCAGCGTCTGTCGCGCGAGCTCCTCGACGCGGCCGACCGCATCGCCCAGCGCGACGCCCTGCTTCAGGTTGAACGACATCGTGACCGACGGCAGCTGGCCGGTGTGGTTGACCGACAACGGGCCGACCGTCTGCTGCGTCGTCACGACCGCCGAGAGCGGGACCAGCTTGGCCGTGCTGGCGGCCGCGCCGGGCGCCTGCACGTAGAGCAGCGACAACGCGGCGGGGTCCTGCTGGTAGCGCGGCGCGACCTGCATGATCACCTGATACTCGTCGTTGGGCGCGAAGATCTGCGAGACCTGCTGCGAGCCGTACGCCGAGGTCAGCGCCGACTCCACCTGATCGACCGTCAGGCCGAGCGCCGCGATCTGCTCGCGATCGAGCTCGACGTTGATCTGCGGGTTCTTGATCTGCAGATCGGAGTTGACGTCCTCGATCCCTTCGACGTTGTGGAGCGCGGCCTCGAACTGCGGGGCCACGCGATACAGCTCGTCGGTGTCGGGATCCTGCAGCGTGTACTGGTACTGGCTGCGGCTCTGGAAGCCGCCGATGCGGATGGCCGGCGGGTTGGTCAGATAGACGCGAATGCCCGGCACGCGCGCGAGCTTCGGCCGGAGCTCGTCGATGATCTCGTCCGCCGTCAGCGTGCGCTCGTCGCGCGGCTTGAGGTCGACGTTGAGGCGTGTCGCCGGACCGCCGACGTTGGCGGTGAACGCCGCGACGTTCGGATCCTTCGTCGAGGATGTCCATGATCTCCTTGGCGTGCCCGACCATGGCCTCGTAGCCGATGCCCTGAATCGCCTCGATCTGCCCGTTGATCTGACCGGTGTCGACGCTCGGGATGAAGCCCTTGGGGATCGCGCCGAACAGATAGACGGTGCCGACCAGCAGCAGCGCCGAGACCACCATCGTCGAGCCCTTGAAGCGGATCGTCTGTCGCAGCGTCCAGCCGTACCACCGCAGCGAGGCCTCGAACATGCTCTCGATCGCGTTGTAGAAGCTGCCGTGACGCTGCGCCGTGCAGCGGCTTCAGGAAGCGGCTGCACAGCATCGGCGTGAGCGTGAGCGAGACGAGGCCGGACACGAGAATCGAGGCCGCAATCGTGACCGCGAACTCGTGCATCAGCCGTCCGACGATGCCGCCCATGAACAGCACGGGGATGAAGACCGCCGCCAGCGACAGCGTCATCGACACGATCGTGAAGGAGATCTCCTTCGACCCGTCGAGCGACGCCTGCATGCGCGTCTTGCCCATCTCCATGTGACGCACGATGTTCTCGAGCATCACGATCGCGTCGTCGACGACGAAGCCGACCGACAGCGTGAGCGCCATCAACGACAGGTTGTCGAGGCTGTAGTCGAGCGCCCACATGACGGCGAACGTGCCGACAATCGAGAAGGGTAAGGCGAGACTCGGGATGATCGTGGCCGACAGGTTGCGCAGGAACAGGAAGATGACGAGGACGACGAGGATCACCGTCAGGACGAGGGTGAACTTCACGTCGTGGACCGACTCCCGGATCGACACCGAGCGGTCGCTGCGAATCCCGAGCGAGAGCGCGGCGGGCAGCTGCGACTGGAGCTGCGGCAGCAGTGCCTTGATCGCGTCGACGACCTCGACCGTGTTCGTGCCGGGCTGGCGCTGAATCGCGAGATAGACCGTCGGGATGCCGTTGAACCAGCCGGCGTTGCGCGGATTCTCGACGCCGTCGTAGACGTTCGCGACCTCGCTCAGCCGCACCGGGCTGCCGTTGCGGTACGCGACGACAACCGGCCGGTACGCCTCCGCGTCCATCAGCTGGCCGCTCGCCTCGACGACGAAGTTGCGCTGCGGACCGTAGAGCGTGCCGGTGGGCCGGTTGACGTTGGCGCCGGTGATCGCCTGCGCGACCTGGTCGATGCCGATCTGGCGCGTCGCGAGCTGCATCGGGTCGACGTCGATGCGGACCGCGTACTTCTGCGCGCCGAAGACGTTGACCTGCGCAACGCCGCTGACCATCGAGAGCCGCTGCGCGAGCACCTGCTCGGCGTAGCGGTCGATCTGCGACAGCGGCAGCGTCGGCGAGTTCAGCGTGAGGAACAGCACCGGCGAGTCGGCCGGGTTGACCTTCTGGTACGACGGCGGCGACGGCATGCCCGGAGGCAGCTGGCGCGCGCGTCCGCGCGATCATCGACTGCACGTCCTGCGCGGCGGCGTCGATGCTGCGGCTCAAATCGAACTGCAGCGTGATGTTGGTGTTGCCCTGACCGTTGCTCGAGCTGATCGACGTCACGCCGGCGATCGTCGAGAACTGCTTCTCGAGCGGCGTCGCAACCGACGCGGCCATCGTCTCCGGGCTGGCGCCCGGCAGGTTCGCCTGAACCTGGATGGTCGGGTAGTCGACGGTGGGCAGGTCGGCCACCGGCAGCAGGCCGTAGCCCGCGATCCCGAAGATCAGGATCGTGAGGACGAGAAGCGTGGTCGCGACCGGACGTCGAATGAAAGGTTCCGCGAAGTTCATGGCTGCGTGCCTCGACCGCTGCTGTTCCCGGTGTCGTTGCCGCGAGCGCCGCGGCGTCCCGCGCGCTCGCCCTCGCCGCGCCCGTTGCCTCCGGCGTCACCGCCCCTGCCGGTCGTGACGTGCACGCCGGGCGTGAGCCGGAGCTGACCGTCGGTCACCACTTCCTCGCCCGCGTTCAACCCGCGCGCGATGACCATCTCGTCGCCCTGCTGCCGTTCAACCGTGACCGTCCGGAGCTCCACGGTCTTGTCCGGCTTGACGACGTAGACGTACTGGCCGTTCTGCGATGCCTGAACAGCCGCCGCCGGCACGACAATCGCCGTCGGATTCGTCGTCAGGTTCAGCGTCACCTGCACGAAGAGCCCGGGCCAGAGCGCATGATCGGTGTTGGGAAACGTTCCCTTCAGCTTGATCGTGCTGGTCGTCGGATCGACGGCGTTGTCGATGAAGCTGACCTTCCCGACTTCCACGGGTTGAGACGCCGTCTCCGACGGGTCGGTCTCGTCGGGCGCAGCCGACGTGGGCGCCGGTGGTTGCGCGCCCGGAGGCAGGGAGACCTGCCCGCGGGTTTCAATCGCGAGCGGGCGCTGCGCCTGGTACCGGCGGATGTCCGTCAGATACCGGCCGGGGACCGAAAACGTGACGTAGATCGGCGTCAACTGATTGATCACCACCATCGCGGTCGTATCGTTGGCGCGGACGAGGTCCCCTTCGTGAACGCCGAGCGTCCCGGTTCGCCCGGAAATCGGCGCGGTGATGTGGGTGTATTGCAGGTTCAGCTTCGCCGTCTCGACCGCCGCCTGATCGGCCGCGAGCGTCGCCTGGAGCGAGGCCGCGCTGGCGACTTGCGCCTCGTACTGGTCGCGCGGGATGAGGCCCCGCTTGTAGAGATCCTCGTAGCGCGCCTGCTGGGCGGTGGCGTTCTTGGCCGTGGCGGTGTCGCGCGCGAGCACGGCCTCCGCCTGCTGCAGCGCCGCCTGGAACGGGCGCGGGTCCAGCGTAAAGAGCGGCTGGCCTTTGGAGACCTCCTGGCCTTCCGCGAAGTGGACGGCGCTGAGCTGACCCGCGACCTGCGCGCGAATCTGAACGCTCGAGACGGCCTCCGCGGTGCCGACGGCCGGGATCGTCACCGGCACCTGCTTGGATTCGACGTGGGTCGTGACCACGGGAACCGGCCCGCCGGCCCCCCTTCCTCCGCGTCCACCCCCCGCAGGCGGATCGGCGGCTTTCTGGCTCGAGCAGGCGGCCAGGGACAGAGCGACCAGAGCGGGGGCGAACAGGCGATGCAATTGAGTTGGCATTCGGACAGACGGATGGCTGCCTGTAGAACGACCGTCGGGGCCCGTTCGTTTACCGTCGAACGCTCGGCTTTACTAAGAATCTCATTCCGCGGAACTTCCGGCAACTGCTCGCCCGTCCTTTCCAGCCATATGCATCAGTTGCTGCAGGATCTCCGATTCGGGGCGCGGACGTTGCGACGGGCGCCCGGCTTCACGCTCGTCGCCGTGCTGGTCCTGGCGCTCGGAATCGGCGCCAACAGCGCGATGTTCACGCTCGTGAATGCCTTGCTCCTTCGCCCGCTGTCGGGCCGCGCCGACGAGATGGTCGGCCTCTTCAGCCACGACCGCACGAAACCCGATTCCTATCGCGGCTTCTCCTATCCGAACTACGTCGATATCCGCGATCACAACGACGTGTTCGATGGACTGATGGCGCACACCTTCGCGATGGTTGGACTGCCCGACGGGCGACACCACGCGGCGAACCTTCGTCGAGGTCGTGTCATCGAACTACTTCGACACGCTCGGCGCCCCACTCATCCGCCGGCCGTTCGTTCACCGCCGACGAAGAGCGACCGGGCGCGCGCATCCCGGTCGTCATCGTCGGGACCGATCGCGCCGCCCAGCTGGGACAGACGATCAAAATCAACACGATGGACTTCACGGTTGTCGGCGTGGCGCCTCGAGGCTTCACCGGCACGATGGCGCTCGTCTCGCCCGACATGTGGCTGCCGCTTGGAATGTTCGACGTGGTCGTCAACGACATGTTCAAGAACTCCAACAGCGGTCTCGCCGACCGCACGAACCCTGGCCTCGTGGTCGCCGGTCGACTGCGGGCAGGGATCACGCCGCAGGCGGCGGCGCCCCGTCTCGATGCGCTGTCGCGACAGCTCGAGCGCGCCTACCCCGCCGAGAACCACGATCAGCTGCTGACGATCAACCCGCTGCCACGCATGTCCACGAGCACGAGTCCGCAAACCGACACGGGACTGGGTGCGGCCGCAGGACTGCTGATGGGGCTTGCCGGGGTCGTCCTGTTCATCGCGTGTCTGAACATCGCGAACATGCTGCTGGCCCGTGGCGTCCGCACGCCGGAAGGAAATTGCGATTCGGCTGGCGGTGGGTGGCGCGCGCAGCCGCATCGTCAGGCAGCTGCTGACGGAGGGTCTCCTGCTCGCATTTGCGGGCGCCGCGGGTGGTCTCCTGCTCGCCTATTGGACCACCGAAGCGCTGGCCGGCTCGCTCGCGAGCGTGATGCCGCTGGCGATCCAGTTCGATCCTCGACCGGACGCGGCGATCATGGCCGCCACGACCGGATTTGCGATCCTCGCGACGATGGTCTTCGGGATCGGACCGGCGCTGAAGATGTCGCGCGCCGATCTCGTGACGGACCTCAAGGAATTGACGACGGATCGTACGCGGGTGCTCGGCCGGCGGTTCAGCGGCCGCAACATCCTGGTCGTCGGACAGATTGCGCTGTCGCTGATGCTGCTCACGGCAGGCGGCCTGTTTGCGCGAGGCGCGTTGCGGGCGGCGTCGGCCAATCCCGGGTTCAGCTATCAGCAGGAGCTCCTGGTGTCGACCGATCCAAGCCTCGTGCAATACGACGAGGCTCGCGGCCGGAGCACCTACAGGATGGTGCTCGAGCGGCATACGTCGGCTGCCCGGCGTAGAGGCTGTGGGCATGGCGTCGTCCGTCCCATTTGGCGATATCCACGAAGGCCAGACGGTCGAACGGGTGACCGGCGCGCAGACGACCCACGTCGAGGCCACATATCGCATCGTCGGGGCGGACTACTTTCGATCGTTGAGTCTTCCGATGATTCGCGGCCGTGAGTTCACCTCGTCGGAGGAAGACTCGCCGACCGCGCCGGCGACGGCCATCATCGACGAGCGGCTCGCCCGACGGCTCTTCGGCACCGAGGATCCGATCGGTCAGCTCGTTCGGTTCGCCGAGCAGGCCGGCGTGACGCAGCACGATCGCGCGCCCATGACGATCGTCGGGGTGGCCGCGCCGATCCGCGACGAGCTGTTCGATCGCGAGGCCGGTCCGGCGATCTATGTGCCGTCGGGTCGGAACTACCGCGCGGGCATGAACCTCCACGTCCGCGTCGCGCGCCCCGGTATCGAAGGCGACATGCTCACGACGATTCGCCGCGAGCTGCGCGCAATCGATCCGCGCTTGCCCGTGCTGCAGGCGACGACCATGCAGGCATTTCATGAGAAGAGCATCGCGCTCTGGGCGGTCAGCGCTGGCGGACGCCTGTTCCTCGTCTTCGGAGTGCTCGCCCTGCTGCTCGCAGTGGTCGGGCTCTACGGCGTGAAGTCATACCTCGTCTCCCAGCGGACGCGCGAGATCGGGATCCGGATGGCGCTCGGCGCGCGTTCTTCGGACGTGCTGGCGATGGTATTGAAAGAAGGGGCGGTCCTGGCGACGGTGGGCGTCGGCATCGGGATCGTGCTCGCCGCGATCCTCGGTCGCCTGCTGAGCGGCATCCTGTATGACGTGAAGCCGCTCGATCCGGTCGTCTTTGTGACCGCACCCGTCCTGCTGGTGATCGCCGCGCTCGTGGCCACGTGGATTCCCGCACGCCGGGCCACGCGCGTCACGCCGCTGACGGCGCTCAAGTAGTTCGTCTTGGTTCCTTACCGTTTCCGCTCGACTCGCGAGGCCAGGAGCGATCCATCAGCCCGGGTCGTGCCCCTCGCCTCGATCGAGTTGCCGTTCGCGAGCGCAGCGCAGCTTCCGTCCTTGAACTCGGTTGCGCCGTTCGTGGCGATCCGCCTTCCGCCGGCGGCGAAGGTGATGGAGGGACAACGGCCGGCCAGCTGACTCAACGTCCCCGAGACCTCGTCGTCACGCGCCGGGTCGTTGTCCGGCGCGTTCTCGGTGTGAACGCGTGAGGCCGACACTGATCCATCCGCCTGACGCGCAGCCTTGATTTCGACGGTTTGTCCGACTCGCACCTGCGGACACGGCAGGTTGTCGAACGCAGTCGAGCCGCTCGTCACGATCGCATTTCCGGAGATCGTCAGTCGAAGTGTCGGGCAGGTGCCGGCGAGCGCCGTGAGCTGACCGCTGAATTCGACCTCGTTCTGCTGGTTCTGCACCGGCGTGCTCGGCGGCATCGTGGGACTCTGACCCTGGCTTTGGCCCTGCCCGTCCCCTTGTCCCTGTCCTGGGCCTTGTCCCTGCTCCGCCGTCTGTGCCGATCGCGTCGGGGTTGTCGGAGAGCCTCCGGTTGTTCCCGATCCACATCCCGCCGTGATCAACGAAACCGCGGCGCAGAGAGCCGTCAGGCCTGCATACCGTTCTGCGTTCTTCATGCTTGTCACCTCGGACCCGGCGGACACCGGAGGTCACACCTCGCTCGCAGATTCGAGGGCTGGGTCGCCGACAACAGTGCAACCGCAATGCCTGCTGTAGAAGCGGCCGATCCTCTCGGTTTCGCAGTGTCTACGCGGAGGCGCGTCGCTGACGAGTTACTTCGAGCGTCGCCGGCGTTCGAATCTGGTAAGGGCCGCGGAAACGCGGCACACGCGGACCGATCGCTCACGCTTCAGCTATCATTCGCGCATGTGGCGCGCGGGACTCGGAGCGACGATCATCATGGCAGTGTCCGCGTATGTCTCGATGGCCGATCGTCCACGTGCGCGTGATCTGGGGATCGCGCCTGGCACGTTTCCGCCCGGCCCGCTCAACGCCATGACGGACGTCGCCGGCGTTCGCGTTGGACAGGTGACGATCGTCGAGGGCGACACGGTGCGTACCGGCGTCACCGCCGTGCTGCCGCACGGCGGCAATCTGTTCCAGGAGAAGGTCCCCGGCGCGGTGTTCGTCGGCAACGCGTTCGGTAAGCTCGCCGGGTCGACGCAGGTGAACGAGCTCGGCACGATCGAGTCGCCGATCGTGCTCACCAACACGTTGTCGGTGGGGACGGCGGTCGAGGCGATCGTCCGATGGACGATCGAGCAGCCGGGCAACGCCAGCGGTACGATCGGTCAATGCCCTCGTCGGCGAAACGAACGACGGCACGTTGAACGACATCCGTGGTTTGCACGTTACGCGCGAGCACGTCGCGTCGGCAGTGATGCGCGCGAGCGACGGGCCGGTCGAGGAGGGCGCGGTGGGTGCGGGCACGGGCACCGTCGCCTTCGGCTGGAAGGGCGGCATCGGCACGTCGTCACGCCGGATTCGCGGTCAGGGCGACACGTGGACCGTGGGGGTTCTGGTCCAGACGAATTACGGCGGACGCCTTGTCATCGACGGCGTGCCGATCTGGAAGACGTTGCTGCCGGAAGGACGGACGGGCGCCAGCGCGAACCCCGGGCGCGACGAGACGACCGCCGAGGGCTCCTGCATGATCGTGGTCGCGACCGATGCGCCGCTCGATGCGCGCGATCTTCGACGACTCGCCGCGCGAGCAATCTATGCGCTCGCCCGTACCGGATCCACCTATTCGAACGGCAGCGGCGATTTCGCGATCGCCTTCTCGACGCATCCGTCCCTGCGCGTGACGGGCGCCGTCACGCCGCAGCCGCGCACCGTCCTGCCGACCGACAGCGTGTCGCCGCTCTTCGAGGGGGTCCTCGAGGCAACCGAGGAAGCCGTCGACAATTCGCTGTTGAAGGCCACAGACACGACCGCGAACGGACGAACGATCCGCGCGCTCCCGATCGATCCGCTCAAGACGTTGCTCGAGAAGTACGGCCGCCGCTGACCTGCGTCTAGAGTTGGCCGAATCACAGAGGACGCGGAGGACGCGACGGTCAATCTTCAACAGAAGGACAGGAGATCAGGAGCAATTCCTTAAAGAACCGGCTCTTGACCTCGTGGCCTCCTGTTCAATCGGCGTCTCATCCCCGCGGCCCAGCGCGCGTGGAGAGTCGAGCCAGCCGTTTCTGACGTTCGCGCTCCGCATCCCTGATGCCGAGGTTCATCAAGAGCAATCGGCCCGCCCCAACGAACAGACTGATACCCAGGACCCACGGCAGCACGAACGTGCCGTCCCTGTCCATGAAGTAGCCCAGGATCAGGAAGACGACGGCGAAGACGATCAAGCTGCTCGCAATCAGCCGGCGTCGTCTGAAGGCCCGTGGATGTTCGTCGCGTGTGGCAGCGCGAGCGGCATTGACAATCGTCATCAGCGGCGAGTTCGCCTTGCCGTCGGAGTCGTAGAGATCGAACTGGATCGACGGCAGGTCGATGACGCGCTGCTCGCAAAAGGCACGCGCGTCCTCGATTGTGTCGAACACCAGCAGCGACGCCTCAGGCGCCGAGGCGAATGCCCGCCCGTCGGCGTCGCACGAAACGCCGGTGGCGGTGTCCGTCGAGAAGGCGACGAACTGGCCGGGCTTCACGATGTCGGTCCAGTGTGGCGGACGCCTCAGCGGATCGTGAATCCGAAGGATCTCCACGGTCTGCTCAGTGCGTGACGACGCTGCGCCTGACCCTCTCGAGCATGAACGATAGCGATTCCCGCGGCACCTCCGTCACGAAGGGCTTGATCAGCCAGCCGAGGCCAAACGGCACATCGCGCGACAGCGTGATCGACTCGCACTGCACGTAGGTGCCACCGTCCCGCTCGAGAAAGCGCCAGTACGTATTGAGCCGCCACATGAACCCGTGTCCTGTCCCCGGCGGCTGTTCGTGCTCCGACGGCGTTCCGGCATCCTCCACTTCCGCGATGCGCGTGCTGTGAATCGAGCTGTAGGCGCGGTCGGCGCCGACGATCGTGAATTGCGCTTCATGCTCGGTGTTCAGCGTGACAGCGATCATCTTCTTCATGTAGAAGCGCAGGAACACCTTGAACGACGTGTCGCGGCGCTGCAAGAGCTTCGACTGCACGACGTTCGGTGCGAAGACCGTCGAGTGATGATCGTAGTCCTGCATCATCGCCACCGCGTCGCGGACGCGTGCCCCGGGAATGAACACGGTGCCGATCCAGTGGTGCAAGAGCGCGTCAGGGACGTCCTGGCTGCCATCGAGACGGAGCCGCTCCACGATAATCTCGCCGCCGCGAAGCCGTTTGAGGGTCTCGGTCTTTGATGCTGGCGTCAGCGTGTCGGCCCAGAGAAACGTCGACGGCTGCCCGACCTCACGGCCAATGCGCCGCTCCGCCACCCCGACGTACCGATCGAAGACGGCGGCGGTCTTCGGGCTGAGCTCTGCGGCGCGGGATGCGTCCGCGAACAACAGCGCGAAAAAAAGGAGCGTGAGGGCCCGTTGCAGCATGAAAGACATCCGCCTCATGGAATGAAGGCGTCGTGTAGCGGCCAATCGGCTCGACGGCCGGTGAGCCGGTCCATGGGATCGATCGTAAACCGCCACTAAATTGTATGCTGCAACGCATGCCCTACCTCTCCCGTTTCCTCCCATGGCTCGTGCTGGTCCTCGTCGGCGTCGCCGCGCCCGAGCTGCGCGCGACATACACGCAGCTTCCGGCCGATCGACGCGGATCCACCATCGACCCCGTTATGCTGAAGGCCTTCCGGTGGCGAAGCATCGGCCCCGACCGCGCCGGCCGTGCGCTGGCGGTCGCGGGCGTGAAAGGCCGTCCGAAGGAGGCGTACTCCGCCCAGACCGGTGGTGGGCTGTGGAAGACGGTGGATGGAGGCGCCACGTGGCTGCCCGTCACGGATGGTCAGGTACACAGTTCGTCAGTCGGCGCGGTGGCGGTCTCCGACTCCAATCCCGACGTCGTGTTCATCGGGATGGGTGAATCCTGCATTCGCGGCAACATCCAACCCGGCGACGGCGTCTACAAGTCCACCGACGCCGGCAAGACGTGGACGCATGTAGGGTTTGGCGCATCCGACGCCATCTCGCGGATTCGCATCCACCCGTCGAATCCCGACGTCGTGTTCGTGGCGGACTTCGGCAAGTACAGCACGCCCAGCGAGGAACGCGGCGTCTACAAGAGCACCGACGGCGGCAAGACCTGGCAGCGGACGTTGTTTCGCGACGACAAGACCGGCGCCGTCGATGTCACGATCGATCCACGAAACCCGAACGTGGTGTTCGCCGCGCTGTGGGAGGCGTATCGCATCGAATACCAGATGTCGAGCGGAGGCCCCGGCAGCGGGCTGTTCAAGTCGACAGACGGTGGGGACACGTGGACGGAGATTACCCGGAATCCGGGCCTGCCGGCAGGCACCGACGGCAAGATTGGCGTCGTGGTCTCAGGCGCGGATTCCACCCGCGTCTATGCGCTCGTCGAAAACGAGAACGGCGGGCTCTTCAGCTCGGACGACAGCGGCGCGACGTGGACGCTGGTGAACGACGGACGCGCCATCCGTCAGCGGGCGTTCTACTACACGCACATCGCCGCGGATCCGCGCAGCAAGGACACCGTGTTCGCGCTCAACGTCGGGACGTTCTGGTCACGGGACGGCGGCAAAACGATGAAGCCCTTCGCCGACGGCGATTCTCATGATCTCTGGATCGATCCCGACGATCCCAATCACATGGTGCACGCGAACGACAGCGGCGGCGCGGTGTCGTTCAATGCCGAGGCGGACCCGCGGAAGCTGGTCGGCACGCGACTACCCCACCGGCCAGTTCTATCACGTGATCACAACCAGGCACGTCCCGTATCACGTCTGCGGCGCGCAGCAGGACAGCACGACGATGTGCGTGCCGAGCGACACCGGGCTCGACGCTCGGACGCGGCGGTGGCGGTCGAGGACGCGGGAGTCCCAGCTACACCGTCGGCGGCGCGGAGCCCGCCTACATCGCGCCCGATCCAAAGGATCCCGACGTGTTCTTCGCGGGCGGCAACAACGGATCCTTCCTCACACGGTTCAACCGGCGCACCGGCGAGACGCGCGAGGTCGGGCCGTATCCCCGCATGTTTTCGGGCGAACCGTCCAGCGCCCTCGTGGAACGCTGGCAGTGGACCTATCCGATTGTGTTTTCGCCCGTGGATCCCAGTGTCCTCTACGCATCCTCGCAACATGTGTGGAAGACGGTCGACGGAGGCCAGACGTGGGACAGGATCAGCGGGGATCTCACGCGTCACGATCCCAAGACGATGGGCGATTCAGGAGGCCCGATCACGCATGACATGAACGGACCCGAAGTCTACGCAACGGTCTTCGCGCTGGGACCCGGCAAGAAAGACGTGAACATCCTCTGGGCCGGATCGGACGACGGCGTCGTGGAAGCAACGCGCGACGGCGGCAAGACATGGACGAACGTGACGCCACGGGACATGCCCGACCTGGGCCGCGTCAGCCAGATCGACGCGTCGAGCTTCGATCCCGGCGCGGCGTACATCGCGGTGAAGAAGCCGCTCTTGAACGACCCCGCTCCGTACATCTTCAAAACCCACGATGGCGGAAAGACGTGGACGAAGATCGTGACTGGCATTCCCGCCCACGATTACGTCCACGCCGTCCGCGAAGATCCGGTCCGGCGCGGGCTGTTGTACGCCGGCACGCAGCACGGCTTCTACGTCTCGTTCGACGACGGCGATCACTGGCAGACGTTGTCGCTCAACCTGCCGGATGTCCAGGTCTCGGACATCTGGGTCGAAGCCAGCTCGATTGCGATCGCCACCCACGGCCGGGGCTTCTATGTCCTCGACGACATCGGACCGCTCCGCCAGTACTCGGATATCGACATGACGGAAGGCTTCCACCTGTTCAAGCCCAGCGACGTCACACGCTCGGGGGGAAGCGCGTCGATCGCGTATCTCTTACAGAAGCCGGCGCAGAGCCTCACGATCGAGATCCTGGACAGCCTCGGCAAGACGGTCCAGACGATTCATGGCGCCGCGCCGGACGCGGGGCGAGGCGGTCGGAGCGGACGCGAGGGCCGAGGCTCAGCGCCCGTTGGACGCGCGGGAACAGTGGAGACAGCATCCGACGATGGATCGGGCGGAAGAGGGCGAGGCGGCCCGCCGACCGCGTCTCTGGCCGCGGGCCTGAACCGTGTCGCGTGGAACCTTCAGTACCCGGGCGCAACCACGTTTCCGGGAATGGTCCTCTGGGGTGCGACAACGAACGGGCCCACGGCGCTGCCGGGAACGTATCAGGCACGGCTGACGGTGGATGGCAAGTCGCAGACCCAGACCTTCACTGTCCGAAAGCATCCCATGCACGATCAGAGCGACGCAGACATGCGCGAGCAGTTCGAGCTGGCGACGCAGATTCGCGACAAGGTCAGCGAGGCCAACAATGCGGTGATCCGGATTCGCAAGATCAGGGACGCGGTCAAGGCGTCGCTCGAGAAGTCTTCAGATGCGGGGCTGAAGAACGCGGGCGACAAGCTGTCGTCCAATCTCAGCGCGGTGGAGGAAGAGATCTATCAGGTACGGAATCGCAGCAATCAGGATCCGCTCAACTTCCCGATCAAGATCAACAATCGCCTCGCGTCCTTGCTGCTGACTGTCGAACGCGGCGACGGGAAGCCGATCGCGGTTGCCCCGGCAGTCTTCAAGGATCTCACCGAGGAGTTGAAAGTACAGACCGAGAGGCTCGCGCACATCCTCGCGACCGACGTCCCGGCGTACAACGACGAAGCGAAGCGTGCCGGCGTGGCGGTCATCGAACAGGAGAAGTAGGCGGGTCGTCGCTGGCAGTTCCGTAATGCCCGCAACGATTTCGATATGCCAGGATGCGCACGTGCTCCGTTTTGTTCAGTGACGGGCACGTGCGCCGGCCTCGCCTCAGGCATGCGCCTTGCGGGGTCGAGGCGTCATCCCTGCGATGTCATCCTGGTCGTCGACGTTGGTCGCCGTCCTTCTCGCGCTGACGCCCGGCATCCTGCGATGGTACTGGGGCCGCGCGCTGGGTCGTCTTGTTGACGATCCGATCCTTCCGGAGCGACTCCTCGCGTCGCAGCGGCGCCATCAGCTCGTCATCTTTACGGTCACGGTCGCCATGTTCCTGCTGGCGGTCGATCAGGTCGTCTGGCTCATCCTGCTGCTCTTCGTCGCGTACCTGGCCGCCGGCTATCCGCTGCGCAAGTGTCTGTACAACGAAACATGGAGCGTGCCCGCCTATCTCGGATTCTTCGGCCGGCTGATCGCGAGCGCGTACGGATTCTGGATTCTGCTGCTCGCCGCTCCGTTCATTCAATCGCAGGTCGGGCGGGCGGATTGGATGACGGGCGCCGCGATCGCTGGCGTGCTGCTGGCGTGGAACGAACGCGCTACGGATCTCCTTCGGTGGAACCTGCGCGCTCAGCCGATTACCGATCCCGTATTGGTCGCGCGCTTCGACCAGATCGTTCGCGCGGCACGTGACGTGGGCAGCCCACGCTTCGAGTTCGTGGACATGCGTGGGGGCGCCGTCGCGAACGCGCTGGCGTTGCCGTCTTTGACGAGGCCGGGCGTCCTGTTCACCAGCACGCTCCTCGATCTGCTGGACGCTGACGAGACGATCGCCATCAGCGCACACGAGATCGCGCATCTCGAGTACTACAATCGCCGCCGGGTGACCGCGAGCAGGAACTTCAACATCCTGCTCATTCTCATGGCCATCAGCGCCGCTCCCGTGTCGCGCCAGTTGGTTCGGTCGCTCGAGGGCTGGTCGTGGCTACCGGTGCTCACGGTCGTCATGTTCACGCTGGTCATTCGTGCGAAGGATCGGCAGAAGAACGAAACCGCCAGCGACCTGCGCGGCGCCGAACTGTGTGGCGATCCCGATGCGCTGGCGCGCGGCTTGACGAAGCTCTACACCTTCGCGCGCGTGCCGCGGCGCTTCGACGCCGAACGTGAACGCCGGGCGACGCACCCGAGCCTCGCGCGGCGCATTCGCGACATCCGCGGCGCTGCGGGACAAGCACCCGCGCCGCTGACGTCGCAGACGATTGTGTCGGCGGCCACGGGTCCGGCGCGGGTCCTTTTCGCCGACGACCATCTCGAGTGGCGCGAGATGGAAGGCGTCACCCACAGCCTGTCGTACGCGCACCTCTCGGAGCTCCGCGTGCAGGCACGCGCAACTGGATCCACGAGGCTCATCGCGGTCGAAAAAAGCGGCCGACGCTGGGAGCTGCCGCTCAAGAGCGACGACGTCGCGAGCGTGCAGGCCGTGCTCGACATGGTCGACGGGCGGCTCGCCGGCGCCGGCCCGAACCCGGCGGCCAGCGCCGTTCCCCGTCTGGTCGCACTGCTGACCGCAGTCGTCGCGCTTTCGACGGGCCAGGCGGCCGCGGGCCTCGTCGCGCTGCTCACGACGACCTACACGCAGTCGCGGCTGCTCGTCGCGTCGGCGGCTGCCGCCGCATCGGCCGGCATCCTGCTCATTCTCGAACGGTCCTCCGGCACCGAACCGTTGCATTGGCTGGCGTTCTTTCTGGTCTGCCTCGCCTGTGTGCTCGTCGGCCTCGCACGGACCACCCGACGCAGCGAGCCGGAGGCGCTCAGCGACACGCCGGTCAAGATTCTCGCGGCGGTTTCCGGCCTCATCGTGCTGTGGCTTGCCGTCGATGGGCTCGATCCGATCGGCCTGCACCAGAACATCGTGATGCTTCCGGGAGCTGCGGTCCTCGTGCTCGCCCTCGGTGCGGCGCTCATCGCCGACACACGTCGCAGCCTCCGGCGCGCCGCACCCGCGGCACTGGCAATCGGCGCACTCCTCGTTGCTGCGCGGTCGGCTCGGTTCCTCGACACTGTTTGGAAGCGATCCGTTCCTGGTGTCCGCGAGCGAGATCCCGGTTCAGACGATTGCTGCCGAGCCGCAGGCCGAGTTCGACGCGCCGGCGCGGATCGCCGAGATTCGGCTCTCGCCCGGCGCTCGTACGATTGCGATGCTGGACGAAGAGGCGAGCGACGGCGATCGGAACGAGCCGATGACGTTCTACGTCGGTCCGCCCGGCGGACCGTTCGAAGAGATCCGCGCGGACAATCTCGCGCTGGAGGAGAACGGACGGGCGCTGGTCTTGAGCATTCGCGAGGACGGTGTGGACCTTCGTGAGATCGATATCGCGCATCCATCCGCGACCCTGTGGCAGCAGCACGTGCCCGACATCACCTCGTCGGCCAGACTTCGTCTGTCGGGCAGCCGCGAATGGCAGGTCCTGGGACTCGTGCGCAAACAGCGAATCGTGCGCGCGGTCGGACGCGTGGGAGAAGCAGACGCCGCGCTGACCAGTTGGACCGTTCCAAGCGGCAGCGAGTACGGCTGGATGGATGCGGTGAGCGCGGAAGGCGACGGCGCGCTGTATGTCGAGAGTGCGTTCGGCTCCGATCCGATGTCCGGATCGCTCCTCGGCCGATGGTATGCCGCACTCCACGCACGCGAGGAGTCGCGGCTCTGGCACCTGAGCCTCGCCAGCCAATTGCTGGCGGCGCACTCACGTTTGAGCGTCCATTGCACGACGGGCAATCCGGGGAGCGCATCGCTGGTGTGCTCGGCGTTCGACGGCGAGCGGACGCGTCTCGCCGCGGTCGAGCCCTCAACCGCGCGCATTACGCCCATCGCTGCGTTCCAGGGGCGCTTCCGGCAGTACGGCTCGATTGGCCCAGGCTGGATCTCCGGATGGCTGAACTCGACACCGGTCGTCGTGTCGCCCGCCTCGAATCGAGCGCTCACGGTGGCGGCCCGGCCGCGCGAGTGGATCCGCGCGCTCGCCGCGACCGATACCACGATCGCATCGGTATCGACCACTCGCGACGGCTGCATCATCCGCATCTATCCCATCGCACGACTCGACGAACGCTCCGCTCGACGATAGCATTGCCGGATGCGTCGTTCGAGACTGCTCGTTCCTCGGCGTCATCGCCGCGATGATGCCCGTCCTGGTTCACGTGCAGGCGCAGACGTCCGTTCGCAATCCGAGCTCGTCGTCAGTGTCAACCCCGCCCGCGATGTCGGCAGCCGTCGATCCGGCGTTGCTCGAGGGCTTCGAATACCGATTGGCCGGCCCGTGGCGGGGCGGGAGGGTCACGACGGTCACAGGTGTTCCCTCTCAGCCGCACACCTTCTACATGGGCGTCGCCAGCGGCGGTCTGTTCCGCACGACGGACGATGGCGTCACGTGGACGCCGATGACGGACGGTAAGGTCCCGGTGGGATCGACCGGCAGCGTTGCCGTGGCCGACTCGGATCCGAACGTGATCTTTCTCGGCACGGGATCGGACGACGTGCGGAGCAACGTGTCAACGGGCCGCGGGGTATACAAGTCGACCGACGGCGGCCAGTCCTGGTCGTTCGCGGGCCTGTACGACGCCGGACAGATCGGTGCGGTTCGCATCCACCCGACCAACCCCAACATCGTCTGGGTATCGGCGCAGGGAGACCCGTTCAAGGCGAACGCGGAACGTGGAGTGTTCAAGACCACCGATGGAGGGCGGACCTGGAAAAAGACGCTGTTCGTGTCCGACACCGTGGGAGCGATGGACCTCGAGCTCCAGCCGGGCAACCCGGAGGTCGTGTATGCCTGGATGTCGCGGCTCGAACGCAAGCCGTGGACGATCATCAGCGGATCGCGGGATGGCGGCTTCTACAAGAGCACGGACGGCGGTGAGCACTTCTCGAAGATCATCGGCGGCCTGCCCTCCGAGCTGATCGGGAAGGCCAACCTTGCTGTGACGGCGGCCAGACCCGCGCGCCTCTATGCGCTCGTCGAAGCCAAGCCTGGCGGCGGGCTCTATCGATCCGACGACGCGGGCGAGACGTGGTCGCTGGTGAACTCGCAGGGAGCGCTGATCCAGCGGCCGTTCTACTACGTGACGCTGGGTGCCGACCCGACCAACGCGGACGTCGTGTACGCCGGCGCGGAGAGCTTCTTCAAGTCGGTGGACGGCGGCAAGACGTTCAACGTGATGCGGACGCCGCACGGCGACAATCACGACATCTGGATCAGTCCGAAGAACGGCAACGTCATGATCCAGGCGAACGACGGCGGTGCGAACGTCTCGACCGACGGCGGCAAGACATGGTCGTCGCAGATGAATCAGCCGACCGCGGAGATCTATGGCGTCTGGCTCGACGACGAGTTCCCGTACCAGCTCTATGGCGCGCAACAGGACAACACGACGCTGATTCTGTCGAGCGTCGCGGATTCGACGAACCGCGACGCCTGGCGCGTCGGGCCCGGTTGCGAGACCGGGCCGATCATGCCGCATCCCCGCACATCCGGGATCGTCTACGGATCGTGCAAGGGTCAGTTCGGCGTGATGGACATGAAAACGGGCCAGGAGAAGAACTACTGGATCGGCGGTCAGTCGCTCTACGGCAATCCCGCGCGGGACTTGATCTACCGGATGCAGCGCGTCTCGCCGATGGCGACCTCGCCGCACGATCCCGACGTCCTCTACTACGGGTCGCAGTACGTCCACCGGACGCGCGACAACGGAGTGACCTGGGAACGCATCTCGCCCGATCTCACGGCGAAACCCGATTGCTGCCAGGGCGCCTCGGGCGAGCCGATCACGCGCGACGTGACTGGAGAAGAGTTCTACAGCACGCTCTACGCGATCGCGGAGTCGCCGCTCGAGCGCGGCGTGATCTGGGTCGGATCGAACGACGGGCCGTTCAACGTCACGCGCGACAACGGAACGACGTGGACCAACGTCACACCGAAGGACCTCCCGCCTGGAGGACGCGTCCAGTACATCGATCCATCTCCGCACCGGAAGGGATCGGCCTACTACGCGGTGTATCGCTATCTCCTGGGAGACTACCAGCCCTACCTGTACCGAACCGACGATTACGGAAGGACCTGGACGCGGTTGACCGACGGCAAGAACGGCATCCCGGCCGACTGGCCCACCCGCGTCGTGCGCGAGGATCCGGATCGTGAGGGGCTGCTGTACGCCGGCACGGAGTTCGGCCTCTTCATCTCGTTCGACAACGGCGCGCATTGGCAGACGTTCCAGCTGAATCTGCCGAACGTGCCGGTGACGGACGTCAAGGTTTATCACCAGGATCTCGTCGTCGCGACGCAGGGGCGCTCGTTCTGGATCCTCGACGACATCAGCCCGCTGCACGAGCTGACCAACAAGAGCCGCGCGTCCGCCGCGCACTTGTACACGCCGCGCGACGGGTATCGCACGCGCGTCAGCCCGACGCTGCTCGGTCCCTCCATTCAGTACTACCTGCCTTCGGTCCCGGCGGGGCCTGTCACGGTGGAGGTCCTCGACGAGAAGGGAATCGTCATCAACTCGTACAACAGCGACGCGCCCGTCAGTGCCGGCGGGCGCGGACGCGCGCGCGGCAGGCTCCGAGGACGAACAAGGCGATCAGGAGAGCGGTGGCGGACGCGGGCGTTCCACACCCCCGCCGCGCGTGACGAAGAAGGCCGGGCTCAATCGATTCGTCTGGGACATGCGGCACAAGAACGGCCTGACCGTCCCGCCCGGCCGCTACCAGGCACGGCTGACGATTGGCAGCGAGACGATAGCGACCGAGTCGTTCAACGTGCTCATCGATCCGCGCGTCGCCGCGGGCGGCGTGACGGTAGCGGATCTCCAGGAGCAGTACGAACACAACGTTCGCATGCGGGCGCTCATCGACGACGTCAACCAGCTGATTGCGCGCCTGCGCAGCGAGCAGGCGAAGGCTCCGGACGTGCGGCTGGACGCGGTTGCCGGGAAGCTCCTGACCGAGCCCGTCCGATACGGCAAGCCCGGACTGCAGGCCCAGATCACGTATCTGGCGGCGATGACCACGGCGGTGGATCAGAGGATCGGGCGCGATGCGATCGCGCGATACGAGGTGTTGAAGAAGGAGCTCGACGCGGTTCACGCCGAGCTCGATCGGATCACAGGCCGCATCCGGTAGCGGGCCTGAGGATCGTCATGGGTGGGTTCGATCTCCCGCCGGTGCAGTCGTCGCTCTGGCCGGCGGCGAGGCAGGGCCGGGGTCGTTCCAGTTCAGGAGCGCGTTGAACACCATGTTGAACTCGCCATGGTTCTGCCAGCGGTAGATCGGGTTGTTGGCAAACATGATGACGCGCCCCTTGCCACTGTATCCGCCGGCCACGTCAATCGCGAACGGGCGATCGCGAATCTCGTCCGCGCCGCGCATCAGGCCGCTGAGCACCGCGGCGTCTCCGCCGACGTACTTCGACAGCACGCTGCCCTGATCGGGCTGGCCCACGGTGATCAGCGGTCCGCCAAGATACTTGACGGGTAGCGTTTTGTCCGCATAGCCGTAGAACACCGGATGATCCTGCCGGACGATCTCGGCGTTGACGATCGGACGCGGCGCGTAGAACTGGCTGGACGTGGAGGCCGACGCATCTATCGTGCGGGCGAGGCCCAGCTCCGCCGGGAACCTGGACGCCTCTCCCATCGTGATGAGCGTGCCGCCGGCATCGAGAAATCTCGCGAACGCCTCCACGCCCTCGCCGCCCATCCCGCCGCTGATGTCCGCCGAGTCGCCGTACATCCCGAGGAACTTGAACTTCTCGGTCTTCAGATACGGCACGGGCCGCGCGGCGGCGGGCGCAAAGACGGCCGCACGATTCGCCGGCTGCGTCGGCATGACGATCACGTCGTACTCCGCCCGAAGACCGCCTTTTCGGACCCGCTCCTTGTAGATCAGGTCGTACGGAATGCCGAACCGGTCGAACGTGTAGCGCACCCAGCCGATCTCCTGCGTGCTGGTCCACGACGAGTACATCGCGATACGCGGGATGTCCGCCTCGTGCATCGGCACGGAGGGCGCGGACGTCAGCATCCGGGCCGTGAGTCCCAGCGCTTCGATCGCCGACGTGACGGACGCCATGTCGGGCGGACCCATAATCACGAACGAGCCCGCCGGAAACACGGTGCCGTCGACGGTGAAGCTCTTCTCGACGATCTTCATCGGCACCGTCTTCAGGCGATAGCGCAGCGCGATCATGTTGTTCGAGCCCAGGTGCGCCACGGCCACTCCGGCCGTGCCCTTTCCGCCAATCGTGCCCTTCGATCGCTGCCTGATCGACCGGCGTCACGGCCGCATCGAGAATCGCCTTGTCCTTGATCTCCTTCACGTCCACCAGCGTCGCCAGCCCCATCGTCCATCCGCTGTCGTCGTAGGTGGTGAGGTTGGGATCGGGATAACTCTGGCGCTCGAGGAGGTTCTTGGCGAGACGTCCGTACGGCTGGTCGCGCTTGATGACGAACGAGCCGGCGGGAAAGACTCCGTCGGAGGTTTTGATCGCTGTTTTCGCCTGGCCGACCTCGATCCGCTGGACGCGCAGGATGTTGACGAGCGTCGCCACACGTGTCATGTCGCGCTGCACGGGAATCACATAGCCGTACGGCGGTTGCGACTTGCCGGCGTCGATTGAGTTCCGTGTCTTCAGATAGAAATTCTCGAGGACCAGGTTCGGAAACATCGATGTCAGCTGCAGAGCCGACAGGACCCCGGTCTCCATGTAGTTCGTGTTGTTGCGGCGGGAGAAGTTCGCGACGGCATCCGGAGGAATCGGCAGGCCGCGGTACCATTCCCGCGGCTGCGAGCCTCCCCGTCCGGTGGGAGCCGTGACACGTCCGGTGCCGGCGGCCGGGCCCCGCCCGCGCGCGGCCTCCGTCTCGTCGGTGCCGCGTGCCGTTCCGGTGCCGGGCGTTTTTTCGACGCCCGATTGCGTCTCGTACATGCGCATCATGCCGTTGTGGTTGTAGGCCACCGATCCGAGATAACCGGGCGACCACCCGTCCATGAAGGCGTGCGTGTACACGCCCGGCATGCCCCACTTCGTCATCTGCTCGAGCTCGAAGTTCGAGAAGAACGGCAGCTCCGCAAACAGAATGGGATCGAGGTTGGGGTTCTGCGGCGGACCGCCACTGTAGGTGTAGAGCAGCGGCTGCGCCTCGTGCAGGTCGTGCATGATCGGCGGATGCGCGGTGAAGTACCAGTCAACGATGGCGCGCATCGAGACCTGCGACAGGTTAATGTCGCGGTTGTTGTCGTGATAGACGTACTTGCCCCAGTACGGCAGCGCCGGCGTGCCTCGCCCTCCGCGTCCCGCGGGTGCCGTCGGACGCCGCAGCCGGCTGTGCCCCTCGTTCGCCGTTGGCGCTGTTGCTGCGCGAGCCCCTGATAGAACCAATCGAGGTTGCGATCGCGGCCGTCCGGGTCCGCGACCGGCGTGATCGATACGATGACGTTGTCGCGAATCTGCCGAACGAGCGGCGAGGTCTCCGTCGCGAGACGAAAGGCGAGCTCCATCAACATTTCCGACGGACCCGTCTCGCCGCTGTGCAGGCCACCCATGAAGTGGTACTCGGGCCGGGTCGTCGCGATGAGCTGTTTGACCTGATCGGCCGACAGACCTCGCGGATCGGCAATCTTCGCCAGGTTGTCGCGGTTCTTCTGCAGGTCCCTGATGTTGTCGTCCGACGAGACCCACACGACGACGAGCTCGCGATCCTCGTCCGATCGGCCGATCGATTCCACCTTCACGCGCGGCGTGGCCGCGGCCAGCGCGCGGTAATAGCGCAGGATGTCGGCGTAGTACGTGAGCTTGGCGGGAGCGCCGATGTGATAGCCGAGCACGTCCTTCGGCGACGGAATCCCTGGGACTTTCGGCAGGTGGTCGACAAGCGGGCTGATGAAGTACGGGCTCGGTCGTCCACTCCTTGACCGCCTTGGCGAAATCTTCGTCCTGCGCCTGCGCCTGATCGCGGGTCTCGGTGACCATCTGCTGCGCGGGCAGCGCGGCAACCGCGACCACCAGCGCGGCGGCCAGGACCAACGTTCTCATCGTGGTGATCTCCTTCGGCTGCAGACGGTTCTGCAGTTGGGGGAAGGCGGAGATTGTACCCTACGACGCGGCGAGGAGCGCGGTGACGTCCAGGCCGTCTGGCGGCCGCAGCGTTTCGACGAGGTGACGGACGTAGCCGCCCGCGTCGTCACGCACGCTCGTGTCGATATCGCCAGGCAGACGATCGTTCGAGGCATCGACGATGGCGATCACCGGGTGCAGGGGCTCTCCATCGTTCGTCCGGATGACCACGCCCAGCTCGTCGTGACTGGTCCGAACGAAGGAGCCGATCGGGAAGAAACTGATCGCGCTGACGAACGTCTTGACGATTGACGTATTCAGTTTGGTGCCCGCAAGCCTCGCCAGCACCAGGCACGCGTGCTCGGGCATCGACGGATCCTGGTACGAGCGGGCTCCGGTGATCGCCTCGTAGATGTCGGCGACGGACACGATCTGGCTCAGCGCGTGCGGTACGTTTCCCGCACCGATGTCGGGATAGCCGCTGCCGTCCACGCCGCGATGATGTTCGAGCGCCACCGTCGGCGCCAGCGGACCGAGCCCTTCGACTTCGGTCAGGATCTCGGCGCCGAAGATCGTGTGCGACTCCATCATCTGACGTTCACGGCGATCGAGCGCGCCGGGCTTGCGCAGCACGTCGAGAGGAATTCTGGTCTTGCCGATGTCGTGCAGCAGCGCGGCCTCCGCGAGGGCACTGGTCAGCGCGGCGTCGAACCCGAGCTGCCGCCCGATCAACAGGCTCAATGCGGCCACGTTCACGGAATGACAGTAGGTCAGGTTCTCGTACAGCTTCACCGCGAGAATCTGGCCGAGCGCGGCGCTGCTGCCCGCGATCTTCTGCACGAGCAGCTGCACGACCTCGCGAACCGTTCGAAGGTTGACCCCCTTCCCCGACGCCGCGTCGTCGAAGGCGCGCTCCATGAGAAAGAGAGTCTCTTCGTACGCCGGATCGAGCGTGCCCGTGGGTGCGTCTGGCCACTGCGCGGCGCGCCACCGGGTGTCGAGAGGAATCAGGCGGCCCAGGCTGATGTGATGGATGTTCTGCCGCGACAGGCGCTGCTCGACGGAGTCCGCAGACGGAACGTCACGCATCTGCCAGAGAAACTCGGAGAGGCTGAGCAGCTCCTGCCGCGTGACGCCGGGCGTGATGTGAATGCTGTCGACGCCGAGCTCGGAGAGGTCGCGCAGCACCTGCAGATTGGATTCGCTCTCGGCACGGAACGGCACGCCGTCCACGTGTGGCTGCCCGTGAATCACATCCAGGTGCAGAGGTGAACCCGTTCGCAAGTGCCGCTGCAGCGTGTCGTCAAGGTCGGCGAGCTTCTGCTCGATCGCGGGGTGGCCCGCGGGATACATGCCGGTCAGACGGCGAAGCGTGACGAAGCCTTTGAGCAGCGCCAGCGGATCGAGGGTCGCCTCGTCGGCCTGATGCGGTACGGTTTTCAGCGCGCGGCCTGGCTGTGCGGTGTCTGCCATCAGTTCACCCAGCAAGGAGGAAGGCGCGCGCCTTGCGGCCGATTCGGGCGAGCGACGGATTCCAGATCCGGTAGCGGAGCGCCACCAGGGGTTCGAGGATGGCCGCCGTGTTCGCGTGGTTCGCGCGGCGCGTGGTCGATCAACCGGCCGGCCGTGTCAGGCTGGCGTACCACGAAGTCGCGGCGCGACAGAAGCCCGATGACTTGTCGATCGGCCTCCAGCTTGGGAAAGTGCCACAACGTCTGCTCGGCAGCGGAGACGACCCAGCCGCTTCCCTCCTGGATGCTGGCCGCCACCAGCGCGGCGGCGCGCGACGTACCGATGCGTGCGAGCGCGCGCAGCGCCTCGCGGACCGTCTGTTCGTCGCGGCTGTGCAACAACAATCCGACGGTCGCTTCATACCCCTGACCGGCAAAGCCGAGCGCGCGAGCGATCACCCGTTGTGTCGCGGAGGGCTGCCCCTCGACCCCGAGCGCGAGTGCCGGCGCGAGCAGCGCTGCGTGATCGCAGATCAAGTGAGCCGCTCCGCGGCCTGCCGGCGTCGGCAGCATCGTGAGCAACGCCGTCCCGATCGGCGTCCCCAGTGCGGCGATCATCGCCGCCGCCTGACGCTTGCCTTCGTCGTCACGCTCCGCCAATGCGACCAGACGCATGGCGCGGTCCTGGGTGCAGAGCGCGGCGACGCGACCACGCAACACCTCCACGACGTCCGGCCGGCTTTCCGCCAGCGTCTCGGCCAGATCGCGAAGACGCGCAATCCAGACCGTGAACGATGGCCAGTCGTTGTTTCGCTCGAACACCTCGACCAGCGTGAGGATGCGCGCCGCGAACCGATCGACCGCCTCCGGGTTGGGCTCGAGCCGCGTCAGGCTCCACAGGCAATCGAGCTGCGCGCCGGTTGAATCCGACAGATCGATCGTTCGTGTCAGCCGCGTGAGGTGCGCACGCGTCTCCTCGTCGATTGCCAGGTCGAACGCCGCGAACTCCGCGACGCTCTTCGCACGCTCGCGATCGATCCTGACCAGGCGCCGCGCATGGGAATCGACCGCGTTCTCGGGAGGGGCGCCACCCACTTTCGTCTGGACGCGATGCTCGAGCAGCGGGAGCATGGCGGCCTGACGCTCGGCCGGAAGCTCCAGCCGCGTGAGCGCAGCCGTGACCACTTCAGGCGCGGCCGCCTCGAGATCGAGCAACAGGCACAGCGAGTCGGCCAGTTCGAGATCCGGAAAATCCTTCAGGACCGCGCCGTCGAGCCGTCCGTCGAGCAGCCCTGGCAGGATCGTCTTCTTCAGCAGGGTCTGCCGCCGGTCGGAATCGAGATCGAGGACCGCACGCGCGAGCTTCGCGAACATGACGCGCGCCAGCCGCGGGTCCAGCGCGCCGAAGAGCGTGGCCACCTCGCTGTACTTCCGCGAGAGCGCCTCCTCTTCTCCACCACCGGCGCCGGCGCCGTCGCCGTCGGTCAGGCGCACGAGCATGCCGGCGAGCACCGTCGGATTCTCGGCAAGCAGCGTCAGATCGATCAGCGAGACCGTGCCGAGCGGCGTCGACGGATCGACTCGCACCCAGCCCTTGTCGGGCGGATACAGATGATTCACCGGGCCGCCCACAGAGAGGAGCTCGTCGCGGCGAGCACGCTCGCGGCCAATGAGCTCCTGGACGGGTTCGGCCACAGCGGGAACCGCCAGGACTTCCGGACGGTAGGCGGCGCGCAGCGCGATACGTTTCACGCCGTGCTCGGTCACGAGATCGATCAGCGCCGCACGCGGCGCGGATCGGTCGCCGCAGGCCACCAGATCGGAGCAGAAGCGCGCCAGCTCGCGGGCCGACACGGCCCGCTCGATCGTGACCTCGGCGACCGACGCCTGGTGGAGACGCCGCGCGATTTCCTGTTCGATCAGGGTCCCGGTGCCGACAGGCTCCTCGTCCACGACAATCGCGTTCGGCGCAACCCGGAAGCTGACGGTGTCCCGCGAGTCGAGCGAAACGAGCGCCTTGACGCAGGCGTCAACGGCCTGCTGGCAGATGGGGCTGCCCGGCGGATAGGTGTGAAACTGCTGGACGCTCCGGGCGAGGAGCAGCAACGCCTCGTCGACTGCCTTCGCGTCGGGCGGGCGCGCAGCCCGCCGTGCGGACGGCGACGTTGCCGCACTCGAAACTGACGGCTCCCCGTCAAAACTGTAAGCGCCGCCGCGCCCCTGGGTCTGCACGTGTGCGAGCGTCTCCCGTTAGCGCCGATGGGCCGCGTCGTTCCAAGAACCGAGGCGGACGGCGCGCATCGTATCGGCGCGCTCGTTCGGAGCGCGCCGGGTCTAGGGAGTCAAGGGCAAGAATCGCGCCCGGGGAGGTCAGTCGGTGGGCGCCCCTTGCAGGAGGGGCTCGCACGTCAGCGTCTTGGGGCCGTTCCCGTCGCACATGGCGTAGTTCGACCCGCCGTACATCGCGACGCCCGCGTGCTCCCCTTTCGCGTTGAGGATATAGAAGTTGATCCCGAAGTTGGGGTCGCCGTTCGGCTTCTGCAAGCGCTTCTCGATCGTGTTCGCCTTGATGCGCTTGAGCCCCTCCATCCCGGCATCCTTCGGATGCAGCCCGCGCCGCAGGGCGTCGACGATCAGAAACGACGTCAGGTTGAACAGATTCGCTTCGCCGCGTCCGGTCGACCCCGCCGCGCCGATGTCGCCATCGACATAGAGACCAGCGCCGAGGATCGGCGAGTCGCCCACACGCCCGGGAATCTTGAACGCCAGGCCGCTGGTCGTCGTGACGCCGCAGATCTCACCCTTCGCGTTGACGCCGTTGCAGTTGATGGTGCCGTAGAAGTGATTGGGCTCGATCCAGCCATCGGCCATCATTTCGATCTCCACGCGCCGCATCTCGGCCTGACGCTTGCTCGGATCCAGATAGTGCAGCGGATCCGTGCGACGCTTCCATTCGATCCAGGCCTGCCGCGATTTCTCGGTGTTGAGATCGTCCTCGATCTTCATGCCCATGTTCCGGGCAAAGTCCTGGGCGCCCTTGCCGACGAGCAGATGATGATCGGTCTCGTCCATCACCTTCTGCGCAACGACCGACGGCGTCCGCACGCCTTCCACCGCCGCGACGCCGCCCGCGCGCTTGCGCGGGCCGTGCATGCAGCACGAATCGAGCTGCACCACACCTTCGGCATTCGGCAGGCCGCCGTACCCGACGCTCGTTTCCTCGGGATCGAGTTCGACAATGTTGACGCCGGCGATGAGGGCGTCGAGGACGTCGCTCCCCTGCGTCATCATCGTGAATGCCTTCTGCACGCATGTCACCGCGCCGCCGTTCTTGTACTGGTTGCCGTTGGCAGACGAAATGACGACGGGCTGGACGGTGCGGGACGTCTTCATCGCGGGCGCCTGACCGTGCGGCGGAAGTGGCGCCTTTCCCGCGCCCGACGCCCCAAGCGCCGGGACTCCGGCGGCCGCGGCCAGACCGGCCGTACTGGTAAGCACGAATTCACGGCGATTCACCCTTCTGGACATGGCAACTCCTGGCTGACCGGGCGGGGTCGGATGACGATTTGCTACTTTAGTCGGTCCGGCCGTGGAAAATCGAGATCCGATCCTGCATTGACCGGCAAGGCTCAGCCGATTAGGATCACCGTTCGGTTCGACGCACTCAGGCATGCCACGATCCATTTCAATCGAGACCATTCAGGACGCCGCCAGGCGTGTGTATCACGCGGCCGTTCGCACCCCGCTCGTCGCGCTCGGCCAGATGGAACCGGGAGGTCCCGAGGTCTTCCTGAAGCTGGAGACGCTGCAGCCGATTGGCTCGTTCAAGATCCGCGGGGCCTTCAACGCCGTCAGCCGGTTGTCGCCGGAACAGCTCGCCGGGGGCGTCTGGACCGTCAGCGCCGGCAACGCGGCGCAGGGCGTTGCGCTCGCGGCGCGCACGGTCGGCGCCCGCTGCAGCGTCCTCGTCATGGACACCGCACCCGAAACCAAGCTCCGAGCGATCGACCGGCTCGGCGCGACCATCGTCAAAGCCACCTACGACGAGTGCTGGCGCACCGTCGAGGACCACGGCTCGTCTCGTATGGACGGCCACTTCGTCCATCCGTTCGACGACGACGATTTCATCAGCGGCAACGGCACGGCGGGCCTGGAAATCGTCGAGGACCTGCCGGACGTCGACGCCGTTGTGGCACCGATTGGAGGCGGCGGCCTGCTGGCCGGCATCGGCGTTGCCGTACGCGCGCTGCGGCCGTCGGCCGCCATCTACGCCGCCGAGCCCGAGACCGCCGCGCCGCTCGCCCGATCGCTGAAAGCGGGAGCGGCCAGCCGGTTCGACGGATGGCAGGCGTCGTTCGTCGACGGCGCGGGCGGCAAGTCCGTTCTTGCGACGATGTGGCCGCTCCTCCATGCGCACGTGACCGATTCCGTCGTCGTCACGCTCGACGACGCCGCCGCGGCCATGCGCGTGGCTGCGGAGCGCCTGCACGTGATTGCCGAAGGGGCGGCCGCGTGCGCGATTGCAGCGGCGCTGTCGCCAGCGATGGCACAGCGCGGGCATCGCCGCGTCGTGGCCGTCGTGTCTGGCGGCAACATCGATCTCGGCACCTTCGCGCGACTCGTAGGCGCGTGCTGACACATCAACCTCAGAGGTCTGAGCCCCTAGGCCGACACATAGTGCACTCAATCCCCAATAGCCCGACATGGTCACAATGATCCCCAACCCGAACGCTTCCGTCATTCCCGAACGCATCCGCCGGCTCCCCGAGCTGGCCAACGATCTCTGGTGGACCTGGAACGCCGCTGCCCGCGAAGTCTTTCGCCGGCTCGACTACGCGCTGTGGCGCCAGACGGCGCACAACCCGGTGCGGATGCTGCGCAGTATCACCACCGAACAGCTCGATTCCTTCTGCCGGAACGAGGACAACCTGAAGGTGTACGACGCGGCGATTGAGGCGCTCGATCGCGCACGCGGGGCGCACGATACCTGGTGGCAGCACCAGTACGGCGGCGAGCAGGGGCCGATCGCGTATTTCTCGGCAGAGTTCGCGCTCCATCAATCGCTGCCCATCTACGCCGGCGGCCTGGGCGTGCTGGCCGGCGATCACTGCAAGGAAGCGAGCGACCTCGGCGTCCCGCTGATTGGTGTCGGCTTCATGTATCCGCAGGGCTACTTTCACCAGCATGTGTCGGCCGAGGGATGGCAGCAGGAATCCTATGAGCGCCTGAACTGGACCGATGCGCCGATCGAGCCCGCGATCACCCCCGACGGCAGCGCCTGCATCGTCCCTGTCCCGCTCGGCAACCGCAGCGTGCTCGTGTCGGTGTGGCGCGTCCGTCTTGGTCGCGTGAAGCTCTACCTGCTCGACACCGACCTCGAAGAGAACGCGCCGTGGGATCGCGAGCTGTCGGCGCGCCTCTACGGCGGCGACCGCGAAACGCGCATCCAGCAGGAGATCATCCTCGGCGTCGGCGGCGTGCGTGCGTTGAAGGCGCTGGGGTCCGCGCCGGCGGTCTGGCACCTGAACGAAGGTCACGCGGCGTTCGTGGTCCTGCAGCGGATTCGCGACATGATCGAGGTCGGGCAATCGTTCGACTCGGCGCTGGACGAAGTGCGGCGTACGACCGTGTTCACCACCCACACGCCGGTGGCGGCCGGACACGACGCGTTCCCTTTCAGTCTCGTCGAGACCCATCTCGCGGGATGTTGGGGCACGCTCGGCGCGTACCGCGAACGATTCCTGCAGCTCGGTGCGTACGACAACGGAAGCGGGATGCAGTTCAACATGACGGCGCTCGCGCTGCGAACGGCGAACGGCGTGAACGCGGTCAGCCAGCTGCACGGCGTGGTGACGCGCGAGATGTGGGCGCCCATCTGGCCCAACGTGCCCGAAGAACAGCGGCCGGTCCGATCGATCACGAACGGCATCCACATGCCGACGTGGCTGTCGCACGAGCTCGCGCGACTGTTCGACGATTACCTGCCCGCGGGCTGGCGCGATCGCCAGGACGATCCGTCCGTGTGGGCGCGCGTGTTCGAGATTCCCGACGAGGCGCTCTGGGCGGTCCGTCGGGCGCTGCGTGAGTACCTCTTTGCGTTCGTGCGTGAGCGCGCACGCGAACGCTGGCGCGACGAGCACGTCACGGCCGCGCGCGTCGTCGTCGCGGGCACGCTGCTCGATCCCAACGCGTTGACGATAGGCTTCGCGCGCCGCTTCACGGGCTACAAGCGCGCGGAGTTGATCTTCCACGACCCCGAACGGCTGCAGGCGATCCTGAACGCGGCCCGCCGTCCCGTGCAGATCGTCTTCGCGGGCAAGGCGCATCCGGCCGACGAGACGGGCAAACATCACATCCAGCAGGTCTACCGACACGCGATCGATCCGGCGTACGCCGGGCGGATTGCGTTCGTCGACGACTACGATCTCCACGTCGCCCATTTCCTGGTCCAGGGCTGCGACGTCTGGCTGAACAACCCGCGCAAACCATGGAAGCGAGCGGCACGAGCGGCATGAAGGCGTCGCTCAACGGTGTCCCGCATCTCTCGATTGGCGACGGCTGGTGGGCCGAAGGCTACACCGGCGAGAACGGGTGGCTGATCGAAGGCCGTCCCGCGAGCGACGACGTGGATGCGGTGGACGCCGCGGACGCGGCCGCGCTCTACGATCTGCTCGAGACGCAGATCGTGCCGAGCTACTACGATCGAGACGCGAACGGGATTCCGCGGCGATGGCTGACGTTCGTGCGTCAGGCGATCGCGACCGTGGCGCCGCGCTTCAGCGCGCGACGCATGGTCAAGCAATACGTCGATACGCTGTACGCGCCAGCCCTGCGCGCGCGGGTGGAGGCGCGGTAGAGCAATGCGCAAGGCTTGATGTGTATTGCCAGACGCATAACGTTCCACGTTGAACATCGAGCATTGGACATTGGCCGCCTGGCGGCCCGTCGCCCAAGTGCTACAATCGATCCATGCCTCGAAAGTCCGTCGCCCAGTCGCGTTGCGCGCTCTGCGGCGCGAAGGAGATATCAGAGCCGCGCGGCGAAGAGAAGTACTGCCGCGACTGCTGGGACAAGAAGATCGCCGTCGAAGAAATCGTCGCGCGTGAGTTCGCGCTGAAACGCTACATCCGCGCGCACAGCGCGGAGAAATACCTCGTCTATCACTCGACCCTGAAACGGCCATGCGGGCAGTTGATCGTGGTCGACGATGGGTACGATCTCTTCCTGACGATCGTGCTCTACCCAAGCTTCGCGTGGGACGAGGCCGCCTACCATCTCGAAGGTGACCCCGAGGGTCGCTCGTTCGCCGAGATCCTCGTCGACGTCGTTGCGGCCGAGGTCATCGAGCCGTGGGGCGGCGGCAAGTGGCATCTGGAAATCTTCCGGTCGACCAACCCGGAGCCGGAGGACTGGAACGGAGAGATGTAACTGCCTATAATTGTGCGGCGGTTTTTTCCGCGGTCCCATTTTCAGTTGAGCTGTGTTGCTCCAAACCCGCAGCCTCGGGAGGTCGTCCATGAACCGTAGCGTGTTCGTGCCTGCCGCCGCTCTCGCCTGCTCGCTCGTCTTCGCACCCTTCGCGCTGGCGCAGGCCGCCAAGCCGACGCCGGCAACGCCCGCAGCGTCGACCGTCCCGGCCGCTCCAGCCAAGTTCGTGCCGCTGGTCAAGGGGACCGCGCAGGTTCAGTACATCCCGGGCGCCTCGAAGCGCGTGGGCAAGGACGTCGTGACCGTCTTCAAAGTGAAGAACGTCTCCTCCGGCGCGATCGGGCTGCTCCGGATCGACGAGCTTTGGTACAACGGGCAGCGCCAGCAGATCAGCGGCGACACCGAGACCGTCAAGCGGATCCTGCCCGGCGAGGTCGTCGAGGTCACGCTCAAGTCGCCGTACAAGGACGGTCTGGCGCAGAGCCAGTACATGTTCAGCCACGTGAACGGCAAGGTCGATCCCAAGAAGGTCAAAGCCTTCGACTGATCCAATTCCGATTGGTTCCTCGGGCGTCGGTCATGCCCGGCTACAATGGCGCATGACCGACGACCTTCGCTTCCCCACCGGCAAGTTTCACTTCGATTCCGACGTCACCTCCGCCAAACGCGCCGCGGCCATCGACGCGATTCGCACGACGCCGGCAGCCCTGCGCGCCGCGGTCGGCACGCTCACCGACACGCAACTCGACACGCCCTATCGTCCCGGGGGATGGACGGTGCGACAACTGGTCCACCATGTCCCCGAGAGCCACATGAACGCCTTCGTGCGCTTCAAGCTGGCGCTCACGGAAGAGAATCCGACAATCAAGCCGTACAACGAGGACGCGTGGGCAAAGCTGAAAGACGCGAGCGCCCCGATTGCGCCCTCATTGACGCTGCTCGACGCGCTCCACGAGCGATGGGTGACCCTGTTGAACGGGATGGACGCGACCGATTTCACTCGACCGTTACAGCACCCGGAGCGCGGACGGATGACCCTCGATTCGATGCTGCAGCTGTACGCCTGGCACGGACCGCATCACGTCGCGCACGTCACCAGCCTGCGGAAACGCGAGGGATGGCGCCGGTAAGTCGAAATGTCGGAATGCGGAGTGCGGGATCCGGACGGAAAAACATCCCGTGGTTTTCGCGTAATGCGCAGCCGATCTGAAAAGGGTTATCCGCGGCCGCGTAATCCGCGGCCGATTCGAAAAGAGTTACCCGCGTCCGTCCGCGCGATCCGCGGCCCGTGCTCCGCGGCCGGCGGCGCGCTCCGCCCAGTCGCCCGCCAGCGGCAGTTTCCAGCGGCCGCCACGGCTCGCCTTCCAGATGCACAGGCCGGCGATCACGAGGAGCGCGATCCAAATCGCCGTCGACAGCCGGACGAACAACGCCACGGCACCGGCGGACACGAACAGCGACACCACCGCCATCACGTAGCCGAGACACATCAGGGCGACCAGGCCACCGAGGGCGATGACCGACTGGAACGCGTGGAACCGGACGTCGGGATTGCGCGACTCCGCCAGCAGGATCAAGCCGCCGGAAATCGGGCCCGCGACGTACGCGAGCGCGGCGGCCGTGCGTGGCGGTAGCCCCGAGGACGAGGATGGATCCGTCATTGGATCCGGATCTCGACCTCGCGCTTGACGCTCTCGTTGTTGCCCACCATCGGCTTCGCTTCGACGCGCAGCACATAGCGGCCCGGCGCCAGACCACTCAACGGAATCTTCGTCGTGTAGCCGTACCCGCCGGACGCGCCTTGCAGCTCTTCGCTCCGGCGCTCGTCCGACGTCGTGAACACCGTCTTCCCATCGTCGGCCAACACAGAGGCCGTGATGCCGATGCGGTGCGCGGTGGACCCGAGGTTGTCGTAAATCTCGGCGAAGATCGCGAGCTCGTCGTTGCGCGCAAACTCACGCGCCGCTGTGGGCGGAGCGGGCAGCACGTCCTTGAACTCGTTGACGGCGGGATCGGGGCTCGCCGTTGGGACGCGGCTCGAGGCCGCCGAGGTGATGGCGATGCCGCTCATCACGAGCGGCCCCTTGGAGAAATCGGGAGCAGTGAGGTCGTAGAGCACCGTGCCTACGCGGCCGCCGTCGGCCTCGCGCACGCCGACGCGAAGCTGATACTTGCCCGGCGGCAATTGAATCCTGCGGACGACCCGGAAGGTCCCCTTCGAGACGACCTCATGCGTCTGCGGCCGCAGCTTCAGGTTGATGACGTCTCGCGCGCCATCCTTGATCTTCCCCGACACGCTGTCGGACGCGAACAGCGAGATCTCCAGATCGCTCGTGAACAGGCCCTCGGGGTTCTGCTTGAACTGCAGCTTGGAGCCGTCGATCTCGATTGCCATCGCGATAGCGTCGTTTGGCGCGGTGCCGCGAAACGGCGCCGCAAACGCCGCGAGCGTCAGGCCGCTGACGGGCACAGGGCTCTGCAGCGCGTCGCGCAACTCCGGGGACGTGGTCGCTTTCGACGCCGCCTTCGTCGCCTCGGGCTTCCCTCTCGGCGCGACATAGCCTTTCCGCGCCCGGACCTTCAGCCCCGGCTGGTTCACGCGAACCTGGATGCTTCGGAACCGGCCGTCGCGCTTGTCGTTCGTCGGGTAGTACCCGAGCACGTAGTAGCTGCTGCTGTCCTGCAGGATGCGCGAGAACGCGTCGCGATAGTCGTTCCTGTTGATGACGGCGAACCCGCCGGTCTCGTCCGACAGGTAGCGCAGGCTGTCCTGCGAGTTCCGGAGCTCGTCCTGGAGGTTCGTGGGGCCGATCGAGTTGTCGTCGGCGAAGGAGCCGATCTCGATGGTATCGTCCTGACCGCTCGTGAGGCCGCGCGGGTCCACGCCGTAGATGCTCACGTTCGATCGGGTCGCGGCGGCGACGACGTCCTTTTCCTGTTCGAGCACGTCCGTCGCGTAGCGATTCTTGATCGGATTGCTGATGTCGTAGTTGATGCCTTCGCTGAACCACACCACGGCCTTGCGGCGCCCCCGCATCCCGGCCATGAACTCCGCGACGCTCTTGAGCGTGCTGAGCGTGTTCCGCGCCTGATAGCTGCGCTCCAGCTCGTTCATGTCGGAGTTCATCGTCGAGGTGCCTGCGCCGTTGGGCACCTGGCGGTTGTTGGCGTAGTCCGCCAGCGCCGCGGACGTCGCGGAATCCGTGCCCTGTCCCATCGCGCTGTCGATGGCGGCCAGCACGAGCTGCCGGTTGCTCGTGAAATCCTGCATCGCCTTCGTCCGGCCGCCGGTGTTCACGACGGCGACCAGGTCGTTCGCGCCGACGTAGCGCTCGACGAACTGATGCGCGGCCAGGCGCGTTCGCGCGGTCCGGTGAAATCTCGTGTTCATGTCGTCGAGCACGAGCACGAACATGCGTCCCTCGAACGGCGTGCGATTCGACACGACATCGGGTGGAATCGACGTCTTCGCGAACAAGGGCGGATCGGCGCGTTCGATCGGAATGTCAACGGGCGAGAAGATCGACAAGGTCTGCGGTCGGCCGTCTTCGGTGACCTGGAAATCGTCTTTCGTCAGGTTCCGTGCGAAGTTGCCGTCCGCATCGGTCACGACGGCGTCGATCTCGACGTAATTGACCTCGACCTTGAAGGTGACGGCGGGCGGCTGCGCATCAGGCCGCGGCGGCGGCGCGGGCGCCTGTTGCGCGCCGACAACGCCGGCAGCGGCGGCGACAGCCAAGAGGGTCGGCCAGAATGTGTGACGCATAGGTTCCAAAACGTTCAGGCGGGCGCTCTGATTATACGGGGTCAGATCTCGATTTTCTCGTCAGAGGTCGCATCCGGCCGAGAGTTTGGAGAATCCCGAGCATTTCAGCCCAGCCGGATTAGAAAATCGAGATCTGACCCCGTATACTCAGAAGGTGCCTCTGTCCATCCCGGCTGTTCAGCGCGCACTGAAAGAGGATGCGCTCGACGGGTGGCTGCTGTACGACTTTCACGGATCCAACCCCATCGCCCGCCGGCTCGCCGGGCTCGACGGCAGCTCGAAGCTGACGACCAGGCGGTGGTTCTACGTGATTCCGGCCAGCGGCGAGCCGCGAAAGCTTGTCCACGCCATCGAGCCGTACAACCTCGATCATCTCCCGGGCGCGAAGACCACCTACTCGCAGCGCGAGACGTTGGCGGCGGGCCTGCGCGACGTGCTCGGCGGCCTCAAACGCGTGGCGATGGAGTACTCGCCGGGCAACGCGATCCCCTATATTTCGCGGGTTGACGCCGGAACGGTGGAGGCCGTTCAGCACCTGAACATCGACGTCGCCTCGTCGGGCGATCTCGTGCAACGGTTCGAGGCGGTCTGGTCCGACGAGGCCTATGCGACTCACCGAGCGGCCTCCGAGCGCCTGTATCGCATCAAGGATCGGGCCTTCGAGCTGATCCGCACGTCGCGCGCGACCGGGCGGGCACTGACCGAGATCGACCTCCAGCAGGCAATGCTGGGCTGGTTCACGGACGAAGGGCTCGTCACAGACTCTGCCCCGGTCGTCGCGGTCCAGGAGCACGCCGGCAATCCTCATTACGGACCAGATCCCGCCCGGCCACGTCAAATACGGGAGAACGAGGTCGTCCTGCTCGATTTGTGGGGCAAGCTGGCCGAGCCCGGCGCGGTGTTTGCTGACATCACGTGGATGGGGTTTACAGGTCCGGCCGTGCCGGACCGATATGCCAGAGCGTTCGCCGCCGCACGCGACGGGCGAAACGCGGCCATCGGGCTGGTGACAGAGCGCGTCGCCCAGGGACGCGAGGTCCGCGGGTTCGAAGTGGATCGCGCGTGCCGCGACGTGATCGAGCAGGCGGGCTATGGGGCGGCGTTCATCCACCGCACCGGCCACAGCCTCGGCACCGAAGTGCATGGCAACGGCGTCCACATGGACGATTACGAGACGCACGACGATCGCCGGCTGATTCCCGGCACCGGCTTCACCATCGAGCCGGGCATCTATACAGCCGAGTTCGGCGTCCGCACGGAAATCAACATGTTCGTCAGCGAACGCGCGGCAACCGTCACCGGTCCGCGGCAAGAGGAATTCGTTCTGGTGTAAGCGTCAGGTTATCAGGTATCAGGTCTCAGGTGTCAGCTAACGCCTATCAGCGATGGGCTGAGCGCTGACAGCTGAGAGCTGACAGCTGAAAGCTGACAGACTGGAACTGGTTGGGAGAAATCAATGTCTAGTCGCAAGATCTCGTTGTTCTACGCCGTCCTCATAGCTATCGCCTCCATGGCCGTCACCGTGGTGATCACCTCCAGGATGGATTTGACGCCCTCGTCGTCGGCGCAGACGGTGTCGGTGCCGTCGACCAACAGCGCGCCGCTGTCGGGGACGATCGACGCGACGACGTTCCGCAACATCGCCAAGTCGATGGCGCCGGCGGTGGTCAACATCCAGACGCTCGCGCACGCGCGAGGCCGCGAGCTCACCGAATATTTCGGCGGTCAGGGCGGCGACGATCTGCTCCGTCGGTTTTTCGGCGGCGGTGATGACGACCAGACGCCGGCACCACCCCGCGGACGGAGCCGAGGACAAGGTCAGGGGCAGGGACAGGGACAGGGACAGGGACAGGGACAGGGACAGGGCCGCAACGACGCGCCACAGCTCCAGGGCGCCGGCACGGGCTTCATCATCGACAAGACCGGGTTCATCCTGACGAACAACCATGTCGTCGAAGGCGCCGAGAAGATCAAGGTGACGCTGTACGGCGCCGAGCCGGGCGTGTCGTACGACGCGAAGGTCGTTGGCCGCGATACGCTGACCGACAGCGCGTTGATTCAGATGACGGAGCTGCCGTCGCAGGCCCTCACCGAGGTGAAGTTCGGCGACTCCGAGCAGATGCAGCCGGGCGACTGGGTCATGGCGATTGGAAATCCGTTCCAGCTGGGACACACCGTGACCGTCGGAGTCATCAGCGCGCTCGGGCGTCCGTTCGGCGGCGTGCCAGGCCGCGCGCAGAACATGCTGCAGACCGACGCCGCCATCAATCCAGGCAATTCCGGCGGTCCGCTGCTCAACGTGCGGGGCGAGGTCGTCGGCATGAACACCGCGATCTTCACGGATCAGCGATCCGCGAACATCGGCATCGGCTTCGCCACGCCGATCAACGCGATCCGGGATCTCCTGCCGCAGCTCCGCAACGGCAAAGTCGTGCGTGGAGTGATCGGCGTGCAGGTGTCGACGCAGCACCTCACGCCCGAAGCCGCGAAGGCCTTCGGCCTGCCCAGCAACAGCGGATCGCTCATCAGCGCGGTGAACCCCAACGGACCGGCCGACAAAGGCTGGCCTCCGTCCCGGGGACGTCGTCACGGAGTTCAACGGCCGTCCGGTGAAGGACAGCGACTCGCTGGTCGCGATGGTCGTTGCGACGAAGCCAGGAACGTCTGTGCCGTTAACGGTGTATCGGGACAATCAGCGCAAGTCGTTCAACATCACGATCGACGAGCTCGATCTCGAAGCCGAACAGGGCCGCACCGCGCGTCGCAGCGAACCAAACGCCGAGCAGGAGCCGACGTCCACCGGCTTCGGCATGACGCTCGAGCCCATCACGCCCGATCTCGCCCGTCGCATGGATTTGCCGCCCAACCAGGGTGGCGCCGTCGTCAGCGACGTCGATCGCGAGAGCCCCGCGGGCAACGCCGGCATCGTCCCCGGCGACGTGATCCTCGAGGTCAACCGTCAGAAGGTCGCGACCGTGACGCAGGTCACGCGCGAACTGCAGAAAGTCGGCGCCGGCACTCCGGCGTTCCTGCTGATTTGGCGCGACGGCCAGCAGGTGTTCGTCACGATGACGAAGCACTAGCAACGCAGAAGTGCAGACCTTCTACCTTTGGCCTTTCGTTCACGACAGTGACACGTCGAGTCCCCGTCTACGGGTGGCTCGGCCTCGCGGTAATCGCGGTGTCCGAGGCCGGCATGCTGGCCCGGATCCAACCCTTCTGGTCCTGGCACACCCCGATCGCGTGGACCGGCTACATTTTGTTCGTCGACGCGCTCATCTGGCGTCGCCGGGGCGACTCGCTGTTGCAGAACGCGCGTGCCGAGGCGGTGTTCCTGGCGCTGGCGAGCATTCCGCTGTGGACGATCTTCGAGCTGTATAACAAGCACGCGCTCCACAACTGGTACTACGTCGGGCTTCCCGAGAACCGCTTCGTGCGGGTCGTGGGGTATGCGTGGTCGTTCGCCACGATCTGGCCGGCGATTTTCGAAACCAGCGAGCTGGTCGGCACGCTGCGGGATCGCCGCGCGCCGACATTCCGCCGGGGGTCCGGCAGGCGGCTGCGTCTCGGCCTGTACGGATCGATCAGCGTGCTCGCCGGAGCGATCCTTCTGATCGTTCCTCTGCTGCACCCGTCGACGTGGCTCGCCGCGTTCGTCTGGCTCGGGTTCATCTGTCTGCTGGATCCAATCAACGCCTCCATGGGCGCAGAATCGATCCGTGGTGATCTGCTGAGCGGTCATCGAGGACGGTTGCTGAACCTGTTGATCGGCGGGCTCCTCTGCGGATTCGTCTGGGAGTGCTGGAACTACTGGGCGCGATCGAAGTGGATCTACAACGTGCCGGTGCCTCCGGACGTCAAGCTCTTCGAGATGCCGCTCGCCGGGTTTGCCGGGTTTCCGGCGTTCGCCGTCGAATGTTTCACGATGTACGTCTGTGTACGGCACTTGATCTGGCGTGGAGCCTGGCGCCCAATCGCACTATAATCGGCGCTTCGTACGTGGGTTGGGCCCGCAACCCAAGCGTAGCTGGCGGCACGGCCCCATGGCAGGCCTCAGGAGCTCCATGTCGATGACGACGACGGTCGAACGGGAAGTCAAGCTGCGCTTCGATTCCGTCGAGGCCGCGCGGGCGGCCGTCCTCGCAACGGGTGCCACCCCCCTGCTCTGTCGTCGCCTTCAGGAAGACTCGCTGCTCGACACCGACGACGAAATGCTGCGCCGCCGGCGCTGTGTCCTGCGCGTACGCGTCGAGAACGGCAAGAGCCGGATTACGTTCAAGGGACCGGTGCAAGCCGTCCGTCATGAAGCTGCGCGAGGAGCTCGAAACGGTCGTGGGCGATGGACAAGTCGTGCTGCATATCCTGGAGGAGCTGGGCCTGCACGTGTGGTTCCGCTACGAGAAGTATCGTGAGGAGTTCGCGCACGAGGACGTGACGGTCGCGGTCGACGAAACGCCGGTGGGCGTTTTCGTCGAGATCGAAGGGAGCGAGCACGGCATCGTCGCGACGGCCGACGCCCTCGGTCGGACCCAGGCGGACTACGTGCTCGACTCCTATCGGGGACTGTTCCTCAAGCATCGCGAGCAGTTCGGTCTGCGCGGCACCGACATGGTGTTCGACAGGCCTTGAACGCGGGCGCCTTCAACCGCGCGCTCGTGTTGACGGCCGGGCTCGGGACGCGGCTTCGTCCTCTGACGCTGACGCGTGCGAAGGCCGCCGTTCCGGTGGACGGCGAGCCGCTGGCGCGTCGCGTGATCCGCTGGCTCGTCGCGAACGGGATCGCAGATCTCGTCCTGAATCTGCACCATCGGCCCGCATCGCTCACGCGCGCGCTCGGCGATGGGAGCGACCTCGGCGCGCGCATTCGATATTCGTGGGAGTCGCCGGTGCTCGGCTCGGCGGGTGGCCCTCGCCGCGCGCTGCCGTTGCTGCTGGACGGAACAGCCGGGCGCACCATCCTGCTCGTCAACGGCGATACGCTGACGGACGTAGATCTCGGCGAGCTCGCCGCGCAACACCGCAGAAATGGAGCCCTGGTGACGATGGCGCTGATCGCCAACCGGTGGCCGGAGAAGTACGGCGGGGTGCTGCTCGACAGTCGGGGCGCGGTGATCGGGTTCACGCGTCGCGGCGACAGCCGGCCTTCGTATCATTTCATCGGCGTGCAGGCCGCCGAGGCCGAGGCGTTTGCCGCCCTCGCTGATGGGGTGCCGGCGGAATCAGTCCTGGAGCTCTATCCGCGGTTGATGGCGGCACGCAGCGATGCGGTCATGGGGTTCGTGAGCGACGCCAGCTTCCAGGACATCGGCACGCCCGGCGGATCTGTTGCGCACGTCGCTCGACCTCGCCGCGGCGGATGGTCGCAGGGATCGGCCGCGATGGGGACGTCACGTTCGGGTAGCCGCGATCGGCGTCGGTGGTGCGGTCGCTGTTGTGGGACGATGTGAGCATCGGCGAGGAGGCGCGGCTGGAAGACTGCATCGTCGGCGATGGCGTCGCGATTCCAGCCGGCTCCGTGTTTCGCCGCCGCGCGATCGTCTGCACGGAGGTCGAACCGGCAGGACCGAGCGAAACTCGCGTCGGCGACCTGCTGGTCGCCGAGCTGTAGTGTCATCCCAAAGCGCAGGCCGTCCTTCTGGTGGTGACGGTCGCTCGACACGGCAACGAGAACGCTGAGGACTCCGAATGGAATTGAGGCAGGCCGACGAGCTGGAAACGCGCGAGCGCATCGATGGCTATCTGCAGAGAAGCGGCCTCGCCGCGCGGTCGCCGCGGGTCGTTCCCCTGACCGGCGACGCGTCCGATCGGCGGTATTTCCGCGTCATTCTTCCCGACGCGCCGTCCATCGTCCTGGCGTTGTACTCGGCGGCCTTCGACGTCCAATCGCTGCCCTTCGTGAACGTCGCAACGCTGCTCTCGCGCATGCCTGTACCGGTGCCGAGCCGTGTTGGGCCACGCGGATGATCTCGGCGTGCTTGCGCTCCAGGATCTCGGGGATGTCACGCTCCAGGCGCACCTGGGTGCCTCCAGCCGCGGCGGAGCATGCCGCGCTCTACCGACAAGCCGTCGCGCTGATTGCCGAGATGCAGCGGCGCGGCGAAGAGCTCGCCTCGCCGGAGTTCCTGCCCTACGGGATCGCGTTCGACATCGAGAAGCTGTCGTGGGAGCTGGACTTCTTCACGAAGCACTTCCTCGAGGCGTACAGGGGCGTCACGCTCGGACCGGCCGAAGGCGATGCATTACGGGCGGAGTTCGCGGTGCTCGTTCGAGAGCTCGCGTCTGAACCGCGGGTGCTCTGCCATCGCGATTATCACAGCCGCAATCTGATGCTGCACGAATCGCAGCTGTTCATCATCGACTTTCAGGACGCGCGTCTCGGACCCGACACCTACGATCTGGTCTCGCTGCTGCGCGACTCGTATGTCGATCTCCCCGAGCAGACCGTGGAGGAACTGATTGCGTATTTCCTCGCGTTGAAGGGGATCGCCGGCGCGGAGCGCGAGTTCCGCAACCGGTTCGACGTGATGGCGCTCCAGCGCAATCTCAAGGCGCTGGGGACCTTCGGCTACCAGACGACCGCCCGGCGAAATCCGGTGTACATCCAATACATTCCCCGCACGCTCCGCTACGTCCGCAACAATCTGGCGCACCAGCCCCGCTTCAACCGCATGTGGGAATTGCTCGCGGCGCACGTGGAAGAGTTTCGGTGAACGGCGGATCGAACGGGTTCGGGGTTCGCGGTTCGGCGTCGGGGCTGAGTTCGTGGTTCGTCGTTCGGGGCTGATACCACGAACTCGAAAGACCACGAACCCCGAACGCCGAACCCCGAACCAAAGAATTCACCGCGTGGTACAATGACTGGTTCTTCCACCACCGACTGGCAACCGCAGTGGCCATACGCTTCGGAATATCGACCCATCTGTACCACGATCAGGAGCTGACCCGCGATCACCTGGCGGCGATCGCGTCGTACGGATTCGAGGCCGTCGAGGTGTTCGCGACCCGAAGCCACTTCGACTACCACGACGCCTCGTCGATCGAGCGCCTGGCGGGCTGGCTGAACGAGACCGGGCTCGCGCTGCACGGGATCCATGCGCCGATCACGGACCGGCTTGTCGCCGGGCGACAAGTGGGGCGCCGTCATCTCGAACGCGGTCAGCGATCCGGCGCGACGGCAGGCAGCGGTGCGTGAGGCCGAGGCGGCGTTGAACATCGCGAAGCGGATTCCAACCGACGTCTTCGTGGTGCACCTGGGCACGCCGACCGCGCAAGGCGGAGAGAACAGCCGCGCGGCGGCGTTCCGGAGCATCGAGGAAATCTGCGCGATTGCCGAACCGATCGGCGTCCGGGTCGCGGTCGAACTGATCCCGAACGAGATCTCGGACGCGCAGTCGCTCGTGACGCTGCTCGATCGCGACCTCGACGCCGCGCACGGCCGGCATCTGCCTCGACTTCGGTCATGCGTTCCTGATGGGCGACGTGCCGGACGCGATCGAGACGGTGTCAGAGCATTTGATCACGACGCACGTGCACGACAACCATCGCAAGCGCGACGATCATCTCGTGCCCTTCGACGGCGGCATCGACTGGAATGCGGCGCTGATGTCGATGCAGAAGATTGGTTACGACGGCACCTACCTGATGGAGGTGGCCAACACCGGCGCGCCGGCCGACGTGCTGGACGGCGCGCGCCGCGCGCGGCAGAAGTTCGAAAAGCTCCTCACGTATTAGTCCCGAGTCACTAGTCTCTCGTCCCTAGTCTGGGGACCTTGAGTGGGACTTGGGACGAGACTGGGACTGATGGGACGTGGGACTTGGGACTTGGGACTTGGGACCTATGACGTATATCGAAGACATCGCGCGGCACGAAGGGCAGGCGGTCCAGTTGCGGGGCTGGCTGCACAACCGGCGGTCCAGCGGCAAGATCCACTTCCTGACGATCCGCGATGGTTCCGGCTTCATCCAGTGCGTCATGTCGAAACAGGCGGTCGGTGAGGACATGTTCCGCCGCGCCGACCACCTCGCGCAGGAGAGCGCCGTCGTCATCGACGGAAACGTCCGCGCCGACACGCGGGCGCCGGGCGGCTACGAGCTCGACGTCACCCAGCTCGAGATCGTGTCGGATGCCAAGGACTATCCGATCACGCCGAAGGAGCATGGCGTCGACTACCTGATGGATCGGCGTCACCTGTGGATTCGATCACCGCGACAGCAGGCAATCCTGCGCGTGCGGCACGAGGTGATCAACGCGGTGCGCGACTTCTTCAACGGTCGCGGGTTCATCCTCGCGGACACGCCGATCTTCACGCCGGCGGCCTGCGAAGGCACGACCACGCTCTTTCCCGTCCAGTACTTCGAAGACACCACGGCGTATCTCACGCAGAGCGGTCAGCTGTACAACGAGGCGAACGCGATGGCGCTCGGCCGCGTGTACTCGTTCGGGCCGACCTTCCGCGCCGAGAAGTCGAAGACGCGCCGTCATCTGACGGAGTTCTGGATGGTCGAACCCGAGATGGCGTACGCGGCGCTCGACGATGTGATGGAACTCGCTGAGGGTCTGGTGGTCTACGTCGTGGGCCGGGCGCTCGAACAGCGAAGACGCGAGCTGCAGATCCTCGAGCGCGACACGAGCAAGCTCGAGAAGGTCACCTCCCCGTTTCCGCGCATCTCGTACGACGCAGCCGCGGAAATCCTGAAGAAGAAGGGGCTGCCGTTCGAATGGGGCGGCGATTTCGGCGCGCCAGACGAGACGGCGCTGTCGGAGGAGTTCGACCGTCCGCTCTGCGTGCACCGATATCCGTCCGCGGTGAAGGCGTTCTACATGAAGCCGGATCCCGACCGGCCGGAGGTGGCGCTCGGCGTCGACGTCCTCGCGCCCGAGGGATACGGCGAGATCATCGGTGGAGGCGAGCGCATCGCCGATTACGACCTGCTGCTGGAGCGAATCAAGGCGCACAACCTGCCGCAGGAAGCCTTCGAGTGGTATCTCGATCTCCGGCGGTTCGGCACGGTGCCGCACGGCGGTTTCGGCATGGGCATCGAGCGGGTGGTCAGCTGGATCTGCGGGCTGGACCATCTTCGCGAGGCGATTCCGTACCCGCGGATGCTGTATCGGTTGTACCCATGATGGTTGTCGACGGCCACGATTATTGGCACGAAGACCACAAAGAACACGCAGACCACCAAGGTATGTCGCTTAGGTTCTTGGTGATCTTGGTGCGCTTAGTGGTCTTGGTGATACAAGCGTTGGCCGTGACTGGCTTGGTGTGAACTTGAAAATTGGTTTCGTCTCTCTCGGCTGCCCCAAGAACCTCGTCGACGGCGAGGTGATGCTGGGGCTCGCCCAGCAGGCGGGACACGAGCTGACCTCGACGGCCGAGGACGCTGACGTGCTCGTCGTGAACACGTGTGCGTTCATCGATCGCGCGAAGCAGGAGTCGATCGACACGATCCTCGAGATGGCGCAGCAGAAGCGCGACGGTCGCTGCTCGCGCCTGGTCGTCACCGGCTGTCTGGCGGAGCGCTATCGCGACGAGCTCCGCCGGGAAATACCCGAGATCGATGCGGTGCTGGGAACCGGGGAGGTGCCGCAGATAGTGGATGCGCTCGAGGCGAGGACCGAGGACCGAGGACCGAGAATCGGAAATGCGGAGCCGCTGGTCTTTCATCGATCGCACGCGCCGGCCCTCGAACCTCGGCCCTCGAGCCTCGGAACCCGCACCCCGTCCCCTCCCCACCTACCTCTACGACGCCGACACGCCGCGGCTGCAGACGACCCCGTCGCACCTGTCGTACATCAAGGTTGCCGAAGGCTGCGATTACACGTGCGCGTTCTGCATCATCCCCACACTGCGGGGCCAGTATCGCAGCCGTACGCACGACTCAATCGTGCGCGAGGCGCGGGCGCTCGCGGAGCGTGGCGTCCGCGAGCTGCTGCTCATTTCACAAGACACGACGTTCTATGGCATCGACCGCGGTGAACGCGGCGCGCTCGCGCGTCTGCTCCGCGCGCTCAACGACGATCGACGGCCTGCAGTGGATCCGCCTGCTCTACCTCTATCCGACGACGATCACGGACGACGTGCTCGACGCGATGGCGGAGTGCGAGAAGGTGTGCCGGTATGTGGACCTGCCGCTGCAGCACGCGTCGGCCGGCTGTCCTCAAGCGCATGCGCCGGCCGGGCAACCGGAAGACGTACGACACGCTGCTGTCGCGGATCCGCGCGCGCGTTCCCGGCGTCACATTGAGAACGACCTTCATCGTGGGTTTTCCCGGCGAGACCACGGACGAGTTCGAAGAGCTCGAGGCCTTCGTCGAAGACACCCGGTTCGACCATATCGGGGTGTTCACGTACTCGCACGAGGAAGGCACGCGGGCGTTCGACTCGACCGACGACGTGACGGCGGCGGTGAAGCGCCGCCGGCGCGAGCGGCTGATGGAACGGCAGCAGCGGATTGTGTCGGCGGCTCAACAGGCCCGGATCGGCTCGGACGTTCGCCTGTTGATCGACGGCCCCTCGCGAGAGCACGAGCTGGTGGTGCAGGGACGGCTCGAGGGTCAGGCGCCCGACATCGATCCGGTTGTCTATCTGACCGATTGCGATCCCTCGGATCTCGCCGCCGGTTCGCTCATCAGCGCCCGGATTGTCGGCGCCAGCGGCTACGACCTGCTGGCGACGCCGATGCTCTGACGCACACCCGTCGCCACGGGACCGCAGCGGTTCGCTGTCCTGGACGGACTCTACCTCCAATCTGCTATACTGTGAGGTGGCTGTTGCGAGGTTTTTCCTAGTGGGCCGGTGCCCACTTTTTGTTTTTCAGGGGACGAATTACGGGGAACGGCACAGCTTCCACGACCCTTGCGCGCATGCGCGCCGCGGCCGAGCGGGTGGCCGACAGCTATGGCCTCGAGATCTTCGACGTGCAGCTGCGGCGCGAGCCGATCGGGATGGTGCTGCGGGTCGTGATCGATCGACGGCCAACGGGTGAGGTCGAAACACCCGAGGACAGCGTCGGGATCGAAGACTGCCAGCGGGTGAGCCAGGATCTGAGCGCCCTGCTCGACGTCGAGGACGAATTCGGACAGCAGGAGCTCGAGGACACGTACATCCTGGAGGTGTCCTCGCCCGGGCTCGACCGTCCGTTGCGGCACGAGGCGGATTTCCGGCGGTTTACCGGCCGGCTCGCGAAGCTGGTCACGACGGAGCCGATCGAGCGGCAGTCGGCATTTGCCGGTCGGCTCCGCGGCGTCGAGGACAGTGTCGTCGTGCTCGAGCAAGGAAAGAAGGTCCATCGCGTGCCGCTCGCGAAGATCAAGCGGGCGCACCTGGACGTGGAGTTTTAGGAAAGAGCTGACAGCGTTCAGCTAACAGCTGTCAGCTTGCCTGATGCGCCCCGGCTGAGGGCGATTGGGCTGAACATTTTGGCTGAGAGCTGAGAGCTGAAAGCTGTCAGCTGAAAGCTACTGACATGCAAAATCCGCTGTTACAGCAAATCGACGCCATCGCCAAGGAAAAGGGCGTCGAGCCGGACATCATCATCGGCGCGGTGCAGGACGCCATCGAGGCCGCCGCCCGGAAGCGCTACAAGAACGAAACGCTCCGCGCCCGCTTCAATCAGGAGACGGGCCAGATCGAGCTCTGCGCCGTCAAGCGCATCGTGGACGAAGTGACGGATCCACCGAACCAGATCTCGCTGGCGGAAGCGCAGCAACTCTACGGCGACGAAGCGGAAGTCGACATGGAGATCGAGTTCCCGCGGCCGACGGAAGATCTCGGGCGGATTGCGGCGCAGACCGCCAAGCAGGTGATCTTCCAGAAGGTGCGCGAGGCCGAGCGCGAGAACGTCTACGCCGAGTACAGCCAGCGCGTGGGCGAGGTCGTCAGCGGCATCGTCAAGCGGTTCGAGAACGGCGACATCATCATGGAGCTCGGCCGCATCGAGGCGCAGCTGCCACGGAAGGAACAGTCGCGCGCGGAGAACTACGCGGTCGGCGACCGCGTCCGCGCGGTGATCCGCGGCGTGAACCGCAGCGCGAAGGGACCGCAGATCGTGCTCTCGCGCACGGACCCGGCCCTTCTGATCAAGCTGTTCGAGCAGGAAGTCCCGGAGATCTACGACGGCACGGTGATGATTCGCGGGTGCGGTCCGCGAGGCGGGCGATCGTGCGAAGGTCGCGGTGTACTCGCGCGAGCGCGACGTCGACCCCGTCGGCGCGTGCGTGGGCATGAAGGGCACGCGCGTCCAGTCGATCATCCGCGAGCTGCGGGGCGAGAAGATCGACATCGTCGAGTGGTCCGAGGATCCCGTCGCCTTCGTCACCAACGCGATCAGCCCCGCGAAGGTGCAGCGCGTCTCAATCGTGGACGATGCCGAGAAGGTGATGGAAGTGGTCGTCGAGGACAAGCAGCTGTCGCTCGCGATCGGGAAGAAGGGGCAGAACGTCCGTCTCGCCGCGAAGCTGACAGGCTGGAAGATCGACATCAAGAGCGAAGAAGACAAGCGCCGCGAGGTCGAGAAGCAGTTCGTCGACCTCGAGAGCGGCGCGGCAGCGGCGTCCGAGACAGCGGACGAAGTCGTGGCTCAGGAGGCGGCGGACGGAGCCGGCGTGGAGGCCGACGCGGCGTCAGCGGTCGATGACGCGATCGAGACGGGCGACGTGGCACCTTCGGCCACCGAAGAACCGGCGGCGAAAACAGAGTAACGGAACGAGCTGAGGTTTCTATTTGGCAACAGTCCGGATTTACCGAGTCGCGGAGCTGCTCAACACCACCAGCCAGGAAGTGATCGCGCTGTTGAAGCGCGACCACGGTATCGAGGTGAAGAGCGCGTCGAGCACCATCGAGGAAGTCGTCGCGAGGGAGTTCGTCAGCCGTCTGGCACGGCAGCGCGGGATCAAAGTCCCTTCGAGCGCCTCGTTTGCCGATGCACCGGCCGTTGCGCGTGGCGGGGCCAAGAGGCCCGCCGGCCGCGCGCCGGAACCTCCGAAGCCCGCCGCGCCGCCGATGCCGGCGCCGCGGCTCGTGAAGACGGCCAAACCGATTGCGCCGCCGGCCGAGACCGCCGCGCCGCCCGCGCCCGCTGTCGAATCGACGCCTGCGCCGGTGGCCATCGAGCCGGAGCCCACGCCTGCGCCGCCACCCGTCGAGCCCGAACCCGAGCCGGTGATCATGGCTCCGGCGCCGGATAGTTCGGCTGGCAGAACCACCTCCGACGTCAGCACCCCCTGCGCCCGAAGTGCCCGCGGTCCGGCTGAGGCCGCCCCAACGGAGCCGCCGCGAACGGAGCCGCCGGCCCCGCGCGCTCCGGCCCCGGCACCAGGCCGATTCGTACCGCCAACGCTGCGTCTTCGAGTCGAGGATCCGCGTACAGGTCAAGCGCCCCCGGCGCCGCCACGGCGTCCCATGCTCGTCCGACCGCCACAGCCCACGACTCCGCCGCCCGCAGCAACGGGCAACTTGAGCCGGCCAGCCGGCGCGCGACCGGGCTCACCGGCCGCGAGGCCGCAGGGTCCGCGGCCTGGTGGTCCGCTGCCACCACGTCCGAGCGCGCCCATGGGTGGTCCGCGGCCATTGCCGTCGCAGCCAGTCCGTCCGCCGCAAGGTCAGCGGCCGCCGATGCCCGGGTATCGCCCGCCGCCGCCGCGTCCGTCCGGGCCTCGATCGTCAGGCCCGCGTCGCGAGCAGCCGCGCATGCAGGCGCCGATGCCGATGAGCGCCGCGCCGCCGCCAGTTACGCGCACGATCACCCTCGCGGAGGGAATGACCGTTGCCGACCTCGCCACGAAGCTCGATGTGAAGGCGAAGGACGTCCTCAGGAAGCTGATGGAAAAGCGCCTGATGATGACGATCAACAGCACGCTCGACACGGATACCACCTCGATGATCGCGCGCGAGTTCGGCGCGGACGTGAAGATGCAGTCGTTCGAAGAGGAGCTGCTGCAGGTCGAGGCCGAAGACTCGCGGCCCGAGGATCTCGTCACGCGCGCGCCCGTCGTCACCGTGATGGGCCACGTCGATCACGGCAAGACCACGCTGCTCGACGCGATCCGCGAGACGCGCGTCGCCGAGCGCGAAGCCGGCGGCATCACGCAGCACATCGGCGCGTACTCGGTTCAGGTCAACGACAGGAACGTGGTGTTTCTCGACACGCCCGGCCACGAGGCGTTCACGATGATGCGCGCGCGCGGCGCGCGCGTCACCGACGTCGTCGTGCTCGTCGTCGCGGCCGACGACGGCGTGATGCCGCAGACGAAGGAAGCCATCGATCATGCGCGGGCGGCCAACGTGCCGATCCTCGTGGCCATCAACAAGGTCGACAAGCCGAACGCAAATCCAGACCGCGTCAAGAAAGAGCTGTCGGACCTTGGCCTGGTGCCGGAAGACTGGGGCGGTCAGACCGTCATGGTCGCGGTGTCGGCCAAGAAGCGCGAGAACATCCCGCTGCTGCTCGAAATGGTGCTGCTCGTCACCGAGCTCAGCGAGCTGAAGGCCAATCCCAAGCGCAACGCATCGGGCACGGTGCTCGAAGCAAAGCTGGACAAGGGACGCGGGCCGGTGGCCACGATCCTCGTGCAGGACGGCACGCTCCACGTCGGCGATACCTTCATCGCCGGCACCATCGTCGGCAAGGTCCGCGCGCTGATCGACGATCGGGGTCGCCAGATCAAGCACGCGGGTCCGGCCACGCCGGTCGAAGTGCTCGGCCTCGGCGGGCTGCCGCAGCCGGGTGACGCGTTCCAGGCGCTGGCGGACGCCGCCAAGGCGCGTCAGATCGCGATGTATCGGCAGGGCCAGGCCAAGGATCGGGCGCTCGGCGCGAAGGGCGGCCGGCTCACCCTCGAGTCGCTGCAGCAGCAGATTGCCGAGGGCGGCATGAAGGAGCTGCCGATCATCATCAAGGCCGACGTGCAGGGTTCGGCCGAGGTGCTCGCCGACACGCTCACGAAGCTGAGCGACGAGCGTGTGAAGATCCGCATCATTCACAGCGGCGTCGGCGCCATCAACGAATCGGACGTGCTGCTCGCGGCCGCGTCGAACGCCATCGTCATCGGCTTCAACGTTCGACCCGATCGCAACGCGTCGGACGTGGCCGACCGCGACAAGGTCGATATCCGCCTGCACTCGGTGATCTACAACGTCGTCGACGAGATGAAGAAGGCGATGACGGGCCTCCTCGAGCCGACGCTGCGCGAAGTCAGGCTCGGCAGCGCCGAAGTGCGCGAAACGTTCAAGGTCCCGAAGTTCGGCACGATCGCCGGCTGCATGGTCCTCGAAGGGCGCATCACCCGCTCCGGCGATGCGCAGGCCCGGCTGCTGCGCGACAACGTCGTCATCCACGAAGGCAAGATCGGATCGCTCCGCCGGTTCAAGGACGACGTGTCAGAGGTGAAGTCCGGGTTCGAGTGCGGCATCGGCTTCGAGCGGTACAACGACCTCAAGGTCGGGGACGTAATCGAGGTGTTCGTGGTGGAGCGGGTGGCCGCAACGGTAGAGCAGGCAGATGCTAGCGAATGGGTCATGTCTTCTCGCCCAGAGCGCATCGCGAGATCAGATTCGGAGCGAGCTCGCACAGCTGCTCGCCCGTCAGGTCCACGATCCCGGCGTGGGCTTTCTCACGCTCACCCAGGTCAAGGTGACGTCGGACCTCCAGCTCGCGCGCGTCTACTACACGTCGCTCGGCGACGACAAGGCGCAGCGCGAGAGTGCGAAGGCGCTCAAGCGGGCGGCGCCGTTCCTTCGGCGCCAGCTCGGTCAGCGGCTTCGGCTCCGGCGGGTCCCGGAGCTCGACTTCTTCTACGACGAATCCATCGCTCGTCAGGATCGCATCGAACAGATCCTCCAGGAGCTCAAAGCGGAGGCCACGACCAGGCATGACGCCATTGAGGACGATGACGTCGGCGACCGCTGACTCGGCGCCGGCGGAAATCTGCCAGGCCATCAAGGAGCGCACACGGTTTCTCATCACCTCCCACGCGCGTCCTGACGGAGACTCCATCGGATCGCAGCTGGCCATGGCGTACGCGCTCGACCTGCTCGGCAAGCAGGTCCGCCTCGTGAACGCCGATCCCGCGCCGGAGCACTACCTCGAGTTTCCGGGCGTCGATCGCATCGAGATCGCCCGCGAAGCCACGGTCGACGACATCGATGCCGTTATCGTGATGGAGTCCGGAGACTTTGCGCGCACCGGCGTCAAGGGGATCGAGGGGCGCTTCACGATCAACATCGATCACCATCAGGGCAACAGCCGGTACGGCGACATCAACTGGCTCGACGAGTCTGCGGCCGCCTGCGGAGAGCTGGTCTTCGAGTTGATCCGCGCCTCGGCGTTCCGCTCACGCTCGATATCGCCACGCACATCTACCTCGCGATCCTCACCGACACGGGATCGTTCCATCACTCCAACATCACGCCGCGAACGTTCGACATCTGCCGGCAGACCGTGGAGGCCGGCGTGCAACCGGCGGCCATGGCGCGGCGCGTATTCGACAGCAACAGCTTCGGCAAGCTCAAATTGATCGGCGCGCTGCTCGACGAGATGGAGCTCACCGACGAAGGGCGGCTGGCGGTGATGTACCTGAACGACGACATCCTGCACGCGACCGGCACGACCGCCAACGACACCGAGGGGCTGATCAATCTGCCGTTGACCGCGCGCGAGATTCAGGCCGTGGTCTTCTTCAAGCTCGGGGCGGACGGAGACGTCCGGATCAGCATGCGCTCGAAGTACGACGTGGACGTCCGCAGCGTCGCCAGCCGTCATGGCGGCGGCGGCCACAAGAACGCCGCTGGCTTCACGATGTCCGGTCCGCTCGTCGCGGGTACGGGCAGGCATCGTCGAGGAGATGAAGAGCGCGATCGCGATGGGCATGCGATCGAGGCCTAGACAGGAGCTAGGACGCTTGCACTCGGCGCGCTCCTCGTCGACAAACCGGCGGGGCCGACGTCCCACGATGTCGTATCGCGTGCGCGCCGCGTGCTCGGTGTCCCGCGCATCGGCCACACGGGAACGCTCGATCCGCTCGCGACGGGTCTCCTCGTCCTGCTCGTCGGTCCGGTTACCCGCCTCGCCCAATTCCTCGTCAGCGACGTCAAGGAGTACTTGCCGACGTCCGCCTGGGCGTCGCCACCGATACCTACGATGCCGAGGGGCTCGATCCGGCAACGCGTGGGAACGTCGACGGCCTTCCCGCGTACGGCGACATCGCCGACGCGCTGGATCGCTTTCGAGGGACGTTCCAGCAGACGCCGCCACCGTATTCGGCCAAGAAGGTCGGAGGGCGGCGTGCGTACGAGGACGCGCGCGTTCGACGGTCCGTCGAGTTGCAGCCTGTGCAGGTGAGGGTTCATGAGCTCGCGCTGCTCTCGTGTTCGGACGATCTGGTGCGCCTCCGGGTGGTGTGCAGCGCCGGCTTCTACGTACGGTCGCTCGCGCACGACCTCGGCGTGGCGCTCGGGTGCGGCGGTCACCTCGCTGCCCTTCGACGGACGAAGGCGGGAGCGTTCTCCGTGGAACAGGGGGCCCCGCTGGCGACGATTGAAGCGGAAGGGGCGAACGCTTCCGCGCGCCTGATGTCTCCGGATGTCCTGCTGGGCCACATGCCTGCGGTTCGGCTGTCCGAAGACGGGACGCGCCGCGTGACGCACGGCAACGTCGTCGGTCCTTCGCACCTGACGGACGAGGCGCCGCCCATCGTGAACGCGGCGCGCGTGAGGCTGATCGACCCGGCCGGACGCCTGCTCGCCGTCGCCGAACGCCTCGGCGACGGCTCTTTGCATCCCGTTGTCGTACTGGTGTAAAATATTGATTCGTCTGTAAATAGGCCGCGGATCACGACGAGACCGTGCGTTGCTCCGGTCTCGCGGTTCCGGGTTATACGGCGACCTGGTGCGGACTATCCATCCGAGGGTTCTGGGTCGTACGTGGAGGACAAACTGTGCTCAGCAAGGATCGCAAGACCGAAGTCATTGGCAGCTACCGCACACACGATGGGGACACCGGCTCACCGGAAGTCCAGGTTGCACTCCTCAGCGAGCGGATCAACTACCTGACGGAACATTTTAAGGCGCACTCGAAGGATCACCATTCGCGCCGCGGCCTGCTGAAGCTCGTCGGCCAGCGCCGCCGACTCCTGGATTACCTCAAAGGCAAGGATACCGATCGATACGGGGAGCTGATCCGCCGTCTCGGTATCCGCAAGTAGGCCGGTCTTCAGTGCCGGGCATGTCGACCGCGTATTCAAACCCGGCGAATTGACGTCTTCAGAAAGATCATCATGCACACACGTGACATCTCCGTAGGCGGACGCACGATCTCCCTCGAGACCGGGCGCCTCGCCAAGCAGGCGGACGGCTCCGTCCTGGTGCGATCGGGCGACACCGTCGTCCTGGTCACCGCCTGCGCCGCGGCCAATCCACGCGAGGGAATCGACTTTCTCCCGCTCACCGTTGACTACCGCGAGTACACCTACGCGTCCGGTCGGATTCCGGGCGGCTTCTTCAAGCGCGAAGGCAAACCCAGCGAGAAGGAGGTTCTCACGAGCCGCCTGATCGATCGCCCGGTTCGGCCGCTCTTCACGAAGGGATGGCGTCACGAGACGCAGGTCATCGCACTCCTGCTCTCCGCCGATGCCGAAAACGACTCCGACGTGCTCGCGATCACCGGCGCGTCCGCGGCGTTGCGACTCTCGTCCATTCCGTTCACCCGCACGATTGCCGGCGTTCGCATCGGACAGGTCGACGGGGAGCTCGTGGTGAATCCCACGTTCGAGCAGCGGCGCCGCAGCCGCCTCGATCTCGATTGTCGCGGGCAGCAAGGACGCCATCGTGATGGTGGAGGCCGGCGCGAAGGAGGTCTCCGAGGAAGAGATGGTCCAGGCGCTCGAGCGCGCGCACGAAGCCATCAAAGAGATCATCACGGGCATCGACGCGCTTGCCGCCGCGGCGGGCAAGAAAAAGATCGAGCTCGCGGTCAAGGAGATCGGCCAGGAGTTCTACCGCGAGGTCGAAGAGCGCGTGTACCTCCCGCTGGCGGAGGCCATGCGGATCAAGGACAAGCTCCAGAACTACAGCAGCGTGGACCATGTCCTCGACGAGCTGATCGCCAGCATCCCTGAGGAAGAGGTCGAGCGGCGTACTCACGCCAAGTCGATCTTCAAGGAGCTGAAGGAAAAAGTGATGCGCGACGAGGCGCTCGAGCGCGGCCAGCGCCTCGATGGACGGAAGTTCGACGAGATCCGTCCGATCACGATCGAAGTCGGCGTATTACCGCGGACGCACGGATCGACCGTGTTCACGCGGGGCGAGACGCAGGCGCTCGTCACCTCCACGCTCGGCACGGCAGAGGACCAGCAGAAGATCGAGATGGTGGACGGCGAGACGTGGAAGCGGTTCATGCTCCATTACAACTTCCCACCGTTCTCGGTCGGCGAAGTGGCGTTCCTGCGCGGCCCCGGACGCCGCGAGGTCGGCCACGGCGCACTCGCCGAGCGCGCGCTGCTCCCGATGATTCCCGCCGAAGAGAACTTCCCCTACACCATCCGCGTCGTCTCCGACATCCTCGAATCCAACGGATCCTCGTCGATGGCGTCGGTCTGCGGCGGCTCGCTCGCGATGATGGACGCCGGCGTCCCGTTGAAGGCCGCCGTCGCGGGTGTCGCGATGGGCCTGATCATGGACGAGACGACCGGCAAGTATGCCGTGCTCTCGGATATCGCGGGCGCCGAAGACCACTACGGCGACATGGACTTCAAGGTCGCCGGCACGCGCGACGGCATCACCGCGCTGCAGATGGACATCAAGGTCGCGGGCATCACGACCGAAATCATGCGCAAGGCGCTCGAGCAGGCGCGCCAGGGCCGGTTCTTCATCCTCGACAAGATGGACGCGGCGCTGACAAGCCCGCGCGCAGACGTGTCGAGGCACGCGCCCCGCATTGTGACGATCAGGATTCCCGTCGACAAGATCCGCGACGTCATCGGACCAGGCGGCAAGATGATTCGCAGCATCATCGAACGGACGGGCGTCAAGATCGACGTCGAGGACGATGGCCGCGTGAACGTGGCGTCGGCCGACGAGGCGTCGGCGGCCAAGGCGATCGGGATTATCCAGGAGCTGACGGCGACGCCGGAGCTCAACAAGACCTATATGGGCAAGGTGCAGCGAATCACCGACTTCGGCGCGTTCGTCGAGATCATGCCTGGCCTCGACGGGCTGCTCCACGTCTCCGAGATCGCGCACTATCGCGTGAAGGACGTGCGCGACGAGCTGAAGGAAGGGGATCAGGTGATGGTCAAGGTGATCAACATCGATCCCTCTGGCAAGATTCGGCTCAGCCGCAAGGCATTGCTCGCGCCCGAAGAAGGCCAGGCGGCCGCCTCGGGCGGTGACGGCTCCTCGCAGGGTAGCGGGGGCGGCGGCGAACGGCGCGAGCGTCACGGGCACGGCGGTGGTCACGGCCGCGGACCGCGGCCTGGCGATCGCCGGGATCGGGAGCCAGCCCAGAAAGAGTGACGGGCTGAGCTTCGAAACGGCTGAGCTTGCGACCGTTTGGTCGCAGCCGCCGTCTAACGTCTTAAAGCCTGAACAAGGGGTCGGCGTTGCTGCTGACCCCTTTTCGACATAGGGGGTCCCATGTGGCGATGGCAGAAAGGCGCGTCGATCTGCGCAGTTCTCGGCGCCTCGGTCGTTCTCCTGGTGGCGATCGCCGCCAGTGCCCCAGTCAGCGCGCAGGCCCAGGGATCCACCCGCAGTTTCGCCATCGCCGGCAGCCAGTACGCGTTTCGTCCATCCGCCATCACGGTCGACCGCAACGACCTGGTGAAGATCACCTTCAGCGCGGAAGACATCGCGCACAGCTTCACCGTCGACGCGTATCGCATCTCAAAGCGCGCGGGCGCCGGCCAGTCCGTCACCTTCGAGTTCCGCGCCGATCAACCCGGCACCTTCGATTACTACTGCAACCTGTCTATCGACGCGAAGTGCAAGTCGATGCGCGGACGGCTCACCGTCAAATGATTTGGGGATTTGGTGATTTGGTGATTTGGTGATTGGAAGGGAATCACGAAATCACCCGATCGCGAAATCACGAAATCTCCGGGTTTCGAAGCTTGCTCCTGCGGTATCCATACACCACGTAGAACACCAGCCCCGCGACCATCCACAGGATCAGCCGTTCCCACGTCGCTCGCGGCAGGCCGGCCATCAGGATCAGCGCGACGAGCGCCGAGAGGGCCGGAAGCAGCGGCACCATCGGCATGCGGAACGGACGCGGGAGGTCCGGACGGGTGCGCCGCAGCACGATCACGCCAATGGAGACGATCACGAACGCGAGCAACGTGCCGATGCTGACGAGCGTGCCGAGCGTACCGATCGGTGTCAGGCCGGCGGCAAGCGCGACGGCGACGCCGGTGACGATCGTGGAAATGTGCGGCGTCTTGAACCGTGGATGAATGACACCTGCCCAGCGTGGCAAGAGGCCGTCCTTCGACATCGCCAGGAAGATCCGCGGCTGCGCCAGCATCATCACGACCATGACTGAGCTGAGGGCCGCGAGCGCCCCGACCGTCAGCAGGATTTTCAGCACGTTCATCACCGGCGCCCACGGCGTCCCCGCCGCGCGGCCGGCCGCCGCTTCGACCGCGATCACGAGCGGTGCCGGCTGATTGAGCATCTCGCGGTACGGGACCAGGCCCACCATCACGCCGGACACGAGCACGAACAGGACCGTGCAGACGGCCAGCGACCCCAGAATGCCGCGTGGCATGTCGGTCTGCGGATTACGCGCCTCCTGCGCGGACGTCGACACGGCGTCGAATCCAATGTAGGCGAAGAAGATGACGCCGGCGCCCCGCAGCACGCCGCTCCAGCCGAACTCCCCGAAGCGCCCGCTGTTGGGTGGGATGAACGGGTGCCAGTTCGCCGTCTGGATGAAGAAGGCACCCGCCCCGATCACTATCAGGACCACCGCCATCTTGATGACGACGATCACGGCGTTCACCGTGGCGGATTCGCTGACACCGACGATGAGGAGCGCCGTGACGGCAATCGTGATCAGGACTGCAGGCAGGTTGAAGACCGCCGTCACGGGATCCGCGCCCGGGATCGTCACAAGCGTACCTGGAGCGGCGCTGATGGCGGCGGGAAACGTCATCCCGAGCTGAGTGAGCAACGTCACGAAATTGCCCGACCAGCCGACCGCGACGGTCGCGGCGCCTAGCGCGTACTCGAGGATCAGGTCCCAACCGATCACCCACGCGATCAGCTCGCCCATCGTCGCGTAGGCGTACGTGTAGGCGGACCCCGCGACCGGCACCGAGGCCGCGAACTCCGAATAGCACAGGGCGGCGAGCACGCTCGTCACCCCGGCAAGCACCATCGACAGCACGATGGCAGGACCGGCGTTGGCGGCGGCCGCCTGTCCGGTCAGCACGAATATCCCCGTGCCAATGATGGCCCCGACCCCAAGCATGATCAGCTGCGCCGGACCGAGCACCCGCTTCAACTCGCCGTTGCCGGACCCGAGCTGTTCTGTCTGAATGCGCTCGATCGACTTCGTCGCGAAGATGGACATGCCGCATCCTTGACTGCCGTGGCGGCGGGTGTCCTGAACGGGGGCTCAACTTCCGAGGAACATTCCTTGAACTTCTTCTCAAGGCGCGTGGTTTTGTTAGGATTCGAGCATGATGCCCGAGGCGCCCGCGCTGGAGCGCCGTTCCCGGCTCGTCAGCTTCGGGCCGTTCTCGTTCGACGCCCAGAACCGGCTGCTGTCCCGCGACGGCACCGAGATTCCGCTCCCCCCGCGTGTACTCAGCGTCCTCGAATTGCTGCTCCGCCGCCCGGGAGAGGTGATCTCGAGGCAGGAACTGCTCGACACCGTCTGGAAGGACGCGTTCGTCACCGACACTTCGCTGGCGGAGGCTGTCAGCTTTCTCCGCCAGGCGCTTGGCGACGACCCACAGGCACCGCGCTTCGTGCAGACCGTTCACCGCCGGGGCTACCGGTTCCTTCCGCCGGTCACACAGCCGGCTCCGTTCGACGTCGTTGAGTTACGTCCCGCTGCGGTCGAACCACTCAGACCGTCGATCGCCAGGGACCTTGCGCCGTGGAGCATCACCGCGGCGTGCACGCTGATCGCGCTGACGGCCCTGTGGCAGACGGTCCGGCGTCCGTCACCGGAGGCGCCCCCGGTCGTCCGGTTCCAGATCGCGCCGGCAGCGGGAACGTTCTTCGATCGCCGCGCGCCCGCGCTAGCCGTCTCGCGTGATGGCCGGACGCTCGCCTGGTCGGCCTGCGATCGCGCGCCAAGGAAGTGCGAGCTGTACGTTCGCGCGTTGGACCGCGTCGATGCCGTGCGGCTGAAAGGCACCGACGGAGCGCTGGCACCGTTCTTTTCGCCCGACGCGCGATGGATCGCGTTTTTCGCAGATGGCAGGCTGAAGAAGATCGCCACCTCGGGAGGTTCGCCGGTCACGCTTGCCGATGCCCCGGCGCCGGCTGGCGGCTCCTGGGGATCAGACGGCCGCATCGTGTTTGCAGGCACGCTGGCGGGTGGACTCTCGTTGACATCGGATCAGGGTGGTGGTGTCGACATCTTGACCACACCTCGCGCCGATCACGGCGAGGTCCGTCACACCTGGCCGGCGTGGCTTCCCGATGGGCGCTCCATCGTCTTCACGGTCGCCACGTCTCCGCTGCCCGACGCATCGGGCCAGCTGGCGCTCCTGCCGCTCCCTGCTGGTCAATGGCACGTGTTACGCGGCGGCGTCACGCGCGGGGCGCCGACGGGTGCGGGCTATCTGCTGTTCTCGACTGGCACGGATCTCCAGGCGCAGGCATTCGACGAACGGACGTCCGCGCTCTCCGGGGCGACCGATTCCGTGGCGGACGGCATCGCGACCGGGAGCGGCATGGCCGAGTTCGCGGCGGCTGATGGGAACGCCCTCGTCACCGTGACGGCCTCGTCGTCGCCACAGCGCGTCGGATGGTCTGACGATCCCGCGCACTCCCTCACCGCCCTTGAAGGGCTGACGTCAATCGCCGTCGCCCCGGACGGCAGGCGCGCGGCAGGCGTCAGCACCGACGCTGCGGGATCGGAGATCTGGATCGTGGACCTGGAGCGCGATACCGCGAGGAGAGTGACCTACGGCGGCACGAACGTGTTGCCGGTTTGGACGCCCGATGGTCATCGCGTGCTCTTTGCATCCCGGGTCACTGGCGCGTTCTCTGTTTCCGCATATAGCGATCTTGGCGGCGGCACGATCGAACGCGTGCTCGCGTCCGACGGGCATGTCTTTCCCGGTTCCGCGACGGCCGACAGCCTCGCGGTGACTCGCAGTCTTCCAGATGGCCGGGTGGCCATCGGGCTCGCCACCCACGGTGCCGATCAGGTGACGCTGCTGGACCACGGACCGTTCGATCGAACCACGCCGGCGCTGTCTCCGAATGGGGCGTGGCTGGCCTTCGCATCGGACGAGAGCGGACGATGGGAGATCTATGTCCGCGCGCTGCCTGATGGCCGGCCGATCGCGGTGTCCAGCGGCGGAGGCGAACGGCCGGTCTGGAGCGTGGATGGACGGGCGATCTACTTCGAGGATGGGGCGCGTGTGATGCGTGCGCCGTTCGCCCGCGATCGAGAGCCTCACGCCGGCACGCCGGCCGTCATGTTCGAACAACCCGATGCGCGAATCCTTGCTGTCGCGCCGACCGGTCGTGTCCTCATCGAGCAACAACCCGTCACACCAGATACCGCCACTGTCGTGCTTCAATGGTTGCGTGAGACACGGTTGCGCCTGCCGGCTCCGGTGAGCGCGCCGCGCTGACGAGGGCTTCCGCTTCATTCATCGAATCGACCTCCATGTCCAATGCTCCCGGCGACTCCAACGACAAGGCCGAGCTCCAGTCAATCGCGCGCAATGCGATGCGCACGTACGGACTCGAGCCGGACTTCCCCGCCGCCGCGCGCGCGCAGCTCGCACATCTTCAGCCGGAGGCGCACAACGGGCTGCGCGATCTGCGAGGCCTGGCGTGGTCGTCGATCGACAACGACGACTCCCGTGATCTCGATCAAATTGAGGTCTGCACTGCAGAGGCGAAGTCGGGTGTCACCGTGCTCGTGGCCATCGCGGATGTCGACGGCCTCGTGCCGCGGGAATCGCCGCTCGATGTACACGCCGCCACGAACACGACGTCCGTCTACACGCCCGCGCTGATTTTCCCGATGCTGCCTCCGGAGCTGTCGACGGATCGAACATCGCTGAACGAAGGCGAAGACAGACCCGCGATCGTGACGCAGATGACGATTGACGCGGACGGACGTGTCGTCGAATCCGACGTCTATCGCGCGCTCGTGCGCAATCGCGCGCGGCTGGCCTACAACGCCGTTGCAGCGTGGCTCGACGGAACCGGACCAGCTCCGGACCCGATCGGCCGGATCGAAGATCTCGAGCCTCAGCTGCGCCTTCAGGATCAGCTTGCCAGCCGGCTCCAGGCGCGACGCGACAAGGACGGAGCCCTGGACTTCGAGCGCGTCGAGCTGAAGGCGGTCGTCGATGACCACGGTGTGCGGGATCTCGGAAGCGAGGGCCCGAATCGCGCGAAATCGCTGATCGAAAACCTGATGGTGGCGGCCAACGGCGTCAGCGTCCGGTATCTGTCGGCGCGCGGCTTCCATTCCATCCGGCGCGTCGTGCGCTCACCCGAGCGCTGGTCCCGTATCGTCGATCTCGCGTCGGCGCACGGCGGGAAACTGCCGGCGGAGCCCGACGCGCCGGCATTGCAGCAGTTCCTGATCGCCCAGAGGGCCGCCGCCCCGGACACCTTTCCGGACTTGTCGCTCAGCGTGATCAAGCTGCTGGGCCGCGGAGAATACGTGGCCGAAGGAGCCAACGACGACAGCCTGCACTTCGCGCTCGCGGCGACGAGCTACACCCACTCGACGGCGCCGAACAGACGATTTCCCGGATCTCGTCACGCAACGGTTGCTGAAGGCCGCGATTGCCGGGGAGAGCCAGCCCTACGCGCCTTCCGAGTTGGCGACGCTGGCGGAGCACTGCACGCGTCAGGAGGATGCGGCCAACAAGGTCGAGCGGCTGACGAAGAAGGCCGCCGCGGCGCTCTGGCTCTCGGATCGCATCGGGCAGCAATTCGACGCGATCGTCACCGGCGCCGGACCGAAGGGCACGTGGGTCCGCCTCTCGAGCATGCCCGTGGAGGGCCGTCTCGAGAGAGGATTCCAGGGTCTCGACGTCGGCGATCGCGTGCGCGTGCGCCTGATCGGGACGAACCCTCAGCGGGGCTTCATCGACTTCGCGAAGGCGTAGGCTCCGCCGCCAGCAACGCCGCGTTGAACAGCACCTTGAAGGTGCCGAACGACTGGCCGCGCCACTCCGGTCGGAATCCGAGCAGGATGACGTGGCCGGCATCGAGCCGCACGTCGAGCGCCGCCGCTTTCCCGTTCAGGTACTTCTCGCCGATGAGATATCCCGAGAGCAGCGGCGATCCTGAATCGCGATAGCGTGCGAGCACCGCGCCCTGGAATCCTTCTTCGGTCTCGAACACCGGGCTGCTGTCCGCGAAGACAGCCGCCTCTTCCGGCATCCCGGCCATCACCTGGTGCTTGGGGTCGGTCGTCACGCCCACGATCGTGCCGCGCAGGAAGAAATCTTCGGAGCGCAGACCTGCCACGACGTTCTTGACCGGCAGCTTGAACTGTTGAATCGCGAAGGTGCTCGCGTTGTTCATGCAGACGACCGTCCCGCCGGCACGAACGAACTGCTCGAACGCGTGCAGATCGTCGGCCGACAACGTGTCGGCGTACTCAGGTCTCACGGCGCGCGAAGGTCCGCCGCCGCGACCGCCACGGCCGGTTGCCCCCTCCATCGGAATCCTCGCGTCGTCGGCAACGATCACGACGTCGACCTTCGCAGCCAGCGGCGACTTGAAGTCCGCCGGGTGGAGGATCACCGGCTCGAACCCGTACTGTTCGAGCAGCCATTGGGTCCAACCGGCGTCCATGCTGCCCGTCCACGGCTGGACGAGCCCGACGCGCGGTCGGTGCATCGGCTGCCCACCAATCTCCGTCCGCTCTGCGGAGAGAGCGAGCGTCTTCACGAGCTCCTGCTGCTCGGCGCTGGACAGGTTCGTGACGACGTAGCGACCGTTGGCGAATTGGACGTCGGCGCCGTCCTTCCAGGCACGATTGATCGCCCGGAAGGTGTTGTTCTGCGCGGGGTCGAGCGCGAGCGCGGCGCCCGTGCCGGTGAGACGCCCGGGCGGTGGCACGATCGCGGCGGCGTCAGGATCGACGTCGAAGCCGGGGCCGGGCACGCTGTCGAAGGGGGCGGCGTCGGTGGACGACGGATCGTACGGCGTGATGCGAATGCGCGTGGATGGCGCCGGTCCGAGCAGCTTCATCTTGGAGCGTGTCTCGGGTGTCAGCGGCGTCGCAAGCGACACGACCGTCACGCCCATCTGCATCGGCAGCGTCCAGCCTGCCGCGTCGTACGGACGCTCCGGAGGCCCGCCCGGATACTGGCGAAGGTCGGGATACTTCTGCACGTCGAGGACCTCGCGCGCCATCGCAGCGAACTCCTGATCGGTCGGCACGACCCACGTGCCGGCGGGGTACGAGGCGCCGTCCAACGTGACGGCGTCGGTGAGCTGGAATACGCGCACGCCGCCGAACGCCAGCCGTCGCAGCAGCTCGACGGACGCCACCGGATCGCGTTGCTCCTGCGGGACGACGTAGGCGTACGGCGCTTCCTTTTGTCCGCGGGCAATCTGGTCGCGTCCGGCTCTGTAGCGATCGAGGAGCAGCGACTCTTTGTATTTCGAGGCGAACTCCAGCACGGACATCGACGCCGTCTCCATGTAGTCGACGGCATCGCGCAGTCGCCACCAGCCGGGACGCCACGGGCTCGAGTACAGGCTCTGCTGCCGCAGATCGCGCATGGTCGGCGGGAAGTCGTCGAGGCTGTATTCATGCGGCGTCGCGTACTGGTACAGGGCGGTCTCGGTCCAGAACGCCGCGATGTTCTTGAACACCGGCGCGTAGTCGATGTAGCCGGGATACCACGCATCGAAGGCGGTGCCCATGTGCGTGGCGCCGACCTGCCCTTTCTCCTCCAAGCCCTTCGCAATCGCCATCCCGATCATGTTCACTTCGCGCGAGATGACGTAGGGCGCTTCGATGCCGACTGGCTCCGAGAACGGCGGCAGCCAGATGCGTGTCGGGAACGGACCCGACTGATGGTGCACGTAGATGATCTGCGGCTCCCACTGCCGCCACGTGTGCTCGATGACGCGCGACTCGATCATGTTCAGCATGTACGCGTCGCGGTTGTTGTCGTGACCGACGTACTCCTGATACAGCCGCGGCAGGCCCGACAGCTCGTACGGCGTTCCGACGTTCTTCATGTACCACTCGGCCACCATCTGCTGGCCGTCTGGATTGATCGTCGGCCAGAGCATCAGGATGACGTTGTCGAGGATCGCCCTGGTCTGCGGCTCCGTCGCCGTCTTGAGAAGATCGAACGCGAGCAGCGGGGTGTGCTGCGGCGCCGGCGACTTCGGTCGAATGGAGCCCACCATCGATGTGCACGAGCGCCTTGCCGTCACGCGCCAGGCGTCTGGCGTCCGCTTCGGAGAGCCCGTCGGGATGTGCCAGCCGCTGCCACGTGTCGCGGTACTGGTCGACCTTCGCCAGGTTTTCCGGCGTCGAGATCAGCGCGTAGTACATCGTGCGGCCCTGCGAGGTCTTGCCCGCCTCGTACAGCTTGATGTATCGGCTTGCCGCGGCGAGCTTCTGGAAGTACTGCGATCGATTGATCGTAGGTGGCGAGCTTGTAGTCAGCGCCAGGCGCGAACCCGAACACGGACTCCGGAGACGGCAACGGCGGCCGCGACTGCGCGATCGGAGAAGATCCCAGCGCACACAGCAGGACAGCCAGCGCAACGATTCGCATATGGGGAGTCATTTTAGTCGACGGTACGCGGCGATGCGTTACGCGATGCGGTGCGCAGGATGCGGGGATCCGGATTCCGGACACTACAGCTGAAACCGTTTCGCGGCCTCGATGCGCTCGTCGATGGTCGGATGCGTGTGGAAGAACCAGAACGTGGCGGCAGACGGCCGCTCGTCGGCAAGATTCTGCGCGCCAAGGCGGCGCATCGCCGATATGAATGCGGCGGGTCTGCGCGGTGAGCGTCAGCGCAAACCGATCGGCGCGCCGCTCGTGGTGCCGCGACCAGGCGTAGCCCACCGGCGTGAGCAGCAAGGACACGCCGCCCGCGGCGAGCGCGATCAGGGGCAGCGCTGACAGTTCGGTCGGATCGGCGATGCCGAAGACGCCGCCAAATCGGCCAACGACGACGTGCGCGGCGAGAAGGGACAGCAGCAACGTGACGCTCTCGACCGCAAGCGCGGACCAGATGTCCCTATGGACGTGATGCCCGATCTCGTGCGCCAGGATCACCTCGATCTCGTCGTCCGTGAAGTCCTTCAGCAGCGTGTCCGACAGCAGGATCCGCCGCGTCCTTCCGAGTCCGACCAGTGCCGCGTTGGCCCGCGTGGTCTTCGCGCCGAGCCCCCATTCGAACGCGCCGAGCACGGCCACGCCGGCGCGCTCCGAGAGCGTCAACAGCCGTTCGCGCAACGCGTCGCGATCGAGCGGACGAAACCGATAGAAGAGCGGCATCACGACAATCGGGGCGAGCCTCGCGATGAGTACGCCCGCCGCGGCGAAGATCGCGGCCGAGAGCGCCCACCACCACGACCGCGTCAGGTGCATCGTCGTCGACACTGCGGCCGCGGAGGCGATCGTCAGGAGCAGGCCGAGGAGCACCGCCTTGAGATGGTCCTTGGCCCACGCGCCCAGCGGCTCCGACGACAGCCCGTAGCGGCGGTCGAGCACGAACGTCCGGTACAACGAAAACGGCAGCACGATCAGCTCGTGGCCGAATCCGATGACGCCGACGAACAGAATGATGGGAATCGCGCGCCGCAGCGGCAGCGCCAAGGTTGCGGCGAGGGTGTCGGCCCAGCGGGCCAGTCCGACGGCGGAGCCGGAATAGAGCAACAGCAGGAGCCACGCTGCCGCCGCCGCCGTCGAGGCTAGAACCGCCCGTCGCTTCAACCGGTGATAGCGCGAGGCGCGGTCCTCGTTCATCAGTTCAACTGGACGGAGATCAGCTTCGAGACGCCCGGTTCCTCCATCGTCACGCCGTACAGACGATCGGCAATCTCCATCGTCTTGCGGTTGTGCGTGATCAGGATGAACTGCGTGTGTTCCTGCATGCCCTGCAGCATGTCGACGAAGCGCCCGATGTTCGCGTCGTCGAGCGGCGCGTCGATTTCGTCGAGCAGACAGAACGGGCTGGGCCGGTACTTGAAGATCGCGAACATCAGCGCCATGGCCGTCAGCGCCTTTTCGCCGCCCGACAGGAGCTGTACGCTCTGGAGCCGCTTGCCGGGCGGCTGCGCGATGATGTCGATGCCGCTCTCGAGCGCGTCGCTCTCGTCGAGCAGGACCAGTCCGGCCCTGCCGCCGCCGAAGAGCGTCGTGAACGTGTGCTCGAAGTACTGGTTGATGACCGTGAACGCTTCCTGGAAGCGCTCGCGCGTGGTCTTGTCGATGCGCCTGATGGCCTCGTTCGTGGCCGCGATCGAATCGACGAGGTCCCGCCGCTGCGCGGTCAGGAACGTGTGGCGCGACTCCAGGTCGTCGAACTGATCGATCGCCATCATGTTGACCGCGCCCATGCGCTCGATCTTCGTGCGCAGATCGCTGACCATCTCGTCTGGCGTCAGCGAGCGGGCCGCGGGGGAGGCCGGCGTCGCCTCCGTCGCGGGAGCGCCCGTCTCGTCCTCGACTTCGGCCGCTTCAGGCGCGTCGTCGACCGGGCGCGGGCTGGCGAGCAATCCGTCGCATCTCCATCTGCTCGACCTCGACGGCGACCTCGTCGAGTGTGGCCTGGACGTTCTCCATGCAGGTCGTCGCGAGATGGCTCAGGTCGGATTCGGCTGTCGCGCGCTCGACGTCGAGTTGTGCGGCCTCGCCCCGAACGCCTTCGAGCGACCGGCGGGCCTCGCGGATCGTCTGCTCGTGCGTGTCGAACGCTGCGCGCAGCGTTTGCGACGCTTCGTCAGCGACGCGAACGGCCTCACGAAGATCGTCGAACGTGTGGAGGTCCTGCAACAGCTGGCGCTCGGACTCGTCGATGATCGGCGCGCAGCTCTTCGCGGCGGGCGCTGTTCCGCTTCAGGTCTTCCGCACGCGCGACGGCGCGCTCCTCGAGCTCGCGCGACGCTTCCTCGAGACGCTGGATCTCGATCAACAGGCCGCTGGTACGCTCGACGAGTGCCGCGTGCGCGGCCTTGGCTTCCGCCGTGCGGTGGGCCTGGGTCTCGGCGGTCTCGCGCGCCTCGAAGAGGCGGCGCTGCGACGCGGACAGCTGTTCGTCGGCGGCGCGCTGCTCGAGCTCGATCCGCTGAATGGATTCCTGTGCTTCCTGCCGGCGCGCCTCCTGGGTGCCGAGCTCCTCATCCGCGGTCCGTCGCTCGGTCGCGATCTGTTCCTGCTTCCGGCGGACGCGCTCGGCCGATTCGCCAGCACTCCCCAGCTGCAGCTCGAACGCGACGATCGCCTTTTCCTGCCGATGCAGCTCCGCCTGCAAGGAGGCGATCGTCGATTCGACGGCAGCGATGTCGACATCGAGACTTGCCGCGTCGTCGCGCATGCGCGTGAGCGAGGCCGTCTCCAGATCCGCATGCTCGCGAAGCTGCTTGATTTCACGCTTGGTCGCGAGAATGGTGCGGGTCTCCGAGCGGATGCCGCCTTCGACGCGCTGCGTTCCCCGGAAGACCTCGCCGTCGATCGTGGCAACCGGTGCATGCGTGAGGCGCGAGGCCGCGTACGCGGTCTCGCGCGTCTCTGCGACGAACGCGCCGGCGCACATGCGCCCGATCACGTCGGCTGCCGGCCCCTCCGTTTGCACGATTGAAGACAAGGCAACGACGCCGGGCACGAGCTCGTGGACCTGAGACGTCCGATCGTGATCGATCGGTTGTTCCCCTTCGCCGGACGCGGCAATCACGAACCCGACCCGCCCGGCGTTCCGCTCGCGAGCGAACGCAAGGCCGGCGCGGGCCTGTTCGTGCGTCTCCACCACGACGTGCTGCAGCAGGTCGCCGAGACATGCGGCAACCGCGAGCTCGTACCGCTCGTCCACGTCGACATGATCGGCGACAGACCCGAGCTGCGAGACGTCCTCGCCGGACTCGGCAAGCACGACCCGCGCGCCTTCACCGTACTCGGCACGAGCGGCGTCAATCTCCTCGAGGGATTTGAGCCGCGCCACGATGCCCGCGAGGTCGTGCTCACGCGAGCGCAGCTCGCGGCCAAGCGCATCACGTCGCCCACGGGCGACGCCCAGCTCTGATTCCTTCGCCAACCGGTCGACATGGAGGGTCTCGAGCGCCGAGCGCGCGCGACGGAGCGCATCTTCGGCCGCAATCCGCTCTTCCTCCGCGCGGCGGGCTTCGGTCGCGAGGTCGGCCCGCTCGATGTCGAGCTTCGCGAGGTGCTCGCCAATCCTCGTCCGGGCGGCCGCCGCATGCTCCATCGCGTGCCTCAAGGCCGTGGCCGCGTTTACCGCCGCATACACCTCGCTGCGCGCGGCTTCGACGTCGCCTTCGAGACCCTCGATGGTCCGATGAGCGGCGCTGTAGCTCTCCTCCTGCGCCATCAACGCGCCGGCTGCCTGCTGACGCTCGTCTGTTGCCCGCGCCGCGGCCGCGCGACGATCGTCGAGCTCCTGACGGGCCGGGTCGCGCCGCGCTTCGAGGCCCGCGAGCTCGGACTCGAGCGCGCCCGCGGCGGCCGTGAGCCCTTCCACCTGCTGCTTGTCGAACGCCACCTGCTGCTGCAGCCGGCCGATCGACAGCTCGCGCGCGTGCGCGGTCTCGCGGGCGGCCGTCGTTCGGGCGTCCGCCTCTGTCAACTCGAGCCGCAAGGCTTCGAGCCGCGCCTCGACTTCGGCGACATGCGCGGCTGCGGCGGCCTCGCGCGCACGAGCGTCGGCTAGCCGGGCACGCGCAGCCTCGATGACCTCGCCGAGGCGTCGATAGCGCTGCGCGAACTGCACTTTCTCCCACTGCCGCAACTGATCGCGGAGGCGCTTGTAGCGCCGCGCCTTCGCGGCCTGCCTCTTCAGCGCGCCGCGCTGCTTCTCGACCTCGAAGATGATGTCGTCGACGCGCGTGAGGTTCTGCTGCGCAGCCTCGAGCTTCAATTCCGCCGAACGGCGCCGGCTCTTGTACTTCGTGACCCCGGCGGCCTCCTCGATCAACTGACGGCGGTCCGTCGGCCGCGCGCTGAGGATCTGGCCGATCTTCCCCTGCTCGATCACCGCGTAGGCCTTCACGCCCAGGCCGGCATCCATCAGCAGGTCCTGGACGTCCTTGAGGCGGCAGACCTCGCCATCGATCAGATATTCGCTCTCGCCCGATCGATACAGGCGCCGCGACAGCTCGATGTCGCGCACGATCAGCGGCGGTTCGTCGAGGACCGCGACCGCTTCACCGGCGGTCACCACCTCGCCCGACCCGGCCATCACCGTCTCGCGTGCGGCGACGACGGGCCCGGTGGGCCGGACCTTGCCGTTGCCCGGCACGCGCGACGCGACGCCGCACAACCGCAGGCGTACTTCCGCCGCGGCCGTCGGCTTCCGACCGTCGCTTCCGCCGAAGATCACGTCCTCCATGCGATCGCCTCGCAGGCTCTTGGCGCTCTGCTCGCCAAGCACCCACGTAATGGCATCGACGACGTTGCTCTTGCCGCAGCCATTCGGCCCGACGATGGCGGTCACTCCCTGATCGAAGGCCAGCTCCGATCGATCCGGGAAACTTTTGAATCCGACGATTTCCAGACGCTGAAGCCGCATAAGTGGTTGCCTACGCCGGAGCGGTCCGGCAATCAGTCACCAGAAACAAGAACGCCGCTTTCCACGACCGCGCGGAGCACGGCCGGGAAGCGGCTGGGTTCGCTTCGAACGAGTTCGGTTTTCAGGAATCGAGTTGACCTGGACAACGGCCGTTTCAAGGCGGCAACCCACACCCTGCAAGAAGCAGGATGGCCCCTGGGGCCGCAAACGGCGCTCAGTCTAACAAGCCCCCATACCTAGGACAAGGGCAATCTGCACCCACAAAATGTAGGGCTGAATGCCCTAACGATTAGTGTCCTCCTTTGCTCGTGGACTTGGTCCGTGCCAGCTCCGTCAGCTTCACCGCATCGGCAAACTGCGCGAGCGCGAACTGCGCTTGCGGGTCCTTGGCGATCAGGTTCTTCTGACGCCTCGGCGATGCCGAACAGCGCAACGTCGATCTCGAAGTGGATCATCGCCTTGATGTAGTCCGCGTCCTTCGCGAACGCCGCGTCGTCGATCTTGACCTTCTCGGACTGGAGGGAATGCTTGAAGTCCTCGACCATCGCGTCGGTAACGACGAACCCTCGCGCGAGCCGCTTCTTGCCTTCGGCGGCCGCGGCCATCCGCGTGTCCCCTTCCGCCGCGTAGTGCTCGGCGTAGTTGGCGAACGCCGACCGCGCGTTGAGCCCACGGCCAAACCTGGTCGGGTTGAAGCCCTGCACGGGGCCCGCAAAGAATTTGTCGGGCTCGACGCCGCCGCCGCTGTACACCTTGCGCCCGGCGTCGGTGTATTTCAGCTGCGTGGACGAATGGTCGCGTTCCGGTTTCTGATCGCGCAGCGTGTAGGTGAGGTACTCGTCGAACGCGCCATCCCACGGACGCTGGATCATGCGGCCGCTCGGCGTGAAGTACCGGCCCGTGGTCAACGCCAGGCCGGCCTTCTCGCTGATCGTGTAGACCGACTGCACCAGGGCCTTCCCAAACGTGGTCTCGCCGACGATCAGCGCACGATCGTGGTCCTGCAACGACCCGGTGACGATCTCGGATGCGCTCGCGCTGTTGCGGTTCACGAGCACCAGCATCGGTCCGGCGTAGTCGGGATCGTCGGTCGCGTGATAGTCCTGATCAGCGTTGGGGATGCGCCCGCGCGTGTAGACGATCATGTCGCCCCGCGGGAGGAACCGGTTGGCGATCCGGATGGCCTGATCGAGCGGACCGCCGGGATTGTCGCGAAGATCGAACACAAGGCGCTTCATGCCCTGGGACGTCAGCTTCTCGATCGCCTGGCCCACTTCGCGGTCCGACGTCTCCGAAAAATCACCCAGCTTGATGTAGCCCGTCGTCGCGTCGATCATGAACGCGCCGCGCACTGTAGTGATGTTCACCTCGTCGCGCTCGACATCCATGTCGATCAGCTTGTCGTAGCCGCGGACGGCGGATCGAGATGTTGACCTTCGTCCCCTTCGGGCCTTTGAGCTTGCGCACCGCCTGCTCGCTCGTCCAGTTCTTGGTGTCGAGCATCGCCGTCTTGCCGGTGTCGGGATCGGGCCCTTCGATCCGGGCGATCACGTCGCCGCGGCGAATCCCCGATCGATACGCGGGCGAGCCCTCGAAGAGGGACATGACGGTGATGTCGCCGTCGATCACCTGAATGGAAATCCCGAGGCCGTAATACCGGCCTTCCTGGCGCTCCCGCAGTTGCGCGTACTGCTTCGGATCAAAAAAGCTGGAATGGGGATCGAGCGTTTTCAACATGCCGTCGATCGCGCCGTAGACGAGGCGATCCGAAGGCACTTCTTCGACGTACTCCCGATCGATGGCCGCGAGGGCGGAGGTGAACACGCGGTACTGCTGCTGCACCTGGTCCTGCTTCGCGAGGGCCGTGCTGCCGAACAGTCCACCGGCAACCGCCGAAACGAGGACGGCGAAAATTGCCACGGGCATGAAGCGGGACGTACGCATATGATCGAATCGTAACAGACCAAGTGCAGATGCCGCAACGAGATCCGGCGACGCGGCGGACCTGCGGCCGGCTTGACCCCGGGGGAAGCGCTTCCTATAATGGGGGCAACCGCGACGGCCGTCGCGTCCGCTCTATAACTGCCAGATTTTCAAGGATTTGCGTTATGTTTGGCTCCGTTGGCGTTCCCGAGCTGATCATCATCTTCACCATTGCCCTGATCATCTTCGGACCGCGCAAGCTGCCGGAGCTGGGCAAGTCGCTGGGCAAGAGCCTGGCGGAGTTCAAGCGGGCCTCGAACGAGCTGAAGAATACGCTCGACGAAGAGATTCGCATCGAGGAGCAGCGCAGCCGCGCGTCCGCCCGAACCCGACCCTGTCCGCGCACCTGTCACCGTCGAGCCGACCGAGCATTCCGCAAGCGTGCCGCGCCAGAACGGCAGCGTCTGACGCCTGATGGCTCTCGTGCCTTTTCCCGGCGCGGCGCCCGACCGCGGGCGCGACAGCGATCCGGACGACGCCTTCACACGCGCCGACGACGATGATGCCGGCGCAAAGATGTCGTTTCTGGAGCATCTCGACGAGCTCCGGAAGCGGCTGATCTACGCGGTCGTATTCCCTCCTCGCCGGTTGCGCGATCGCCTACTTCTTCATCGGGCGCATCTTCGATTTCGTGATGTGGCCGATGTCCCACATGCTGCCGGGCGGCAACAAGTTGATCTACACGGCGGGCGCCGAAGCCTTCATGCTCTACGTGAAGATCGGCTTCATCGCCGGCATCTTCTTCGCGTCACCGCTGATTCTGTGGCAGGTCTGGAAGTTCATCGCTCCGGGTCTCTACACGCACGAAAAGAAATTCGCGATTCCGTTCGTCGTCCTGTCCACGGTCTTCTTCCTCGCTGGGCGGCTTGTTCTCCCACTACGTGGCGTTTCCGTGGACGTGGAAGTTCTTCATCAGCTTCAGCACCGACTACATGGTCTTCCTCCCGAAGATCGACGAGGCCTTCTCGCTGTACACGAAGATGATCCTCGGCTTCGGCGTCATCTTCGAAATGCCCACGCTGGTCTTCTTCCTCGCGCGCATGGGCGTCGTCACCGCGCGCATGCTGCTTCGCTACTCCAAGTACGCCGTCCTCGTCATCTTCATCGTGGCTGCGGTCGTCAGCCCCGGCACCGACATGATGTCGCAGCTGATCATGGCCATCCCCATGCTCGGTCTCTACGCGATCAGCATTGTCATTGCCGCCATCTTCGGTAAGCGCACCCTCCGTGAAAATGCGTGAAAACGCGTGAATTTAGGCCGAAAAGTCGATGCTATGATATGGCAGAGATTTCGCTCGGCCGTGTGCGTCGAACGCAACCGTCGACACTGAACGGATTGGATCCGCCCGCGGAGAGGCGTAGCAATGAGATCGTTTGCGATGACCCTGGCACTTGGCGCTGCTCTGGCCGGTCCGGCCGCTGCGCAGACTCCTGCGCAATCCACGCAACCCCCCGCGACGACGCGTGGCCGTGTCCGACGAGGTGCATACGCGACCGGCGACGACGACGTTCATGGGCGACACGGGGCTGTGGTATGTGCCGACGGGCGAGGTGCTGCCGAACAAGCGGTGGTCGGGGAGCGCCTATCGGGTGAACTTCGACGACAACCAGGGGTTCACGGACGTGTCGAACTGGCCGGTGACCTTCGGCGTACGGGCTGAAGGACCGGGCGGAGATCTTCGGGTCGTTCGTGGTGGTGAGCCGGATCGACCGGGACATCCGGCCGCTGTTCGTGCCGACGGCGTCGTTGGCGGAGGCGGGGGGCGTGGTGCCGCAGAATCCGCTGGCGCGCGCGGGGCTGGAGCGGCAACAACATCGGGGATTTCTGGGTGGGCGCGAAGGTGAACCTGACGTCGCAGTGGCGGCAGCAGCCGGTGGCGCTGGCGGTGCGGGGGATGGTGAAGCTGCCGACGGGGGACACCGACAGCGGCGCGGGGACGGGGAAGGCGGATTTTGCGCTCGACGCGATTGTGAGCAAGGAGATCAACGAGCGGGTGGAAGTGTCGGGGTATGGCGGGTTCATCGTGCGGGGCTCGCCCGACGAGGTGGAGACGACCAACGCGTTCCGGTGGGGGCTGGGGGCGGGCTTCCCGTCGCGCAAGGCGCTGCGGTTCACGGCGGAGCTGAGCGGGGAGGCGTACTCGAACAGCACGCTGGAAACCAAGCAGGTGCTGACGGCCGAGGACGGGTCGTTCCTGCCGGTGGGGTTCATCTCCGACGTGCGGTCGCCGGTGGACTTGAACCTGGGGTTGACGTGGCAGGGGGCCAACGGGGTGTTTGCGGGCGCGGGGTGGACGTGGCGCATGACGATGGACACGCGCGACCATTTCCTGAGCCAGTACACCAACGGCGCGGGCGACAAGATGGACCTGGTCGTGCGCGTCGGCTATCACCCGGGCGTGCGCATCTACGTGCCGCCGCCACCGCCACCGCCGCCACCCGCACCAGCCGCGGCGCCGCAGAATCATCCGCCGACCGTTCACGCACGTTGTGAACCGTGCACGGTGGAGATCGGCAAGACGCTCCACGGTCACGGCGGATGCGCAGGATCCGGACGGCGATCAGCTCACGTACCGATGGACGGCGCCGACGGGAACGTTCGCCAGTCCGTCGATGCGCCAGACGCCGTGGACCGCACCAATGCAGGAAGGCCCCGTGCCGGTCACGATCACCGTGGACGACGGCAAGGGCGGAACCGCGTCCGACTCGGTCACGATTCAGGTGATCCGGCCGGCGGTGAAGGAGTTCGTCTTCGAGGACGTGCACTTCGACTTCGACCGCTACAGCTTGCGGCCGGAAGCGACGCGCGCGCTCGACGAAGCGGTCCGCACGCTCCAGGAGAACCCGGACCTGCGCATCGAGATCGAAGGCCACACCTGCAACATCGGCACGGCCGAATACAACCTCGCGCTCGGCGAACGCCGCGCGACCGCGGTGCGCGACTACCTGACGAGCCGCGGCGTCGGCGCCGATCGGCTGCGCACGGTGAGCTACGGCGAGGAGCGGCCGAAGTTCGACAACAGCCGCGAAGAGACCCGTCGCCTCAACCGCCGCGCCGCGCTGGTGGTCAGGCTGAGCCGATAAGACAGTGGATGCCCATCCGTCCTTCCGCCGCGGCCGAGATCCGTCAGCTCGTTGACGCGCTCGGCGCGACGGAAGACGTCAAGCGCGAGGCGGCTATCGCTCGCCTCGCCGTTCTCGGTCCCCGCGCGGTCGATCACCTCCTTCGCGTCTATCCCACGACAACGGCGCCCGAGACCAAGCTCGGGATCCTTCGGGCGCTCGAGTCCTCCGCCGACGCGCGCGTCGGCGCGCTTGCGGCCGCGACCCTTTCCGATCCGTCACCGTCGCTCGTGTCCGCAGCGATCGGCGTGCTGCGCAGCCTGCTCGGATCCGCCGACTCGAAGACGGCGCGCGACGCGCTGGATGCGCTCGTCGCGGTGGTCGTCGATCGATCACGGCCGACCGACTGCCGGCTCGCCGCGTTCGACGCGCTTCGCGAGCTTCCGTCCTCGACGCTCGACCCCATTCGCCAGACGCTGAGCGCCGATCCGGATGCGGAGCTGCGTCAGCGTGTCGGACATGCGCCCGCCGTCATCGCCGAGAGTCCGGATGCGTCCGTGTGGACGACCGCCGTCGAAGGACGACTGCCGTCGTCACCGGAGTTGCTGAAGACGGCGCTGGCGCGGGAAGGCGAGCGCGGCAAAGTTGATCCACTTGCAGCGGCTCGTCGATCTCGTGCGCGCGCAGGAATCGCGCGAACGGGATGCCGGACGCCGCGAGGCCTGGCGCGTGGTGCGAGGGGCGCTCCACCAGGTGTTGGCGTCGCGTGGCAGCAGGTTGGCGCTCTACGATCTGCGGGACAGCCTGCTCGAGACGGAGCGGCTGCCCGTGGCGTTTCTCGCGGCGCTGGAAGAAGTCGGCGACGCCACGTGCCTCGAGCCGCTCGCCGCGGCGTACGATGCGTCAGCCGCCGGCGCGGATCCCTGGTGGCGCGATCACCTGGCGACGGCGTTCCGCGCGATCGTCCACCGCGAAGGGCTGACCCGCCGTCACGCCGCCGTCAAGCGCCTGGCCACCCGCTGGCCCGCCGCCACAGCCGACCTGATGGCACGCACGTGACCTGGGGTCTGACCCCAGTCGGCGATCTGGGTCCAATTGGGGTCTGACCCCAGCAGGGCGATCGGGGCAAATTGGGGTCTGACCCCAGCAGAAAGCTCGTCAGTACGCTTTGGCGAACCAGGCTTCGCCGGGCGAGGGCCGGCCGCACTTGACGCACGTGCCGGTGACGGCCGCGCCGCCGAACGGAATGTTCCGAAGCGTCGCCTGCGTGTCCGCCTTGATCTGCGCCTCGCACTCTTCGCTCCCGCACCAGCCCGCGATGACGAAGCCGGGACGGCCTTCCATCACCTGCTTGAACTCCTCGTACGACGAGACGCGGGTCGTGTGCTCTTCGCGAAACGCGAGCGCACGCGCGAACAGTGACTGCTGCATCTCGTCGAGCCGCGCGCTGATGACGTCGGCAAGCCCGGCCATCGGCAACGACTGCTTCTCACGCGTATCGCGACGCGCGACCATGACGGCAGCTTTTTCGATGTCCTTCGGACCGATCTCGACCCGTAGCGGCACGCCGCGGAGCTCCCACTCGGCGAACTTCCAGCCGGGCGTATAGGCATCTCGCGCGTCGAGCATCACTCGAATACCGGCGGCCTGCAGCGCATCGCGAATTTCCTGCGCCTTCGGCAACACGGTCTCCTCCCAGTTGCCCCGGGGTATCGGCACGATCACGACCTGATACGGAGCAATCCGCGGCGGGAGGATCAGGCCGTTGTCGTCGCCGTGCACCATGATTGCGGCGCCGATCAGCCGCGTGGTCATGCCCCACGACGTCGTCCACACATGCTGCAGCGTCTTGTCGCGACCCTGAAACTGAATTCCGTACGCCTTCGCGAAATTCTGACCGAGGTTGTGTGATGTTCCTGCCTGCAGCGCACGGCCGTCCCGCATGAGCGCCTCGACCGAGTACGTCTTCGCCGCGCCCGCGAATTTCTCGCTCTCGCTCTTCTGTCCATCGATGACGGGAATCGCCAGCTCGGTTTCCAGACACTCCTTGTACAGCGCCAGGATCTTCAGCGTTTCTTCCTGCGCCTCGTCAGCGGTCTCGTGTGCGGTGTGCCCTTCCTGCCACAGGAATTCGGTCGTGCGAAGGAACGGCCGCGTCACCTTCTCCCACCGGACGACATTCGCCCACTGATTGATCAGGACGGGCAAGTCGCGCCACGACTGAATCCACTTCGCGTACAGCGTGCCGATGATCACCTCGGACGTCGGCCGGTACGATGAGCGGCTCGGCGAGCTCCTCGTCGCCGCCGCGGGTCACCCATGCGACCTGCGGCGCAAAGCCTTCCACGTGCTCCTTCTCCTTCATCAGCAGACTGGACGGGATGAAGAGCGGGAAGTACGCGTTGACGTGGCCGGTGGCCTTGATCCGGCGATCGAGCGCCTGCTGGATCAGTTCCCAGATGGCATACCCGTACGGCCGGATCGCCATGCAGCCCTTGACCTCGGTGTAATCCGCCAACTCCGCCCGGCGGACGACATCGAGATACCACTGCGAGAAGTTTTCCGACTGGGGCGTGATTTCGGTCACGGCCCCTTTGCTGTCGCCTTTCTCCACCATAGTCGTCAGTCTGCCTCACACCGCCGTGCGGCGCCGCGCCTCGGTCAGGCGCCGCTTCCAATGCCGATCGTCTCGATCGGGATGATCGAGCCGGTAGTGACCGCCGCGGCTTTCTTCCCGTCGCCAGGCCGCACGCGCCACGAGACGCCCAACCGTCAGCAGGCTCGCCGTGCGCCAGTCGTCGACCGTCAGCGACCCCGGTTCGTGATCGACGCGCGCAATCAGCGTTTGCCATCCGGCATCCAGCCGCCGCGTTGCCTGGCGGAGACCATCCGCGTCGCGAAACACGCCGACGTTCTCGGACATCAGATTCTGGATCTCAGCCACAGACGACGGCGCACCAGCCACAGACAACACAGGCGGCACAGACTCGTCTACTCTCTCCAACCCGCGCAGCGTCAGCGGATCGATCGTGTCGTCGCCGTGACGACGCATGGCGAGACCTGCACGAGCGCCGAACACGAGGCCCTCGAGCAGCGAGTTGCTGGCGAGCCGGTTGGCCCCGTGGACGCCTGTGCATGCCACTTCCCCGGCCGCGAAGAGCCCGGGAATCGTCGTCCGCCCATCGAGATCGGTGACGACGCCGCCCATGACGTAGTGCGCGGCTGGCGCGATGGGGATCCGATCCTTCGCCAGATCGAGACCCGCGCGGCGGCACGCGTCCGAGATCAACGGAAACCGCTCGTGCACGAACGCCGGGTCGAGGTGATCCAGCGTCAGGAACACATCCCGCCCGGTGCGCTGCGCTTCGCGCGCGATCGCGCGCGCGACCCGATCGCGCGGGGCCAGATCGCCCATCGGATCCACTCGGGCCATGAACGCGTCGCCATCGGCGTTCACGATGCGCGCGCCTTCGCCGCGCAACGCCTCCGACAACAGGAACCGCGGCTGCCCCGGCACGTGGAGCGCCGTCGGATGAAACTGGACGAACTCGAGGTCGGCGACGGCGGCCCCGCCGTTGTACGCGATCGCGACCCCGTCGCCTGTCGCGACAGGCGGATTCGTCGTCTCGCGAAAGACCTGACCCGCGCCGCCGGTCGCGATCAGTGTACGCGCCGCGCGGACGGAGGCGATCGTTCCGTCAGCCTCCAGGTACCGAATGCCGACACACGCCCGATGTTCGACAATGACCCCCACGGCGCGCGCGTGGGGCTCCACGCGCACGTTGGGCATTCGGCTCACGCGCTCCCAGAGGACGCGTCCGATTTCGCGCCCGGTCGCGTCGTGCGCGTGCAGCACACGCCGCATGCTGTGCGCCCCCTCGATCGCGAGCGCGGGACGCCCATCGGCATCGCGATCGAAGGCGGCGCCCCACTCGATCAGCTCGCGAACATAGTGCGGGCCTTCCTCGACCAGCACCGCGACCGCGCGCTCGTCACAGAGTCCATCGCCCGCGGCGAGCGTGTCGGCGAGATGCCGAGCCGGGCTGTCGTCAGGGCCAACGGCCGCGGCGATGCCGCCTTGCGCGTAGCCCGTATTTCCGGCGAGCGGATCCGCCTTCGTCAGAACGAGGACATCGTCGGCGCCGGCGAGCGCCACCGCGGCCCGAAGCGCCGCAATGCCGCTGCCGATAATGAGGAAGTCGGCCTCTGCACCCTGCAATCTTTGTTATCCTACCATTCACGCCCGCCCAGACATGCCGTCAACCGCTTCGAGCGCCGCGGCGCCGGTTCGCATCGATATTGGCAGCCGCAGCGGCCGCTACCCGATCCACATCGCTCCGGCAGTCTCTGCACGGCTGCCGTCGCTGCTCGACGAGAGTGGCGTTCCGAAACGACGGCTGATCGTCTCGAACTCGGTCGTCTGGCGGTTTCACGCGGAGTCGTTCGCCGGGCTCACGCTGGACGATCCCATCCTGATCGCGGACGGCGAGCGGTTCAAGAACCTGCAGACCGTCGGCCGCATCTACGAAGCGCTGATTCGCGCGAACGCGGATCGATCCAGCGCGCTCATCGCCATCGGCGGTGGCATCGTCGGTGACGTCGCGGGCTTTGCGGCCGCGACGTACCTGCGCGGCATCCCGGTGGTGCAGGTCCCAACGACGCTGCTGGCGCAGGTCGACAGCGCGATTGGCGGCAAGGTCGGCGTCAACCATGCGCTCGGCAAGAACCTCATCGGCGCGTTTCATCCGCCGGCACTCGTCGCGATCGATCCAGGCCTGCTCGCGACGCTGCCCCGCCGGGAGTTCCGAGCGGGCCTCTACGAAGTCGTCAAGTACGGCGTCATCGCGAGCCGTTCCCTGTTCGAGACCGTGGCCTCGCGGCTCCCGCAGCTCTTCGCTCGCGAGCCGGCGACGCTGATGCCCGTCATCGCCGAGTCGTGCGCAATCAAGGCGTCAATCGTGGAGCAGGACGAACGGGAAACGGGACTGCGGCGTCATCTGAACTTCGGCCACACCGTTGGGCATGCGCTCGAAGCCGTCACGCGGTACCGCCGGTTCAGACACGGCGAGGCCGTCGCGTACGGCATGATCGTCGCGGCGGACATTGCGCGAACCAGGGGCGCGTTCCCCGACGCCGACTACAGCGCGCTGTCCGGCATGATCACGGCAGATGGGACCGCTTCCCGCGGTGACGGACCTGGCGATCGGCCAGGTGTTGGAGGCGGTGGGCCGCGACAAGAAGGTCATTGCCGGACGCCTCCACTTCGTGCTTCCTGGCGCCATCGGGAGCTGCGAGGTCGTGAACGACGTGACCCAGGACGAAATCACGACGGCGCTCCGAACGCTCGGCCTGCAGCGATAGCTACTCGATGCCCTGTTCCTTCAGCTTGCTGAGGAACATCTTGTAACTGATCTGCAGCAACTCCGCGGCGCGACCCTTGTTGCCGCCAGCCTCACGCAACGTATCCTCGATCTTGATCCGCTCGGCCTGCGACGTCACGCGGCGCATCGCTTCTGAAAGCGTGCCCGACAGATCGATCGCCGCCCATGGCGACGGTGCGTTTTCCGGAGTCGGCTGCGCAAACGTCAGGTTCAGATGACGCGGAAGGATCGTGTCGCCGTCGACCAGGATCACCGAGCGCTCGATGCAGTTCTGGAGCTCCCGGACGTTGCCTGGCCACGGGTAGGTCTGGAGCTGCTCCAGCGCCGCCGGCGACAGCACGAGCGCCTTCTTTTTCATGTCGCGGCAGAACCGATCGACGAAGTACCGGGCGAGCAGGGGAATGTCACCAGGACGCTCGCGGAGGGGCGGCACCGTGATCGGAAACACCGACAGCCGGAAATAGAGGTCCTCGCGAAACCGGCGTGCTGCGACCGCCGCACGCAGGCCCTTGTTCGTCGCCGCAACGAGCCGGACGTCGACCTGGACGGACGCCGTCCCGCCAACGCGTTCGAAGCGCTTTTCCTCCAACGCGCGCAGGATCTTGGCCTGCAGCGTGAGCGGCAGATCGCCGATCTCGTCGAGGAACAGCGTGCCGCGGTGCGCCATCTCGAACTTGCCGGGCTTGCGCGCGACAGCGCCGGTAAAGGCGCCCTTCTCGTGGCCGAACAGCTCCGTTTCGAGCAGCGTCTCGGGAATCGCCGCGCAGTTGATGGCCACGAACGGCGCGTCGGCGCGCGTGCTCAACGCATGCAGCGACCGCGCAAACAGCTCCTTGCCGGTGCCGCTCTCCCCTTCCAGCAACACCGTCGTGTCGGTCGTCGCCGCGCGCTGCAGCGACGCGAACACCTTCCGCAACGAGAGGTCCTCGCCGACGAGCAGCGGCGCGCCACGGCGGACAGCCAGCTCCTCGCGCAGCAGCAGGTTCTCCGCCACAATGCGGCGCTGCTCGAGCGCGCGCGCCACCAGCAGCAGCAAGTGATCGGGATCGACCGGCTTGGCGAGAAAATCGAGCGCGCCTTCCTTCATCGCCGCCACCGCATCCTCGATGCTGCCGTAGGCGGTCATCACGATGACGGGGATGTCGGCGTCGATCTCCTTCGTCGAACGAAGCACGCCGAAGCCGTCGCCATCAGGAAGACGCAAGTCCGACAGAACCAGCGCAGGCTGCGCCTGCTGCAGGATCCGCACGGCCTCCGGCTGATCCCGTGCCTCGAGGACGGCGTGTCCCTGGCGCTCCAGGGCGTGCCTCAGCATCGTCCGAAGGGAATCCTTGTCTTCGACGATGAGGATCTGAGCTGGCGAGGAGCTCAACGTGGAAGGCAATCAGCGCAGCCAGCCCGGGGGCACCCCGGCCTTTCGGGCATCCTCTTCGATGTCGACAATCTGCTTCTTGCTCGTGTCAATTTCACCCTTGACGCGCTCGAGCTCGGCCAGCGCCTTCTGGCGCTCGTCCGCGATCTGCGCGCGCTCCACGGGATTGTCGCGCGCGGAGAAATCGGTCGTGAGCGCGTTGATGCGGCTCTGGAGCGCCTGGGCAAACACCTCGTTCCGCCGCAGCTCGTCGCGCGCCTGAGTAATCCGGCCACGCCACGCGTCTTCGTCCTTCGCGTCGGTCGCACCAGACGCCTCTTTGGCCGCCGCAGGCTTTCCGTCCTTCGGCGCGTCGGCCGCCGCCTGCGCCTGTGGTACGTCAGCCTGACCCGCCGGGGCAGCCGCCTCCGTCGCGTGACTCCCGGTCGCGGGCGGCGGGCTGGCCTGGCCCCCACCCTTCAGGTCGTCGTTCGTGTAGACCTTGGCGGGTTGCTTGGATCCCTTGCGCCGTTCCTGCTCCTTCTTGGCAATGTCGCCGAGGCTCGGCGTCTGCGCAACGACGGGAATGGCAAGGGCAGCGAGGGCGAGTGCCGCAATAGCGATCCGAACGTGCTTGCCAAGGAACCTCATCGTTTCGATCCTTTCCGAGTGTAGCAAACCTTCAAGAGGATACCTATCAACGTGTTACTGCCGGTGCACTATTCTGCGGCGGCGCACCAGGCCGGTCGGCCGCCACTAACGCCGCGATCCGCCGTTGATCTGTTCGGCATCTGCCGCGTCCGGCACCAGTCTCAAGTAGTCCTGATACGCACGAACCGCGTCCGCCGAGCGGCCGCTGCGCTGCAGGCTGATGGCGAGCGACCGAACAGCGACCCATCGTGCGGGCCGATGGCAATCGCCCTCCGACGCTTGACAGGACGGACAGCGAACAGCCTCGGACGTCACCGCACCTCCCTCCACACAACCATGCTGACGGCTGACGGCCGGCCGGTGAATCCTGGCGGTCCAACCCGCGCGACCGTGGCTTCCACGGATCGTCGCGCACCGCCCGACCCGAACGCCGTGGCCCGGATCATGACCCGGCCATTCGCGTCCGCTCCGGGATCGCGATCGCCATCCGACGGATCGTCCGCAATCCACGCCGCCAGATAGAACGGCGAATCAGCCGCCCGACCGGGAATCAGATCGCTCACAGGTCCATGGGCAAACAAACGCCAGGCAGGACTGTCGGGGTTCGCAGTCGCGTCCCCGTACACCGAGTCGGATGCGGTCTGGACACGCCGCGTCTCCGCCGCCAGATCGATGGTGCTTCTGTCTGCAAGCGACGGGGTCGTCGCGCCATCGTTGAACGCGGATGCCCCACCACTCGCCGCCGCGACGAGCGTCGCCGTCCAATCCGCCGACTGCGTGAGATCCACCTGGACCCGATTGACCCCGGCGTCAGCCGCGTACGAGAGTGCCTGCGACGCGCGAAGCCCGGCGCCCAGCCACGTCTCGACCATCGTCAACATCGTGAGCCCGAGGCCGACCGCCGTGAGGAGCCCGACCAGCAGGAGTGTCGTGATGAGCGCAACTCCACCTTCTCCGCGTCCGCCACGGGTGGCCGGCGTAGGACGACAGCGGTCGTCAACGGGCGAGGTTGAGGTTGTGCGGCGTAACATCGAACGACAACTCGAAAGCAGACGTCGGCCGGGGTCCAGGCACCGGACACCGGCTCCACTCGCAGTGCGACTCGGACCCGCCGGATCCGCAACAAGTCGGCGTCGAATCGATTCGGCGCGATGCCGCAGAACGGACCGTCAGTGAGCTCCGATGCCGACAACTCGCTGAGCGAGGCCCCACCCAACGAAGCCAACAACGGACGCGGCGGCGGCCCCGGAGCGTACACACATGTGCCGCCGGCAGCGCCGATTGCCGGCGCGCTCGCGGGATCCGGATCCGCGTAGTACGTGAAATGGAGATCGCGCACTCCGTCGACGAGCGGAAAGGCCGTCTTGCCATCCCCTCGCATCAGCCGGCTGTTGGACGGATCCGATCCATCCAGGTAGTACGTATGATCGACGACCTCGACCACGTGAGCGGTCGAGGTGTAGGTACTCGAGAAGCTTCCCTCATCGGCGGCACGTGCCAGGAATGCACCAGACGCGTCGGCGACCGTGAACACGTCGTAACCAAAACCCGGACCCGTGCGATCGAAGACGAGCGCCCGCATGTCGCGCTGGAACCCGCAGCCCGCAGCCGCGCACGACGGTGCCCCTCCGATCGATATCCCAACGCTCGTCGCGGAGACCACGTCCGCGTCCGCATTCGTGCTCGGCATGTAAAGGATGGTCACGCGGTCCGATGCGTACGAGATGTCAGAGTCGCCGGCAATGCCCGCGGACGGCCGAATGGACGGCAGAAACCGCGCAAGTGAGCCTCCGCCCGCTGGCAGCGCGCTGCCCGCGCCCGCGACGGACAGATCGTGCTGAATCGCATCTGCTGCCACCCTCATCTTCTGCTGGACGTCGGCCGCGTCGCCAATCGCCGTGGACGCCATCCGCGCTCCACGCGCGAGCTCAATCATCGCCCCCGCCATCGCCACGAACATCGCCGACGCCACGAGCAACTCGATGAAGGTGAACCCGGCCGCGGACGACGACAAACGCGCCATCGGCGTCATGGCGCCTCCATCTGACGCGTTTTGAGCGCCACGAGCAGCGTGTCCTGCGGCAGGCGCGGGCGCGGCGCCGGGATGACCCGACCCAGCGCGCGCTCTTCCTCGAGCGCGGCCGCCAGCACGACGAGCACGCGAGTGTGCGCAGGATCGGCACTCAGCGGAAGCACCGCCCAGCGTCTGACGTAGACGGAGTCGGCGGGAACCGTTGTCCCGGTTCCAATCCAGCGGCCGGCCTTATCGAGATAGTCCACGCATCCATCGACGCTGCGCTCGAGCGATCCTGCCGGTGTCGTGCCCAGCCCGATGCCCCCGGAGACAGCCGGATCGCGGCTCACGTCAGTTGATGTGTCGGAGCGGACGCTGCCGCTCGAATCGAACGTCCACGAAAGCGACCGAAGCTGCTCCATCTTTTGCGCCGCCACCATCGTCGTCATCGTCTGCCCGCGGGCGATCCTGCTCGCTCGCACCGCGATCGCGATCAACTGTGCGATGCCAGCCGCCGCGACAATCAGGAGGGCTGCCGCGACGACCACCTCGACGAGCGTGAATCCCCGATCGCGATCAGCACCTGCCCTCACGATGCAGCTGCCTGGTGCAATCGACGCTCCTCGAGATGGCGAGACCGATCAATCAGGATTTGCTGGGCATTTCCGCCGATCGTGTCCGGTCAGCCTCGCGATCGCTGCAGAATCTGCGATGCCGGCGCGTTTGCGACCTCGCACAAATTGCCTGCGAACCAGTCCTCGAAGGCAAGGGCACTGCCACCACACTTCCTGGCCGGCTAAGACTCCCAATTATTGATACCGAATTGTTTATGTCTGTTTCTGGGCTGTCATCGGTATGTCTGGGGACCGAAGACGCCGCACGGTGGCACACAGGTCATTACAAAAACGTATGGGGCTTAGGGCTGCGGCCTCAGGGCAAGGTCTGATGCCCGATGCCCGATGCCTGATGCCTGATGCCTGATGCGATCTGACGCCTGCGGACCTCAGTGATGCAGGGGCAGCGTAATGAGGAATCGGGCGCCGGCACCCGGCCGCGGCTCGACGGCGATGCGGCCGTTGTGGGTGACGATCACCTTCTGGACGAGTGCGAGGCCGAGACCCGTCCCGTGCGCCTTCGTCGTGAAGAACGGCCGGAAGATGCTGGCCGCATTTGCCTCGTCCACGCCCGGACCGTTGTCGGTGACGGCGATGCGCTGCTGGCGTTGCGCCGTGTCGATCGTGCCGTCGACGGTGACGTGCGGCGGGATGCCTGCCGCGCTGCAGGCCTCGAGCGCGTTGCGGCACAAGTTGCTCAGCGCCTGTCGCAGCAGGACTTCGTCGCCTTCGACGGCTCCGAACTCTCCGCCGACCGAGACCGAGCCGGATCGCGCCAGCGCGTCCGCCCTGATTTCGTCCGCGGCCCGTTCGGCGAGGTTGGCCATGTCGACACGGGCGAGCGCCAGCTGCGTCGGTTTGGCGAAGTTCAGGAAGTTGGTGACCACCTGGCCAAGGGCTTCGGTTTCGTCACGAATGCCCTGCACATACTGCTGGAATTCCGGGGGAAGCCGCTCGAGATCGAGCAGTCGGGCGTAGCCGTGAATCGTGGCGAGGCCGTTGCGGAACTCGTGAGCGATGCCCGCGGTCATCTCGCCGAGACGCGCGAGGCTGTCCTTCAGGCGCAGTTGATCCTCGAGGTCCGCGATCTCGCTCAGGTCGCTGAACAGGCAAATCGCGCCGTGGCTATGTCCGGCCTCGTCGCGAATCGGCGACACCGTTATCCCCAGGTGCGAGGCGCCTCCACCCTGTGGCAACTTGACGGCCCGGCGCAGAACGGGTTGCGCCGTCTGCAGGCATTCATCGACGACGTCGGCGAGAGGGGCGGCGTGACCGAGCACGTGACGGAAGTCGCCGGCGGTGTCCTCGGGCGACACGGCCAGCATCCGCCGTCCCGCCGGATTGAGGCTCCGGACCTGGCGATCCTCACCCACCACCAGCAGTCCGGACGTCATGCTCGCGATGATCTCGCTGCTCAGGCGCTCGGACGCTTCCGCGCGCGCCTTCATCGCGCGCTCCTGCACGCGCAGGTGCTGGACCGCCTCCTCCATTGCGCCCGCCATGAAGGCTGTCTCGTTGCCGTCCTCGCGATTGCGGCGCGAGAACGCGCGGGCGGCGGCGAAGAAGCGCAGAACGGCGAAGGCGATCACGGCGACCATGACCGCCACGATCGCCGTGAGGCCGAGAAGAAGGATGCCGGAGCGGGTCATGAGGCGCGCGAACATCGTGGCCACGCTTCGCATCATACGACGCCTGGGAGGTTCACGTTGCGAGCGCCGTTGGGCGCGGACGGGTGAGCGTGCTGGATCAGCGCAGCCAACCGGGCGGGACACCCGCCTGGCGTGCCTCCTCTTCGGCATCAGTGATTTTCTTTTTGGTCTGCTCGATCTCGGCGTTCACGCGCGCCAGCTCGGCGACGGCAGTCTGACGATCCGAGGCAATCTGGGCGCGCTGTCCGGGATCGTCGCGCGCGGCGAAGTCGTTCGAGAGCGAATTGACCCTGGTCTGCAGCGCCTCGCGAAAGAGCTCGTTCCGCCGCAGATCCTCGCGGGCCTGCGCCATGCGCGTCCGCCAATACTCCTCCCCCTTCTCCTGCTCGGGGGCCTTCTGGGCCTCCGCGGGCTTGTCGGCCTGGCCCGTGGCGGCGGGCGCGGAAGCCGGAGTCGCCGGCGCAGCGGAAGGCGGCGCGCTCGCCGGTTTCAAATCGTCGTTGGTGTACACCTTCGGAGGATCAGGCTTGGCTTCGGCCGTCTTCCGCCGCTCGGCTGCCTTGCGCGCGATCTCGTCGAACGTCTGCGCGGTGGCCTGACCGACTGGCGCGAGAAGCGCGAGAGTGAGCACGGCCCAACAAGTGCGAATCGTGATGCGCATACCACGTCTCCGATAGTGCGATTAGTCGCGGGGCTCCGTTGGCTTGACCGGCGCCGCCGCGCTCCCGGCGGCCGACGTCAGCACGGCAATTCGTTCACGGACTTTTTCGGCGTCCGAGGCATCTGGCGACAGCTTCAGGTAGTCGGCATACGCCGCGGCAGCCTCGGATTTGCGATTCAGCCGCTCGAGGCTGATCCCGAGCGCCCGGTGGAACGTCCCGTCTTCCGGCGCCAGCGCGATCGCTTTCTCGAACTCACCGACTGCGCCCTCGTCGTCTCCCGAGCGATGCAGCGCCAGCGCGAGGTTGTAGGCGGTCGCATAGTCATTTGGGAAGAGCTGCTGGGCGCGCCGGTAGCCGGCAATGCACTCGGTCCAATGTTCCAGCAGACCCTCCGCGCGCGCGCGATTGAACTGATACGTCCATCGATCCGGGTTGAGCTCAATCGCCTTGCTGAAGTACGGCAGCGCCTCCGCCACGCGCCCCAGGCGCACGAGCACCTGTCCAAGGTTGCTCAACGCCTCCGGATCCTGGGGATTTCGAGCGACCGCTTCCTGATAGTGCTTCAGCGCCGACCCGAAGTCTCCGGCCTGGTACGATTCGTGCGCCGCGCCGGCGGGATCCATGAACGGCCGCTCTGCCGGTGCCGGCACAGGCGCGACGTCAGGAGAATGCGCGGCGGCCCGTCGCGCGGCGAGCGGATCGACGACCGGTCCGGTCGGCACCGACGTCTTGGCTTCGGGCGCCAGCAGCCCCACGCCTGCGATGCCCATCAGTCCCACGACCATCACGCTCGCGCCGATGCGCGCGAGCCGACGGCTCGACGCGGCCACTGCCGCCGGATCGACAACGGCCAGCCGCGCGCGGCATCTCGGGCAGCGATCCCGATCGCGCTTGAACCTCGTCCCGCACGAGGCGCAGACGACGGCGTCCAGCGTCAGCGGATCTCGCGCCATGAGAGGATGCGGACGCCAACCTGGCCGACACCGTTGTTGAAGTCCTGGGCGTCGCCGAAAGCCTGCACGTTGGTCCCCGTGGAATCCACGGTCCCGACGTACAGATGCTGGTCCACGATAAAGGGCGCCGTCGCCCGGCCCGTCATGGTCATCGCAACGTTCGTCTCGTTGTTGTCGATCTTCCCGTTGCCGTTCGCGTCGTAGGCGGCCGTGCCGGTGAACGTCAGGGCGCGCAAGCTCGAGGTGTACTCGGCGCACGGCGTGGTCGCGGTTTCGGTCGTGGTCGTGAAGAACACGATGTCGCCGGCGATCGATGGCGAGGCCGACACGCGCTCGCCGCTGACCAGGCCTCCGGTGTTGGACACCGTCGCAAGGCTGATCGCGAACTTCGTCGTGGCGCCCGATGCGGGATCGTTGTCCTTCAAGCCGTACAACTTGAAAGTCCCTGTCCCCCCCGCGGTCGTCGGCGGCAGCATATCGCTGCCCGTGGCAAAGAACATGTAGACGTCTGTGGTGTTGATGATGTTATTCAACGCAGACGAGCCATAGATCGGCGAGGCCGTGTCGAGCATCAGCGAGGCCGTGAGCGCGCCAGCCGACGTGAAGTTGAAGCGCCAGTACTTCCCGTCGATGTCGCCGAGGTAGGCCTTGGCGATCACCGGCGAGCCGCTCTGGCCGGCCGCCGTCGGGTCCGCCTGGAGCGCGTTCTTGCGCGAGTTCGACACGTCGCCCACGGACAGACAGCCGGTCCCGGACGTCGGCGTGGTCGCGCAACTCGCGCCGGTCGGATTTCCAACCAGCACCCCGGTGTTCGCATTGATTAGATAAAGCGTGGCTCCGGCTTTCGGTCCGGATACCCCACGGTTGGGAATGAGCGTCTCGATATCCGGGAAATACCCGGACCCGACGACCACGGCGTTCACGGTTCGCGCCACGTTCAGCGGGCCGATCGCCGGGTCGGACCAGGTGAAGCCCACGGTCTTCTCTGCATACGTGGCCGAGGCGTTGACGTCGCCCCAGAGCGTCAGTTTCCCGCCGGCGGTGCCGTCGGCCAGCGTGAACGTCTGCTTGAACGTCGGATCGAAGTGGTTGTAGTTCGGGAAGGCCCACTTGAAGCCGATCGACTCGCCGGCCGTGTCGAACGTCTGCAGCAGACTGGTGACGGCGGTGAGACCGTCCAACGCCGGATCGACGCCCATGCCCGCCTCAGTAACGTCGAAGCACTGATAGAACGTCCCGCCGGGACCCTCGCCGAACAGCAGCAGGCTGCGCCAGCGCAGCGCCGGATTCGAGTTGGTCGGGTCCAGCTTCACCTCGGCGAGCTTCGGCGAGCTGTCGACGAAGTACTCGAACTGCTCCACGGGCTGGCCGTCCGAGAGCGTGCGAAGCTTCGGCAGCAGGTTGTACGGGATGAAGGCCCAGACCTCGTAGCCGGTGCGCGCATCGATCGCGTGCATCATGCCGTCGTTGGCACCCACGAAAATGAGCGCGCGGCGATTGGCGTGGTCTCCGGCGAACGTGCCCGTCGCATCCGTGCGGCCATAGTCGTCGTCGGGCGGCGGATCCAGCGACGGCGTGTCCATCATCGCAGGCGTGGATCCGATGATCGCTCCCAGGGGCTGCGCGCGAACGAGGGTGATCAGCGTGGTCGCCTCGGCCGCCGACACATTCAGATGCGTGGCCAGCGTCGACGCGTTCGCGGTCGTGAACGCCACCATCGATCCGCCGCCGCTGCCGTCGGGAACATAGGTGTAGATGTTGCGGGTGTTCGGATCCGCCGGCGTGCGCGCCTGCCCGGCGAGCGATGGCCGGCCGTCGAGGTCGGGCCAGAGCCGTGTGCCGTCCTTGGTGAACTTATAGCCACTGGGCTGCGTCGAGTCGGCGACCGGCTTGAAGACGCGGAACGCGCGCAGGCGGCCGTAGAATCCCGGCAGCTCGAAGTTGCCTGTCAGCATCACGTTGCTGCGCTGCGGGAGGATGGCGGCCGACGACGAGCCGCCCAGGTGCACCACGTCGTTCGGCAGCGCCGCACCCGTCGCGTCCTCTGCGCCCGTCAGGTTCACGGTGCCGACAACCGGGCTCACCGCGGTGAACTCGCTCGGCTTGGCCGCGTTCACGTCGGCGCTCCGCGCATAGCCCGCCTGCACCGCGTAGTTGATCCAGGCTGTCAGGTCGGCCTTGGTGGTCACGTTGTGGTACACGCCGCCGCTGTTGGTGGCCACACTCTGAAGCTGCGATTCCTCCGCCGAGGGCACCTTGATCCCGATCACGTGGATCGGCACGTGCTTGCCCGTCACGCCGGTCGCGCTGATGGACGTGAACTGCGATGCGCGGGTGGCGACGTTGTTCGCGCTCGTGTACGTCGCGTCACCGGAGTCCTTGCCGCCCGTGATCAACACGACGATCACGTTGCGGCAGGATCTCGTGGCTGCCGCGTCTGCGTTGATCGATGCGATCGCCGCCGCCTTCGCGTCGTCGAGGGCGTAGCTGAGAGGCCGGTCGGCGTACTGGACACCGCCCGCGACCCCGCCCACGCCTGCCGGAATGAGGCCCGCCGGATCGCCAGCGACACGATTCACGAGCGTGACGACGGAGCTGGCCGTGTTCGCCGCTGGCGTGACCATCACCGTGCCGGCCGGGGCCGACGTCTGGGCGTAGCTCGCGTCCGAGGCGCCGCCGTTGTTCACTTTGGGCGCGTAGGTCGCGTACTTGCCCAGGCCGCCGGCGTTGCAGGGCGTGGTGTCGCCGGCTGACAGCTGCAGGGCAAAGGTGTCGGCGACCGGCTTGTCACAATCGTTGCTGCCCAGACTGGGGCCGCTGGCGCCGGGTGTCGACCGCCAGGCCGGGCTCTTTTGCCGCAGTCGGACGAGACCCCACCGTGCGATGGCGCTGTTGTTCTCCCCGACTGCCTGCGCGATGCCATCCTTCGCAATCTGATACCGCGTGGGCGCGAAGTACACGGCGTAGTCGTTCGGCGAGTTCGCCGTCGCCGGGTTCGACGGATCCCACGTGGCCGCCACTGCCGTGATCTTCGTAGTCTGGTATTTGCCGGTCGCGCTGTATGTGAACCCCTCGAAGATCCGGCGGTACGTCACGGCCGCTGCCGGCACGCTCAAGGCTGTCGACACCGATGGATCGGCGGTCCGTGAATAGAAGCCCGGATCGTAGAACTTGCCGTTGCCGTCCTGCAGCATCTCCAGCGACGTGTCGACCACGATGATGACCGTCGGGGGCACCCGCTTGATCAGCGTGAGCGGATCGAGCTGCGCGAAGGCCGTGATCGACCAGCCGAGCACCGCCGCGGCCGCCAGCAGCGCCGTACGTGTCTGTCTTGTCATTGCAGCGTTCCAGTCGTGACGTTCATCTTCATGTTGGTGAGCGCCTTGCCCGTCTGCTGCACCGCCGCCTTGCGCGCGCGCTGGTTCAACTCGTCCTGGCCGCGCTGCGCGATCTGGCCGCGCTCGATTTCGGTGCTCGCCGTCCGCGCCACAGTGACCTCGATCACCTTGCGTGTTCCCGACGGGCCGTAGGCCTCGGCGTGCAGCGTCAAGGTGCCATTGGTGTCCACGCTCGGATCGCCATCGCCGTCCGCCGGGTCATCGGCGATCCAGACGGCAACGTAGCCCGTGCTGTCGACCCGATCGTCCGGCAGAATGCTGTCGATCCGGCCCCAGGCGAACAGCCGCCACGCCGGATCGTCGGGACCCCACAGGTCCAGGTTGTTGGTCGCTCTCTGCATGTTGCAGGTCGCCGACAGCAGGTTGATCTGCTGCGTCGAGCTCGGAAGCGCCACCGTCGTGGAGGCATCCACGAAGGCGGACGTCGTCGTCGACTTCGGCAGGAAGCCGGTGACTCCCGTGCAGGCGGGCGCGACGCTCGGCATCGCCGGTGAGCACGTCGTTCCACCGCGGAATGAGCAGCAGATCCTGCACGACGCGCTCGACCGCGGCGTCGGCGGCGTAGAGCGTTTCCTGACTGTTGCGGTAGTTCGCGGAGATCGCCGTCTCCGTGTTGCTCATCAGCACGAGCGTGAGCCCGAGCGCCGTCAGCAGCATCGTCGCCAGCAGGGCGATGATGAGGGCGGACCCTCGCTCGCTCCGCGCACGCGACGTCTGGCTCTGAATGGTCATGATCAGCGGCTCAGGTTCAAGTTGCGCGGAGAGACCTCGATGGCCGTCACGAGATCCGGAATGAACTTCTGACCGCTCTTCGCCGTGCCCGGATTCTGGAACAGCGCGGTATTCTGCCCACGGAACATCGCATTGGGCGTCTGCACGCGCACCGTAATCTTCACTTTCCGGACGCGATAGAGATCGGCATCGAAGAGGTTCGATCCGCCACCGCACCACGGACCATCGGTGAACATCGAGATCGGAAGCGGGGCCAGAGATCCGCCACCGGTCGTCAGCGTCGTCATGCCACTGACGTGAGTCCCGGCCGCGTCGTAGAGGCAGTTCGAGTTCCCGAGCGCCGGCTTGGGCTGTACCGGTGGAGCGGGATCGCCATAGTAGTCGAAGCGCAGGCCGACGACGTTATCGACGACGGGCTGCGGCGCATCGGTGCCGCCGTTGTACTGCATCAGCTTTTGGGTCGTGGTGTCCAGATAGTAGGTGTGGCTCTCGGCCTGCATAACCGACGCGCCTGTGTCGTAGCCGTAGCTCAAGTCCTGCCCGCGATGCTGCAGGTGGGCGGCGGAGTCCTGTACGTTGGTGATCGTGAACGTGTCGAAGTGGCCGCTGTTGTCGAAAATCAGGACCACTTCCCCTTCCTTGAATCCGCACAGCTCCTGCCCGTGCGGGCAGTTCGGCTGGTCGTTCACCTTGAGCTCCGTCGAGCTGATCGGCATCGACTGACTGATCGTCGTCTGCGAGTACCAGTTCGGGATGTAGGTCAGTGAGATCGCGTCCGTCCGGGCGCTCTGATAGGGATCCGGGTTCAGGAACCCGATCCGTCGCGGAATGATCGCCGCGAAGAAGTTGTTGAGCGAACCGGTCACCGGACCCTGATACGGACCCGCCCCCGCCATCACGACGTCCTTGAACATCGTGTCGGTGGCGACGCGCATGCGCTGCTGCATGTCCTGCACTTCCGGCTGGATCTGCGCGGTCGCCTGCGACGGGTTGATCAGCTGAAAGATCGCGCCCGTCACGACAACCATGATCCCCATCGACACGAGGAGCTCGACGAGCGTGTACCCGCGGCTGCTGGACGTCATCGTCCTCGTCATGGCGCTTTCCTCGTTCGTACTGTCAGCAGCAGCGCATCCTGGACCTGACGTGTGCGCGGGTTCGCGGTGCGCACGCGCTGCTCCTCTTTCCCGGACGGCGTGACGAGCACGGTCAGGATGATGGTGTTGTTCGGGTTCGTGGGCAGCGGCCGGATCGACCACCGACGCGTGAAGACCGATCCAGCGGGCGGCGTCGTGCCGGTGCCGACGCAATTGCCGCGCGCGTCAAGGTAGTCCACGAAGCCCGCGCGGTTCTCTTCGAGAGCGTCCGACGGCGACGGGTTCAATCCCTGTCCGGTGGCGTCCGCCGTGCACAGCGCCAGATTCGTCGTCGTGTCGGTGACCGGCAGCCCCAACCCCGAGGCGTCGTACGAGAACGTCAGCCCGCGCAGCTGCTCCATCTTCTGGGTCGCCATCGCGGTCGTGGAGACCTGCTGCTTGGCCGTCAGGTTCCGTTCCGTCGCCAGGGCGAACATCTGCGCGACGCTCAGCGACACGAGCGCCAGCATGCCGGTCGCCACGGCAACTTCGGCCAGCGTGAAGCCGCGCTCACTGGAGCAGGATCTTGCCAAGGTTGTTCACCGTGATGGATTTGGTCGAGCCCTTCCGGGTGACCGTAATCGTGATCGGCGTGGTAATGGTGACCGCGGTGCCCGACGAGGTATCCCACGCGGTGCCGTCCGGACGAAACTCGATGCTGGCCGTCCCCATCGTCGCGCCGTTCAGCAACTGGCGAACGGGGCCATCGAAATTCGGCGCGGTTGACAGGTCGTTGTCCGCAGCGGGCCACGGATACGTCGTCGCACTGCAGCGCGTCGTCGGCGTGTCGCTCGCCGTGCCGAGCATCTCGACGATGCGAAACGAGCCGGCCGAGGGACAGTTGGTTCGCAGGCGCAGCGGCGTGTTGTTCGCGACAGCTTTCATCCGCGCCGTCTGAATCTCGCGCTCGAGCTGCTGGGCCGCCGCGCTCAACTTCGTGGCGTCACTGACGGCGTTGACCGCCGGCACCGCGATCGCGAGGAGCGTGGCTGCGACAGCCATCGTCAGCACGAGCTCGATCAGCGTGAAGCCGCGATTCACACCCCGGTTTGTGGACATCTGCCCACAACTGAGCAAGGAGTGTTCCTTGAGCGGAAGTCCCGTGCGATCAGTTAATTAGTGTGATTTTTGACGCACTTTGTAATGCGCGCCGAACGGAGGGGTGTGCCGTAACAGATCACTGCCCTTACAATTTCGCGCAACCCCGCGACAGCCGCTACCAGCCGTACATCGAGAGATACCAGCGGACGATCTCGTCACCCTGCAGGCTGGCGACGAGTGCCGCGGCGGCCAGCATCGTCCCGAATGGGACGGCGCTCGAGAGACGGCCCCGACGCGACGCGATGAGCACGGCGCCGACGACGCCGCCGATGAGTGACGAGAGGACGAACGTCAGGATGACGGCCTTCAGGCCGAGAAATGCGCCAATCATGGCCAGCATCTTCACGTCGCCAAAGCCCATCGCCTCGACCCCACGAAGGCGCATCCAGACCTCGGCGATCAGCCAGAGGATGCCGCCGCCAAATGCCGCGCCGGCCAACGCCGCCCACAGGCCGGGCGGCAGGAAGACGCTGAAGAGCAGGCCGATGACGATGCCGGGCAGCGTGATGACGTTCGGCAGAATCTGATGCTCGAGGTCGATCGCGAACAGCACGATCAGCGCACACGCGAAGAGCAGCCGCGGCAGGAGGATCGGCTGCAGTCCCCAGACGTGCCAGTGCAGCAGGAACACGACCATCGTGATCGCCTCGATGATCGGGTAGCGAAGCGAAATGTGGCTGCCGCACGTTCGACAGCGTCCGCGGAGCACCGCGTAGCTGACGAGCGGCACGTTCTCGTACCACGCGAGCGGCCGATCGCAGGACCCGCAGCGCGATCCGGGCCACACGACGGACTCGCGCCGGGGAAGGCGGTAGATGCAGACATTGAGAAAGCTGCCGACGATGAGGCCCAGCGCGGCGACGACGACGTCCGCGACGATCGGCATCGTCACTGAGCCGGGCTCGCGGACTGGCCTGGCAGCGGCCACAGCTTGGACTCGCGGGAGATCGTCACCCGACCGGCCGGCGTGAAGACGTACGGCGTGTTCGTCGGGTCGAGCGGAACACCGCGGACGTATCCTGCGGCACGCAAGGCGTCCCACGACAGCGGAGCGCCGGGATGCTTCAGTCGATAGTCGCGCACGCGCGCGTCGAGGGCGTCCATCGCGTCCATCGCGTCGAGCTGCAGCAGCCGCTGGATGGCCGAATCGCGGAGCCACGGCTCCTCGGACTTCGAGATCTGCTCCCAGAGCTCGCGCGACGCGCTCCTCCTGCCGCCCTCCGCGAGCGTGACCGCGGCAAGCGGCGACATCCACGTGGGCGCGCCCGGGATCGCGGCCGCGTGCTGAAACCAGGAGGCGGCCGTGGGATAGTCCTGCAGGTGCCAGTAGTAGACGAACCCGAGGTCCTGCATGTACTGCCACTTCTGTGGCTGCGTCGCCAGGCCCTTCTTCAGGAGCGCGATGGCGAGATCGGGGCGTCCCGGACCACCTGGATAGGCCTCGCCCAGGAAGATCGCGCCGAAGCGATACGCGATGGTGAAGTAGGGATCCAGCGTGGTCGTCAGATCCAGCAGCGGATACAGCAGCGCATACGTTCGTTGGTGCTCTGGCGGGGCGAGACGCTCGCGGCCGAAATGTTGAAGCGCGCGTATCCAGTAGAGGTCCGCGACGGCGCCATCGTAGTCGAGCGCCATCCGCTTCATCGTCGCGCCCGAGCGGACGTACAACAGCTCCGGCCGATCCACGGCTGGCGCAGGAAACCGCCGATCCTGCGCGGCATGGAGAACGACCGCGGCCGAGAGGCACAGCACCGAGCCGGCGGCGGCCAGGGCGCGCGTCACTTGAAATCCCTTCTCGAGAAGATCACCATGGCGCCGAACAGCAGCGCGGCGATGTAGGCCGTCGCATACGCCGTCGTCGCGAGCATGTACCCGCCGGTGACCGGAAGGCCATGCACGACCGCGAGCTTGACGTCGAACCTCGAGAAGTCGGGCAGCACGTAGTAGCACGCCTTACCAATGGCGATCGCCACAGGCGAGCTGACGATCTGATCGAACTCCTTCAGATCCGTGTTGAACTGTCCGACGACATAGACGGCGAGCGTGAACACCGCCGAGAGGATCGGGCTCGAGTAGCTCGAGAAGAAGACCGCGAGCGCCGTCACGGTGGAGAGGTCGAGGTAAATCAGCGCTATGGCTTTGAGCAACGCCGGGTCGAGCGCCGGAGCATCCCACGCCTGCTGCACCGCCTCTGGCACGCCGTGCGAGAGGTACGCGAGCACGGCGTAGAGCGCAATCGTCATGACGATCACGTTCACGAGGAGCGTCAGCAACAGGCCGAAGAACTTTCCGACGATGAGCTCGGACCGCCGCACAGGTTTTGCGAGCAGCGGATAGATGCTGCGGCGATCGACCTCCTTCGAGACGAGGTTGATGCCGACGAAGATGGCCAGGAACAACCCGAAAATCGAGGTGGCCGCGAGCCCGAGGTCCTTGATGATCTTGACGTCCTGTCCGGCGGTGAGCTGGCCGATGAGGATGGACGCGCCGACGAGCAGGACCGCGAACAGCACCAGGTTGTAGAAGACGCGGTCGCGGACCGATTCGCGAAACACCGCAGCCGCGACGCACCTAACGGCGCGCATGCCCGCTCTCCTCGCCGTGCGCCTTCGCCAACGGCGGCAACGCGCCGGATGAACAGGTCTTCGAGCGTCTCCCGCAGCGGGTTCAACGACACGAGCGTGGCGCCCGCGGCCGTCAGCTCCGTCGAGCAGCTGCTCCGGACGCGCATCCGCCGCGAGATCGATCGCGAAGCGATCACCGGTAATCGGCGTCACCCGTCGCACGCGCGGCCGCACCCGATCGAGCGTCGCGGCCGACACGCCCGATACGACGAGCTCCCATCCCTGAACCGCGAACTCTCGAAAATCAGCCAATCGGCCGCTGCCGGCCAGGCGGCCCTTGGCGACGATGGCGACCTGACTGCAGAGTGTTTCCGCATCGGAGAGGATGTGCGAGCTGAAGAAAATCGTCCGCCCCTGGTCGCGCAGCTCGAGCATCAGCGCGCGCACGTCGCGCCGGCCCAAGGGGTCGAGTCCCGACATCGGCTCGTCCAGGAAGATGACCTCGGGATCGTTGAGCAGCGCCTGGGCGAGGCCCACGCGCTGGAGCATGCCTTTCGAGAACTTGCGAAGCTGCAGGCGCCGTTCGGCGCCGATGCCCAGGCGATCGAGCATCGCGGTCACGCGCCGCTGTCGATCGGCGCTCGCCATGCCGAACAGGCTCGCGTAGTACGTGAGCAGCTCCTCGGCCGTCAGATGATCGTAGAAATACGGGTTCTCGGGAAGGTAGCCGATGCGGCGGCGGACCGCGACGTCGCCAACAGGTCGTCCGAGGATCTCGGCGTCGCCGCTCGTGGGAAACACGAGCTGCATCAGCAGCTTCAGCGTCGTCGTCTTGCCGGCACCGTTGGGGCCCAGGAATCCGAACACATCACCGGGCGCGACCTCGATCGAGAGCGCGTCGAGTGCGCGGTAGGGGCGAGGCCTCCAGAAACCGACCTGGTAGTCCTTGGTAAGGTTGTGCGTGCGAATCGCGGCCTGCACGATTGATGGGGGATCGTAGCCGTTACTTGGCGCGCTTCAGTTCAAGCTCGATTGCGGCCTCCAGGTACTGGGGAGGCAGTCCGCCTTTGAGGCGGCGTCCGTTGACGAAGAACGTCGGCGTCGAGGTGACGCCAAGCACGGCGCCGACCGACGCCTCGGTCTTCACTTCCTGGAGCGCCTTGTCGTACCCCGCGTCGAAGTCCGAGATCCCGCCGACGTCCTTGGCGGCCTGGCGGACCGTGGCGGGGCTCAACTCGTCCTGGTGCACGAAGAACCAGTCGGTGAGCTTGTCGAACGTCCCCTTCGGCCCGGCCATCACCGCTGCGGCCGCGGCATCGCAGGCCGCCGCGTGCACCAACTGCGGAACGCCGTTGTTGCACTTCGGGTCGAGCGGGAAATGCCGGAGCAGATATTTCAGGTCCTTCGGCCGATCCTTGTACTTGGCGAGGATCGGCTCGTACGCGAAATACGTCTGACGGCAGGGCGGACACTGGTAGTCGTTGAACTTCACGACGAGCACCTTGGCCCCGTCATTCGCAAACGGCACCTCGACGCGTTCCTGCTGATCCCACCAGCGCTCGAATTCGCTCCGCTGATCCTGATTCAAGGCGGCGGCTGGCGCCTGCGCCTGCGCCGCCTGTCGGCCGCCGTCCTTCGGGAAGAATTCGACGGCCGACGCCGCGCCCGTCACGAAGACGAGCGCAACGAAAAGCGCCACCGGGGTCGTCACCAGCACGCGGATGTCACGAACGGCGCGGCGAGGCAGACTGGACATGGGAACTGAGCTCGCTCCTCCGGAGATCACGAAGACACCGATGACCGCGATGTACGTCGTCACACACAGCGGACAGACTTCCTTCAGCACGAAAAACGACGCGTAGGCCAGGTACAGCACGACCGCGAGCGCCAGCGTCGACGCCGCAAACAGGTACGCGGGGCCGCTGTCCTCGATTCGACTCTGGCGGCGGCTGCCCCACACCAGGAGCAGGACGAAGCCGAAGAACAGCACGCCGCCGACCGCGACAGGGACGCCGCCGATCGACCCGTACCGGCTCAGATACGCCTGCGTGCACGACACCGTCGAGGTGATGTCGCAAAAGCTGCGGTAGTCTGGATTCCTGATCAGATTGTAATGAACGTACGTCGAGGCGGTGGAGGCGGCCAGCCCCAGCAAGGCGAACGCCACGAGCCACTTGCGCGACGCTGCGGTCATTGGATGGTGTCAGTTTACCTCACTTCGGCGCCGTGTCCGGGCGCTCCGCTCTCGGGCATGTTCTCCTTGAAGGTCTGCGCGTCCTCGAACAGCACCCGGTCGACGTTGATGCCGAAAAACCGGTTGCCGGTTCTGCCGGGCGCGGACGGATCGGCGGTCGCAGCATACCCCGCAGCCAGTTGAGCGCCATTGCACGCGGTCTCCTGCAGGTCGACGGGCTTGGCCGTGATCTGAAACAGATACCCGGATTTTTCGACGGTCTCGGCAGAGGTCAGATCGGGGCTGAGAAATGCCGCGTCGGTGGCCCGGGCGGGCTGCCCCAACGCCACGAGCGACGGCGCGTACTTCTGACTCCCGCAGGTTTGCGCAAAGCTCCACTGTGCGGCCGCGATGGACCACATCGATCCCACCGCGGACGATTCGTTACCGCGGGCCTGCATGCCCTGATAGCGCGCGAACGCGATCGCCAGAATGATCCCGATGATCGCCATGACGATCATCAGCTCGACGAGCGTGAAGCCGCGCGCGTCCGACGACGAATCGAACGTCCCCGTTCGTGTCGTCCTCCGGGGAAAGACGGTGCAGACGATCCCGAGTGCGAGCGCGGTCATTCCTGAGATCGTTAGACCCACGCCGAGCGCCAGTGGCCGGTATCGAAACCGTATCACGTGACGACCGGCCGGAATTCTGACCGCGCGATACAGGCCATTCGCGCGGACCACCTGTGCCGGTGCTCCATCGACCGTCGCGCGCCAGGACGGGTCGAACGAGTCCCGAAGCACGACGAAGCCTTCAGCCGGCAGCGCGGCTTCGAGCGTGACATCGTTGGCGCCGTCCTCGATGATCCGTGCATCTGCCGGCGCTGGGGCGCCGCCGATTCCAGCAACGTCCGGCAGCCACGCGCAAGCGGAGCTCGGAGTCACCTGAGGCGGTGTCGAACAGTGCGGCACGTTGCCAGTTGGGATCGGCGCCGATCCGGCCAGTCGTCGTCACGAACACCCGGGTCGCGGATGGGTCGCACTCGACGAGCTTCATCCCTTCCCAGTGCGAGACCTCTGCGAGCGGCTGTTCTGACGGCGACGGCAGCACACACCATCGCACGCCGCTGCGCCGCAGGAACGCTGTGCGCTGCTCGCGCCCGGCATGTTCGAACGCGCGCACGACCGCTTCATACTCGGATGGCCAGAGCACTGGTAGATCGTACGAGAGCGCCTCGCGGACGCGCCACCCGGACGGGGCCATCGGCAGCTCGGCGTTGAGCTCCATGCGCCCCTCCACGGCTGTGTTCTCGGCAGGAACCTTCCACGATTGCGCGGCGTCCCTGTCTGCCGTGTTCATGAACCCGCGCACCCGCCCGCCGATGTAGAGCCGCTCAGCCGAGCTGAGGCGCAGGTACCACGTCGGGGGGCGTCAGCTTTGCGACCTCGCTCGTCAGGTTCAGGCCCGCGTTCGTGATGGCGAGATCGGCGCAGACCGCCATGAACAGCAGATAGGCGGCGGGACGCGCGCGCGGGACCACTCGACGAGGCGACGGCCAGCAGCGCCGCGCCAGCGAACAGCAAGCCCGCCGCACGGCCGAACAGCGGCGGCCCGAGACGCAAGAGGAAATCGGCTGCCGTGTCGGGTCGAGTGATCTTCAGCCAGACCGCAAGCGAGTACGCCCGATTCCACGACCAGTGATGGACGAACGCGGCGACCAGGACCGAGCACCGTCAGCCCGAGCGCGACGAGACCGGCCGCGCGCGCGACGCGCATCAGCGCGATCCGCTGACAGATGGCGGAGGTCAGATGAGGGCTGTTGGACGATCTCCCATCCCTCGGCTACCAGCACCGCGCAGGCGAACACACTGATCGTGAGGTACTTGACCGGGAATCGAAAGTAGGCCAGCGGCGTCAGGATCCTGCGCGCAAACGGATAGATCGGCGTGTACCCGCCGAAGCTCGCAACTAGGAACAGCGAGGCGCCACGATCAGCCAGAACATGGATCGGCGCGGGCGAAGGACGATCGCCGTGGCCGCGAGCAGCAGAACGAGCGGACCCACATACAGCGAATAGAAGAATGGATCGCGACCGCTGTTGAGCACCGTCATCCACGGGATGTCGGCCAGGAACGCATCGTAGTAGTTGCCGAACAGATGCGGCGCAACGGCTTCGACAATGGTCAGGGGATGCACGGACCAGAAGTCGGGCGACGGCAGGCTGCCGCGGTGCGCGCTCACGCCGGCGAGGAACGTCGGAACCAGCTGTCCAGCCGCAAGGAGTCCGCCGAGGCCGATGCGCGGCAGCCACCCACAACAGATCGATGAGGCGCGCGCGCGCAGTTGCTCTCGATCCGCGGCGCTGGGGTGACAGGGCCTGCGCACCCGCGTACGCGAGCGCGACGACCGCTGTCGCCGCGCCGGTGACCGGCTCGCCCGAGAGCGCCTGCAGCGCAAATGCCACGGCAAGCGCGGCTGCGCGACGCACCGAGCGCGCCTGCCTCAGCCGCTCGGTCGTCCACATCACCCAGGGCAGGGCCGCAACGCACCACGCGAGGTTGGGTGTGTTGAGCATCGAGACCGTCACGCCTGCGAGCGTGAACGACGTGGCGCCGAGCGCAGCCGACGAGGCCGGCTTGCCGGCCCGCTCGAGAAACAGATACATGCCGAGCGCGGCGAACGGCAGCGGCAGCGCCACCCACAGATTGAAGGACACGACGTCGGACGGCAGGAGCCGAATCGCGAGCGTGATCGGCATCAAGATCTGATTGAGCGCATCCGCAATCGCCGACTTGTCCGCCCGCGACATACGGATCCCACCATGGCGCGGTGCCGCTCGCCAGCGTGTGGCGTAGCCAGAGATGACGCGACCAGAAGAAGAACGAGAGGTCGCGCACGTAGAAAGATCCGGGATCGCGTGAAGAGACCGAGGACCGGCGTGAGCGCCAGCAAGACAGACGCCCGTGGTCCACAGGATGCGGCTGGTTCTGGTGCCTGTCACGGATGACGGGAAGTATCACGCCGCCGGGACCGAACCCCGCGGTGGAGGACGAAGCGATCGGTCGATGAGGCACCAGAGCGCGAGCGCAAGTGCGGCGGCGACGGTGATGGCCGCGCCCACCAGCAGCGTGCGCGGACGATAGGCGAACGAGACCGTGTGCTCGCCTCGCGTCAGGTGGACCGCGCGAAAGAGTCCGTTCGCACGCATCAGCGGCGCGGGCTGGCCGTCGACGTCGACCTTCCACGCCGGATCGTAGGAATCGAGCAAGGCAAGATATCCGTCCGGACGGCAGGCCGGCCCGAACGACCACGCGGTTCAGACCGTCTTCGACGAGAACCGCCGATGCAGGCACGGCCGAGCCCGGCTGTCCAACCGGCGCGGGTGGGGGATCGCTCGTGAGCACGCCGCGGCGCGGGTCGAAGCGATCCTGGAACAGACCTTCGACCTGCCAGGTGACGTTGGGTCCGAGCAGCGCATCGCCCACGACGTACGCGCGCGGTGGCCGACGGGTTGAGGTCGTACAGCTTGAGCTGTTCCACGCCTCGCAGCGTCGCGAGAGGCGTCGCGCCTTCAAACGGCGGCGTCGGCAGGACGACGTACCGCGCGCCGCTTCGCGTCACCAGCCTGAGCCGCTCCTCGCGATTGGCCTGCTGGAACCGCGTCAGCATCTGCGCGTACGCGATCGGCCACAGCACCGGCAGATCGTACGACACCGGCTCGCGAATCTGCCACCCGGACGTGTGAAAGATGAGCTCGTTCACGGTGATGTAGCGCCGCTCCATGTCGCTTCGCTCCTCGAAGCCGGTCGAATACTTCGGCGCGTCGATATCCCGCGAGTCGATCTCGCCAAAGAGCCGTCCGCCGATGTACACGCGCTGGTGCGCTCCCGGGATCGAGCTGCGCGCGTCCATGCCGGCTTCGCGACCCAGTCGGCCGGGAGCGTCGGATTCACGCCGGAGTTGGCCAGCACCAGATCCCCGACGGCAAACGCCGCGAAGACGATGAGCGCCGTGCGACGCTCGCGTCGCTGCGAGGCCGCGATCCACAACAGAAACGCCGAGCACGCCAGCTTCAGGAAGAGCGTCGTCAGCAACGGGCGCGCGCGGAAAATCAGATACTCCGCACCTTGCAAGGGAAACGGCACGTGCATACGGATTGCGAGGCGGTATGCGAGGTGCAGCGGGATTGCCGGGGCCGCCAGCAGCCACGCGACGAACGCGTAGGTGACGACGCTCAGCGTGCACGCCGCGGCCAGAACCCACGTCAGCGGCCGTCGCGGAACGTCGCGATCGATCAGCCACTGGATCGCGAAGCCGGCGAGCACCGCCAGGCCGAACGATCCCAGCGACAGATATTTCACCGGAAAACGGAATGATCGGAGTGGCGGAACCAGTGTTTCCAGAGCGGGATAGACGGGCGTGTACGGACCGAACGAGCCGAGCAGGCAGCCGGCGAGCACGATCGTCCAGAACACCGTGTGTCGCCGGCCCGAGAACGCGGCGACACCTGCGGCCAGCGCGATCGGCACGCCGATATACATCGAGTAGTAGAACGGTTCGCGTTGGCTGTTGAGCGCCACCATCCACACGAGCTGACGAAGGTGCGACGTGAAGTAGTCGCCGAAGAAGTGTGGGACCACCAGCTCGGTGAGCGACAACGGATGAAACGCCCAGAAGTCATCGCGTCCGCATGAGACCGCTGACCGACTCGCGGCTGGCCGCCGCGAGCGGAACGAACTGAATCGCCGCCAGCAGAACACCGGCGGTCAACCCAATCGCCGAGGTGACGATCACACGACGCTTCGTCCAGCCGCGATCGAGGCACAACGACATAGGCGGCGGCAATCACCAAGCGTGGCCGCCAACGTCACGGGTTCGCCCGCGAGCGCCTGACAGCCGACGACCGCAGCCAGCAGCGTCGCTTCACGCGCCGTCGGGGCCTCCTTCACGCGCTCGAGCGCCCAGAACACGTACGGCACCGCGGCCACGGACCACGACATGTTCGGAAAGTTCGTCGTCGAGACCATCGGCCCGGCCGCGCCAAACGCGACGGCGCCAAACGCGGCAGCCGGCGGCGACACGTGACGCCGGAGAAACACGGTACGCGCCCCACGCGGCCAGCGGCACCGGCAGCGCGACCCACAGGTTGAAGGCGAGCACTTCGGGCAACGCCAGCCGAATGAGCAACGATGGCAGATGAAACAGCTGATAGAGCGCGTCGTTCACCGCCGACTGCCCGTTGGCCGGATAGGGATCCCACAGCGGACACGTCCCCGAGAACACGCTGTGACGAAAGAACAGGAAGCGGGATCGAAAGGCCAGCGTGAGATCGCGCAGAAAAAACAGTCGGCTCAGCGTGAACATGCCCGCGACGGGAATGGTCGCGGCTGCGAGCGCGGCCAGCGGCCAGTAGCGGGCCCCCGGCGCCGGGCGGGTGGACGTCACAGCGGAGGTATCGGCCGTGAAGCGAGGGGCCTCCAGCTCGAGACCCTCTGATGTCGAAGCGCTGGCTGACCTCGAAAGAAGAAGGGATGCTCCGCGCATCCCTTCTTTCCGATGGCAACGCTTACTGGATGACGGAACCGCCCGACGGCGTGGCGGTATCGGTCATGCCGCTGAGCGAGGACGTGTTGGACTGCCAGATCGTCCCGGTGGTGTTCGTGCCGAAGTAGCGCGTGCCCGTCGACGTCGACACCGGATCCGCCCACGCGTGGTAGCCGGTCGACAGGCTGCTGGACCCGTTGCACGCCGTCCCGCTGCCGCCGCCCGCGCCCGTCATGGACACCGAGTAGCCGCTCTTGGTCGCCGTCGCCGCCGCGCCAAGATCCGGGCTGATGAATGCCGAGCCGCCTCCCGGGCCGCTGCCCAGGACATCGAGCGTCATGCGCGTACTGCCCGTTGCCGCAGCTGGCCGAGAACGTGGACTGAGCGCTGCTCACCGCGCGAAGGGATCCGATGGCCGACGCCTCGTTGCCGGAAATACGGGCGCGAAGCAGCCCTGGGACCGCAATGGCGGCGATGATGCCGATGATCGCGACCACGATCAGCAGCTCGATCAGGGTGAACCCTCTCTGATTCCGAGCCTTCATAACAGAAACTCCTCGGCAGACCCGGTATGACAAAGGGCGTCAATCGCCCCTGCCGTGCCTCGTTTCGTCGTTGGACTGCGTTCCCGGGCTAGAGCAACGGAAATGCCACTCAGGGTTATGACGACGCGGTCGGCCGAAAGGCTTCTACCCCATGCATTTAGCGGTCGAGGGGCGTTCGACGTGGTCACGCCGGAGCCGTTGGGGGTGTCACGAAAGGAAACATGCGTTGACGGAATGGGCGAAAAGCGTCAGTGCAAAGAAAAAGGGGGTGTCCCTCGCAGCCGGACACCCCCGTTCGATAAAAGCGTGCGTTGCGCCGTTACTGGATGGCGCTGGCGCCGGAAGGCGTCGCGCTGTCGCGACATGCCGCTGAGCGAGGCCGTGTTGGACTGCCAGATCGTCCCGGTGGTGTTCGTGCCGAAGTAGCGCGTGCCCGTCGACGTCGACACCGGATCCGCCCACGCATGGTAGCCGGTCGAAAGGCTGCCGGACCCGTTGCACGCCGTCCCGCTGCCGCCGCCCGCGCCCGTCATCGACACCGACGTAGCCGCTCTTGGTCGCCGTCGCCGCCGCGCCGAGATCCGGGCTGATGAATGCCGAGCCGCCTCCCGGGCCGCTGCCCAGGACGTCGAGCGTCAACGCGTACTGCCCGTTGCCGCAGCTCGCCGAGAACGTGGACTGAGCGCTGCTCACCGCGCGAAGGGATCCGATGGCTGACGCCTCGTTGCCGGAAATACGGGCGCGGAGAAGTCCCGGCACCGCAATGGCGGCGATGATCCCGATGATCGCGACGACGATCAGCAGTTCGATAAGTGTGAAACCCTTCTGATTGCGCATGATGAACCTCAGCTGCTCCTGTGTGTAACACGACTGTTATCGGAAAGTTTCGGTTGCTTTAAACCGTGTCGGTCCCAGGAAGAGCAACGGCGATGCCGTCGAGCTTCGGCCCGTCGGTAAATCAATTAACTTATTGTTGTGATTAGACTTACTGACATTCATCCCCGCCGGTGAGAGGCGAGGAGCCTGACACTTAACGGCCGCCTGACAATTCGGGACCGCGGCGGCCGACAAAAATTGTCACTTCAGATTGTACTTCTTCATGTAATAGCGGAAGGACCGGAAGCTCATACCCAGCAGCTCCGCCGCCTTGACCTTCACGCCCCCTGACCGCCGGAGGGCTTCCGCGATGTACTCGCGCTCGAGATGCTGGACGTGCTGCTCCAGATCGAAGCCGGTTTCGGGCAGGTCGTTCGAGGTGGTCCTCTGCGCCGCCAGAGCCGTCACGGCCGGAATGGGCCCCCGGACCGAGTCCGGAAGGCTCTCGGGGAGGACGGACGGCGTCCGCTCGAGGGCGACGGCGCGCTCCATGGCGTTTTCGAGCTCGCGCACGTTGCCGGGCCAGGCGTAGGCCGTGAGGCGGGCCAGGGCGGCCCCCGAAATCCCGGTCACGTTCTTCTTCATCTGTGCCGCGAACTTCGCCACGAAGTGCTCGGCGAGCAGCGGGATGTCGTCGGCGCGCTCGCGCAGGGCCGGCAGGCGGACCGGAATCACGTTGATCCGGTAGTAGAGATCTTCCCGGAACTGCCCGTCCGCGACCATCTTGCCGAGATCGCGGTTGGTGGCCGCGATGATGCGGATGTCGGCCTCGACCTCGTCGGTGCCCCCCACCCGCCGGAACTTCCGCTCCTGCAGGACCCTCAGGACCTTCACCTGCAGCATCGGGCTCATCTCGCCGATTTCGTCGAGGAAGATCGTGCCCTTGTCGGCGACCTCGATCAGGCCCTTCCGGTTCGCGTCGGCGCCGGTGAACGAGCCGCGCACGTGGCCGAACAGCTCGGAATCGAGCAGCGTCTCCGAGAGCGCCCCGCAGTTGACCGCGACGAACGGCCGCTCGCTGCGCGAGGATCGGACGTGGATCGCGCGCGCGACGAGCTCCTTGCCCGTGCCCGACTCGCCCGTCACGAGCACGGTGCTGCCGGTCGGCGCGACGGTCTCGACCATGTCGAACACCTGAACCATCGCGCTGCTGCTGCCGATGATGTTGCCGAACTGATTCGCCGAGTGCATCGCGCGCTTGAGCAGCACGTTCTCCTGCTGCAGGCGGCGCCGCTCGAGCTCCTTGCGGATGCGGAACTTGAGGACCTCGGTGTTGAACGGCTTTTCGACGTAGTCGGTGACGCCGAGCTGTTCGACACCTTTGATCAGGTCCGGCGATCCGAACGCCGTGATCATGATCGCGATCACCGACGGGTTGATCTTCCGGGCGTGCCGGAGCACCTCGAGCCCGTCGATGTCGGGCATCCGCGCGTCGGACACCACGAGGTCGAACGGTTTCTGGTTGAGGCACTCGATAGCGCGGCGGCCGTTGTCGGCCACGACGACATCGTGCCCCTCGCGGCGCAGCAGGATGCCCAGCATCTCCCGCATCGACCGCTCGTCGTCGACGATCAGAATACGTGCGGCGGGCGCGGCGACGGCCGGATCAAGTGTGTCGGTGGCCATGATGAGTTGCTTTCTAGGTGCCGGTTCGTCCGGTATCATCGGGTTCAGGCTGGTCGAGGTCGGCTTCCGTGTGCGTCATGGGGAGCCCGACCTCGAACGTGGTGCCCTCCCCGCGATTCGAGAGGACGCGCACCTCGCCGCCGTAGTCGCTCACGATTCGGTGGACGATCGACAGCCCCAGGCCGGTGCCGCGGCCGAACGCGCCGCGGAACGGCTGGAAGATGCCGTCGATGTCTTCCGGTGCGATGCCGACGCCCTCGTCCTGAACGCTGATGACGACCTCTCCGGGCCGCGCGTCCGCCGTCGTGGTGCCCGCCCGCCTGACGGAGAGTCGCAGGCGGCCACCGCCCGTCATCGCGCGCAACCCGTTCGTGGCGAGGTTCCACACGATCTGCCGAATCTGACCTTCGTCGCCGCGGTAGGCCACGGGCTCCGCCGGGACGTCGACCTCGATGCGATGGTTGTCGGCGACCTCGGCGCTGTTCTCGAGCAGGCGCGCCGTGTCGGTGATCACGCGCCGCACGTCCATGTCGGCGACCGTGGCGCGCTGGGGCCGCGCATACGCAAGGAAGTTGCGGATCGTGTCGTTCAGCCGATCCGACTCGCGCAGCACGATGTCCATCAGCTGCGATTGATCAGGCGTGAGCGGCAGCTCGTCCCGCAGAATCTGGATCGACCCGGCCATCGACGCGAGGGGGTTCCGTATCTCGTGCGCGATGCCGGCGGCCATCTCGCCAACGGCCGCCAGGCGCTGCTGCACGCGCGCCTCGCGCTCCTGCTTCTTCGCGGCGGTGACGTCCTGGAAGGTGAAGAGGAAGCCGCTCGCACCGCGCGGCGTGTAGAGCTGCGCGCAGCTGATCCCCATCTCGATCTCCCGCCCGTCGGCGCGGGTGAATGGGTATTCCAGCCGCGGCAGCGCCGGCTTCGCTTCAGGACTGTCGAACAGGTGACGGAAGGGCGGTCGGCAACTGGAGCACGTCGAGCGCCTGCCCTCCGACCGCGCCCACCGACGGAATGCCGGTGATGGCGGTCCCGGCCGCATTGACGGTCAGCACCCGTCCGTCGTTGTCGCACGTCGCCAGGCCGCTCGTCATGCTGTTGATGACGTAGTCACTGAATGCCTGGAGGCTCGCGAGTGCCGACGAGGCTTCCTCGAGCTGCTCGCCGGTCCGCCGAAGGCCTTCCGCCAAGTAGCCGCTCAGGATCGCGACCGCCATGTATCCGAACACGTTGAGGCCGACCGTGAACATCGCGACGCGCACGGGGGGCAGCGCCTCTTCCGACACCACTGCCGGCAGCGGCGATCCTCCCTGGTACTGCGCCACGACGAGCCCGGCGTATACCAGCGAGCTGAGCACGCTGACCATCATCCCGCCCCGCCACGACTGAACGGTGCTGGCCGCGATAATCGGGAGTGCATAGAGCGACGAGAAGTAGCTCGCCACCCCGCCCGTCAGCTGCACGATGGCTGACACGATGACCGCGTCGCACGCCAGCTGAACGTCGATCAGCCACGGATGGGCGTCCACGAATCGCAGCGTGAGCGCCCACAGCGCCGTCAGCCCGTAGGTCACGGCGATGAGGAAGAAGAACGGATCGATCGGCAGCGTGCCCGGCGCCTTGGACTGAATCAGGATCGCCGACCCGAGCAACAGCGTAATCACGGCGGCACGGCCGCCGATGAGCCAGAGCAGTTTGCGCCGAAGCGTGACAGGCATAAGGTCAGATGTCAGATATCAGCTGTCAGCTATCAGATGTCAGCTGTCAGGCGTTGGCTGACAGCTGTGAGCTACTACTACGTCAGCTTGCTGATCAAATCGAAGATCGGCATGTACATCGCGATGACAATGCCGCCGACGACGCCGCCGAGGACCGCGATCATGATCGGCTCCATCAGCGTCAGGAGGCCGGCGACGGCCGTGTCGACCTCTTCCTCGTAGAAGTCCGCGATCTTCGCGAGCATCGCGTCGAGCGCGCCGGTCGTCTCGCCGACGTTGATCATCTGGACGACCATCGACGGGAACACGTTCGTCTCGCGCAAGCGGCGCCGACACGGTCTCGCCGCGCTCGATGCTCGTGCGCGTCTTTTGAATGGCCTCTTCGATCACGGCGTTGCCGGCCGTGCGCGCGGTGATGTCGAGGCCGTCGAGGATCGGCACACCCGACGAGAGCAGCGTCGACAGCGTGCGGCAGAAGCGCGCGACCGCGATCTTCCGCAGGATCATCCCGAGGATGGGCGCCTTCAGCATCAGCGCGTCGATCTGATAGCGTCCGCCCGTCGTCTCGTAGTACCGCTTGATGCCATAGCCGATCAGCCCGAGCACGATCGCGATGATCGGGCCATACGAGACGAGCCCGTTGCTCATCGCGATGACGACACGCGTGGGCAGCGGCAGCTGGGCGCCCAGGCCCGCGAACAGCGAGGCGAAGGTCGGGATGACCTTCCACAGAATGGCAGCGACGACAATCGCCGCGATGCAGATGACGGCGATCGGGTAGATCATCGCCGACTTGACCTGCCCCTTCAGCTTCACGCTCTTTTCGATGTAGACGGCGAGCCGCTTCAGAATCGTGTCGAGGATGCCGCCCGCTTCACCCGCGGCAATCATGTTCGAGTAGAGCGCGTCGAACGCCCTCGGGTGCTTCTTCATCGCGTCGGCCAGCCCCGCGCCCGCCTCGACGTCGGCGCGGACCCGGAGGATGTAGTCGGCGAACGCCTTGTGCGGCTCCTGCTTGCCGAGGATCTCGAGACACTGCACGAGCGGCAGGCCAGCGTCGATCATGACGGAGAACTGGCGGGTGAAGATCGCCAGATTCTTGGACGGGACCGACTTCCCTTTCGCCGCCTTCTTGGCGGGCTCCGCCTTGGCCGGTGCCTTGAGGTCGTCGATCTTCGTGACCATGATCTGCTCGCGCCGCAGCGCGGCGACGGCCGCGTCCATGGTGTCGGCGATGCGCTCACCTCTGACCGATTGCCCGGTGCGTGTTCGTCCGCTGTAAGCAAATGTCGGCATGATCGAGTCCTTCGTCCCTCGTCGCTAGTCCCGAGTCCGTCTACCGTCTACCTTCTGCCTTCTACCTTCTGCCTTCTGCCTTCTACCTTCGCCTTCCGCCTTCCGCTCCGCCCGCCGCGCTCAGCGACCCTGGCTCCTCAACGCGGCCCCCGGCCGTGGCATGCCCGCGCCCGGCACGACGCCGGCTCCGCGCGCGATCATCTGTTCGAGCTCGTCCTTCAGCGACGAGGCCCCCATCGCCGTCTCCAGCGTGATCAGCCGGCGCTGATAGAGCGTCGCCAGCGACTGGTTCATCGTCTGCATGCCGAGCTTCTCCTGACCCGACTGCATCGCCGAGTAGATCTGATGCACCTTGTCGTCGCGAATGAGATTCCGGATCGCCGGGTTGGGCACCATGATCTCGAGTGCGACGACACGGCCCGGCACGCCGGCACGCGGCAGCAGCGCCTGGCAGACGATGCCTTCCATGACGAGCGAGAGCTGGGTGCGAATCTGCCCCTGCTGGTGCGACGGGAACACGTCGATGATGCGGTTGATCGTCTGCGCGGCGGAGTTCGTGTGGAGCGTCGCGAACGTCAAGTGGCCTGTCTCGGCGATACGGAGCGCCGACTCGATCGTCTCGAGATCCCGCAGCTCGCCGATGAGCACGATGTCGGGGTCTTCACGGAGCGCGGCCCGGAGCGCCAGCGCGAAGCCCTGCGTGTCCTGGTGGACCTCGCGCTGGTTCACGAGGCAGCCCTTGTGCTGGTGCACGAACTCGATTGGATCCTCGATCGTCAGGATGTGCTCGTTGCGCTCCGTGTTGATCTTGTCGATCATCGCGGCGAGCGTGGTCGACTTGCCCGATCCCGTCGGACCGGTGACGAGGACGAGCCCGCGAGGCCGCTCGGCCAGCGACGCGAGCACCGCCGGAAGGCCCAGCTCGTCGAAGCCCTTGATCTGCTCGGGAATGACGCGGTAGACGGCCGCGACCGCGCCACGCTGATTGAACACGTTGCACCGGAAGCGCGCCACGTCACGGATGCCGAACGAGAAGTCGAGCTCCATCGTCTCCTCGAAGCGCTTCTTCTGGAGATCGGTGAGCACGCTGTAGGCGAGCGCCTTCGTATCGGCCGCGTTGAGCGGCGGCAGATCGAGCGGCTGCAGCTTCCCGTGAATCCGCACCTGGGGCGGCGTGTTCGTGGTCAGGTGCAGGTCCGACCCGCTATTGTCGACCAGCGTCTTCAGAAGTTCGGGCAATGTAGCCAAAAGGTTCCCTCGTTCTCGGTTTCCGGTCCTGCGACCCTCGGTCCTCGATCTACTTCACCGTTTCGCGTGCGACTTCTTCAATCGTCGTCACGCCGGCGATCACCTTCTGCAGCCCGCTCCGGCGGAGCGTGATCATGCCTTCCTCGACGGCTTTCTTCCTGAGCTCGAGCGCGGACGCGCCCACGAGAATCAGCTCTCGCAGCTCCTCGGTGATCTCCATGACCTCGTAGAGGCCGACGCGTCCTTTGTAGCCGGTGTTGTTGCACACCTCGCAGCCCTTGCCTTTCTTGGGCATGACGCTGCCGGCTTCGTCCTGGGTGAACCCGGCGTCCACGAGCGCTTGCGGCGGGTGCGGGTGATCCTCTTTGCACTTCGAGCACACGCGACGGACCAGGCGCTGCGCGCAGATCAGGTTCACCGAGCTGGCAACAAGGAACGGCTCGATGCCCATGTTCATCAGACGGCTGATCGTGCTCGGCGCGTCGTTGGTGTGCAGCGTGGAGAGCACGAGGTGGCCGGTCAGCGATGCCTTGACAGCGATTTCCGCCGTCTCGAAGTCGCGGATTTCGCCGACCAGGATGATGTTGGGATCCTGCCGAAGGAACGAGCGCAGTGCGGCGGCGAAGTTCAATCCGATGTTCTCTCGCACCTGCACCTGGTTCACGCCGACCAGGTTGAACTCGACGGGATCCTCCGCCGTCATGATGTTGGTCTCGGACGTGTTGATCTTCGAGATCGACGAGTACAGCGTGTTGGTCTTGCCGCTCCCCGTCGGGCCCGTGACCAGCACCATGCCCCACGGCTTGCCGATCGCGATCTCGAGCTTCTTGAGCGAGTCGGCCTCGAACCCGAGCCTCGTCATGTCGAGCATCAACTTGTCCTTGTCGAGGAGACGCAGGACGATCTTTTCGCCGAACAGCGTCGGCAGACACGACACGCGGAAGTCGATCTCTTTCGTGTTGCCGTCGCCGTCGGCGAACCGGATCTTGATGCGGCCGTCCTGCGGCAGCCGCTTCTCTGCGATGTCGAGCTTCGCCATGATCTTGATGCGCGACGTGATCGCATCGCGGAACTTCATCGGGGGCGCCATCACGTTGTAGAGGATGCCGTCGATGCGGAACCGCACGCGGAATTCCTTCTCGTACGGCTCGATGTGGATGTCGCTCGCGCCCTTCTGAATCGCGGACATCAGCATCAGGTTCACGAGCCGGATGACCGGCGCCTCGCCGCCCTGCTTTTCCAGCGACGCGACGTCGATCTGCTCCATCTCCTCGAGCAGTTCGACATCGTCGTCGACGATCGCCGCGGTCTCCTCGAGGGCCTTGGTGACCATCTCGAGGGTCGCGACGCTGTTCAGGTTGGCTTCCTGAATCGTCAGCTTTCTTTCTTTCTTCTCGACCTTCTTGACGTCGACGGGCCGGGCGCTGGGCGGCACGAGCGGGAAATAGCGCTGGATCGCGTCCGCCACCGCGGTCTCCGACGCCACCACCGGCTCGACGTTGTAGCCCGTCATGAACTTGATGTCGTCCATGGCGAACACGTTCGTCGGATCGGTCATGGCGATCGTGAGCGTGGCGCCCGATCGACTCAGTGGGACGATTTGGTACTTATGAGCGGTCTCGGCAGGAATCAGCTTCGCGATGGTGGGATCGATCTCGAACTGCGTGAGGTTGATCGAGGGGACGCCGGTACTGCTTCGAGAGCAGCGCGGTGATCTCCTCGTCCTTGATGAACCCGAGCTTGACGAGATTGAACGCGAGCTTCCCGCCGTTGGTGCGCTGATAGTTGAGCGTCTCCTGCAATTGCGCAGGAGAAATGCGCTTCTCTTTCAACAACAGTTCGCCGAGGCGGACGGGCATGTGTCTGCTCGAAAAACGTGCTCAGGGCGGGAGCTGTGGCTGGAACAGCGGTCGTACCATGTTGCCGGGGAGGCAAATGTATGGTGCCAGTGTTGACACTTTTTGTCAAGATCAGAATAGGACTCTTACGCCAACTCCCCACCCGCGATCACCGTTTCGGGATCCGAAGCTGGCCTGTCCATCGGCCAGGATCGAGCGGTAGACCGGATAGCTGGCGCCTACACTCCCCACGGGGGCGGACCCGAGGCTGCCGCCGGCCGTGTTCCAGCGGAGGCCGCCCCGAAGGACGGGCCCGCCGCCGGGCACATGGGTCTCGGCGCCCACCGCGGCGTCCCGCCAGCGGGTACTGCCGGTCTCCGCGGTCGTGAGGTCGCTGTCGGCGGCCAGGCGAAGATACTCGGAGAGCCGCCACGAGACGCCGGCCCTGATCCGACGCTCGAGCGGGATGGCGCCGCTGCCGTCGGCCAGCTCGAACGACGGCTCGAACAGGTTCCGCACTGCCACGCCCGCCTTGAACGCGCTGTGCGTGACCATCACGCCGACGTCGGCGTCGAAGGCGTTCGACCCGCGATCGACGGCGCCGTCCACGACGTCGAGCTCTGCGCCACTGGGAACCGTGGTGGCGGACGCAGTGCCCCGAACGAACTTCAGCGTCGCGCCGATCGCCACGACACCCCCAATCGACTGCACCAGCGTGGCGCCGGCCTGATTCGTCACGAGACGCTGGACACGCGCCATGGTCGGCCCGATGTCGATCAGCTCCGTGCGGCTGGTCCGGTAATACGTCAGACCCAGGGGCGGAGTCCCCATCGCGAAGAGGAGGCCCGATCCGTCTCGGGGAGCGGTGGCCTCGTCAGCGGTGCCGACTGTATTGCGATCGACGACGAGGCTGAAATAGGCCGCCGCCGCGAGCCCGCCGGGATTCCAGTACACCGCAGAGGCATCGTCGGCCACTGCGACGAAGGCGCCGCCCATGCCCGCCGCGCGCACACCAATGGGCGGATCGGGTTGGGCGCTCGCCAGCTGTGGAAGCAGAAGACACGCCGTCAGGATGACGGTCGTGGGGACCGGGGCACGCATCCGCGCCAGCTTATCGTACGCGTCGCGGGGGCTGCCCCGCGGCTCGTCCCTAACCCTTACATACCGTTAGGGTTCTGGGCAGCTGATCGGAAACTTTTCCGGGCGTCCTGTCGTAGTAGACGTGGTAAAATCCGCATGATCTAGTCGGGTCCACGCTTTCTTCAGAGCGACACATTCCTATGACGAATCCAGCCACCGTGGCAGGGTCTGCGCCTGCCCCCATGGGATTTCTTGCGCGCTTTTTCGGGGTCATCACCTCGCCGCGCGACACGTTCGCGGCGGTCGTGGCACATCCGAAATGGCTCGGCATGATGATCACGACCACGCTCATCATCGCGCTGTTCACAGCGCTGCCGATGACGACCGAGGCCGGAAAGCAGGCGACCATCGATCAGCAGGTGAAATCGATGAAGTCGATGGGCTTCGACGTCAACGATCAGGTGTACGACCGGATGGAACAGGGAGCCTCCCGTCTGCCGTATACGACAGCAATCAGCGTGATCATCATCTCGCCGATCTTCGCGCTGATCGTCGCGGGCATCCTGTTCGCCGTGTTCAACGCGGGCCTGGGAGGCGAAGCCTCGTTCAAGCAGGTGTTCGCCATGCTGGCCCATGCGGGCGTGATTTCGGCGCTGTCGGCGATCTTCTCGGGCGCGATCAACTACTTCCGGGCCGGCGTCACCAGCGCAACGAATCTCGGGGCGCTGCTGCCGATGCTGCCGGAGCAGTCGTTCATCGGCAATCTGTTCGGGGCGATCGACATCTTTCTGATCTGGTACGTCGTTGTCCTGGCGATTGGCCTGGCCGTGCTCTACCGGCGGCGCACGCAGCCGATCGCGATCTCGCTGCTCGGTGTGTACGCAGTGATCGCGCTGATCATCGCCGTGGTGAAGTCCAGGATGGGAGGCGCATGACGCGCAACAAGAAGATTCTGATCGGGGTGGGCGTCGTCGTAATCCTCGGCGCGCTGGCGTTTGCGAATTTCAAGTTCAAGCGGCAGGACGGCATCACCGTCAACGTCGAGACGATCCAGCAGCGCGATCTCCAGGCCATCGTGTCCGCCTCCGGAAAGATTCAGCCGGAACGGCTGGTGAACATCAGCGCCGACACGATGGGTCGCGTCACGAACCTGGCGGTTGAGGAAGGCCAGCGGGTCCAGAAGGGACAGTTCCTCCTGCAGATCGACCCTCGCAACCTGTCGAGCGCGGTCGACCAGACCCAGGCGTCGCTCGCGGCCGCACGAGCGCAGATGGAACAGCTCCGGGTCGCGTCCGAGAGCGCGAAGGCTGCCTTGAAGCAGGCGCAGGATGCCTACGCGCGGCAGCAACAGCTGTGGAAGGGCGGCCTCACGACGAAAGAGGCGCTCGACAACGCCGACAGCCAGCTGAAGATGCGGCAGGCGGAGGCGAACTCCTCCTCGGCACAGGTCGAGACGCAGCGTCTGCGGATGACGCAGGAACAGGCGTCGCTCGAGAACGCGAAATACAACCTGAGTAAGGTCCGCATCGAGTCGCCGATCAACGGCATCATCACCCGCCGCAACATCGAAGAGGGTGAGACCGTCGTGATTGGCACGATGAACAACGCGGGCACGGTCCTGCTCACGGTCGCCGATATGGCCGTCATCCGTGCCGAAGTCGAGGTCGACGAGACCGATATCCCGACCGTGACGCTGGGCCAGCCGGCGAAGGTGACCATCGATGCCATGCCGGGCAAGACATTCACCGGCAAGGTGACCGAGATCGGCAACAGCCCGATTCAGGCCGCAGCCGGTGCGACCTCTGCGACAACGGCGACGAACTTCCTGGTCAAGGTGACCATCAACGGCGAGATTCCGGATCTGCGACCGGGCTTCACGTGCACGGCGGAGATCACGACCGCCACGCGCAAGTCCGTGGTCTCGGTGCCGATTCAGGCGACGACCGTTCGTGAGGTCGTCGTCGACAAGGACGGCACGATGGTCCGCGAACCGCAGACCGACAAGCGGCCGCGCCGCACCTCGAACGTCGAAGCGTCCGAGCTCAAGCCTGGCCAGCAGCGTAAGGAGCTCGAGGGCGTGTTCGTGGTCCACGACAACAAGGCGGAGTTCGTGCCCGTGAAGACCGGCATCGCCGGCGAGAAGTACTTCGAGGTCCTGTCGGGCGTGAAGGCGGGCGATCAGGTCATCGTCGGACCGTTCGCCTCGGTTCGCGAGCTCGCGGACGGCGCGGCCGTCAAGGTGGAAGCGGCGAAGCGATCGACAGGCGCGAAGACATAGGAACCAGGGTTCAGCAGTCAGCTGTCAGTTCCAGTCGTCAGCTCGGGCACGTGGCCGGTTGACAGCTGAGGGCTGATCGCTCACGGCTAAGAGCTGACGACTGTCATGCATCAATTCCTCGAGGCCGCGTTCATCGCGCTCTCGCGCGATCTGGGCGAACAAGCTGCGATCGTTTCTCACGGTGCTCGGCAACATCGTCGCCGTGACGTCGATCATTGCCGTCGTGTCGCTCGTCCAGGGCATGAACGGGTACGTCACCGATGCCATCGTCTCCGGCGTGGGCGCCGACAACTTCACGATCCAGCGGATGCCCATCGTGCGCACGGAGGAGGACGAAGAGCGCGTCCGCAACAACCCTCGCCTCACGATGACGGAAGCGGCGGCCGTCCGGAAGTACAGCGAGAACATCGGCGCGGTCGCCGGCCAGGCCAATTCGCGGGCGCTGATGAGCTACCGTGGCGAGTCGGTGGACGGCGCGCAGGTCCAGGGCGTCTCGCGCGACTACATCTATTTCTCGACGTTCGACGTGGAGCGCGGGCGCCTCATCAGCCCGGCGGAAGTCGACTCGAGCCGGCCCGTCGCCGTCATCGGATGGGACGTCGCCGACAAGCTCTTCGGCGCGGCCGATCCGCTCGACAAGGTGATGTCGATCGGGACCACGCATTTTCGAGTGATCGGCATCGGCAAGAAGAAGGGATCGTCGTTCGGCAACTCGCAGGACAACTACGCGATCATCCCGCTCGGCGTGTTCCAGAAGATGTTCGGGTCCCGCATGTTCGGTCTGCAGCTGCTCGTGAAGCCGAAGACGCCCGACCTCGTGAAGGTCGCCATGGACGATGCGACCGTGGCGATGCGGATTGAGCGGCGGCTCCGACCGGCCGAGCGCGACAATTTCGGCATGTTCACGTCGGACACGCTGCTCGGCATCTATCAGACCGCGACCAAGGGTATCTTTGCCGTCCTGATCGGCGTCGTCTCGCTGTCGCTCGTCGTCGGCGGCATCGTCATCATGAACATCATGCTGATGGTCGTGAGCGAGCGCACGCGCGAGATCGGTCTCCGGAAGGCGCTCGGCGCGCGCCGGCGCGACATCGTGTGGCAGATCCTGACGGAGTCGGTGACGCTGTCGACCTTCGGCGGCCTGCTCGGCACGGGCTTCGGGTTCATCCTCGCACTGATCATCAGCAAGGTATCGCCGCTGCCGGCGGCGGTGCAGGTCTGGTCCGTCGCCATGGGCATCGGCATCACCGCGGTCGTCGGACTGTTCTTCGGGCTGTATCCGGCGATGCGCGCGGCGAAACTGGATCCGATCGAAGCCTTGAGGCGCGAGTAGCATGAAGACCGTCCGAACGGGCCTGCTCTCGGAAATCATCGTCGATGTCGCTCGACACGCTGCGCGGGAGCAAGATGCGCTCGGCGCTCACCGTGCTCGGCGTCGTGATCGGCATCACGTCGATCGTCGGGATGACGTCGCTCATTCGCGGCTTCGACCAGTCGCTTCGCGATTCGATCAGCCAGCTCGGCCCGAACACTCTGATGGTGCAGAAGTGGGGGGCCCTCAGCTTCGCCTCGGGCAAGAGCTTCCTCGAGGTCGCCCGCCGCCCGAATCTGACGATGGAGGATGCGCGCGCCATCGAGCGCGAGTGCCCGTCGGTCGCGCTCGTGGACGTATGGCTTGGCGCCATGGGCACTGCGCAGTCGCGCATCTATTACGGTCACGAGAAAACCAAGCAGTTGGCAATCATCGGCGCGACCGAGAACTGGTCGGCCGTGAACTTCGCGAAGCTGGAATACGGGCGCTTGTTCATCCCCGCGGAAGTCGAACATCGGCGCACGGTCGTGCTCCTTGGGAATACCGCCTGGCAGTCGCTGTTCCCCAACGTCGATCCCATCGGCAAGATCGTGCGGATCGGCTCGACCTCGTTCACCGTCATCGGCGTGCTGGGCCCGCGCCCGAGCCCCGGGGGTTTCTCAGACCGGAGTGGACGACTTTGCGATCGTTCCCTACGGCACGCACGAGAAGCTGTTCGGCAAGGTGCTGAAGGGATCGGCAAAGATCAGCGCGAGCAACTTCAACCCGGCCGTGTTCCGCACGGCCATGATCGCGGTCGTTCCCCGTGAAGGCGCGCGCGACGCGGCGATGGCGGAGGTCGAGGCGCTCATGCGCATCCGCCACAACCTCAAGCTGGATCAGGCCAACGATTTCGATCTGGCCACGCAGGACGCGGTGCTGAAAGTCTGGGATCAGATCAGCAGGGCGACGTTCCTCGGGCTGGTGGTGATCTCGTCGATCGCGCTGATGGTCGGCGGCATCGGCGTGATGGCGATCATGATGATCTCGGTGACGGAGCGGACTCGCGAGATCGGCGTGCGCAAGGCGCTCGGCGCCCGCCGACGCGAGATCCTCTGGCAGTTCCTCGTCGAGGCCGCGTTCCTCACCTCGGCCGGCGGCCTGATCGGCATCATCCTCGGCAGCTCGATCGGCCTCACGGTGCACTGGGCGACGAAGTTCCCCGTGTCGCTGCCGTGGTGGTCGTTCGCCATCGGCATCGGGTTCTCCGCGAGCGTCGGGATCTTCTTCGGGCTCTACCCCGCGTTCAAGGCGTCACGCCTGGATCCGATCGAGGCGCTGCGATACGAGTAAGCCGGCGGCTTCCGGCTTCCAGCTTCCGCGCTTCCAGCTACGGCTGTTCAGCTGAGCGGTCAATTGCAGACCTCCATGCGGCCATGAAGGAGGTCGCATGCAGGACTATCGAAAACTTCGTGTGTGGCAAAAAGCGCATGCCTTAACGGTCCGTAGTTTCTGCAACGTTCAGGCGCCCGGAAGCCTGGAGCCTCCGCGACCAGATAACTCGTGCGGCGATTTCCGTGTCCTCCAACATCGCCGAGGGCGCCGGCCGAGGCACGGATCCGGACTTTCGGCGTTTTCTGTGGCACTCGTTGGGATCCTGTAACGAACTTGAGTATGATTTCCTTCTTGCGCGGGACCTCGATCTCCTGCCCGCGCGGCACTCACGGCGAGCTTGCTGAACAGGTGGAAGAGGTGCGAAGGATGCTATCGGCTCTCGTTCGACGCATGAGTCGCGTAGAACGCAAGCCGCAGCAAGCTGGCAGCTGGAAACCGGAAGCTGGAACACTGGGAGCCTCGGCTATGAAGGTTTACGACGCACAGAGCCTCCGGAATGTGGCGCTCGTCGGCCACTCCGGGTCCGGAAAGACGCAGCTCGTCGCTGCCCTCCTCTTCGATGCCGGCGCCGTCAACCGGCTCGGGCGCGTGGACGAGGGGACGACGGTCACGGATTACGACGAGGAAGAGATCGCCCGCAAGCACACCCTCTCCGCCTCTCTCGCCTGCGCGGAATGGAACAAGCACAAAATCAACTTCATCGATACGCCGGGCATGGCGAACTTCCTGAGCGACGCGCGCGCGGCGCTGCGCGTCGTGGACGGTGCCCTGGTGGTCGTCGACGCCGTCCATGGCGTCGAGGTCTCGACCGAGAAGGTGTGGGAGGCTGCCGAGGAGCTGGGCGTGCCGCGGCTCATCGTCCTCAACCGGCTCGATCGCGAGCGTGCGAGCCTCGACCGATCGCTCGAATCGCTTCGCGGCGTCTTCGGCCGCGCCGTCGTCCCGATTCAACTGCCCATCGGCGAAGAGAAGAGCTTCAACGGGGTCGTCGATCTGGTGGCCATGAAAGCATGGACCTTTGCCACGGACGGCACCGGCAAGGCCACCGAAGGCGCGGTGCCCGACGGGCTCGCGTCGGCAGCGCAGACCGCGCGTGAGTCGCTGATCGAAATGGTCGCGGAAGCCGACGATGCGTTGATGGAAAAGTTCTTCGACGCGGGCACGCTGTCGCAGGAGGACCTGCTCGCGGGGCTGAAGCGCGGCGTCGCCGCCGGCCGCATCTTTCCCGTCGTCTGCGCCTCGGCCACGGCGAACATCGGCATGCAGCCGATCCTGGACGCGATCCTGTCGTACGTGCCAGGGCCCCTCGAACGGCCGCTCTCGGCGCGCGACAGCGCCGGCGGCGAGGTTGCCGTCATCACCGCCGAAACCGGTCCCGTGGCCGCGTTCGTCTGGAAGACCGTGGCCGATCCGTTCGCCGGGCGCATCACGATGTTTCGCGTGATCTCTGGCGCGCTCAAGGCCGACTCGACGGTCCACAACGTGACGAAGGACACCCCCGAGCGCCTCGGTCATCTCGTGCTGCTGCAAGGCAAGACGCAGACGAACGTCCCGGAGATCAAAGCCGGCGATCTCGGCGCGGTGGCCAAGCTGAAGGAAACGCAGACGAGCGATCTGCTCGCCGACAAGGCGTCGACGGTCAAGATGCCGCCGATCCGTTTTCCGGAGCCGGTGATCTCGTACGCGATCGAGCCGAAGAGCCGCGGCGACGAAGAGAAGATCAGCACCGCGCTGCACCGGCTGCAGGAAGAGGATCCGACGATCAGCTACAACCGCGATCCGCAGACGAAGGAGCTGCTCCTCGCCGGACAGGGCCAGTCGCACATCGAGGTCACGGTCGCGAAGCTGAAGCGCCGCTTCGGCGTCGAGGTGACGCTGCGTCCGCCGCGGATCCCGTACCGCGAGACGATCACCGCCGCGGTCGAGGCACACGGCCGCCACAAGAAGCAGACGGGCGGACACGGGCAGTTCGGCGACTGCAAGGTGAAATTCGAGCCGCTGCCGCGCGGCAGCGATTTCGAGTTCGCGAACGACATCTTCGGGGGTTCGATCCCGCGCCAGTTTGTGCCGGCTATCGAAAAGGGGATCCAGGACGCTCGGCAGCGCGGGTTTCTCGCCGGGTATCCGATGGTGGACTTCCGCGCGAGCGTCTTCGACGGCTCGTTCCATCCGGTTGACTCGAGCGAAATGTCATTCAAGCTCGCCGGCTCGCTCGCGTTCAAGGACGGCATGGCCCGCGCGCGTCCGACGCTGCTCGAGCCGATCATGAACGTCGAGGTCTACGCGCCCAACGATTTCGCCGGCGACCTGATGGGAGATTTGAACAGCCGGCGCGGGCGGATTGGCGGGATGGACACGCGCGGCGCGTCCACCATCATCAGAGCCAAGGTGCCCATGTCGGAGATGCTCACCTACGAGCAGCACCTCACGTCAGCCACGGGCGGCCGGGGCTCGTATCACATGGAGTTTTCGCACTACGAGGAGGTGCCGCAGCACCTCCACTCGAAGATCATCGCGGCGTCGAAGGCAGAGCGCGGGGCGGAGGCGGCTGAGGAAGTCTAGAACACCGGTGCCGAGTGCAATGCCGATTGCGAATGTCCAAGCCATTGTCATCGACGATCGCATTGGACATTGCAAGCGCCCTCCGGCCTTCCTCGGCGCGGAGGTCTTGACGCCTTTGCCGCGCGTGTCGGCGCGGCCGCCCTTGCCCTTCGCGCGCTGCGGCTTGGCTTTCTTCGTGTCGGCCGTGCCCTCGCCGGCCTCTTCGCCTTCGGTCTTCTTCTTGCCGCGGAAGAAGCGGCCGAGACCTTTCTTCGGCTTCTCCTGGGCAGCGGACTTGGTGGCCTTCTCGGCTTCGGCGTTCGGGTTGAACTCACTGCCGACCAGCTCGATCTGCGCGACCTCGGCGCTGTCGCCGCGCCGGAATCCCAGACGCAGGATCCGCGTGTAGCCGCCCGGGCGCGCCTCGAACCGCGGCGCCAGCGTATCGAACAGCTTGGCGACGACGTTGCGATCCTGAATGTCGCGGAGGACGAGACGACGCGCGTGGAGCGATCGGCCGTTGCCCTCGCCGCCGGCGATCCCCCGCTTCGCGATCGTGATGATCCGCTCGACGAACGGACGCAGCTCCTTCGCCTTCGGCATCGTCGTCTCGATCCGCTCGTGGCGCAGCAGGGCCTCTGCCTGGTTGCGGAGCATGGCGATACGATGCTCGGTGACGCGTCCCAGCTTCCGATGTGCTACTCGGTGTCTCATTGCTCAATCCTTGTCGGAATCCGGGATCCGGGATGCGGAATCCGTGCGCCACGCATCCCGCGTCCCGCGTACCGCGTTCCGACCTCGTTAATCCGCTGACTGTGCAGCCGGCTGGTCGAGCCGCATGCCGAGGCTCAGCCCCATCCCGGACAGAATTTCCTTGATCTCGTTCAGCGACTTGCGGCCGAAGTTCTTCGTCTTCAGCATCTCGCCTTCGGTCTTCTGCACGAGCTCGCGGATCGTTCTGATGTTCGCGTTCTTCAGGCAGTTGTAGGAGCGGACCGACAGCTCGAGCTCCTCGACGCTCTTGTCGAGGTTCTCGTTCGACGTGGCGTGCGGCTGCTCGCCGCCGCCCTCCGTCTGGAGCTCAGCCGCATCCTCGAGGTTGATGAAGATGTTGAGGTGATCGCGAATCAGCTTTGCCGACAGCGAGACGGCGTCTCGGGGCGTGACCGATCCGTTCGTCCACACGTCCACGGTCAGCTTGTCGTAGTCGGTCGCCTGGCCGATGCGCGCCGCCTCGACCAGATAGTTGACCTTCTTGATCGGCGAGTGCACCGAGTCCACCGGGATCCAGCCGATGCCGAGATCCTCGTCGAAGTTCTTGTCGGCCGAGACGTACCCGCGGCCGCGCTTCACCCGCATCTCCATGTGGAGCTTGCCGCCGTCCGCCAGCGTCGCGATGTGGGCGTCCGGCTCGAGGATCTCGACGTCGGCGTCGGTCTCGATGTCGCGCGCCCGGACCTCTCCGCCCTTGTCCACTCGCAGGTAGAGCGTCTTGGTCGCGTCGGTGTGCATCTTGAGCGGAATCTGCTTCAAGTTCAGGATGATGTCCGTGGCGTCCTCGACCACGCCGGGGATCGGGGAGAACTCGTGCAGCACGCCGTCCATCTTGACGGCCGTGACAGCGGCCCCCTCGATCGAGGAGAGCAGGACACGCCGCAGGGCGTTGCCCACCGTCGTGCCGAAACCGCGCTCGAACGGCTGGGCGTAGAACCGCCCGAACCGATCCGTCAGCGTTTCACGTTCGAGCTCGAGCCGCTTCGGTCGTTGAAAACCCTTCCAGAGCATTGCTTGGATCCTTTCGATCAGACGCGCCGATACGGCGCGCCGCCGGACCTGCCGTTTCGCCCCCCGCCTCCCACCGCAGGTCCGGAAAGGCTGCGGGCGGGGAGCTACTCAGTGCAGTGACAGCTGCACAGCTGACAGCTGATAGCTGATAGCTGATAGCTATTTCGAATACAGCTCGACGATCAACTGCTCCTGCACGGGCAGGTTGATCTGTTCGCGCGTCGGAAGCGACGCGATGCGTCCGCTCATCGAGCCGGCGTCGAACGACAGCCACTCGGGGATGCCGCGTCCCTTCACTTCTTCCATGGCGTGCGACGATTGCGGCGTTCTCCGCGCTCGTGCCGCGCACGCCGATCACGTCACCGGGCTTGACCGAGTAGGACGGGATGTCGACTTTGCGGCCGTTCACCGTGAAGTGTCCGTGGCGAACGAGCTGACGCGCCTGCGCGCGTGAGGTCGAGAGCCCGAGCCGGTAGATCACGTTGTCGAGCCGGCGCTCCAGCAACTGGAGCAGCGTTTCGCCGGTGATCCCGCGGGTCCGCTCGGCCGCCTCGAAGTAGCGGCGGAACTGGTTCTCGAGCACACCGTAGATGCGCTTCACCTTCTGCTTCTCGCGCAGCTGCAGGCCATAGCCGACCAGCTTCGCCTTCCGCAGCTTTCCGTGCTGCCCCGGCGGCAGGTTGCGCTTCTCGATCGCGCACTTCTCGGTGTAGCAGCGCTCCCCTTTCAGGAAGAGCTTCATCCCCTCGCGCCGGCAGAGCCGGCAAACCGGTCCGATGTAACGTGCCATTCTAGTCCTCTGTATCACTTGTCAATGTCCAGCTACCATGTTCAATGCTTCCAATGTTCAACCCACCGCTTCGACATTGAACATGGCATTCCGGCTACTGGCGGCTCTCATACACGCTCGCCGCTTCGGCGGCCTGCATCCGTTGTGCGGAATCGGCGTGACGTCGCGGATCGACTTCACGTCGAGGCCAATCGTCTGCAGCGCGCGAATCGCGGACTCGCGCCCCGCGCCGGGTCCCTTGACCCGCACTTCGAGGGTGCGCATCCCGAACGCCTTCGCCGCGGTCCCGGCCGCAATCGCTGCCTGCGTTGCCGCGAACGGCGTCCCTTTGCGCGACCCCTTGAACCCGATTCCGCCGGCGCTCGACCACGCCACGACGTTGCCTTCCGGATCGGTGATCGTGATGGTCGTGTTGTTGAACGACGCGTGCACGTGCGCCAGCCCGTGATGGATGATGCGCTTCTCGCCGCGCTTCTTGAACGTCTTCTTCTTCGCCGGACGTCCAGCCTTCTTGCCGCCTTCCGTTCCCGGCGTTGCCGACGCGTCGATCGGTTCGTTCTTGGCCATTGTGAGTTCCAGTTTCCAGTTTCCAGCTACCAGCAGCTCGCTGCCCGCCTCCTCTGAAGCTGGCAGCTGGGAGCTGGCTACTATACGGTCTTCTTCTTCGCAATCGCGCCCTTGCGCGGGCCCTTCCGCGTACGCGCGTTCGTCCGCGTCCGCTGCCCGCGCACCGGCAGGTTCCGCCGGTGCCGCATCCCACGCCAGCTGCCAATCTCCATCAGGCGCTTGATGCTCATCGAGATCTCCTTGCGGAGATCGCCTTCCACCCGGCCCTGCTCCTCGATCACGCGGCTGATCTTGCGGACGTCTTCTTCCGACAGGTCCTTGACCCGGACGTCAGCGCTGACCCCCGCTTCCGTGAGGATGTCGTTCGACCGCTTGCGGCCGATGCCGTAGATATACGTCAGGCCGATTTCCACCCGCTTCGTGCGCGGCAAATCGATTCCGGCAATACGAGCCATTCCCTGTCTCCAGTTTCCGGTTTCCAGTTCCCGGTTTCCAGCTGGAAGCTGGAAGCTGGCAACTGTCAACTACTCTTACCCTTGTCGCTGCTTGTGCTTCTGGTTCGGGCAGATCACCCGCACCACGCCACGGCGGCGGATGACCTTGCACTTGTCGCAAATCCGCTTAACGGATGCTCGAACTTTCATTCCTTTGATCCTTGTCAGGAGCTCGGAGCTGGACGCCGTCCTCCACTCTAGCTCCTAGCTCCAAGCTTCTCCACGATCCGCCCGCGCGTCCGGTCCTTCGGGCTCAGCTCGAGCCGCACCCGATCGCCGATCAGGATGCGGATGAAGTTCCGCCCGGGCCCGGTTGGCGTGTGCGCGGTCACCTGACCGCCGTCGACCTCGACCCGATACTGCGCATACGGCAGCGCCTCTCGGACTATTCCTTCGACGCTGATGGCCGCCCGATCGATCTCGCGCGGATCCTTCTCCAGCACCGGCGCACCCGCGCTACCGGCTCTCCACCATCGGCCGCAGCGTCATGACCAGCGGACCGTCCTTGGTCACCGCCACCGTGTGCTCGAAGTGGGCCGACAGGCTGCCGTCACGCGTCACCGCGGTCCAGCCGTCCGCCAGCACCCGCACGTCGCGCTTCCCCATGTTGACCATCGGCTCGATCGCCAGGGTCATCCCTTCGGCCAGCCGCGGTCCGTGACCGGGCTCGCCGTAGTTGGCAATCTGCGGGTCTTCGTGCAGCGCGGCGCCAATCCCGTGTCCCACGAACTCCCGGACGACCGAAAAACCATGCGCCTCGACGTGCTGCTGAATCGCGTGGCCGATGTCCGAGATGCGTCCTCCGATTCGGACCGTCGCGATGCCGTTCTCGAGCGCTTCCTGCGTCACGCGCAGGAGCTTCTTCACATCGTCGTCCACCGTGCCGACGGGCACCGTGATCGCCGAATCGCCGAAGAAGCCGTCCAGCTTGACGCCCATGTCGAGCGACACGATATCGCCCGAGCGCAGCGGACGCTTGGACGGAATCCCGTGCACGACCTGGTCGTTCACCGACGCGCACAGCGTCGACGGGTAACCGCGATACCCCTTGAACGCCGGCTCCGCGCCCGCGGCGCGCACGCTCTTCTCCGCCGCCGCGTCCAGATCCTCCGTGCTGACGCCCGGCGCGACGAGCGCCGCCAGCTCCCAGAGCACCTGCGCCACGAGCGCGTTCGCCGCGCGCATGCGCCCGAGCTCGGCCGGCGACTTGCACACGATCACTGGCGCACCTCGCCGCCGCGCCGCCGACGCCTGACAGATCGCCTTGTCGAGCGCCGCCGTCACCTCGTCCGGCGGGTGATTGCCGTCAATCGTTCGAAACGTGGGCCGGCCCGAGTAGTAGTCGACGAGCGGCTTGGTCTGCCGCTGATACACCTTCAGGCGCTCCCGCACGATCCCGTCGCCATCGTCGGTGCGCTGCACCAGCGTGCCGGCGCACTTGCCACAGGTGTTCGTCCACTCGACCAGCGCATTCGATCCGCACTCGGAGCAGATGCGCCGCGCCGCCAGGCGGCGCACCAGCACGTCCTCGGGCACCACGATGTCGACGACCACCAGCGGCCCGCGGTCGGCCATCATCTCGTCCAGCGCGCCCGCCTGCACGACCGTGCGCGGGAAGCCGTCCAGCACGAACCCGTTCCTGGCGTCCTTGCGTCCCAGCCGCTCGCGGACGATCCCGATCATCACGTCGTCGCCGACCAGCCGGCCGGCGTCCATCGTCGCCCGCGCCTCGCGACCGAGCGCCGTCTTGGTCTGCACCGCCTCGCGGAGAATGTCCCCGGTCGAGATCTTCGGCAGCCCGTGGGTCGTGGCAAAGCGCTCCGCCTGCGTACCCTTCCCCGCACCCGGCGGACCCAACATCACTACGTTCAGCGCCACTGCTGGCCGCTGCCCCATCTACTGACCCCGCCGCCCACGAATGCGGGTCTTCTTCATGAACCCGTCGTAGTGGCGCATGATCAGCTGCGACTCGACCTGCTGCACCGTGTCCATCGCGACGCCGACGATGATGAGCAGCGAGGTGCCGCCGAAGTAGAACGTGATGTTCATGCCCTCGGTGATGAACCGCGGCAGGAACTGATCCAGCTTCTCCCCGATGATGGGAATCGGCGCCACCTTGAACCCGCTGATCAGGAACTCCGGCAGGATCGCAATCACTGCCAGATACAGGGCGCCCGACGAGCGTGATTCGCGTCAGGATCGTGTCGATGTACTCGGCCGTCCGCTTGCCTGGACGGATGCCGGGAATGAACCCGCCGTACTTCCGCATGTTCTCCGCGACATCGTCAGGATTGAAGATGATCGCCGTGTAGAAGTAGCAGAAGAAGATGATGCCCGCCACGTACAACAGGTTGTAGAGCGGCATGCCCCACCGGATCTGATCGGCGAAGCTCCGGAACCACCCGCCCTCGGCGAACATCGGCGCCATCGTCGCCGGAAACGCCAGGATCGACGACGCGAAGATCACGGGGATGACGCCGCCCGTATTCACCTTCAACGGGATGTGCGTGCTGGACCCGCCGTACATCCGCCGCCCGACGACACGCTTGGCGTACTGCACCGTCACCTTGCGATGTCCGCGCTCGACGAACACAATCGCGGCCACCACGAGCACCATCACCACGATCAGCAGGAGCATGCGGAACAGGCTGATCTGCCCCGTGCGCATCTGGTCCAACGTCGACAGCACCGCGTGCGGGAAAGTTCACGACGATGCCGGCGTAGATGATGAGCGACATCCCGTTGCCGATCCCGCGCTCGGTGATCTGCTCGCCGAGCCACATGATGAACGTCGTGCCCGTCGTGAGCGTGAGCACCGTCAGCAGCCGGAAGCCCCAGCCCGTGTGGTACACGAGCGGCAACCCGCCGGCGATGTTCGTCTGGTGCTCCAGATAGATCGCAATCCCCAGCGACTGCACGACGCTCAGCAGAATCGTGCCGTAGCGCGTGTACTGCGTGATCTTCCGGCGCCCCAGCTCTCCTTCCTTCGAGAGACGCTCGAGGTACGGCCAGACGACCGTCAGGAGCTGGAGAATGATCGACGCGCTGATGTAGGGCATGATGCCCAGCGCGAAGATCGTCATCTGCGACAGGTTCTTGCCGGAGAACATGTCGTAGAGGCCGAACATCGTGTTCTTCGCCTGGTCGGCGAGCAGCGCCAGCGCCTCGGGATTCACGCCCGGCGTCGGGATGTGCCCGCCGACGCGATACACGGCCAGCAACCCGAGCGTGAACAGCACACGCTTCCGGAGATCCGCGACCGCGAAGATGTTTTTCAGACTGTCAGCCAGCATGGGTTGTCCCCGTTACGCCAACACCTCTGCCTTGCCGCCGGCGGCGGCAATCTTCTCCGCCGCCTTGCCGCTGAACTTGTGCGCGCGCACCGTGAACGCCTTGCCGATGTCGCCGCGCGCGAGCACCTTCACGCTCTTCGCCTTCCCGACGAGGCCGTGCTCCTGCAGGAGCTCCGGCGTAATCTCGGTCCCGGCCTCGAAGCGGTCCGCAATCGTATCGAGATTCACGACGGCGTACTCGACGCGGAACAGGTTGTGGAACCCCCGCTTGGGCACGCGCCGGTGCAGCGGCATCTGGCCGCCTTCGAAGCCGCGCTTGTGCTTGAAGCCCGATCGCGACTTGGCGCCCTTGTGCCCACGGCCGGCGGTCTTGCCGTTGCCCGAGCCCTGGCCGCGTCCGACCCGCTTCTTCGCGTGCGTCGCGCCTTGGGGAGGACGCAGGTTCGAGAGATCCATAGTGTCTATCCTCTGCTCATTTGGTGATTTGGTAATTTGGCAATTTGGTAATTGGGAGCGACTGATCGAAACCACCAAATTTACAAAATCACCAAATTACCAATTACCCAATTAGCTGGTTTCCACCAAGTGCCGGACCTTGTGAATCATGCCGCGCGTCTCGGGCGTGTCCACGAGCTCCACCGTGTGACCGATTCGCCGCAGGCCCATGCTCTGCACGACGGTCCTCTGCTTGCGATCGAACCCGATCGGGCTGACCCGCAAGGTGATCTTCACCTTCTGCGACGCGGCCGGCTTCTCTGTCTTCTTCGCCATGGTCCTACCTCTTCCGGATCGAGCCGGAAGCGTCTATGTCGTGACTTCCTCTGGCTCGCGGCCCCTCAACTTCAGCACCAGGGCCGGATCCTTGAGTCCCATCAGACCGGCAAACGTCGCGCGCACGACGTTGTGCGAGTTCGCGGAGCCAATCGACTTGGTCAGGACGTTCTGAATCCCCGCCGATTCCACGACGGCGCGCACCGCGCCACCGGCAATGATGCCCGTGCCGTCCGGCGCGGGCTTCAGCAGCACCTGACCGGCCCCGAAGCGGCCGACAATCGGATGCGGCACCGTGGTGCCCTTGAGCGGCACGCGAATCAGCGACTTCTTCGCCGCCTCGATGCCCTTCTTGATGGCGGAGGGGACCTCCTTGGCCTTGCCGACGCCGAACCCCACCACGCCATGACCGTCACCGACGACCACGAGCGCGCTGAAGCTCAGGTTCTTGCCGCCCTTGACGACCTTCGTGACGCGGCTGATGTTCACCACCGTGTCCTTCAGGTCGAGCTGCGCCGCGTCAATCTTTTCGCGAGTCTCAAGCATAGTCAGCTTTCAGTTTCCGCTCCAGCTTCCCAGCTCCAGCTCAGCTCTCAGCGTCTCCCTGGAGCTGGCGGCTGACACTGACGGCTCCAGAATTCCAGTCCCGCCTCGCGCGCCGCGTCGGCGACCGCGCGAATCCGGCCGTGATACAGGAAGCCGCCGCGATCGAACACGACGCGCTTGATACCCTTCTCCTGCAGGCGCTCCGCGATGGTCTTGCCGAGCGCCTTGGCGCCGGTGATGTTGCCGCCGCGCGTGGTGCCGGTGAACACGGGCTTCAGCGTCGGCTCCGTGCTCGCCGCCGACACGATTGTCGTGCCCGACATGTCGTCGATGACCTGCGCGTAGATGTGCGCCACGCTCCGGAAGACCCGCAGCCGCGGCCGCTCCGGCGTCCCGCTGATCCGCTTCCGCTGGCGCAGCGCAATCCGCACGCGCCGATCTTTTTTCGTTTTGATCTTCATAAATCAGTTACCGTCTCCCAGCTCTCCAGCTTGCTCAGCCATCAGCTCCAGCACTCGGTCATCAGCCTCGGAGCTGTCAGAGCTGGAAATCTGAGAGCTGGCACACTGGGAGCTACTTCGCGCCGGTCTTGCCTGCCTTCTTCTTGAGCACTTCGCCGGTGTAGCGGACACCCTTCTGCTTGTACGGGTCGGGCTTGCGCAGCGACCGGATGTTCGCCGCCACCTGTCCCACCAGCTGCCGATCGATCCCCGTCACCGTGACGTGGGTCTGCTTGTCGATCGCGATGTCGATGCCCGCCGGGATGTCGAACACCACCGGATGCGAGTAGCCCAGGGCGAAGTGCACCTGCTTGCCCTTCACCTCGGCGCGGTAGCCGACGCCGACGATGTCGAGGTCCTTGCGGAAGCCTTCGGTGACCCCGCGGACCGCGTTGGCGACGAGACTGCGGGCCAGGCCGTGGAACTTGCCCAGCTCGGGATCCTCGCGCAGCGTGCGGGCCTGGAGCTGATCGCCGCTCACCTCGAAGCCGATGCCGGTCGGCAGCGCCTGGCGCAGCTTGCCCTTCGGCCCCTGCACGTCGACCGCGCCCGGCACGACGTCGACCTTGACGCCCTTGGGGATCGCGATGGGTTTCTTGCCTATGCGTGACATAAGAAATAGCTTTCAGCTGTCAGCTGACAGCGCCGTCAGCTGACGGCTGTCAGCTGGGAGCGCAGTGGAGCTGTTTACCATACGTTGCACAACACTTCGCCGCCCACGCCGGCCTTGACCGCCTCGCGGCCGGTCATGACCCCGCGCGAGGTCGTCAGGATGCTGGTGCCGAGACCGGCCAGCACGTCGGGCACGTCGTCGCGGCCGAAATACACGCGGCGACCGGGCCGGCTCACGCGCTGGATCCCGGTGATCACGCGTTCGCCGCGCGGGCCGTACTTCAGGAGCACCCGGAGTGTCGCCTGGGGCTGACCCGCCGGCGTCTCCAGCACCTTGAAGCCCTGAATGTAGCCTTCGCTCTCCAGGATGCGCGCGATCTCGACCTTCAAGCGGGATGAGGGCATATCGACGCGCGAGTGACGCGACTGCGTCGCATTACGAATCCGCGCCAGCATGTCTGCGATGGGATCAGTCATATTCTCTTAGACTCTTGTAGTCAGTTTCCGGTCGCCAGTCTCCAGCTGCCGGCGTCCGTTGTTCACTGGAAGCTGGTCACTGACTACTGGACTACCTCTGCCTACCAGCTGCTCTTCGTTACTCCCGCCACGTCGCCCTCGAGCGCGAGCTGGCGGAAGCACAGGCGGCACAACGCGAACTTGCGCAGGTAGGCGCGCGGGCGTCCGCACCGCTTGCAGCGGTTGCGCAGGCGAACCTTGAACTTCGGCGTTTTCGCTTCTTTGGCGATCTTGGCGGTCGTGGCCATCGTGTTCTCTTCTCTTGAATGCTCGCTCGCGGCTGCCGGCGCTTACTGAGTTCTGAACGGCATGCCCAACAGCTGCAGCAGCTTGCGCGATTCCTCGTCGGTGCGTGCGGTCGTGATCACCGAGATGTTCATGCCGCGCGCCTTGTCGACCTTCATGTAGTCGATCTCGGGGAACAACAGCTGATCCTTCAGGCCGAGCGTGTAGTTGCCGCGGCCGTCGAAGCCTTTCGGCGACACGCCGCGGAAGTCGCGGACGCGGGGCAGCGCGACGGCAATCAGCCGATCCAGGAACTCCCACATCCGTTCGCCGCGCAGCGTCACCATCGTGCCGATCGGCATGCCCTTGCGGACCTTGAACTGCGCGATCGATTTCTTGGCGCGCGTGATCACGGGCTTCTGGCCGGTGACGCGGGCCACCTCGTCGGCGCCGGTGTCGACGATCTTCGCGTTCCCCGTCGCCTCGCCGAGGCCCATGTTGACGACCACCTTCTCGACCTTGGGGATCGCCATCACGTTCTTGTAGCCGTACTCCTTCTGCAGGGCCGGCACGACGTCTTTTTCGTAGTGAGTCTTCAGGCGGCTCATTTGTCCACCACTCCCTCGCACTTGCGGCAGATGCGCACCTTGCGGCCGTCGCCGAGGACCTTGCGGCCGATACGCGTCGCCTTGCCGCACTCGGGGCACACGACCTGCACGTTCGAGGCGTGCAGCGGCGCCTCGCGCTCGACGACGCCGCCCTTGATGTTGCGGCCCGGGTTCGGCTTCGTGTGCCGCTTGATGATGTTCACGCCTTCGACGACGAGTCGGTTCTTCTCGGGAAGCACCTTCAGCACGCGCCCGCGCTTGCCGCGATCCTTCCCGGTGACGACGACCACGTTGTCGTTCCGGCGAACTGGGGTTTGTAGTCTGGACATAGTAGCTCGTTCAGGTCTCAGCTTCCAATCAGCTCCAGCTCACGGCTGGTAGCTGGTAGCTGGTAGCTGGCGAGCTGTTACAGCACCTCCGGCGCCAGCGAAATAATCTTCATGAAGCGGCGCTCGCGCAGCTCCCGGGCCACCGGCCCGAACACGCGCGTGCCGATCGGCTCTTTCTGGTCGTTGATCAGCACCGCCGCGTTGCGGTCGAAGCGGATGTAGCTCCCGTCCTTCCGGCGCTGCTCCTTGCGCGTGCGGACGATCACGGCCTTCACGACCTGGCCCTTCTTGATCGCCGACTCCGGCGTGGCTTCCTTCACCGATGCGGTGATGATGTCCCCCAGCCGTGCGTAGCGTCCGGTCGATCCGCCAATCGGATTGATGACCGCGATCTTGCGCGCACCCGAGTTGTCCGCGACATCGAGGATGGATCGCATCTGAATCATGGATGTGTCCTCCTTAGATGGCCTTCGCCCGCTCGACGACCGAGGTCACCGTCCAGCGCTTGCGGCGGCTGAGCGGCCGCGTCTCGGTGATGGCGACCTTGTCGCCCACCTTGGCCTCGTTGTTCTCGTCGTGCGCCAGGAACGTGGACGTGCGGCGCTGCGTCTTCCCGTAGAGCGCGTCCCGCACCTGCCGTTCGATGGCGACCTTCACGGTCTTGTGCATCTTGTCGCTGACGACAACGCCAGTGACGACTGCCTTCGTGGCCATGGCCTACACCGTCTCCTTTTCGCGCAGCACGGTCTTCACGCGCGCCAGATCGCGCCGGAGGGACTTCAGCTTGTAGCCCGCTTCGACCTGCCCCATCGACTTCTGGATCCGCAGGCGAAATACCTGATCGTCGAGATCCTTCTCGCGCTGCCGCAGCTCGTCGACCCCGAGGTCGCGGAACTCCGTCACCTTCATAGCGCTTTCTCCTCGGCAAACCGCGTCGCGAACTTGGTCTTGATCGGCAGCTTGGCCGCGGCCAGCCGCATCGCCTGACGGGCGTCGACCTCGCTCACGCCTTCCATCTCGAACATGATCCGGCCCGGACGCACGACGCACACCCACTGCTCGGGCGCGCCCTTGCCTTTGCCCATGCGCGTTTCCTGCGGCTTCTTCGTGATCGGCTTGTCCGGAAACACGCGGATCCAGATCTTCCCGCCGCGCTTGATGAACCGCGTCATCGCGACGCGCGCCGCTTCAATCTGCCGGTCCGTCAGCCAGCATGGCTCGAGCGCGCGCAGGCCGTAGTTGCCGAACGAGATGTCCGACCCTCTCCACGCCTTGCCCGCCATCCGGCCGCGCTGCTGCTTCCGGTACTTGACCTTCTTCGGCATCAACATGATGCAACCACCTACTCAGCGCGTAGTTTGAATCTGGTAATCCAGGTAATCCGACGATGCGCGCACTCCCGCGCGACGTTCAGACGCGATCACGCGATTACCAAACTTCATCACGCGCCCTCCTGCGCCTGCGCGGCGCGGAGTCCTGTAATCTTCCTCACGTCCAATTCGCGGCGCCAGGCGCTCGCCCTTGTAGAGCCAGACCTTGACGCCAATCGCGCCGTAGGTCGTGAACGCCTGCGCCAGGCCGTAGTCGATGTCGGCGCGCAGCGTCTGCAGCGGCAGCTGGCCGTGCAGGTACCACTCGGACCGGGCGATCTCCGCGCCGTTCAGGCGACCGGACACGCGCACCTTGATCCCGCGCGCGCCGAAACGCAGCGCCGATTCGACCGCCTTCCGCATCGCGCGGCGGAACGCCACGCGCTTCTCGAGCTGCATCGCCACCGATTCGGCGATCAGCTGCGCGTCGAGCTCGGGCTTCTGGATCTCCTGGATGTTGATGAAGACCTCGCGGCTCGTCCGCTTCTGGATCTCCGTCTTCAGCTTGTCGACCTCGGTGCCCTTGCGCCCGATGATGATCCCGGGGCGCGAGGTGTAGATGTCGATCTTCAGCTTGTTCGCCGCGCGCTCGATCTCGATCTTCGAGACGCCCGCGTGCGCGAAGCGCTCCTTGAGGCTGTCGCGGAGCTTCAGGTCCTCGTGCAGCAGCTTCGCGTAGTCCTTGTCGGCGTACCAGCGCGAGCGCCACGTCTTGTTGAACCCGAGCCGGAATCCGTGCGGATGAACTTTCTGTCCCATCGTTGCGTCCTCGGTCCTTGTCTATGCCTTGGCCTTCGACGCGCGCTTGGGCGCCGCGCGCTTCGCACCGGATTTCGGCGCGGCCGCCTTCGCCTTCGCTTTTGGCTTCGCGCCGCGGCGCGGAGGCCGCGTCTCTTCACCGGCCGGTCCCGCCGGAACGACCAGCTTCACCGGGCGCTCGGCGACACGCACGGTCAGGTGCGCGGTCCGCTTCACGACGCGGAACGCGCGCCCCATCGGGGCGGGGCGGATCCGCTTCTGCGACGGACCCTGGTTCGCGTAGCACGCCTCGACGAACAGCCGGTCGACGTCCCCGCCGAACCCGTCCTTGTTCTGTGCGTTCGCAATCGCGGAGCGCAGCACCTTCTCGATGTCGCGCGCGATGCCCTTGCGCGCGAACTGCAGCGTCGCGAGCGCGTGGTTGACGTCGCGCCCGCGGATCAGGTCGAGCACCAGCCCCGCCTTCTGCGCGGAGGTGCGCACGTATTTCGCGGTGGCGTGCGCCTGAACCGCCATTACGCGCCTCCCTTGGGGGCGCCGGCGGCGCCCGGAGGCGCGGCCGCCGCAACGGCTGCCGCCTTGTCCGCCTTCGTCGTGTGCCCCTTGAACTGGCGCGTCGGCGCGAACTCACCGAGCTTGTGGCCGACCATGTTCTCGGTCACGTAGACCGGGATGAACTTCCTGCCGTTGTGCACCGCGATCGTGTGCCCCACCATCTCGGGCACGACGGTCGACCGGCGCGACCAGGTCTTGATGACCTTCTTGTCGCCGCCGCGGTTCATCACCTCGACCTTCTCGAGGAGCGGCACGTCGACGAAGGGACCCTTCTTCAGTGATCTGTCATAACGGTTCTCAGCTATCAGCTATCAGCTATCAGCTGACGACTGTCAGCTGATAACTGTTCGCTGCCGTTTACTTCTTGCGCCTCTGCACGATGAAGCGGTCCGTCGACTTGCGGTTCCGCGTCTTGTAACCCTTGGTCGGCACGCCCCACGGCGACACCGGGTGGCGTCCGCCGGACGTCTTGCCTTCACCGCCGCCGAGCGGATGGTCGACCGGGTTCATCGCGACGCCGCGGACGTGGGGCCGCTTGCCGAGCCACCGGCTGCGTCCGGCCTTGCCGATCGAGACATTCTCGTGATCCAGGTTGCCGACCTGGCCGATCGTCGCCAGGCACTCCACGTGAATCTTGCGAATCTCGCCGGAGGGCATCTTGACCGACGCGTACTCGCCTTCCTTGGCCACCACCTGCACGCCCGAGCCCGCGCTCCGCGCGATCTGGCCGCCGCGGCCGGGCCGCAGCTCCACGTTGTGCACGGTCGTGCCGAGGGGAATGTTCTTCAGCGGCAGGGCGTTCCCCGGCAGGATGTCGACGTTGTGACCGGCCACAATCGTGTCGCCGACCTTCAGGCCGATCGGATGCAGGATGTAGCGCTTCTCGCCGTCCGCATACGTGAGGAGCGCGATGCGCGCCGAGCGATTGGGATCGTATTCGATCGTCGAGACCTTCGCCGGGATGTCCAGCTTGTCGCGCTTGAAGTCGATGACCCGATAGTTGCGCTTGTGGCCGCCGCCGCGCCACCACGACGTCAGCTCGCCGTGATTGTTCCGTCCGCCCGACCGTTGCAACGGCTCCACGAGCGGCTTGTGCGGCTCCGACGTCGTGATCTCGTCGAACACCTGCACTGTCTGAAACCGCCGGCCGGCGGACGTCGGCTTGTACGTTCTGATCGGCATATCTGATCCTTGACGTTTCCAGTTCCCAGTTCCCAGTTTCCAGTTCCCAGGTTCGAGCCTGGTCTTACCGCGTCATGCGGGACGGTGGAAACTCGTAACTGGCAACTGGCAACTGCCCTGTTACGCCCCTTCGAGGAACTCAGGTATCTTTTCTCCCTCGCGCAGCTTCACGTACGCCTTCTTCCAATCCGAGCGTTGCCCGACGAAGCGTCCCTGCCGCTTCATCTTGCCGTGCGCGAGCGCGGTCCGGACCGTCTCGACCTTCGAACCCAGCAGCTTTTCCACCGCGCGCCGCACGTCGACTTTGGTCGCGTGGGTGGCGACCTCGAAGACGATCGTGCGCCCGTTCTCGCGCATCAGCGTCGTCTTCTCGGTGACCAGCGGCCGGCGAATGACGTCTGTCAGTTTCATGATTCAGCTCTCCAGTGTCTCAGTGTCAGCTCTCAGTGGTCAGCTCTCAGTGGTCAGCTCTCAGCTCTCCGTCCTGAAACCGGGAAAGCGATGCTGACGGCTGAGCGCTGATGGCTGAGGACTACCCCAGCGTCTCCTGAAGCTTCTCCAGCGCGCCGCGCGTCGTGACGACGAACGCGGTGTCCATGACGTCGCGCGCGGTCACGCGGTTCGTCGCCACCAGCCGCACGCCGGCGATGTTGCGCGCCGAGCGCGAAAACGCCTCGTCGGGGCTCACGTCGATCACGAGCGTCTTGCCCTCGACCCCGAGCGTCTTGAACAACGCGACGGTCGTCTTGGTCTTCGCGTCGGCGCTTTCGAGCGTGTCGACGACCACGAGCGTCTTGTCGTTCAGCTTCTGCGCGATCGCCGCGCGCGAGCGCGCCCAGCTTGACCTTGCGCGGCAGCGCGTAGTCGTAGCTGCGAGGCTGCGGCCCGAACACCGTGCCGCCCTTCCGCCACAGCGGATTGCGAATCTCGCCGACGCGCGCGCGGCCGGTTCCCTTCTGGCGCCACGGCTTCTTGCCCGAGCCGCTGACCAGCGCGCGATTCTTCGTCGCGTGCGTGCCACGCCGCTCGCCGGCGTTCTCGTGGACGACCGCCTCCCAAATCAGGTCGGTCTTCACCCGCCCGCCGAACACGTCGTCGCTCAGGTCGATCGAGCCGACGGTTTCCTTGTTCTTGTTAACGACGTCTACCTTCATGACAGCTCGCTCACTCAAACGTCGGAATCCGGGATGCGGTCTGCGGCATCCGGCGTTCCGGATCCCGCGTGCCGGGCCCCGCGCCCCGGAGTTATTTCTTCACCGGCTTCTTCGCGACGGTCGTCTTCGACGCCTTTTCGACCTGCGGCACCGGCTCAGGCTTCGCCGCCACCGCCTTGCGCACGATCACGTAACCGCCGGCCGCGCCGGGAATCGCGCCGCGCACGAGCAGCAGGTGGTTGTCGCCGTCGATCTGCACGATCTTGAGATTGCGCACCGTCACGCGATCGCCGCCCATGCGTCCGGCCGCGCGCATGCCCTTCACGACACGCGACGGAAACGAGGACGCGCCAATCGATCCGGGCGCGCGGTGAAACATCGATCCGTGCGTCGCCGCGCCGCCACGGAAGTGATGGCGCTTCACAACGCCCTGAAATCCATGGCCGCGGCTCACGCCGATGACGTCCACGCGATCGCCGCTCGCGAACACCCCGCCGACGAGGACCTGGTCACCCGCCTTCATGGGATCGCCGCCGGGCGCCACCTTCACCTCGCGACGCACGCGCGTCGGCGGGACGTTGGCTTTCTTGTAGTGACCGCCAAGCGCCTTGTTCGGCCGCGCCGGCTTCTCTTCGACGAACCCGAGCTGCACGGCCTCGTAGCCCTCGGTCTGCACGCCCTTGGCCTGCAACACGACGCACGGACCCGCTTTGATCACCGTCGCAGGCGTCACCGTGCCATCCTGCGCGAAGACCTGCGTCATGCCGACTTTTCTACCGATGATGCCTGTGACCATAGCTATCAGCTTTCAGCTTTCAGGCTTCAGCTATCAGCGGTCAAGCGCTCAGCTCGCCCCGCTCCAGCCAATACGGCTGACGCTGACCGCTGAGAGCTGATCGCTGAGAGCTATTTATGTTCTTTCCCGAACGCCTTGATCTCGACGTCCACGCCCGCCGGCAGATCGAGCTTCATCAGCGCGTCGACCGTCTGCGGCGTCGGCTCGAAGATGTCGATCAGCCGCTTGTGCGTGCGGAGCTCGAACTGCTCGCGCGACTTCTTGTCGACGTGCGGCGAACGCAGCACGGTCCACTTGTTCTTCTCGGTCGGCAGCGGAATCGGTCCGGCCAGCCGCGCGCCCGTGCGCCGCGCCGTATCCACGATTTCGGTCGTCGACTGGTCCAGCACCCGGTTGTCGTACGCCTTCAGGCGGATGCGGATCTTGTCGCTGAAAGGGATAGCCATTTATCCTGTTCCTCGTCAGGGTTCGCCGGTTCGGCGTTCGAGGTCCGGTTCGAGATTCGCTGTTCCGCGTCCAGCACCCGTGAACACTTGAGTTTCGGAACCGAGTCTGGAGTCTGAACAGCGAACCCCGAACCCGATTCTGCTACGTCTTGCCCTGCACCCGCGCCACGACTTCTTCACTCACGTTGTTGGGCGCCTGCTCGTACCGATCGAAGTGCATCGAATACGTCGCGCGCCCCTGCGTGCGCGAGCGAAGGTCCGTCGCGTAGCCGAACATCTCCGAGAGCGGCACGCGCGCGTTGATGATCTGCGTGCCCCCGCGGTCTTCCTGCGACTGAATCTGGCCGCGGCGGCTCGACAGGTTGCCCATGACGTCGCCCATGTGCTCCTTCGGCACGACGACTTCGACGCGCATCACCGGCTCGAGGAGCACGGGCCTGGCCTTCTTCGCCGCATCCTGGAACGCCATCGATCCCGGCGATCTTGAACGCCATCTCGGACGAATCGACGTCGTGATACGACCCGTCGTAGAGCACGATGCGCACGTCGTCCACCGGATAGCCGGCGAGGACGCCGCGCGTGAGGGCTTCCTTGATCCCTTCGTCGATCGGCTTGATGTATTCCTTCGGAATCGCGCCCTGCGTGACCTCGTTCTCGAAGACGTAGCCCGTGCCCGGTTCGCCGGGATACAGATGGATCTTCGCGTGGCCGTACTGGCCGCGACCACCGGTCTGCTTGGCGTACTTCATCTCGCCATCGGCCGGACGGGTCAGCGTTTCCTTGTAGGCGACCTGCGGACGGCCGACGCTCGCCTCGACGTTGAACTCGCGCTTGAGGCGGTCCACGATGATTTCGAGGTGCAGCTCGCCCATCCCGGCGATGACCACTTCGCCGGTGGCCTGATCCGTCTTCACGCGGAAGGTCGGATCCTCGGCCATCAGCTTCTGCAGCCCGACGCCGAGCTTCTCCTGGTCGGCCTTCGTCTTCGGCTCGATCGCGAGCGAGATGACCGGCTCGGGGAAGTCCATCGACTCGAGCACGATCGGCTTCTTCTCGTCGCAGATCGTGTCGCCGGTGGAGACCGTCCTCAGCCCGACCGCGGCCGCGATGTCGCCCGCGTAGACTTCCTTGATCTCCTCACGCTTGTTCGCGTGCATCTTCAGCAGCCGGCCGATGCGCTCGTTCTTCTGCTTGGTCGAGTTGAAGATCGTCGTTCCCGCCTTCAGCACGCCGGAGTAGACGCGGATGAAGGTGAGCTGGCCGACGAACGGGTCGGTCATGATCTTGAAGCCGAGCGCGGCAAACGGCGCCTCGTCCTTTGCCGGACGCTCCTCGATCGCTTCCGGACCCTTCTCGGGATTGAAGCCCTTGATCGGCGGGACGTCGACCGGCGACGGCAGGTAGTCGACCACCGCGTCGAGCAGCGGCTGCACGCCCTTGTTCTTGAACGCCGAACCGCAGATCACCGGCACGAAGGCGGGCTCCGCCTTCTCCCCTTCGGTGTGCACCGACGAGTTCACGCGCTTGCGCAGCGCCGCCTTGATCTCGTCCTCCGGAGATCTCCTCGCCGTGGAGGTACTTCTCGAGGATCTTGTCGTCCGCCTCGCTGACCTTCTCGATCAGCTGCTCGCGGAAGTGCTTGGCCTCTTCCATCATGTCGGCGGGAATGTCGCCGACGATGTAGTCGGCGCCCATCGTTTCGTCCTTGTAGGTGATCGACTTCATCTTGATGAGGTCGACCACGCCGATGAACTTGTCCTCGGCGCCGATCGGCAGCTGGATCGCGACCGGGTTGCCACCGAGCTTCGTCGACGATCTGCTCGAACGTGCGCTTGAAGTCCGCGCCGATGCGGTCCATCTTGTTGACGAAGCAGATCCGCGGCACGCGGTACTTGTCGGCCTGGCGCCAGACGGTCTCCGACTGCGGCTCGACGCCGGCCACCGAGTCGAACACGGCGACGGCGCCGTCGAGGACGCGCAGCGACCGCTCGACTTCGGCCGTGAAGTCGACGTGGCCCGGCGTATCGATGATGTTGATGCGGTGCTCGCGCCAGAAGCACGTCGTCGCGGCGGACGTGATCGTGATGCCGCGCTCCTGCTCCTGCTCCATCCAGTCCATGACCGCGGTACCCTCGTGGACCTCACCGATCTTGTAGGTGATGCCCGTGTAGAAGAGGATGCGCTCGGTCGTGGTGGTCTTGCCGGCATCGATGTGGGCCATGATGCCGATGTTGCGCGTGCGATTGAGTGGTGTTTCCCTCGGCATTGCCCGTTACCAGCGATAGTGCGCGAACGCCTTGTTGGCCTCCGCCATGCGGTGCACGTCTTCGCGCTTCTTCACCGCGCCGCCGCGAAGATTGGCGGCGTCCATCAGCTCGTTCGCGAGCTTTTCCTGCATCGTCTTGCCGTCGCCGCGGTCCCGCGCGTAGCCAACGAGCCAGCGGATGCTCAGCGACAGCCGGCGGTTCGGATTCACTTCGACCGGCACCTGGTAGTTCGAGCCGCCGACGCGGCGCGATTTCACTTCGAGCGCCGGCTTGACGTTCTCCACGGCCTTCTTGAACACCTTGAGCGGATCGTCACCCGTCTTCTCCTGGATGGAGCGCAGGCTGGCATACATGATCTTCTCGGCGGTGTTGCGCTTCCCGTCGCTCATCAGCGTGCTGATGAACTTCGTCACCAGCGAGCTGCTGTAAATCGGGTCGAGGGGAACCTCACGCTTGGGAATTTCTCTGCGTCTTGGCATGTCGTTTGCTCTCAGTTGCCCAGCCTTCAGAGGTCAGGGCGCTGAGAGCTGACCCCTGATAGCTGCTGGCTATTGCTTCGGCCGCTTGGCGCCGTACTTCGACCGGCCCTGCTTGCGGCCCTGAACGCCCACCGCGTCGAGCGTGCCACGGACGACGTGGTAGCGGACGCCGGGGAGGTCCTTCACACGACCGCCCCTGATCAACACGAGCGAGTGCTCCTGCAGGTTGTGGCCGACGCCGGGAATGTAGGTCGTGACCTCGATTCCGTTCGTCAGGCGGACGCGCGCGACTTTGCGCAGCGCCGAGTTCGGCTTCTTGGGCGTCTGCGTGAACACGCGAACGCACACGCCGCGCTTCTGCGGGCTGTCCTGCAGCGCCGGACTCTTCGTCTTGGTCAGGACCTTTTCGCGCCCCTTGCGAACCAGTTGGCTGATCGTCGGCACGGCTTCTCCTGGAACGTCCCGTTGTCGAACCCTGCCCGAAAAGCGCACGCCTTCCGGAACACAACAGCCGAAAGCTGACGCACTAGCGCGTCAGGCGGCATCAGTTCGTTGCTCCAGGCCTAGGGAGCCGCGCAACGCGGCCCGGCACCTGAAGCTGACTTACCCTATAAGGTTTAGGTTGCTGCGCCCGCGATAGCGGGTGCGACGACACGCGCAGTGCGGTGCCTGTTTGGAGCTCGGCTCTAGATAGGGTGTCCTAGTGCCGACCAGAACCTTGCAAATATAGCATGCAGGCATAGCCGGCGCAAGTAATCCAGGTGGGAACCGGCCTACTCCCGGCGCCTCCCACATGGGGGACGCCGCGACACAGTGGGTAAACGGGACCCGCCCGGATCGGCAGACCCGGACAGGCCCCGGAAAGCACGCTACTTCTTTATCTGATCGCCGACGTCTTTGATCGCCTCGCCCACCTTCCGGCGGGCTTTCCCGAAGGTTTCCTGCACGTCCCCTGACGCTTCGTCGGCGACGCCTTCGTCGTGCAACTGCTCGTCATCAGTCAGATCGCCCGCGGCCTGTTTGACCTTGCCCTTGAGCTGATCCGCCTTACCGTTGAGCTCGTCCCGGTTCATGGAGCCTCCTTGTGGTCTGTCGGCCCCTTCTCTTTCAAAGTTCGGTCCCTCGAGCAGTAGTCGACGAGCTGACCGTAGCCGACGGCTCGTCGATATAATGCGGCCATGACATCCCGACTGCTGATCGCCGGATGCCTGGCAACGCTCGTCACCGCGCTTCCGTTCGCCGCGTCAGGCCCGCTCGATCCCGCAAATCAACGACAAGATTCGCCAGGAGGAAACGGCGCACTCGCAGATCATGCGAACGCTCCACATGCTCTCCGACGTCTACGGTCCACGCCTGACAGGCTCACCCAACCACAAGGCGGCTGCCGAATGGGCCGTCAAGCAGATGTCGGACTGGGGCCTCACGAACGGGCACCTGGAGCCGTGGGACTTCGGGCACCCCGGATGGTCGAACGAGCACCTCGAGGTCCACATGACCGCCCCGGTCCACGATGCGCTGGTGGTCGAGGCGCTCGCCTGGACGCCAGGGACCAACGGCACCGTCACGGCAAAAGCCTTCAACCTCGTCGCGCCGGAGGGCCCGGCGGCCGCCAGCACCACTCCCCCGTCTACCGGCCCTGGCACACAGCGGTACGGTCCGACCCGGGCGGAACTCGATAGCTATCTCGCCTCCGTCAAGGATCGCGTGCGCGGCGCAGCCGTCCTCGTCGGCAAGCCGGCGTTCGTGCCGGTCGATCTCACGCCGGCGACCGGCCGGCTGACGGATCAACAGGCGCGCTGCCGATTCGACCCGACGATGGCCGGCGACCCGGCGTGCCAGGGTCTGGGACGCGGACGATTTGGCGGCGCCGGCCGTGGCCCTCAGCCCGACGGGCGCTTGACGCCCGCGCAAGTCTCGCAGGCCGTCGACACATTCCTGCTCGAGAATCAGGCGGCGCTTCGCGTCAACGACGCCGCGCGGCCGCATGGCCAGATCGTCGCGTTCAACAACCGGACCTACGACGTCACCCAGGCGGTGCCCGACCGTCGTGATGCGCAACGAAGACTACGGGCGCATCGCGAGGATCCTCGCCGACGGCACGCCGGTCACGCTCGAAGCCACGATCGTCAACAAGACATACCCGGAAGGGCGAACGTCGTACAACGCCATCGCGGAGATCGCCGGCAGCGACAAGAAGGATCAGGTGGTGATGCTCGGCGGCCACCTCGATTCGTGGCACTCGGCCACCGGCGCGACCGACAACGCGATCGGGTGCGCCATCATGATGGAGGCGGCCCGCATCCTCAAGGTGATCGGCGTGCAGCCGCGCCGGACGATCCGCGTCGCGCTCTGGAGTGGCGAAGAGGAAGGACTGCTCGGATCGCTCGCCTACGTGAAGCAGCACTTCGGATCGGCCGAAACGCCGACGCCGGAGTTCGCCACGTTCGCAGGCTACCTCAACATCGACTCCGGCACGGGCCGGCCACGCGGCGCCTCGGTCTTCGGTCCGCCCGAGGCGGCCTCGATCCTTCGCGAGATTCTGGCGCCGTTCAAGGATCTGCAGGTCGCGGGCGCCTCGGCGACGACGAGCCGCGCCACGGGCGGTACCGACAGCACGTCGTTCAACAACGCCGGGTTGCCTGGCATCGGCTTCGGTCAGGATTCGATCGAGTACGGCAGCCACACGCATCACACGAACCTGGATACCTACGAACGCGTCATCGAAGAGGACGTTCGCGACGCCGCAATCGTGGTCGCCGCCACGCTGTACCAGCTCGCGATGCGCGACGAGATGCTGCCGCGCTTCGCGCCGGCCGACATGCCGCCTGCGCCGCCTCAGCGATCGGGTGGGCACTGACGTCCAGACGTCGCCAATGCACGAAGCCCACGAAGAACACGAAGGCCACCACGATCCAAGACTGTTGATCTTGGTGAACTTGGTGAGCTTGGTGGGCTTTGCTGAGCTATCGTGTCCGTCTTCGGGGTCGTAGTGAGTGGACCGTGGCTGCCGGTATCAAACACAACATGCCAAAACTAATTGACAAGCCCACCGTCATCGACTGCGTCGGCACGAAGCCGAAGCAGATCCAGGAGTTCGCCGGGCCGGGTGAACACCAACCACTCGGCCGTCAGCGTGGCGCGGATGATTTCCCCGAGCGGATGGGAGGAACCCGGCCAGCGGCCGGAGTTCGAGGAAGTGACGGTCGTCCTGAAGGGGATGCTGCGTGTCGAGCACGAACACGGCGTGCTCGACGTGCATGCCGGCCAGGCAGTCATCGCGGCGCCAGGCGAGTGGGTGCGCTACAGCACGCCCGGTGCCGAAGGGGCGGAATACATCGCGGTCTGTCTGCCGGCGTTCTCGCCGGCGACCGTGCATCGCGACGAGTAGCGCGCCCTACTTCCGGACCGCGACGATCATCCCGTCGCGGATCGGCACGAGCGACGCGATCCAGTTCGGGCTGGTCGTCAACGCCTTCGTGACCGCGCGGACCCCCTGCGTGTCCGGCGTCTGATCGCTCGCATCGAAAATCCGGTTGTGCCAGATCATGTTGTCGATGATCAGCACGCCGCCAGGGCGCAAGCGCTCCTCGATCACCGGCAAGCGCCGCCGGATACCCGTGCTTCTCGATGTCGTTGAAGATCAGGTCGAATGGTCCGTCCGTGCTGTTGCGCAGCGTCTCGACCGCCTCTCCGTTGTGATACCGGACCTCGTCGTGAAACCCGAGCGCCGTCAGGTGCTTGCGCGCGCGGTTCGACAGCTCCTCGTCCCAGACGACGTGGTGGACGACCCCGCCGCCGTTTTCCTTCAGCGCACGCGCGAAGAACGCGGTCGAGTAGCCGTAGCCCGATCCCAGTTCGAAGATCTTCTTCGCGCCGATCATGCGCGCAACCTGGTAGCAGAGATACCCGCACGCGGGACCGATGATCGGGAACTCGTGCTCTTTCGCCCAGGCTTCCATGGCCTGGAGCTCCGGCGGCCGCTCGGGAATCAGGCTGTCGATGTACTGAGAGAGTTGTGAAGACAGGATTTCGGTCATATCAGCACAGCACTCGAATGATGTCCGACCTGGTGATGATGAACGTCTTGTCGGTCTTGAAATCGCGCACGAGCACCGCGGGCGTCGCTGGCGTGATCATGGTCGCCAGCAGCTCCACCGGCGTAGAGATGTCCACGTAGGCGAACGCCGGCTGCATGATCGTCTCGACCGGCAGCGACTTGACCTGCGGATCCTTGACCAGCGCCGCGAACAGGTGCGTCTCGTTCAGCGATCCCACCAGACGCTGATCGCTTCGGATCGAAATCTGAGAAAAATCGTGCGCGGCCATCAGCTTGAACGCGGCTTCGACCGGTTCGCTGCTCTCGATCGACAGGAGCTCACCCGAGACGCCGGACGCGACGAGGTCGCGCGCCGTCATGCCCGTCTTCTCCAGGAAGCCCCGCTTGAGCATCCACTCGTCGTTGAACATCTTGCCCAGGTACCGGGATCCATGATCGTGAAAGATCACCACAATCACATCGTTCGCGTTGAAATGCTCCCGGAGCTGCAGGAGACCCGCCATCGCCGAGCCTGCTGAATTGCCCGCGAAGATGCCTTCCTCGCGCGCGATGCGGCGCGTCATCAGTGCGGCGTCCTTGTCGGTGACCTTCTCGAAATGGTCGATGACGTCGAAATCGACGTTCTTCGGAAGGAAGTCTTCGCCGATACCCTCGGTGATGTACGGGTAGATCTCGTTCTTGTCGAAGATGCCGGTCTCCTTGTATTTCTTGAAGACCGAACCGTACGTGTCGATGCCCCACACCTTGATGCGCGGGTTCTTCTCTTTCAGGTAGCGGCCGACACCGCTGATCGTGCCGCCGGTCCCGACGCCGACCACGAGCTGCGTGACGCGGCCGTCGGTCTGATCCCAGATTTCCGGTCCGGTCTGTTCGTAGTGCGCGGCCGTGTTCGACAGGTTGTCGTACTGGTTCGCTTTCCAGGCGTTCGGGACTTCCTTCTCGAGGCGGGACGAGACCGAGTAGTACGAACGCGGATCCTCCGGATCGACGTTGGTCGGACAGACGATCACGTCGGCGCCAAAGGCTTTCAGCGCGTCGATCTTCTCCTTCGACTGCTTGTCGGTGGTCGTGAAGATGCACCTGTAGCCCTTCACGACCGCGGCAATCGCGAGACCCATGCCGGTGTTGCCCGACGTGCCCTCGATGATCGTTCCGCCCGGTTTGAGACGGCCGTCACGCTCGGCATCCTCGATCATCTTCACGGCCATCCGGTCCTTGATCGAGTTGCCGGGATTGAACGTCTCGAGCTTGGCCAGCACGAGGCCGGGCACGTCTCGCGCGATGCGATTGATGCGGACCATCGGCGTGTGGCCGATGGCGCCCAGGATGTTCGACGCGATCTTCGTCACGGCTCTACTCTAAACTACCGTGGGCCTCCGCCCCCCGCCCAGCTCGGTCACTGGCGGGGCCCCTCAGCCCCGCTCCGCTCCCTCGCAGGCGCGTCGTGCGCGGCGGCGCGCGGCGGCTTCTGCTGGGCGAGCCGGTAGAGCGTGATCGCCGCCCGCTTCGTCTGGCTCGGCAGCGTCGCGAGGTCGGCGGTTTCGCCGGCCGTGTGATCGTCGTGGCCCATCAGGCCGATGCCGTCGATGATGCTCGGCACCTCACCGGCCACGAACGACACGTCGGCTGCGCCCGCCCGATCCGGGCTCACCGCGGCGACATGTCCCGACCCGAGATCCTGGCTGACCTGGTCGTAGACCGCGAGCAGCCGCGCGTTGCCTTCGGTCGGCGCGAGCGAGGGATAGCCGTCGGTGAACGTGAGCGTCGCCTCCGTGTGCGGCAGCGCGTCCGCCACCACCGCCTGCATGGCCTGTCGCGCCTCGGCGAGCTGCTCCTTCGACAGCGTCCGAAGATCGCCCGAGACCATCGCCCGTTCGGCCACGACGTTCTCCTTGCCAAACGCCGTCCCGCGGCTCTGTCCGGAATCGAAATCGATCGACGTTCCGCCGAGCATCACGCCGGGGTTGAACGTCAGGTGCTCCTGGCCCGCGAGCTTCCGGCGGAAGCCATCGAGAATCCTGGCCGCCTCGTAGATCGCGCCGTACCCGACGTCGGACCGGAAGATCTGCGACGAGTGCGCCGGAAGTCCCTTGACCTCCAACGTCCACGACGAGGTGCCGCGTCGCGCGGTGACGGCGTAGCGCGGATCGCCGGGGCCGTCCTCGAACCCGAGCGCATAGTCCGCCCCGTTTGCCGCCTCAACGAGCGCCGCGCGCGCGAGCGACTGCGGCTCACCCGAATCCTCCTCGTCGCCCGTCATCACCACGATCACGTTGAGCGTCTTGAGCACGCCGGCGGCCTGGAGGGCCTTCAAGGCCTGCACGATGACGACGTCGCCGCCCTTCATGTCGATGACGCCAGGCCCTTTGGCTGTTCGCTCGTCGATTCGCTGAAACGTCTGAAAGGGGCTGTCGGCCTCGAACACGGTGTCGAGGTGGCCAATCAGCAGAAAGCGCGGGCCAGTGCCTGGATGGTCCGCGACGAGATGCCCGGCCCGCTGGAACGGCGCGCCGTCGATCCATTGCGTCCTGAAACCGAGCCCGTCGAGCTCCGCCCGAAAGACTTCGCCGACCTTGCGCACCCCCGCGAAGTTCCGCGTGCCGCTGTTGATGTTGACCACTTTCTCCAGCAGCGCGAGCGCCTCGGCGTTGCGGGCGTCGACCGCCGCCACGATGGACTGTTCGAGTCGATGAGGACAGCTGGGTCGCGAGGAGCAGCAACGGGAACACAATCCACGGGATCATCGGAGGATCTTACTTGAGACCGGTCGTAGCGGGCGCGGAGCAGACGTGAGAGATCGGAGCGGACGGAGAGAACGGAGCGAACGGAGATAACGGATTCAAGAAACGAAGCAACGGAGGCAACGAAGACGAACGGAGGACGGCATTCGTCGAGGCCGGCCTTCGGCCGGCCCGCGGAGGACATGCGGAGCGGCAAATCACGAACCGATCCCGCGATGGAAGGGGTTCGTGTTTGCCGTTCCGCATGTCCTCCCGCCGCGCGTAGCGCGGCTCGACGAATACTCCAAATCCGCGTGCTCCGCGTTCGTCCGCGGCCCGGTAACCGATCGTGCGGCTTCAGGCCGCAGCCGAGGCGCAGAAACCGGATGCGTGCCTTGTCTCTTCGAACCGTCCGCGGCTCAGGCCGGAGGCCGAGCTGCGACGAGGACTTCAACAGCAGCCACCCGCTGGCCGTGAGCACCCACGCGAGGACGGCGCACAGGAAGAACACCGCGCGGACGCCGAAGAACTGCGCGAGCAGGCCGGACAGCACCAGCCCGAGCAGCTGCGCGAAGAACACGACGGACATCACCGTGCTCGAGATACGGCCCATCAGCGCGTGCGGCGTTTCGCGCTGCATCAGCGTCTGCGCGGGCACGATGATGGCCGCGAACGTGAAGCCGAGGGTGAACGTGCCCAGCAGCGCGACCGACACCCAGGGCACGGCACCGAGGAGCAGCGCACCGACGCCCACGCCGGCGAGACCCGCCAGCACGAGCGTGCTGTGCGACACGTGCATCGCGAACCGGCGCACCGCCGGCGTCCCGGCCAGCATGCCGGCGCCGACCATGGCGCTCACCACCCCGAACACCGCCGAGCTCCCGTGCAGCCACTCTCGCACGTACACGGCAATCAGCGGACCGAAACAGCCGATCGTGAACAGGCCGGCCGCCATCGCGAGCACCACGAACGACAGCGCCGGGTGATGAACGATGAACCGGATGCCTTCGCTCATGTCGTGCAGCACGGCGTGCACGCGGCTGTTGGACGAAACGGCGCGCGGCGGCGCCGGGGGACGAACGATGGCCACCGATCCGATGAGCGCCGCGGATCCCAGGAAGCTGATGACGTCGAACGTGTAGCAGACCGAGGCCCCGAACACGGCGACGAGCGCCCCGGCCGCGGCCGGCCCGATGACGCGCACGCCCATCATCGCCAGCTGCATCAGCGCGTTCGCCGACAGCAGCCCTTCCATCGGCACGTGACTCCGGATCGTCACCGACTGTGCCGGGGCGAAGAAGCTGGACACACAGCTGAGGGCCGCGAGCACGAGATAGATCTGCCAGAGCGTGGTCGTCAGGAAGAGCAAGCGCCACGAGCGCCGCGCGCACGAGATCGCTCGCCACGAGCGTTGGCTTGAGCGGCCACCGATCCACGAACACGCCCGAGATCGGCCCGAGCAGTGCGAGCGGCAGCATGTACGAAATCTGCACGCCGGTCACTTGCGCCGGGCTGCCATGGAGCTTGAACGACACCACGCTGATGACGGCGAACAACGCGAGGAAATCCCCGAGCAGGCTGACGATCTGCGCGTACCACAGGCGCCGCATCACGGTCAGCCGCAGCACGTCGCGGAAGGTCATCGAGACAGACGTCGGACCGGTGGTCGTCATGGGGGAGACGAAAATGATACCTCAGCGGCGGATGCTAGAATCCCAGCCCATGCGTGGTTTCAGAGCGGGTCTTGCGGTCTTGGCGTGTGCCGTCGCGGCGCTCGTGATCTCAGTGGGCGCGCAGCCCCCTCAATACGACCTCGTCCTGCGCAACGGCCACATCGTCGACGGCACCGGCAGTCCCTGGTTCAAAGGCGACCTCGCCATCGGCGGCGACACCATCGTCAGGATCGCGCCCGCAATCGAGCAGCCGGCCGCGCGAGTGATCGACGTCGGCGGCGCGGTCGTGGCGCCGGGGTTCATCGACATCCACACGCACGCCCGTCGCGGCCTGCTCGACGTGCCCACCGCACCCAACTACGTGCGGCAGGGCGTCACCACGGTGATGGAAGGACCCGACGGATCGTCGCCGCTGCCGATCGCGACCTTCCTGGCGCAGCTCGAGCGCCTCGGCAAATCGCTCAACATCGGCACATTCGTCGGGCAAGGGTCGGTTCGCGACGCCGTCATCGGGCGCGCCAACCGGCCTGCCACGCCGCAGGAAATCCAGAAGATGGCCGGCCTCGTCGAGCAGGCGATGAAGGACGGTGCGTTCGGTCTCAGCACCGGTCTCTTCTACGTGCCGGGGACCTTCACCCCGACCGACGAGGTCGTCGAGCTCGCGCGCGCCGCCGCACGGTTCGGCGGCATGCACGAGTCCCATCAGCGCGACGATGCGGCGAAGGTGCTCGACAGCGTGCGAGAGACGATCGCGATTGGCGAGCGCGGCGGGCTACCGACGCAGATCAGCCACGCGAAGGTCATCGGTCAGGCGAACTGGGGCAAGAGCAGCGACATGCTGCGGCTCGTCGAGGACGCGCGCGCACGAGGCGTGGATGTGACGCTCGATCAGTATCCCTACACTGCGTCGAGCACCAGCATCGCGGCGGCGCTCCTGCCGTCCTGGGTGCTCGAAGGCGGCCAGGATGCCACGCTGCAGCGGCTGCACGATCCGGTATCGCGGGCACGTGCCAAAGCCGAGACGATGGCGCTGCTTCGGGACGAGCGCGGCGGCGGCGATCCGAAGAACGTGCAGTTTGCGAGCTGCGGGTTCGACCCGTCACTCGACGGACGCACCCTCGCCGATCTCACCAGCGCGCACGGGTTCGAGCCGAACATCGAGAACGCCGCGGAAGCCGTGTTGTGGGTCGTCGAGCAGGGCGGCTGCCAGGGCATCTTCCACGCGATGAGCGACGAGGATCTCGAGCGCATCCTCCGCTACCGGGGGACCATGATTGCCTCCGACGGCGAGGTGCCGATCTTCGGGCGCGCGTTCCCGCACCCGCGCAGCTACGGAACGTTCGCGCGCGTGCTGGGCGTCTACGTCCGCGAGAAGAAGGTGCTGGCGCTGGAGGACGCCGTCAGGCGGATGTCGTCTTTTCCGGCAGCGCGACTCGGGCTGGAGGATCGAGGGGTGTTGCGCCCGGCATGAAGGCGGATATCGCGGTGTTCGATGCCGCCACCGTGCGTGACGCGGCGACGTACGAGAAGCCTCACCAGTATGCGGTGGGCTTCTCGTGCGTCATCGTCAATGGGCAGGTCGTCTTCGAAAAGGGAGAGATGACCGCGTCGAGACCGGGCCGTGTGCTCTACGGTCCCGGAAAGGGTCGATAACCCTACTTGACGTGCTTGCTCACCAGCTTCGTCATCTCGAACATGTTGACCTGGGCCTTGCCGCCGAAGACCGTCTTCAGCGCGTCGTCGGCCTTGATCATCCGCTTGTTCTTCTTGTCCTGCAGGCCGTTCTTCTTGATGTAGGCCCACAGTTTCTTGGTGACCTCGGTCCGCGGAATCGGCTTCGAGCCGACGACCTCCGCCAGGGCCGAATCCGGCGTCACCGGCTTCATGAACGCGGCGTTTGGTTTTCTGGCGGACTTCTTCGCGGTCTTCTTGGCCATCTCGTCTCCTTGTAGAGTTCTCCTACGAGCGCACAGCGTGCGATGCGAAGCGTAGCATAACTTCAGCGCAACGTACCCGGGATCGTGCGGTTTTCAGAGGGGGACGGCGCCGTTTTCACTCGGTGCGTCCTCGTCGTGCTCGACCGGGGTCCAGTAGTCTCGCATCAGCTCGCGGGTCCACTCGGGTTGACGGACGGGCCCCGACGGCAGGAATTCCGCGAGTACCGGCTTGATGTCGAGCACGGGCGTACCATCGATTGCGTCGAGTCCCTCGACGCGCAGGCGTCCACCGTCCCTGCCGAGAATTCGGACGATTGTCGCCCCGATGCGGTTGGGACGCGCCTTGGCGCGCTGCGCGAAGATGCCGACCCTGGGCCACGCCGGGTTGCCGCGCGGATGACGCGAACCGGTCACGATATCGGCAAGTGGCGACCGGTCGAAGACGAACAGAATCTCCGCGTGCGAGAACGTCTCGATGCCGTCCAGGCTCTCCGCGGGAATGTCCGCAACGAGCTCGATGACGGCCTGGCTTCCGCCCCAGCGATCGTCGCGGATGTCGGCCCGGCCGCCTCTGACGAACGCCACCGGCTCCATCTGAATGGTCATGTCCTTCTCCCACGAATCCATGTCCGCATCGATTGTTCGTCCGCGTCAGGCGGGGCGCAGCTCGAAGACAGTGACCTCGGGCCGGACATTCGGCGGTTGAACGCGGATCGAAGCGGTTTGCTCACAGATCGTCGAAGCCGGCGAACTGTAACCCGCCCACATCAGATGCCTCATTGCGCAGCACGGTGAGGCCGAACGCCTGCAGGTGGCGAGCAGCGACGGCTGCTTTCAAGAATCGACAGTGGCCTACGGTCAACGCGGGCACGTCGCCGTTTTCGGCATATCCGCGGGTGCGGGCCGGATCGACATGAACTGCACCTTCGGCGGGATCGTCGGCGCGAGCGTGATCGCCACCCGAAGCGCGCCGCGCTCGCAGGGCATCGTCCACTCGCCCCCGCAGCGCGTTCTCGACCGCGTCGAACCGCTCGCCGCACGGCAGGCGCCGACCTCGCGTGCAGCGCCTCGATCTCCGCGCGCCGGCGCTCCTTGCGCGTCCAGGAACAGGTTCTCCGCGGCGATGCGATCGGCCAGCGCGTCGTCCCAGTTGATGACGAGGCGCGACGACCGTCGTCGCGCGCCGACGACGAGCGCCGGCGACGGCTGCACCTCCGCGGCACGAGCCCGCCGGTCGCGATCGAGCGCGTCGAGCGCCGAGTCGACCGGTCGGCCCCACCCCGTGTAGGTGAGGTTGCCGAACGCGATGATGCCGACGCCGTAGTCCGGCAGCCACCGCATCTGGAGCCGAAGCCCGGCAGCCCGCCGCTGTGCGCCACGATGTGCGGGAACGTGCAGTCTGCGAGATGCCGAGGCCGAAGCCGTAGCCGCCGCTGCGTCAGCTGAGTGCGCCGCTCGCGTCGCGCGTGACCGCCGCCGAGCGCGGGCCGCCAGACCTGCTGCATCTCGCGCAGCGACGCGCGCCGCACCGGCGCCGGTCTCCGCGCCATCGCGCGGCGGCCACGCGCGCGAGAAACGCCGCGACGTACGGCCGAGGTCGCGCGACCGACGTCAGCATGCCGCCCATGGAGCCGAACGCGCCGTCGGCAGCTGCGGCTCGTCCTTCCACTGCTCGTCCTCCCACCGGTAGCCCTGCGCGAGCCGATCGGCGGGCACCGTCGCCGGCTCGAGCGTCGTCGACGTCATGCCGAGCGGGCGCAGGATGTTCGTCGGCGACGTAGTCGGCGTACGGCATGCCCGAGACGCGCGGCGACGATGCGCCCGAGGATCGCGAAGCCGTAGTTCGAGTACTCGTACGCGACGCCCGGCGCGTTCGAGAACGGAATGCCGCCCCGCATCATGTCGCGTCAGCTGCTGCGTCGGTGTCGGCGAGCTGCTGATCGCCCCACGGATTGTCCTCGGGAAACCCGTCGGCGTGCGACAGCAGGTGGCGAATCGTGATGCGCGGCGAGTCGGTCGTCGGATACGTGAGCGCCTTCAGCTCCGGCACGTACTGCTCGGCGGGATCGTCGAGCGAGAGCTTGCCTTCGTCGCGCAGCTTGAGGATCGACATCGCCGTGAAGCTCTTGGTCATCGACGCGATGCGAAACACCGATCGGGTGTGACCGGCGACTTCGTGTCGACGTCGCGATAGCCCGTCACGCCGACGTGCGCGAGCTCGCCGTCGATGACGATGCCCCACGCCGCGCCGGGGATGTGTTCCGGGTCGGCGAACTCGCGGACGATGCGGTCGATGTCGGGGAAGGCGCCGGCCAGCTTCGTGCGCGGTCGGGATCGGTGAAGGTCGGCGGCGGCGCCTTGAACGGCGGCTGCGCCGCAAGCGGAGACCAGGAGCATCGCCATCGCCACGAACAGCAGCACCACGAGCAGTGACCGTTTCATATCAGAACTGGTACCGCGGCGCAGGCTGATTGGAGCCTACGCGACCGACAGTGATCTCGGCGGCGAGATAGTTCTCAGGGCGCACGGGGAGCCGGCGAGCCGCCGCAACATCCCGATCTGACCGATATGCGTCAGCAGGTCGGCGACGGGACCCTGAAACAGCTGCCCATCGGAACAGGCGATGTCACCCGCAGATGCCAGCGCAGCGTCGAAGGCGGCCAGCCCTTTGAAGAATCGGTCGACGTCGGCGTCCCAGGACTGCGGTGGAGCGTTTTGCCACGCCTGCGCGCCGCGAACGATCGACACGCCCCAGTCAAGCAGGTCGCCCATGTGCGCCAGGATCTCGCCGGCGCTTCGGCTCCCGGGAGCGGCGCGGAACGCGCTGAAGTCCGGCGGCGCATCACGAAGTGCCTTCCCGCCTCGGTATGCGACCGTCGCCAGACGAGTGACGAAGCAGCTCGCGATTCATCGGCGTGTCCTTTCGATGGCTGATGCGATCCATGCACGAGCGACGACGTGCTGTGTCGAGTGCGCCGTCCAGACATCCGGTGCCAGGCCCGACCGGTGGTGGCGTGCCGCTCTGCAGGCGTCATATTGTTGACGCGCTGCTCTCGAAGCTGCAAGCGTTTGAGACATTGACGTCTTGATCCCCGTTGCTTCGAGCAAGCCCTAGAGAAATTCTCACGCAGAGACGCCAAGACGCAGAGAAGACCGGAACACAGAGGACGGTCTACTCAATCCGATGTCTCTGCAGCTATCTTCTCTGCGTCTCGCGCGCCTCTGCGTGAGATCCGCTCTGCTACCTCAACCAACCCGATCATCCGCGGCCCGCGGCCCAACGGATCGCGCCGACGAACTGCCGCTGGAAGCGCGGATCGGTCCAGGTCTCGGAGAAGTGGCCGAGCGCGTTGTAGTACGCGCGGCCGCTGCCGGACGAGTGCGACCACGCCAAGCGGGAAGTCGCCGCTCGCGCCGACCGACGCCGCGTCGAGCCGAAGCAGCACGTGCACCCGCGGCCGCGGATTCTCGACGAACGTGTAGAACTCCTCGGTCAGCGTGAAGCGATCGCCGAGACCCTCCGTCGCGGATGCGACGGATCCTCGACGATGACCGTTCCCTGCTGCGTCCACGGATGCTCCTTGAAGAACGCGCCGACCAGCGCTCCGTACTCCGGCCAGCCATGCAGCGTGTCGCTCGCGCTGTGGACGCCGACAAAGCCATGGCCGCTCGACACGAAGGTCAGGATCGCCGCGCGCTGATCGGCGGTCAGCGGCAGCTCGCCGCTCGTGAGCGCGAAGAACAGTACGTCGTAGTTCGCCAGGTTGGTGGCGGAGATGTCGACCAGATCCTCGGTCGCCTTGACGTCGAACTCCCGGGTCGTCGCCGAGAGGGTCGCCATGACCTGACGGGCGGTCGGGATCGAATCGTGCCGAAAGCCCGCCGTCGCGGTGAGCATCAGCACGCGCACTGGCGTGCCGGTGCCCGCGCCGGGTGACGCCGGCGTATTGCTCGACGAGCAGCCGGCGGCCAGGACGAGCAGGCACAGGATTGCACGGGTCATATGGATCGTTCCGGGGCCCGACTCTCCGCAGGATAGCCCAGGAGATACGTGAGACGCCCGGGTGTCGACCCGATGGGCACCCAGCCCGCGCGCCAGCGCGCGGCCAGGTCGGCAGCCACACCGAGCGCTTCGAGCTCCGCAGGGGTGTAAGCCCGAAGCTGCGAGACGAAGCCGTCCCACAAACACGTCAACGGAACGATCGGGAACAAGGTACGTCCACAGCAGCCGGTCCCACCGGAACGGTCGGATGAAGAGCGTCGCGATGAACACGAACAGCGGGGTGAAGATGAGCGTCAGAACCGTGCGGAGGCTGCGATTCGACACCTCGAAGACGCCGACAGGCTGGCCAGCCGCCATCGCGCTGCGAAGGATCGCGGTCGCATCGGCCGGCCGGAAATGATGAAACGAGTTGAACATCGTGCGAAGCCCGGCGAGCCGCGCGGGAACCGACATGGCATCCACCGGATCGCGCTCGAACGTCACGAATTCTTGGCTCGCCGCGGCACGCTCGAACGCCTCAAGGTCAGGAAACAGATCCGTCAGGGTCGCACTCACCCGGAGGCCTTCGGCCGACAGGTCGTCGATCACTTGAGGAATAGGCCCTGAGCCGCCCGAACAGAGGTCCACGATGTGCGTCGTGTCGTGGTCCGTATAGCCTCCGCGATCAGCGGGACGATGGCGCGGTGGAGCTGGAATAGGTTCGATGAAGTGGAGATAGTCTCTGGCGCAGTCCCGTACACGGGAGGGAAACCACGACTGATCCTCGAGCTCGAAGAGATGGATCCGTCGACCGGCACCTAGGACAGCTGGCTGAAGATGCGATCGAGCGATTCGCACAGCTCGGCACTGTCGTCCACGCTGAACGGCATCGGCGGGCGAATCTGCAGTACGTCGAAAACCGGCCCTCCGTGCCCAACAGGATGCCGTCCTCGCGCATCCGGTTCGTGAGTATGCCGCTTGCGCAGTCGCCGGCTCGAGCGTAGTACGGCTCGTGACGAGCTCCACGCCGACGAACACACCGGATCCGCCAACGTCCCCGATTAACGCGTGCCGGCCCGCGAGCGCGCGCAAGCCATTGATCATCCTGACGCCGACGTTCTGTGCGTGGGCCTGCAGTGCCCTCGGCCACCACGTCGAGCACTGCGAGACCGACGGCACACGAGACCGCGTTTCCGCCGAATGTGCTGAAGAATTCCATCCCGTTGTGGAACGACTCGGCAATCGCCGGCGTGGTGATCACCGCACCAATGGGATGCCCGTTGCCTATCGGTTTGCCGAGGACGACGACGTCGGGGACGACTCGTTGAGTTTGAACGCATAGAAGCTGTGGCCAAGCCAACCGAATGCAGTTTGCACCTCGTCCGCGATGCAGACACCGCCGGCAGCCCGAACGATAGCGACAACACTCCGGAGATAGTCCTCGGGAAGGATGATTGTCCGGCCACGCTCGGCGCACTCTCCGCGATGAACGCGGCCACGCGAAGCTGCTCGTCGAAGCGACTCCACGGCCTCCGCGACCTTCGCCGCGTCCTGCGGGCCGGCATCTTCCCTGAATGCGCCTCGATACCCGTCCGGCACCGGCGCGGGTGACCCATGGCGGCGGCCCCTTTCCACCCGGTCCGTTGAACTGTACGGGCGATGTCCACGAGCGTCGAGTGTTGCCGTGGTAGGCCTCCTCGAGAACCACAATCCCGCGCTGCCGCGTGTAGGTCCGCGCGAGGCGCAGTGCGAGCTCGTTCGCTTCGCTGCCGGAGTTCACGAAGAAGCACACGCGGAGCGGATCGGGTAGCGTAGCGGTCAGGCGTTCGGCGTACTGCACGACGGTGTCGTACAGATATCGCGTGTTCGTGTTGAGCACCTGCATCTGCTCTGCGGCGGCCTGCACGACGCGCGAATGGCCGTGACCGACGTGCGGCACATTGTTGTACGCGTCCAGATATCGGCGGCCGGTCGGTGTCGTACAGGTATTGCATCCACCCGCGAGCGACGTGAATCGGATCGCGGTAAGCGATGCTCAGGTTTCGACCGAGGGAGTGCCGGCGCCGTTCGTACAGATCCGCCGTTCCGGCTGGGCGTACAGTCGGCGGCCGCGTCGCCGGGCTGAAGGGCTGTGCTCCGACCGGCAGCCGCAGCATGACGCTGGGATCCGGCGAGAGCGCACGCCAGACCTCCACCTCTGTGGCTCGGCAGACACCGGGAAAGTCCGTTGAAAGATCGAGCAGGTCGAGAACGATCTGAAAATGGAGGTGCGGCGGCCAGCCGCCGTTTTCCGCCGGCGTTCCGAGCGCCGCGATGGTCGCACCAGCGCCGATTGTCTGTCCGGGCCTAGCCCCACGATCGATGCGCGTCTGAGGTGTCCGTAGAGCGTGAAGAAGGCGTCTCCAGCATCGGTTCGATGCCGCAGAATCACCACCGGACCGTAGTCGAGCGCGGCTCGATTGTCCGCCACCGCGTGCACGACGCCGTCGAGCGGCGCGAGCACGGCAGTGCCTGCAGGCACGAACAGGTCCACGCCAAGGTGAACGGTTCGATGCTCTCCGTAACGATCCTGCGGCGACGAAAAGAGCGGCGCTGAATACAGGAGACGAGCCTCGCCATATCGTCCGATGCCGACGTTCGCTTCGCGGCGGGCCATCAGCGCTTCTATCCGTGCGCTCAGCGGCAGTTCTTCATTGTCTCTGGGATCGCCCGTGACCAGGGGGCTGCCGACGCTGAGATCGATGGTCGTCGAGTGCGACACCTCGCACCCGAGAACCGATCCTGTTGGACAATCTGGTCTCTCCAGCCACGCCATCACGCGGCGGCCGGAAGGGAGCACTGGCTTCCCGCAGGCCGCCCGCAACGCGGCCGTCGCAAATCGTGGATGAATCCCGGCCAGGCGTGGAAGAATGGCGCGGATTGGCTCCTGACTGATCGAGAGGTACGGATCCTCGGGTCGGATGACCTGCTGGGATGCGGCAACGGCAACGCTGGTGCACAACCTCAAGGTCACGAGACCAAAGAGGGTGTCAACGTCCGCGTCCGAGAGCGCCCGAACCTCGTTGTACCCTCGTGCCACCGTGCCTGCCGCAGACAGCGGATCCCTGCTCCCAAGCATCGCGTACGCGATCGCAATCGCCAGATCAGCGGTGGCAAAGCTGTGGACCATGTCGCCAAAGTCAAGGATCCCCACCACTCGCTCGGACCCAGGCACTGGCTCGTTGTCACGCGCCACGAGAACGTTGTAGTCGTTCGGATCGTTGTGGACGGCACATCGTCGCACGTCTCCGAGCCGAGGTCCGTCATGCTCCTCGATCCGCCCGCACAGACGCTCGGTCAACGCGCGCAGTGCCTCGTCGTGATCAGTCGGGAGCGTTCCCTGACGACGCGGAAGCCGTTGGCGAGGTCCCAGTAGAAATCGCGGTGAATCGCCGGATAATCGAATCCGTCGAGAGCAGAATCCAGCTGCGCGATCGCGCGGCCGAGATTGTTGAGCAGTGCGGTCGAGCGGTGCGGAAGGGAGCCAAGTGTGACGCCTGAGACCCATGTGAGCAGGCGAACGAAATGAGGCTTTGCGGAGGGTGACGATAGCGTCTCTGCCAGCGTCCGCCCCTCGGTCGTTGGCACGACCGAGGGACAGAGGTCAGTTTTACCAGCAAGGTATCGGAGCGCGGCGTTCTGCGCCTCGAGCATGCCGCGCGGTTCGGAACCGTTGGCGATCTTGAGGACGAACCGCGTGCCGCCGGCGATCTCGAGCAGGAAATTCTGATCCCGCTCGCTCGGAAGGGCTGTCGCGTCCGCCTCGAGGCCATACAACGTACGTGCGATGTCGAGTGCGGCTTCGCCCGTCAATGCGGGCGTGGCGTGAAGCAGCTCCATGGATCTCGTATGGCGAACCTCACTCAATGCGAGATGGTCTGCAGGTCGAGCTCCACACCGCCGACCATCCCGCTGAACAGATTTACAGAGCCGCCGCGATCGCTCCACCTATCAGACCCATGACGCCATAAATGATCGGTAACACGACGATCGCGCCGACACCGAAGACCGGGCCCAGCCAGGTAGGAACGTCACTGTTCTGGGCGGCGCTGGCAAAACCGAATCCGAGCAAGGAGATCCCCGCGAACATCAATCCTCCCAACAACCCGAGGCTCGCATAGATGACCCCTGCAATCTTGGCAGCCGACCAGACACCGACGCGTTTGAGCACCATTCGTGATCTCCTCTCAGGCTATGTCATTGACCGTTGGTTTCGGTGGGTTCCGAGCTTCGGCAGAAACCGACCAGTGCTGTCCATGTACGCGCGATAGCTGGCGCCGAACCGCGCCAGCAGATTGGCCTCCTCGATCCGCGTGCGGATAACGAACAGCACGAACAACACGACACCCGTGGTCAGAAAGAGCCAGTTCGCGGCGGCAAGCGAGATGCCGAGCATCAGCAGGCCGACGCCGTCGTAAAACGGATGCCGGACCCATCGGTCCGGACCTACGCATGACGAGCGTATGCTTCCGTCGCGTCACAACGGTGTCGGTGATGTTGGTGCCGAGTCGACGAAACGTCCACATGAGGAGAACGGCCGCGACGATGGTGATGCCAATGCCGCCCCAGCGCACCCAGGCGGGCAGCGGAACCGAGGACCACGACATCCGCGTCGGATCGACCAGATAGACGATGATGCCGATGAGCATCGAAAGGCCGACGGGCCGCAGAGTCGCGAGAATGAAGATCCCCTCCTGACGGCGGTCGAGCGGCTCGCCTGTCGCCTGCGACTTCACACGGTGATAGAGCGCGAACGGGAACAGCGCGACCAGAATGACGATCAGCGTCGTCCGAAACAGGTGTTCCTCGTTCATGGTGCCTCCTCAGCGCCCGACGAGATCGGCGTAGTACTGAATTTTTCCCGACGCGACGCCGCCAAGCAGCTCGTCGATCGACTGCACCTGCGAGACGCTAGCATCGCCCGAGCGAAGTCCTCCGGTGAACCCGCCGAACACGGAACGAATGACAACGCCGTTGGCCGCGTGCGGAAGGCGGCCAAGGTTGGCGACGTACTTGGCAAACGAACCGTCGCCGAACAGGTAGAACTCGACGTTCGACACATAGAAGGTGGACAGCCGAATGCCGCGCCTGGTCAGCAAGCTCCGATTCCGGCCATCGCCGACGGTCCGCTGACATCCCCGACGACGGGAATGATCAAGTCGTGCGACTGCGAGGCCCTTCATGAATTGGAATGCCTCTTCGGAGGCCAGATAGTTGCCCTGCCGACCGGATCCGTCCGTATCGCCGAGGAGCTGGCGATAGGTCGGATAGTAGCTGCGCGGCGGCCTTCCGGTGCTCTGAAACCGCAGCGAGAGGCCTTCCTCGATGAACCGCCGATGGAAGCGATCAATCGTCTGAAAGTCCTTCGCGGACAAGCTGACGCCGCAATGCCTGATCGCGGCGTCGACACGCGTCCGCAGCGCATCGATCGCCGCTGGCGTCGCGGCGGCGTTTCCGCGTGGGCGATCAGGCGGTCGACGGGCGCCGTGCGCCAGCCGTCGATGTCGGACGGCACCGGCCGCCCGAGCAGCTGCGTCAGATACTCGATCCGCGTGCGCGACAGTTCGAACAACGCCTTGAAGAGCAGATGGAGCAGCAGGTTGTCGCGCCGGACGTCGATGATGAACGCGATCGCGGGGCGCGTCTCTGCGATGTATGTGAAGTTCTGATCGGGCCCGACCCCGACGTAGGCCCCGCCGTGGACCTTCCGTCGACGGAGATCCGGGAGCACCTGCTGGTAGGAGGATTCGTTCGAGATCAGGTTGTCGGTGTCGAAATAGCCGGCCGGCTCCGAGAGCGCGGCGACCTGGGCCGCAAAGCCGGAAGGGGTCTGCGCGTGGTCGGTCGTCACGCCGAGCAGGCGACCATCGCGGCCGCGAGCACGATGCCGCGGACGCGCGAGCGGATCATTGCGCCGCCCCGTTCATGTAGATGGCCTGCTCGAGGCGCGCGATCTCCCGACCGATATCGCCCGTCACGCCAGGTTCGCGGCCGTCCACGACGCCTCCACGAAGTCTTCGATGAGCGGCAGGTGAAGGTTCGCCGCGGGCGGATGCCGCTCGACGCGCTCATCGTTGCCCTGCCGGATCCGTGAGGTCGCCCTTGTTCAGGCTGGCGACGTGAAACGATCCGCGGCTGCCGAAGATCTCGACGCGTGTCGCGCGGCTCGTGCGCCGCATGCGTCACCGACACCACGCCGCAGACGCCGCGCTCGAACTGCAGCAGCGCTGCTGCCGTGTCCTCGACGTCACGAATAAAGTGCACGTTGGCGAGCATGCCGGTCACGCGCCGGACGGGTCCGAACACGTGCGTCAGGACCTCGAGACGATGGCAGCCGAAATCGAACATCGGTCCGCCCCCGGCCAGCTCGCGTTGGAGAAACCACGCCCGAGGATGGTCGGGCGGCAGATCGAACCACTCGAACGCATTGATCTGCGCGTAGGCAGGAACGCCGATCTCGCCCGCGTCGATCAGTGCCTTCATCCGCTGGACAATCGGATAGAAATGACGGTAGTACGCGATCCCGAGATGGACGCCGTGGGCCCGGCAGGCCGCAATCATGCGATCGCATTCGGCAACGTCGAGCGCCATCGGCTTCTCGCAAAGCACATGTTTGCCGGCTTCGGCGGCCGCGATCGTCTGTTCGGCGTGCAGGTGCACCGGCGTTGCGACATAGACGGCTTCGATGGCCGGATCGGCGATCATGTCCCGCCAGTCGGCGTAGAACGTCGCCGCGCCGAACTCGGCGGCAAACGACGCGGCCTGCGCGGCATCCGCCCGCGCGACCGCCACGAACTCGCATGCCGGGGAATCCCGCAGCGCCGGCGCCACACGCTTGCGGACGATGTCGCCGGCGCCGATGAGAGCGAATTTGATGGGGGTCATGATTTCAGGTTCGGGGTTCGGGGTTCATGGTTCGGGGTCAGGTTCGGTGTTGGCGGTTCGCGGTCGAGTTCAGGGTTCACGGTTCCGGGTCAGGTTCGGGGTTCGTGGTACCGCAGGTTCGGGGTTCACGGTTCGGAGCAGGTTCAAAGCGCCGAACTCCGAACCACCCGAACCCAACCACGAACCCCGAACCGACAGTGTTGCTCCTTCACGGAACCATCCACTCGAACACGTAGGCCTGCAACATGACGATCACGCCCATGATGGCCGCGAGCGCGACGCTGTGCCAGAAGACGAACCGCAGGATCTTGCCTTCCTGACCGACCTGGCCGGTCGAGGCGGTCGAGACGACGATGCTCTGGGCGTCGATCATCTTGCCCATCACGCCGCCGGTGCTGTTGGCGGTGACGATCAGGATCGGATTGAAGCCGAGCTGCTGGGCGGTGATCTTCTGCAGGCTGCCGAACAGCACGTTCGAGCTGGTGTCGGATCCCGTCAGCGCGACGCCGAGCCAGCCGAGAAACGTGGCAAAGAACGGATAGAGCACGCCGGTCCGTGTGAACGCGAGGCCGAGCGTCGCGTCCGTGCCGCCGTAGCGCGTCACGAAGCCGAGAGAGAGCATCAGCATGATGGTCGCCAGCGGCGCGCGCATCCGTCGCGCGTGGCGAAAGCGACGGCGAGGAGCTGCCCGAGCGAGACGCGGAGATACACCGCGCTCGCAAGCGCCGCGAGCAGGATCGCCGTGCCGGTCGCCGACAGCCAGTTGAGCGTGAACTGCGCGGCTTCTGCCCGTTCGTTGCGATAGGCCGCGTCGTGAACCCGCCCGCGATCGACGGGAGCGGGCAGAACGGGATAGTCGCGGAAGACCAGGCGATGCAGCAGCGGCACGTCCCACGTCGGCGACAGCACGCGGCTGACCACCGGCTTCGCGCCCGAGCGATACGCGGCCAACCCACGGCGGGCCGCCGTTGAGGAACGCTTTGACGGGCGCGAGCCCCCAGAGAATCACCGCAACGCTGAGAAACAGCCACGGCATCCACGCGCGGACCAGCGTTGCCCGGTCGACCGCTCGCGGTGCGGCGTACGGCCTGACCCGCGCCCGGGAAACTCCCAGACCTGCGCGGCCGCCAGATGCGCAGGAACATCGCGAGCGCGCCGATCGACGCCAGGCCGCCGACGATGTCCACGAGCTCGACGCCGACGAAATTGCTCCACGCGAACTGGACGATCGCGAACGTCCCGCCGCACACCAGGACGGCCGGCCACACCCCTCGCAGCCCGCGCCATCCGCTCATCGTCACGACCAGCCACGCGGGAACGATCAGCGAGACGAACGGCAGCTGACGTCCCGCCATCATGCCAATCGTGTGGGCGTCGAGACCGGTGACCGCCGCCAGCGTCAGGATCGGCGTGCCGATCGCGCCGAACGCGACCGGCGCCGTGTTCGCGATCAGCGACAGGCCGGCAGCATACAGCGGCGTAAAGCCGAGCCCCATCAGGAGCGCCGAGCAGATCGCGACCGGCGTGCCGAAGCCCGACGCGCCTTCGATGAACGCGCCGAACGAGAACGCCACGAGCAGCGCCTGAATTCGCCGATCGGTCGACACCCGTCCGACCGACGCCTTCACGATGTCGAACTGCCCGGTCGACACGGTCAGCGAGTACAGAAAGACGGCGTTCAGAACGATCCAGCCGATGGGCAGGAAGCCGTAGGCGGCGCCGTAGACGGCCGTGGCTGCCGCGGCTGGCACCGGCATCCCGAAGACGAGGACCGAGACGCCGAGCGCCGAGACGAGCCCGGCCAGCGCGGCCAGGTGGGCGCGCCATTCGAGCACGCCGAGCGCGACCAGCAGAAGGACGATCGGAAGCGCCGCCGCGCCCGTGCTCAGCCAGGGGCTGGCAAGCGGATCGTACGCTTGAATCCAGGGTGACGCGGTCACGAGGCGGACGACATCATAGTAGAGTTACGGGTAGCCATGTCAGGCTCGGTGGCCCCTCCCCGGGTCGTCAACATCCAGCGATCTCCGGCGGCTGGCGAAACGCCGGCTGCCCCGCGTCGTCTTCGACTACATCGACGGCGGCGCGGATGCGCGAGATCACGCTGCGCGAGAACAGTCGTGCGTTCGACGACATCGCGTTCCGGCCGCTGTCAGCCGTCGAAACGCCCGCGCCCGACCTTCGCACGACGGTGCTCGGCACGCCGCTGTCGATGCCGATGATTCTGGCGCCCGTCGGCAGCAGCCGGATGTTCTATCCGCGCGGAGAAGAGGCGGCCGCGCGTGCGGCGGGCGAAGCCGGCACGCTCTACACCTTGTCGACGCTGTCGGGCTGCCGGCTGGAGGACGTCCGGCGCGCGACGACGGGTCCCGCGTGGTATCAGGTCTATCTCTGCGGCGGACGCGACGTCGCGTCCGCGGCGATCGAGCGCGCGCGCGGCGCCGGGTATTCCGCGCTCGTGGTCACGATCGACACCGCGGTCGCTGGCCTGCGCGAGCGCGACGTGCGCAACGGGACGAAGGAGATGCTGACGCGCCGGCCGTGGCCGATGTTGCCGTACGTCTGGCAGTTTCTCTCGCGGCCCGGTTGGCTCAGCGGTTTCCTCGGCGACGGCGGCCTCATGACTTTTCCGAACGTGATGCTCGCCGACGGACCGATGATGTATGCCGACGTCGGCGCGGCGCTCGAGCAATCGACCGTCACCTGGCGCGACCTGCGGTGGATCAAGGATCTGTGGAAAGGTCCGATCGTCGTCAAAGGCGTGCACATCGGCGACGATGCGCGGCGCGCGATTGACGCGGGCGCGAGCGCCGTCGTGGTCTCGAACCATGGCGGACGTCAGCTCGATGGCGTGCGCGCGACCGTGCAGGTCCTGCCGGAAGTCGTGGCCGCGGCGCGCGGACAGATCGAGGTGCTGATGGACGGCGGGATCCGGCGCGGCAGCGACATCGCGAAAGCGCTCTGCCTTGGCGCGCGCGCGGTGCTGATCGGCCGCGCGTACGCGTACGGTCTTGGTGCCGCGGGCGGCGCGGGCGTGGCGCGCGCGATCGAGATTCTGCGCGCGGATCTGATCCGGACGATCAAGCTGCTCGGCTGCCCCTCCACCAGCGCGCTCGACACGTCCTACGTCGATGTGCCGCGAGACTGGCTCGTCGATCGGTCCGGAAGCCGACCGCTCTCGACGGTCGACTCGCGTTAAGCCGGAAGCATCATCCACGCAGCCAGCGCGGCGGCTTTGTGTTCGGCGCGCCACGATCCAACCAGCGACTCACCGATCGTCTTCAGCGTCCGGCGAAGTTCGAAATCCGGATTACCCGAGACGCCGCGTCGCTTCAGCGTAGAGATCCCGCTCGCGGTGGATGGCGCACGTCAGGCCGCATGCGCTCCGCGGCCTGCACGACGATGCTTCGAAACAGCCGCCCTTCGAGCGCGTGAATCCTGACGTGGCTGTTCCCAATCGAGTCGGGATCGATCAGGCTGCCGACGACGACCGCGACACCGTCGAGCCGAAGTCCTTTCGATCGGTAGTGCTCGAGCGCCGTGTCCATCGACTGGCTGCCAAATCGCTCGACAGCCGACACCAGCGTCGAGAGCTGAGGCCCGGCTTCTCGTGCGGTGCCGAAGCCGGCGTGGTACGGCTGGCGTGCCTCGGGTTGCGATGGATCGCTCAGCTCGATCCTGCGGCTGTCCAACAGGCTGGGCGATGCTGCCGATCCCGCAATCAAGCACCATGCAGGCCCAACCCGATTTCACGGTGATGCCAATCACGCCGCTGGCGGGAGGCGCTGATCCCATTGCGGGTTGCCTATCTCGGGGGCTGCTGTTGCTCCGCGTTCAGACCGGTCCTGGCCTCGAACCATTGTGCCGTCAGCCAACACAGGATCGCCCAGACAAATCCGATGATCCAGCCGCCGATGACGTCGGTGGGATAGTGCACGCCAAGATAGATGCGGCTGCAGCCCACCAGCAGTGACAGGAAGACGGACATGCAGAGGACATAGAGCTTCGCCATCCTCCCCTCGACGATGCGCATGAGCATCGCGCCGAGCGTGAGGTAGACGATGGCCGACTGCATGGCATGCCCGCTGGGAAAGCTGCTCGAGGTCACCTCGCGCAGGTGCGGAACGATCGACGGCCGCGGCCGCGCGAACATCTGCTTCAGCACGGCCGTGGCGAGCATCCCGCCGAACGACGTGCAGACGATCACCGACAGCCGTCCGATGGCGGCGCTGCACGACCAGGAAGCCGGCGATCATGAGGACCACGAGCGAGAGTCACCGTCGGCCCGCCAATCGCGGTGAGGTCGAGCATCGTCCACTCGACCCAGTGCGGGCCGATGGGCTTCGAGACGTCCGCCGGGCTCCTGAGCGATCGAAGGATCCGCGTGTCGAGCGCGGTCGTGTCGCCCTCGGCGACCTCTCCGGCCAGCATGACGAAGGCGAGCAGCAGCACGCACGCCACCAGGCCAAGCGCCAGCCAGGTCAGCTCCTGACGTTCGAGCTTGCGCATTCGGAACAACATGCGCTGAGGCCTCAGGAACGTCCGTACGCCGCCCGCGCCGCAAGGCAACTCGGCACGCCAACCCCGAACATGTGAATCAGCACGCCATTCAGCACGACAACCGGAACGAAGGTGGGCTTGCCGGCCGCCGACAACGGCAGCACGACGAGATTCATCACGAGATACACGCCAATTCCGTAGAACATGCCGGACACGATCGGTCGCGCGCGCAGCAGCGGAACCCATCGGCTGGCGACGACGCAGGTCGTGACGATGAGGAACGCGATGAAGAAGTGGAGGATGACGCCGAGCGAGCGCCGTCGGCACGCCGCCGGAGAACGACGCGCGGCCCAGGAGGCCGGCGGCGATGCTCTGGAAGATGCGAATCGGCCTCGCCCCACGCAGGCCGAAGAAGATCAGCGCGTCGGCGAGATCCAGGACGCCGACCGCAAGCGTGCCGAACAGGATCGCGCGGCCCACGGCCTCATCCTACCCTACCCATCCGGGCGATGCAGCAAGACGTGGCGCCCGTCAGAATCGGCGTATGTCGAATACAACACTGTTGGCTCTGTCGAATGAGCTCTCAACGCTCGTGGACGGCGCGGCCCCATCGGTCGTGCAGGTGCAAGGACGACGGCGCACGGCGAGCGGGGTCGCGCTGGGCGACGACGCCGTGGTGACCATGGTGCGGGCGATCGGTCGCGATGAGACGCTGCGCGTCCGGCGGCACGACGATCAGACGATCGATGCGGAGCTCGTCGGCTGGGATCCGGCCACGGGCCTGGCCGTCCTGCGAGCGCCAGGCCTCGGCGTCACGGCCGCGCGGCACTCGGACGCACCCGTCCGCGTCGGCCATCTGGCGGTCGCCGTCGCCCGTTCCTGGAGCAACGTCGGTCACCGCCAGCGCCGGCATCGTCGCGATCATCGGCGGTCCGCTGGCGACCGGACGGCGGCGATCGATCGAGCAGATCTTCCGCACGACCGCGCCCATGCACGACGGCTTTGCCGGGGGCGCCTTCGTCGGCGCCTCTGGGGACGTCATCGGGATCACCACCGCCGCCGCGATTCGCGGCCTGGGCGTCGTGATTCCTGCACCCATCGCGTGGCGTGCCGCGTCTGACGTACTGAAGCATGGGCGGCCGCGCCGGGGCTATCTCGGAATCGCGGGCCAGCCCGTCGAGCTCACCGAACGGCAGCGGGGCGGCACCGATCGGGCGCGCGGCCTGCTCGTCGTCGGGCTCACGCCTGGCGGACCGGCCGATGCGGCCGGCGATGATGGTGGGAGATGTGTTGATCGCGTTCGATGGGCAGCCGGTATCGTCGCCTGAAGATCTGCTGGATCTGCTGTCGGCAGATCGCGTCGGACGGACGATCGTGACGCGGGTGCTGCGCGGCGGGACGCCGCTGGACGTGGATCTGTCGGTCACGGAGCGGACCGCATAGACGGATGGAAGTCTTGCTCGTCGGCGCCGAGACGGATCGCGCGCGTGTGCGCGCGATCCTTCCGGACAACGTGCACGTGGCCGCGGAGGCGTCAACGCTCGAGGACGCCCGAGCCGACGATCACGACGTGGACGCGTGGGTCTTCGCGCCGGCCCGCCGGCGTCGCCACTCACGACGGCGCCGCGATCGAATCGCTGACGCGCGCGGGAACGCCAGGTCCTGGAGCTGCTCGCGGAGGGCTTCCCGAACAAGCAGATTGCCGTCCGTCTGGGGATCAGCGACCAGACCGTGAAGTTTCACGTGGCGTCGATCTGTGGAAAGCTCGGCGTGTCGAACAGGACGGAAGCGGTGCGGAGCGCGCTTCGCCGAGGGCTGCTGTCGATTTGAACGCGTCTGCCCCAGGCGGTACCCGGTGACGGGACGACTCCTCGCTCATCCGAACAGACCTGCTCACCGTTTGGTTCCGATGGCCGACAGGCTCTGGGCCGTGCGCACGTACATGACGCCGTCCGACAACGCCGGCGTCGCCATCATGCAGCTCTCCCATCGAATTCGTGGCGACCTGCTTGAACGACGATCCGGCGGTGATGACGAGCATCTCGCCGTCCTCGCTCGAGAGGTAAATCTTGCCATCCGCCGCAACGGGTGATGCGCTGAAGCCGCTGCCGACCGGGTCGAGGCGCTGACGATAGACTTCCTCGCCGCTCTTCAGGTTGTAGGCGTCGAACACGCCGTTGTTGGCGAGCACGTACAACAGTCCCTGATAGATCAGCGGCGTCGGCATGTAGGGCCCTCGACCGGTGCGGCTCCAGGCGATGGCGTCGCTCTTCGTCTGGCCGGACACCAGCGTGAGATCGCCGTGGGCCCCTGGGCGGACCACGAAGATCGGCCGCTCGGGTGCGCGCCCGCTCGCAACGACGACGAGGTCGTCACCGAAGACCGGCGTGGGCGCGGTGATCTTCGAGCTCCCGCCGAGCCGCCACAGCTCCTTTCCAGTGCGTGGGTCGTACGCGCGAATGTAGTTCGATGCGTTGGTCACCAGCACGGGCCCGGCGGAGGTCGTCGCGACGTTGGGCGTGCCCCACGACGGCAACTCGTCGCGATCGGTCTTCCAGACGGTCTTTCCGGTCGCCGCGTCGAGCGCCACGATGAACGAATCCGCCTGCGTGTCGCATTGCAGGATCACGAGGCCGTTCCAGATGATCGGTGAGCTGGCGGGACCCCATTCGTACGTCGGGATGTCGTAGGCGCCGAGGTTGATGCGCCCGAGATCCACCTTCCAGAGGAAATGGCCATCGACGTCGTATGCGTGGACGCCCTGCGATCCGAACCAGGCCACCACCACGCGGCCATCGGTTGCCGGCGTCGCACTGGCGTAGGTCGATTTGATGTGCCGCTTGTCGATCGGCTCACCCTCGAATGCGACGCGCTCCCAGACGATCGTTCCCGTACCCTTGTCGACCGCGAAGATCATCCAGCGCTGACGAGATCGATCGTCCGAGGCGTCCCCGTCACCATAGAGGCCGGGACGGAACGATGCGTGCGCGTTGCTGCTGACGGCACTGGTGAGGAAGATCCGCTGTCCCCAGACGATCGGGCTCGAGTGCGCGAGGCCCGGGATGGGCGTTCGCCAGAGGATGTTCTCGCCCTTTCCTGCCATCCCAGCGATCGGGCAGATGCTGATTCTCCGCGACGCCGGACGCGCGGGCGCCGCGAAACGATGGCCAGCTCCCGGTGTCGGGCGACGCGGCTGGAAGCGCCGGGGGCGGCTCCGCCGCCGTGCGGACGATGCGGCGCTCCGGAACGATCGCTTTCTCGTCAACCGGTCGCCACGTGCTTCGATCGAGAATCATCCGCCGCGGTGTGCACGCATCGTTGGCGACGCTGAAGGTGACGTGAGTGCCCTCGATGCGCACGTCATAACGGCCGGGCACATCGCATCCGTCCGGCATACCGGGCGTTCTCAGCTCGACGTGCGAGCCGTCCCGCGTCCACGTTCCCTTGAACGTCGGCCATCCTTGCCCTTCGAGCACGAACGTCCGGTCCGGCGCGAAGCGCACGAGGAACGCGCCGAATGCCAGTTGGCTGGATGGAAGCGGATCCGCTGGCTGGCTGGCGCCCGCGACGACGAGCGCGCTCGACGCGATCAGCGCCACGATGGAGATCCGGGACCGCAAGATGATCATGACGAAGGTCTCATCCGATATCGCGCGCCGCCGGCCAGCCCTCGACGCTGCGCGCGGCGCGGACGCCGCGGACGATGGCATCGGCGACCAGATCCGCCGCGAGCGCACCCAACGTGGTCAGCGGCACGTCTGGCCGCTGGAGCCGCGCGGTTGACACGGCAAAGAGCTGATCGCCGTCACCGGTGGTGTGATACGGCCGAATCGCGCGCGCGGCGCCGCAGTTGGCCATCATCGCCAGCTTGGTCAGCGACGTCTTCGTCAGCTCCACGTTGGTCGCGACCACCGCGAGCGTCGTGCTGTGCAGTGCCTGGTCATCCAGGTCCGCACCAGCACCGGATCGTCCCGCGAGCGACGTGCGCATCAACTCCACGCTGTCGGCGACGCGGCGATCCTTGCCGAGCGCGCCGGCAATGATCCGGCCCGTGCGCCAATCCAGCACGTCGCCGGCGGCATTCACGACCGCGAGCGCCCCGATGATCACGTCGCCGAGCTTCACGCTTGCGGTCCCGAGGCCGCCCTTCATGCCGCTGTAGCCACGGCCACGATGCATCTTCCCGATCGTGGCGCCGGTGCCGGCCCCGACGTTGCCTTCGGCGACGGCCGACGATGTCGCGGCCGCGCATGCGCTGGTACGCGGCGTCAGCATCAGGACGGATCCGCGGATCGCCGACCGACAGATCGTCGATGACCGCCGACACGACGATCGGGATTCGCAGACCCGGATTGCCCCAATCGAATCCGACCTTCCGCTCCTCGAGAAACCGCAGCACGCCGCCCGCGGCTGGCAGCCCCATCACGCCGCCACCCGACAAGAACAATCCGTGGATCCGCTCCACGGGGCTCACGGGCTGGAGCATGGCTTCCTGCGATTCACCGGGCGCCGATCCGTCGAAGTCGACGCCGGCCGCCGACGCCTCGTCGAAGAGGATGGCCGTGCACCCGGTCGGGCGGCGCGTGTCGGTGAAGTGTCCGACGCGGATGCCGGGAACGTCCGTCAGCGATCCGGCCGCAGACTCCGAGACCTGCACGCCGCCGCGCGCCAAGGCCACGGCGCCCGCCATGCTCAGCCCGAATTCTCGACGCGTGCAGGTGGTCATGTCGGAATCACATGGCAAATGTTACTTGGCGAGCGGATCGGGACGAAGCTGGAATCGAATGACCTTGCTCTGCGTGCCCTTACCCGTCTCCATGTGGAATGGCGCTCGTGTGCTGACCGTCGAATACAGGCCACGGCCCTTCCATCCGCCTTTCGGATCATCGATACGTCCGTCCATCCATTTCGTGTAGTACCCGAGCGGGTACGGCACGCGAAGCACGACCCACTTTCCGTCCTTCAGCACGAGCAGCCCTTCCGATTCGTTGCCGGTGTCGATCGGCGTGTTCTCGCCAAGCCCGAGCGCGCCGAACTGATCGACCCACGTGTAGTAGCTCGACTCCGCGCTGCCGGAGTCCGACACGCCCTTCATCTGCGGAAGTGGCTCCGGGTAGAGCGTCCAGCCTTCCGGGCACTGCTGCCCTGTGGCGCTCGGGCCGTTGAGCGGTCCCTTGCACTTGCGTCGATCGAAGCTCGCGAGATGTCCGCTGGCGAGCGCGGCCCAGACCACGCCGTTGCGATCGATGTCCATGCCGCGAGGCGAGTAGCCGTGCACCGGCGCCTTGGGGTTGTCGAGGGGCGGCTGGTACACTTCAGCCAACGCGGTGTCGGGCGGATTCGATCCAGGCATCAGGCGGACGACCGCACCGGGAAATCCCAGCACCGACCCCAGATCGATCCGTCTGGCGCCGGCGCGACCGCGTAGAACGCGCCGCCGAATCGTTTGTCCTTCGTGGGATCGACCGGCTTGTCGGGCTCGACATACTCGTCGCGCTTCCCGTTGCCGTTGGTGTCGATGACGAGCGCCGTCCATCCCTGCGACTTCTCCTCGTCGCCGGTCTCGTCGAACATCTTCGTATTCAGCCACCCCACGACCTGTCCGCCACCGCTCGTCCAGAGCGTGCGATTGGCGTCCTCGGCGAACATCAGATGATGCGTGCTGAAGCACGTGCTGATGTGCGTAATCGTTCCGGTCTTCGGGTCGTACATGGCCAGTTGACGGCCCGACCGCTCCAGCGGAAAGGCTTTTGCCGACGGCAGCGTCGAGCCCGCCTTGCAATACGCCGGGTTGTCTGCCGGTCGGACCGCCGACGTGATCCAGACCCGCCCCTTCTCGTCGAACATCGGATTGTGCACGTTGTTCTTGCTGCTCCAGGGCGGGTCCGTGCCCCAGTACGGCGACGGCTGCAGCATCATGGGTCCCTGCGCGACGGGCGTATTCGGATCGCGAACCGTCAGCTTCACCTGGCTGATGCGGTTCTGCACCGGATCGAGCACGGGCAGGTAGTCGGCACTGAGCTCGAGCGCCCCGTAGATCAAGCCGTTGGCGTTGAGCGTGGGATTGCGCCGATCCGTCGAGACTTCGTCGTGCAGGTACGCCTTCGGATCGGCCCAATCCCACTCGGTGATGACGACGTTGCGCTCGATCCCTTGCGGCCGCGGCGGCGTTGGAGGTACCTCGCCCGCCGAGACGCGATCGGTCCAGTCCGCGAACATCTCGAGCGCACGCTTTGGGCCGAGCTGATTGAGCGTCCGCATCATGTCGGTCCCTGCCTGGCCCGATTGAATTCTGCGGGCCCAGGCGGCCGTGGACGATTCGAAGTGGCCGAGGAGCGGCGAGAGCTCGCGGGTGGCACGCGTGCCGAGCGCATGGCAGGCGAGGCAGCCGCCCGACTTGACGTTGCGCAGCCATTCGGCTTGAGACGAGATGCCGGGCGAGATCCCGTTGCCCGTCGGCCCCGTGCCTGGAAACTCGCTCTTGTCTGGCAGGCTTGACGAGCGAGAACCAGTACCCGGCCGGATAGTATTGAGCGGCCGCGCGCGCGTCAGGGGCGACGACCGCCGTCAGGTTCACGAGCTTTCCGGGAGTCGCCTGCACCTTGGGCGAATCGACCAGCCCGTACCCGCGCACCCACACCGAGTACGTCGCCTTGGGCAGGTCGGGCAGCAGATATCGGCCGCGATCGTCCGTGACGACGATCCGTGCGAAGCGCGTCGGAAGCTCCGTCGTTTCCGCAATGACCCAGGCGCCCGCTTCTGGTCCCTTCGGTCCGCTCACGATCCCGGCCAGATCGTCGGCATCGATGGCGATCGGATCCGAGCTGCGCTGCGCCGCTATCCCGACGATCGAGAGTGCGATCGCGATGAGAACGCCGAATGCTCGCGAGGTGTGCATAACGCCTCCTGCTCGAGTCACCGAATGCGGAACGGCTCCATCAGCTCGACCCGTGTGCCGTCCGGATCATACACATTGAGTTGCCATCGGCCGTTGACGCCGACGTTCGGCGGCGACAGCGTCGCTCGCGCCGATTCGGGTGTCCGTCTGGCCGCCTCGTCCCATGCTGTCTGGATGTCCGACACGAGCAGCGCGACATGGTGCAGCGTGCCGCGCTGACGACGATCCGGTTCTGAAGTGATCAGCATGTACTCGATGTATTCGGTCCCGTCGGGCACACGCATGTTCACCCACTGCGTGACCCCTTCGGGGCGGCCGCCGCGCCAGATCTCCGAGAATCCGAGCACATCCTTGTAGAACGCATGCGCTCGCTGCTCGTCTCGAATCGTGAGACCCGCGTGGAGCACGCGTTCGGACAACGCCGCAGAGGGTCGCGTCCCCGGTGGCGCCGGCGGCCATTGGGTCTGCACGAACTCGATCGGATGACCGTCGGGATCGAGCACGCGAATCGCCGTTTCTTCACAACGCTCCGGCGGCTGCTGAACCTGGACGCCGCGGGCGGTGAGGTACGCGGCCAACGTCTTCACGTCCGGCGTCGCGAACGCGAGATGCGACAGGCGCTCGTCGTCAGCTGCCGGTGAGCCCGGGCTCGATGATGATGTGCTGCTGCGACCCGACGCTGAACGCGATCGTGTTTCGCGCCGTCTTCCCTTCGCTCAAGCCCGAGCGTCGCACCGTAGAATCGCCGCGCCGCGGCGACATCGCTGACGCGAAACGCCACATGGCTGATCCCGAGGATTCGCGGCCGCTGAGGCGCCGGCTGCGTGGGACCCGTCGCCGCGACGAACACCGCGAACGCCGCGAACGCCGATCGGCAGAGAATGGTCATCGCTGTCGGCTCGCCTACTTCTCCACGACATCGACGATGCCGACGTCGATGTACTGTCCGCCGCGCTCCTGATGGACGTGGACGGCAAGTGTGTTCGGACCGGAGTGCAGCGCGCGCGCCGAGGCCTCGCTGATCGGCACGAACATGTATCCGCCCGTCGCACCTGGCAGCGTGGCGGCGAGCTCGCCGTTCACGTAAACCTCCGCGCCGTCATCGTGAAAGATCTTGAGGTGCGGGTGCGCCAGACGGGCCGTGGACAGATCGAACGTCCGTCGCAGCCACAGATCGCTCGTCGTCCATTCGGATCCGACGTGGCCCCATCTCGTATCCGCACGTCCGAAGCCGCCTGGTCCTTTCAACCACTGCGAAGCGTCGAAGTCCGTCCGCATCCAGCCGCCGGGCGGCTCGGTCGTCGTGTAGGCCCAGTCGGCGGCGCGTGTCCGTCGCGGTGTTCAGCACGGTCGTCAGCGTTGGCGGCGTCTTGTAGAGCGCGGCGTGCCAGGCCGCGAGCTCTGCCGGCGACAGCTTCGTCACTTCCCGATCGTAGGTCATCAGGCCGTTGACCTCGATCTCGACGTCGGTCGTCTGCGTGTAGATGGCCGCCGCCGCGCCGTTGCGCGATCTGCAGCCTGCAGCTGCGTCATGAGATCGCGGTACGCCGTGCCGAGGTCTCGCAGGCGTCGTGAAGCTGCGATAGCCCCAGTTCCCTTTCTCGAGCCAGGTGTGGCCATCCGTCGGCAGCCCGAGACCGCCGAACTCGCCGATGACCGCCGCGCGACGGCTCTCCGCCGCCGGACCCGCAGGCCCGGGATACGCGTGGCCATCGACGACGTCGCCGACGCCGCGATCGGTCCACCCGCTCGTGTTGTTCACGAGGCGCGTCGGATCGAGCGCCTTCAGCCGCGCCACGTATTTTTCGGTCTCGTGTTGTCCCCAGCCTTCGTTGAACGGCACCCACATCACGATCGACGGATGATTCCGGAGCGCGGCGATCACACGCGTCGAGCTCTCCGCCGAAGTTGGCGACGCCGTCGGGCGTGTTGTTGTCGCCGCTGGGCATATCCTGCCAGACGAGCATGCCGAGCCGATCGCAGTCGTAGTACCAGCGCGCGGGCTCCACCTTCACGTGCTTCCGAATCGTATTGAAGCCCATCTGTTTCTGCGTTTCGATATCGAAGCGGAGCGCCGCGTCGGTCGGCGCGGTGTAGAGGCCGTCGGGCCACCAGCCCTGATCGAGCTGGCCGTACTGGAAGAGCGCCTTGCCATTGAGGAGCAGCCGATTCACACCGCGATCGTCGCGACCCACGGCGATCTTGCGCATGCCGAAGTAGCTCTTCACGGCGTCGCCGGTGGACAAGCGGACCGACAGGTCGTAGAGAAACGGGTCCGCCGGCGACCAGAGCTTTGCGTTCGGCACGGTCACCGCGATCGTCTCGCCCACCCGGCCCGTCGCGGAGCCGACGACGCGTGTGCCGTCGAGGGCGTCAACGCGCGCGGTGGCGCCGGCGGCCCCGTCGCCGAACGCGTCCACGGTGACGCGCACATGCGCCCGCATCGACATCCGGATCGAGACGCAGGCTGACGAGGTACGTCGATGGCACGGTCTCGAGCCACACGGTCTGCCAGATGCCGGTGACGGCGGTGTACCAGATGCTTCGCGGGTTGAGGACCTGTTTCCCGCGCGGCTGCGGACCCTTGTCGGTCGGATCCCAGACGCGAACGACGATCTCCTGATCGCCGCTCGCGCGAAGCGCATCGGTGACGTCGACGGTGAACGGATCGTAGCCGCCGCGATGCTCGCCAACCTGCTTGCCGTTCACGGAGACGAGGGCCTCCCAGTCGACCGCGCCGAAGTGCAGCAGGACGCGTCCGCCGGCGGGCCGGTCGGGCGCCGTGAACGTGCGTCGATACCACAGGTATTGATCCGGCGTGACCGCAGTGCGCGCGCCGCTCAGGAACGACTCGACGGCAAACGGCACGAGGATCGTCCCGCGATATGCGTCCGCCGCCGGCGTCGCATCGCGTGCCGTGATCGCGTAGTGCCAGAGGCCGTTGAGGTTCTGCCACGCCGGCCGCACCATCTGCGGACGGGGATACTCGGGCCAGACGTTGTCGGGACGAACCTCTTTCGCCCATCGCGTCACCAGCCGCGGCGGCGCCTGCTTCGGTGTCTGCGCCGCCCGGACGAATCCAACCGTCGCCAGGACCAGACACAGATGCACGCACCGTAGCGGGTGTTCATGTTGGCTCTGCGCTCTCAGGTTCGGGGTTCGGGGTTCATGGTTCGTGGTTCGGTTCGGGGTTCATGGTTCGGGGCCGGTTCAGGGTTCATGGTTCGTAGTCTGGTTCAACGGTCAGCGTTGGTTGAACGCTCGTGAGCCGGAACCCCGAACCCCGAATCCTCTGACCACGAACCCCGAACCTGACCACGAACCCCGAACTCCGAACCCAGAACCCCGAAGCTGCATATGCTCTCACCCCCGCCCCACAAACGGCATCTTCGTCGCCATCACGGTCATGAACTGCACGTTCGCGTCGAGCGGCAGGCTCGCCATGTAGAGCACGGCGCGGGCGACATGGGTCAGGTCCATCAGCGGCTCGACGGCGATCTGGCCGTTTGCCTGCGGAACGCCGGTCGCCATCCGCGCGGCCAGCTCGGTCGCGGCGTTGCCGATGTCGATCTGCCCGCACGCGATGTCGTACTGGCGGCCGTCGAGCGCGGTCGACTTCGTCAGCCCGGTGATCGCGTGCTTGGTGGCCGTATATGGCGCCGAGTTCGGGCGCGGGGCATGCGCCGAGATCGATCCGTTGTTGATGATGCGCCCTCCGCGCGGATCCTGCTGTTTCATCAGCGCCACCGCCTGCTGCGTGCAGAGGAACACGCCCGTCAGGTTGATGTCGACGACGGATCGCCAGTGCTCGATTGGCAGCTCGTCGATCGGCACGGTGGGAACGTTGATGCCGGCGTTGTTGAAGAGCAGGTCGAGCCGACCGAACGCGTCCCGGGCCGTCGCGAAGAGATGGCGGACAGACGCCGGATCGGCGACGTCCGTGGGCACGACCAGCGCAGCACGGAGACCTGGACTCTCCCGCCGTCTGCTCCAGCGGCTCCGGCCGCCTCCCGGCAAGCGCCACCGAATATCCGTCCGCGAGGAGCGCAAGCGCGACCGCTTTGCCGATGCCGGTACCCGCGCCCGTCACGACGGCGTGTTTCGCTGGTGCAGTCACGGGCCGATTCTATCGCGCAGCCGCGGGCCGCGGGCCGCGGGACGCGGAACACGCGGAAGACGCGGACTCATGGTGCTTGTGAAGGGCCGGTCGTACTGCTGGGGTCCGTGGCGCTCAGCAACCGCGTGTCGTAGCCCAGCGCGACCAGCGCTTCGTAGGCGGCCCACACGTCCGCCGGAATCTCCTGCGGAATCTGAAAGCCGGTCTCCGCATACACCCGGATCCGCTGCAGATCCCCCACCATGATGCTGACCACGTCGTCTGCCGACAGCGCGCGATGCGAGCACTCGTCGAGATATTGATCGATCGAGACCTGCGGAGACGTGACGATGACCCGTTTCTCTGGCCAGACCTTCCGGAACGTGGCGTAGCTGCGACGTTCCATGTATGGCTTCTGCACGACGATGAACGTCTGGGGGTCGATCTGACGGTCGGCCAGCAGCCGTTTGGTGAACAGGACGTTCTCGCCGGTGTTCGTCGATCGGTTCTCGATCAGGATTCGATCTTCGGGAACGCCCATGCCGACCGCAATGCGGGCGAAGCGGTCCGCCTCCGGGTCCTGCCAGAGATGTCTCGTGATCGTCCCGAGGCCGCCAGAAAAGATCAGGAGCGGCGCCCAACCCTCGAGCCAGAGCTGCGCGCCGCGTTCGGCAACCACGGTATCGTGGCTGCACAGAACGAGGATGGCGTCGGCCGGCGCCAGCTCGTGGTGGACGTGGTGGTAGTTCCAGACGGTCTCGACCAGCGGACGCACTCGCGAGTCCGACCACCCGCCGCCTTTCATCGGGCGATCTGCTTCGTTCGTCATCGGTGCCAAAACAGGACCGGCAGCAGAATTGCGAGCAACGTGGCGATCGTCGCGATCCAGTAGACGAACAGGACGATCATCGACCGCCAGGTCGATTCGAGGATCGTCCGCTGGTATGCCGTCCGGTACGCGAGGACAGCATACGTCAGGCCGCACACAACCAGGAGCGTGGACACGACGCGCGCAGCAATGGCTGGAAGCACGAGCGAGACCGCCGCTGCGAGCGCACCAAGCGCAAACCACGCGGCGTGGACGTGCATCGCGAAGTACAGATGCTGTGGATAGTTTCGTCCGCTGCGACGGGCCGTCAACTGGATCATCCACGCGTAGAATGGCACGAGGAGGAACATGACACGCGGTGCCCATTTCGCGCGTGCGTGCGCGAGGGCCTCTTCGGCCTCCTGCTGGCTGGCATAACCGAAGCGCTGCAAACCCTCGGCCTCTTCCTGTGCCGTCGTGCCGGACACGTGCACGCGCATCTCCTGCGTCGATGCGAGAGCCGCGGCGCCGAAGTAGAGCAGGCTGAAAATCAAGTAAAGCCGGATGGGGTTCATCCACCGGGACCGGCGCCCTTCGAACTGCTCGCGGGTCAGGAAGCCAGGCGAGAACAGAAGCCTCCGCACCGAGCGGAAAATCTTCCCGTCCACGTGCAACAGTTCGTGCGTGAGCTCGTGCAGGAAATCCTGCAGGCTCGGATTGAGCGGCTGGGCTCTCTGACCGCAGGTGCCGCAATAGGCGCCCTGCAACACGGCGCCACAGTTGTAGCACTCGGTGGACGTCAACCTCGGAGTGGCTCATAGGACTTGACTATCTCGCCGTCCCTGCGCCGGCGCTTTGCTGTTTCGCCTGATAGCTGACAAAGGCGAAGCGCCGCGAGTCCGGCGACCAGGAGTTGACGTTGATCGTGCCCTGCCCTCCCGTCAGCTCGACGATGACCCGCGGCCGTTCGTCGTGCAACCTCTCGCCGGGCATCGGAATCATCCGAATCTGGATGCGCTGGTTCCGATCGTTGTGACCTTCGGTCCCGTGCGGAAACGAGAGGAACAACAGCCACTTGCCATCCGGTGACGGATGCGGAAACCAATCCTCGAGGTCGTCGTTGGTGATGCGCTGCGCGTGCCGATCGTCTGGCCCGGCCCCGTCCGCCGGGATCCGCCAGATGTTCCAGCCACCGCCACGGTTCGAGTTGAAGTAGATCCATTTGCCATCGCGCGCATAGTCGGTCCCGTCGTCGTACGCCGGATCGCTGGTGAGCCGCTCCTCAGGTCCGCCTACCGCGAGCACACGATAGAGGTCGTATTGCTTGCCGTCGCGGTTGGCCACGAACGACAGGTATTTGCCGTCCGGCGACCAGCCGTGGAAATAGCTCGGCGCGGGAGCGACGACGAGTCGTGCGTGGGACCCGTCCGCGTCGGCGACGTAGATTTGCGAGGATCGGGACGTTGGAGAAGACGCGGAGATCGCGATCCGCGTGCCATCCGGCGACAGATCGTGATCGTTGTTGCAGCGCAATGACGGATCGACCGCGAGCGCTGTCGGCGGCGAGCTGCCGTCCACCGGAATGCGATAGAGCTTGCCGCCGGAGTTCGAGAGGAGGAAGCTGCCGTCCCGGGACCAGTTCGGCGCCTCCCACACGGTGTCGGCATCGTAAACGACCCTGCTGGACGCGCCGGCGAGATCATAGATGGTCACGCGGCTGCCGTATGCGGGTGGCGTCTGCTGTGTGCCGCCGTTCTGCAGCGCCGCGACCGTCGTCACCACCATGGATGCGAGAAGCGGGAGTCTGGATGTCATCGGCACCTCACGCGTCGATCCGAGCGGGCGGCTCGGTTTCTTGACACGAGCCTGAGCGGCGGGCACAATCGACCCGTCCGCAACATCTCACACGAGCCATTGACTTATGCGACCTCAGTCTTCGATCTTCCTGGCCTTCGCGTTCGTCGGCGTCCTGGCGCTTCAGGCTGCCGCGCAGCAGGCGCCGTCAGCGCAACCGGCCCCGCAGGCGCCCGCTCAGCCGCGCGGCAACCCGGCCGACACGGAAGTGTGGGAACCGGTGCCCAAGATGGTGACGCCCGGCGCCACTCCGGGCGCGCCGCCGTCCGACGCCGTCATCTTGTTCGACGGGACCAACCTCGATCAATGGGTTTCCACGAAGGACAAGTCGCCGGCGAAATGGAAGGTTGCCGACGGCGTCCTGACGGTTGACAAGTCGGCCGGCAACATCGAGACGAAGCGCAGCTTCACGAACTATCAGATTCACATCGAGTGGCGGATTCCCGCCGACATTACGGGGACGAACCAGGCTCGCGGCAACAGCGGGCTGTTCCTCGCGTCCACCAGCGGAGGCGACGGCGGCTACGAGCTCCAGATTCTGGATTCGTTCGACAACAAGACATACGTAAACGGTCAAGCTGCGAGCGTTTACAAACAGTACATCCCGCTCGTGAACGCCAGCCGCAAGCCGGGCGAATGGCAGACCTACGACGTGATTTGGACCGAGCCAACTTTCAATGCTGACGGATCGCTGAAAACGCCAGCCTACGTCACGGCATTCCACAACGGCCTCCTGGTCCAGAACCACGTGGAGTTGAAGGGGGAGACGGTTTACATCGGCAAGCCCGAATACAAGAAGTACGGTCCTGGTGCGCCGATCAAACTGCAGGCGCACGGCGATCCCAGCGCCCCCATCAGTTTCCGGAATATCTGGGTGCGAGAGCTCTAGGCGGCTTCGCTGTCGGGCCACGGGCTGGGGGGTTGAATGGGGGCTGAGAAGCAGGCCTAAAGGCCCGCGCTACGTCGTCTCCTCTCCAACCCGATTGATGTCGGCGGTCGATAACACCCGTTGCGCGTCTCCCTCCAGAGCCAAGCGGATCAGCGCCCGGCCGAGGATCACGGTGGTCGTGGTGTGGCGTGGCAAGAGCGTGTGAAGCAGTGGATAGAGTCCGCCGAGCACGGTGTAGACGCCTTGATACAACGGCGTCTTTGATCTGATCCCCCTGAGCGGCTGGATGTACCCGGGCCGCAGCATGTACGCCGCCTTGAACGGCAGGCGCAGCAGCGCGTTCTCGGTCTTGCCCTTCACCCGCGCCCACATCCGCCGCCCGTGCTCCGTGCTGTCGGTGCCTTCGCCCGAGACGTAGCAAAACGTCATCCGCGGGTTCGCCTGCACCATCGATTGCGCGGCCGCAAGCGTGAGGTCGTACGTCAGGTGGTGGTACGTGTCGGCGGCCATACCGACCGACGACACGCCCAGGCAGAAGAAACAGGCGTCGCACTCCGCAAAGCGAGACTGGATCGCCTCGTAGTGAAAGAAGTCGTCGTGGACGATCTCTTCGACCTTGAGATGGCGGATGCCGACGGGACGGCGACCCACCACGAGCACCGAGGTCACCCGCGGCTCGTCGAGGCACTCGAGCAGCGCGCCCATGCCTACCATTCCCGTTGCACCAAAGACCACCACCCTCACGCGGCACCCCAGTCTAGTAGGTCACGCGCACACGATACTTCAGTGTGGCGTCTCCGTTTGCCGCAACGGGCACCATGAACTGCGCGGCCCACGCGGCGGTCTTCTTCCACTCGTGCGACGAGCGGAGCATACGCCACGTCCCGCCGATCGGCTCGTTCACCTCGATCGTCACGGGAACGGCTTTGTGATTGCGAAGCGTCACCTGATATTCGACTTCGTAGACGGAGTCCGCGACCTTCTCGAAATCGATCTGGTTTCGCTCGCATACGAGGTCGAAGGCGTTGCCGGTCTTGATTTGCACGGTCTCGTCGTTCGGCGTGTGGTCGATGCGGTCCTCGCCGACGAACTGTGTTCCGCCCTGCGAGTCGGCCTGATACACGCGGACGACGCCGGCCGGCATCGGCATCCCGAGGCCTGCCTTCTGCTCGTTCTTGAACTGGTAGAACACCTGCACATCATCCTTCAACGGCGACCCGGGGCGCGACACGTTGCGGTAGTAGAACGCCTGGCCGTTCACGACGTATCGCTTCACGATCGGGATGCCGGTGCCCGACAGCATGCTCACCTGTTTGGTTTCCTTGTCGTTGATCGTCGTCTTTCTCCCGAGAGTGTACAGGTGATAATCGGAGAATGCCTCCTGCGCCATCGGCGCAGGCGAGGCTGCCTCGTTGCGCCGCATGTCGAGCTGCATGGTCTTGGCCATCACCTCGCGCACGCGGTTCACGTCTCCGGCGACGAGCTGCAGCTTCGCGTGACGGAACGCCGTGCCGCTGCCGTTCGTCAGCGTGACCCAGCCGTCGAGGTCGCCTCCCTTGTCGTCGCGCGTCACGGTCAAGACGTAGTCGGCGTTCCACGACAGGCTCTTCGCGAGGTAGGACGCTTCGACGCGGTGCTTCTCGGCGCCGGCATTCTGCAGCGTCCAGATGAGCGTCGGTCGCGTATAGAGGCTGTCGGGCACGTTGGGAAACCGGATGTGGTCCGCGCCGAGCCCCGTGACGATCTCCTTGCCAATCTGCCAGACCGGCCCGGAGTTGTAGCTGAGGAGACGCGCCTTCACCTCTTCTTCCTTCGTCGTGCCGTCCTCGGTGCGTGTTCTGACGAGCGTCACGTCGCGGCCCACGTATTTTCGGAGCAGCTTGTCGGGATCGAGCAGGTCGTACTCATAATTCTGTTCGAGCACGTCGAGGCGCCCGGGCTCTGTCAGCGATCGGAAATGCACGGTTGCGGGATTCACCGTTGCGGCGATGTCCATGAACCGCAGATCGAAGCTGCCGGTCGGCAGCTGCACGTTCCGCACGTCGCGCACGAGCGCGATGTCGGAGTTGTAGACCGTCACGGCAACCTCGATTTGATCGTCGATCGTGGAGGTTTCCTGGCCGGGGTCGACCCGTGCGACGGCCCGCGGCGTTGCACTCCCGGAAAAACCGACAACGCCGGCAAGGATCAGAACGGCAAGACAGACTCGTGCGCGCATGGGAACGGCTCCTTGGTCGAGCGGGTTCATCCCGCATCTACCCCTAGAACGGAGCCGCAGGATTTTCTTGCAGCGGTGCGTGGACCCAGGTCACCCCGCCGTCTCGGGTCGCGAATTTCCGCCCGTCCGAGGCGGTGACGGTCGCCGTCAAGCCATCGGTAGGATTCACGTCGACGAGGGCGACGGGCTCACCCACGCTCCGGCGCTGCCAGTTCTGCCCATCGACCGAGATCAGGACCACGCCGTCGCTTCCAACCAGCCAGACGACGTCGCGAGCCGGAGATTTGCCGGCATGAACGGTGACGCGGACCCCCGTATCCTGCAGGGTCCAGGTGATTCCGCCATCAACGCTGCGTTCAACGGTGCCTTGCAGCGTGACCCTCCAGCGAACCATTGGATCCGGAGACGCGATAACCAATGGCGCTGCCGCAATCGCGGCGCTGTCCTGTCGAGCGACCTCGTTCGCCTTTGCCCGAAAATCGAGCTGCGCTGTTTTGTCCGGCTCCGATCGCCGTTCGAGCTGGGCAAACGTCGACGGAGAGGCTGGCTCGTCTCGCTGCTTCTCTTTCTTGAGCTTTGGGGCCGCGGCTTGCTCGCGCGCCGCGGGCGGCGGCGATACCGGCTGCGAGGCGGTCACCGGGGGTACGGCGGGCGGCTCGAGCCGCGCGACGGTGGGCGGACTGTCAGATGCCGGCGCCGGGGGAACCTCAACCGACCCGCTCCGAGGCGCCACAACCATCCAGATCAGGAGCGCCGCCTCCGCGAGAGCGAGCGGCGCCAGCCACCGCATGAACGGTGCGCGCGAAAACGGGGCCGGCGCAACCGCGGCCTCGCTCTTCATCGTCATCGCAATGACGGACTGACAGCGGGCGCACCCGGACGCATGCGCCTCTGCCGCGCTGCGCTCGCGCGGCGAGAGCGTGCCGTCGAGCCACGCGGCAACCGTGTCGGGGTCGAGACAGGCCCCGACCGGCGCAGCAGCCGGCGAGTGGCTCTGCCGCAGCAGGCGGTCGAGCGAACGGTCGCGATCGATCGTCACCGGATTCTCATCATATAGAACGATCCGCCACCGAATCCTTGCGCATGATGTTGGCCAGGTCGAGCGGACCGGGGTCGTCGAGCGCGCAGGCGAAGCACTGCTCGATCTGATCCTCGTGCAGCCTGTCTTCGACGCGCAGATGCTGCTCCACACGCTCTCGAATCGTTCGACGGGTCCGCGCCAGTTGACGGGACACCGTGGCTTCGTGCTCGCCCAGCAACTTGCCCGTCTCCGCGAGCGTCATCCCGTTCGTGTAATAGCTCGCCAACCGCAGCCGGTCGCGTGGCGCAAGTGCGGCAATCGCCGCGGTCAACGCGCGTTCGATGAGCGCCAGGTAGCGGCGTCGCTCCGGATCCGGCTGCGCAGACGTGCGCGACGGCCGCTGAGCTGTCGTCGTCATCGAGCGGTGTCTCATGACGACGGGCCCGGACGCGATCGACCTGGCGTTGCGCGAGGACCGCGCGGAGCCACGTGGACAGGCTGCTGCGGCCGTGAAAGTATCGAAAGAGCGATAGACGTTCGCCGTCCTTCTCACGCGTCCCGTACAGGTCGGCGTAGAGCGAGTCGGCGAGCTCGCGGGCGCCGCCGCCCGGATCGATGGCATCGGCCGATCGGTACAGCAAGGGCCGGTGCTCCTTGATGAAGTATTCCCAGGCCGCCTCAGTCCCGGCCACGCACGCCGACGCCAGCGCGAGATCCTTCAGGTGGAGCGAGCCCAGATACGTTTCGAGCTCGCCCGGCGAAGGATCCCGCTCGCGGAACGTGCGGCCGGCGCTGGCCTGGAGCGACCGGGCGAAATCGGATTCGCTGAGGGCCCACGTGCGCGCGCCAGCGTCCCGGTAGAGTCGCGAAACCAGCGCGGCAGGAATCTGGCGCACGGGGACAGTATGTATTGAGGCTTCGCTGTCGGGCCAAGGGCGGAGGACCCGAGGGAAGGGCTACCCCGTTGCGCCGGCGCCGAGGCTGATGGACAATGCCCCTTCCCGTCGAACGTCGAAGAGCGAGGAGGCGTTGTGTCGCTGTCGCTGCAGACCCGCCGCATTGGCGACATCACCGTCGTGACGTGCAGTGGACGGATCGTTGCTGGTGAGGAGTCCGACACCCTGCAACAGCACGTCGGCCGCGTACTCCCCGACGAGCCGTTCGTCATCCTCAACGTTCGCGAGGTCAATTACGTCGATAGCGGCGGCGCGGGCATGCTCGTACGGCTGCTGAACCGGACGCGGACGGCTGGCGGCGATCTCAAGCTGTGCCAGATCTCCGAGCGCGTCGCAGAGATCCTGCGAATCACGAGGCTCGACAAGGTCTTCGATTCGCACGCCTCGGAATCCGACGCGATTGCCGCGTTCCTGCGTCACGCTGCCTCCTCCGGCAAATCGACCAGCCTGGAAGCCGACATCTTGTGCGTGGATCCGTCACCCGATGTGCTCGCCTACGTCAACGAGGTGCTGCGGCAGGCGGGCTACGGCGTGATGACGCTCGACAACCTTCCTGATGCGTTGCTCGTGCTGAAAGGCTCGCGACCGAAGGTCGTGGTGATGGGCTCGGAGTTGCGGGCGACCAGGGGCACGTGGACGGCCGATACGTTCAACGCGCTGGCCGGCGCGGGAACGGTCGTCGAGCTGCCAGCCGACTTCTCGCACACCGATGCCGGTGAAGGCGGCCGCCGACTGCTGGAGAGCGTCCGCGCGGCGCTCGGGAGCCGCGGGCCGTCGGCCAGCCCTGCCGGCGCAAGGTGAGACGTCTGTCATGGCAGTCAATCCCAGGGCCGACATCCTTCGCGGTGCGCCGTACTTTCCCGTTGCCGACGTGGCGCGCACCGGCGACTACTATCGCGAGGTGCTCGGTTTCGAGCGCGAGTACGCAGCGGGCGATCCGCCGGAGTTCGCGGTGTACAGCCGAAGCGGGTCGCCGATCATGTTCCGCCGTGTGGCGGACGCAACCCTGATCCGGCCGAACGAAAGCCAGGGCGGCACGTGGGACGTGTTCTTCTGGGTCAACGACGTCGTGGCGTTGTACGACGAGCTGGCACGCAAGGGCGCGGTCACCGTGTATGCGCCGGTCGTTCAGCCCTATGGCATGAAGGAGTTCGCCGTTCGCGATCCCAACGGGTACGTCCTGGGATTCGGGCAGCAGTGGACGCACATGCCCTAAGCCCTCAGCCCTTTGAGCCCCTGACCGCCCACGCGCGTGCGGTGAGCTCGATCGATCCATCCGCATTGGTCGGCAGCGTGGACTGGAGACGGGACCTCAGTGCATGCCGCCGTCGCTCGTCCAGCCCGCCCACGTAACCCGGAGCCGGCCCCTGCCGCCCGAGGAACGGCGTCCAGTAGTCGTCGAAATCCCTGAAGCGCGTCGGCACCTCGATCGCGAACGTCTCGGCGTCCAGCAGGCCCGCGCCCTCGAACAGGCCGCGAAGGGCGGACGGTTCGCACAGTGGAAATCGCCGGCCTTCGTCCAGTTCGACGGCGTCGCTGTCGAGCATGGCCGCGACATCCCAGAACCTGCGGATCAACTGCATCCCTTCTCGATAATCCCAGACATAGGCTGCGACGACCCCGCCAGGCCGGACGACGCGGACCATCTCGGTGATCGCGGTGTC
>CAWAZT010000016.1:0-352880 GCA_963786615.1 uncultured Acidobacteriota bacterium
CGTCCACTCCCGACTGACAGCGGACTCACGTGTCCGCGGTCACCCTGAAGGACGCATATTGCGCGCCGGGTCCGGACGAGCATTTGGCCATGAAAGCCGAGAAGATGCGGCCCTTGCTCACTCCACATCGGCGGATTCTCGGCGCCATTGCCGGATTTCCGGCAGGCTAATGCCCTCGTCAGCAGGCAGACGGCGTCGATGTCACGTCGTGGTCGGCCGTATCCAGTCGTATGGAGCGATGTTGTATGCTGCAGGTCTCCCTGTCAGTGCGGGTGTGAGCTGGCCACAATGTCTCGTCGATCGAGTCGCCTCGGCGCGAGCCTCCGCGGAATGGGGCATTCATCCCACAACGACAGGAACGGGACGGTACATAGTCGCGGTCGCGGTCACGGCCGCAGCGCTTCTCCTTCGGTATCTTCTGCAACCGTGGCTCGGACCGAACGTCCCCTATCTCCAGTTCTTTCCGGCCATTTTGATCGCCGCCTGGTATGGCGGCTTCGGGCCGGGATGTCTAGCCACGGGCTCTCGACACTGGCGTCGATGTACTTTTATCTGCCACCTGCCGGGTTCGGCGTGAACGGTGTCGCAGACATCCTGTCGTTGACCCTGTTCGTGGCCACAGGCCTCGCCATCGCGTGGCTCAATCATCGGTTGCGTCAGGCCGAGCACGCGCATCGGGTCAGAGGCCGCCCTGGCCACCAGCCGCGCCGAGCGTCTCGCCGCGGTCATCAACACGACGGTCGACGGCATCATCGTCATCAACGCCCGTGGACTCGTAGAGGAGTTCAATCGCGGAGCCGAACGCCTGTTCGGCTACCGGTGCTCTGAAGTTATCGGCCGGAACGTCAGCATGCTCATGCCGTCGCCCGAGCACGAGGAGCACGACGGCTATCTCGAGCGCTATCTGGCACGGGCGATGCGAAGATCATCGGCACGGGACGCGAGGTCACCGGCCGGCGGCGGGACGGCAGCACATTTCCGCTGCATCTATCAGTGGGAGAGATGCGTGTCGGCGGGGAACGCAAGTTCACCGGGATGCTGCACGATCTCACCAAGCGGGCGCAGCTCGATCAACGACTGCGGGCCAGCGAAGCCCGGTGGCGCGCGGTCATCGATTCGGCGATCGACGGTATCATCGTGATCGACACATACGGTCGCATCGAGTCCTTCAACCCCGGCGCTCAACGGCTCTTCGGCCATACCGAAGAAGAGGTGATCGGACGCAATGTCAACATCCTGATGCCGTCTCCCTATCACGACGAGCATGACACCTATTTGTCGCGGTACCTGGCGACCGGGCACAGCCAAAATCATCGGGACCGGTCGTGACGTGACGGGGCTTCGCAAAGACGGCACGACGTTTCCGCTGCACCTATCGGTCGGCCAGATCACGATCGGCGGCGAACGGAAGTTCTCCGGTATCCTTCACGATCTGAGCGCACGCGTTCGGATGGAGGAGCAAATCCGCGAACAGACGTCGCTGGCCAAGCTTGGGGAAATGGCAGCCGTCATCGCGCACGAGGTCAAGAATCCTCTCGCAGGTATCCGCGGAGCGATTCAGGTCTTTGCCAGCCGCATGGTCAAAGAAGGGACCGAGGCGCCGATTCTGACGGAGATCATCGCCCGGATCGACTCGCTCGATCGGATGATGAAGGAGCTCCTGCTGTTTGCGCGGCCGCCCAAGCCCCAACGAGTTCCCACCGATGTCGCGCCGCTGGTGGCGCTCACGGCCGACCTCCTGAGTCAGGATCCGTCACTTCAGGACATCGAAGTGGAGGTCAACGGATCGGCCCCCCTGATCGCGGCGGACGCCGAGATGCTCAAGATCGTTTTTCAGAATCTCCTCATCAATGGCGCCCACGCGATGCAGGGTCGCGGCCGAATCCGGGTTGCTGTCAGGACGCTCGATTCGACCTGTCAGATCGCCTTCACGGACACCGGACCTGGCATTCCCACTGACGTTCGCGAGAAGATTTTCACACCGTTCTTCACGACGAAGTCGCGCGGCTCTGGCCTGGGCCTGCCCACGGCCAAGCGGTTGGTCGAGGCGCACGACGGCCAGATTGTCATCGAATGCCCGCCGTCCGGTGGCACGACCGTATTCGTTCGGTTGCCAATGGGATCTTGACCGGTCGCCACGCCGTCGTAGTGGACGCGCCTCAAATAGAAATGGGACCGGCGGTATGCCGGCCCCTTCCTGCGACAAGCATTCAACGTAGCGCGCGCCGACGGAACCGCCCAGGCTGCGCGCTAGCTTGGATTCGAACCGGAAGTTCGACGGATGACAGCGCGCGCGAGCTTTTCGAGCTCGAGGACCGTGACGGGGACAAGGCCGATCCCTACGGCCAGCGCCCATTGTGTCGACGAGAGCGCACTGATCTGGAACAGCGCCTGCGTGAGGGGGATCGTGTGTATCGCGACTTGAGCGAGCGCGGATATCACGACGACGGCGAGGAGCCGCAGATTGGTGAAGGCCCCCACACTCCAGAAGATGCGTGTCGTGCTGCGTGCTGCGAAGGCGCGGAACAGCTCGCCGAAGACGAGGGTCGAGAACGCGAGATTGCGCGCGTCGGCAAGCGTTCCGGAATGCAGCGCCCACGTAAACACGCTCAGCGTCGCCGTGGCCTGCAGCAACCCGGTGACGCCGATGTAGACCCACTGCGCTCTTCCGAGCATGGATTCGTCGGGTTGTCGGGGCGGACGGTCCAGCACGTCCTCATCGGTGGGATCCATCACGAGCGCCAGCGCGGGAAGACCGTCGGTGACGATGTTGATCCACAGAAGATGCATCGGCAGGAGCGGAAGCGGCAGCCCTGCCAAGGCGGCAACGAGCATCACGCCGAGCTCGCCTGCGTTACCGCCCAGCAGGTAGACGAGCGTTTTCCGGATGTTGTCGAAGATTCCCCGCCCTTCGCGAACGGCCGAGATGATGCTGGCAAAGTTGTCGTCGCTCAGAATCATGTCCGCGGCCTCGCGCGTCACCTCCGTTCCGCTTCGTCCCATCGCGATGCCGATGTGCGCTTCGCGCAGCGCCGGCGCATCGTTGACGCCATCGCCCGTCATGGCGACGACGGCGCCGCGCGCCTTCCAGTCCCGGACGATGGCGAGCTTGTCCTCAGGAGCGACCCGCGCGTGAACCACTGCTGCAGGATCATCGCCTTCAGCCACGATGCCGAGCGCCCGCGCGATCGTGGCCGCCGTTGCCGGGTGGTCCCCCGTGATCATGACGGTCGTAATGCCCGCCCGGCGCGCAGCAGCAACAGCCTCGATGGCCCCCGCACGTGGCGGATCGGCCATGCCGATGAGGCCAGCCAGCGTCAGGTGGTTCTCGTCGGATCCCTCACCAATCGCCACGGCCAGAACGCGCAGGCCACGTCCGGCCATCGCCACGCTCGCCTCGAGGGCGCCTTCCGATCCCGCAACGCAGTGCGGCAGGAGAACATCCGCAGCGCCCTTCACATACAGTCGGCCGTCGGCCCGCTGGACCGACATTCGCTTTCGACCGGAGTCGAATGGCCTGACATGAACCCGCGGCAGGCTGCGCTCGATGTCGGCGCGGCGAATGCGCCGTTCGGCCGCGGCGACGAGAATGGCGAGCTCGGTCGGATCCCCGACCCCGGTGCGTTCATCCGGACCGAGTTCAGCGTCCGTGCAGGCAACTGCGGCGAAGAGCAGCCGATCGTGATCAGGTCCCCACAGTTCACGGACGGTCATAACCCCCGTTGTCAGCGTGCCGGTCTTGTCGGTACAGATCACCGTCGCGCAACCGAGCGTTTCAACGGCGGGTAAGCGGCGAATGAGCACGTGCCGACCCGCCATCCGCTGGACGCCGATCGCCAGCGCAATCGTCACGATGGCCGGCAGGCCCTCGGGAACCGCAGCCACCGCTAGCGAAACCGAGGACAGCAGGACGTCGAGCGCCGACCAGCCTCGCGCGAGTCCCGCGATTGCCACAACGGCCACGATGCCGAGACAGACGGAGAGCAACAAACGGCTCACGCCAGCAAGCCGTGCCTGGAGCGGCGTTGGTTCATCCTCTGCGGTTGACAGCAGATGCGCGATTTTTCCGAGTTCTGACCGCATGCCGGTCGCGAACACTTCCGCAACGCCAGTCCCGGAGGCCACCGCCGTGCCCATGAACACGGAGTCCGTCCGGTCCGCAAGCAGCGCCGCTGCAGGCACAGCGACCGATCGACTTCTCGACCGGTGCGCTCTCGCCGGTCAGTGGAGCTTCGTTCGTCAAGAGGACGTGCGATTCCAATAGGCGCGCGTCCGCAGCGACGATGTCTCCCGCCTCGAGCAGGACGACATCGCCTGGAACGATCTCGGCGGCTGGGATCACTTCGGGAATTCCGTCGCGCCGGACGCGCGCCTGCGGCGCGGTCATGGACCGAAGGGCAACGATCGCGCGTTCGGCGCGGTACTCCTGAAAGAATCCAATCAGGCCGTTCAGTACCACGATGGCAACGATGGCGATCGCGTCCGCCGCTTCGCCGAGGACGGACGAGATCGCGCAGGCGGCGCAGAGCAGCCAAATGAGCGGACTGTTGAATTGTCGGGCGAGATGGACCCAGATGGGCGGGCCGGAGTCCCGCTGCAGCTCGTTTGGGCCGAACTGAACGAGCCGCATGGCCGCTTCCGCGGTCGTGAGACCCTGCCGCGGCGCGGTGTCGGCGATCATAGCTCCCGGCGCCAATCTACCGGCTCGGCCCTCAGACGGGCTTTTCGAGTTTGAACTTCTCGATCCGGTACCGAATCTGGTCGCGATTGACACCCAGCAGGGTTGCCGCACGCGTCTGGTTCCATCCGCTGCGCGTGAGTGCCTGGACGACCAGCGAACGTTCGAGCTGTTCGAGATCGATCCCTCCCGCGGGCAATTCGACAGACTCGCTCAGATCGGCCGAACGCTTTTCCACGATGGGAAAATGATCGAGGGTCAGCTCATCGCCTTCAGCGAGCAGCATGGCGCGTTCGACGGCGTTGCGCAACTCTCGCACGTTGCCTGGCCATGGGTACGCTTTGAGTCGTTCCATCGCCGCCGGCGCGACTCGGCGAATCCGTTTGCGGAACTCCGCGTTGTAGCTGTCGACGTAGAACGCGATCAACCTCGGAATGTCGTCTTGGCGTTCCCGTAGCGACGGCATGACGATAGGCATCACGTTGAGCCGATAGTACAGATCCTCCCGGAACCGCCCTCGCTTTACTTCCTCTTCAAGGTTGCGGTTCGTCGCAGCAATGACCCGAACCTGCACCCGAATGTCCGTCCCGCCGCCGACTCTCCTGAAGGCCCTCTCTTCGAGAAATCGCAGCAGCTTCGCTTGCAGCATGGGGGCCATCTCGCCGATTTCGTCGAGAAACACGCTGCCGCCGTCGGCCAACTCGAGCAGGCCTCGTTTCTGGCGGTCCGCTCCCGTGAAGGCGCCGCGCTCGTGACCGAACAGCTCGCTCTCGAGAAGAGCCTCAGGCAGCGCCGAACACGTGATGTTCATGAACGGCTTCGACGCGCGATCGCTCGCGTAGTGAATGACCTTCGCGGCGAGGTCCTTGCCCGTTCCGCTCTCGCCCGTCAGGAGCACCGTCGACGCCGGGCTGACGGCGACCTTGCGGAGCAGCGTCCGCACGGCGACCATGGCGTCGCTCTCGCCGACGAGACGATCGAGGCTGTACGGCTGCGCTTGCGTGGCGCGGAGTACGCGCACTTCGCGACGCAGCCTGGTGGTCTCCAACGCTTTTTCGACAAGCAGTGAGATTTCGTCGAGGTTGAACGGCTTGTTGGCGTAGTGGTACGCGCCGCGCTTCATCGCCTCGACGGCCATGTCCACGCTCGAGTGCGCGGTCAGCAGGATCACGAGCGTATCCGGATCGCTCTCCTTGATCTGCTTGAGCACCGAGAGGCCGTCATCATCGGGCAGCTTGTAGTCGAGCAGAACGAGGTCGACGCCCTCGCGATGCCGCTCGATGGCTTCGGCGGCAGTCGAGGCCTCGAGTACGTGGTAGCCCTCGTCGGTCAATCGACTGACGAGGGACCATCGAATCAGCTGCTCGTCATCGACGACGAGGATTGTCGGTGTCTGCATGCGGACTAGAGTATAGCGAGCGGTTCTCAGGCGCCACGCTCGTGGCGGCAGGCGTGCGCCTCCGACACGAGCGCGGGCACGTCTGTCATCTCCAGCGGCTTCCCGACGACTCGAAAGACGCCAAGGTCCAGGGCCCCCTGGACCACCTCCGGGGTGCCGTACGCCGTCATCAAAATGATTTGAGTGTTCGGGGCGAGGCGCCGCAGGTGCGCCAGGAGGGCCAAGTCGTTCGAGTCCGGCAGCCGAAAATCGAGGAGCACCACGTCGAAGGGGGGCGACGCCTCGCCGACGGCTCGTTTGGCCGTCCCGCCGTCGGCGGCTTCCAGCACTTCGTGCCCGAAATCGCTGAGAGTCTGGAGCAACGACCACCGGATGAGCGCCTCGTCGTCGACGACGAGGACTTTGAGGGGTGGGGAATTTTGCGTCATATCAGAAAAATTCCCCACGTCCCTGAAGCCATGCACACGGTTTACCTCGGTTCTTGTCGATTGCCAGGGGTCACCGGCAGTCGCGAGATCAAGAATCGGGCCCACTGCTACGATGCGAGCGGAACAGCGACCGCAGGCCTCGTCCCTTCGGCCAGTGCCTTGAGCCGCAGCATCATCTTGCGCTCCATGATGAAGTGCGCCGGCTCGAACACGCCCACATGGAACAGGCGGCCCAAAAGGGTTGGCGCTTCGGGCCCGCGCGACCGCACCACCAGGCGTGTGGTCCGCGCGTCGACCGGAACCAGGATGAACGTCCACGTTCCGTCACGGCTCGTCTCGCGCCGTACCAGCCGCCCCCAATCTGAAGGTGATGCGAGCGACAGTACGCGGCCCTGATCCACTCTGACCACTCGCTGGCGTGCCTCTCCCCGGTAACGGTCGCGCCGCGCCAGCCAGACGTTGTCCCCGAGCGTTCGCTGCTGCCACTCCGGGACGATCCGATCGACTCGCGGCATGGCGCATCGGAAGAGATTCTCCAGCCAGGCATAGCTGTAGAACCCGGCACGATCCTGGCCGATTTGCACCAGCCACGACCAGACGACATCGGCCGGCGCGGCGATCGTGATGCAGCGAGTCGAGATTTCGGTGGCAAAGGGGGACAGCTCGTCCCCTGGCCAGGCGCGTCGGCGTTCCGCGCGGGTCGCGCCCCATCCCAGTGCCCAACGGCGCAGCTCCCACATCGCGACCATCGCGGCCACGGCAAGCAGCGCGAAGAAGAAGTCCATGGTCCACATGATGTCCGCCTTTCGGTGGGGTGGATCGCATGATGTGGGCCATCCACGAACGCCGCACAAGCTTTCCGTGCACGCGTAGGTGTCGGGATTCCGGCGGTGCCTGCTGATCGGCTGCAGGCCGCCCACCGCGTTCGCGTCGCCTGTGGTTACGTCGGCCCGATTTGTGCTGGCATGGATCGACCATACAGTAACGAGCGGGCCGCATGTCGGCCGGATCCGTTCGTCGAGCGCCGAGAGCCACAGTATGAATCTCGCAAATGGCTGCGAATCCTACCAGGCCGGCGCGAGGCATAGCGGAGGACACAATGCCCATGATTCACGTCACCGATGCGGTCGCTTTTGATGAACGCGAGATCGGAGAACGCTTTGTTCGGGCAATCGGGCCGGGCGGCCTCAATGGCGACAGAGATGCGACGGCGGTCGAGTTGCGCCTCGACATCCCAAAGTCGTCGCTTCCGCAGGAAGTGAAGGATCGGCTGATCGCGCTGGGCGGCCGCCACGTGACGAGCGCCGGAATACTAGTGGTCGTCGCACGTGCGGATCGTTCCCAGGTTCAGAATCGCTCGGCCGCCCATGCTCGCCTTCTCGCGCTCCTGGAGCGCGCGGCGAAACCGCCCGCGAGTCGCAGGCCGACGGCACTCACCGCGGCCACGCGTCGGAAGCGGTTGTTGGCCAAGCAGCGACAGAGTGCCGTCAAGCGTTCCCGGAGCAGGCGAGAGAACGACTCGTAGGCAACCAGGAGCGGTGGGTATGTTGAAATCCCGTCTGACCAGGTTGGCCTGTTCTGTTGCCCTCGGCGCGTCAACGATGGCTTGCGCGATGCCGATGCGTCCGGTCGAATTCTCCGGGACGCCGGCCGCCTGGCAGATGCTGGCAGGCCAGTGGCACGGCGAGTACTGGATGCGCCCGTACGATCGCCACGGCATGATCGCATTCACGCTCACGGCGTCTACCGAGCAGGCGTCAGGGAATGTTCTGATGATCTCCGATCGCTTCGGGTCTCCCTATCAGGGGTATCCAAGGGGGCCTGATCCTTCTGCGCCGCGCGAACCGAGAACGGAGCTGATGACCATCCAATTCGTCCGCGCCGACGATGGTCAGATCAGTGGCCGCCTGGATCCGTACTGGGATCCCAATCGCCGCTGTCGCGCGTCCGCCTGGTTTGTGGGATCGGTCCACGGAGACATCATGCGAGGGACGTTTTCGTCGGTGTGTGAGGATCGCGGCTGGCCGTCGAATGGACGGTGGAAGGTGACGCGGAAGCGTAGCACGGGCGACAACTAGATGCGTCGCATCGGACCGCGGTGGAAGCGGAGTGACCCACATGGCGAGCGTGCCGAAAACTGATTCGGCCGTAAATGCGCCTAATGCTTAGATTTAGGAATGGAGGCGCCGCCCGGATTTGAACCGGGGATGGAGGTTTTGCAGACCTCTGCCTTACCTCTTGGCGACGGCGCCGGTCGGAAACGAATTGTACGAGGGGGTTCCCGCCGCGTCGCTCAGGCGCGGCAACTACAGCGCACGATCAGGAAGGCTTGCAACTTCAATCGACGTCTCCACCCACAACCCGAGGGGCCTCACCGACGACCTGCAGCCAACGCGGCCGGAACGGAGCCGGCGACGAAGCGCCAGCGGAGTGGAGGCCGCTAGTCGGGGTGCAGGGGTCCCCGACGATCAAAAATGGAGCGGGAAACGGGATTCGAACCCGCGACTTCGACCTTGGCAAGGTCGCACTCTACCACTGAGTTATTCCCGCCCGCCACGCGAAGCTGTGATCATAACACCGCCGTCACACCCCAATCAACCCGCGGCGATTCAGCCGTTTGCGGCCTACTGGCGCGGCAGGAACTCGATCGCCACGACAGTGGCCGGCGTCCCCGATCGGGTGGTCACGTAGACCGGATCGGGCGCCGTCCGCGCGCCACACGTCACGGCGCCGGTGAGATCGCTCCGGTAGCTGATGAACTCGACGGCATCCATCTTCGCCACTGGAAACCGAGTGACCTGATCTCCGACGCGCACGACGAAGGCTGCGCCCGACGAGGGACAGTCGATGCGCTCGAGCATCCCCTCAATCCGCGTCTCACCCTCACCGACGGTCCGGTAGATGTAATTGAGGCGGCGGGGTCGGGCGCGTCGCCACCCGAGGACGCGTCGCCGCCGAGCGACGGCGTCCCTGGCGGTGCCGGCGCCGGCAGCCTGCTCGAACGCGCCCGGGCCGACGCGGCGGACGCCTCCCGAAGCTCCTGCTCGTACGTCACCAGCCTCTGCATCTGCTGGCGCGCGATGTCGCGCATCTCCGGATGATACGGATGTGCCATCAGCTCGCCGAGCAGCGCGCGCGCCGCGGCAAAATCGCCAGCGCGGGCAAGCGCGTGCGACAGCATCATCGTGTAATCGTCGCGCGCGGGCACCGCGGCGTGGGCCCTCGCCAGCGCATCGCGCGCCGATGCTGCATCGCCGTTCGTCAGCTCGTTCGCCCGCGCGTACAGCACCTGCAGGTTGGGCACGTCCTCGCGCACCGCCGCCGCGCGCGTGAGCATCAGACGCGCCGCTTCGAGCGACGACCGATCGAGACTGTCGGCATCGTCGAGAAGCGTCGCGCCCATCATGTAGTCGGCAAACCAGTCGCCCGTTGCGGCCGGTGCGGCATCGGACTTTGGTATTCCGCCGGCCGCCTTCGTCTTTCCCATCTGCGCTCGCAGCGATCCCGTTTCGAGGCTCAACGCACGGTCGAAGCGCTGCCCCGCCATCTCGAGTCTCCCGAGCGCCAGCGACAGCTCGCCGAACGTCGTCTCGACCCCCGCGGGCGTGATGGGCACGGCCACGCCGGGATTGCGAACGATCTGATCAGACAGCGTGTAGCGGTGAAACTGTATTGATTCCTGCCGCGAATAGGTTCGGAGCGCCTTGTAGATCTCGTCGTCGTTGAAGTGGTTGTGCCACGCGGCGTCCTGCGGAGTGCCTTTGGAGAGGTCCCGCGCGTACTCCATGAATGCGGGCAGGCGATCCGGCTTGCCGAGCTGCAGCATGTGGACGAGGAACCACGACTCCGCATAAAACACGCCGCGACGCGAGTTCTCGTTGTACTGCGGCGAATCATGGGTCGTGGACACGAGGGCGCCTACCGGCATCCACGTTTCGCTGGCCAGCTCGATGATGTGTGCGGCGATCGGCCGGCCGAACATGAATGCGCGGCCGTCGTAGGCAAGCTCGAACGTGCTGTAGTACTCGGCGAGTCCCTCGTTCAGCCACACGGGCAGATCTGGCGCGACGTTGGACACCACGAGATGCGCGTACTCGTGAAAGACGGACCGCAGTGCGTCAGGCCCACGATCCGGACCGATGAGGATGTAATTGACGTCCTGGCGCGGCACGAACAACCCGCCGATCTCCACCTTCTTGCCCTGATAAACCGGCTTGAACGGATCGAAGGTCTTGTCGTCAGGAAACACGACGACGACGGTCGGAACAGCGGTCGTCGTGACCTTGTTGGAGAGCAGGCGTGTGAGCGCTTCGCGGAAAGCCTTCGAACTGCGTTCCGATCGAGCGGAGGCGCCCCTCGCCGACTGCGCCGATGATGATGAAGTTCGGCGTGTCGACGCGGACCCACTTCGGTTCCGCCGCGGCGCTCCGCGCCAGGAGCACGGCGAGCACGAGACATGCGCGGACACAGGATCCGACGCATTGGGGGCCAGCTCTACTGTAACCGATCTGCGCCGCAGGCGTCAGCCGACGTCGAATGCCCCGGGATAGACCGTCACCCTCGGCGACGTGTCCGCATCGTCGATCGCCACGACGTCGAATCGGCAGGCCCGGTCCGTCGCGCCGCGGCGCGACAGATAGTCGACGGCCATCGCCGCGACCCGCCGCTGCTTGTGCGGCGTGACCGCCTCGACGGCGTCCCCGCACTCGCCGCTTGCCCGCGCCTTCACCTCGACGAAGACGATCGTGCCGTTGTCGTCTGCCACGATGTCGATTTCGCCATATCGCGTGCGATACCGACGCGCAAGAATCGCGTACCCCCGCTGCGTGAGTTCCTGAACCGCGAGATTTTCACCTATTTTTCCGAGCGCCTGACGCTGTAAGGTCATGGCTCAAAGCGATCGCAAGCGCAACGCCAGCTAAAAAGATCAATGCACTAAGACCACCAAGCACAGAAAGCACACCAAGAAGATTTTTTCTTGGTGATCTTAGTGACCTTGGTGGGCTTCGTGAGTGATCCGTGACGCCGAGCTTCTCTTATCGCCCGCCCATCGGCACTATCCACTCGACGAGCGTTTCACGAGTGGCGCCAGGTGGACGGATGGTCTCCGAGGACGCCAGATCACCCCACGTGAGGCGGCCATAAATGCCGTAAGGCCAGAGCAGGATGCGATTGGCGGATTTCTCGACGCGCACCTCGATGAAGCTTTGAAAGAACGGCGCGACGTTGTAGTCGAACATCGCGGAGAGCCATTCGGCCGTGACCGGCCAGGCGCCGAACTGATGGGTCCACCACCAGGCGGGCCGCTTCCACCACGGCGTGTCCGCTTCAATCTTTCCCGTGACCGCCTTCATGTCGGGATAGAACGCCCAGTCGGGCCACGTGGGCTTCGAGGGCCAGGCGAGGGACGTTCCGAAACTGAGATAGGCTCCTCCGCCGCCATTCACGAAGTGATGAATCGCTTCGCTTCTGGGGGCGCCGTTCGAGGTAGTACTCCAGATCATGGGTATCCCCGGCCATGACGATCGTGACCTCATGCTCGCGCAGCAACTGCCTGATATCGGCAAACTGGTCGTAGCCGACGGTCAGATCGTTCCCGCCGGCATAGAACGGATGCCCCAGGATCGCCATGGTCAGCTTGCCCCGTGCCCGATCGAGCGCTGATCGCAGCCATGCCAGTTGTTCTGCATCGACTCGCTTGACGACGCCGGTGTCGACGCAGAGGAGCGCGAACCGATCCGTCTGAAGCTCGAAGAACGGCGCGCGCTGAAACCCTGTCGGGACGCGGTATTGCTGCCGCAGATACGCAGCCTCTCGAATGAGCCCATCGATACGGACGTCGGTCGTGCTCGTGAGCCGCAAGTCGGACTCGACACGCGCGCGCATCGACGCGTGCGCCGCGCCGGCTTCCAGAAATGTCGCCGCGAAGGCCTCGAGCGCGTCGTACCAATCGTGATTCCCCGGAATCGCGTAGACCGGCTTGGTCACCCCTTTGAAGGGCAACCAGAACTTCGCCTCGTAGTCCCTCATCGCACCAACCGGATACACGACGTCGGACGAGATGACGACGAAGCGGACGTCGGGATGGTTCGCGACGCTCAACAACTGGTCGCGCAGGACGTGCTGTGATGCGTCCCCCTCGCCGGTATCGCCGATGACGATGAACGAAAAGTCGCCGGTGTTGTCGACTCCAGGCGGTTGAATCGCGAACGGCAGGGACTGTCCCCTGACCGTGTCGTCCGCGAGCACGGCGCGCACCATGGCGGCCCGCCACACGTCGGTGCGCGACTCGGCCCAGGAGTTCCACATGCCGGCCGCCCAGTTCTCGGTATCGAAATACCAACTCATTCCCCAGACGGGGGCCGTCGCCGCGATCACCGCCGCGATGGGCAGACCGATTTGCAGCGCCTGATTCAGCGCGGATCGAACCGAGTAGCGGGCCGCGCGCATGCGCACGGCGTATCGCAGCCGTCGGCGCAACCACGCGGTGGCCAACCGCTGACGCCACCGCACCGGTGCCGCATCGTCCTGTCCGGCATACCATCCCCACAACGGACGCTCGATCCATCTGGTCGGCCAGCGCCAGAGAAGATAGAGGGGATTGATCACGAGCAGCGTGATGAGGCAGGCCACCATCATGTCGCCCCCGACGGCCACCACCGGGGCGAGCAGCCCGAGCAGCGTGCGATCGGCACCCATGCGGCCGACGTGAATCGCCAGGAGCGTGGCGATAAATGACAGGACCCACCCGCGATCGATCGATGCGCGCGCCTTCTCGCTCGCTTCGATCTCTGCCGACATCGCCGCGACCCGCGCGTTGTCCGAGAAGCCCAATTCGGCGACAACCGATTCCTCGGCGTCCGCAGCGGTGTGGACCGGTGAGACGGCGATGTTCCACGCGGTGCCGAAGATCCGCAACGCCGCCGCAACCGCCACCATCCACGACGTGGCCCACTCGCGCGCCACGACCAGCACCAGCGCGACAACCAGGTTGCCAAGCATGGCCAGGACGGCCAGGCCGCGAGACCGTCGCTCGGTCTCCCGCCACGCGCTCAGCCCGTAGCGGGCCGCATCCACAAGAAAGAACCCCGCTATCCCGGTGAGGACCGCGGCGCCGGCGAGGTACGGCGCATTGATGAGGAACAGCGCGATCACCATGCTGATGAGCGCGCCGATCGACGCTTTCCGGCGAGCGATGACGGTCGATCGCCGGATGCCATGAAGCACCTCGAACGATGCGGCGAAGGCCAGCAGGAAGCCGACGCGAGGCCCCGGCGTCTCCGACGCCCCGAGAGGGCTCACGAGCGCAAGCAGGCCAAGCAGCACCGTCGCGGTCGTGAGGCCGACCACCCAGGGGCCTTGCTGCAGAAATCGTCGGAACGGGGCGCCAGGCATCACTGTTGGCCGGGAGATCGGCGTCATCATCTCACTTCTGCTCGAGCAGATAGCGATGCCACTCGTCGCGATCGGTCGTGACCTGCAGCGGCTCGAGCGCGAGCATCCCGGTGCGGCCGATCGAAGCCTCGAGGTAGTGGAGCTCGTGGAGACTGGCCTGCAGATCGCTCGTCCGCGGGACGTGCAGGCCGGCCTTGCGCGCCATCAGCATCGCTTTCGCCTGCACGGCGAGCTCGAGCTCCAGTCGCAGCAGACAGAACATGTCCGCGACGATCGGACCGTGAAGCCGGTCCTTCAGGCTCGCGAAGATACGTTCCGAATCTCGTGTGGACGAAATCGTCGGATTCGATGAGCTGCAGCAGCTCGAGATCGAGATCCAGACCTCCAGTCACCCATTCATGTGTCGCCGCCTCGCTCCTGCGGAAGACCATCAGGATGACCATCGGCAGCGCGACGAGGAGCACGAGCGTCGCGGCGAGCGGGGGCAGCAGCATGTTGTTGTACCCGGCGTGCAGCGCGACCGCCGCCATCCAGGCCGTCGCGATCGCCCGCAACCGCCGGCCGGGCTGACGCTCCCACACGCTTCTCGCGATCATCGCGAACACACAGGTCGTGGCACCGTGAAGAATCGCCGTCCCCAGCCCCCGCACGATCCACAACCAGATGCGCGTGTCGTCAACGATGCCGAGATATTCCAGGTTCTCGGCCAGGGCAAACCCGGCACCGACCGCAAACCCTGCGATGGCGGCGTCGACCGAAAATCCCAGGCGTCTGCGCAACAGGAGCCAGACGATGAAGATCGCTTTGGCGGTCTCTTCGGTGGCGGGGGCGATCAATCGCTTCAGGAGCGAGGGGGACACGATCGATCCGATCGACTCATGCAGGGCAAGACACACGACTGCCGCCGCGGCCCCGGCAACGATAGCAGTCACGACCATGCGGAACGGCACCAGCTTGAAGCTGTCCATCAGGACGAGCGCGATCAGGAACAGGAGGACCGGCAGGAGCGCGACGAGGATGTCGATGACCAGCACGTGCGCCTACCGCAGGATCTTGAGCGAAATCATGGCTTCACGCCGGACACGTCCATCGTCAAACGCCGCCGCGCCGCCAATGGACAGCGTGAGGTCGAGCGCTGACAGCGCGGACAACCTGATGTCGAGCTGACCGCCGACGTCTGCAGTTTCCGTCCGCGCATCGGGCGCATCGAGGTTCGTGACGAGCCCGCCGACGAAGACTGCCGGCCGCAGCCAGGTCGCGTAAAACCCCGGCGTGCCCGCATGCTGCAGGCGAATCGGCGGCAGGTTCCACTCGATCAGCCCCTTGACGAAATTGCGCCCCGGCACCGCGTTCAGCGCAGCGCCCGGGAAGCTGTAGTACTCCCGGTAGCGCTTCTCGTTGCCGTGGTCGACGTAGTTGTTGCCGAACCCGCCAAAATAGAAGTTCGCGAGCGGCTCGTCGCGGCTGCGTGGCGAGAGCCCCGCGGCACCCCGCAGCCAGAGTGACGAGTGGCCCGCAGGAAGCGCCCATCCGCGATCGAACGTTCCGTAGAATCTCGACACCGGCGCGCCGTCCGAGTAGTTCGCATCGACCACGAACGACCATCGCCGCCCAGTCTCGTCGTCGACGCTCCCGAGCGAATTCCGGACGTCCGCGTATATGAGACGCGCATCGAGCGTATAGAGCCGAGCGATATCGACGGCCACATTCTGATAGTCGGGCAGCCGATCGAGGTTCCCCGCCGCATCGACGCTCACGTCGAGGTCCAGTCGCCGCGGCTCGTCGAAGATGAGCGTGTTGTGGTGGCCGATGCCGACGACGTAGCCTTTGCGGCTGGTTTTGGTCGGCCCGAAGAGATCGTAGAAGTCCGCCTTGTTCCACTCCGCACGGCCACGCCAGTCGTAGCGGATGTACTCGGCGTTGGCGTGCAACTGTTCCACCGACGAGACGCCGGTGGGCGACCAGCTGGCGGTCGCATGGAGTTGATTGAGCTGCACCGGATCGGACACGTTAAAACGCACGCCGACCGCGGCCGTGTCCTTGTAACCCTGGACGATCGGGTAGAACGATTCGCGTCGAAGGCTCGCCGCGATGCGATACGTCTCGGTCTTCTGCGGCATGCTGTCCAGCGGAATTGCCGCAGGCGATCCGACGTTCCAGGTCTTCACGACGGGACGCTCCTCTGCCAGCCGCTCGCCCAGGAACGTGATGGCGCTGACGTCCTCGAGCGGCTTCGCGGTCAACGTGGTCGGTACGAACCCCGCGCCGGAAAACCTGAACGCAATGAGCTCATCGTCGTGGAGCGGAATGGGCCGGAACAGTCCAACGTCGGTGTTGCTGACGGCGTTCACCATTCCGGTGTCCAGGTCGTATCGAAAGATGTTGGACACGCCGGTGTAGTACGAGCTGCCGTAGAGGTGCCTGCCGTCGGCGGAGAACACGAACCCCGAGGGGACACTCTGACCGAAATCGAAGCGCGTCACGGGCGTCGTGTTCCCTTTGATCAGCGCCGCCGTCTCGAACACGCGGACATCCTGCTGGCCGGTGACCTCGCCGAACGACGCCGATACGAACCGCCCGTCCGCGGACACGTCAAGGTCGTACACGACGGTGCCGTAGGGCCAGGAGACGACGCGCTCCCATTGTCTGTACGGTGAGGGAATGCGAACGATCGAGCACAAGCCGTTGAGGTGCCTGATGCCCCAAAGCGACTTGTCCGCATCGTTGAACGCGAGATCGCCGATGCGCGCATCCCTCTGGAGAAGAGTCGCCCGGCCAGTGTCGGGGCTGACCGCGATCAGATCACGATGCGCGTCGTTGTCGGTCGTGTAGAAGAGCGTGCGCGTTCCAGGGTCCCACGCCAGCGACGTCACCGTATAGATCACCGGGCCCTTGATCTCGACGATCTTGCGGAGCGTGCCGTCCTTCACGTTGATCGAACCGACATGCGCCACGACGCCGGGGTAGTTGAAGGCGGCCAGGATCTGATGGCGCTCGGCGTCGTAGTAGGCGCGAGACACGGATCCGAGCGCCCGTTTCGTGATGTCGTGATACGGCGTCAGCGGATACTTGCGCACGGCTGCCAGGTTCTGCTGCTGGAAGACGCGCTCGTCGGCGACCCAGTTCTGCCACGCGTCCTCGAGCGATCGGCCGAAGACCTGCCTGAACGCGGCCGAGTAGTACGCCTTCGTCCCGTTGCGCCGCGACACCCACCTGACCACGTCTTCCGGCGAATAGCGGCGCGCCAGCCACGTCATGAACCGCGCGCCGTAGAGGTACGAGTTGATCTGGAGTTGAAAATCGATCTTCGTGCCTTCCGACACGAGGCCCAGCGGGTCGTAGAAGGGCGCGTTGTCACGGACCATCGCGCGGAAGACCATCTCGTCGTAGCCGCTCTGCGCCCGGCCCATGCCGCCGGCCATCCAGGTGTCCATGAAGACGGCGATGCCTTCGTGGTACCAGCGTGGCGCGGCGACGCGCGGCGTGGTCAGGAAGAAGTACAGGATCGACTCGGGATCCTCCATGACCGGCGTCACCTTGCCGCCGAAGAGACGCCTGAACATGCGATCCGACTTCGCCGCCGGATCCATCGTCGCGATGTGCACCAGCTCGTGGTTCATGATCGTGTTCAGCCGCTCGTTGGTCGCGAGCGTCTCGAACTCGTAGCTCAGTGGAGAAATGTCCACGAGCAGGTTGTTGCGGGGAACGACGGTGGCGGACGCGTTGCCGGCGTCGGAGAAGTCCACCATCAGGACCGTGACAGGTTTTTTGGGGTCGAGACCGAAGATCCGGCGCTGGAAGGCGAGCGAGTTCAGGAACGTCCGCGCCGCGTGCGGGACGAGATAGCTCTCCGTAGCGGTGAAGTAGACCAGGCGTAAGCCGGCGGTTTCGAGGCTGGCGAGCTGCGCGCGCGCGGGACTGGCCAGCAGCAACACCGAAAGCGCGCACCCGGCGCACCGACCCCAACGGATGAGCATGGAAGGACGAGTCTATCCGGATTGGGGCCTGACCCACGAAGGGGGTCAGACCCCAACGGAGTGGCGGCTAGCGGCCCCGAAGGGCCGCCTCGAACTGTGGGCTCTGCAGAGCCTTCTGGAAGCCAGGGGACTGCAGCGCCTGCTGGAACGCGGCGCTCTTCAGCGCGTCCGCGAGCGCGGCGTCCCGCATCGCTCTGGCCATCGCGGGATCCTGCAGCGCGCGACTCAAGGACGGATCGCTCAGCGCGCGCGCCATCGCCGGATCGCTCAGGCTCTTCGCGAAACCGGGGTCCTGCATCGCCTGGGCGACCGCGCGATTCTGCAACGCGCTGGCAAGTGCGGGATCAGCCATCGCTTTCGCAATTGCCGGATCCGCCAGGGCCTTGAGGAGCCCGGGGTCCCCCATCTTCTTTGCCACGGCCGGGTCGCTGAGCGCTTTCGACAGTGACGGATCGCTCAACGCTCTCGCCATCGCCGGATCGCTCATCGCCCTTGCCAGTGACGGGTCCGCCATCGCGCGCTGGACGCCGGGGTCCTGCATCGCCCGCATGAGCGCGGGATCCTGAAGCGCGCGGCCAAAGGCCGGATCGCTCATCGCGCGCAGCAACGCCGGATCCGACAGCGCCCGCGCGAATCCAGGATCGCTGAGCGCCCGCGCGAACGCTGGGTCGCCGAGCAGTTTCCGCGCAGCCGGATCCTTGATCAGGCGATCGAACGCATCGCTCTGCATGAACGCCTGCGCCTCGGGGTCCGCCAACGTGACACTGTCGGCCGCCATCTGCGGCGCCTGCGCCCGCTTGGCAGCGCCGACCGTCGCTTCGGTGCCGCGCACCGGTGGGAAGCCGCGGTAGGTCAGCACTCCGAGGATCACAGCCGCCGCGGCCGCCAATCCCCACATTGCCTTTCTCGCCATGGTCATGCCTCCATCCGTCCGGAGAGGCCGGCGCACGACCCACGCGCCGACCGGTAATTCCGACTTCTTGTCCTGAGCCACGCCGAAGGATTCCGCGCCGGCCATCGCGGCGACGCGCGCCATCACCTGCGCGACCAGATCCGCCGGCGGCTCGGACGGCTCGACCTCGTCGAGCGCGCGAACCAGCGTCTCGAGTTGCGCGGCCCGCTGCCGCATCTCGGCGCGCTGTTCGAGCGCGGTCTCGAGCCGCTCTGGCCTGTTCCGGCGTCAACGCGCCATCCAGTCTGGCGTTGAGCAGGGCTTCTTCACGTGAATCAGTCATGAGTCGGGCTCCCACCCGAGCAGCAGTTCACCGAGCCGTTGGCGGGCCGAGTAGAGCCTCGACTTGACCGTTTTCACCGGGAGACCGATCGCCGTCGCGATGTCGTCGTACGACAGGCCCCCGAAGTGCCTCAGGACGACGACCTCGCGGTAGTCGGGGGTGAGCGCCATCAGCGCCGCCTGGATCCGCCGATGCCGCTCGGTGTGCGCCAACTTCTCGAATGGCCCGGGCTCGGCCGTCGGAACAGAGCCAATCTCCCCGGTAGCGGGCCGACGAACGCGAAGGATGTTCAGGCATTCGTTCACCAGGATGCGGTACACCCAACTGAAAAACCGGTGCTGGAAGTCGAACTCGTCGAGATGCTCGTACACCTTGACGAAGGTGTTCTGCGTGGCGTCGGCGGCGGTCTCGCGATCCCCGACCATCCGGAGGGCGACGTTGAAGAGCGCGCGCTCATGACGCCGAACCAGGGCCTCGAATCCCTTCTGGTCGCCTGCCCGACAGCGGGCCACGAGGTCGGCGTCTTCTGCATCCTGTGATAAATACACGGGTATCTTGAAAAAGTTGGTGGACGCGCCGGTCGGGGTAAGTGTCGTCTTATAGCACAACGGTGACGGAGCCTGGGACGAACAGCGCGCGGGCGGCCTGGCAGTTGGTGCTGACGCCCCGGCGCGCTGGATCGACGTTGGTCATTGCGGCCGAGGGCCGTCTCGGAGCCGCAACCGCTCCCACGCTCGCCCAAACGCTCGCGGCCGCGATCGCCGACGGCGATCGGCGGATCCTTCTCGATCTGAAGGGGTTGGACTACATCAGCAGCGCCGGCATCCTGGCGCTCCAGGCGGTTGCCGCGCGGCTGCGGACCGACGGAGGGACGCTGATCGTCTGCAGGCCGACCCCGCCCGTCCGCCTTGCGCTCGAACTGGCAGGGTGCCCGCCGGATATAGAGGTGGTCGAGGAGCTGATCGCGTACGGCTGCCGAAAAACGCCGCCTGGACTACGATGCCGCTCCGTTCGAGGGCGAGCCGGACATGGCGTGCGTCCGCGTGATCTCGGTGAGCGACTCGTCGAGGATCTTCAACAGCGTCGCGGCCTGATCCATCGTCAGGACGAGCGGCGGCGCGAGCCGGACCGCGTTCTTCCCAGCGCCGAGGATCAGGACACCCCTGCGGAACATCGCCTGCACGAGTGCGTTGCGCTCTTCGACGGCGCGCTCCTTCGTGCGCCGATCGCGCACGAGCTCGACACCCAGCATCAGCCCCTTGCCCCGCACGTCGCCGACGATCTCGTGCCTCTCCTGCAGGTCGCGCAGGCCGGCGATCAGGAACTCGCCGACGGTTGCCGCGTTGCTCACGTACTTCTCCCGCAGCAACTTGATCGTGGCGAGCGCGGCGGCGCATGCGACGGGATTGCCGCCGAACGTGCTCGCGTGCGCCCCGGGAGGCCAGTCCATCACATCCGCGCGCGACGAGGTCACGCCGAGCGGGAGGCCCGACGCAATGCCTTTCGCGACATTGACGATGTCGCCTTTGAGGCCGAAGTGTTCCGACGCGAACATCTTGCCCGTCCGGCCCATGCCCGACTGCACTTCGTCGAGCACCAGCATGATGCCGTGCTCGGTCGCGAGCTCGCGGAGCCCCTGGAGGAAGGCTTTGGGTGGCACGATGTATCCGCCTTCACCCTGAATCGGCTCGACGACGATCGCGGCGACCTCGTCGGGCGCGATCAGGTGGATCAGGATCTGTTGGCGGATGAACGCGAGCGACGCTTCAGCGCAGGCATCGGCGCTGCCGTTGAATCGATATGTGTCCGGATACGGCGCGTGATAGACACCCGGCATCAACGGCCCGAATCCGCGGCGCTGCACCGACTTGCTCGACGTGAGCGCCAGCGACCCGAGCGAGCGGCCGTGAAACGATCCGAGGAACGCGATGATCCCCGGCCGCTTGGTGTGATAGCGCGACAGCTTCAGGGCCGCCTCGGTCGCCTCGGTGCCCGAGTTGCCGAAAAACGACCGCACCCTGCCTTCGATCGGCACGAGCGACGCCATTTCCTCCGCGAGGCGCACCTGCGGCTCGTAGTAGAAATCCGTCCCCGACATGTGGATGAACTTCGCCGCCTGATCGGCAATGGCCTTGACGACATCGGGGTGCGAGACGCCCGTGGAATTGACGGCGATGCCGGCCGCGCAGTCGAGAAAGATGTTGCCGTCAACGTCCTCGACGACGGCGCCGTCGCCGCGGGCGATGACGAGCGGATAGTCGCGCGTGTAGGACGGCGACACGAATTCCGCGTCCTTCTCGATAATCGCCCTGGCCTTCGGGCCGGGCGGCGGAGTCTTGATGTCAGGGGCGTTTGTCATTATTTCCGTTTCCACCGCGTTCCCGCGGCTGAGTCCTCGAGCACGATGCCGCGAGCGTCCAGATCCTTACGAATTCTATCCGCTTCAGCGAAGTTCCGTGCGGCGCGTGCGGCGCGGCGCTGCTGAATGAGCTGTTCGATCTCTTCGATCGGCACCGGCGGCCGCGCATCCTCGGCGCGCCTCAGCGACAGGATCCCCAGCACCCGATCGAACTGCTCGAAGGCTCCACGGATCTGCTCGACATCGCCGCTCCGCAGCTCCCCGGCATCGACGGCCGAATTCAGTGCGCGCACCAGCTCGAAAACCTCGCCAAGGGCGGCGGCCGTGTTCAGGTCCTCCCCCACGTGCTGCTTGAACGTCGCCGTCACCGCCCGCAGGCGCTCTTCTGTAGAAGGGCTCGCGGGACCGGGCGGCAGGCTGTCGAGACGCGCCAGGAAGTCGGTAAGGCGCTTGACGGCCTCTTCCGACTGCGCCATCGCGCTCCAGGAGAACTTCAACTGCTTGCGATAGTGCGTGCCGAGATAGAGAAAGCGCAGCGTCGACGCGCGGAAACCATGCGCGATCACGTCTTCGAGGCTGTAGACGTTGCCGAGCGATTTCGACATCTTCTCGGCGCCTTTGCTCTCCTCCTCGATCATCAGGTGCTCGACATGGACCCAGAACCTGGAAAACGGACGGCCCGTAGCGCCCTCGGCTTGCGCGATCTCGTTCTCGTGGTGCGGGAAAATCAGGTCGACGCCCCCGCCGTGGATGTCCAGATCCCCGAGCAGCTCCTCGGCCATCGCGGAACATTCGATGTGCCAGCCGGGCCGGCCCGGCGGCAGCCCCGGCTCCCACGACGGCTCACCCTCTTTGGCGGCCTTCCAGAGCACGAAGTCGCGCGCGTTCTCCTTGTCGTACTTGTCGGTGTCGACGCGCGCGCCGCTCTTGATGCCGGCGTGATCGAGCCGTGCCAGCCGTCCGTACTCGGGAAAGGTCGCAATCTTGAAGTAGATCGACCCGTCGCTCGCGTAGGTGTGGCCGTTTCTCTCGAGCGCCTGAATCATCCCGGCCATCGCCTCGATGTGGTCGGTCGCCCGCGGCGCGTATTCGACCGGCTCGAGCCCCAGCGCCGCGGCGTCACGTTCGAATGCCTCGACGAACTGCTGCGTGTACTCGCGCAGCGGCTTGCCCGCCTTCGCCGACTCCGCGATCGTGCGGTCGTCCACGTCGGTGTAGTTGCGGACCTGGCGCACGGCGTAGCCCTCGAACTGCAGCACACGCCGCAGCACGTCGAGCGCGACGAACGTCCGGAAGTTCCCGATGTGTCCGCGCGCGTAGACCGTCAGCCCGCACGTGTACATGCGGACGCCATCGCCGTGCGCAGGCGTGAATTCTTCTTCCCGGCGGGTGAGCGTGTTGAAGAGTCGCAAGTCGTAGGGCGTCAGTCGCTCAGCGGACAGGTTGTCTCGTCGGACGTCGATCCGGACGACACACGCACGACGACCACGTTCTCGCGGACCGTCATGTCGAGATCGATCGAGGCGTCCGGGCCGGCGCCGTTGGTCACTTTCGCGGCCAGCTGCTCGATCCTCCGCCGCAGTTCCGCCGCGTCCCCAGCCGTCGATCCCGAGTACTCCGCGAATTTTCCGGCCAATTCGGTTGCGAGCACACGGAACTCACCCGCGGCGGGAATGGTGAGCCGCATCTCCTGTTCACGCAACCGATCAGCCATACATGACGATTCTATAGCGAAATGTGACCGAACAGCCGGCGGGCCGACCGGCAGTCGGCGTCGATCTGCTCGCGCAGGGCGTCAACGTCCGGAAACGCCCGCTCGTCGCGGAGCCGCTGAACGAACGACAACCGGATGCGCGCGCCGTACAGATCGCGATCGATGTCGAGCAAATGCGTCTCGACCTGAATCCGATCCACGTCACCAAAGGTGGGACGAAGCCCCACGTTCGTCACAGACGGATGCGCGACACCGTTGATCGCCGCCGTCGTCGCGTACACGCCTGCCGGGGGGAGCAGCTCGTTCTCGGTGTCGAGATTGGCGGTGGGAAATCCCAGCTGCCGGCCGCGCTGGGCGCCTTTTGCGACGGTGCCGTCGATGAAGTAGTGGTGGCCGAGCAACGCGCCTGCCTCGTCGACGCGGCCTTCAGCCACGAGACGGCGAATGCGCGTGCTGCTGACCACGAAGTCTTTGTAGCGAACGGGATCGATCTTCTCCGCGCGGAACCCGTAGCGTGCGCCGAGCGCCCGCAGCACGCTGAAGGTCCCCGTGCGATCGTGGCCAAAGAGGAAGTTGGCGCCCACCCACACTTCGACGACGCGGAGCCACTCGACGAGAACCGTGCGCACGAACGTCTCCGGATCCCACTGCGACATCTCGTGGGTGAAGCGCACGACGGCGACGCCCTGCATGCCGGCGCGCGTCAGCGCCTCGAGCCGCTGCGCCGTCGTCATGAGGAGCGGCGGCGCCTTGTCGGGCCGGACCACCCGGGGGGGATGCGGATCGAACGTCATCGCGGCCGGCGTGCCGCCCCGCTCGCCGGCGCGGCGCCGCACCCGATCCACGATCTTCATATGGCCGCGGTGGAGCCCGTCGAAATTGCCGAGGGCCAGCACGGGTCCGGGCCAGCGTGGCGGCGGCTCGTCGGGATAGTAGGAGATCACATCAAAATCAAAGGGTCAGGACCAGACCATCATAAGCGAGCGTGATGCCGTCCGGAAGCCGCGCGCAGGTCGGCGCGTGCGGGAGGTCGTGACACATGTGGGTGAAGTAGGTGCGCGCGGCGCCGATGCGCGCCGCGGTCGCCAGCGCCTCGGACAGCGAGAAGTGTGTCGGATGCGGCCGCTCCCGGAGCGCGTCGAGCACCAGCACGTCGAGGTCGTCGAGGAGGGCCCACGACTCGTCGGGGATCCGATTGCAGTCCGTCAGGTACGCGAAGCGGCCCACGCGGAAACCGAGAATCGCGCGGCGGCCGTGCCAGAGCGGAACCGGCTGCACTTCATGGCGCCCGAGGCTGAACGGACCAAGAATGCGAAAGAGCTCGAGCTGCGGCAGCCCTCCGCCCTTCGGCGTGGCCGGATCGAACACGTACCCGAACACGTGACGGATGTCGTCGAGCGTCTGCGCGTCGCCATAGCACGGCATCACGCCGCTCTTCAAGCGCATTGAACCGCCGCACGTCGTCCATGCCGAGGATGTGATCCGCGTGACCGTGCGTGAAAAGGATCGCGTCCACGCGCGACAGCCGATGGGTCAGCGCCTGCAGCGCGGAGGTCAGGCCCGGCGTCGACGAGGATGCTCGTATCGGGCGTCTCGATCAGGATGGACGGCCGGAGTCGTGCGTCGTGCGGATCAGGCGATCGGCAGGTGTCGCACTCGCAGCCGATCATGGGGACGCCGTGCGACGTGCCGGTGCCGAGAAACGTGATACGCATCGCCGACCGCGGACGGCACTCTACCGTGTCACGGCTCGACGATCCGCCGCTCGCCCTGCTGGGCCTGGACGAAGCGCATGCGCAGCTCGTACAGCAGGTCCTCCACGAGCTTCGATTCGGGCTCGGAGAGGTTCCCGCGCGTGTACTCTTGCAGCATCGCGATGATTTCGATCATCTGTCCTGCCGCCAGGAGATTCGGCTCGGCCGGCTCCCCTGTTCCCGGATCGGCGATGTCACCGAAGTGCACGGCGGCCGTCGTCGCCAGCGAGAGCACGAAGCTGGTGAAAGAGATGCCGGACTCTTCCTGGTTTTCCACTTCGCGATGCTAGCATAGTCGGCCTCATGGCCGGTCGAACGAAGCGATCACGATCCAGCACGCGCGCATCACCGAAATCTTCGCGTCGCACGAACGCGCGCGCGACCACGCGTCGCCCTCACGCGCGTACGAGCCGCCTCTGCCGGATCGGCGTTCCAGCGCCTGGTCGACATCATGGCGCACCTGCGTGGTCCCAAAGGCTGTCCGTGGGATCGCGAGCAGACGCTCGAGTCGCTGCGCGGGTTCGTGCTCGAAGAAACGCACGAGGTCCTGCAGGCGATCGACACGCGCGACGTTCCGGCGCTGCGCGGGGAGATCGGCGATCTCATGTTCGAGGGCGTGTTCCTCGCGCAGATCGCTGCTGATGCGGGCGACTTCACGGTCGTCGACTCGCTGAACGCGATCACCGCGAAGCTGATCCGGCGGCATCCGCACGTGTTCGACCCCAACGGTCGGCCACTCGCGACCGCCGGTCAGGTCGTCCAGCAATGGGAAGAGATCAAGGCCAAGGAACAGGTGGACGCCGGAGCGCGCCGGTCGCTGCTGGCCGGCGTGCCCACGTCGTTGCCAGCCCTGTTGCGGGCGCACGAAATCGGCGCACGCGTCGCGGCGGTTGGTTTCGACTGGCCACGCGCCGCGGATGTCGTCGACAAGATCGAAGAAGAAGTTGCGGAGCTTCGCCGCGCGGTCGACGGCGAGGGGCTGAAGCGAACGGAAGAAGAGATGGGCGACCTGCTCTTCGCGATAGCCAACCTCTCCCGCAAGCTGGGCATCGAGCCGGAGTCCGCGCTCCGCATGGCGAACGACAAGTTCACGAAACGCTTCACCGCCCTCGAAGGACGCGTCCACGACAGCGGACGGTCAGTGCGAGAGATGTCGCTCGAGGACCTGGAGAGCGAGTGGAATGCGGTGAAGGAGAGTGAAGACGACGAACAACGGCACCAAGAGACCACGAAGACCACCAAGAAGACCCCTTAGGCCAAACAGAAGTTCGAGGAGGCTACAACACGACCCGCCTGAGCCCATCTCTCAGGATGGAGACGTCGAAATTGATCAGAAGCCCCAGCCGAAGATTGGCCGCCTTCAAGTACGACACCACCTGTTGCTTGTGAAGCTTCGCGATCCGAGGCACCGCTTTCAGTTCAACCAGAACGCTCTCCTCCACGATCAGATCGACGCGGTGTCCGGGAATATGCCATTGCTTGTAGGGAACAGAGATAGTCTTCTCGCACTCGAAGCGAAGACCCTGCATCGTTCAGTTCAAGACACAGCGCCTGCTGGTAAATGTGCTCTCTGAAACCTGGACCCAGCAACCGATGCACGGTGATCGCACACCCGATTGTCTGATGGGCAATTCGATCGACCTCCTCACTAATAGGTGATATTCCGCTCCACGCCATTTGTCTTCTCCTTGAGAACTGCAATGCGTCAGTGACCTTGGTGTGCTTAGTGTTCTTGGTGGTCTTGGTGTTTCGTGTCCGTTCCCGGATTGGACAGGAACCCTGAACTCTTCCCTCCTGCCGCTCCACGTCCACATCACGACGTGGTGGCCGTCGGTATCGAGGATCACTTCGCCGTCTTCGTCCGTTCGAAAGATTCGTGCACCGGCGGTGCGATAGCGGTCGAGCACGGCGGGCGCCGGGTGACCGAACGGATTGCGGCGGCCGGCGCTGAAGATGACCGCGGCGGGTCGTGTGGCGTCGATGAACTCCGTCGAACTGCTGCCGGCGCTGCCGTGATGGGGCGCTTTGATGACGGTGAGGGGCGCGCGATCCAGCATCGGGAGGAGCGCTCGCTCGGTGGTCTGGCTGATGTCGCCCGGGAGGATCACGGCGACGTCGCCAATCCTCACCTCGAGCACGATCGAGTCGTCATTGCGGACCTTCAGACGCTGCCAGTCGGGCGGAGGCGGATTCAGCACTCGTATGCGCGCGGCGCCCGCGAGCTGCGTGTCGCCGGTCCACACGCTCTTCCACGTGACGCCGCGATCGACGGCGGCTCGATGGACCACAGCCAGTGCCTGATGTCCAGGCACTGGCACGCCTTCCCAGATTTCGCTCGGCGTCAGCGCACGGACGACCGCGGCGGCGCCCCCGACGTGATCGGGATCCCCGTGCGTCAGCGCGAGGATGCCAAGACGGGACATGCCAAGCGCCCAGAGCGCTGGCACGGTTACGCGGCGGCCGAGATCGAACGATGACCCGGGTGCGCCGCCCGCGTCCACCAGCATCGAAGGACCACCCGACGGCATCAGCACGGTCGCGTCGCCCTGGCCGACATCGATGAACGCCAGCCGGCTCCAGCCCGCGGCCGGTTGCGGCTGCTCCACCGGGGCGCAATTGAGGCGGGCCCGTGACGATCAGCGCACCCGCCGCCGCAATCGCCGCGAGCGCGAGGCGTCGGATCCGCGGCTGTCTCCACCACGCCACGAGCACACCCGCGGACGCATACCACACACCAATCACCCACATCGGAGGCGCGGGCACGTCGATCACCAGCCATGGCCAGATGTCGACGAGCCTGGCCGACCCGAGGAGCGCGGTCGTCCCTACGTGCGCGAGCCATCCACACCCTGCCGACGCCAGGCGCGACACGGGATGCACCGCAACGGCCGCGAGACCCGCAACCTGAATGAGGGACATGAGCGGGACCGCGGCAAAATTGAGGACGAGGCCCGCGAAGCTCACGCGGCCAAAGAGCCGCGCGCCAACGGGCAGCAACGCCACCTCGGCGCACAGCGTGGCACCGCCCAGCCCCGCAACCGCAAGCGCGACGCCGCGCGCGACCGCACGCGCACGAGTCTCGGCCCTGTGCGTTCGAACAGGCGCGATCAGGCGGGACGCCGCGCCGACAATCGCGAACGTCGCGCCGAACGACAACACGAACCCAGGGTCCAGCACCGACAGGGGTGTCAAGGCGGCCGCGGTACCAGCCGCCACCGCCAACGCGTTCATCGCCGAGCCGCGATGATCGATAACCCTGGCAAACAGGTAAATGACGCTCGCAAGCGTCGCGCGCAGGACCGAGGGCGCCAGGCCGGCCGTGTAGCCGTAGAACGTGAGCAGGACGATCGACGCCGCATACGTCGTCCGGACCGGCAGCCTCGCGACTCGACCCAGCACGACGAGCATCGCGGTGAGGAGCGCGATGTTGCCGCCGGAGATGGCGATGACGTGGTACGTGCCCGCCTCCTGGAGGCGTCGCTCATCGTCCTGATCGAGGCCGCCTCGATCGCCGATCAGAATCGCCGTCACGACGCCCGCAGACTTCGCGTTCCATCGGCCAACGGCATCCGTCGTTGCGGCGCGAACGTACGCGCGCACCGACGCCGACGCCTCGTCGTACCAGGTGCCATGTCGTCACGACCGTGACCAACGCCGCACTCTTCACGCTCGCGAGCCAACGCGAGGCCCTCGCGCGTCAGGCGGTCACGATCATCCGGCACCCCGATGTTCCGGTAGCCCACCGGATCGCGCAGGAGCGCGCTGAACGTGACCGTGCGGCCCTGGCGCCACGTCCTGGCCGCAGTGGGAGCCAGCGCCCCGGCGACGGACACGCGAACGCCGCCGTCGATCGACAGCGCACGGTCTTCAGTCACGATCGATGTCGTGTCGACGAGCGCGACGACGCCGAAGGGGGTGACGGAGGCGTCCTGGCGGAGGACGGCCGTCAGACGGACAGGTTCGCGAGCCCCGGGCGACGCCGTGAACCACTCAAGGATGGAGGGCGGGAAGCGCCCCGCGCCGCGGATGCGCCAAGCGTGATCCCCGCAGCCCAATAGCCAACGATACAAGCCGCGACGAACGAGCGGTGGCGGCCGACACGGAGACTACTTGCGGCGCACGCCCACGCGATTGCGAGGAGCGCGAGCGCAATGCGGACGTGATCGCCACCGAACGCGCCGATGACGACACCACCCAGCAGCGGCACCGCGGCCAGGATGGCCGGGGAGAGCATGCAATGTTGGGTTCGGGGTTCGCGGGTTCGCGGTTCGGGGTTCGGTTCGAGGTTCCGGTTCGGTCTTCGGGCCTCGACCCTCGGACATCGAACGTCAACGTACGCAGAATCAGCTACAACCCAAGCGTGCGGAGATAGCTGCGATTGCGCGCCGCGCTTTCGATTGGGGTGCCGAGCGACGGGATGACATCCTGTTCGACCACCAGCCAGCCCTGATAGCCGGCGCGACGGAGGGACGAGAGGACGCCGGCGAAATCGACTTCACCCTTCCCGAGCTCGCAGAAGACACCTTCGCGGATCGATCGCTGGTAGTCCCACTCTTCGCGCCGCGCCCGCGCCTTGATCGCGGGCTCGCAATCCTTCAGGTGGACGTGCCAGACGCGCGACTGCCACCGTTCGAGCGTCGCCACAGGATTGCCGCCGCCGAACGCGCAGTGTCCGGTGTCGAGGCAGAGTCCGACGAGCGACGGATCCGTGCGCGTCATCAGCTCGTCGATCTCTCCTGGCGTCTCGACGAACGTCGCGCAATGATGATGGAAGACCGTTCGCAGGCCAGTCGCCTCTTTCACCTCGCGTGCGATCCGATTGGCGCCACGGGCCAGCGTGTCCCACCCCTCGGCGGTCAAGCCATCCTCGTGGTGTCACACGTCCTGCAATCGCCGTGCGCTTCGGGTCGTGCGCCGTCGCGTCCGACAGGACGACAAGGGCGTTGCTGCCGGCGGTCTCTGCGAGCAGTCGCGCGACGCGGATCGCCTCCTCGACCCCGGCAGTGTGTTCGGCTTCCACGGTGAGCTGAACCGGAACGAACGCACCAGTCAGCGCCAGCTGGCGCCGCGACAGCTCGACGCTGAGCGCCTCCGGCTCCGTCGGCATGAAGCCCCATCCACCCAACTCGGTGCCCGCATATCCGGTCGACGTCATCTCGTCGAGGACGGTTTCGTAGGGAGGCATCTGACCGGCCCAGTTGAATTCCAGCGCGCCCCACGAGCACGGCGCATTCGCGACACGAAGCTGATTGGACATGGGATGCAACAACGATCAAGACACGATGATCACGAAGCCACGACGGAACACGAACACACGCACACTAGAACGGATGGCGCGGACGGAGACGTCCCTTTTCGTACTCCTGACGCGCCCGCTGGACGTTGCCGAGAGGCGACACTTCAGCCACCGGCACGTCCCACCATGATTCGTATCCGCCGACATGCTGGTCGCCGTCGACCGGCACGACAATCACCTGCACGCCCTCGCGGGCGCGGGCCTCGGCGAGCGCGGCCTCGATCTGCGCACGGGTCTCCGCCTTGACCGCGCGGGCACCCATCGACGCGGCGTTCGCCACGAAATCCACCTCCACGCACGGGCCGTCGAGCTCGCCCGCGGCGCCGCGACGCCGATAGCGCGTCCCGAAGCCGTCGCAGCCGACCGACCGCGACAGCCCGCCGATGCTCGAGAATCCGTGGTTGTCGAGCACCAGGATCGTCAGCGAAATGCCCTCCTGAACCGCGGTCGCGATCTCCTGAGACATCATCAGGTACGAGCCGTCACCGACCATGACGTAGACGCGCCGGTCAGGGTGCGCGAGCTTCACGCCGAGCCCCGCCGCGATCTCATACCCCATCGTCGAATAGCCGTACTCCAGGTGATATCCGCCCGGCGTTTTCGTCCGCCACAGCTTGTGCAGATCGCCGGGCAAGCTGCCCGCGGCGCAGACGACGACGTCGGCGGGCTCGGTGAAGGCGTTCAGGATGCCGATGACCTCTCCCTGGCTGATGAGCGGTCCGGTGATCGAGCGTAAAGATGCGATCCACCTCGCGCGTCCAGAGGTCTTGCTCTTCCCGGATACGCTGCTCATATGACTTGTCCACGCGCCAGCCTTCGAGCGCCGACTCGAGCTCGGTCAAGGACGCGCGTGCGTCGCCCGACGAGCGCGAGGGATCCGTGTTTCAGCGCGTCGAGCTCGGCCACGTTGATCGACACGAACTGCACGTCGGCCGCGGCGAAAGCCGTGTTCGACGCGCTCGTGAAATCGCTGAGGCGGGAACCGATGACCAGGACGAGATCCGCATCGCGGGCGAGGCGATTCGCTCCGGGCGTGCCGGTCACGCCCATCGCGCCGATCGCCTGTGGATGATCGAAGGGCAAGGCGCCTTTGCCCGCCTGCGTCTCCGCGACCGGCATGCCCGTTGACCGGGCGAAGCGATCGAGCGCATCCATTGCTTCGCTGTACAAGACTCCGCCTCCCGCGACGATCAGCGGGCGCTTCGACGCGCGAACACGCTGCGCGGCCCTGGCAAGCGCATCACGATCCGGCCGATTTCTCGGGATGGTCCAGACACGCGGCTCGAAAAGCTTCGCGGGGTAGTCGAACGCTTCCGTCTGCACGTCCTGTGGAAATCCGAGCGTCACCGACGCCCGTATCGGCAGGGGACGTCAGGACTCGCATCGCCTCCATCAGCGCCGATGTCAGCTGCTCGGGTCGGTTGACGCGGTCCCAGTAGCGCGAGACCGGCTTGAAGCAGTCGTTGACGGAGATGTCGCGCGACTGCGGCGACTCGAGCTGCTGCAGAACGGGATCCGGCCGCCTGGTGGCGAAGATGTCGCCTGGCAGCAACAGCACGGGCAGCCGGTTGATGGTTGCCGCCGCGGCGCCAGTCAGCATGTTCGTGGCGCCGGGACCAATCGACGTGGTGCACACGAGCGTCCGCAGACGGGCGCTCGCCTTGGCGAACGCCGCAGCCGTATGCACCATGGCCTGTTCGTTCCGCGGCACGTAGAACGGCAGGACGGCGGGCCGGTGCAGGAGCGCCTCGCCGATCCCCGCGACGTTTCCGTGACCGAAGATGCCGAACACGCCGGCGAAGAAATCGTGCTCGCGCCCGTCACGGGCGACCTTCTGACGGCCAAGAAATCTGACGAGCGCCTGTGCGACCGTGAGCCGCTCGGTCTTCATCACCACCCACCCTTCGCGGCCACGAACGATTCGACCTCGGGTTCCGTAGGCATGAAGTTGGCACAGCCATGACGCGTGACCACGATCGCGCCAACCGCATTGCCCATCCGAACCGCAAGGTCGAGCGGCAGGCCGCGCCGCAGTCCCCAGATCATGCCACTCGCAAACGCGTCGCCCGCGCCGAGCACGTTCAGCACCTCGATCGGGAACGATGGAATCGCACGCGGCTCGGATCCTCGAGTGAAGATCGTCGCCCCGGCGGCCCCGCGCTTCACGATCAACGTCTCCGGTCCGGTCCGCAGCAACAGGTCGATCGCGCGCGCCAGATCGTCGTCGTCCGCCGCGGCGGTCACCTCGTCCTCCGTCCCGACGACGATTGACGATCGAGCCGACAGGCGCTGCACCGTCTGCGCGAAATCGGCGCGACTTCCCCACTGGTCCGGCCGATAGTCGAGATCGAGGAAGACCTCGCGGCCTGCCGCTCTCGCCGCATCGGCCGCGAACACCGTGGCCGACCTCGACGGCTCGTGCGTCAACCCCGTACCGCTGACGACGACGATCGCGCTGTCCGCGACGGGCGCCGCACGCACGTCGTCGCACGTCAGTTCGCGATCGGCGCACCCTTCGCGATAGTACGTCAGCGGAAATCGATCCGGCGGTTGGATCGTCAGGATGACCGCGCTCGTTCGATGCTTCGGCTTGCGTGGAATGTAGCGCGTCTCGATGCCCTCGCGCTCCAGGAACGCGAGCACGAAGTCGCCGACCTGATCCTCTCCAACGGCTGTCAGGAGCGCAGACTTCAGCCCCAGCCGCCGCGTGCCCACGCTGATGTTCGTCGGACAACCCCCGACGTACGCGTCGAAGCTCGTCACTTCGGTCATCGGCACGCCAATCTGATGCGCATACAGATCGATCGAGCTGCGGCCGATGGCGAGCACATCGTAGCGAGGGAAGGTCATGGGGGAACGCCGACGTCTGGCGTCGCGGAGTGTAGCAGAAAAAGGTTGGGTAGAATGAGAGGTGACCGGAATGCGTGAACGCGTGAGAGCTCGAGAGGAAGATGGGCTATGACGGACGCCGCACGGTACGTGATGATTGGCGGCCTCGCGGCCATCGGGTGCACGGCGCCCGCGGCGTCGGAACGGACCGCGCCGTCGACGGCCGCGTCGAGGTCAATCGCCGTCGAGCCCGTGCGAACGACCGCGTCGCTTCCGCGCGACGCGGACGACCCCGCGATCTGGATCAATCACGGGGATCCGTCGCACAGCCTGATTCTGGGGACCATGAAGGTCGGCGCACCCGAGGGTGCGCTGGCGGTTTTCGGTCTCGATGGCCGGCTGCTCCAGCTCCTCAAAGGACCCAATCGACCGAACAACGTGGACGTCGAGTACGGACTTCCCCTGAAGGGCACGCCGACGGATATCGCGGTGCTCACCGAACGCGACGGCCGCCGGCTCCGCGCGTACGCCATCGCGCCGGACGGCAGCGGGGTTCGCGACGTCTCGGCTGGCGATGTGCCGATTCTGGAAGGCGCATCAGGTGCTCAGGGGGGCCCGATGGGCATCGGCCTCTATCGACGTCCGAAGGACGGCGCCATCTTCGCCATCATCTCCCCGAAGGCCGGGCCGAAAACGAACTACCTGTGGGAATACCGTCTCGACGACGACGGGTCGGGGCGGGTGAAGGCGACCTTCGTCCGCCGCTTCGGTGCGTTCAGCGGAAACGGTGAAATCGAAGCCGTCGTCGTGGACGACGAGCTGGGGTACGTGTACTACGCCGACGAGAAGGTCGGCATTCACAAGTGGCACGCGGACCCCGACGCGGCGGGCGCCGACCAGGAGCTCGCCCTCTTCGGACAGACGGGGTACCGGCGCGAGCGGGAGGGTCTCGGGATCTACGCGCTGTCGAACGGCACCGGATACATCGTGTCGGTCGATCAGGTCCCGGGGGAAAGCATCTTTCACATCTATCGTCGCGAAGGCGAACCCGGCCACCCACACGATCACTCGGTCGAGGTCATGGCCTTCACCGGTCATGCCGACGCCACGGACGGCGTGGACGTGACGTCGGCTGCGCTCGGTCCCGATTTCCCCGATGGCCTGGTGGTGGCGATGAACAGCTCGGGCCGCAACTTCCGTTTCTATCGCTGGCAGGACATCGCCGCGGGCGCCCGGCCGGCGCTGACGTCCTCGGCGGCCGCCGACTCCCGATGATCGGCCTGCGCCGCTTGTGACCAGCGCGCCTGCTTCTGTGCCGTTGTTGCAGATGCGCAGCATCTGCAAGCGGTTCCCCGGCGTGAAGGCGCTCGACGCCGTGGACTTCGATCTCCGGCGTGGCGAAGTCCACGTCCTGCTCGGGGAAAACGGCGCGGGCAAATCCACGCTCATGCGCGTGCTGAGCGGCGCCTGCGTCCGCGACAGCGGTGAGATTCTCTTCGATGGCCAGTCCGTCCCGCTTCGATCGCCGAGGGAGGCGCAGGCGCGCGGCATCTCGACGATCTATCAGGAGCTCAACCTCGTCCCTCACCTCTCCGCGGCCGCCAACATCTTTCTCGGACGCGAGCCGTCGCGCATGCCGGCGTCATCGATCGCGCGCGGCTCACGCGCGATGCGGCAGCGCTTCTTGCGTCGCTCGGCACGCGGATCGATCCCGACGCGCGCGTGTCGGAGCTGAGCGTGGCCGAACAGCAGATGGTCGAAGTGGCCAAGGCGCTGTCGCTGGACGCGCGCGTGCTGATCATGGACGAGCCGACGTCGGCGCTGACCGAGTCGGAGATCGATCAACTGTTCTCGGCGATCGCAGGCCTGACCGCGCGCGGCGTGTCGGTCATCTACATCTCCCACCGCCTCGAGGAGCTGGCGCGCGTCGGACACCGGGCGACCGTCATGCGCGATGGCCGTCAAGTCGCCACGCTGCCCCTTCCCGCGCCGATCGCCGAGCTCGTCCGGCTGATGGTCGATCGCGACGTCGCCGATCATTTCCCGGTCCGGACGGGCGCGCGGGGCGCCGAGCTGCTGCGCGTCGAGCGCGTCTCGCGCGGGGCGCGCCTTCACGACGTGAGCCTGACGCTCCATCGCGGCGAGATTCTCGGCGTCGCCGGACTCCTGGGCGCCGGGCGGACGGAATTGGCTCGCGTGATCGCGGGTGCCGATGCGCCCGATACGGGACGCGTGGTGCTGAACGGGCGGCCGCTGCGCGGCGGGTCGACCGGCGATGCGATACGCGCGGGTGTCGGCCTGGTGCCGGAAGACCGCAAGCGTCACGGGTTGATCCTCACGCAGAGCGTGGCCGCCAACCTCTCGCTCCCGCAGTTGCCCCGTCTGTGCCGGAGCGGTGTGATCGAGCCGCTGCGGGAGCGACAACTCGTCTCGCGCTGGATCGCCGACCTCCGGATCAAGACGTCGAGCCCCGATGCCAAAGTCCTCACCCTGAGCGGCGGCAACCAGCAGAAGGTCGTCCTCGGCAAGTGGCTCGCCGCCGGCGCGGACGTGCTGATCGTCGACGAACCGACGAGAGGAATCGACGTGGGCGCCAAGATGGAGGTCTATCAGCTCCTCGACCAGCTTGCCGGCGCGCGGCGCGGCGATCCTGATGATCTCGTCGGACCTGCCGGAGGTCCTCGGCATGAGCGATCGAGTCCTCGTCATGCATCAGGGGCGCGTCGGCGCCATCTTCGACCGCAAGGACGCCACGCAGGCGCGTGTCCTGCACGCCGCGCTCGGGCTGCACTGAGCATGCGCCGCATTCCCGGCCGGCGCCTCGGCACGGTCGCGGGCCTGTTCGCGCTCTGCCTGCTGTTGTGGATTCTCACGCCCCACTTCCTCACGGTCTCGAATCTCCTCAACGTCCTCGAGCAGACCGCCATCAACGCCGTCATCGCGGCGGGCATGACGTTCGTGATCATTTCGGCGGGCATCGACCTGTCGGTCGGCTCGCTCGTCGCGGTCGCCGGTGTCGCGCTCGCGTCGGGGCTCAATGCCGGCCACCCCGTGGGCGTCGCGATCGCCATCGCTCTCGGCGTGGGCTCCGGGTTCGGCCTGCTGAACGGCGTCGCGATCGCATGGGGCCGCCTGCCGCCGTTCATTGCGACGCTCGGCATGATGAGCATCGCGCGCGGCTGCGCCCTGCTCTACACCGACGGCCGGCCGATATCGGGGTTCGGGCCCGCGTTTCGCGCGATTGCCACGTCACGAATCGCCGGCATCCCAGCGCCGGTGGTGATCACGCTCGTCGTCTACCTCATCGCGCACTTCGCACTCACACGCACGCGGTTCGGCCGGTATGTGTATTCGATCGGCGGCAACGAGGAAGCGACGCGCCTGTCGGGCGTCAACGTTCGGCTGCACAAGACGCTGGTCTACGGCGTCTCCGGCCTCGCAAGCGCCGTGGCGGCGGTGCTGTTGACCGCACGCCTGAACTCGGCGCAGCCAATCGCCGGAATCATGTACGAGCTCGATGCCATCGCGGCGACGGTCATCGGCGGCGCCAGTTTGATGGGTGGCGAGGGCGGGCTTGGAGGTACCATCATCGGCGCGCTGATCATGGGCGTGTTGCGCAACGGGCTCAACCTCCTCGGCGTCTCGTCGTTCGTTCAGCAGATCGTGATCGGGCTCGTGATCGTATTCGCCGTACTCATCGATACTGCGCTGAAGAGAATGCCGCATGCAGAATGATGAATGCGAGGCATTCGATCGCATTGACACCGTTTCTGAGGACCTGCCATGTTCACGAACAAGAGATACCTGGTCACCGTGCTGGCGGTCCTCGCCGCCCTGACTGCTGCCTGCAATCGTGACGCTGGACCCAAGGGCGGCCGTCCGCGCATCGCGCTCGTGATGAAGACGCTCAACAACCCGTTCTTCATCGAGATGCAGCGCGGCGCCGAGGACGCGGCCAAGCGACTCGATGTCGATCTCGTCGTCCAGGCGGCAGAGCGCGAAACCGACGTCGAGCGGCAGATGCAGATTGTCGAGAACCTGATACAGGCCCACGTGGACGCGCTGGCGCTGACGCCGTCCGGCTCGCGCGAAGTCGTTCCTGCCGTCGCGAAGGCGAATGCGGCCAAGATCCCGGTGGTGATCGTCGACACACGACTCGACGCCGCAACCGCGTCCGCGGCAGGCGTGACAACCGCCAGCTTCGTGGGATCGGACAATTACCGGGGCGGGCAGATCATCGGCGAGTACCTCGTGAAAGCGTCGGGCGGCAACGGCCAACGTCGCCGTGCTCGAGGGTATCCCCGGTCATGAGACCGGCGACTCCCGGGTCCGAGGTTTCCGCGATGCGATCAAGGCCAGCGCCGGCGTGAAGATTGTCGCCTCGCAGCCAGCCAACTGGGAGCGCGACCAGGGATTCACCGTGTTCCAGAACATGCTGCAGGCCCACGGCAACATCGACACGGTGTTTGCGTGCAACGACATCATGGCGCTCGGCGCGATCGAAGCCATCGCCGCAGCCGGCAGAACCGGCCGGGTACGGGTGCTCGGGTTTGACGCGATCGACGACGCGCGGAAAGCGATCAAGGACGGACGCATGGAAGCCACCGTCGCGCAATTCCCCGACGAGATGGGGCGATCGGCTGTGGAAACCGCCTTGCACGCGTTCAAGGGGGAACAGGTGCCACAGGACATCAACGTGCGGATCGGGCTCGTGACGAAAGAGAACGCCGACAAGGGCGATCACAAATGAGACTCAATGTCGGACTCGTCGGCCTGGGGCGGCTGGGCAAGGTGTACGCGCGCGATCTCTCCAGCCGCCTCGCGAATACGCGTTTGACGGCGGTTGCCGACGTCGACGCGACCGTCGCGGCGGAGACGGCCGCGGCGTTCGACGTGCCGCGCTGGTATGCCGACCCGCAAGACCTCCTCGCCGATCCCGCCGTGGACGCGGTCGTCGTCGCCAGCCCGACGCATGCGCACAAGGACATCGTGATCGCGGCCGCGGAGGCACGCAAGCCGACGTTCTGCGAAAAGCCGCTGGCGCTGTCACTGGCCGATTGCCGGGCGATGGAGGCTGTCGTTCAGCGTCAGGGCACGTTCTTCCAGATGGGATTCATGCGCCGGTTCGACCCCGGCTACGCGGCCGCGAACCGCCAGGTAGCCGAAGGCCGCATCGGCCGGCCGGTCGTCTTCAAGGCCACGTCCCGCGATCCGTTCCGGCCGAGCCTGGAGTACGCGAATCCGGCCAGCAGCGGAGGCATCCTCGTCGACATGGGGATCCACGACTTCGACCTCGCGCGGTGGTTCATGGGCGAGGTCAAGACGGTCTCGGCGATCGGCGGCGTGCTGGCGTATCCGGAGATGGCGAGCGTCGGCGACATCGATAATGCGATCGCCTCGCTCGTCTTCGACGACGGCCGCCTCGGCGTCGTCGATCTGACTCGTAATGGCTTCTACGGCTACGACATCGTCACCGAGCTGCTCGGAACCGAAGGCACGCTGCGCATCGGTTACCTCCGCGAGACGCCCGTGCTGACGATGACGAAGAACAACGTGTCGCACGACACCGTCCCGTACTTCATGGAACGCTTCGAGCGCGCCTATACGCTGCAGCTCGAGAACTTCGCGCAGAACGTCCAGCAGGGACGCGAGGCGCCGATCACGCCTGCGAGATGGCATCGAGGCGCTCCGCGTCGCGCTGGCGGCAACGGCGGCGTATCGCACTGGACAGGCGGTGGAAGTCAAACGCGTGCGAGTGACGTCAGCCGTCAGCCATCAGCGCAGTCAGCCGTCAGCTGTCAGCTGGCAGTAGGCTGATCAGCTGATAGCTGGTTACTGTTTACTGAGCTACCGCCTGCCGCATCAGCTGTGTCGTCTCGTCCAGCGTGGGCACGCCGTTGATGGCGCCGAGCCGGGTGCAGCTGATGCCGGCGGCGGCGTTGGCAAAGCGCAGCATGTCGTCGGGACCGTCGCCGCGGAGGAGGGCGACGATCAGCGCACCACGAAAGACATCGCCGGCGCCCGTTGTGTCGACGGCTTCGACCTGGAAGGCCGGCGCCTGATGGAGACGATCGCCGTCGAGCAGCAGCGCGCCGCGCGCGCCGAGCGTGATGCACAGCGGACCGTCGTTGAGACGACGCAGCTTCCGGAGCGCGCGTTCGAAATCCGCCTCGCCGGTCGAGCGCCTTCGGCACGTGCTCGGCGAAAATCGGCATCGTGACGGCCGACACGAGCTCCTCGGTCTTCGGCGTGATTCGATCGATGTCGCTCGTCACCCGCACGCCCGCCTCGCGCGCAATCAACGCGGCTCGAATCGCGGCCTCCTGATCGACGTCGTCCACGTGCAGCACGCGCGCCGACGTCAGCACCTCCGGCGGCAGCCTCGCGGGGCCGGAGCGCCAGGCCGTCGTGGCGATCCCAGAGCACGATGCGCTCGCCGGCGTGCTCGTCGACCATGATCACCGCGAACTGATTCGTCACGTCGCGGATCACGGCGTCGCTCATGTCGATGTGACGCTTCGCGAGCTCGTCGCGGAGCCGCCGGCCGTTGTCGTCGGTACCGGTGGCGCCGATGTACTTGGCTCGCAGGCCCATCGCCGCGCAGGTGCACAGCGCCGTCGCGACCTGACCGCCGCACGACAGCGAATGACTGCTGATCCGCATCTTGGCGTTCGGCCCGTCGGCTTCCGGGTATGCGGGGAGCAGGTAGACGTAGTCGACCGAGTTGGCGCCCATGCCAAGGACATCGCAGACGGGGCCGGAAGAGGGCGCCGTGGTCATCGTGTCAGTAGTATATGGAAAACGCAACGCTGGCAAGGCAAGGAGCGGATCAGGGAGATTCGATGCAACTGGACTGTTCACGCGTGTACATGCTGGCCTCCGATCATCGATGGCAGTGGGAAGAATGGTGCGACACCGCACAGGTCCCGCGCGCGCGCATCTCGGAGATCAAGTCCCTCGTGGTGGACGCGTTCCTCCGCGCACGCGACCGGTCGGATGATGTGCGGCGCTACGGATCGGTGCTCCTCGACAACAAGTACGGCGCCGACGCCGTGGCGCGCGCGCGGGCGGCGCACATCCCGGTCGGCACGCCGGTGGAAAAGGCGGGCGTGTTTCCGCTCGAATGGGAGCGCGAGCCGTTCCATGCCGCGGCCTCCGGCAACAGCTTCAGCAAGGTGCTGATCCGCTACCGCCCGGAATGGCCGGAGGCCGATCGGCGGCAGCAGACCGAAAGACTGCTGGAGCTCCAGCGCTGGTGCCGCGCGGAAGCCATGCCGCTTCTCGTGGAGATCATCGTCATGCGCCAGGGGGAGGACGAGCACACGTTCGAGGAACAGGGACGGCCGGCGATCCTGTCCGAGGTCATTCGCGACGCGTACGCCAAGGGTCTGGTGCCCGACGTATGGAAGATCGAAGGCACGCGCAGCCCGTCCGGCGCGGCGACCATCGATCGCGCGATCCGGGAACGGCCCGAGCCGCGTCAGGTCATCCTCGGCAAGGGCGCCGACCCGTCGTCGATCGCGTCCTGGTTCAACGCGGCGGCCAGCCTGCCGTCCACGGCGGGCTTCGCGATCGGCCGGTCCGTGTTCATGGACCCGGCCACGGCGTACCTCACGAATCGGATCGAGCGCGACGAGGCGATCGAGACGATCGCGTCGAGGTACCTGCGGCTGATCGATCAGTGGAAGGAGCGGGAGGCCTGAGCCCCTACGACAACCGGCTCTCGACCTCCGGCTTGCGGCTCTCGGCACCCTCGGAGTGATACTCCTGCAGCGAGCGGACGGTCAGGCCTTCCGTATGCAGCGCCTTGATCGCGTTGACGGCCGCGGCGGCGCCCGTGAGCGTCGTGATGCACGGCACCTGCTGCATCATCGCGATCCGCCGGACCGTGCGATCGTCGAAGAACGACTCGCGGCCGAGCGGCGTGTTGATGACGAGCTGAATGCGATTGTTCAGAATCTCGTCACCCACGTGCGGGCGTCCCTCGTTGATCTTGAAGACAATCTCGACGTCGAGCCCGTGCGCGCGGAGGAAGCTCGCCGTGCCGCGCGTCGCGACCAGTGAGAAGCCGAGCGCGCGGAGATCACGCGCGATCTGCACCACGGCCGGTTTGTCGTGGTTCGAGACGCTGATGAACGCGCACCCGCTGCCCGGCAGCTTCATGCCGGCGGCGAGCTGCGCCTTGGCGAAGGCGCTGCCGAAGCTCCCCGCGCCGCCCATCACCTCGCCGGTCGATTTCATCTCCGGACCAAGGATCGTATCGACGCCGGGGAACCGCACGAACGGGAACACCGGCGTCTTCACGAACACGCCGGCCACCTTCAGGTCTTCGGTCAGGCCCTGCTGCGCCAGCGTCTTGCCGACCATGAGGCGCGCGGCAATCTTCGCGAGCGGCACGCCGGTCGCCTTCGACAGGATACGGCACGGTCCGCGACGCCCGCGGATTGACCTCCAGCACGTAGACCGTGTCGTCCTTGATCGCGAACTGCGTGTTCATGAGGCCGACAACGTTCAGCGCCTTCGCAATCCGTCGCGTGTAGTCGCGGATGGCTTCGAGATGACGCTCGGCGACGCGGTACGGCGGCACGACGCACGAGCTGTCGCCGGAATGGATGCCGGCCTCCTCGATGTGCTCCATGATGCCGCCGATGATGACGGCGCCCGTCGCGTCGGCGAGCGCGTCCACGTCGAGCTCCACGGCGTCTTCGAGAAACTTGTCGATCAGGATCGGCCGCTCCGGCGACGCCTGCACGGCCGTCGTCATGTAGCCGTCAAGCGCGGCCGTGTCGTAGACGATCGCCATCGCGCGACCGCCGAGGACGTACGACGGCCTCACGACGAGCGGAAATCCGATCTCGAGCGCCACCTTGCGGGCCTCGTCGGCAGATATCGCCGTCCCGCTGGCCGCCTGCGGGATCCCCAGATCCCACAACAGCTGCGCGAAGCGCTGGCGATCCTCGGCGAGATCGATCGAGTCCGGCGAGGTACCGAGAATCTTGACGCCGGCCGCCTGCAGCGGCAACGCGAGCTTGAGCGGCGTCTGACCGCCGTATTGCACGACACAGGCGACTTCTCCGCCGGCCTCCCGCTCGCGCGCGATGATCGCCTGGACGTCCTCGAACGTCAGCGGCTCGAAGTAGAGCCGATCGACCGTGTCGTAGTCGGTCGACACGGTTTCGGGGTTGCAGTTGATCATCACCGTCTCGTACCCGTCGTCGCGCAGCGCGAACGCCGCGTGCACGCAGCAGTAGTCGAACTCGATGCCCTGCCCGATCCGGTTCGGGCCGCTGCCGAGGATCACGACTTTCTGGCGCGCGGTCGGTGCCGCCTCGCATTCGTTCTCGTACGTCCCGTAGAGATACGGCGTGAAGGACTCGAATTCGGCCGCGCAGGTATCGATGCGCTTGTAGGCGGGCTCGAGCCCGAACTCGAGCCGTGCGGCGCGCACGGCGCCTTCGTCGGTGCCGAGGATGCTTCCGAGCTGCCAGTCGCCGAAGCCCGCGCGCTTCAGGGTGCGCATCAGATCCCTGGAGAGACCGCGCAGGCCCACCATGGCCGCCTGCTCCTTCAACTCGACGAGCTGCTGGAACTGCATGAGGAACCAGCGGTCGATCTTCGTCAGCCTGTGGATGTCCTCGATCGACCAGCCGCGCTCGAGCGCGCGGAAGAGCGCCCACATGCGCCGGTCGGTCGGAACGGCGAGCAGCCGCTGCAGCGCCCCCTCGTCGTCTTCGTTCTCGGCGCCCGCGGCCGCGTTGATGCGGCCGCCGCTCTTCGCGAAGAGCATGTTGCCGCGGCCCAGCTCGAGCGAGCGGAACGCCTTCATGAAGGCTTCCTTGAAGGTGCGGCCGATGGCCATCACCTCGCCCACCGACTTCATCTGTGTCGTCAGCGTCCGATCGGCGCGCGGGAACTTCTCGAACGCCCACCGTGGAACCTTGACGACCACGTAGTCGATCGTCGGCTCGAACGACGCGGGCGTGAGGCGCGTGATGTCGTTCGGAATCTCGTCGAGCGTGTAGCCGAGCGCCAGCTTTGCCGCGATCTTGGCGATCGGAAAGCCGGTTGCCTTCGACGCGAGCGCCGACGATCGCGAGACGCGCGGGTTCATCTCGATGACGACAATCCGGCCGTCGTCGGGATTGATGGCGAACTGGATGTTCGAGCCGCCCGTCTCCACGCCGACGCGGCGGATGATGCGGCGCGCCACGTCGCGCATCCGCTGATATTCCTTGTCGGTGAGCGTCAGCGCGGGCGCGACCGTGATGCTGTCACCGGTGTGCACGCCCATCGCGTCGACGTTCTCGATCGAGCAGATCACGACGAAGTTGTCGGCTCGATCGCGCATCACCTCGAGCTCGAACTCCTTCCAGCCGATCACCGACTCCTCGAGCAGGACCTCGTGAACGGGGCTCAGGCTGAGCCCGCGCTGGACGATCTCGCGGAACTCCTCGATGTTGTAGGCGATGCCACCGCCCACGCCGCCGAGCGTGAACGACGGCCGGATGATGATCGGAAAGCCGATCGCGTCGACGGCCTCGAACGCTTCCTTCGGCGACCGGATGTAGCGGCTGTTCGGGACCGCGATGCCGATCTCGCGCATGGCATCGCGAAACAGCAGGCGATCCTCGGCGACCTTGATCGCGTCGACCGACGCGCCGATCAGCTCGACGTTGTACTTCGCCAGCACGCCTTCCTCAGCCAGCTGCACCGCGAGGTTCAACGCCGTCTGGCCGCCGACGGTGGGCAGGAGGGCGTCGGGACGCTCGCGTGCAATCACCGCCGCCACCATGTCGGCCGTCAAGGGCTCGACGTACGTGCGGTCGGCGATCTCCGGGTCCGTCATGATCGTCGCGGGATTGCTGTTGACGAGCACGACCTCGAGGCCCTCGGCCCTCAACGCCTTGCAGGCTTGCGTCCCCGAGTAGTCGAACTCGCAGGCCTGTCCGATGACGATCGGACCGGATCCGATCACGAGCACACGTTTGATGTCTGTACGCTTGGGCATCGAAGGAAGACTGTTCAGCTACGCTCGCCGTTCCATCTCATCGAGGAACTGCCGAAACAAATAGTCCGCGTCGTGCGGGCCTGGCGATGCCTCGGGGTGATACTGCACGCAGAACACGGGCTGCTCGGTGTGTCGCAACCCTTCGACCGTGCCGTCGTACAGGTTGACGTGGGTCACCCGCACGTTGGCCGGCAGCGACTCGGGATCGACCGCGAAGCCGTGGTTCTGCGAGGTGATTTCCACCCTGCCGTTGTCCAGCTGCTTGACCGGATGATTCGCGCCGCGGTGGCCGAACTTCAACTTGTAGGTCTCGCCGCCCATCGCGAGTGACAGGACCTGATGACCGAGGCAGATGCCGAAGACAGGAACGTCGGCGTCCACGAGCGCCTTCGCGTTATCGATCGCGTACGACAGCGCCGCGGGATCGCCGGGACCGTTGCTGAGGAACACGCCATCGGGTTCCTGCGCGAGCAGGTCCGACGCAGGCGCGGTCGCCGGAAACACGCGAACGTCGCAGCCGTACGCGCTGAACCGGCGGAGGATGTTCCACTTCATCCCGAAATCGTAGGCGGCAACACGCAGCGCACGCCGCGCGCGGCGCTGCGGCGGCGGGGCGAACTCGTCGTCGCCGGGCGGCGGCGTCCAGTCGAACGGCTGCGCGCACGTCACGCCGAGCACCAGGTCCGATCCTTCCATCCGGGTCAACGCCTGCGTCCGCTCGACGAGCGCGAGCGGATCGACGTCACCGGTCGCGATGATGCCCCGCATCACGCCAGCCGATCGCAGGACCCGCGTGAGCGCCCGCGTATCGATGTCGGAGATGGCGACGATGTTGTTGCGGACGAGATAGTCGCGGAGCGTGCTGTCGGCGCGCCAGTTGCTCGCCATGGGCGACTCGGCGCGAATCACGAAGCCCGCCACTTGCGGTGCGCGCGATTCCACGTCCTCCCGCGCGGTGCCGTAGTTGCCCATCTCGGGCGTGGTCATGGTGACGATCTGCCCCGCGTAGGACGGATCGGTCAGCACTTCCTGATAGCCGGTCATGCTCGTGTTGAACACGACCTCGCCGCCGGTCTCACCGGCCGCGCCCGCAGCTTCCCCTTCGTACCAGAGGCCGTTTTCGAGAGCGAGAGTAGCTTTCATTGAAGTCGTTCGAGGGATCCGGTGACGCGGCTCTCCTGCCCGGCGGTCACGCGGGTCGACGCCGTCCACGCCTGATGCTCCGCCAGCTCGAGGCGCACGACATGGCTGCCGATCCGAACGTCGGGCAGCCGCAGGGGCGTCTTCCCGACGAGATGGCCATCCAGCAGCACCGCCGCGCCCTGCGGTCGTGAGTCGATGAACAGCACGCCGGTATAGCCGCCGCTCGGATTCGTCTCGGGCTTCGCGGTGGAACGCGTGGTCGTTGACGGTGATGCGGGTGCCGGCTCGCGTGACAACCGGACGTTGAGCGAGCGCGCGGTGTCCTTCGCCGACAACGCGAACTCGGATTGCTCGGCCCGGTAACCGGGCTGCACGACACGGACGACATAGTGACCGAATGGCAGGCCGTCGAGCGTCAGCGGCGTCCGCCCGCGCCAGCGGCCGTTCAGCGTCACACTGGCTTTCGCTGGCGACGATCGCACGACGATGCGACCCGACGTCGAGGCTGGTGCCGGGGGCGGCGTGCGTCCTGACGAGGCGCTCGGCTTCGAGGGGGACGGTATGGCGCCATCCTCCGGCACCGTTGGCGGAGCCGCGGAGGCCTGAGGCGATGCCGGGTGCTGCGTCGGGGTGGTGGCCGCGCGTGCACCGGCGGCGGCCGCAGGCGACTGGCGGCTGCGATTGCGAAGGAGCACCGGTCGGAGCGCTGGGTTGCACCGCGGCCGCGCCCGTGGACGATGGCACGACCGGGCCGGTCTCGCGCCCACCCACGAAATAGCCCGCCATGAATCCCAGGAGGAGCCCGGCAACGAGCGTCACCGCGACCGGAAGAACAGCCGGGCGCGGGCGCTCGGGGGCGTCACGCGCGTCTGCGGGGTAAGTGTCGGCCGCGTCGGCCGCGAACCGCATGGGCACCGGCGCTTCGCGGATAGCCGCCGGACGCGGCGCAATCGGCTCCGCTTTGATTGGCGGCACCGGTGTCGCGCTCGGCTCGCGATCGACCGACCCGGCAACGTCGAAAGGCTCGGGTCTCGGGCTCGGCCTGAGCGTGCAGGTCCAACGGCTCGTCGAGATCGACTGGCGTCGTTCGACCGGCCGTCACAATCGGCACCGCGGCCGCGGGTTCGTGCTCGTCGAAGAGCGGCGCCGTGTTCGGCCGTGTCGGTTCCTTGACGACCGGCGGCGCGGCGGCGACCGATTCTTTCGAGGCCTGAGCGGGCGGAATGCTCTCCTTCGGCGGCTGAATCGGAACGACCTTGTCTTCGATTGGAACGGCCGGGGACGGCGAGGCGATCGGCACCACGACCGGCGTGACGGACGAACCGCGGGCAGCCGCTTCCAAAGCCGCGGCGAATGCCAGCGCCGTCGGATACCGACGCGCCGGATCCCGGTCCATCGCCCGTGCCAGCACGCCATGGAGAAGGCTGGCGTGCGGGCCAGCCGTGTCGCTGAGCGCGCCGATCGTGTCGCCTGTCCCGGCCGGACGCCGCGCGGTCAGCAGTTCGAACGTGATCGCGGCCAGCGCGAAGACATCAGCCGGTGTCCCCCATTCGGCCGCCTCGATCCGCTCGGGGGCGCTGTAGGGCCGACGCACCGGCGCGCGGATGCCCGCGCGCTCGAGCGCCTCGACGACGCCGAATCCCGTCGCGCGCGCTTCATCGGGCGTGACAAAGATGTCACGCGGATGGAGGCCGCCGTGACGGACGCCGGCCGCGCGGGCGAAATCGATCGCGCCCGCGAGCTGCGTCATGAACGGCAGCGCCTTCTCGATCGGCGCGGGCGCGTAGTGGCGCATCGCCACGTCCAGCGACTCGGCGGCCACGTATTCCTCGGCGCGATAGGCAAGCGTGCCCTCGACGCCGGCAGCAATCGGCTCGACGATGGACGGATGGAAGAGGCCGGCTTCCGTCGCGCGGCTCAACTCGTCAGCCAGCGACTGCGCCTGTTCGGGAACGATGTCGAGACGGAACACTTTGACGGCGACGAGCCGGTCGCGCGTAGGCTCATACGTGCGAAAGACCGGACCGAGCGCTCCGACACCCACCTGGTGCAGCACGCGGAACGGGCCGAACGCGGGCGGCGGGGAGAATGCGGTGGGATCCTCTCTGGTCAGCGACTGAGCTCCTGGGAGCAGATCAAGAGACTGTAGCATGTTTCGCGCGGTGCGGAGCCCATGAACCCGCGCGCCGGACGACTCAGCCGCTCGAGGCCGCGCGATGTCGACGCGACGTGGGATCCTGGGACGCATCGCGCGCGTCACAGGCGGATGAGATGCCCGGTCGCCTTGACAGCTTTCAGACGGCTCTGAGAGAGTACGACACCGTGTCTGCGGACTCCGCCGCTTCCCTTCCCGCCAGCGACCAGGTCGGCCACGTCCGCACGCTGCCGGTCGATGTGCGCCGCTTCCCCTGGATTCGACCGCTCGTCGGCGACTACGCGTTCGATTTTCCCCGCGTCGAAAATCAGTACGCAGGGAATCCGACGGATGGGCAGGCCTGGCGCGACGCGGTCGCGCGCACGCAGCGGCATCCGCGCGATCGCGCCGCGATCGCCGGCATCCTGGCCGCCCAGCAGAACGCGCGTGGCGCGCCCGCCGACGCGCGCGCCGCGGCGGCACGCCTCGCCGACGCCTCAACCGTCGCGATCGTCACGGGCCAACAGGCCGGAGCGTTCGGCGGACCGCTGTTCACGCTCTTGAAGGCGCTCACGGCGCTGCGCCTCGCTCAGGTCACCGCCGAACGTCAACACGTCCCAGTGGTCGCGATTTTCTGGGTCGACGCCGAGGACCACGACTGGGAGGAAGTGCGGCGCTGTACGGTGCTCGATGCCGAGTTCCAGCCCCGCACCGTCACGCTGGCCGACGTGGAGGGTGCGGGCGAGCTCCCCATTGCGGCGCTCACGCTGGATGCCCGGGTCGAGCAGACGATCCAGGCGCTCGCCGAGGCCCTTCCCCAAACCGAATTCACCACCACCGTCGTCGACGAGCTGAAGGCCGCCTGGCGGCCGGGTGTCGGCATGGCTCGCGCGTTCGCGACGTGGATTGAACGGCTGCTGGGACCGCACGGCCTCGTCGTGTTCGAATCGAACGATCCCGCCGCCAAGCCGCTCGTCGCCGACGTGTTCGCCCGCGAGCTGGCCACGCCAGGCCGCACGGCGCAGCTCGCGGCCGAAGCAGGCGCGGCGCTCGCGTCGGCGGGCCATACACCGCAAGTCGTGCCGCAGGCCGACAGCGTGGCGTTGTTCCGTCTCGACGGCGGCCGCCGACCGATCCGCCGCCAGGACGATCACTACGTCATCGGCGAACACCCCCACTCCGTCGAGGCGCTGTCGAAGCAGGCCTCGACCGACGCCGGCGGCTTCAGTCCAAACGTCCTGCTCCGGCCTCTCGTGCAAGACACGCTGTTCCCAACCGTCTGCTACGTGGCGGGACCCAGCGAGCTGGCGTATCTCGGTCAGCTGCGTGGCGTGTATGACGCGTTCGGCGTGCCGATGCCGTTGATCTATCCGCGCGCGAGCGCCACGCTGCTTGATTCGGGCGCCGCCAGGTTTCTCTCGAAGTACTCCGTCCCGATCGAGGATCTGCAGCCGCAGGACGAATCCGCGTTGAACCGCCTGCTCCACAGCCAGCTTCCCGCGGCGGTCGAACAGTCTCTGCGCGAGGCTGGAGCGCAGATCGAGCAGAGCATGGCGAGGGTCGCCGCGGCGCTGCCGTCGCTCGATCCGACGCTCGCGGGCGCGGCCAAGACGACGATGAGCAAGATGGAGCACGAGCTGCAGGCGCTCCACAACAAGATCATCCACGCCGCCAAGCGTCGCGACGAGACGCTGCGCCGTCAGTTCATGCGTGCCCAGGCGCAGGCGTTTCCGCTGGGTCATCCGCAGGAACGCACCCTGGCGGTGATCTACTTCCTCACCAGATATGGTCCGGGCCTCGTCGATCGTCTCCTGGAGGATCTCCCGCTCACACTCGGGCAGCACTCGATCGTGACGCTGTAGGAGCGGAATCTCGCGTGCGGTCCGGGTCTTACAGCGCCCCCGCCACAGCCTTCAACTGCCGCGCAGAGTCCGCCAACGTCGCGCGCGTTGTGCGCAACCACTCGTCGTCAGCCGCCAGCGTCTCCGTGGCGACGGCAAGCGCGCGTTGCGTCTCTGAGGGCGATGGACCGCCATATGTCGTGCGGACCTCGACGAAGTGTACCGGGCTCAGGATCGTGGCCAACGCGCTCTCGTCGTAGACGATCTCTCGTCCGACGACGTCCTTCGACACGGTTCGCAGGACCTGCGCGAGAGGCTCGCCAGGCTGTGCGCGCGTGGCGGCGATCAATCGGGACGCGATCTCGTGACCCGCACGGAACGGCAGGTCGTGATCGCGCGCCAGCGTATCGGCCAACTCGGTCACGGTGATCCAGCCCTGCGCGGCGCGCTCCGCGAGCTTCGCGACGTCGAGCTCGGCGTGCTCCATGGCGGCCGCGACGAGCGCCACGGCACGCGACGCGTCCGTGAACATCCGGGCCACGAGCGGCTGCAGATCGTCTTCGGTATCCACGATGTCGCCGAAGGGCGTGTTGTGCACCGTCAGCAGAATGGCACCCGCCTGCCCGAGCGCTTTGCTGCCAATCGCGCGCGCGTGCTCGAGCGCGACCGGATTGCGCTTCTGCGGCATGATGCTGCTGCACTGCACGAAATCGTCCGGGAGCCTCAGATAGCCGAACTCGTGCGTGCACCAGAGCAGCAGGTCCTGAACCACACGGCCCAGACCGGCGAGCAGGACCGCGGCGGCCCCGATGTTCTCCAGCAGGTAATCGACGGTGGCGATGCTGCCGTACGTGTTCCCTGTCGGCGAATCGAAGCCGAGCAGCGTGGACGTGCGCAGACGATCGATCGGGAACGCCGTCCCCGTGATCGCGCACGCCCCGAGCGGGTTGCGATTCGTCGTCGTGAACGCGGCACGCAGTCGCGTGACGTCGCGCTCGAGTTGTTCGATCACCCCCAGCAGGTAGTGCGCGATCGTGGACGGCTGCGCCGGCTGCGTGTGCGTGTGCGCGGCAAACACGGTCGTCCGATGCCGATCGGCCAGCGCGATCAGTACACGCCTGAGCGCCTGCGCGCGATCGACGAGGTCAAGCACCATGTCCCGCTGCAGCATCCGGTACATCGTCATGTCGATGTCGTTGCGGGAGCGCGCCGTGTGCAGCCGCCCGGCCGTGTCGTGCCCGCACGCGTCGGCGATGAGGCGTTCGAGATAGAAGAAGAGGTCTTCGCACGTGCCGTCGAAGGCGGCCTGCCTGATCTCGTCGAGCGCGATGCCGTCGAGGGCCTCACGAATCGCGTGTCCGTCCTCGCGCGCGACGATGCCTCGTTCGACCAGCATCACGAGGTGCGCGTAGTTGATCGCCATCAATGGGACGAGGAACTGCGCCTTCGCGTCTTCGAAGTTCTCGTTGAGGACCAGGCGGACGTATTCCGGCGAGAGCGCCACTACCGCTGTCCCAGGCTGAGAAGGTTGGCCATCAGGCGGTAGGCGCCGTCCGTCCCGGCGGGCAGCTGGCGCCAGAGTCCGAGACCAATATAGATCCAGCGGCCCTTGCCGACGCGCGCTTCCACCAGCGCGCCTGTCTTGGGTGACGCGTTGAGCGGGAAGGGATCCTGTGTCCGGACGAGATCGACATAGCGCGGGTCGCGCTCGCCGAGAAAATACAGGCCTCGTTCCTGGACCCAGTTGTCCCACGCATCAGGTCCAATCTTGTTCGGCCGATTGAAGACCGGATGATCCGGCACCAGCACCTCGACGGGCGCACGCTCGTCGGTGACGCGGTTGGCGCTCACCTTTGCCGGATACGGTCCGTATTGCGCGTCGTTGAACTCGAACTTGTTGTACTGGACCAGGACCGTGCCGCCGTTCTCCGCGTATTGAATCAAGCGGCGGTTGTTCGCCCGCAAATCCGGGCGCCGCTCGTACGCGCGCACGCCCGTCATGATCACGTGGTATCTGGAGAGATCGCCAAAGGCCAGCGTGTCTGCATCGAGCAGCTCGACTCGGGCGCCGAGCTGCTCGACGGCCTGCGGCACCTGATCGCCCACACCCATGATGTAGCCGACGAGAAGATTCGGCGCGATCCTCACGTCGATCACCTTCACGTGCGTCGCCGCCGGTTCGACGTAGTGCTGCCGGTGGATGTGCGGATACTCGATGACCTGGTATCCCTGATCGGATGACACGCCGTCGGCCGTCATCGTCGCGGTGACGATCGATTCGCCGGGCTTCGCGGCCGCACCCGGCGACAGCGAAAACTTCACCGGCGCCTGTTCGTCCTCGCGCGCGAACGTCACCGGCGCGCTCGCCGGTTCAACCGTCCATCCACTGGGTGCCTGCAAGCGTCACGGCCCCGCTCGCCGCGCCTTGTTCGTTGTTCGTGACGGTGACACGAACGTCCCGTCGGGCGCCGCTTCCCTGGGGAATCACCGCGATGTCGGGCGAGACGCGTACGTTGAATGCCGGGACAACCTTCAGGTCCATCCGCTTCTCGCCCGCCATCACGTCGCTGTAGCGGAACTCCACCGGACGCTCGAAGGTGATGCGCTCGGTGTCATTCATCGTCGGGTACTTCAACACATACTTGATGCGGAAGGGCGGCGGACGAAAGGGCGCGCCGAAGGGTACGTCGGGTTCGAAGTCGTAGCGGGCGGCGTCTTTGCGCGGCGTCCAATACGGCGTCGAGTAGTGCGTGCCGGCGGGAATCTTCGCCGTCGTCTTGCACGTGATCGCTGTGCCGGCCGTCAGCGGTCCCGCGCACGCCGCACTGGGCGCGCCCTCAAAACCTGACAAGGTCACCTGCAGAAGCACAGGGGCGTCTGGTGCGCTCGACCGTCGCGAAGACCGAGACGGTGACGCTCTGACCCGGCGTCACGGCTCCATCATCGGCAAGCGCCTCGAGCCGGATCCCGCTGGCGGAGAGGAGAGCCTCGTCGAACTGAGCGAGTTTCTGATTCGAGACGAAAGCGCAGCTCGGCCACTGCCTTTTCGTTCAAGTCGACGGCGTCCTCGAGAGAGAGCGTCGCGTGGAAAGAGAAGGCCGCATCTCGTGCCGGCCAGCAGCGCGGGGACGGCCGCCGCGGCCCCTTTCGACAGCGAACGCCTGTTGCGCATCAGCAATGGCGTGGGCGATTTTCTCCAAGGGGCCCGTCGTCACATACGACAGGCGGATGCGCGCCGGCAAACCGCGCCAGCCCCATCACGCTCACGTCGATCCCGTCGAACATCGATTTCGGCGCCACGCCGTCCTTGTCCAGGATCGAGTCGCGGAGCCGATACGTACGGTTCGGCGTCTGCCCAGGCAGCAGGAGCAACTGCGAGGTGCCCTGGCACTTGTGCATCGACCGCGCTTCGAGACCCAGCTCCGCGTAGGTGCGGCCAATCAGCGGATCGAAGGCGGAGACGTCGGTCGTCAGGAGATCCGGTGTCCGCTTCGCCGTCGACTGAGGTCCGAAGCTTGTGTCGGTGCAGAACACGCGCGCGGCCTGCCACGGACGCAGGCCCTCTGTGATCTGCTCGGGATACTTCGCGGGGTCGGCCGCCGCCCTGAACGCCTCGACCGTCAGCTGAGCCGACGCCTGATGATGCTGGCCGCCGCCATCTCCTCCACAGAGAAATCCCGCAATCACATCAGGCCGCACCGTCCGGATCTGCCGGACGAGGTCGCCGACGATTTCGTCGTGTCCCCACTTCTCGATCGACTCTTCGATGCTGAACGAGAAGCCGAAATCGATCGCGCGGGTGAAGAGCTGCTCCGCGCCGTCGAAGCGATGCACGGCCAGGAGCTCTTCGGTGCGCAGGACGCCAAGCGGCTCGAACAATTCCGGTCCGATCTCGTTCTGGCCGCCGTTGCCGCGCGTTGCCGTGACCAGCACCGTCCGCATGCCCTGCCCGTAGCGCAGCATCGACAACAACGCGTTGTCCTCGTCGTCCGGGTGTGCGTCGGTTTCCATGAACGTGCCGGTTGACCCCAGCCGCCGAAGGCTCAACTCGAGCGAATCGACGTCAGGACGCTCACCAACCGGTGAGACGCGAAGCTGTGCGGACGGAGCGACGCCGACGAGGGCGGCGATGGCGGAAATGACGAGGACGGAACGTAGGCGCATGATGCAACGATACACGCAGCCCGGGGTGCGGAATGCGGGATCCCGAACCGCCGAATCCCGCATCCCGAACCCCGAACCCCGACCCCGACCCCGACCCCGAACCTAGAATGTGAACTTGAACCCGAGCTGCAACAAGCGTTGATCGTAGCCGCTCTTTCCCGCTGTCGGGTAGTCGGCCCCGTCGATCAGAATCGGTGACGTGGCGTTGCCGAACGGATCGGTGGCAATCACGCGGTTCACGCCCGCCAGGTTCTCGGTGTTGAACAGGTTCTTCGCTTCGAGGAAGAGCTCGATCCGCTGTCCTGTCCGCAGCGGGACGAACCGCGAGTACCGCAGGTCGAGGTAGAACACCGTGCCGAGCCGGCCGGCGTTCCGCTCCAGATCGTTCGGTCGATCGTTGCTCACGTCGTCCTTGTTCAGATCGACGGTGGATCGGATGTTGAACGGCAGGCCGCTGTTCGCCTGCACGATCACGCCGAGCTGGTTGTTGTTGAGGATCGCGGCGCCGGCATGGCTGTCCGGGACCTGCGGCGCGATCACGGTCGACACGGCAAACGTGTGCGTCTGATTGAACGGCGTCACGCCCTTGTCCCGGTCCAGGTCCGATGGATCCGATACCCGATCGTCGCCGCTGCCGACGACGTAGGTGCCGGTGAGGGGCGCGTTATCGACGCCGCGCGCGAGCGTGTAGGTCGCCTGCGCCTGCCAGCCATGCGTCATGCGCTTGGTCAGCGTGGCAGTGAAGGCGTTGTAGGTCGAGTCGCCGATCGACTCGAACATGTTCACGTGGTTGAAGGTCGGATCGACGCGCGTCGCCGGGCTGACGGCCGTCGAGTAGATCGGACGGCCGTCCGGGAGAGTCTGCCCGGTGGGGATCAGGTTGATGTCCATCAGCAGCGGCAGGTTGCGGCCGATCGAGTTGACGTAGCCGACGGAGACCGCCATGTCGGTGCGCAGCGCGCGCTCGACCTGCACGTTGCTCAGCCACGCCGACTGGGTACGGAAGCCGGGATCCACGGCATTGATGCTCTGTCGCGGCAGGACGAAGCCGGACGGCACGTTTGCGAGGCTGTTCGGAAACGCCGGCGCGCCCGCGCTCGTCCCGGCGATCTGCACCGTGTAGCTTGCCGGATCGCCGTTGTTCAGAATCGCGTTGTCGTAGAAGTCGAGAAGCGGCGGCTCGTACATCAGACCGGTCGACGCGCGGAGCACGGTGCGCGCGGACGAATCGAGCGCCCACGACACGCCGGCGCGCGGCGCGAAGTTGTTCTTGTCGATCGTGAAGTCCGACGAGTACGGGTTGGCGGCAAACGGGCGCGCCGACGGCACGTCGAAGAGATCGTAGCGAAGGCCGTACAGCAGCTTGATCTGCGGCGTGACCTGCCAGTCGTCCTGGACGAACAACCCGTAGAACGCCGAGTTGTAGCCGACCGCCGTGTTGCCGAACACCTGCTGCAGGCTCGAGTAGGCGAACGGGTTGGCGCCGCTCTTCGCCTGGAGATACGCGTCGTTCGACGCGAAGGTGTAGGAGAACAGATCCCCCTTCACGCGATCGTCGGCAATGAATTGGGCGTCGATGACCGCCTTTGAAGCGCGTGACGGCCGCGAATCCAGCTCACGATTGTCGATGACCTGCGTGATGCCCTGCTTGAAGTCGAAGCCGGTCGAGTTGCTGTCGCCGATCTGCGCGCCGCCGAAGTTCGCGGAGCCCTGCACGGTGATCGCCGGACCCGTGACCGAGATGCCCTGCGTCCGGAACTGATGGCGCCTCGCGTATTGCACGCGAAGCTCGTTGAGCATGTTCGACCCGATCGTCGAGACCAGCTGTGCCGATACCGAATCCATTCGATCGGTGAAATCGGTCGCGCGGTCGGTCGTCGTCAGGCCGCCGCCGATGTTCGACGGGGAAAAGTTCTTGAACAGGAAGTAGCGTACCGAGAGCTGATTGGCGGGGCTGAACTGGTAGTCGGTCTTGCCGAACAGGAAGTTCACCTGCTGGTGCGCGGGGATGACGCCGTCGGACGGCAGCGTGACGCCGAGCGCCGTCGCGTTGGCCGGCGACACGGTGATCACCTGTCCGCCGGTGACCAGGCTGCGATCGACGTACTCGTACGCGCCGTAGTAGTGCCAGCGGTCCTTGCGGATCGGCCCGCCCAGCGAGGCGGTGACGTCATTGGCCTCCGTATCGGGCTTCCGCGTGCCGCTCGGCAGAAAGAACGGATCCGTCGAGAAGCCGTTGCGCTTGAAGCGGAAGCTCGCCGATCCGTGAAGGTCGTTCGTGCCCGACGGCGTGATCGCGTTGTAGACCATGCCCGTGGTCTGCCCGAACTCGGGCGCGAAGCCGTTGGTCACCACCTTGACCTCGCGCACCAGCACTTCGGAGACCGGCAGCAGCCGCAGCCCGGCGCGATCCTTCTCCGTGTTCGTGTTGCCGTCGAGCTGATAGTTGGTGTGCATCTGGCTGCCGTTGGCATTGATGCGCGGCACGCCGAACTCGTTGTTCTCGTAGCCGGTGACGTTGGCCTGGAGGAACGCGAAGTTGTAGGGGTTGCGCGAGACGAGCGGCAGGTTCCTCACCTCGGACTCGCCAATCGTGCGGCCCAGATCGATCTTGCCCGGTTCGGCGACCGGCGACTCGCCCGTGACCGTGACGGTTTCAGCGACGTTCCCGACGCTCAGCGTCAGGTTGATCTGCGCGACCTGGCCCGCGGACAGCGAGATCCCGCGCTGCTCGAACTTCTTGAAGCCCTGGAGCTCGCCCGACGACCTGATACGTGCCGAGCGGCAGCAGCTGCGCGCGGTACGTCCCTTCTTCGTTGCTCAGCACGACGCGCTCGGCGCCGGTGTCGGTATTCGTCACGGTCACCGTCACGCCCGGGCAGGATCGCGCCGCTGGCGTCCTTGACGATGCCTTCGATGGTGCCGTTCATGGCTTGCGACTGCGCCGCGGCCGGCGCGGCCAGCCCCAGCGCCAGGACGACGGCCATCACTCGTGCGGACCAAACGCGGTTCATTGACGTGTGCCTCCTGGAGTGCTCGATATCGGACGTCCGGATCTGCGGTCGCGGAAGCGCGGTGCAATTACGTGCAGATCCGCGACGATCGGCGGCGAAAAGATGGAAAGACCTCGCGGGCTTCCGGCCTGAGATAAGACGCGCATTGTAGAATACAGGTTGCAGTCACCCTGTGCCCACGGTTCGCACTTCCCCGCCCGCGGCGAAGAGCCGCCAAGCGTTCGCGCGTCTACCGGTGGCGCGTGCGGCGCTGGCAACTGTATGTGGCGCTGGGCGTCGCCGTCCCCGCGCTGATTGTCTTCACCCTCATCGGGTACTACTACGTCTCGTTCTCACGGATGATCGACGCGCGGCTGCACGGCGAGGTGCAGCGGACCGATCCGCGCATCTTCGCGCGGCCGTTCGTCGTCCGGCGCGGCCAGCGGCTGACGCTGGCGCAGATGATCGATCGGCTGAACGAGCTCGGCTATGCGCACCGCGACCGCGCGGAGCAGCCCGGCGAGTTCGCGATCGGCCGCGACGCGCTCGTCGTCGTCCCTCGCGCCGGCGATCGGCAGGGACAGGCGGTGCGCTTCGCGTTCGCGGCGCGGGCCGGTGCCGCGGCGGGCGGGCTCACCGCCATCGAGCTCCCCGGACGCAAGCAGATCCTCGACAGCGTCGCGCTCGACGCACCGCTCGTCACGGCGCTCGTCCCCGAAGGGCGCGAGAAGCGGCGCGACGTGCCGCTCTCGGCGATCCCGCAGCGCATGGCGCAGGCGGTGATCGCGATCGAGGATCGCCGGTTCTACGATCATCCCGGCATCGATCCCATCGGCACGACGCGCGCGGTCCTGACCAACATCTTCGGCAGCAAGCGATATCTCTCCGGCGGCAGCACGATCACGCAGCAGCTCGTGCGCAACACGTTCCTCAGCGCGTACTGGGGCATCGAGCGCGCGCAGGAAAAGACGCCGAAGCGCAAGTTCACCGAGTGGCTGATGTCGATCGCGCTCGAGCGCCGGCTGTCGAAAGACCAGATCCTCGAGCTCTATCTCAACGACGTGTGGCTCGGGCAGCGCGGATCGTTTGCGGTTCACGGCGTGCCCGAAGCGGCGCGACTGTTCTTCGGCAAGGACGTCAGCAACGTGTCGCTCACCGAAGCCGCGACGATCGCGGGCGTGATTCAGGCGCCGCCGCGCTACTCGCCCTTCAACAACCCGGACAAATCGAAGGAGCGCCGCAACGTCGTGCTCCATGCGATGGCCGAGAGCGGGTTCATCACCGAGGACGCCGCCGAGCGCGCGTCGCACGAACCGCTGCAGGTCGTCCGGCGGGCGCTCGACGCCGAAGCGCCCTACTTCGTCGACTACGTGACCCAGGAGCTGCAGGAGCGCAGCAAGGCCGTCGGCGCGATCGACGTCTATACGACGCTCGATCTGCGGGCTGCAACGGCTCGCGCAGGACGCCGTCGAAACGGGGCTCGCGCACGTGGACGAGATCCTCGCGCGCCGGAAACGGCAGAAGGCACAGGCGGCGCTGATTGCGATCGATCCGCGCACGGGCGAGATCCTGGCGATGGTCGGCGGCCGCTCGTACAACCAGTCCCAGTACAACCGGGCGGTGAGCGCGCGGCGTCAGCCGGGATCGGTCTTCAAGCCGTTCGTGTATCTCGCCGCGTTCGAGCGCGCCCAGGCCGAAGGACGCACCGACATCACACCGGCCACGGTCGTGCTCGATGAGCCGACGGCCTTCACGTTCAACGATCAGACGTGGACGCCGAGCAACTACGACAACGAGTACGACGGGCCGATCACGTTGCGGCGCGCGCTGGCGCTGTCGCGCAACATCGCGACCATCAAGGTGGCCGAGTCGACCGGCTACGACACGGTCGCCGCCCTGTGGAAGCGCATCGGCGCGGGCACGCCGCCGCGCCCGTACCCGTCGATCGCGCTCGGCGTATTCGAGGCCTCGCCGTACGAGATCGCGTCCGCCTACACGCTGTTTCCCAACGGCGGGACGCTGCGTCCGCTCCGCGCGATCGGCCGGATCGTCAACAACGGCGAGAACGTCTCGATCGACGTGCCGGCGCCGCGCGACCGTGGCACGCCCGGACACGACGTTCCTCGTGACCAACATGATGCGCAGCGTCCTGAACGAAGGGACGGGCGCGTCGGCGCGCGCCGCAGGATTTGCGCTCGACGGCGCGGGGAAGTCCGGCACGACCAACGATCTGCGTGACGCCTGGTTCGTCGGTTTCACGCCGGAGCTCCTCACCGTCGTCTGGGTCGGCCTCGACGACAACCAGGCCCTCGGCCTCAGCGGCAGCCAGGCCGCCCTGCCGATCTGGACGCAGTTCATGATCCGGGCCCTGGCGGGCCACGCCAGCACCCCCTTCACCACGCCGGACGGCATCGTGTTCGCCGACATCGACCGCGATACCGGCAAGCTCGCGACCCCGGCCTGCCCGCGCGTGTTTCGCGAGGCGTTCCTCGCCGGATCCGAGCCGACGGAGACGTGCGCGCTGCACTATTTTTGAGATGGCAGATGCCAGATGACGGATGACAGATGACGGGTGGGGATGCCCACACTCGCATTGCCGGCCGCCATCTGACATCCGCCATCCGACATCTGCCTGAGCTCCCCATCCTGTTAAAATCGATGGTTGGGATCGATAACCATTTCTCGAGGTGTTCGTGATTCGTAAAGCTTTCATCTTCCTTGTTCTGGCTACCGTCACCCTGACCGCCTGCCGAAAGGCACCGGCGGGCGACAAGCGGACCGCCGCTCCCGCGGCGACGACGCCATCGGCGCAGGCCCAGGCGTCGCCGAGCCCGGCCACGCCTGGCCAGCCCGGCCAGCCGCCGGCGCCACCGCCAGCCAAGCCGGTCCCGCAGCAGTTGCCGGACGTCGTCGCACGCGTCAACGGCGAAGACGTCAAGAAGGCGGACTTCGAGCGGATGATCAACAGCATCGAGAAGCGGGCCGGACAGCCGATCCCTACCGATCGCCGCGACGAGATCATGCGCGGCGCCCTCGACCAGCTCGTCGTCTACACGCTCCTTACTCAGGAGAGCAAGACCCGGCAGATCAAGGTCGAGCCCGCTGAGATCGATCAGAAGGTGCAGCAGCTGCGCGGGCAGTTTCCGACGGAGGAAGCCTTCGCAAAGGCGCTCCAGGAACGCGGGATGACGGTCGACAGCCTGAAGCACGACGCCCAGATCGACCTGAGCGTCACGAAGCTGATGGACGCCGAGATGGCGGGTCAGACCGCGGTGACGGATCAGGAGGCCAAGGATTTCTACGACAAGAATCCCGATCGCTTCAAGCAGGGTGAATCGGTCCGCGCCAGCCACATCCTGATTCGCGTCAACGAGAACGCGGACGCCGCGGCGCGGAAGAAAGCCAAGGCCGAAATCGATGCGGTGCTGAAGCAGGTGAACGCAGGAGGCGATTTCGCGAAGCTCGCGCAGGAGCACTCGCAGGACGGCAGCGCCGCTCAGGGTGGCGACTTGAACTACTTCCCTCGAGGTCAGATGGTTCCGGCGTTCGACAAGGTTGCCTTCTCGCTGAAACCAGGCCAGGTGAGCGGCGTCGTGCAGACACAGTTCGGGTATCACATCATCAAGGTCACCGACCACAAGGCGGCCCGCACCGTGTCGTACGAGGAAGCCAGCGGACAGATCAAGCAGTTCCTCACGCAGCAGAAGCAGCAGCAGCACGCGGACGAGTTCATCGCCGGACTGAAGAAGAAGTCCAAGATTGAGGTCCTGATCTGAACGAAGACGTCCTGCCCGCTGCGGCGGCCGCTCTCGCACGGGGCGAACCCGCCGCGCTCGTCACCATCGTCCGCGCGAACGGATCGACGCCGCAGCGGACGGGCGCGAAGATGCTCGTCTTCGCCGACGGGCGCACGGTGGGTACGATCGGCGGCGGCTGCTACGAGAGCGACGCCATCGGCCGGGCCCGCGACGTGATCGCCAGCGGCAAGCCGGTGCTCGCGACGTACGACTTGAACGACGACTTCGTGCAGGAGTCGGGGTTGATTTGCGGCGGGCAAATGGAGGTCTACATCGATCCCGTCACGCCGGCGCCGCGCCTGTACGTCGTGGGCGGCGGTCACGTCGGCTGGCACCTCGCGCGCGTTGCGTCCGACGCCGGCTTTCGCATCCACGTCATCGATGACCGCGAAAAGTTCGCGAACATTGAACGGTTTCCGATGGCCGACGCGGTCGTCGTCGAGGACATTGGCGACTGGCTGCACCGCGCCGAACTGCCCTCGTCGGCCTACGTCGTGGTCGTCACCCGCGGACACACCCATGATTTCGACGCGCTCCGCGCGCTGGCGGCCCGCGACCTCCGCTACCTGGGCCTGATCGGCAGCCGCGCGAAAATCGCCCGCATCTTCGACGCGCTGCAGGAGGAAGGCCTGCCGACCGAGTGCCTCGCCCGCGTGCACGCGCCGATCGGCCTCGACATTGGCGCCGTGACGCCGGCCGAAATCGCGATCAGTATCCTTGCCGAGTTGATTGCCGTCCGTCACGGGCGAGACGTCGCCAACCTGTCGATGTCCTCCCACCGCCGGCTGCGACGCGCACCGACGGCGCGGAGTGGATAGCTCTCTTTGCTGTCGGGCCTGGGGTCGAGGTCTTATGGCTGAGGGCCTCAGCCTTCATTACAGCCGACCGCGCTCAGCCCACCAAACATGGTCTACCGCCGAGCCGGCTCTGCCGCACGAGGGCTGCCGCAGCCTGCCGGCGGCGCGATCCTCGGCCACCTAAGCCCTCTGATGTATAATGTTTAGCAATCGTCGCGTGTGACTGCTAAGCACCCATGATGCAGCATCCTGAGCTTCCCGAACGGGATAGGCGAATCCTCGCTGAGGTGGTCCAGGCCTATATCGACCAGGGGGAACCGATTTCCTCGCTGTGGCTGGCCCGCCGCGGGTTCGGGGTGTCGTCCGCGACACTGCGCGGGGTCATGGCGCGACTCGAGCAACTGGGCTACGTGCGTCAGCCGCATACATCCGCCGGCCGCGTTCCCACCGACCTCGGGTATCGCAGCTACGTCGACCGGATCCTCACGGAGCGTCGGACGGCCCGGCTGCCCTCGCAGGTCGAAGAACGGCTGCGCCGTGCGGGCACCCTCGAGGACGTGCTGTCGCACGCCTCCCAGGAAATCTCCCGAGCGTCCCATCAGGTCGCGTTCGCGATTTCTCGCGCGACGGATGCGTCGTTCGAGCATCTGGACTTCGTGCTGCTCGACGCGGGCAAGATCCTGGTCGTGCTCGTCTCGTCCGGCGGGCGCATCTCGCACAAGGTGATCGAGCCATCGCGAGCGGTACCGCGCCGACGAGCTGCAGCAGGCGGCGAACTTCCTGAACACGGAGTTCAAAGGATGTTCGCTCAGCGACGTGCGGCAGCAGGTGCTCGAGCGGCTCCACGAGGAGCGCACGCTGTACGATCAGCTCATGGCCCGGGCGCTCCGGCTGGCCAGCACGACGTTCGACGACCTCGACCCGAAACCGTCGATCTTCATCCAGGGCACGTCGCTCTTCTTCGACACCGCGACGGCGGACGATCCCGAGACCACGCTGGCCACGATGCGCACGCTGGTACGGATGATGGAAGAAAAGAGCCGGCTCGTGCAGCTCATCGACGCGTGCATGGACGGGAGAGGCCTGACGGTGGTGATCGGATCGGAACATATCGACCCCGACGTCCAGCAACTGAGCGTCGTGACCTCGACCTACGTCGACGGCCGCCGGACCAGTGCCGTCGGCGTGATCGGTCCGACGCGCATGCGCTACTCGCGCGCGATCAACGCCGTCGAGAGCCTCTCGCGCGCCGTCAACAAAGTACTCGAACATTCTTGATGCCCTGCTCGCCGGCAGGCGGGACTCGCGTCCTCGTCAGCCGCCGGGCCGCATCAACGGATCAGCCATCATGCAAGACCAACGTGAAGAATCATCGGACGCCCTGGATCAGGCCGAAGGCGCAGTCGCGGACCCGTCGTCCGGAGACGAGCGAGCTGCAGCGTCAGCGTGACGACTACTACGAGCGGCTGCTGCGCAAGACGGCCGAGTTCGACAACTACCGCAAGCGCATCGAGCGCGAGCGCCAACAGGTCACCGAATCGGCCGCGGCCGATCTGCTCGCGGAGCTGCTGCCGCTGGTGGACGATCTGGAGCGCGCGGCCAAAGCGGATGCCGGTGCGCAGAGTGTCGAGGCCTACCGCCGCGGCGTCGAGCTCATTCACCGTCAGCTCCTGGACGTCCTGCGGAAACGCGGCGTCCGGCCGATCGACGTGGTCGGCGCGGATTTCGATCCGCACTATCATCAGGCGGTCGCGCACGAGCACGTCGAAGGGCGACGGGATGGAGAAGTGACGGAGGAGTTCCGCCGCGGGTACATGCTCGGCGACCGGCTGCTGCGGCCGGCTATGGTGAAGGTGGCGAAAGGGTGACCAAGCGGGACTACTACGAGATCCTCTCCATCGAGCGCGAGGCGTCGGATCAGCAGATCAAGAGTGCGTATCGCAAGCTCGCGCTCCGGTATCACCCCGATCGCAATCCCGGGGACGCCGAAGCCGAGGAGAAGTTCAAGGAAGCGGCGGAAGCCTACGCAGTGCTCGCCGATCGCGACAAGCGGTCGCTCTACGATCGCTTCGGGCACGCGGGCGTCAGCGGCGCCGGCGCGGGGGCCGGCGGCTTCGATCCGACCGTCTTCGCCGACTTCGGCGACATCTTCTCCGGCCTGGGCGACATCTTCGGATTCGGCGACATCTTCGGTGCGCGGCGTCGACGCGGCGGGCCGCAGCGCGGCTCCGATCTGCGGTACGACCTCGAGATCTCGTTCGAGGAATCGTTCGACGGGGCCGAGACGTCCATTCAGATTCCGCGCGAGGAGACGTGCGAGACGTGCGCCGGTTCGGGCGCCGCGGCCGGCAGCCGTCCGGAAACATGCAGCACCTGCCGCGGGTCCGGCCAGCTTCGCTATCAGCAGGGATTTCTCACCGTCGCCCGCCCGTGCTCGAACTGCCGCGGCACCGGACAGGTGATCAGCAAGCCGTGCCCGTCATGTCGTGGCGCGGGACGCATCGGCCGGGAGCGGAAGATCACGGTCAAGATTCCTGCAGGCATCGCCACCGGCCAGCGCCTGCGGCTCTACGGCGAGGGGGAGCACGGCACGGCCGGCGGTCCTCCCGGCGATCTCTACGTCGTCATTCACGTGCAGGAGCATCCGTTCTTCCATCGCGAGGGAGACGATCTCTATTGCGAGCTCCCCGTCACCTATCCCCTGCTCGCGCTTGGCGGTGAGCTGCGCGTGCCCACGGTGAAAGAGGAAGACGAAGTGACGGTGCCGGCCGGCACCCAGCCTGGCGCGCGCTTCAAGCTTCGCGGCAAGGGGATGCCGAGCGTGTCGGGACGCGGACGCGGAGACCTCTACGTGATTGCTCGTGTCGCCGTCCCCAAGAAGCTGACACGCGATCAGAAACACCTCCTCGAAGAGCTGGCGAAGACGATGCCGCAATCGGCGCTCGATCCGGAGAGCGGCGAAGGATCGGAGAAGCCGTTCTTCGAAAAGGTGAAGGACATCTTTGGCTGAGTACCCGGCGCTCGAAATCCAGTTCGTGCGAGCGCCAGGACCCGACGCCTTCCTTCGCGAACGCCTCTACGCGCTTCTCGACGATTTCGATCCGACCGCGATCCACGAGGACGAGGCCGGCGAGATCTGGCGCGTGTTCTTTCCCTCCGCGCCCCAGCGCGATGCCGCGGCCACGCATCTCGAATCGGTCGTCGCGTCGAGCCTGCTCCGGACGACTGCGCTCGAAGTGCCCGACGAGGACTGGGCCAGACGCTCGCAACAGAACCTGACCGCCGTCACCGTCGACGGGCTGGTGATCGCACCGCCGTGGGACATCCCCGGCGCCCCGCAGCCCGCCGACGTGCCCGTGATCGTGATTGAACCCTCGACGGGCTTCGGCACGGGACATCATGCGACGACGAGGCTGTGCCTGCGCCTGCTGCAGCAGCTCGAGCTGCGCGGCGCGCGCGTCGTCGACCTCGGAACGGGATCGGGCGTCCTCGCGCTGGCAGCGTGGAAGCTGGGTGCGCGCGACGTGGTCGCGGTGGACAACGATTCCGACGCGCTCGACAACGCGCGCGCGAACATCGCCCGCAATGGCGGCGGCGCCGCCATCGACGTGGTGCACGACGAGCTCGGACAGCTCACGCTCGCGGGGGCGGACGTGGTCGTGGCCAACCTGACGGCCGCGCTCCTGGTGCGGCACGCGGCTGCGCTGCAGCAGCTCGTCAACCGTCGTGGCTATCTGGTACTGAGCGGCTTCGGGCACGATCACGGGCTCGTGGACGTGCGTCCCTCGTTTGCGGAGCTCCCGCTCGTGCGGGAACTTCGCGAAGGGGAATGGCAGGCGCTGTTGCTGCAGGCGTAGTAATGCAAAATGCTCAATGCAGAATGCACAATGGTCAAACGCCAGTTTGTACATTTCCTGCATTCGGCATTCGGCATTCTGCATTACAAATCCCCCCACACGTGCTGGAGCACGGCAATCGCGACGATCGTCACGGCGTCGGCGCGGAGCGTCCGCCGGCCGAGCGTGATTGGCGTGAAGCCGGCGCGGACGGCGGATTCGATTTCCGGTGGGCTCCATCCGCCTTCGGGACCGACGAGAAGGCTCGCCGATGCTGGACGATCGCCGGCGACCGCGGCCGACCGGTCGCGTCTCGACGTCCCGCCGACGGTTCCACCAGCAGCAGCCGTCGCTCGGCGTCATCCTGCAGGAGCCACTCGGCGAGCTCGATGCCGTCACCGATGATCGGCAACACGGCGCGGCGGCATTGCTTGGCGGACGCAATCGCAATGCGCCGCCAGCGATCCGCGGCGCGGCCGTCGCCCAGCCCGTTCAGCGCGAACGACCGTGCGCTCCGTGATCATCGGCTCGATGCCGGTGGCGCCCATCATCGTGGCGTCGCGCACGACCTCGTCCATCCGGTCGCCCTTGAGCACGGCCTGCGCCAGCGTCAGACGGACGGCAGGCTCGGGTGCGGCGCTGATCTCCTCGAGCAGACGCAGATAGGCGCCTTCACGCGTAATGCGCTCGATGCGTGCGCGGTACTCGCGCCCGCCGCCGTCGAACACCGAAATCTCGTCACCAAAGCGCAGCCTGAGCACGTGCATCAGGTGGTGCGCTTCTTCAGCGGACAGCGACGCCGACCCGGCGACCGGGTCGAGATCGGACGCGAGGAACCGGGGCAGGATCATCGATCGGCTCGACGGCGCCGCGGCGCGTCATGATCACAGCCGCCGCCAGCGGTCCCAGCAGGCAGACCTCCACGATCAGCGCCTTCGCGTTGCGCACCCAGAACTCCGCGAGCCAGTAGCTGCGCGAGACCGCGGGAAACAGGTGCAGCGAGGATTGGAAATACTGGTGCGACAGCGGCCAGAGGGCCATGATGCCCGATGGGAGGAGAACTGTCGTTGCCCAGCCAGTCGAGGATCACGTGCGACGTCCACGCCAGCCCGGCGGCCAGGCCCCAGCGGAGATTCCGCGTGAGGAGCGACATCGCGAGCGCCACCAGAATCGCCGCGCCGAGACTATGCGCCGGCCCGCGGTGATCGTGGAACAGCAGATCGAGATCCGGCGCCGCGCCGAAGGCCCCGACGATCGAGCGCCGTCCGCAGCGTGTCTGCTCGACGCGTCCCATCGGGAACCGCCCTCCAGCCGGCCACAATCCCACCAAGCGCATGTCCTACCGGTGACGGCATCGGTCCGGCCCAGACTATATCGCTTCGGCCGTGACCTCCCCTGTCCCTGGCCTGCGCGACACTGTCGAGAGCGCACGCGTGGCGGGATGCATTCGGTGTTGCAGCCCTTGCGATCTCAGACCCGGCGGACCCCCGGCAGAATCTGCACGGTTCGGCACAAGGGGCGAAAGTGACACATCTCAGCAAGTAGATGAAAATACGATAGATACTCACGCATGCAGGAATCATTTTCGCTTGACACCTCCCAGGCACGACTCTAGAATGCAAGCGATTCCAGCCTGACGAACGACCATCGACTTTTCGACCATCACCATCGACCATCGACGACAGCGAAGGAGCTATATGCCAGACGACCGTAACGACCGCGAGCGCGTGAAGGCCATCGAGATGGCTGTTGGCCAGATCGAGAAACAGTTCGGCAAGGGCTCCATCATGCGTCTCGGCCAGAAGGACGCCGTCGCGCAGATTCCCGCCATTTCGACCGGCTCGGTCAGCCTGGACTATGCGCTCGGGATTGGCGGCATGCCGCGCGGGCGCGTCATCGAGATTTTCGGCCCGGAATCGTCGGGCAAGACGACCCTTGCGCTTCAGGTCATTGCCGAGGCGCAGAAGGTGGGCGGCATGGCGGCGTTCGTCGATGCCGAGCACGCGCTCGACGCGCAGTACGCAAGGAAGCTTGGGGTCGAGCTCGACAACCTGCTCGTCTCGCAGCCCGACAACGGCGAGCAGGCGCTCGAGATCGTGGAAGTGCTCGTCCGCTCGAACAGCGTGGACGTCATCGTCGTCGACTCGGTGGCGGCGCTCGTGCCGCGCGCGGAAATCGAAGGCGAGATGGGCGAAGCGCAGATGGGCCTGCAGGCGCGGCTGATGTCGCAGGCGCTCCGCAAGCTCACCGGCATCGTGTCGAAGTCGAAGACCTGTCTCATCTTCATCAACCAGCTGCGCGAGAAGATTGGCGTGATGTTCGGCAATCCCGAGACGACGACCGGCGGGCGCGCGCTGAAGTTCTACGCCTCCGTTCGGGTGGACATCCGTCGCATCGGCGCGATCAAGGACGGTGATACCGTGGTCGGCGGGCGGACGCGCGTGAAGATCGTGAAGAACAAGGTCGCGCCGCCGTTCCGCGAGGCCGAGTTCGACGTCATGTATGGCGAAGGCATTTCGCGCGAAGGCGACCTGCTGGATCTGGCGGTCGACCGGCGGATCGTCGAAAAGAGCGGCACCTGGTTCGCGTTCGGCGGCGAGCGCCTCGGTCAGGGTCGCGAGAACGTGAAGCAGTTCCTCAAGGACAACCCGACGATCTTCAAGTCGATCGAAGAGAAGGTCCGGAAGGAGCTCGGCCTCGTGCGGGACCCCGAGGTCGCGGCCGTCTGACGCGCACGGCAATGCTGAATGCTCAACGCTGAATGTTCAATGCCGAACGTCTAGGAAACGCGACATTCTGCATTTTGCATTTTGCATTGTTGAAGCAGCCCGCTAGGGTTTCACGTCGCGGATCGTGATCAGGATCTCGCCTGGCCGCACCAGGCCGAGATCCGACCGCGCGGCTGATTCGATCGCCGCGGGATCGTCGCGCAGCCGACGGACCATCTCGCGAAGCGTTGCGTTCTCGCGCTCGAGCCGTGCGATCTCGCGCCCTGCCTGCTCCGACGCGCGGCGCGCCCGCAGCGTCTGCGTGAGCCCGCGCTCGCCAACCAGGCCGTTGGCCAGCAGGACGCACGCCGCAAAGAGAATCGTCGCTCGGCCCATGAAGTCGTTGGAGCTCTGGAGAATGTTGCGACCGTACCAGAGCGGATGAAAAAGTACAAGCGCAAAGTACCGTAGCGCGCGCCAAAGTACAAGTCGGCAAGTTGTGGCGGCCGCAGGCCGTTTGCTATGATTTGGTGTTCCGTCCACGCGGCCGATCGCATGCCGAGGTAGCTCAGTCGGTAGAGCACAGCACTGAAAATGCTGGTGTCACTGGTTCGATTCCAGTCCTCGGCACCATTTCAATCGTGGTTGAAGCACCCTCCATCGCGTCTCGCAGGTCGCCCGTCCTGTAAACCTGTCCCCGCTTCACAGCGATTCATCGTCCTGGCGCACGCCGGGTCGGCGCGCACCCGCGCGGTTCAGGGATATGATCGCGTCGGGAGGCGGACCATGCTTTCCGACGTCGAGGTCGTGGGGATTGTCAGGAAACACATCGAGTCGAAGTTCCCGAAAGAGTGCGCCGTCTGCGGCCGCCGTTTCGCCTCGCTCGCCGAATATCTGCGCGGCACCACGCACGTGGGTGATCCGGTGAGCGGCGACTCGATCGACAAACCCCTGCCGACGAGGCCCGTCGGCACCATCTCGTTCGCCAGCTGTCCCTGCGGAACAACCCTGGTCATCAGCAGCGCCGGGCTCGATGTGTTCACGATGCGGAATCTGATGAAGTGGGCTCGTGCGACGGCGGCCGAGCAGCGAATTTCGTTGCGGCAGGTGCTCGCAAATCTGCGCGAGCGCATCGACGCTCAGGTCCTGAGTGAGGCCGCAACCAACGAGACGCGACTTGGTACGGCTGCCGATCCTGAAGGGACCGCACGGTCGCAGGGCCCACGGCGATAGCGACGGCCCTGAGTCTCTCGCGCTCTATCGCAGCCTTAGCACGAATCCCGGCGCGCGGCGGCGACAAATCCGTGGGCGAAGTGCGGTAAAGTCTCGGCTCATGACGGAGTCCCGGGCCGCGTTTGCCGCCCTGGTGCTCGCCGCAGGAGTGGGTTGCGCCGGAGTGGTCGCTCAGCCGGGATCCGACGGTAAGGGCGCCGGCGGCAGTGAGCGCAGCGTGAGCGGACCCCAGGCGAGGCACGGCTGGCTCCGCCACCAGCAACCCGTTCCGCGCGGCTACAAGCTGGTCTGGTCCGACGAGTTCGACGTCGACGGCCGCCCGAACCGCGCCAACTGGACCTACGAGACCGGCTTCGTCCGCAACGAAGAGGCGCAGTGGTACCAGCCGGACAACGCGACTGTCCGAGGACGGCCTGCTGATCATCGAAGCGCGGCGCGAGCGGAAGGCAAACCCGAACTACCAGCCGGGCAGCCACGACTGGAAACGCAATCGCCAGTACGCGGACTACACCTCGGCGAGCTTGATGACGAGCGGGCTGCACAGCTGGCAGTTCGGTCGCTTCGAGATGCGCGCGCGCATCGACACGCGCACTGGGATGTGGCCCGCGTACTGGACCTTGGGCGTTGGCGACGAATGGCCGTCGAACGGCGAGATCGACATCATGGAGTTCTACCAGGGCAAGGTGCGGGCCAACGTGGCCTGCGGCACGTCGACCGCCTACACGCCAAAGTGGGACGCGGTCAGCAAGGCGATCTCGTCGTTCAACGATCCGATGTGGTCGTCGAAGTTCCACGTCTGGCGGATGGACTGGGACGACACGAAGATCGATCTCTACCTCGACAACGCGCTCATGAACACCAGCAAGCTTGCCGACATGCTGAACGCGAACGGCAAGAGCCCCTTCCGCCAGCCGGTCTACGTGCTCCTCAGTCTCGCGATCGGCGGCACTGCGGCCGGCGATCCCTCCGGCACGACGTTCCCGGCGCGCTTCGAGATCGATTACGTGCGTGTGTTCCAGAAGATGTAGCGACGCCGATCGCCACTCATCGGCGCCAGTAGTACGCCCTGCCCTGTCCCCAGTTGATCCCGAACGTCAGCCGGCTGTCGGCTCCGCGATAGAGCCGGAGTCCGGTCTGGTTCACGCGTGCGAGATCGATCGGCGACCGCAGGATCAGCGGCCACCATTCCAACCGGCCTGGGGGATCGCACTCCACCGGTCCAGTGCGGATCTCCGATCCGACGAGCGCTTCGAGCGGCGACCGATCGCGCGGATCGAACGAGAACGTTGCCCACACGCGGCCGTCCGCCAGATGCCCTTCGCGCAGATCGGCGCTCGATGCCGGCAGCCCTCTGGGAACCCACCCCTGATCGATCGCGCCTGCCAGCCTGGCCTCGTCGAGCGTCTGGTAGATGGCCGTCTGGACACTGATGCCCGAGCAGGCGGCGATCAGGACAATCAGGACGAGCTGCTCCGGCGATCAGCGCCTCGCTGAACACTCGCTCATCGTCCAATCCACCCGGCGTACAGCTCGGGCCGGCGATCGCGAAGAAACAGCCGGCGTGCGTGCGAGCGTGACGCCGCGTCGAGATCGAGGTCGGCGTACAGGATGGTGTCCTCCGCCGCCGCCGCGCGCGCGATGACGACGCCGTCGGGCCCGCAGACGAACGACTCGCCGGCAAACGTCAGGCACTCCTCCTCGCCCACGCGATTGCACAGCGCGACGTGGTACCCATTCTGGAAGGCGGCCACCCGCATCTCGGCTTCGTACAACCCATCCGGCCACTCACCGACCGCGCCGGCCTGCGGAACGACCACGAGGTCGGCTCCCGCGACGGCGAGCGCGCGCATGTACTCCGGGTAGTGCCGGTCGTAACAGATGGCAACGCCGATCCGTCCGGCGCGCGTCGCGTAGACGGGTGCCCCGGTGTCGCCGGGCGTGTAGTAGCCCTGTTCGTGGAAGCACGCGTAGTCGGTGATGTGCACCATGCGCGTGCGACCGAGCAGCGTACCGTCGGCATCGATCACCGGCGAGCAGTCGAACGCACGCGAGCCGTCGCGCTCGTACAGATTCGGCACGATCACGATGCCGTGCTGCCGCGCGCGGGCGGCGAACGCGTCCGTCAGCGGACCGGGAACGGGTTCGGCAAGGCGGAGTGGATCGCCCGACGCGGGACGCTGTGGATGGAAGCGATCGAACGCCAGCTCGGCAAACAGCACCAGCGCGGCGCCGTGCGCGGCGGCCTCGTCAACCGCGCGGAGCCCGTGCTCGATGTTCCGTGCCCTGTCGAAGGATGCGGCCTGCTGGACGAGCGCGATTTTCACGCCGCGATTTTATCGCGGCGTGAACCGCTACTGCTGCGCGCCGCGAGGCGGCTCCGAGGAGATGACGACCCAGTGGGCGGTGCGGCGCCCGTTCGTCTGGGTGTAGCGCACCTTCGCCTTCCGTCCACGGTGCGAGGCCAACTCCGCCGCCGGCAGTGTCTTCGACCCCAGCCGGACAACCGCATCGGGCGCGAGGATGAACGCGATGTGCGCATCGGCCGCGGTCTGCAGGACCAGCCGTCGCGCCGACGCCTCGAAGTGCTCGATCGTCCCAACGAGCGCCGATTCGGGAGGCGCGGCCGGCGCGGCCGTTTGATGGTCCGTCGGGCCATTCGACACGACGGTCGCACTGGGAGCGACAGCGAGGACCGAGGTGACCAGCCAGACGAGTAAGAGCACGGTCCTCCGAGGGGATAAGGCACCCATCGACCTCGCAGTCGGGAGGAGTTGACCGGAAGATCCAGCCGTTTCGCCGCTCGGCCGATGGGCACTCGACGTGAACACAATACGGGTGCCACTCTTGCAGGGCCGCCAGTACAATGGAACAAGACGTGTCGGTGCAAGCACTTCGATGAATTCCACGACGGCAACGACCGTTGCCTCGACCACGCACATGCGCCCCAGCGTGGCGAAACTGCGCCGTTCGCTCTCGGTCCGCACCAGGCTCGACCCTGTTGATCACGCTTGCCGTCGCGCTCGTGATCGGCGTGCAGGCGATCATCGAGATCGGCATCTTCGAGCGGACGGTCGAACGCGATCTGCTCGAGACCGCGCGCCTGACGGCCGTCACCGTCGCCGACGATTTCGAGCTGCGCCGGGATCCGATCGACGTCGATGCCCTGGGCGGCATGCTGCACGAGTTCGCCGTCAGCGCTCCCGCGATCCGGACGGTCTCCATCATCAGCGTGACCGGCGATCAAACCGACGTCGTCGCGAGCACGTCGTCCGACGAGCGATTGGAAGCCTTGCGCGCCGCGAAGCGCGCCGTGGCCGAGCGTCAGACGGTCGTCGTGGACGGTCCGCCCGGCAGCACGATCGTCGCGACGCCGGCGCTCCGCGACAATCGCGCCGAGGCCGCCGCCGTCGTCACCGTCTCGCTGGGCTCGCTCGCCCAGCTCCGGACGAAAGGGCGGCGGGTGACGTTGTGGTTCACGCCGATCGTCGTCCTGCTCCTGACGCTGGTGATCGATTGGTTCGCACGAGGGTTGATTCACCGGCCCATCGCGCGCATCCACGACGCCATGCAGCGCGCGGGCGCCGGAGACTTCTCGGCGCGCGCGTCGATCGTCCGGCCCGACGAGATTGGCGACGTCGCCGCCGGATTGAACGACATGCTCGCGCGTCTGCAACACCTCAACGACGCGCTTCAGGAGCGGGTGGACGATGCGACGTCGGAGCTGCGGGTGCGCAACCAGGAACTGGTGGACAGCTATCAGCGCGTGTTCGCGCTGCGCGAAGCGCTCGGCCGCGCCGAGCAGATGGCGGCCGTCGGACAGATGGCCGCGAGCGTCGCACACCAGGTCGGCACGCCGCTCAATCTGATCTCCGGCTACGTGCAGATGCTCCAGCAGGACGCCGCCGTGGATGCGCGCACGGGTCGCCGGCTGGTGATCGTGCAGGAGCAGATCGCCAAGGTCGCGGCGGTCGTGCGCACGATGCTCGACCACGCGCGTCGGCCCGACACGAGATGGCCGACGTCGGTGCAGGCGTTGCTCGCGCGCGTCGCCGACGTCGCCCGGCCGAAGCTCGATGCCTCGCGCATCTCGTTGACGCTCGATGCGGCCGCCGATCTGCCGCCCGTCGAAGCCGACAGCGAGGAGCTGGAGCTCGCCATCCTGAACCTCGTGAACAACAGCCTCGATGCCATGCCGGGCGGAGGCACGCTGGCGGTCCGCGCGCTCCTCGCCGACGGCAAAGTCCGCATCGACATCACCGACTCGGGCTCGGGCATCGCGCCGGAGCTGCTGCCGCGGATCTTCGATCCGTGGGTCACGACGAAAGCGGCGGGCCGCGGCACCGGTCTGGGCCTCAGCATCACGCGCGACGTCATCTCCCGTCACGGCGGCACAATCACTGCCGAGAGCCAGCCGGGACACACGACGGTCACCATTCTGCTGCCGGCGGCCGAGAGCCGTCCGGCCACTGCCAATGTCGAAAATTCTGATCGTTGACGACGACGGCGAGACGTGCCGGTTCATGGCGGAACTGCTCGACGAGGCGGACCGGGATATTCGGACCACCCAGCGGGCTGACGAGGCGCTGCGGCTCGCGCGGGAGCCGTTCGATCTGCTCATCTCCGACATCAACCTGGATTCGCCGCAGAACGGGATGGACGTGCTCCGCGCGTTCAAGACGGGCAATCCATCGGGTCACGTGGTGCTCATCAGCGGCTTCGGGACGCTGCAGACCGCCATCGAAGCGGTGCGCGCCGGCGCGTACGACTACATCAGCAAGCCGTTCAACATCACCGAGGTGAAGGCGACGGTCGAGCGCGCGCTCGCGGACGCGGCGGCGCCTGCGCCGACCCCGCGACCACACCTCGAGCTGCCTGCGGCGGGTCTGATCGGGCGCACGGCCGGCATGCTCGGGGTGTACAAGCAGATTGCGCACGCGGCCAACGCCACGGCGCCGGTGCTGATCGCGGGTGAGAGCGGCACGGGAAAGGAGCTGGTCGCGCGGGCGATTCACGCGAACGGCCGCCGCGCGGCGCGCCCGTTCGTGCCGATCAACTGTGGCGCGCTCACGGAGAGCGTCCTCGAGTCCGAGCTGTTCGGCCACACGCGTGGATCCTTCACCGGCGCCATAACCGATACCAAGGGGATCTTCGAACAGGCCAACGGCGGCACGGTGTTCCTCGACGAGGTCGGCGAGACCTCACCCGCCTTGCAAGTGAAGCTGCTTCGCGTGCTCCAGGAAGGCGAGGTACGCCCGGTCGGCGCGAGCCGCATGGTGCGCGTGGACGTGCGCGTGGTGGCGGCAACCAACGTGGATCTCGATCGCGAGGTCGCGCAGCAGCGATTCCGTCAGGATCTCTTCTATCGCCTCAGCGTCATCGTCATCCAGGTACCGGCGCTCCGCGACCGTCGCGAGGACATCCCGCTGCTGATCGAGACGTTCCTGCACAACGCCTGCACGCCGCGCCGGCCGCCGCGTCGATCTGACGCCCGCTGCCGTGGCGGCGCTGACCGGGTATCGCTGGCCGGGCAACGTGCGCGAGCTGGAGAACACGATCGAGCGCCTCGTTGTCTTCAGCCGCGGTTCGACGATCGACGTGGACGATCTGCCGTTCCGCGCGGCGAGCGAACCCGACCTGCACGAGCGCCTCTTCGTCGACCTGCCCTCGCTCGACGAGATCGAGCGCCGCTATCTCCTGCATGTGATCGAGCAGGTCGGAGGCAACCGGACGCGCGCCGCGGAAGTGCTCGGCATCGATCGCCGGACGCTGTACCGCATGGCGGAACGGTTCGGCATCGCGCTCAGCGAAGAGCAAATCGTGAGCGGATGACGGATGACAGATGTCAGATGTCAGATGTCAGATCGGTTCGCCGGCATCAGACATCTGCGATCCGCTACGCTGCTTCCCACCGCCTGGCCAGTGTTCGCGCAATCCCCAGGAACACGGCCGTCAGCGCTGCGAGCACCAGAAGCTGAGGCCAGAGGGCCTGAAGGGGCGCATTGCGCCAGAACACCTTCAAGTACCCGTCGAGCGCCCACGCGTTGAACGTCACGAGGCCCATCTTCTGCATCGTGTCGCTCATCAGGAACCGCGGAAACATGCTGCCGCCCACCGACGACATGATCAGGATGATGATCGTCGCCATGCCGGAGAGCTGGGCGCGCGTGCGCGCGGCGGTCGCGAGGACCAGACCGAAACTGGCGGCCGCGGCCGCGGTGAAGGCGGTCATCACGATGAAGCCGGGTACGTGGTGAAAGAGATCGAGGCCGAACGCGAGTCGTCCCCAGAGAAACATGAGCGTCAGCTGGCCGACGCCCATCAACGTCAGGAACAGCCACTTGCCCGCGAGCAGACCGCCCATGCCGACGCGCGTGGAGAGCACGCGATCGAGCGTACCTGAATCGACCTCGTCGAGCAGCGCTCCGCTCGCGCCGGACATCGAGAACAGCAGGAACATGACGCCGATACCCGCAGCGTAGAACGAGATGAGGCTCTCGCGATTGCCTTGCCGCATCACGTCCACGGTGTCGATGGCAATGCCGAACACGCCGTTCGCCGCGCTGTTCGATGTGGTGGTCGCCGCGCCGGGAGCGGCCGGCGCCAGCTGGGAGAGCCAGCCCGTCACCGCCGCGCGCTGTTCCGGCGTCATCGCCCCCGCGTATCGTTCGAACTGGGTGAGGCCACCCTGCATCAGGATGTCTGGCGCTGACGTCATCGCCACTTTCTGCAGCAGCCCATGAACCATCTGCGGCGCGATCCGGTCGGACACGTCGGCGAGAAGCTGCACGTGCGGCGCCGTGTCGGATCGTCCGAACGCCGCAGCGCCCGTGCCGAATCCGTGCGGAAGAACGATCGCGACGGGAACGTCACCGTCGCGCACCAGTTTCTCCGCGGCGGCGCGATCGAGCTTCGCGCCCTTGCCATCCTCGTCCGGCGTGGTGCGCGCGCGCAGACTCTTCTCGGTGCGCAGGCCGGCGACGATCCGGCGGCTCAACTCGCTGTCGTCCTCGTCGACGATGGCGACGCGAATGCGGGCGGTCGACGCGTTGGCCTGATTGCCGAAGACGGTCGCGAAGATCGAAAAGAAGATCAGCGGCAGCAGGAACGCGAGCATCTGCGCGACGCGATCGCGTTTCAGGTTCGTCCAGCTGATCTTCAGCAGCGTCGACATCATTCCCTCAGCTCCCTTCCCGTCAGATGGATGAACACCGACTGCAGGCTCGGCCCCCGGACCTCGACGTCCTCGATCTCGGCTCCTTGCGCGCCCACGGCGGAGAGCAGGGCCGGGAGCTCCTGCGCGACGTTCGAGACGCGCGCGCGCAGCAGCCGGGGATCCTCCGGAACGAGACCCACGCCCGGCGGGAGCAACGTCGGCACCGTGTTCAATCGAAGCGTCACGATCCGATGCCGGCCGACCGTGCGATCGACGAGCTCGGCCAGCGTGCCGGATGCGATGACGCGCCCCCGGTCGATGATCACCGTCCGCGAACAGCGCGCTTCGGCCTCCTCCAGATGGTGCGTGGTCAGCAGCAACGACACGCCCTCGCGCGTCAGCTCGGTCAACATGTCGTAGATGCGCTCGCGGCTCTGCGGATCGACGCCGACCGTCGGCTCGTCGAGCAGAACGACGCGCGGGCGATGCAGCACGCCGCAGGCGATGTTCAGCCGACGCTTCATCCCTCCGGAGAACTGCTTGACCGGCTCGTGCATGCGGTCGTCGAGCGCGGCGACGGTCAGCGCCCACTTGACGCGGCCGGCCAGATCGCCGCGCGAGAGTCCCTGCAGCCGGCCGAACGCTTCGAGATTCTCGCGCGCGCTGAGCAGCGGGTAGACCGCGAGCTCCTGCGGAACGATGCCCAGCCCCGGTGACGTGCGGCGACCCTCGATGGGCCTGTCGAAGAGGCGAATCTCGCCCTCGTCGAGCGCCACCCGTCCCGCGATCGCGCGAATCAGCGTCGTCTTCCCGGCGCCGTTGGGGCCAAGCAGCGCGAGCAGTTCCCCTTCACGCAGCGACAGCGTCGCGCCGTCGAGCGCCGCCACGTCGCCGAATCGCTTGCGGGCGGCCGTAATCGACAGGACGTCGGGGTGTGTGGCCATGCTGGTGGGAGCATACGGAACCGCCGCGAACGGGGACGATCGGTTTCGGTGAACGGCGGTTGTCGACCGGTAGACGGGGGGTGGTGTTCAGTCAGCGCGCGCCGGGCAGCTGCGCTATTCCTTCTCTTTGATCCGCTTGTTCGCGGCCTTCGTCACGATCTTGAACCGCCGCTTCTGTTCGAGTTGCGCGTGGACGTCCTGCTGACGCGCGCGGAACTCCTGCTCCAGGTGCAGCTTGCGATAGCTCTCGAGGCGGCCGGCGTCGAGCCGTCCGTCGGCGACCGCGTCTGCGACGGCGCAACCCGGCTCGCCCTGATGCCGGCAGTCACGAAAGCGGCACGATCCTGCCAGGGCGTCGACGTCGGCAAACGCGCTCCCGAGCGCCTCGCTCGTGTCCCACAGCTGCAGCTCACGCATGCCCGGCGTGTCGATGAGGATGCCGCCGCCCGGCACGAGAATCATCTGCCGGTTGGTACTGGTATGGCGTCCGCGGCTGTCGCTCGTGCGGACCTCGCGCGTGCGAAGCAGGTCTTCGCCGATCAGCGCATTCGCGATCGACGACTTGCCGACGCCGGACGACCCAAGCAGCACCGCCGTCGTGCCTCGTCCAAGATGCTCGCGGAGCACACCCATCGACTCGGGCCACTTGGCGGACACGACGACGACGGGAACGCCTCGGGCCGACGCGGCAACCTGCTCGACGAAGGTGTGCGGGGCGTCGACGAGGTCCGCCTTGTTCAGCACGATGATTGGCGCGGCGCCGCTGTCCCAGGCGGTCAGCAAATAACGCTCGATTCGTCGCGGGTTGAAATCGAAGTCCAGGCCCGAGACGAGAAAGGCGATGTCGATGTTGGCGGCGAGCACCTGCTCCTCGGTCGGATCGCCTGCCGCCCGGCGCGAGAACCGGCTGGATCGGGGCAGCACCGCGCGGATGCGCGCGTCGGCGTCCGGCTGCGGCGGATCGATGGCCACCCAGTCGCCGACGGCCGGAAAATCTGCGCGTTCGAGCGCGTCGTGCCGCAGGCGCCCCGAGACGCGGGCGAGCCGCTCGCCGTCTGGCGTGAGAACGCGATAGATGTGCGTGTGTTCGAGGCTGACGCGTGCCGGCGAGAGACCCGCGGACCGATGCTCGGCGAAAGCGGCCTCCAGACGCGGCGACCAGCCGAGGTCGTCGAGGCTCAGCATGTCGGCGGGCGGCTAGCCCGCATCCATCGACTCAGACGTTACCCGAGCCTCGGTCACCGGGACCGCCGGATCGCCGAGCACGTCGTCGATCAAGCCGTACTCCTTCGCCTTCGCCGCGTCGAGATAGAAGTCGGTCCGCTTGGTGTCGCGGATGATCTGCCGGAGCGGCTTCGCCGACCGATCCGCCAGGATGCGGTAGATCTGACTCTGCATCTGCTTCAGCCGATCGAGATGCTGCGCGGCCGCGGTCGTCGATTGCCATCCCGCCCATTTCGCCGGCTCGTGAATCATGATCCACGAGTGTGGAAAGGCGAGCCGCCGGCCCGTGCTGGCCGCCTGCAACACGACCGACCCCATCGAGTAGGCCATGCCCTGCACGATGATGGTGATCTCGACGCCGCGCGAGACGAGGTGGCGCACGGCATCGTGAATCGCGAGACCGTCGGTCACGTTGCCGCCGGCGCTGTTGATGTACAGGGTGATGGGCCGCTGGCTGTCGTTGGCCAGCTCCCGCAGGCGTTCGATGACGCCGCGCGCGCTGTCCTTGTCGATGTCGCCGATGAGATAGACGTCGCGCAGCCGGTCGGACTGCTCCTTGCGAAGCGTCTCCTTGACCGCGTCCACCAGATCGTTGAGCAGCCGGTCGCTGATGTCGCTCATATCGGGCGCCATTATTCCATTGTTCACGGTTTCCTCCGCCACTGCCGGCAGGACCTCTACTGTTGACCCGACTGCGGCCGTCGATGGGCTGCCCGGCGCGCCACCGGAACGACGAATTTCTCGGCTGTCAGCGTCTCGGAAAAGCTCACGACCTTGACGTCCACGAGACCGGCCGTCTGACCCGCGCGCATCATCTCCTGCTCGGTGAGATCCTTCGATCCTTTCGGCCGGAGCGTCCAGAGCATGCCGTCCGGCTGCAGCCGAGGCACCAGCGGCGCGAGCCGGCGCAGATCGTCGCGATGACGGAAGGCGGCAAAGATCACGTCGGCAGGCCTGCGGCCCGACGTTCGCGTGCGCGCGCCCCGTTCTCGCAACTCCGCCATGAATGCGACGTCGTCCTCGATGCCGAGGACCAGCACGTCGTGCCCGTCCTTCACACCGAGCTTGTCGATCCGGCTCTTGGTGCTGGCCGCGCAGGCGTCGTTGGTCGGCGGACGTTTCACGGGCATCTTCATCGAATCCTACCGTGAGGCCAAAGAAGACGAACCGACCGTTTTCGTCAGGAGATCCGCGAGAAATCCGTCGATTGTCGCGGTGTGGCCAAAGACGAAGCGCGACATGAACCTGAAGATGGGATTGTAGACCTCGCCGTCCTCCGTGATCGTAAGCTCCGAGCCGGCTGCGGCCGGGACGATCCGATACGTCCAGGTGCCGCCAAAAGCCAGGGTCACGTCCGTGATACGTCCCACGAGCAGTCCCGGACGCTCCATGCGCTCAAACGCCATGGGAAGGCGTCCCGTGCTCGTCGTCTCCACCCACGCAGGCAGGCCATGGCGATCGGGAAGCCGCTCGAGTCGTTTCAGCTGCGGACGCCATGTCGGATATCCGTTCACATCCGCCAGAATCGAGAACAGCGTCTCCGGTGGCAGCGGGACGCGCGCCGTCCGCGACGCCGAATGTTTTTTCGGAAGGCTGGCCCCTATCAGGGCGATGACCGCAACCAGGCCGCCGAGGGTGACGAGTATCCAAGTTGCCCATCGAATCATCGTGCGCCTCCTTCGGCACTGCCCGGGTGCGGGCGCGCCGCCGCGGCGGCATGCATCTGAGCCTGGGCGGCGTCGGCCAGCAGCGTCAGCCCCGCAATCGCGCGCGCGCGATCGGCGGCCGACAGGCGCGTGACGAGCGCCTCGACACGCGCCGGGTCGAGGACCGACGAGGCGTCCCGGACGCGCACGCCAGCTGACGTCAGGCGGACGTGGACCTTGCGTCGATCGGCCGCGTCGCGGAGCCGCACGACGTATCCCTTGCGCTCGAGGCGATCGATGGCGACGGACATCGTGCCGGGCGTCACCCCCATGTGGCGCGACAGATCCACGAGGGTCGTCGGCTCGATCTCATCGAGGTGATCGAGGACGCTCGCCTGATGGCGGCTGAGGAGACGCTGGGTCTGCGGATCGCGAACGTGGCGGGTGTGGCAGGCGAAATAGATCCGGGGATACAGGGTCAGGACCGCCTGAACGGCGTCGGCACCGGGTCGTTCGCGTGGGCCATTCGGGGGTAGGATGAAACAGTTTCAATTATTTTGTCAAACCAAATTATTTTTCCCTAACTTATTGCAAACCTGTAGGGTGCCGTTTTCGTCCAATTGTCCATTCCCGGGCGGTTTGGGTCTAAATCTGCTGTTCGGAACTGGGACGAATCGATGCCAGCACCGGTCAGTCAGCGTCGCAGCGCATCCCCGCAGTCATATCGTAAGCCATTGAAATAAAGGGTGTTCTCGTGACGAGTTGCATGGCACGAGGTTTGGCTTATCTGTTCTGACTGGAAGGAGTCCGGCTGCGCCTGACGCGCGACCTCCAGGACACAACAGAGGCAGTTTTCAATGGTTGATATCGCACGTCCTTCGCAGGCACGGAAGAAAAAGATTCGGCGCGCCATCTACGGCGGCGTCGCCATCGCGGTGATTGCTCTGATTTCGGTCGGAGTCTCCCGCCTCAAGCCGGCGGCGCCCAGTGTGGACCGCGCGGTCGTCTGGATCGATACCGTCAAGCGCGGACCGATGCTGCGGCAGGTTCGAGGCTCCGGCACGCTCGTGCCCGAAGACATCCGGTGGCTCCCGGCCCAGACCAGCGGCCGCGTCGAGCGCATCCTTCTTCGCTCGGGCGCGCCGGTCACGCCGGATTCGGTGATCCTCGAGCTGAGCAATCCAGAGCTGACACAGACCGTCACGGAGGCCCAACTCGCCTACCAGTCGGCACTGGCGGCGTTCGAGAACCGGAAGGCGGAGCTGCAGAGTGCGCTTCTCAGCCAGGAAGCTGACACCGCCAACATCGAAGCGCTCTACAAACAGGCCGCGCTCGACCTGGAAGCGAATGAGTCCCTGTTCAAAGAGGGGCTCATCTCCGAATTGACGCTGAAACAGAAGCGCGGCGCGACCGAGGAGTTGAAAAATCGGCTCACGCTCGCCCAGCGGCGGCTGGAAATCTCTCGGCTGGGCGTCAAGTCCCAGGTCGCTCCGCAGGAAGCGGACGTGAATCAGAAGAAGACGGCGTGGGAGCTGCGGCGCAAGCAGCTCGAGGATCTGAAGGTCAAGGCAGGCATGGAAGGTGTCCTCCAGTGCGTCTGCAGCAATCCGACGACGCAACTCGAGCGCGGATCGTCGGTCACCCCGGGAAGCAATCTCGCGCGCGTTGCCAATCCCTCGCTCCTGAAGGCGGAGTTGAGAATCGCGGAAACGCAGACCAGGGACATTCGCATCGGCCAGTACGCCGAGGTCGATACACGCAACGGAGTCGTCAAAGGGCACGTCACACGCATCGACGCGGCGTCCCAGGGCGGCACCGTCGGTGTCGACGTCAGCATGGATGGCCCGATGCCGATGGGTTCGCGACCGGACTTGAGCGTGGACGGCACTATCCAGCTCGAGAAGCTGGACAACATCATCAACGTGGGCCGTCCGGCATTCGGCCAGGAGAACAGCACGGTCAGCATCTTCAAGGTGCTGCCCAGCGGCGAAGCGATTTCGACGCCGGTGAAGCTGGGTCGGGCCTCGGTGAACACGATTGAAATCGTCGAGGGGCTGCAGCCGGGGGATCAGGTGATTCTGTCCGACATGTCCCAGTACCGACTCGTTCAACAGAGTGCAACTGAAGTAGCTGACAGCCGAGCAGCTGTCAGCTGAGAGCTGGCAAAGGAGCCACGATGAACACGTCCGCGCAACCGCTCATCAACCTCAACGGCGTCACGAAGGTGTTCTTCACCGACGAGGTCGAGACCCATGCCCTGGCGGGCATCCACCTGGAGATCAAGAGCGGCGAATACATCGCCATCGCGGGTCCATCGGGATGCGGCAAGTCGACGCTGCTGTCCATCCTTGGCCTGCTCGACTCCCCCACCGAAGGCAAGTACGTCCTGAACGGCAAGGAAGTCGCGGACCTGCCGCTCTCCGAGCGCGCGCGCGTGCGCAATCGCGAGATCGGGTTCATCTTTCAGAGCTTCAACCTGATTGGCGACTTGAACGTCTACGAGAACGTCGAGCTGCCGCTCACGTATCGCGGGATGAAGTCGACGGAGCGCAAGGAACGCGTCATGGCCGCGCTCGAGAAGGTCGGCATGGCCCATCGCGCCAAGCACCTCCCCAGCCAGCTCTCGGGCGGTCAGCAGCAGCGCGTCGCGGTCGCCCGCGCGGTCGCCGGCTCCCCCTCGATCCTGCTCGCGGACGAGCCGACCGGAAACCTCGACTCGAAGAACGGCGAGGCCGTGATGGAGCTGCTCCGCGAGCTGCACCGTGAAGGCGCCACCATCTGCATGGTCACCCACGACCCGCGCTACGCGCGCCACGCGGACCGTTCGATTCACCTCTTCGACGGTCGCGTCGTGGAAGAAGACGGCAGCAAGAAGGGCGAGCGCGAGCTGGAAGAGAGCGGATTCGACATCGCGCACTGACAGCAGACAGCTATCAGCTGACAGTCGTCAGCTGATAGCGCTCCACCCTCCGGGCGCTCAAGAGCTGACGGCCGAGAGCTGAGAGCTGAGCGGCTGGTAGCTGAGGGCTGATTTCATGCTTCTTCAAGACCTGAAGTACGGCCTCCGGATGCTCGTGAAGAGTCCCGGGATTCACCCTCGTCGCGGTCCTGTCGCTCGCGCTCGGCATCGGCGCCAATACGGCCATCTTCAGCCTGATCAACGCCGTGCTGCTGCGTCCGTTGCCGGTGACCGACGCGGTGTCGCTGGCCGCGGTCTCGACGACGGATCAGCGCAACCCCGGCAACCTGCCGATTTCGCACCTCAATTTCAAGGACCTGCGCGCGCAGAACGCCGCGTTCACCGACATGGGGGCGTTCACCTTCGCCGCGGTGAACTACAGCGCGGGGAAGGACTCCGAACAGATCCCGTCGCAGCTCGTCACCAGCAACTACTTCTCGCTCCTCGGGACCCAGCCGGCGCTCGGCCGGGGGTTCCTCCCGGAGGAGGAGGCCAAGGCCACGCCAGTGGCGGTGCTCAGCCAGGGTTTCTGGCAGCGCAGTCTCGGCTCGGATCCGCAGATCGTCGGCAAGACGATCACACTCAATCGAACGCCGTTCACGATCGTCGGCGTCGCCCCGAAGAACTTCTCCGGCACGCTGCTCGGCGGTGGGCCGTCCGTCTGGCTCCCGATCTCGATGCACCTGGTCGCGCAGCCGGGCTTCGACTGGTACGACACGCGACGCGGTCTGTTCCTGTTTGGCTTCGGCCGCCTCAAGCCGGGCACGACGATCGAACAGGCGCGGTCGAACCTGCGCGCGGTCTTTGCCAATCTCGAACGCACGTTCCCGGTCGACAACAAAGGACGGAGCGCAACCGCCGTTCCGTTGCTCGACGCACGGCTCAATCCGAACGGGCAGGGTCCCAACCTCGTCGTGCAGCTCTCGTCGATGTTGATGGTGGTCGTCGGGATCGTCCTCTTGATCGCGTGCATCAACATCGCCAACCTCCTGCTCGCGCGCGCGTCGAAGCGTCGTCGAGAAGTGGCCATCCGGCTCGCGCTGGGCGCGAAGCGCTCGCGGCTGATCAGGCAGCTGCTCACCGAGAGCGTGATGCTGTCGATTCTCGGTGGCGCGGCGGGGCTGCTGATTGCCTACTGGACGTTGAACGCCATCGTCGCGGCCAAGCTGCCGCTGCCCTTCCCCGTCGACGACACGCTGGCGCTCGACACGCGCGTGTTGATCTTCACGGCGGCGCTCGCGGTCTTGACGGGTATCCTCTTCGGCCTGGCGCCGGCGCTCCAGGCCTCGAGGGCCGACGTCGTGCCGGTCCTGAAGAACGAGCTCGTGCCCTCAGGCGCGGGCGCACGCGGCCTTCTCGGCTTCTTGAGCCTCCGGCAGATCCTCGTCGTCCTCCAGGTGGCCGCCTCGCTCGTCTCACTGATTGCAGCCGGCCTGTTCCTGCGCGATCTGCAACCACGCGCAGGCCATCGACCCGGGGTTCGAGACGAAGGGCGTGCTGGTCATGGACTTCAACCTGGGTCGGGAAGGCTACACACCCGAGCGTGGCGGCGTCTTCTACGATCAGCTCGTCGAGCGTGTCGGCGCGCTCCCAGGCGTCCGCGGCGCGGCCATCGCGCAGAGCGCTCCACTCGCCGGGGGCATCTCCCGAAGCGTCTTTCCGGAAGGTGCCGACACCACCACACGCGACCGCATTCTCGTGCAGGTGAACACGGTCGGCCTCGGCTACTTCCAGACGATAGGCATCCCGATCCTGCACGGCCGGGACTTCACCCGCGCCGACACCCTCACGTCACCCAAAGTCGTCGTCGTCAATCAGACGATGGCGCAGCAGTTCTGGAAGGGAGAAGAAGCGCTCGGCAAGCGCTTCAAGTTCTTCGGCGACGCCGACTACACCACGGTGATCGGCGTGGCACGCGACAGCAAGTACAACGGCGTGGCCGAGGAGCCGCTGCCGTTCATCTATCAGCCGCTCCTGCAGGACTACACCCCGGCGGGCACGCTTCACGTGCGATCGGCCGGCGACGCCGCGTCGCTGGCGGCGCCGGTTCGGCGCGAGGTCCAGCAGCTCGATCCAACCCTTTCGCTCTTCGACGTCCGCACGCTCGAGGAGCAGGTCGGACAGTCGCTGCAGCCCCAGAAGATGAACGTCGTGCTGCTGGGCGATCTTCGGCGTACTGGCGCTGCTGCTCGCGGCGATTGGCCTGTACGGCGTGGCGAGCTATTCGGTCTCGCAGCGCACCCGCGAGATCGGCGTGCGGATGGCGCTGGGCGCGCGGCCGTCGAGCGTGCTCGCCCTCGTGCTGGGCCACGGCATGATCCTGGTGGGGGCGGGCCTCGCGGTTGGCCTCGTCGTCGCGTATGTCGTCTCGAGCTTCAGCCAGGCGCTCTTCGCCGGCGTGAGTCCGCACGATCCGGCAACGTTCATCGTGACCGCCGCCGGCCTGGGCGCTATCGCGTTGCTGGCCACCTACGTGCCCGCTCGCCGCGCGACGCGCATCGACCCGCTCATCGCGTTGAGAACCGATTAGAGCCAACCCTGAACATTTGACCCCGAACCCGATGCCATGTTGATCACCGACCACCTCAAGGAACATCGCAACGACTCCCCTGAGCACCTGCGCCACGGGGCGCGGCCGGCCGAACCACGCGTGCTGATTGCCGACGATCAGTCGGACGTGCTCGAGGCGCTTCGCCTCCTGCTCAAGGCTGAAGGGTTCCACCTCGAGACCGCCTCGTCGCCGGCTGGCGTGCTGGCGGCAATCGAGGCGCGCGAGTTCGACGTCGCGCTCATCGATCTCAACTACGCTCGCGACACGACATCGGGCGAAGAGGGGCTGAATCTTCTGTCGCGGATCCAGGGCATCGATCCCACGCTGCCGGTCGTCGTGATGACCGCGTGGGGCAGCGTCGAAGTGGCGGTCGAGGCGATGCGCCGCGGCGCGCGGGACTTCATCCAGAAACCCTGGGACAACGCGCGTCTGCTGGCGATCATCCGCACGCAGATCGAGCTGAGCCAGGCGCTTCGCAAGGGACAGCGGCTCGAAGCTGAAAACTCTCTGCTGCGCGGCGAAGGCATGCCCAAGCTGATCGCCGAGTCCGGGGCGATGCAGAACGTGCTCCAGGTGATCTCGCGTGTCGGTCCGTCCGACGCGAACGTCCTCGTGCTCGGCGAGAACGGCACCGGTAAGGGCGTCGTCGCGCGCGCGCTGCATGCCGTCTCGAGCCGCGCGTCGCGACCGATGGTGATCGTGAATTCCGGCGGCGTATCGGAAGGCGTCTTCGAGAGCGAGCTCTTCGGCCACGTCCGCGGCGCGTTCACCGACGCCAAGAGCGATCGGGTCGGGCGATTCGAGCTCGCCGATCAGGGGACACTGTTCCTCGACGAGATCGCCAACGTGCCGCTCAGCCAGCAGGCGAAGCTGCTGCGCGTGATCGAGACCGGCGAGTTCGAGCGGCTGGGATCATCACGGACGCGACGTGTCGATGTCCGGATTATCTCCGCCACGAACGCTGCAATCACCGAGGAAGTCGCCGGCGGCCGATTCCGTCAGGACCTGCTGTTCCGCCTGAACACGATTGAAATCCGGCTGCCGCCGCTCCGCGATCGCCGCGAGGATCTCCCGCTCCTGGCGCAGCACTTTCTCCGGCAGCACGCGCAGCGCTATCGCAAGCGGCTGACCGGCTTCGAGAGCGGCGCCATGCAAATCCTGCTGGAGCACGGCTGGCCCGGCAACGTCCGGGAGCTCGATCACGCCGTCGAACGCGCCGTGCTGATGGCGCAGGGCCCGCTGGTGAAGCAGGCCGACCTCGGCCTTCGCACGGGCAAGGACGGCGGCGGACGCCTCGAGGACATGAGCCTCGAGGACGTCGAGTGCTTCCTGATCAAGAAAGCCATGACGCGCTTCGACGGCAACGTCAGCCAGGCCGCCAAGGCCCTCGGCCTGAGCCGCAGCGCGCTATACCGGCGCCTCCAGCGCTACGGGCTGTAAGATGTTGAATGTTCAATGCTGAATGTTGAGTGACTCGGTTTCCGGCATTCGACATTTCGCATTGAACATTTAGCATTTTCATGGCGACAGCCAGACCCCGGGAGCCCCGCCTCAGCCACGATCGGCGCATCCTGCTGATGGCGTTCGCGTCGGCGCTGCCCGGCGCGCTCATCTCGCTCATCTTCCTGTGGACGGGCGACTTCACGCCCAAGGTCCAGTGGACCCTCACCGTCGTCATCGTCGCGTTCTGTCTCGGCTTCGCGTTCGCGCTGCGCGAGCGTGTCGTGCTTCCCCTGCAGACGCTCTCGAATCTCCTCGCCGCCCTCGGCGAGGGGGACTTCTCCATTCGCGCGCGCGGCGCTCGTGGCGGTGATGCGCTTGGCGAAGTCCTGATCGAGGTGAACACGCTGGTGGAGACACTCCGCCATCAGCGCCTGGATGCGCTGGAAGCCACGACGCTGCTCAGGAAAGTGATGGCGGAGATCGACGTCGCGGTCTTCACCTTCGACGAGGATCAGGAGCTCAAGTTCGTCAACCAGGCCGGTGCGCGGCTCCTCAGTCAACGCGCCGAGCGGCTGCTCGGCCGCCGGGCCGACGAGATCGGCCTGCAGGACTGCCTGGGCGGCGAGGCCCCGCGCGTCATCAACACCGCCTTCCCCGGCGGCGTCGGGCGCTGGGAAATCCGGCGCAGCTCCTTCCGTCAGGGCGGGCTGCCGCACGAGCTGCTGGTGCTCTCCGACTTGAGCCAGCCGCTGCGCGAAGAAGAGCGACAGGCGTGGCAGCGCCTCATACGCGTCATCGGCCACGAGATGAACAACTCGCTCGCGCCCATCAAGTCGATTGCCGGAAGCCTCTCGACGATTGTCGAGCGCGACCCGCCGGCGTCCGATTGGCGCGACGACGTGCAGCGAGGCCTGGGAGTGATCGGCTCGCGCGCGGAGTCGCTCAGCCGGTTCATGAGCGCGTACGCGCGCCTTGCGAAGCTGCCGCCACCGAAGTTCGCGGCGCTCGACGTCGGCGCGGTAATCGATCGCGTCGTGGCGCTGGAGAAGGGGCACAACATCGAAAACGCGGGTGGCCCCCGACTGACGATTCAGGGCGACAGCGACCAGCTCGAGCAGGTGCTCATCAACCTGTTGCGGAACGCCGTCGATGCAGTGAGGGAGACCGGTGGAGGCGTGCGGATCGGGTGGCAGCGGCTTCCGGGATCGTCCCCGCCGACCATGGAGCTCTGGGTCGAGGACGAAGGGCCGGGCCTCTCCAACACTGGCAACCTGTTCGTGCCGTTCTTCACGACCAAGCCTGGAGGCTCGGGTATCGGCCTGGTCCTCAGCCGGCAGATCGCCGAAGCGCACGGCGGCAGCCTGATCCTCGCGAATCGCGACGATCGGATCGGTTGCCGCGCCAGCCTGCGCCTGCCACTGCACGCAGGCGCCTCATTGAAAGTCGAGACGGTCGCGCAGCAGGCCTGAGGCCTGCACTACGACTAAGCTTACACAATGGAAGAACGCAGCCGCCCGATCCTGCCGGGGCGCGGCGAAACGGACTACGAGCGCTACCTGCGCACCGACGAGCTCCTGGCGCTGCAGAAAGAGCCGCACGAGGTCGCTCATCACGACGAGCACCTGTTCCAGGCCGTCCACCAGGCGTCGGAGCTCTGGCTCAAGCTCGCCTGTCTCGAGATCGAGCGCGCGACGGCGCTGCTCGCAGACGATGCTGTTGCGGCGGCGGTGCGGCTGCTTCGGCGCGCGACCGACGTGATGCATCTCGTCATCGATCAGATTCACCTGCTCGAGCATCTCTCCCCCATCGACTACGCCGTCGTCCGCACCGCTCTCGGGCATGGCGCTGGATTCGATTCACCCGGATTCCGCCGCGTCCATCGAAGTTCGCCGTCGCTCGGTGACGCCTTCGGAGCCCTTCTCGCACGTCGGGGCGTCACCGTCCTCGAGGTGTACGAGCGGCCGCACGACGCCGAGGATCTCTATCAGTGTGCCGAGCAGCTGCTGACGTGGGATGAGCGCGTGATTCTCTGGCGCTTTCACCATCTCAAGGTCGTCGAGCGCATCATCGGCGGCAGCGTCATCGGCACGCAGGGCACGCCGGTCGAGGTCCTGGGGAAGCGCATCGACGTGCGCTTCTATCCTGAGCTGTGGACGGTGCGCGACGAAATCACGCGACGATCGCCGCTGGGCGCCGAAGGGCACAGTGGTCGCTAGCCATTCGGTCCTCGTCCCGCGAACCCGATCCCGCATACCCCATACCGCCCCAGGGCGATACACTAGTGCCGGCGCATGGCTTGCGCCTCTCTGATCGGTGATGTCCACACGGCTTTTCGTCGAGGTCCCGAACTGGCAGGTCGTCGTGGCGGTCGTCGTCCCGACCATCCTTGCCTGGATTGCTTCCCGGCTGGCGCGCAAGGCTATCGCCGCCGCTCTGCGTGCGCTGTTGCGGGACTCCGTGCCGACAACCAGCCCGCTGGTGCGCACGCCGCTGCGGTTGATCGGCATCGTGGTCTTTCTGCTGGTGTTCGGCGTCCTGATCGTGCCGGCATTCGAGATGGCCGGGGTGCGGCCACCCGCGGGCGTCCACCTGCAGACGCTCGCCGAGTGGACGTTCGACTCGGGGCTCCGCGTGCTGCTCATCGCTTCGATGGCCTACGTGGTCATCCGCATCGTCAGCATCGGGGTAAAGCGGTTCGAGCACGACGTGAGCTTCGGCACCGGGCTCGACGCGCTCGAGCGAGCCAAGCGCGCGCGCACGCTCGGCAGCGTGCTCAAAAACATCACGACGTCGGTCGTGGTTGGCATCGCGACGCTGATGGTCCTGCGCGAGTTCCGCGTGGACATCTCGCCGGCGCTGACAGGTGCGGGCATCGTGGGCGTCGCGCTGGGATTCGGCGCGCAGACGCTGGTCCGCGATCTGATCGGCGGATTCTTCCTGATCCTCGAGAACCAGATCCGTGTCGGCGATTCCGTCTCCGTCAACGGAATCGGCGGGCTCGTCGAGGCGATCCAGCTGCGGACGACGCTGCTGCGGGACGAGGAAGGGGCGATTCACGTCATTCCCAATGGCGCCATTGCCACTCTGGCCAATCGCAGCAAGGACTTCAGCTATTACGTCATCAATCTTCCGGTCGCGTACGGCGAGAACATCGAAGCGGTCGCAGCACTCGTCCGGGTGATTGCTGCGGACCTGCAGCAGGAGGACCACTTCAAGCCGTTCATCCTCGCGCCGCTCGAGATCGGGGGGGTGGATTCGTTCGACCAGAACGGCGTGAAGCTCAAGATTCGAATCAAGACGGCGCCGCAGAAGCAGTGGGAGGTTGGCCGCGAACTCCGACGCCGCATCACCGAAGCCATGGCCGAACGCGGCATCCACATGTTCTCAGCCCAGCGGACGGTGGCGGTACCCCCGCCGTCACCTCGTCAGTAGGACGACGCCGACGCCGTCGTCTTCTGTCCGCGCGACTCCTGGACGATCTTCACGCCGGCGCTGGCGCCGACACGCGTGGCGCCCGCGGCCAGCATCGCCTTCAACCCTTCGTAGTCACGCACGCCGCCGGCCGCCTTTACGCCCATGTCTGCGCCGACTACGCGGCGCATCAGCTCGACATCCGCCACCGTAGCGCCGCCGGATGCAAATCCGGTCGACGTTTTGACGAAGTCAGCGGCGGCCGCCTTGGCCAGCGTGCTCGCGGCAACCTTCTCCTCGTCGGTCAGCAACGCCGCTTCGATGATCACCTTGCAGATCGCGCCGGCCTCGTGACCGGGCTCCACGACGGCAGCGATGTCGCGCTCGACGACGTGGAGGTCGCCGGACTTGAGGGCGCCGATATTGATCACCATGTCGATCTCGGATGCCCCGTCGAAAATCGCACGCCGTGTCTCGTAGTGTTTGACGTCGGCGGTCGTGGCGCCGAGGGGGAAGCCGACAACGGAACAGACGCCGACGCCGCTGCCCTTCAGCAACGCCGCGGACAACGCAACCCAGGCAGGATTGACGCAGACCGTAGCGAAGTGAAACTCCGCCGCTTCCCTGCACAGCTTCTCGATGTCCCCGCGTGTGGCGTCCGGTCGGAGGAGCGTGTGATCGATCATCGAGGCCACGGTGCCCGCGGCGCCACCGGACGCGTGCAGGCCGATCCGGGTCGCGCCCGCGTCGAGGACACCGCGGAGCCGATCCGGACAGCACTCGTACAGCACCGCATGACAGTCACATCGCGACGGCACGCTCGCCGCCCGACGCTCGGCCGCGATCACTTCTTCGGTGATGATCTCGACCAGCCGCTGGAGATCTTGTGGGTTCAACATGCTCTTTGTCGGATCCCGCGTCCCTCGGGCCGGATCCCGGCCGCTAGAAGTTCTCCTCCAACCGCCTGATTTTCAACAGACGCCTGATGTAGCGCGCCTCCTTCATGGGTGTGCCGATCCAGACGTCAACGATGCGAAGCGCCGCGTCTGGTCCGGCGAGCAATGTGGATCCGAGCGTCAACACGTTCGCGCCGTTGTGCTCGCGCGCGTATCTCGCCAGCGTTTCGTCGGTGCACATCGCCGCCCGGATCCCCTTGACCTTGTTCGCCGCAATGGCCGACCCGATACCGGCGCCGTCGATCACGATGCCCGCGTCCGCCTCATTCCGCGCAACGGACTGCGCCACACGCGCGGCCGTGTCGGGATAGTCTACCGGCGTCGTGCCCTCGGTCCCCAGATCGTCGACCGCCAGCCCGCGCGCGCGCAGATGCTGCACGATCGCCTTCTTGAGAGTCACGCCCGTGTGATCGGACGCAATCGCGATCCGGCGGATGTCGGCTGCCGGCGCCAGATCCGTCGGGAGCGACGGATCCACCGATCCTGCGGGCACGACCGAGATGCGACGCGCATTCAGCGTGTCTCGCGCCAGAGGCGTCACGTGCCCGCCGGCTGCGAGCTCGACGGTTGCGCCGTACTCGATCTGCCGCGCGTCCGCCTCGGTAATGATCTCGAACCGTCGCGTCATTCATCTAACTCCGCTAACTCCGCTCCGTGGGGCGCCTCTTCGCTCCTACTGCTCCAGCACCGCGATGTACGGCAGGTTGCGGTACTTCTCAGCGAAGTCGAGCCCGTAGCCGACGACGAACTTGTCCTCGATGGTGAAGCCGATGTAATCGACCTGCACGTCCACCTGGCGTCGCGACGGCTTGCTGAGCAGGCACGCCGTCTTCAGGCTCTTGGGCGCCCGCGCCCTGAGGATCTCCTGGAGATAGCTCAGCGTGAGCCCAGTGTCCACGATATCTTCGACGATGATGATGTGCCGGCCTTCGAGGCTGCTGTCGAGGTCTTTCAGGACGCGAACCTGGCCAGACGACTTCGTCCCCTTCCCGTAGCTCGACACCGCCATGAAGTCCATCGTGACATGGGGGCCCATCGCGCGGACGAGATCCGCCATGAACATGAAGCCCCCTTTGAGCACGGCAACCAGATGGATCTCTTCCCCTGCGGGATAGTCGCGCTCGATTTCGGCAGCAAGCGTGCGGATCCGCTGCTGGATCTGGTCGGAGGTCAAGAGGACGGTCGTGGTGGTCATGGCTTCGGCAACTTGTCGTTCTTGACGGCCGCGCGGACCCGGGGAGCCAGCGCGCGCGCGTCCGCCAGCACCTGATCGGCGTTCAGCGTCAGAACCTTGCGGTCGCGCATCACGATCCGTCCGTTGACGATCGTCGTCCGCACATCGTCGCCGCGCGTCACATAGACGAGGTGCGAGAGCGGATCGTACATCGGGGTCTGGCGTGCGGCCGACATCGAGACCACGATTACGTCGGCACGCTTTCCTGGTTCGAGCGAACCGATCTCGCGGTCCATCCCGGCGACGCGCGCGCCGTCAATCGTCGCCATCTCGATCGCGACCGGGGCGGGAATCGCGCGGGGATCCCCGGAGGTCAGCTTGTGAAGGAACGCCGCCTGGCGCATGGCCTCGAACATGTCGAGGTCGTTGTTGCTTGCGGCGCCGTCGGTGCCCAGGCCGACGGGAATGCCGGCGGCGCGCATCGCCGGCACCGGCGCCACGCCGCTGGCCAGCTTCATGTTGCTCTCGGGGTTGTGCGAGACACCGACGTGCCGGCGCGCCAGGATCTGAATCTCGACCGGCGTCAGGTGAACGCCATGTGCCGCAATCGTCCGCGGACCCCAGAAGCCCAGCGACTCGAGGTACTCCGAGGGCGTCGCGTGATACTTCTCGTTCGCCGTGGCCACTTCATCGGTGGTTTCCGAGAGATGGATGATGACCGGAACGTGCAACCGGTCGGCCAGCGCACGGCACGCCTTCAACGTCGCGCCGTCGAGCGTGTACATCGAGTGCGGCGCGATGGCGGGCGTAATCAACTCGTCGCCTTTGAACTCGTCGATGAATTTCTCGGTGCGCGCGATGCCTTCGGCCGGTGTCTTCGCGTCGGGGACGGGGAACTGAATGATCGTCTCGCCCAGGACCCCGCGCAATCCTGCCGCCTTCGTCGCGCGCGCGATCTCTTCCTCGAAGTAGTACATGTCGACGTACGTCGTCGTACCCGACTCGATCATCTCGAGCGCCGCGAGACGCGTGCCCGCGCGGACGAGCTCTGGCGACACCGTCTTCGCTTCGGCCGGGAAGATGTAGTCCTGCAGCCAGTCCATGAGGGCCAGATCGTCCGCGAGCCCGCGGAACATCACCATCGGCGCGTGGGTGTGCGTGTTGATCAGCCCGGGCATGATCACGGAGCCCGCGGCGTCGACCGTATCGCGCCCCGAGTACCGCGCAGCGATGGCATCGCTCGTATCCACTGCGACGATGTCGCGGCCGTCGATCGCGATAGAGCCGTTCTGGATCACGCGGCGGGACGCATCGACCGTGATTACGATTCCGTTCGCGACGATGAGCGACACGTCGCGCCGGCCAGCCGGTTGTACGGCGCCAAGCGCAACGGCGCACACGACGATTGGGAAGAGACGCCCCATACACATATATGCGGGTCAGATTTTATCTCGAACCTCGAACCTCGAACCTCGAACCCCGAACCCCCGAACCCCGAACCCCGAACAAGAGTGATGAGGTATAGTCTTTCCCGTGTCCGTCCATCTGGTCGAACACCCGCTCGTCCATGACGCGCTCGTGACGTTGAGAGATGCGACGACCACGCCGGAGGTGTTCAGGCGAATGGCGGTGCGCATCAGCCTGCTGCTGGCCGCGGAGGCGACGCGCGATCTGCCGGTGGCCCCTGTAACCGTCAAGACGCCGCTCGCCGCGGCGGATGGACGCCGCGTGTCCGCCGACGTCGTCGTCGTGCCGGTGCTGCGAGCGGGGCTCGGGATGCTGGATGCCGTGCTCGAGCTGATTCCGAATGCGCGCGTGGGCCACATCGGCCTCCAGCGCGACGAGATTACGGCGGTGGCCTCGCAGGTACTATGCGAAGCTGCCGCGCAGCCTCGAAAGCAGCGTGGTGCTGATGATCGATCCGATGCTGGCCACGGGCGGGAGCGCCGTTGCCGCGCTCGACCTGCTGGTGCGGGCCGGCGCGCGCGACATCCGGATGATCTGCATCGTCACCGCTCCCGAAGGCGTCGAGCTGGTCGAACGTCGGCATCCCGGCGTTCGTATCTACACGCCGGCGATCGATCGGGAGCTCAACGATCACAAGTTCATCGTTCCGGGGCTCGGAGACTTCGGGGATCGCCTTTACGGCACGGTGTGAATATGGCAAGAATACGCCGCACCGACCAATCGGACGAGGCCGTCGTGTCCGAGGCACGCTTCCGATCGCCATCCGCGACGACCGACAAGTGGCACACGGCGCTGACCTGCATCGAGCCGAACAAGATTCTCGTCCGCGGCTATCCGCTCGACGAGATCATGGGACGGCTGACGTTCGGCCAGGCCATCTACCTGCTGCTGATGGGCGAGGTGCCCTCGCCGGGCATCGGCAGCCTGATGGAGGCGATCCTCGTCTCCTTCATCGATCACGGCGCGACGCCGCCGTCGACGCTGGCCGCCAGGAACACCGCCACCACCGGCGCGCCCCTGCGGGCGTGCGTCGCGGCGGGCGTGCTGGGATTCGGGCGCTTCCACGGCGGCGACATCGAGAGCTGCATGCAGTTTCTCGACACCGGGCTCGAGCTCGTTCGCCGTGGATCAACGTACAGGGACGCGGCGCTGAACATCCTGCAGAAGCATGTCGACAGCGAGGAGCCGATCCCGGGCTTCGGCCACCGCTTCCACACGCGCGACCCGCGCGCGGCGCGATTGTTTCAGATGGCGCTGGAGCTCGAGGTGGAGGGCGGGCACATCCAGATGATCCGGGCCGTGGAGCTCGCGGTCAACGAGCTTCCCGACGGACGGCGCGTGCCCATCAACATCGACGGCGCGATCGCCGCCCTGTGCGGGGACATCGGCCTTCCGCCGGCAGTGGCCAATGCCCTGTTCATCATCTCGCGCGTGCCGGGCATCACCGCCCACGCGCTGGAAGAACGCGGCCGGGAACGCCCGATGCGGCAGATCGATCCCAAGGATCACATCTACGATGGCGCCGCCCAGCGGCGGGTGCCGGAGAAGCGGCGCTGAGGAGTTCTGATCTTAGGGACAGAAAACCGTAAACGAGACCCCGGGTTTGGTCACGTCGACAATCTGCGGCGCCAGCGTATAGGTCGGATCTTGCACGAGCCTCGCCGAAACCGCGTGCGACCCGATTCCTACATCCTTGGTTATGCCGTCGGAACCAGGAGTGGTGATACCCACGTCCGTGCCGTCAACGAAAATGTTGAACGACAAGGATGGGCCCCGGGCGCCGCACGTTGCACCATCGACGCCTATGTGCAGCTTGGCCGTGTCAGTACCTGAAGGATTCAGAGGACCCGCACACGCGACGGCGAGCACGGCGAATCCGACGGCCACGAGGATGGCGGAACGTCTCATCTCATGCCCCCAGGGCGTGAACCATACCACGATACCTGAGCTTGGCGCATGTAGACGCAGGAGACCAAGCGAATGCGTTTTGGGAATTGGTGGGCGCTGCTGGAATCGAACCAGCGACCCCCGCCGTGTGAAGGCGATGCTCTACCGCTGAGCCAAGCGCCCAATTCCGAGGGAGATCGCCAGTCTATCGCAGAGGACTGCGGCAGAGCAACGTCAGTAGTGGCATCATTGCGACCGAATTGAAATAGACGCGATGTGACGCGTCAGGAGCCGGCTTTCGCCTGGGCGATCAGCAGCGTGATCGCGTGCGCGTACGCCGTGTCGATCTCGTCGAACGCTTTCATGTAGTCGGTCTCGGTGATCTTGGCTTTCTTCCAGTTCCCATCGAACGCGTACTGCGACGATCCGCGATCGACGGTGTCGAACGGCTGATCGTCGCCGGGCTTCGAGTTCAAGCCGTCCGCGTTCGTATCCATGACGAACAGCTTCGATCCGGCGACTGACGCCGAGCTCAGATCGATGTAGACCTCGCGGTATTCCTTCTTCGAAATCTTGTCGTTCAGCAGCGTCGGGGCCGAATACTTGGCTGAGACGACGAGCAGCTGGCTGCCGGAAAAATACAAGGCCGCCACGTAGGTGCCCGGCGACTGGGGATCCGGGGCCGCGATGCTATCGAGCTTCTTCGCGTCCAGCAGCTGCGTCAGCTGCTTCACGATATCCGCCGACTTGGAATCCTGCGCGCCCTGCAGCGTTGAAGGGCCTGACATGAGCAGGGCTGCGCCACAAGCGGCGGCCCATGCGGCTGCCCGCACCCGTCCGACGGAAGTCTTGGCCATGACTGGCTGCCCCCACAGTGGAAAATGTGCCGGAATGAACTCTGGTAGGCCGTTTCTACCACGCGGGGCAGGGCCCGTCAATCGCGGGCGGGAATCAGCCGATGAACAGGGCGTCCTCGTCGTCGACCACGCCGGAGCGGCTGCGGGAGGGACGCACGGTGCGGAGCGCGCTCAGGCCGGCTTTGACGGCGGCGACGAGCGCCATCCCCTCGCGCGCCGGGGTGATGATGGCGGTCTGGACGATCGCCGACGTCTCGTCCACGCGCCGGCTGACATCGGTGATCAGGCGATCGATCTTCTGCGCCTGCGCCGCCGCCAGCGCGGCCGCCTTCGACGCATCGTCGGCAAGCATCGTCGCCTTGGCGATGAGCGGACGGATATCGTTCTGCACGGTCGCGGCGAGCTGCTCCACCTGACGGCCCAGACGTACCGCGAGCACGATTGCCCCGATCTGGATCGACGCCATCACGAGCGTCGCCAGTGCAATCACGCCGAGGAACAGGCCGTTCCAATCGTTCACAGCCCCTCCCCTGACGACGGGGTGCCCGCCGGCTGGGATGTGCGCGCCTGATCGTACGCGTCCTTGCCGCGCTCGAACGCGGTGGCGATCGTGTCGCGCTGACGGTTCCACAGGTCGCGTCCCTGACGCGCCGCTTCTTCCGCCCGCTCGCGCCCTTCGCGGGCACGCTCACGCCAGCATCCGCCGCATCTCTTCGCCCGTGGTCGGCGCCATCAGCAGCGCGACGGCAGCGCCTGTCACCGCGCCAAGGACGAACGCGACAATGACGGCACCGGCTCCGGAATCATCTCGTCCCATGTGTCGCTCCCTGCTTGTCGTCCGACTAGAAGATGCTGACCCTGACGTTGAGGTACTTTTTCGGATCCTTTCGCACGTCGGCAATCAGCCCGCGCAGCTCGTTGGCGGCAGCATTCATATTGTCATACAACTGCTTGTCGTGCAGCAGCTGGCCGGCTGTGCCCTGCCCCTTACTGAGGTCGGTCGTGAGCGACTCGAGCCGCGCGGCCACGCCATTCACGCGATCGTACAGCTCCTTCTCGGTCAGGAGCTTGCCCGCCGTGCCCTCGCCTCGGCTGAGCCGACCGGTGATCTGATCCACGTTGTCTGACGCGGACGTCAGCGATCGCGCGAGCGCGTCGTCGTTCAGCAGCCGCCCGAGGCTGCCTTCGCCGGCGTTGATCCGTTGGGTCACCTCCTCGAGGTTGCCAAGCGCGCCGTTCAGTTTTCGATAGGACTGCCGGATCCCGCAGGAGCATCCCCAGTGTGCCCTGGCCCTTTGAGAGATAGCTGCTGACCACCTGCGCCGACTCCACGAACGCGTCGATGTCGGAGTAGAGCTGTTGGTCGGTGAAGAGCTTGCCGACCGATCCCTTCCCGGCCCTGATGTCCTTCAAGAGGCCGGTCAACTGATCGATGCCCTCGCTCGCGCTCGCGGCGACGTCGGCAATCTGCCCCTGTGCGCGGCCGGGCTGGATGAAGTCGCCATCCTTGAGCGGCGTCCCCGTTGCGGCCGGCGAGACATCGATGACGGGCTCGCCGAGCAGGCTGAGCGAACCGATCGACGCGCGCGAATCGGTCGTCACGCGCGGCTTCATCTCGTTCTTCAGCGCCAGGGTGATCTCGACCGAGGGTCCGGCGAACTCCACGGCGGTCACCTTCCCGACCTCGACGCCCGCGACCCGGACGATCGCGCCGCTCTTGAGGCCCTGGACGTTGTCGAACTTGGTCTTCAGGTGATACCGATCCCAGAAGAAGCCGCTCTGCCCGCCGACGGCGATGATGATCAAGGCGGCCAGCGCCAGCGCGGAAACGGCGAGGATGCCGATCTTGAGCTCCGACCAGGCCAGCGAACGGGTGCGTGGCATCGTGTCCTTCCTTCTACGAGAGAAACGCGTGGATGTACGGATCGCGAGCTGGCGACGTCGCGCAGCTCGTCGGCGTTCCCTTCGAACCCGATCCGGCCGTCCTTCAACATGATGAACTCGGCCTCGTTGGCCTTCTGCCTGTCGGCCAGGATGAAGTCCGGCCCGGACGGCACCGCGTACGGCGTTGTGCTCGGCGACATAAAAGGCATCGCGCAGCTGGTGCGTGACGAGCACCGAGCTGACGCCTTCGAGGTCCCGCAGCTTGATGATCTCTTCGTCGACCGTCGTCGCCGTAATGGGATCGAGGCCGGTCGTCGGCTCGTCGTACAGCAGGATGCGGGGCTTGGCGGCCATGGCCCGCGCGATCGCGACGCGCCGGCGCTGGCCGCCGGACAACTCCGACGGCATCCGATCGATGAATTCTCCGAGACCGATGAAGCCGAGGACCTCGGCGACGCGTGCGTTCGCCTTGTCGATCGGCCATCCGAGCTCCTCGAACAGCTTGTAGCCGACGTTCTCGCGGACCGTGAGCGAGTCGAACAGCGCCCCTTCCTGAAAGACCATCCCGAGGTCGTTGCGGACCGCCATCAGGTGCTCTTCGTCCATGTCGTCGATCCGTTCACCGTTCACGAAAATGCGGCCGCCATCCGGCTTCAGGAGTCCCAGCGCCAGCCGGAGGATCGTGGACTTTCCCGCGCCGCTCGCGCCCAGGAAGATCTTCGTGTGGCCGGTCTGGAGCGTGAAGCTCACCTGACGGAGAATCACCTTCTCGTCGAACGAGAGATCGACGTTGTCGAACACGATGATCGGGCCGCCGAAACCGAGGGCCTCGTTCAGGAGGGCGGGACGGGTCTGCTGCTCGTTCATCGCACGTCAATACATGAGCACGATCAGAAGCTTCGTGACGAGGAAGTCCACGGCAATCACCGCCACCGAGCTCGCGACGACCGCGTTCGTCGTCGCCCGGCCGACGCCCTGTGTGCCGCCGCGCGTCCGAAGCCCGACGTGACACCCGATGCTCACGATCGTGAAGCCGAGAAAGAACGGCTTGATGAGGCCCATCCAGACGTCCTGCAGGTAGAGGCCCGCGACGACGCTGTTCCAGTAGACGGTGCCGGCGACATGAAATTGCAGCACCGTCACGATCCAGCCGCCGACCATCCCGATGGCGCTCGACATGACCGTCAGGAGCGGGACCATCAGCAGGCCTGCGAGAATCCGCGGCACGACCAGCTTGCGGACCGGATCGGTCCCGAGCGCACGGAGCGCCGCGATCTGATCGGTCACCGTCATGGACCCGAGCTCCGCGGCGATACCCGATCCGACGCGACCCGCGACCATCAGCCCCGAGAGCACCGGCCCGAGCTCGCGCACCATCGACGCGCTGACCAGCCGGCCGATCATCGACCGCGCGCCGAACTGATCCAGCGTGAATCCCGAATTGAGCGCGAGCACCATGCCAGTGAACAGACCGGTGAGGAGCACGACGGTCAGCGATCCGATGCCGATCGCGTCGAACTGCTCGACGATGTCGCGGTAGTAGATCGGGCGGGTGACACAGGCGCGGCCGAACTGGCCGATGAGCCGCACGTACTCCTGGACTTCGAGGAGGGCCGCCTTGGTCCATTCCTGCAGCTTCGGCGTCACGTCAGCGGCGGCTCCCGACCAGACCCAGATCGCGGCTCTTGAGCTGCTTGATGCGATCTCGAAGCGATGCGGCCTTCTCGAATTCGAGGTTGGCCGCGGCCGCCTGCATCTGCGCGCGCAAGCCGGCCACGTGCGCCTCCAGCTCTCCGTGCGTCTTGAACAACCCGGCGTCGTCGGCGGTCTTGCCGACGGTGACGTAGTCCCGCTCGTAGACGCTCGTCATGACGTCGTCGATGCTCTTGACGATCGAGGCGGGCGTGATGCCGTGCTCGCGATTGTAGACCTCCTGGATCTGACGCCGGCGGTTCGTCTCGCTGATCGCCTGGCGCATCGAGTCAGTCTCCTTGTCGGCGTACATGATCGCGCGGCCATTGATGTTGCGCGCCGCGCGGCCGACGGTCTGGATGAGGGAACCGGCCGATCGCAGGAACCCCTCCTTGTCAGCGTCCAGGATCGCCACGAGGGACACTTCCGGCAGATCCAGACCTTCGCGCAGCAGGTTGATGCCGACCAGCACGTCGAACTCACCACGACGCAGGTCGCGGAGGATCTCGATGCGTTCGAGCGTGTCGATGTCGGAATGCAGGTATCGAACCTTGACGCCCAGCTCCTGATAGTACTGCGTCAGGTCCTCGGCCATGCGCTTCGTCAGCGTCGTGACGAGGACGCGTTCGCCGCGTGACGCGCGATCCCGGATCTCCGCCAGCAGATCGTCGACCTGCCCGCGAACGGGCCGCACGTCGATGACCGGATCGAGCAGGCCCGTCGGGCGGATGATCTGCTCGACGACGGCGCCGCCCGATCGGCGGAGCTCGTAGGGCGCCGGCGTGGCCGACACGAACAGCAGCTGACCGACGCGCGATTCCCACTCCTCGAAGTTCAACGGCCGGTTGTCGAGGGCGGACGGCAGACGGAAGCCGTACGCCACGAGCACTTCCTTCCGGGATCGGTCGCCGTGATACATGCCTCGAATCTGCGGGACGGTCTGGTGGCTCTCGTCCACGATCGTCAGGGCGTCGGGCGGCAGATAGTCGAGGAGCGTCGGCGGCGGCGCGCCGGCAGGGCGCTGCGTCAGATGCCGCGCGTAGTTCTCGATCCCGTGGCAGTAGCCGATTTCCTTGATCATCTCCAGATCGAACATGGTTCGCTGATGGAGGCGATGGGCTTCGAGGACCTTCCCTTCGGACTCCAGCGTCGTTCGGTACCACTCCAGCTCGGCCTTGATGCTCTCGACCGCCTGCTTGGTCCGCTCGCGCGGCGTGACGAAATGCGTCTTCGGGTAAATCGCCAGCTTGTCGTGCTGCCGGAGCGTCTTCCCCGTGAGCGGGTCGAACGAGGCCAGCTCGTCGACCTCGTCGCCGAACAGCTCGATGCGCACCGCGATGTCCTCATAGGACGGGTACACCTCGACGATATCGCCACGGACCCGGAACACACCGCGGGCGAAGTCGTGATCGTTCCGCTCGTACTGGATCTCGACCAGCTTGCGGAGGATCTGATCGCGATCGATCCGCTGCCCGCGCTCGAGCGGCAGCATCATCCCGTAGTACGCCTCAGGCGACCCCAGGCCGTAGATACATGAGACGCTCGCAACGATGATGACGTCCCGCCGCTCGAAGAGCGACCGCGTGGCCGACAGGCGCATCCGGTCGATCTCGTCGTTGATCGTGGCTTCCTTCTCGATATACGAGTCGGTCGTCGGAACGTACGCCTCGGGCTGGTAATAGTCGTAGTAGCTGACGAAGTACTCGACCGCGTTCTCGGGGAAGAAACGGCGGAATTCCTGATACAACTGCGCCGCCAGGGTCTTGTTGTGGGCCATCACGAGCGTCGGGCGGTGCACCCGCGCGATCGTCTGCGCCATGGTGAACGTCTTCCCCGACCCGGTTACGCCGAGCAGGACCTGAGATGTGTCGCCGCGCTCGAGCCCTTCGACGATCTCGTCGATCGCCCGGGCCTGATCGCCGCGCAGCTCGAAATCGGTGACCAGCTTGAAGCGGTCGTATCTGGAAGCCATGGTCGTGAGACGGCGAGGCCCGGCGGGGCCAACGTCAACAGACGATCGTACCACAGGTGGGCTGCAGGCTTGGCGGTGACGCCAGTCAGCGGGTGCCCTTGTAGGGCGCGAAGTAGCCAGAGCGCGTGCGGAGGCGGACGCCTTTCAGATCCGGGCGGTGCAGCTTGATTTCGACAGACCTCCAGGCCCCATCCGTGCGCACGTCCGACGAGACATAGCCGAGCGAATAGCGTGCGGCAATCTCCTGCTGAATCTTGTCGAAGGTTGCCTCGAGATCCCGGCCGCCCATCGGGAAGTACGCCTGGCCGCCCGTCAACGTCGCAAAGCGATCGAGCTCCATACGCTGCTGGGTGCGTCCACTCGACGACTGGTGCTCGAGATAACCGACCGCGTACACCGTGACGTCCGAGGCCTTCAACAAATCCAGCGCGTCGCGGAAGGTCAGCGAGCTGCGCGTGTCGCCGCCGTCCGTATACAGCACGAGGACCTTCTGGCCATCCTGATCCTGCGCGCCGTTCAGATAGACGCCCATCGCATCGTAGAGCGCCGTCCATCCATCCGCCTTCCGCATCCGCACGCGCTCGACGAGCCGCTCGTACGCGGAGGCCTGGAACCGCGCCACGCGAACTTCGGTGTCGAAGTCGACCAGCGTGACGTCGGTCGCGTACCCAAGCGTGTTGACGAACTTGATGGCAGCAGATCGCGCGTCGCCGAGATCGTCGCTCATGCTGCCGCTGGTATCGAGCAGCAACCCGAGGTGCAGCGGCGGCGCCGCGTCGGGATCACCGACGGCGAAGTACTGCAACGACTGTTTCTTGCCGTTCTCGAAGACGTCGAAGTCGTCCTTGGTGAGGCCGGTCACCGGGCGTCCCTGCTTGTCGAGCACGGAGACGCCGAAGTACACGAGATCAACGGCCGAGCGGAAGGTCTGCTGCGCAGTGACGCCGATCGTCAACGCGAGTACCGCCGTGGCAATTGAGATGACCCGCATCGCGAGGCCCCCGGGGAATGTTCCCCGCATCATACGCACCGCGGGCGCGCCGCGCCACCGGAAACACGTTGCAATCGGAATCAACCTTAGCGCTGGGCTGCAGCGTCTCCGGACGGGGCTAGAAGACCTTGTAGCCCGTCAGTCGGACCACGTGCGTGCCCTGGCTGCCGTCAGTATTGACGCCCCGGAGGCCATAGCCCCACTCGAGCGCCAGAAGTGTGCGAAACGGGGCTGGCGCTTCCAAAGCTGTACCGAAGCCCGTGTAGTTGCGAAGGCCGTGGCTGAACCCGGGGTCGTGAACGGCCGCGGTATCGGCAAACACATCGATCCGGACCGCTTTGGCCGCCGCCCACGCCACGGCCGTCCGCAGGACGCCGCCGCGATCGTAGCGAATCAGCGCAGACGGATAGCCGTGCAGCCGGTTGTCGAAGGTGCCGAACGCGTACCTGCTGAATCGATCCAGGTTCCCTCCTCCCATGACGGCTGCTTCCACGCGCGTCGTCAGGCCGGGCCGCAGAACGCCGGAGCGCGAGACGCTGACGCCGTATCGTTGAAAGTCGGTCTTCGGCGACCTGGAAGTCCTCGGTGCCGGGCTCTCCCCATGGACGCCAGCCGGTCCGCCACGCGGGACTCCACCAGAGAGACGCCTGCCATCCCTCGCGCTGCAGATCCACCCCGAGCGTGACCGCGTGAACGACCTGATTCGCGGGAACCACGAATCGTCGCGCCGTCTGATCGCCGGCGTCGTAGTGGGTGTAGTCCCATTCGTAGCCGAAACGGACCGAGGCACGCGGCGTCAACGGGTGCAGGAGCCAGGCCGTGGCCTGCGCGGGCCGCTGTTCGATGTCCTGCTCGTAGAGCTCGCGGCCCTGTTCGAAGGCCCGGTCGTTGTACGAGGAGGCGATTCCGAACGCGCGCGCGCCGAGCTGCCAGCGCGTGCCCCCGAGCGACGGCGCCGACAGCGCCAGCTGACCGAATGTTCCTCCGAAGAAGGCATTCAGCTGCGCGCCGCGGTTGAACAGGTTGAGATCGACGTAGCTGAGCCCGGCAAACGGCAGAGGCTGCGAGATGTTCGGGTCGACGAGGACGCCGAACGCCAGCGTGCGAAGCTTGTCCGCCCGGCCTGCCAGCACCGGCTCGGTCGCCGCGGCCGCGGCCGGCGCTTCGGGTCCTCGATCGGATCGCGGAGCGTTTCAGATAGCGAAAGCCCTGGGGCGTATCGCGCAGCATCACGTCGGTGGACGCGTACGCGCCCGCGCGGCGCCTGTCGAAGTCCGCGGGATTGATCTCGTGGCGATCGACGACGAGCAGGCGATGAATCGGGGTACGGACCGCCGCTCCTTCATATGTCTGTCGAACATCCGAGCGCGCAAGGAGCCAATAGCCGTCGGGCGTCGTGCGGAAGTCGTCCGTCTGTTCGGACGCCGTGATCGGACCGCGCAGTCCGGTCTGGACCGCGGACACGCGAGCGAGGCCGAAGCCGTCCATCGCGATCCAGGCTCGACCTTCGTAGAGCGACGCGTTCGCCTCGCGCGGCGCGAATGCCACGACGTAGCACGGACGACCGGCGATCGTCTCGCGTCCCTTCAGCGTATAGCGATACGAACGGGTGAGGGCGATCGCGAGCGGCAGCGCGGCCACGCGTTCAGGCTCGATGATCGGCAGCCGGGGCACGCCGCCGGTGCCCTTGAACAATACGCCGTTGACGCGAATGTCGCGCTGCTGAAGATCGAGTCCGATCCTCGGATTGAAACACGACCGTCTCGGACGTGACGCTCACCGGCGCGATGAACCCGGGCGCCTCGAACGTCAGCGTGAGGGTGCCGGTCGAGATCTGCGTTCGTATCGTCGCCGACTGCCGGGCGGCAGCGGCCTGATGTCTCGCGACGATTTCTTCCACGGACAGCTCACGCGCGCCGGTCACGTCCACTCCGGCGGCGAACCGGTCGCCTTGCGGATTGCGGACGCGCACGAGGGTCATCCCCGGAAGATCGAGCCGGTCGATCGACGCCTGTTGCGCATCCGCGTCGATCGGCGCGTCGACCGGACATCCTCGTGCAGTGCCGACCACGTCGAGCGTCTGCGGATCGAGATACGTGCGCAAACGAGTGGACCCGCACGACAGGCGTCGATCGGTGACGCCGACAAGGCCTGATGGAAGCCATGCCTGGAGCGCCGCCAGGTTCTCGAGCAGTCGGCGTGCCTGCTCGCCATCGGCCGGGAGCACCCACAGGCGCGTCGCATTCCCGCCGCTCACCGGCCTCGCGAGATCCGCCGCCGTCTGGACCGCGTCAATCGCGCCCTCCCCCTGACCTGCGATCCACCGTCGGCTGCTGTCGTTGCGGTCCGGCGCGTCGCTCTGCCCGAGGATCAGGAACGCGTCCACGTAGGCCGCGAGGTCGTCCCGAAGCGACTGCAGGGTGGAATCACTCGCTGCGAGCACGAGCGTCGTCTTGTCGTTGGCCGCGCGCGCGCGCGTAAAGGCAGCCCTTGAGTCGATAGGCGAGATTCTCCGATTCAGTGCCGCGCAGTTCGATCAGCAGCACGTCGCCCGCCTGATCGAGCGCGGAATCACTCGCTTCAGGGACGCCGACGATGTGAAACCCCACGCGGCCGGCCTGACCGCGCAGGTCGGCTAGGGCGGCCGTCCAGACCGATGCTCGCTCCCCCGCGAGCGATGCGAAGCAACACGCGTGATCCGGCGAGGTTCGCCGGAGCCATCGCCGCTTGTGAGGGCGTCAGGCTGACGACGGTGCATGCGGCGCACGGTACCTCGCTACTCCTGTCCGCGGGATCCTGACCGGCAGCGCTGACGGATCTCAGAAGCAGCACCGCGCACGACACGCTGACCGCCACGCGGGCCAGCGCTGACGGAGACCACCGGATGACGGAATTTCCGCCTGTTATCGGCCCCACGGCGCGAGTGGCCGAGCCAGCATATAATGGTGGTTTGGCATGTCTATGCCTGGCTGGCGTCGCGTTGTGGTGAAGGTCGGCTGACGTGCGAGTTCTGGCCATCTGTCAGGATGAGCTCGTAATTAGGTCTCTCGACGAAGTACTGATCCCGAGCTTCGAGGTGGAATTCCTCGTCGAAAGCCGTCCCCTCGCCCGCCGCCTTCACGACGCGAAGATCCCCATTTTGACCGGGGATCCCCGTCGCGTCGACACCTACCTCAAAGCCGACATCTCCCCGAATACCTGTTTCATCGTCGAAGACAACGGCCGCCGGAGCATCAAGAAGATCCTCGAGGCAGTCCGTGACGCCGGCGGCACGCTCGTCTACGTCGTCCATACAGGCAAGCGGCCGGCCAACGGCCGGGCCGAAGGATCGAAGGATGACCACGGCGAGGTGACGCACCTCGAGCTGTCCGAGCTGCTCAGGCCGACCCTGGTCACCGAGCTGAGCCGCTCGATGACTCGCGCCCGCGTGCAGCAATACCAGCGGTATTTCGCCGACGCCGATCGCGTCCTGATTCTCCTGCACAACGATCCGGACCCGGATGCCTTGGCGAGCGGGCTCGCGCTTCGCAACCTGCTGCGGCGGACCAAAACGACCGCGATCATCGGCGCCATGCAGGGAGTGACACGGCCGGAGAACCTCCGGATGGCGAACATGCTCGACATCCAGGTCGAGCAGATCACGCCGGCCTCGTTCGAGGCGTACAACCGCGTGGCGACGGTCGACGTGCAGCCGCACTACTTCGGCGGCCTGCTCGATCGCGCGGATCTGGTGATCGACCACCACCCGGAGCAACCCGGATACAGCGCGGTCTTCAAGGACATCCGCGCGGACTACGGCTCGACCTCCACCATTCTGACCGAGCACCTGCGGGCGGTCGACGTGAACATCTCGGAGCGCACGGCCACGGCCATGCTCTACGCGATCAAGTCCGACACGCTGTTTTTCGCGCGGCACACGAATCGAGTCGACCTCGAAGCGTTCACGTTCCTGTACCCGCTCGCCGACGCTGCGCTGATCCGCAAGATGGAAGGGGCCGAAATCACGCTGGAGCGCCTGGAGTACATCAACCGCGCGAGCCGGAGCGGGGTGCTGCGCGATCAGGTGTTCAGCGCGTTCGTCGGGGAAGCGCAGCGGGAGGACTTCATTCCCTACACCGCCGATTTCTTCCTGCAGCTCGAAGACGTCAAGTGGACGATCGTTGCGGGGATTGTCGGCAACGCTGCTGATCGTCAGCGTGCGCAATCTCGGCTACTCGCGCAACGCCGGCGAGTTCGTGAAGCGATGGTTCGCCGACATCGGGTCCGCCGGCGGACATCGCGCCATGGCCAAGGCCGTCGTACCCATCGATCGCTTCCGGGCGAAACACGGCGATCTCGATCCCCAGGCCTTCACCGCCCGCCTGGCGGAGATGGCCGAACAGTTCCTGCACGAGCCGGCCGCAGACAAGAAACTGGTCGGCAGCCGGTAAGAGTCAGTAATGCAAAATGCAAAATGATGAATGCAGAAAACATTTTGCATTCGGCTCGTGCGTTTGGCATTCTGCCTCTTCCATTCTGATTTGCGCGTTCGGTGCGTCGATCGCCGCGGGCTCCGCGGCCCGCATCCCATTTCGCTCCGACCGCCGGGCAGATTGAAGTAGCCGTCCGCGTGAACGGCGTCCCGGCCACGTTCCTGCTGGACACCGCCGCCGAGTACTCCGAGGTCAGCCCGCGCCTCCTCGCGTCGCTCAAGCCGTCGATTGAGCGCAGCGCCGGGCGGGACTTCGCGGACGATGTGACGATCGAGGTGGGAGGGGTGACGCTGGAGCACCAGCGCGTCGTCGTGCGGCCGTTCGATGCGTACGTGGCGCGCGGCCGCAATATCGATGGACGCCTGGGTCACGATCTGTTCTCGCGCTTCGTGACGCGGATCGATTTCAGCGCGCGCACCATCGAGCTCTGGCCGCCCAGCGCGTTCAACGCGCCGAAGGCCGCCGTCGTGGTGCCCGTGGAAGCGGCGGGCCGCCTGGTGATCATCGGCTCCACGATCAAATTGGTGAGCGGCCGATCGCTGTCGGCGCGGCTGATCGTTGATACCGGCGCGCCGCAATCGGTGGTGCTGCGCTATCCGTTCGCGAACGAGAACGGCCTGCTCGACCTGGCCAGCGGCGGGAGCTCGGCAAGCGGGCCGGACGATGTGTCGTTGGCGGATGTTCCCGTCGACCAGGTGTCGATTGCGCGGTGGACGTTCGATCGCCCGCGAGGTCCAGGCGCAACGCGAGCCGTCAGGCTCCGGCGCATCCACCGCCGCCGACGGCAGGATCGGCAACGGCCTGCTCTCGCGGTTCACGCTGACGCTTGATCTGGTCCACCGCCGGCTGTGGCTGGAGCCCAAACGTCACGTGCGGTGAGGTGGACGCGGATCGTGGGACGGGGGTCAGATCTCGATTTTCTATTTTTCCACCTCAGCCATTAGAAAATCGAGATCTGACCCCATTGCCAGGAGGCCCGCAACCGCTCGTTTTGCTCAGGGGTTTCGAGGGTCTGACGGACGAAGACGGCCGGATTAGCCTGGGATCCTCATCGTGGGGCTCAAAAACGGGCTGCGGATTACTTTGGCTGGGCGGGGTCAGATCTCGATTTTCTAGTCTCGGCCCGGACAATTAGAAAATCGAGATCTGACCCCACCTCACCGGAGCGCCTGGTCCAGGTCGTCGATCAGGTCCTGGGGATCCTCGAGGCCGACCGACAGCCGGGCCATGCTGCGGGTGACGCCGGCGCGCGCGAGCGCCTCGTCCGAATGGCCCCACTGCGATGTCAGGACCGGCAGGCTGCACAGGCTCTCGACGCCGCCAAGGCTCGCGGCGCGCCTGAAGACGGTCAGCCGATCGAAGAAGCGCTCCGCGCGATCCTGGCCGCCGCCCAGGTCGACGCAGACCATCCCGCCAAACCCGCGCATCTGCTTTCGGGCGAGCGCGTGGTCGGGATGTGATTCCAACCCGGGATAGTACACACGCGCGACGCGGGCGTCGGTCTCCAACCAGCTGGCAATCGCCATCGCGTTCGCGTTGTGACGCTGAATCCGCACGTCGAGCGTCTTCAGGCCGCGCCCGATCGCGTAGGCCGCCTGCGGATCGAGGACCGTTCCCAGCATCCGGCGAACGCTTTCGATCTCCTGCATCAGGGGACCCGAGCCGCACAGCGCGCCCGCGGTCACATCGCTGTGGCCGTTCAGGTACTTCGTCACGCTGTGCATGACGAGATCGATGCCCGAGCGGCAGCGGCTGCTGATTGATGGGGCTGCCGAACGTGTTGTCGATGACGGAGATGACACCGCGTGCGCGGCACGCACGCGCGACCGCGTCGATATCGACGCATCGCAGCGTCGGATTGATCGGCGACTCGAACCAGACGAGTCGCGTCTTGTCGCCGATCACGTTGCTCGGGATGCCGCAGCTCGTCGAGCTGCACGAAGCGACCCTTGATGCCGTAGCGCGGAAACAGATCGGCGATCAGGTGCAGCGTGCCACCGTAGATGGCGGCGCTGCAGACGACCTCGTCGCCGGACTTGAGCAGCGCAAGCAGCGCGGTCGCCGTCGCGGCCATGCCGCTCGACAGCAACAACGCGGAGTCGGCGCCTTCGAGCGCGGCGAGGCTCTTCTCGACGGCAAGCACCGTCGGATTCGCATAGCGTGAATAGAGGAACTTCGATGACCTGCCGGCGTTGTAGTCCCTGACCTCCGCCGCCGTCTGGAAGACGAAGGTCGTCGACTCGTAGATCGGCGTCGTGAGCGGCTCCGCCTCGCGGTCGACGCGCTCGGGACCCGTCACGATTTCAGTGGCAGCCCGCATCTTGGCCAATCAAACCACCCAATCACCAAATCCCTGAATCACCAAATCAGGATTGGACCGTCGCGATCTGCTCGCCGCTCGCCGCAACGACAGGCTCCACGAACTGACGATACGCGTCTTCGTACCCGCGATCCACGAGCTCCTCGACCGCGTACGGCCTGTCGGACCGCTCGTCGAAGATTCCTCGGAAGTCCAGCGGACCCAGCGGGTTGTGCGACGGCCGGATCACGAAGAGCCCCGCGAAACGGCCGGTCGACTGCTCGAGCACGTCGCGCAGGTCGGCGATCTCGAACGCCGCCAGCTGCTCGCCCGCGCGACCACGCGGGTCGGCCCGACCCGAACTGAGCTCGTGCGGGCCTGCGGCCGGTGGCGCGGCCGACACCACAATCACCTGCTCCGCGCCCGCCACGCGCACCTCCTCGAGCAGGCGCTCGAGCGACCCGGGCCGATCGCACATGCGGTGCGTCTCGCCGCGCCAGGGACCTTCGGCTGGCAGCCGCACGAGATGCGGATCGGTCGCGACCGGGATCGTCAGGCTCGCCGCCAGCGCGTCCATCACGTGATCGCGACCAACGCCGGCCAGGTCGAACGCCTCCGCTTGTCGATCGCCGTCGACCACGGGACGCCCGAAGAAGCGGTTCCGATGCGGGTCAGTGAGCAACCCGAAGACGACGTCACGCCGAACGTCCATGTCGTGCGCGATGACGAGCAGCTCGCGGAATCCCGGCTGACCAAGGTTCTCGAGCAGCAGATCGATGTAGTTGCGTCCGAGCTCGTCGCGTGGCGGCGCCGCAATGGGCGCGGCGCCGCGAATCAGGCTCCACAACTGGGCGACGGCACGATCGAACAGCGACGACGACGACAGCGGGGATCCGAGGAGGCGCCAGACCTGGCCCTGTCGGATGCGGCGGCGCGCCGGCGCGCGGAGTACGGCAAGCGCGAGCGGAACCGCAAGCGCGAACAGCGCCACGAGCAGACACAGCACGACGAGGCGCGGAATCACCGTGGGCAGCGCCGTCGGCTCGAACAGGGCATCGAGCCAGCGGCTGTACGTCGCGCGAAGGGCGGTGGCAACACCCGTGAGGCTCACCGACCAGAAGAGGAGCCCGATGAGACCGGCGGCGACTCCACCCGCGAGCAGCACCAGCGGCGTCGCCAGCAGCGCGCAGCCGGCCAGGATCGCCCAGGCCGCGACGCGCAGCGGCCGACGCCACTCGTAGGCCTGCGCCACCTCCGGATTGCGCCACAGGCCGCCGGGATCCCACAGCCGCGCGCCGCCATCGATCGCCGCAAACAGCGCACCGAGCGCCCCCACGCCGCGACCGGCCACCAGATCGATCCGGACGCCCGCCTCATGCAGCGCGCGCAGCACGCCCGCGTGGTACGCGCCGGCCGTTCCGACGCCGGTCAGCACGAGCGCCGTCCGCAGGCGCGTGGAATAGTGGCGATCCGGGGAATCGGGAGTGATCACAGGCGGCCCGGCGCTGGCCTCATTCGTCGTGGATGGTCACGAGCTTCGTCACTTCGAAGTGGCGCTCGGCGCCGTTCGGCGTCTTCACGGTGACGTCTTCGCCTGCTTCTTTGTTCAGCAGCGCGCGCCCGATCGGCGACGCGGTCGAGATCAACCCTTCGTCGACGTTGGCGTCTTCCGGCATCACCAGCTGATAGACGACGTTCTGCCCCGTCTCGTCGCGCAGCGTGACCGTCGACCCAAAGCCCACCTTGTCGCGGGGAATGCGATCGAGGTTCATCAGCGAGATCTCGCTGACCCGCTTCTGCAACAGGCTGATGCGCGCCTCGACCAGGCGCTGGCGCTCCTTGGCCGCCTGGTACTCGGCGTTCTCGCGAAGATCGCCCAGCTCGCGTGCGCGCTTGATCTCTTGTGGCAGCTCGGTCTTCAGCTCGCGGTCGAGCTGATGGATTTCATCCTGGAATTTCTTCAGGATTCGCTCTTTCACGATGGCCATGGTAGCAGAAATGGAATGCTGAATAATAGGAGCGGATGGAGCGGATCTCGAGCCGGCAGAACGCGATCGTCAAGCGGTTCCGCGAGCTCGCGCGCGCGTCCGGCGGCGCGCCTTCCGGTGAGGTGCTGCTCGACGGCGCGCACCTCGTGCAGGACGCGCTCGCGACGGGCGTACCGATCGATGTCGTGGCCTGTGCCGAACACGCGCTCACCGACACACACTCGCCGATAGGCGCGCTCGCGCACGATCTCGCATCGCGCGGCAGTCGCGTCCTCGCCGTCACCGATCAGGTCCTCGCCGCGATCAGCCCCGTCGATCACCCGTCGGGCATCGTCGCCATCGCGCGGGCACAGCCGTCCACCATGGAGGCTGCATTTTCTGCAATGCGTGACACGAACGCCGTGCCATTGGGGTCAGCGGCCAATCCGCTCGTGCTGATCTTGGCGGGGCTGCAGGACCCCGGGAACGTGGGGGCGATCGTGCGGACCGCCGCCGCCTGCGGCGCGACGGGCGTGGTCGCGGTGGACGGATCCGCGAATCCATTCGGCTGGAAGGCGCTGCGCGGAGCGATGGGCGGCACGTTCCATCTGCCGGTGGCGACCCGCGGGACGCTGGCTGACGTGATTCGTGTCGCGACGGCCTCACGCGCACGACTCGTCGCCGCGGTGCCGCGTGGCGGAACGCCGCTGCCGCGCGTGAACTTCTGCGCCCCCACCGCGATCGTCCTCGGCGCCGAGGGTGCCGGCGTGGCCGATCCGGCGATCGATGCCGCCGCGGAGCTCGTGAGCATTCCGATGCGACGATCGGTCGAGTCGCTCAACGTCGCCGTCGCCGCCGCGTTGATTCTGTACGAGGCGTCGCGACAGCGCCGCGAGGAGCCCTGATGGATCTGTTTGCCGACGACCCACCCGTAACCCCGCCAACCGATCGGCTGGCTCCGCTTGCCGAGCGCATGCGTCCACGCACGCTCGACGAGTTCGTCGGCCAGGAGGCGCTCGTCGCGCCCGGCCGCCCGCTCCGCGACGCGATCGAGCACGATCGCCTGCGATCGATCATCCTGTGGGGACCGCCGGGAACCGGCAAGACGACGCTGGCGCGGGTGATTGCGGCGACGACACGCGCGCATTTCATTGCGTTCAGCGCGGTGCTGTCGGGCATCCGGGAGATTCGCGAGGTCATGGCCGAAGCCGAGCAGGCGCGGCGCCGCTCGGGCCGGCGCACGATCCTGTTCATCGACGAGATTCACCGCTTCAACCGCGCGCAGCAGGATGCGTTCCTGCCTCGCGTCGAATCAGGCGACATCGTGCTCATCGGCGCCACGACCGAGAACCCGTCGTTCGAGGTGAACTCGGCGCTGCTCTCCCGTTCGAAGGTTTACGTTCTTCAGCCGCTCGACCAGCAGGCCGATCGTCGGCATTCTGAGGCGCGCGCTCCAGGATCCGGAGCGCGGTCTCGGCAGCCAGCAACTGTCCGCGACCGACGACGGGCTCGCGGCGATCGCGCAAGTACGCGAACGGCGACGCACGGGTCGCGCTCAACGTGCTGGAGCTCGCCGCGGAGTCGGCGGGCGACCATGCGATCGACGCGGCGTTCGTCGCGAACCTCGCCCAGAGCCGGGCCCTGCTCTACGACAAGACGGGGGAAGAGCACTACAACCTGATCTCGGCGCTGCACAAGTCGATGCGCAACAGCGATCCCGACGGCGCCGTCTACTGGCTCGCGCGCATGCTCGAGGCTGGAGAGGATCCGCTGTACGTCGCGCGCCGGCTCGTACGCTTCGCGTCAGAGGACATCGGCAACGCCGATCCGCAGGCGCTCGCCGTGGCGGTCGCCGCGAAAGAGGCCGTTCATTTCATCGGCATGCCCGAGGGAAATACGGCCCTCGCTCAGGCCGCGATCTATCTCGCAACCGCGCCGAAGAGCAACGCGGTCTACCGCGCCTACATGGCCGCGGCCGACGCCGCCGGTCATGAAGTCGCCGAACCGGTGCCCTTGCACCTGCGCAACGCGCCGACCGGATTGATGAAACAGCTGGAGTACGGAAAGAACTATCGATACGCCCACAACGAGGCGGAAGGCGTGGCCGACATGGAGTGCCTGCCGCCGGCCCACCAGGGCCGGCGGTTCTACACGCCGACCGATAGGGGCTTCGAACAGGAAATCAGGCGGCGTCTGGCCGACTGGCAGCGCAGTCGGAAGAAGACGCCCGAATCGGAATCCGACGAGAAACGCGCTACGGCTTCGACGACACCGGGACTTCCGCGGCCGCCGTGGGTTCGTGACGCGGCGTCAGCTGCGGAACCTTGCGGAACATCTCGACGCGCAGCGGAAGAATGAACGAGAAGCGATAGTCTCCCTGCATCCGGCCGATCGGGATGCCGACGAGCTGGCCGTCGCCGTTCAGCACGCCGCCGCCCGACACGCCGGGATGGCCGTCGGTGAGGCAGGTCACCAGGTTGTTGGTCGTGCGCTGGCCGACGTAGCCGGTCGAGAGGATGATGCCCTTCGAATAGTCGTTCCCGAGTCGGAAGATTGGATCGGCGAAGTCGAACCCGTAATCGAGGTTGGCTTCGAGCGCCGGCAGGTCGACCGGCTCCTTGACCTTGAGCACGGCCCAATCGCCCGGGTCGACTTCGACCTGCGCGTCGCCCGTGTCGACGATCTTCGCGGCGAGCGCCTTTCCGTTGTACATCAACTTGATCGAGGTGATGCGGCGCGACTCCGGCACGTCGCCCAGCGCCACGACGCCGTGTTTCACGGTGATGAAGTAGCCATGGCCGAGGTATCCGGCGGTGCCGTAGTTGCTGGAGCCGGTCGAGTCGTAGGAATACATCTCGACGAAGCTGTTGCGCCGCTCGCGCAGCATGCTGACCGGCAGCAGGCCCATCTCGGTCTTGAGCTCGCGCTTGACGTCGGCGACGATCGCGGCGCGGCTCTCGGTGTCCATCGCGGCCGATTTCGCGTCGGTCGCACGCCCGGTGGTCCCGAGCGCCGGTTCGGTGTGCTGCCGCCGGAGCATGCCGAGCTCGGCACGCAGCGCGGCGATCTGCTCGCTTTCGCTATCGGCGGTCTGACGAGCGGTCAGAAAACTGCCAAGGCCAAAGAAGAAAACCGCCGACACGGCGATGATGAGCGTCGGTAGAAAACCGCGAACGGACATTGTTTCTCCAAGTTCGGCAGCTGTGCAGTTCGTACCGGCAGGCGCACGAAGCTACAGCTTTGCGGTTCCGGGAGCCCCGGAACGCCTTTATCGCTTGGAACAGGCGCGACTTGCTGGGATGTATCGAGAGTAAACCCCGCCCTTCGTCAAGTCAAGAAAATATGCACAGATGGGCTCAAATTCGCTGAAAATTTTTCTCGATCTCCCGCCGCGACAGACGCAAGACGACCGGACGCCCGTGCGGGCAGACGCTCGAATACGCCGTGCGACGGAGCTCGTCGAGGATGAACCGCATTTTCTGCATCGTCAACGGGTAGTTGGCTTTAACGGCGGCATGGCAGGCCATGGTCGCCGCGATGCGGCGCAAGCGCGTCTTCGACGCGCGAACCGCGATCGAGGCCTTCGAGGTCCTCCGCCAGGGCGCGAACCGCCGCCTCGCTTTCGGACGCGTCGAGCAGCGCCGGCACGGCCGACAGCCGGACGCTGACGCCGCCGAACTCCTCGACCTCCAGCCCGAACTTCTCGAGCGTGGCGGCGTGCTGCAGCAGCGCCTGACGCTGCGAAGCCGAGAGCTCCACGAGAATCGGCGTCAGCAGCCGCTGGCTCTCCAGGCGCCCGCTCGTCAGCCGCTCCATCACCTGCTCGAACAGCACCCGCTCGTGGGCGACATGCTGATCGACGATCGCCACCCCCTCGTCGTCGACCGCGACGATGAACGTGTCGCGGAACTGACCGAGGGGAATCATGGGACGTATGAGTCCCGCGTCCCTGGTCCCCAGTCCCGGCGTCGCCTTGTCGCTCGTCCCTCGTCCCTCGTCTCCGGTCCCGCGTCCCGGGTCTCGAGTCCCGCGTGACCACCTTCCCACCATCGGTTCCCCACCGATGCTCCGGCGAGAATGCCCGGGATGGCCATCGCACGAGGATCCAGCGACGAGAACGCCGGCGTGGACGTCAGCTGAAGGTCCGGCGCGTGTCCTTGACCCAGCGCGTCGGCGAGAGCGCGGCGCAGCACCTCGTGGACCAGCGATTGTTCGAGAAACCGTACTTCCGCCTTCGTCGGATGGACGTTCACGTCGACCCTATCGGGAGCGATCCTGAGAAACAGGTGCACTTCAGGGCTTCGCTCTTTGATGGTCGCGACACTGTAGGCTTCGGAAATGGCGTGCGCGATCGTCCGGTCTTTCACGATGCGGCGATTGACGAACACGTTCTGGGCGCCGCGGACCGGCCCCTGATCCCCGAGCCTCGCCACGTAGCCTTCGATCGACAGGCCGCCAGCTTCCTTGCGCACCTCCACGAGATCGGGACGGTCGCCGAAGAGCTGAAAGAACCGCTCGGGCAGCGCGGCGGCCGGCGGACACTGCAGCAGCGTGCGGTTGCCGCTGGTCAGCGTGAATCCGACCTCCGGATAGCCGAGCGCCATCTGCGTGACGAGACGCGAGATCTGGGTCGCTTCCGCGGTGTCTGATTTCAGGAACTTGCGGCGCGCCGGCAGGTTGTAGAAGAGGTCGCCCACCTCGATCGACGTGCCTTCCGGCGCACCAACTTCGCGCACCGACGCGACGGCGCCGCCAGTTGACCCGGATCTCCGTCCCGCTCGCGGCACCGCGCGCCCGCGTGCGAAGCACGAGATGCGAGACAGACGCGATGCTCGGCAGCGCTTCGCCGCGGAACCCGAGCGTGCTGATCGCACCGAGGTCGTCCGCGCGCGTGATCTTGCTGGTGGCATGACGCTCGAGCGCGAGCCGCGCGTCCTCCGGCTCCATCCCCTCGCCGTCGTCGTCGACGCGAATCAGCTTCTTGCCGCCGAGCTCGACGGCGACGGCGATGCGCCGGGCGCCGGCGTCGAGCGCGTTCTCGACCAGCTCCTTGACGACGGATGCCGGCCGCTCGACGACTTCGCCGGCCGCAATCTGATTCGCGAGATCGGGCGGAAGCAGGCGATGAATGCGAGGCATCGGGAATCGGATTCCGGATCGCCGGTATCTGATTCATCCTAGATCCCAGCTTCGCGCAGCGTGGAAGTACAGCAGCATCACGGCGACGACGCCCATCATCAGGCCCATCAGCGCCCAGAACATCGTCGTGCCGCCGAGGCCGAAGTGCGGCAGATCCACGTTCATGCCGTACAGCCCGGTGATGAACGTGAGCGGCATGAACACGGTGGCAATCACCGTCAGCACTTTCATCACCGTGTTCAGCTGGTTCGACACCATCGACAGGTGCGCGTCGAGCAGGCTGCTGATGCGATCCTGGAAGAACATCGACTCGTCGGCGAGCCGCACGAGATGGTCGTGGACGTCGCGGAACCGGTAGCGCGATCTGCTCGTCGATGAACGGAAACTCGCGTCGCGCGAGACGGCCGACGACGTCGCGCTGCGGCTGCACGACGCGCCGCAGCGACGCGACGTCGCGCTTGAAATCCAGAATCTGGCGCGCCAGGCGCGGGTTCGACCGCGCGAAGACCTCCTGCTCGATCGCGTCGAGGCGCGCGCTCAGCTCGTCGATCTCCGGACGGTAGGCGTCGACCATCTGGTCGATGATGCGGTGCATCAGCGCCGCGGGGCCCTCGCCCAGCGCGATGGCGTTGTGCTCGCACACCTGACGGATGCGCTCGATCGAGCGGGACTCGCCGCTGTGAATCGTGACGAGGTAGTTGTAGCCCAGGAAGAAATCGACGTCGTGCGTGACGAAGCGGTGCTTGCGCGCCTCGAAGTCGATCCGGTGGAGGATCAGGTACAGGTAGTCGCCGTACGACTCGACTTTGGGATGATGCGTGGCGCTGAGAGCGTCTTCCACCGCCAGGTCGTGGAAGTGGAAGACGTCGGTGAGGATGCGGCCTTCTTCCGGTGTCGGGTTGACGAGGTCGACCCAGAACACCGCCTTGCTGTCTGGCGCGAACCAGGACGGATCGACCCGATCCGCCGGAACGGTCTTTCCATCCTGGTTGACGTAGACCTTGATCAATCCCCGACCTTCACCTGCAGCGCAGCCTGAGCGGCCGCGAGCCGCGCCACCGGCACGCGATACGGCGAACAGCTCACGTAGTCGAGCCCGACCTTCTCGAAGAAGTGGATCGACGCCGGGTCGCCGCCGTGCTCACCGCAGATCCCGAGCTTGATGTTCGGACGCGAGGCGCGGCCCTTCTTGACCGCGATGTCCACGAGCTGCCCGACGCCGGTGGCGTCGATCGTCGCGAACGGGTTCTTCTTGACGATCTCCAGCTCCTGATAGTGCGGCAGGAACGACCCCGAATCGTCGCGCGACATGCCGAGGCCGGTCTGGGTCAGGTCGTTGGTGCCGAAGCTGAAGAACTCGGCCGACTGCGCGATCTCGTCGGCGGTGAGCGCGCCGCGCGGAATCTCGATCATCGTGCCGACCATGTAATTCAGCTTGACCTTCTGCTCGGCCTGCACGTCGCGCGCCGCCTTGTGAACGACCTCGATCTGCAGGTCCAGCTCTTTCTTGAATCCGACGAGCGGGATCATGATCTCGGGCCGGACCTTGACGCCCTCCTTCTGCACCTGCGCCGCGGCCTCGAACACCGCGCGCGCCTGCATCTCGGAGATTTCGGGATAGCCGATGCCGAGGCGGCAGCCGCGGAAGCCGAGCATCGGGTTGAACTCGTGCAGCTGCTCGACGCGCTGGTGAATGCGCGCGGCCGGCACGCCGATCTTCTTGGCCAGCTCCTCCTGCTGCTGCTTGGTGTGCGGCAGGAACTCGTGCAGCGGCGGATCGAGGAAGCGGATCGTCGCCGGGTAACCCTTCAGCGCGCGGAAGATGCCGGCGAAGTCCTCGCGCTGGTACGGCAGCAGCTTGGCCAGCGCGGCCTTCCGCTCCTCGACCGTCTCGGCGAGGATCATCTCGCGCATCGCGTCGATGCGATCCCCCTCGAAGAACATGTGCTCGGTCCGCGTCAGGCCGATGCCGACAGCGCCGAACGCGACCGCGTTCTCGGTCTGTTCCGGCGTATCCGCGTTCGTCCGCACGCTCATGCGGCTCGCGTCGGAGCACCACTTCATCAGCTGCTGGAAGTTCTTGAACTTCTCGGTCTTCTTCGCCGCCTCGTCGCCGGCGATGAGGCCGGCGACAATCTCGGACGGGGCGGTCTTCACCTGGCCGGCGTAGACCTTGCCCGCCGTGCCGTCGATCGACATCCAGTCGCCTTCCTTGTACGTCCGGCCATCGACGCTGACCGTGCGCGCCTGGTAGTCCACTTCGACCGCCGCCGCACCGCAGACGCAGACCTTGCCCATCTGTCGGGCGACGAGCGCGGCGTGCGACGACACGCCGCCGCGCGCGGTGAGGATCCCTTCGGCCGCGATCATGCCGCGCAGATCCTCCGGAGACGTCTCGACGCGGACGAGCAGGACTTTCTGGCCCTTCTCGGCGGCGGCCACGGCGCGATCGGCATTCAGGTAGATCTGACCGGAGGCCGCGCCCGGTCCGGCGGGCAGTCCCGTCGCAATCGTCTTCACCTTGGCCGCCTCCGACGCATCGAAGACCGGCGCCAGCAGCTGCTCGAGCTGGTCGGCGGGATTGCGCAGCACCGCCGTCTTCCAGTCGATCAGCTTCTCCTTGTACATGTCCACCGAGAACTTCAGCGCCGCCATCGCCGTGCGCTTGCCGTTGCGCGTCTGCAGCATGTAGACGACGCCGTCCTCGATGGTGAACTCGAAGTCCTGCACATCCTTGAAGTGCTTCTCGAGCGTCTGTCGAATGCGCTCGAGCTCGGCGTAGGCCTTCGGCATCTGCTTCTTCAGCTCGGCGACCGGCTCCGGCGTGCGCACGCCGGCGACGACGTCCTCCCCTTGCGCGTTGATCAGGAATTCGCCGTAGAACTCCTTGACGCCGTTGGCCGGGTTGCGCGTGAACGCGACGCCGGACCCGGACTGGTCACCGGTGTTGCCGTAGACCATCGCCTGCACGTTGACCGCGGTGCCCCACTCGGTCGGAATGTTGTACTTGCGGCGATAGACAATCGCGCGATCGTTCATCCACGAGCCGAAGACCGCGCCGACCGCGCCCAACAAGCTGATCCCACGGCGAGTCGGGGAACTGCTTGCCGGCGCGCTCCTTGACCAGCGCCTTGAACCGCGTCACCAGCTCCTTCAGATCGTCGACGGTCAGCTTCGGTGTCCTCGACGTCCTGGTGATAGCGCTCGTGCTTGAGACTCTTGAATCACGGTCTCGAACGGTTCGTGATCCTCGTCGGCACGCTTCTGCACGCCGAGGACGACGTCGCCGTACATCTGCACGAAGCGGCGGTAGCAGTCCCACGCGAAGCGCGGGTTGCCGGTCTTCGTCGCCAGCGCCTCGACGGTCTGATCGTTGAGGCCGAGATTGAGGATGGTGTCCATCATGCCCGGCATCGAATCGCGTGCGCCCGAGCGCACCGAGACGAGCAGCGGGTCCTTCAGGTCGCCGAACTTCTTGCCGGTCTGCTGCTCGATCGAGGCGATGCCGGCTTCCATCTGGCCGCGCAGCGCGGCCGGGTAGGTCCGCTTGTTGGCGTAATAGTAGGTGCAGACCTCGGTCGTGATGGTGAACCCGGGCGGCACCGGCAGCCCGATCCGGCACATCTCGGCGAGGTTCGCCCCCTTGCCGCCGAGCAGCGGCTTCATCGTGCCGTTGCCATCGGTCTTGCGGCCGAAGAGGTAGACGTACCTTGCCAGCGGGCTTCTTCGCGGGCTTCGCGGCCGCCTTCTTCCGTGCGAGTGTCTTAGCCATTACGTTTGCTGTGCTCCTGTGTCTGGCGCTCGGCGCCGCCGTTCGCGGCGGCCCCTCGGCGCCTCGCTTAGGCGACCTTCATTGCGCTCGCGCTTCGCCGCTCGCTCCATTCCGGTCGCTGTCGCAACTGCTTTGCCTTGACGATGTCGTCAGGTCCGGCTCACTTCCGCGACGATTTCCGAGATGTCCGCCAGCTTCAGAATCGTCGATTCCAATCTCTTCATCAGGGCGAGCCGCGCGGCGCGCAGCGTCTGATCGTCGACCATGACGAAGACGTCTGTAAAGAACTTGTCGACGGCGGGGCCGAACTTCGCCGCTTCTGCGAACCCGCGGCGGTAGTCGCCTGCAGCAATCGCCGCGTCGATCACCTGCTGTCGCTGCTCGAGCTCGCCGCGCAGCGACAGCTTCCGCCGCCTCGCTGAGCGGCGAGAGGTCTTCGCTCGCGCCGGCCGGCAGCTCACGCGCGATGTTGCGCACGCGCTTGAACGCGGTCGCCAGCTGCGTGAAGTCCGCCGACGAGGTGAACTCCGGCAGCACCTCGAGCTTGCGGCGCGCGATGAGCGGGCTGAGCGCGCTGGCCTCGCCGTGCGTGACGGCGCGCACGTTTCGCGCGTCGAAGCCGCGCTGCTCCAGGACGTAGCGGACGCGCTCGAGCAGGAACGGCCGCAGCGCCGCCGCCCCGTCGCCGCTCAGATTCATGACCTGACCCAGCGTGACGGCGCGGTCGATCCCCGTCAGCTCCGGCAGATCGACGAGCACCTTGATCAAGCCGTGGGCCTGACGCCGCAGCCCGAACGGATCGCGCGAACCGGTCGGCTTCTCGCCGGCGCCGAACAGCGACGCCAACGTGTCGGCCTTGTCGGCCACCGACACGGCGGCCCACGTCACCGCCGCGTCGCCGAGCTGCGCTCGCGTCGGCGGAGCGTCCGCTTCGACGCCGATCGGCAGGTACTGATAGTAGATGGCCTTCCAGACCTGCTCGGGGTGCCCCTCCTCCCGCGCGTAGATCCCGCCCATCGTCCCCTGCAGCTCGGGGAACTCGAACACCATGTCGGTCGTGAGGTCGGCTTTCGCGAGGCGCGCGGCCGTGGCCGCGGCGTCAGCCCGATTGGCCTGACCCAGCGCGTCCGCCGCGATCGTGCGCCCGAGCGCGGCGATCCGCTCCGCCTTGTCGCGATAGCTCCCGAGCTTCTTGTGGAACACGACCGTGCCGAGACGCTCGAGCCGATCCTCGAGGCGTGTCCGCCGATCGGCGTCCCAGAAGAATTTCGCATCGCGCAGCCGGGCAGTCACCACGCGCTCGGCGTTGCGCGCGATCGGACGCTCGTCGGACGGTGACGTGTTGACGACCGCGAGGAACGCTTCCTTGAGGTCGCCGCGCTCGTCGGTGACGGGGAAGAAGTGCTGATGGTGAACCAGCGTGGTCATCAGCACCTCGTGCGGTAGCGCGAGGAACGACCGATCGAAGAAGCCGGCAACGACGCCGGGATACTCGACGAGATCGGCGACCTCGTCGAGCAGCGCGGCGTGGTCGCGCATGGCGACGCGGCCCGACAGCTTTCGCGCCTTCATCTCCAGCTCGCGAACGATGCGATCGCGGCGGTCGGTGTGGTTCAGGATGACGAAATGCTCGCCGAGCCGCGCGCGATACTCTTCGAACGTCCGGACCTTGATCGAGCGGCCGGCGCGTCCGCTCGTCGCCAGGAAGCGATGCCCGTAGGTCACCGCTCCGGCCGTGACCTCCTGGACCAGGGGACCCGCCGCGTTCGGCGTCCGTCCAATCGCGAACGGCACGACGCGGCCGCCGTAGAGAAACAGCAGCCACCGGATCGGACGTCCGAACAGCAGCTCTCCCCGGCCGTCGTCGAGCATCGCGTCCCAGTGCATCTGCTTGGGGAACGCGAGGTCGCGCAGCACGCCGGTAAGCAGGTCGGGCAGCGCGTCCACGGCGCTCTTCCCGCGCACGCGCTTGCGCGCGAGCAGGTACGTGCCCTTCGGTGTTTCCTGTCGTTCGACCGCCTCGAACGCGATCCCCTGTTTGCGCGCGAAGCCAAGCGCCGCGGGGGTCGGCTCTCCCGTCGCGGTGAACGCCGCCGAGACCGGGGGGCCCATCACGACGTCCTCGAGATCCTCCTGCCGCTCGGGCAGGCGGCCGACGCACGCCGTCAATCGCCGCGGCGTGCCGAACGTCTCGACGGGAACGTCGGCCGGCATCCGCATCTCGCGCAGCCGCGCCTCGATCCGCTCCGCCAGCTGTTTCGTCAGCCCCGGCAGCCAGGCGGCCGGCAGTTCTTCGACCCCGATCTCGATCAGTAGTTCTCGATCCATGGATTTCGTAATTTGGTGATTTGGTGATCGTGGTGATTGGGTGATTTGGTGTGATCGAGTAGTGCCAATCGGCCAGATTCTCGAATCACCAATCAATCACCAAATCACCCAATCACCAAATCAACTCTTCTCCTCCACCCCAGCCCACGCCTTGGCAATCGCGACCGCCAGCTGGCGGACGCGCAGGATGTACGCCGTTCGCTCCGTGACGCCGATGCCGCCGCTCGCGTCGAGCAGATTGAACATGTGCGAGCACTTGAGGCAGTAGTCGAGCGCCGGCAGGACGAGGCCTGACCGCAGCAGCGTCTGCCCGAGACCGTAATACGCCTCGAACAACTCGCGGTGCGTGCGATGCAGCTCCGCCGGCAGGGAGGTCGATCTGGCCGAAGGCGTACTTCGACTGTTCGACTTCGTCGCGATGGCGCACCTCCCCGTACGTGACGCCGGGCCCCCAGACGAGATCGAACACGTTGTCGACGTCCTGCAGCGCCATGGCGAAGCGCTCGAGACCGTAGGTCAATTCAACGGCGATCGGCGCCAGGTCGATACCGCCCGCCTGCTGGAAATACGTGAACTGCGTAATCTCCTGCCCGTCGAAGAGCACCTGCCAGCCGATCCCCCACGCACCGAGCGTCGGTGACTCCCAGTTGTCTTCCTCGAAGCGGACGTCGTGCGCGCGGAGATCGATCCCACAGGCCTCGAGGCTCTGCAGATACAGCTGCTGCACTTCGTCCGGCGCCGGCTTGAGGATTACCTGAAACTGATGGTGCTTGAACAGACGATTCGGATTCTCGCCGAACCGCCCGTCCGCCGGACGACGGGACGGCTGCACGTAGGCCACGCTCCACGGCTTGGGACCGAGCACCCGCAGGAACGTCTCCGGATGCATCGTGCCCGCCCCCATTTCGATATCCAGCGGCTGCTGGAGGAGGCACCCGCGGGACGCCCAGAACTCGGACAGTTTGAAGATGAGCTGTTGCAGCGTGACCATTCGAGCGAGAGTAGACGGAAAGCCTTAGCCGCGACTACGACCCAGCGCGCGAAGGACGCGCACCGACTTCAGTTCTTTCTCCAGGTGCATGTTGATCAGGCGGCCGTGCGCAATCTCGAGCTCGCGTGCCGCCCCAGCGTCCAGCGGCACGGCGCCCAGCGCGTCGGGCGCCGCTGCGGCGGCCGCTCTCAGGAATCGCATCGCGTTGATCGACACCATGGTGCCGCCCGCCGCGGGCGCACAGCGCCGGCACAGGAACTGATGCTCGCGCGGCGGCATCACGGCCCCGCCGTCGAACATCGACCCGCATTCCGGGCAAGCCGACAACGCCGGATACACGCCTTGCAGCCGCAGCAACCAGAACTCGAAGTAGCGCGCGAGCGGCTCGACCGCGACGCCGCTGGCCAGCGCCTCGATGACGGACACGCCGAGCCGGTACAACCGCTCGTCGATATGTGCCTCGGGCGCCCACTCGTCGATCAGCTCAGCGAAGTACTCCACGTGCCCGAGCGCCGATCCACTCGTCTCCGGATGATCCACGACGGCCATCGGGCTGCGCTGCGGCTCGACATAGTTGATCCGCACCAGGTCCCGAAGCTCGCGCTCGTAGTAGGCCACGCCCGCCCGCGTCATCGGCTCGAGCGCCCCCATGAACCTCGATCGCGGCCGCCGCGCGCCTTTGGCGACACCGCGCTTCTTCCCGCGATCCTTCGTCAGGAACACGACGATGCGATCCGCCTCTCCCAGCTTGTAGGTTCGCAGCACCAGCGCTTCGGAGGTGTAGACGGGCATCCCGATCACGTTATCTTACCCCGGGTGCGGCCCCGTCCTCAGATACATCGTCGCCAGACCGAGAAACGCGGCGAATCCGCAGACATCGGTGAACGTCGTGATGAACACCGTCGAGGCCAGCGCCGGATCCACTTTCAGCGCCTTCAGCCCGAGCGGGATCAGCGTGCCGGCCGCGCCCGCCACGAAGAGATTGATGATCATTGCCAGGAAGAGCAGGATGCCGATCGACGGATGGCCGGTCAGCGCCCAGGCACCGAGCGCAGCCGCGAGACCGGTGGCGACGCCATTGCCCACGCCGACCAGGACCTCCTTCAGCAGCGCCTTTCGCGCGTTCGCCCAGGTCAGCTCGCCGAGCGCGAGCCCGCGCACGATGACCGTCAACGTCTGGGTCGCCGCGTTGCCGCCCATGCCCGGCACGATCGGCATGAACTTCACCAGCGCCACCCACGCGGCGATCGTCGTGTCGAACAGGGCGACGACACCCGTCGCGGTGAACGCGGTCAAGAGATTGACGAGCAGCCACGGAAATCGCTTGCGCAGCGACTCGCTCGCGGGGGTGAACACGCGCTCATCCGCCGAGACGCCGGCGAGACGATAGATATCCTCGGTCGCCTCGTCCTTGATGACGTCGATCACATCATCGACGGTGATGACACCGACCAGCTTGTTCTCTTCGTCAACGACCGGAATCGCGAGGAGGTTGTAGGAGGCCACCATCCGCGCGACTTCCTCCTGATCCGTGTCGGCGCGCACGCTGATGACGTCGGTCGTCATGATCCGCTTCAGCGGGGTGGCGGGCGACACGAGCAGCAGACGCCGAAGAGAAACGACACCCACGAGATGACGCCGACCGTCGACGACGTAGAGATAGAAGACCATCTCGACGTCTCTCGCACCCTGAAGGGTCGTAATCGCCTCGCCCACCGTCATGTCCTCCGACAGGGCGAAGACCTTCGGATTCATGATGCGGCCGGCGGTCTGCTCGGGATACTCGAGCAGCTCGCCGACTTCGACGCCGGGCCGCTTCTCGATCAGCTCGAGGACCGCGGCACGATTTTCATCGGGAAGATAATCGAGAATCGCCGCGACATCGTCGGACGGCAGATCCTGCAGCAGACGCGCGACGTCTTCCGGAGGACGATCGGCGAGGAGCTTGGCGCCGTCCTCGGGACCGAGTTCGCTGAGCGCTTCCATGGCCAGCTTGCTGTTGCGCTCGACGAGCAGCGAGAAGGCCGTCGACCGGTCCTTCTCGCCCAGCTCGGAAAAGACCTGCGCGAGATCGGCGGGGTGCTGTTTCTGGAGGAGATTGACAAGGTTCGCCGTGGCGCCGATGCGCATCAGGCGCTTGACGGAGTCCAGGACGACGTCAATCTTTCGCTGAGCCATGGGATCCGCCCAATCTACCATTCTTATTGGGCGGTTTCCCAGGGCGGCGCCCGAGCTTTCAGCGTTCCACGAAGTTCCGTCTGATGCCGGTCTCCCTGACCGAGTAGTCGGCAGGGACCTGGAACAGGGCGCTGTCTGGTTCGGCGCGAACGATGTTCGTCAAGCGGTACGAGGTGTCCCCCATCCGCGGATCGTTGCGGCGGGTCATGACCAGGACGCTCAGGTCGGGAGACGTCCATTCCTCGGACGTGATCGTGATCGGCAGATCATTGCCGATCGCGCCGGCCTTGATCGTCGTGGTGCTTCGGCGTCCGGTCACCGCGACCCCTTCGAGCGTCTTGCGCTCGAGAGGCCCTTGCTGATGCTCCTCGACCGCCGCACCACGCTCGACGCGACCGCCGGCCACCGCGGCGGCCGCGCGTTCGGCCTCACGTTTCATTTGATCGAGATCGACACTGGGCTTGCCGGGTTCCGTGGATCCGGTCCGCTGACGCGATTCCTCCTGTTTCCGGATCGCCTCTGCCTTCTTCATGATGTCTGCGCTGGCGGCCGTCGGCGTCTTCCACGCGATGCGGTTGTCGGGATCGAGCGAGTACGACACGCCAGCCACCGGATCGACGATGGAGATCGCCACGGTTCCGTTGGAGCGATCCTCTTCGCGGCGCACGCGGCCTTCGCTGTCGCGGTAGACGCGACCGGTCGACCGCTGATTGATGTGATTGCCGTCAGCCAGCGTTTGACTGGACTCGATCAGGACCTCGGCCGAGTACGGCGCATTCTTAACCAGTTGCTCGAGCGGCACGCGCGACGTCTTGAACGCGTAGACCTGCATTTCCTTCATCCGCTCTTCCGCCTGACGTTTCATGTCGTCCGCCGCGGGCTGTTGCGCCGCCACGATCGAACCGGTCAGGACGATGAGAACGCTTGAAACAAGTGCGCGCATGATGTTGCTCCTTCGAATCTATCGATGTCAGATGTCAGATGTCAGATGTCAGGTGTCAGATGTCAGGTGTCAGTCAGATGGCAGCGCCCTTGTCGCGCAGTGCTGCGAGCCCTGCCTGCGCCGCACGGCAGGCCTGAAGGCCTGCGCTCCGAGTGTCAATCAACGAGCCGGACGGCGCGCGTCAGGCCGTCCTGTCCGACCAGGAGGTCCGCTCGGACCGCGGTCCTGCGCGACGACGGCGGCCGGAGGCCAAGCGTCGGCAACACCGAGACCGGCAGCTCCACGCGAACCAGCTGACCGCTCTCGAGCGGCGGCAACCCGATCGCTCCCGGCCACGGGACGAACTCGCCGGTCGCGTCCGCCGGCTGCGCGTCGGGCGGTCCCGCCTGCAGCCCAGGCGATCGCTGGCTTGACGGACGCCGATCGGTACGGTCGCGCTCGAACGGCGTCGTGCTCATCACGATCAGCGCCGTCGTGGCGGTCGCAAGCCCCGCCGTCCACCACCACGAGACCCGCGATCGCCGCTGGCCGCGGAGCGGCGTCGAAGGCTGCAAGCAGCTGTGCGCCGCGCGCGCGATCGATCTCCGGCACCGTCGTGTGACGAGCCAGGTAACGAAGCGCCACCAGCGCCTCTTGCTCGTCGTCGTGCATCGCCTTCTTTCTGCGACCGTTCATATCACCCAGCCTGGTGCCGATGACCTCCGGGTCAACCCCCGCTGCTCCCGTCTCAGTTGCGCGCCCAGGAGCGCGCGGCCGCGATGCAGACGCGACCGCACCGTGCCGATGGCACAGCCGACCACGTCGGCGGCTTCCACATAGGTCAGCTCCTGCAGGTCGCAGAGCACGACGACCTCACGGTACGAGACCGGCAGGTGCCGCAGGGCCCGCCGGACCGTGTCGACCTGTCGGTCACGGGCGAGGCCGGCGATCGGATCGGTCTCGACGGCCAGCGCCTTCCCGATCCCGGCCTCGGGATCGGGCAGCGGATCGAGGCGACGATCGCGCCAGAGCCTGCGCCGGGCCTGGTTCCTCGCAATCCCGAGCAGCCACGCCAGCACACCCGATCGACCGGCCTTGTACCGATGCCCGTCCTGCGATGACGGCCATGAACACATCCTGCGCGACGTCTTCGGCCACCGCGGGCGCGCCCGTCATGTGGACCGCGAATCGATAGACATCGGGCCAGCGCCGCCGATACAGGCTGGCGAACGCGGCGCGATCGCCCGCCGCGATCCCCGCCATCAATTCATCGTCGGAACCGCTCATGGTCGCCGGTATGACGCCGACAACAGGTATTCAGTTTGGACGGGGGAAAAGTTCCACTGACGTGGGGCTATCTCTTCGGCATGCCCAGGTCGTTCAGGACCCGCTCGTCGTCGCGCCAGTCGGCTTTGACCTTGACGCGCAGGTCGAGGAACACCTTCGTCTCGAAGAAGCTGCTCGAGGTCCAGCCGCGCCTCGGTGCCGATGCGCTTGACCATCTCGCCCGCGCGTCCGATGACGATCGGCTTCTGCGACTCGTGCTCGACGAGGATCGTGCACCAGAGACGCAGGAGACCGCGCGGCGTCGAGGGCTCCTCGAACCGATCGACGATCACCGCTGTCGAGAACGGCAGCTCCGCCCGGGTATGTTGCAGGACCTTCTCGCGGACCGTCTCGGCTGCAAGCGTCCGCTCCGGCTGGTCGGTCAGGAAATCGTCAGGATAGAGCGCCTCAGACTCCGGCATGAGGCCGAGCAGCAGCGACTCGAGCCGCTCCACGCCGTCACCGGTGGCGGCCGACACCGGAACGATCTCCGCGAAGTCGTGCCACTTCCGGAGCCGATCGATCGTCGGCAACAGCCTCGGCTTCGCGACCAGATCGATCTTGTTGAGCACGAGCAGGACCGGCACTTTCACGCCGCGCAGCAGCTTCGACAGGTACTCGTCGCCCTTGCCGGGACGCGACGAGGCGTCGTGCACGAGCATGACCGCGTCGACTTCGCGCAACGTGTCGACCGCCGCATCCACCATTCGAACGTTCATGCGATGGAGCGGACGATGGATGCCCGGCGTGTCGAGGAAGACGATCTGACCGTCCGGATAGTGCTTCACGCCGAGGATGCGCGTGCGCGTGGTCTGCGGCTTGTCGGACACGATGGCGATCTTCGTGCCGATGACGCGGTTGAGGAGCGTGGATTTGCCGGCGTTTGGCCGCCCGACGATGGAGACGAAGCCCGCGCGCACGATCTGACCTCGCTACCGAGCGTCGACCTGCACGGGCTGCGCCTTGCGGAGGCGCACCATGTGGATGCGACGGCGCTCCGCTTCGAGCACCTTGACGATCAGGCCGTCGAGCTCGAAAGTCTCGCCGACCGCTGGCACGCGTCCGAGCCTGGTCAGCACGTAGCCGCCCACGGTCTCGAATCCCTCCGGCTCGACATCGATGCCGAGCCGCTCGCGTACCTGGTCGAAGCTCACCTTCGCGCTGAACACATACGAGCCGTTGCCCTCTTCGACGACCGGCTCCGCCTCGACATCGTATTCGTCGCGAATCTCGCCGACGATTTCCTCGAGCAGATCCTCGATGGTGACCAGGCCCGCGGTGCCGCCGTACTCGTCGACCACGATCGCGATCTGGACCTGCTTGCGTTGAAACTCCTTCAGCAGCTCGGGGACGCGCTTGGTTTCCGGGCACGAAGGTCATCGGCCGAATCAGCGGCGTGATCGGCCGTCCATCGTCGGCGCCGTCCTCGAGCTGCAACAGGTCCTTGACGAAGACGACGCCGTGAATGTTGTCGAGGTTCTCTTGATAGACGGGGAACCGCGAGTATTCCTGCTCGCGGAAGAGCGCCCGCAGCTCCCGCATCGTCGCGTCCTCCTGGATCGCGACGATGTCGGGACGCGGCGTCATCACTTCGCGGACGAGGGTATCGCCGAAGTCGACGATCGACTGCAGCAGCCGGCGCTCGTCGCGCTCGATCAGCCCCTGCTCTTCGCCCGCTTCGAGGTAGGCGTGCGCCACTTCTCCCTGCTCCTCTTCGTCCTGGATGACCGGCGGGCTGAGACGCTCGGGGCCGCCCGTCAGCAGCCGGACGAACCCGCCGGAGATCGGCGACATCACGCGCGCGATCACGCTGAAGGGCGGCAGCAGCGCCGCCAGGACCGCCTCGGGGTTCTTGCGCACGATGACCGACGGCAGGTAGTGCTCGCAGACGAGGATGTAGACCGCGACGCAGGCGAGCAGCGTGGCGACCGACGCGAGGCTCATGCCGGAACGCCCGGTCAGCACCGCGAGCAGCACGGTCGCGAGCGAGAAGTTCATGCCGAGCAGCAGCCGTGCCGGCACGAACAGCTGGATCGGATCGTCGAGGTAGTAGCCGAGGCGGTCGTTGCGGCCGCCGCGCTCGGCCATCAGCCGCAGCGACAGCTTCATGAGCGCGCTGAACGCCGTCTCGATGGTCCCAAGGTAGACCGCCGCGATGGCGAGCAGGAACAGCAGAAGCGGAATCATTCGTCAGTATCGGAGCCGCGCACGCGGCCCGGCGGCACGCTCGATCAGGCCGGCGGTCAGTCCGCCCTTGGTCCGCAGCCGCCGCTCGAGACGCGCCATACGGCCGAGGTCGGCCGGGCTGTGGTGATCGTAACCCAGAAGGTGCAGCAGGCCATGGAGCGCCAGGATTTTGAGCTCAGCGCTGTAGGCATGCCCCGCCTCGCGGGCCTGGCGCCGGGCGAGCCCGATCGCAATGACGATGTCGCCCAGCTCCCGGACGATCCGCGGGCGCGCCGGCGCCGGCCGGCGTCCGGTCGGGAACGACAGGACGTCGGTGACGGCATCCTTGCGGCGGAACTGCTTGTTGAGGGCGCGGATCCGGGCGTCGGAGACCAGCGCAACGCCGATCGTCTCCGGGGGCCGGCTCGGCGCGATCCGCGTGAGCCAGGCGGCCAGGCCGGGCGCACGGACCGTGCGGCCGCGGCCATCCGTGATCGTGACGCGGAGCGGCCGTTTCTCAGCGCGCGAACGCGGCGTCATACCGCGATCTCCGCGGGTGGCGGTGCGTCAGCGGGATCCACCGTACGCTTCGTACGCCTTGACGATCTGCTGCACGAGCGTGTGCCGCACCACGTCGCGCTCGTCGAAGTGGACGAACGCAATTCCCTCGACGCTGCCGATCACCTTCATGGCTTCCACGAGGCCGGACGTGCGGCCGGTCGGCAGATCGATCTGCGTGACGTCGCCGGTGATCACGGCCTTCGATCCGAAGCCGAGACGCGTCAGGAACATCTTCATCTGCTCGGACGTCGTGTTCTGCGCCTCGTCGAGGATGACGAACGCGTCGTTGAGCGTCCGGCCGCGCATGAACGCGATGGGCGCGACCTCGATCGTGCCGCGCTCGATGAGCCGCTCGACCCGATCGAGCTCCATCATGTCGTAGAGCGCGTCGTACAGCGGCCGCAGGTACGGATTGACCTTCTCCTGCAGATCGCCGGGCAGGAAGCCCAGCTTCTCGCCGGCCTCGACCGCCGGGCGCGCCAGGATGATGCGGCTGACGCGCTTGGCGAGCAGAAACGAGACGGCCTGTGCCATCGCCAGATACGTCTTGCCGGTGCCGGCCGGGCCGATCCCGAACACGATGTCGAGCTGCTCGATCGCGTCGAGATAGCGCTTCTGCGTGATGCTCTTCGGGACGACCTGTCGCTTCCCCGACGTCCGCGCGGTCGACCGCAGGAAATAGTCGGCCAGCTCGACGTTCTCGTCCTGCGCGACGAGCTGAGCCGCCGTGCGCACGTCTCCCTTGGCCAGGCGATAGCCGCCGCGGATCAGCGACGCGAGCTGGTCGAGGACTTTGTCCGCGCGGACCACGTCCGCGCTCTCGCCTTCGACGATGAGCTCGTTGCCGGCCGTGCGGATGCGGACGCCGAACTGCGATTCGAGCTGTTTCAGGTTCTCGTCGTAGGTTCCAAAGAGAGACTCGGCCCCTTCGTCGGGGATCGGAATCTTGCGCATGGCGGTCGTGGGGATGGGTGTCGGCTCCTTCATCTAGGATACATCGGCAACGCCCGCAGAGGTCCGCGTTTCTCCATCCGCCACCGGGCCTAGTCGGCGGGCGGATCGACCCGAAGCCTCAATTCCCGCAACTGTTTCGGGTCGACGGTCGATGGCGCGCCGGCCATCAGGTCGATCGCCTGCGCGGTCTTCGGGAACGCGATCACCTCGCGAATCGACTGCTCGCCCGCGAGGATCGCGACGATCCGGTCGAGGCCGAGCGCGATGCCGCCGTGGGGCGGCGTCCCGAACTCGAGCGCATCCACAAAGAAGCCGAACCGCGCCTGGCCTCCTCATCGCTCATCCCGAGCAGCTTGAAGACCAGACGCTGCAGCGACTGGTTGTGGATCCGGATGCTGCCGCCGCCGATTTCGCTGCCGTTGAGCACGAGGTCGTAGGCGCGCGCGCGCACGTTCCCGGGATCGCTCTCGAGCCGATCCGCGTCGGCCTCGAGCGGCGCGGTGAACGGATGGTGCATGAACTCCCATCGCTGCTCCTCTTCGAGCCACTCGAACATCGGGAAGTCGACGACCCACAGGAACTCGAAACGGTTGGGATCGAGCAGGTTCTCGCGCTTGGCGATGTTCAGCCGCAGCTGGCCGAGGACCTTCGGCTGTCGGCTCGCGGCGGCCGGCCGCCATCAGGAGCAGATCGGCCGGGCCGGCGCCTGAGAGCTCGAGCGCGCGGCGGATCACGTCTTCGCCGGCCGCCTTCAGCGCGGAGCTCTGCACGTTGCCGTCGGACGCGCGGGCCCACACCAGCGCGCCGCCGCCCAGCTGTTTGGCTTCTTCGACAGCGTGTCGAGCTCCTTGCGCGAGGCGCGCGCGCCACCCGGCACGACGAATCCGCGGACTTCGCCGCCGGCCTCGAGCGCGTCGCGAAACAGCGTAAAGCTGGACGCCGAGAAGGGCTCGGACATGCTCTTGAGCTCCATCCCGCATCGCAGGTCCGGCTTGTCGGAGCCGTAGGTGGCGATGGCGTCGGCGTACGGCATCCGGCGAAACGGCTGCGGCGCCTCGCGGCCGATGAGCGCCATCAGCCGCCCCATCAACGGCTCGAGGATCGAGAAGACCAGGTCCTCGGTCGCGAACGAGATTTCGAGGTCGACCTGGGTGAACTCCGGTTGCCGATCGGCGCGCAGGTCCTCGTCGCGGAAGCACTTGACGATCTGAAAGTAGCGATCGATGCCGCCGATCATCAGGATCTGCTTGAAGATCTGCGGCGACTGCGGGAGCGCGAAGAACTCCCCGGTGTGGACGCGGCTCGGCACCAGGTAGTCGCGCGCGCCTTCCGGCGTGGACTTCGTCAGGATGGGCGTCTCGATCTCGAGGAAGCCCTGTTCGTCAAAGTAGCGGCGGATCGCGAGCGCCGCCTTGTGCCGGAGAATCAGGTTCTGCTGGAGCCGTTGACGCCGGAGATCGAGATAGCGATAGCGCAGCCGCGTCTCCTCGGAGACGTGCGTGTCCTCGTTGATCGGGAACGGCGGCGTCTTGGCGTCGTTGAGCAGGCGGATCTCGGTCGCGACGACCTCCACCTCGCCGGTCTTGATCTTCGGGTTGATCGCCTCCTTCGCGCGCCGTTCGACACGCCCGCGGATCCCGACGACGTATTCCGGCCGGAGCCGCTTGGCGGCCTCGACCAGCGGCGGATGATCCTCGCGGACAACGATCTGCGTGATGCCGTACCGATCGCGCAAGTCGATGAAGACCAGCCCTCCCATGTCGCGCACGCGATGGACCCATCCGAGCAGGACGACATCGGCGTCGACATCGGCGGCGGTCAGGCCGCCGCAGGTGTGGGTGCGAGCGAGAGTGCCCAGGCGTTCAATGGTGCTCATCGTGAGTGTGTGGAATCCTCAGGATCCAGTGCCCGGGATCCGGAATCCGCGGCTCGGAGTCCGGGTGCCGGACTGAGACTGCCAAGATGACGGGCGACGTCGGACCGCGGGACCGACTGCTGGTCGCCCGTCTTCATGTTCTTGATCGTGACCTCGCCGCGGGCACGCTCGTCGGCGCCCACCACCGCGACGAACGCCGCGTCGCGCGCCGAGGCGTACTTGAATTGCTTGCCGAGCTTGTCGGGTTCGGGATAGAGCTCCGCACGCAGGCCCGCGGCGCGAAGCTCCGCCGCCAGACGCAGCGAATCCTCGATCGACGACCTGATCGAAGATGGTGACCATCACGTCCGGGCCGCCGGCCTGCACCGTCGGAGGAAACATGTTGCGCTCCGCCATGACGACGAGAATCCGCTCGAGCCCAAGCGAGAAGCCGCACGCTGGAATCTGCTCGCCCGAGAACATGCCGATCAATCCGTCGTAGCGACCGCCGCCGCCCAGGCTGCCGATTCCTTCGACCGCGATTTCCATGATGGCGCCGGTGTAGTACGACAGGCCGCGCGCCAGGCTGGTGTCGACAATCAGGTGTGTCGCGGCGCTCGTCTGACGGGCGAGCCGCAGAATCTCCGTCAGCGTGTCGACACCGGCAATGCCCTCCGCCTCCGCGCCGACGTGCTCGCGCGCGCGACGCAGATGTTCCTCGTTGACCTGAGCGAGATCGCCACCAACACCGAGCGGCCCGAACGCGCCGACCAGCCGTGCCGCCGCCGCGTCCGGCACGCCGCGCGCCGCGAGCTCCTTGCGGACGCCGTCTGCGCCGATCTTGTCGCGCTTGTCCAGCGCGACGAGCGCCTGATCATGAAGCGTGGCGGGCACGCCGAGGTTGTCCAGCATCCCGCGAAGAATGCCCCGATGGTTCAGCCGCAGGAAGAACTGCGTGAACCCCAGCTCGCGCAGGACGTCGCTCACCGCGGAGCACAGCTCCACCTCGATCACCGGCGACGTCGAGCCGATCACGTCGACGTCACACTGATAGAACTCGCGAAAACGGCCACGGGCGGGACGATCGGCGCGCCACACCGGCTGAATCTGGTACCGCTTGAAGAACTTCGGCAGCCTGCCGCGGTGCTCGGCGACGACGCGCGCGAGCGGGACGGTGAGGTCGTAGCGCAGTGCGAGGTCCGTCTCCCCACCGTGCTCGCCGCGGCGCAGCACCTTGAAAATCAGCTGGTTGCCCTCGTCGCCGTATTTGCCCGTCAGCGTCTCGATGTTCTCGAGCGTGGGCGTCTCGAGCGGCTCGAAGCCGTAGCGCTCGTAGACGCGCGCGCACCACGTCGATGACGTACTGCCGCCGACGCACGTCCTCGGGAAGGAAGTCGCGCATGCCGCGCGCGGGCTGCGTGTGCGGCGGGCATCAGCTCTCCGCCGCCATGTAATCGAGACGGTAGCGCACGTAGTTGTCCGCATACCAGCGGATCGACGCCACTTCGTCGTCGGTCAGCGCGCGGCGAATCTTGCCGGGGCTTCCCATCACGAGCGACCGTGACGCGATCGTCGTACCTTCCGTCAGCAGCGTGCCCGCCGCGACGATGGTGTCGGAGCCGATCTCCACGCCGTTGAGGAGAATCGCGCCCATGCCGACCAGGACTCGATTGAGGATCGTGCAGCCATGCACGATCACGCCATGCCCGATGGTCACCTCGTCGTGGATGACGGTGGGGTGCGTCTCGCGCATGACGTGCACGATCGTGCCGTCCTGGATATTCGTCCGGCGGCCGATGCGGATGCTGTGCACGTCACCGCGCACGACCGCGTTCATCCAGACGCTGCTCTCCTGACCGATCGCCACGTCCCCGATCACCTGCGCCGACACGTCCACGTACGCGGTCTCGTGGACGACCGGCATCCGGCCCTTGTACGCCCGTACCATTCGAACGATTTTAATGTACCGTGGCCGAGTGCCGCCCGCACCGTCGGATACGCGATGCCGAGCTGCTCCAGATAGGTCGGATAGCGGGACGGGTCGTAGTAGAACTTCTTCATCTCCGGCCTGTACTTGTCCATGACCGCTTTGTTCAACCAGATCGCCGGTTTGTCTTGCGGCCGGAGGAGCGGTTCGTACTTCGTCTCCTTGGTCTGCACGTTCCGGAAATAGTCCCACGCCTGCTCGACGAGCTCGGGCCGCGTCATCAGATCGAGCAGCGTCATCGCCTGCACCTTGGCGCCCGCGACGACGCCCTTGTGCGCGATGGGCGTGGCCATCGCGATGGCGTTCGCCCAGTTGTGGCCCGGCAGATCCGGAATGTTCGCGGGATAGCGCAGCGTGACCGTCGGGACGTTCCAGGAGATGTCGCCGATGTCGTCGGAGCCGCCGCCGGTGTTGTCCTTCACGGGTCCCTGCAGTGTCTCCTTCAACTTCGTGCGGAGCCCCTCCACCTTCGGATTCTTCAGTTCGGCCTGCAGCGCCTTGGCGAGCTGCTGGTCGGCGTCGCTCCACTCGGGCAGTCCGACCTTCTGGATGTTGGCCCAGGTGGTTTCCGCCACGACCTTGTTGAAATGCTGCGGCCAGGCGCTGCCGAGCACCTGGGTGGGCGCGAGCTCGACGCCAGCCATCATGGCTGCCGCCTTCGCCATCGTGTCTCCGGTTTCCCAGAGGGACTTGATGTGCGCGTAGTCGGTCTCGCGGAAGTAGTACCAGACCGACGCGGTGCGCGGCACGACATTCGGTTGATCGCCGCCGTCGGGGATGACGTAGTGCGACCGCTGGCTGAGACGGAGGTGCTCGCGCCTGAAGTTCCAGCCGATGTCCATCAGCTCGACGGCATCGAGCGCGCTGCGTCCCCGCCACGGTGCGCCGGCCGCGTGCGCCGTCTCGCCGACAAACGAGTACTGCACCGACACCAGCCCGGTCCCCGAGCGATCGCCCCACGAGACGTCCATGTCATCGCCGACATGCGTGAAGAGCGCCACGTCGACGTCCTTGAACAGTCCCGCCTGAATGAAGTACGCCTTCGATCCGACGAGCTCTTCGGCCGTGCCGGTCCAGATGCGCAGCGTGCCAGGCAGGTGCTCGCGCTCCATGATCTTCTTCACCGCCAGCGCCGCGATGATGTTGACCGCCTGTCCGGAGTTGTGCCCCTCGCCATGACCCGGCGCCCCTTCGATCATCGGCGCGTGGTACGCCACGCCCGGCTTCTGCGACGCCTGCGGGATGCAATCGATGTCGGAGCCCAGCGCGATGACCGGCTTCCCCGATCCCCACGTCGCCACGAACGCGGTCGGGATGCCCGCCACGCCCTGCTGCACGCTGAATCCGTTGGTCGTGAGGATGTCGATCAGATAGCGGTTCGTTTCCGTCTCCTGAAAACCGAGCTCGCCGTAGCTGAAGATCTGGTCGACCATGCGCTGCGCCATCTGCGCGCGCCCGTCCACGTCCGCGACCGCTTCCTTCTTGAACGCCTCGAGCTTCGGGCTGTCCTTCGGCGCCGGCGCCGCTTTCTGCGTGCCCTTCTGCGCCACCGGGAGCGCGACCGACGCCCGCCACGAGCGCAACCGATACGATCAGCGATCGAACCTCACTCGACATCCGTATCCTCCACGGCAAGCACGACTCGCGCGCTCCGCCAACGCGAGCTCAGCGGTCCAGATTATAGTCGCGCGATGACATAATGAGGACGTCGATGGTCACGCTGGACCGCTTCGATCGTCCGCTGCGCAGCCTCCGTGTCTCGGTGACCGATCGCTGCAACCTGCGCTGTCAGGTACTGCATGCCGGAGTCGGACTACGTGTGGCTGCCGCGCGAGAGCATTCTGACCTTCGAGGAGACGACGCGCCTGGTTGACGCCTTCGCGGCCGTCGGCGTGGATCGCGTTCGGCTCACCGGCGGTGAGCCCCTGCTCCGGCGCAACCTTCCCGATCTCGTCGAGCAGCTTGCCGCGCGATCCGCGATCGCGGACCTCGCCTTGACGACCAACGGCGTTCTGCTGGCCGCACAGGCCGGCGCGCTGCGGTCGGCGGGGCTTCACCGCATCACCGTCAGCCTCGACACGCTGCAGCCGGCACGGTTCCACGAGCTGACCCGGTTCGACGCGCTGCCGGACGTGCTCGCCGGCATCGATGCCGCGGCTCGTGCCGGATTTTCGTCGATCAAGATCGATACGGTCGTCATCAGGAACCGCAACGACGACGAGCTCGTCCCGCTGCTGGAGTTCGGCGCGTCGATTGGCGCCGAGGTGCGCTTCATCGAATACATGGACGTCGGCGGCGCCACCCATTGGTCCGCGCAGCGACGTCGTCACGCGCCGTGAGATCCTCGCGAGGATCGAGGAGCGGTACGGCCCCGTGCAGCCAGTGCCCGGACGAGGGACCGCCCCTGCCGAACGTTTCCGGCTGCCTGACGGCACGATCTTCGGGATCATCGCGTCGACGACCGAGCCGTTCTGCGCCGACTGCGACCGCAGCCGCCTGACCGCCGACGGCTTGTGGTTGCTGTGCTTGTACGCGCAGGGCGGCCTCGACCTGCGACGCCCGCTACGGGAGGGCGCGACGCCCGGACGATCTCGCACGGCTGATTGCAACCGTCTGGTCGATGCGCGCGGATCGCGGGGCCGAAGAGCGGCTCGGCATCACGAGCCGCCACCCGCTGATTCCGGTCGCGGCCCTGAAACGCGACGCGCACCTGGAGATGCACACGCGGGGGGATAGCGGTCCTTCGGCATCGGCTCGCGGGCTGAGGCCAGGCGCTGCGCACGTCCCTCCGTATGTCACTTCGCCCGAAACGCGTAGTACACGTAGTCGCCCGCACGCTCGATTTGGAGCGCGACAGGGCTTCCGCTCTTCAGCTCCTTCGTCAGCTCCAGCAGGTACGCGGCGGTCGCGATGGTCTTGCCGTTGATCCCTCGAATCACGTCGCCGGGTTTCAGCTTGCCTTGCTGCGAGTAGGGCGCGTCGGGGGCGATGGCCACGACGACCGCTCCGGTCTTCTCGCGCAGATCCGGGAGCAGCTTGGCGACGCGATCGTTGACGTCAATGCACGCCAACGCCAAGCGGGGCGAGCGGGACAATCTGGCGCAGCGCGGACGCCATCTGCGCCAGTCGGCCCGGATCGTCCTCGCGCTCCTCGACAGGGACCGAGATCGTCTGATGCGTGCCGGCGCGAATCAGGTCGAGCGACACCGTGTCTCCGACCGCGCGCGAGTAGAGATTCACCCTGAGCTGGCGGCCGTTCTCCATCGCCTTGCCGTCGAGCGAGACGACGAGGTCTCCGGGCTTCACGCCCGCCTTGTCCGCCGGTCCATCCGGATCGACATCCGCCACGATGACGCCCGCGTCTGCCGAGAGCTGTAGCGCCTCCGCGAGCAGCGGCGTGATCGTCTGCGCGGTGATGCCAATCTCGCCGCGAAGGACATGACCCGACTTGCGAATCTGCGTGAACACGTTGCGGACGATGTTGCTGGGCGCGGCGAAGCCGATGCCTTCGCTGCCGCCGCTCTGCGTGTAGATCATCGTATTGATCCCGATCAGGCGGCCTTCGGTGTCGACGAGCGGACCGCCGCTGTTGCCCGGATTGATGGGGGCATCGGTCTGGATGTAAATCATCGGATCGTCGGGCTGCAGCTGGCGGGCAACCGCGCTCACCACGCCCATCGTCACCGACGAATCGAGGCCGAGAGGGCTGCCGAAGGCCAGAACAATCTGTCCGGGCCGCAGCCCGTCCGAGTCGCCGAACCGCAACGACGGGCAGACCCGTGGCTTCGACCTTCACGATCGCGAGATCCGTCTCGTGATCGACCGCCACAACGCGGGCGCCCACGATGCGACCCCGGCGCTTGACGATCGAGCGTCCCGGTGCGCGTGCCCGTCGCGGCGGCCGAGAGCTCGACCTCGAGACGCGTCGCGTTCTCCACGACGTGCGCGTTGGTGACAATGTAGCCCTCGGGATCCACGATCACGCCGGACCCGCTGCTCCGCTCAATCGCCGGTTCGCCGGTGCCCCCTTCCTGCTGCTCCTCCGGCGGGGCGTAGCCGGTCACGAACAGTTGGACGACGCAGGGGCTGACGCGCGTGGCGAGCTCTTCGAGCGACTTCGACAGCTCGCCGAGAGCCAGGGCGGTCGCCCGCGATGGGGCGGCCTGTTGCGCCGCTGGCGTGGCGATGGTCGGCGCCATGAGAACGAGAGCAGCGACGGCGACGTCACGAATGCGCATAACAAGGGCAGCTTACCGCTGATTTGCCGATTTGGTGATTGAGCGATTTGGTGATTTCGCCGTTTCGTGATTTGGTGTTCTGCCCCGTGCCGCATCTGACTCTTGCCCAGTGGCTGCTTGCCGCCGTCGCGGCGGGCTGCCTCGGCATCTCCAAAGCCGGTCTCGCCGGCACCAGCCTCGTGCACGTCGTCGTCTTTGCCCTCCTCTTCGGGGCGAGGAGCTCGACGGGGGTGGTGCTGCCGATGCTGCTCGTCGGAGACGTCTGCGCGGTGACCGCGTACCATCAGCACGCGCGGTGGATGTACGTGCGTCGGATGCTGCCGCCGGCGTGCCTTGGCGTGATGACGGGTGCACTGCTGATGCGATGGATCAGCAACGACGCGTTTCGCCCCGTCATCGGATGGATCATCCTCGCGTTGACCGTCCTGCAGGTCGTGCGCATGCAGCGTCCGCGCTGGTTCGAGGCCGTTCCGCACAGCCTGTGGTTCGCGTGGAGCATGGGGTTGCTGGCGGGCGTGACGACCATGCTGGCCAATGCGGCGGGGCCGGTCTTTGCGATCTATTGCCTTGCGTTGTCGCTGCCGAAGCTCGAGATGGTCGGTACCAACGCGTGGTTCTTCTTCCTCATCAACGCGTTCAAGGTCCCATTCAGCGCCAGCCTCGGCCTGATTCGAAAAGACACGCTGCTGCTCAACGCCGCACTGGTTCCCATGGTCATCGCGGGCGTGCTTGTGCGGCCGCTGGCTCGTGTACCGGCTGCCGCAGCGCGTCTTCGACTTGCTGCTGCTCGGCTTCGCGGGCGATCGCGGCGTTGCGGCTGATCGGGATTTTCTGAGGGTAGAACCGGACGACGTGAGCGGAAGCGACACAAACGGGGTCAGATCTCGATTTTCTAATTCGGCTGGGCGGTTTCTAGAAAATCGAGATCTGACCCCTGGTCGCGTCACTCGCCCTGACTGCTAGGGTCTGACGTCCACGATCTTGATTCCGGTGACCTGGCGGACCCAGCGGGCGGGACGTGCTTCGTCGGTGACGACCAGCCGGAACGGACCTTCGGAAGCATCCAGCGGCTGGCCGTTTCGTCGTGTGGCCAGAATCACCTGGCGATCGCGGAACGCCGGATCGAACTCGGCGAGCGAAAAGACCGCACGATACCCGTCGGCGGCATCGATGGCGACGATCAGCCGGAGGCTCGGGCCCCGCAGCGCGTCGCCGTGCGGCACGTCCACGGACGCCAGGACGTCTCTGAGCTGCGGCCCCTCGTAGCTGCCCTCCACGTTATGCGAGTGCACCGTCGCCCGGACCTGCGGCAGCTTGGCCAGGTCGTCCGCTGACACGCGAGCAGTCTTGTCGCCATACGACAGCGAAATCGTCGACGACGTCGGCGGCGCCTGGACCAGCAGTGTCAGGCCGACGAACAAAGCCAGCGAATACATACAGTTCCCTCCGGCTATTAGGACCCAGGTTCCACAGCACAGGTGGACGGCGAAACATTGGGGTCAGATCTCGATTTTCTAGTCACTCTGGGAGATCCCTAGAAAATCGAGATCTGACCCCACCTCCCCCCACCTCCCCCGCCCGGCAACGACACCTCGAAGCGGGCGCCGCCGTCGGCGCGGTTCGACGCCGTGATCGCGCCGTGATAACCCTCGACGATCTGTTTGGCGATCGCCAGGCCGAGGCCCACATGATGGTCGCGCCGGTGCCCCGGCCGGTACGTGAAGAATCTATCGAAGATGCGACCCAGAGTGTCCCTCGGGGATGCCTGGACCGCGATCGTCGATCGTGACGACACAGCCGCGGTCCCTGACGGCGATGCCGACCTCGACGGCCGATCCGTCTGGCGAAAAACTCATCGCGTTGGCGACCAGGTTCTCGAACACCTGGGCGAGCCGCTCGCGTGAACCCCGGACGAGGGGAGTGTCGCCGGGCGTGTGCACAACGACAGTCACGTCGCGCCCGTCGGACATCTGAAACCGCCTGGCGAGCTCGCGCAGCAGCTCCGCCAGATCGACCGCTTCGGTGGGTTCCTGCTCGATCTGTTCGCCAACCATCGCGACTTCGCGGAGGCCAGACACCAGGCGCTCCAGCCGGCCGACGTCGCGGGTCAGCAGGTCGAGAAAGCGCTGGCGATCGGCGTCACCCTCGGCGACGGCGATCATTTCCGCGGCCGTGCGGATCGACGCCAGAGGATTCTTGAACTCGTGCGAGACATCGGCCGCGAACGATCGCACGAGCTCGACGTGATCGTTGACGCGACGCGTCATCTCCTCGAGCGCGCGCGCGAGCGCGCCGATCTCGTCGGCGCGACCCGCTTCGGGAAAACCTTCAGGCAGCGGCGTGCGGCGATCGGCCAATGCCGACGCGCGGGCACGAAGCCGCCTCAAGCGGGCCGACAATCGTCATCGACGCAATCGCCGTCAGAACCGACGCCGTGACCACCGATGCTACGACGACGCGGAAGATGCGCAACCGCACGTCGTACAGCGCCTGCAGGATGCGAAACGTGGACTGCGACACGAGCACGACGCCCGCGACGGACTGGTCGCGGCGAACCGGCTGCGCACTGAACATCGTGACCGATCGCTGTCCGGGCGTGGGCCGGGTAGCCGACCCGTACCGACCGGCAAGAGCAGCCTGCACTTCAGGCTGGGCTCCTGCCGGCTCGACGCCGGTCGTGTCGCTCGGGGCACGAACAATCCATGATCGGACCGTCTTTCGCGAATTCGCGAGCCATGCGCCGATGCGATAGAGCACACGGTCGCGCACGTCGAGGGGGTTTGGAGACGCCTCGTATCTGGTGATCGGTTCGCCTCCGACGTCTGCACGGCCGCGCGCCGAATCGCCCAGCAGGGCGCCTCGCGTGTCGTACACGCGATAGCGCGCGTCGCCGCGCGGCTCGAGTCGCGCGAAGGAGCCGGCCGACCGAGTCCGCATCCAGGACGGCGGCGTCGGCCAGTGCGGCGGCCAGCACGCGTCCCTGCTGCACCATGGACTCTTCCTGCGCGCGCAGGAGCCGCGTCTCGTAGACGTTCAGGTACAGGACGCCTACGACCGGCACGAACACGACGAGCAGATTGAACGCGAGCAGCCGAAGGCCGATGCGGGACGGCCGCCAGCCGCTGACGGCGGCCCAACTCACGCGCGCTCCTCGACGTAGCGGTAGCCAGCGCCGTAGACGCCTTCGATTCCCGCGAAGGTCGGATCGATCGCGACAAACTTGCGGCGGATTCGCTTCACATGGCTGTCGATCGTGCGGTCGCTCACCGACACACGATCCGGATACGCATCCTCCATCAGCTGTTCGCGCGTCTTCACCGCACCAGGCCTTCGCATGAGCGACTGAAGCAGCAGAAACTCCGTCACGGTGAGCGGCACCGTCCGCTCGCGCCAGGTGACGAGCAGCCGACGGGATCGAGCACGAGGCTGCCGGCGACTACCAGCCGATCCTCCGGCTCTCGCGGCGCGTCAACGTATCCGGCGCGCCGCAACAGCACCTTCACGCGCGCGAGCAGTTCCCGCATCGAGAACGGCTTGCAGAGGTAGTCGTCTGCGCCAATCTCGAGACCCAGTACGCGGTCGAATTCCTCTTCGCGCGAAGTGACGAAGATGATGGGCAGGCGGTCGGACCGGGTCCGCAGACGCCGGCACAAGTCGAGGCCGTCCATCCGCGGCAGGCCGATGTCCAGAATCACGAGGTCGGGAGCACTCTCGGACAGGCGTTCCCACGCGGTCAGGCCATCATCGAATGGCAGCGGCTCGTACCCGTTGCGGGTCAACGCATAGCAGATGCCCTCGCGGATCGTGTCCTCGTCCTCGACTACAGCCACTCGCCGGGCGCTGGCGCTCATCCGCTGTCAACTTTACCGCGGACCCCGTGGCGTGCACGCCGCCTTTGTTCGGCCACAATTCGCCTTCGAAATTGTCATCGCCCGCCATCGCCCTGCCCCTGCTTCCTCCTATCGTCGAGGGACATGGAGGACACATGCGGACTTCGGCTCTTGCGCGTCTGATCGTGATGGGTGGATTGACCATCTCGTTGCTGGTTCCCCTGGCATGGGTCTCGTCGATCGTGAGCGAGCGCGCGAACCGGCGCGACATCGCCGTTGCTGACATCGGAACGACGTGGGGCGGCCAGCAGACGCTCGGTGGCCTCGTGCTTTCGGTCCCATTCATGACGACGTGGTCGGCTAGTGCGGGACGGGAGCAGCGGACGCTCGGGCGGGCGCAGTTCCTGCCGCGCGATCTGCAAATCACGGCCGCGCTCGACACCCAGACGCGCAGGCGCGGCATCTTTCCGGTCGTCGTCTACGGCACGCAGCTGAAAATCAGCGGCACGTTCGTGCGGCCCGATCTGGACTGGATTCGCCCGCTGCCCACAGAGATCGACTGGCAACAGGCGACGATCAACCTCGGCGTCTCCGATCCGCGCGGGCTCACGCAGCGCACGACCATCCGCTGGGGAACGCAGGACCTGCCGCTCGTCGGAGGGATCGCGCCGGTCGGGCTGTTTCCGACCGGCGTCCGCGCGACTCTTCCGGAATTGGCCAGCATCGCACGTGGAAGCGAGATTCCGTTCACCTGCACGATTCAACTGAACGGGACACGCGATCTGATGTTCCTGCCAGCGGCGGAAGAGACGCGCGCGACGCTGACGTCGTCGTGGCCCGACCCGAGCTTCTCCGGCAGCCCGCATCCGAGGATAGAAAAGCTCGATCGATCCGGGTTCGACGCCCGCTGGCGCGCGGTGGACGTCGCCCGCCCGTTTCCGGCACGCTGGACGAGCAACGATACGTCGGCCGAACAGCTCGTGCCGATGGCCAGGCTGTCGGCGTTCGGCGTGAGCCTCATGCAGACCGTCGACATCTACCAGCAGTCGGAGCGCGCGGTGAAATATGCCGTGCTCTTCATCATCCTCACGTTCCTCGTCTTCTTTCTCTGGGAGGTCTTTCGCGCGACGCTGCTGCACCCGATGCAGTACGCGTTCGTCGGGTTCGCGCTCTGCGTGTTCTACCTTCTGCTGGTGTCGATCTCGGAACGCGCCGGCTTCGACGTGGCCTATGGCATCTCCGCAACAGTGACGACGCTGCTGATCGCCGGGTACGCGCGGGCGATCCTGAGCGGCACACAACAGAGCATCAGCGTCCTGACGTCATTGAGCGCGCTGTATGGGTTCTTATATCTCCTGCTTCGTCTCGAGGACTTCGCGCTGCTGGCCGGATCGATTGGCTTGTTCCTCGTGCTTGCGTGGGTGATGTTCATCACGCGACGGATGAACTGGTACGAGCTGCGGCTCGGCGCGTCTTCGTGAGCGAAGAAAAAGAAAACGGCCGCGCGATTACGCTCGCGCGGCCGTCTGCATCTCTGACGATCGACTATCGACTACTGCTGGTTCTTGTGCACGACGTCCTGGACGGCGGGCTTCTTCTTGCCGCCGAGGCCGGCGATCTTGATCACGGGCTCGGGCGCCGCCTCCTTGAGAACGTGCTGCCGGTAGAGGGCGGCCATGCGCTCGTTCTCGACCGCGTCCGCCGCGACCGCCTGCTTGCGCGCGCGCAGCTTCTCCTCGCGCGCGTTCTTCGCGATGCCGAGCTCGTCGAGGTCCTTCTGCTTGCCCTGCCGCCACCGCCTCGGGATCCAGCACGAGGTTGTGATCGGTCGTCGGAGAGATCGACGTTCTTGCCGCCGGCGTAGATCTGGTGACGGCCGTGCTCGTCGTACCACTTCGTCAGCGTCGCCGTCATGTGCATCTTCTCGATGATGTTCCGCCAGCCGATGCCGGTGTTGTAGGCGCAGAACGAGATCTCCCCTTCCTGCGTCGCGTACGGAATGATGCAGCGCTCCGTCCGGCGGAAGTCGTAGTTGAAGAGATCCTGGAACCACATGCCGGCGATGAACAGGAAGTTCCAGCGATCGCCGCGGCGCTTCTGCTGGTCCTCGACCGTCCGGTCGCCGTCGACGCGGCCGTAGCCGCCCGTCTCGGCCTTCTTGGTCGCGCCGAAGGTCTTGTCGAACTTCTTCATGAGGTCGGCTGAGCTTGAAGTGCGTCGGCGCCTTGAACGGGTCGTAGTTCTTCATCAGCGCCAGCGCCATGCCGAGCACCGAGAGTCTGCGGCCTCGCGCGGCGTCGTTGACGCGACGCAGGTCCTTGGCGAGCTGATCGGCGTGCAGGAACGCCGTGACCGGCACGGCCTCCTTGGTTTCCTTGTCGATCATGACGGCCATGCCGATGCCGCAGTTCGGGTGGCAGCCGCAGGTGAGGTTGCCCCACTCCGACGTCGGGCCGTGGACCAGATCCGCCCAGTCGGTGAACGTGCCCATGAACGAGATCGGGAACCAGTCGCGCATCGGCTCGCCGAGGCCCGTCTGGTTCTTCACGTCGTGCGCGAGGTGCGACAGCGTGTAGCGCTGCGCGGCGCGGCGCTCCGGCGTGACCTCCTCGTCGCGACCCGTGAAGGACACCGGCTGGAACGACAGGAAGTTGATCTTCCGCGGGTTGTCGAGCGCGAACTGCACGACGCGGCCGACCTGCTCGTTGTTGATGCCGTTGACGATCGTGATGACCGGCACGATGTCGACGCCGGCGCTCCACAGGTTCTCGATCGCGCGCAGCTTGACGTCGAACAGGTTGCCGACGAGCCGATGCGAGTTCGCGGCGTTGCCGATGCCGTCGAACTGCAGATAGGCGTAGCGCAGGCCCGCCTCGAACGCCGCCTTCGCGAATTCCTTGCTCTTGGCGAACTCGATGCCGTTGGTCGCCGCCTGCACCGAGTTGTAGCCGACCTTCTTCGCGTAGCGCACGGCGTCGAGGAAGTACGGCGACATCGTCGGCTCGCCGCCCGAGAACTGCACCGACATCTGGCGGCGCGGCTTCAACGTGATCGCGTTGTCGAGCATCGTCTTGATCTCGTCCCACGTGAGCTCGTGGACGAAGCCGACCTGGTTCGCGTCCATGAAGCACGGGTCGCACATCATGTTGCAGCGGTTCGTCAGGTCGATCGTCAGGACCGAGCCGCGGCCGTACTTGATCGTGCTGCTGCCGTGGTTGTGGAGCTTCTCGTCGTTGTGCGATCGGATGTCGCTGCCCGGGAAGGACTCCTCGAGGTGCTTGAAGAACGCCGGGTCGATCGCCATCACGTCCTCGAAGTGGCCGTGGATCGGGCAGTCCTTGAGCATGACGATCTTGCCGTCCTTCTCGGTGATCGTGGCCTTGATCTCGCCGACCTTCTCGTTGAGCAGAATCTTGTAGTCCTGCTTGCCGTCGACGATCGCCTGCCGCGCTTCGCGCACGCAGTTCGGACACAGCGAATCGGTCTCTCGCGGCCAGCCAAGCGGCGGCTTCACCTTCTGCCACGATTTCTGCAGCGGGAGGTCGGACCACTTCGGCGTGAAGGCGGCGTTCGGCTTGATGCTGTTGACGCGGTCGAAAACCGCCCAGGCGCCCTTGGCGGCAACCGTCAGGCCCTTCTCGACGTACTTGATTGGCTTGTGCATGCCGGCAGAATACCGGCAAGTCATTCAAAAAACAGGGACTTTCAGTGAACTGGCAGATTTCGGGGGCGAACTGCCCGTTGAGCCTGCCGAACTGACCGATTCCTGAGCCAGAAAACCACGCGGAACCCCAGCAACGCCAGCACGATAGCGGCGTACAGGACCGCGTCGCCACTGGCCACTTTCACCTTCCAGAGGAAATGAATCGCGGCGCACACGGCCGAGACATAAATCAGCCGGTGGATTGTTTGCCATCGTCGACCACCCAAGCGGCGGATCCAGCCCTTCGTGGACGTCAGGGCAAGCGGCACCATGAGCACGAAAGCCCGTGAACCCCATCGTGATGAAGGGCCGCTTGCCGATGTCGGCCAGCATCGCTCGCCAGTCGAAGTACTGATCCAGGACCAGGTACGACGCGAAATGGAGCGACGCGTAGTAGAACGCAAACAGGCCGAGCATGCGGCGGTACTGAATGACGACGTTCCAGCCGGTGAGGCGCCGAAGGGGCGTGATGGCAAGCGTCAGGAGCAGAAACTTGAACGCCCATCGGCCCGTCTGCAGCTGAATGGTCTCGGCCGGATTCGCGCCGAGGCTCGCGCTCCACAGACCGTAGAGCAAGTAGGCTGTCGGAAGGAGCGCGAGGCCGAAGACGAGCGGCTTGACGAGTCGACGCACTAGCTGAAGTTTGGCGGTATGCGGGACGCGGCATGCGGTACCCGGTGTGCACGATGTGAAAGTCAGTGTCACGCAGTCCGCACTCCCGGATCGCGTCAGTAATACTTCTTGAGGTCCATCCCGGCATACATGGACGCGACCTGATCACCATACCCGTTGAACATCAGCGTTCTGGTCGTGGCGAACAACGATGGCAGCCGCCGTTCACGGCTCTGATCCCAGCGGACCGGGCTGACGTCCGGGTTGACGTTGGAGTAAAAGCCGTACCACGAGGGATTCTCGTCGACCCACGTCGTACGCGGCATCTCGTCCGTCAGGCGAATCCGCACGATCGACTTCGCCCCCTTGAACCCGTACTTCCACGGCACGACGAGTCGAATGGGCGCGCCATTCTGATTGAGCAGCGTCTTGCCGTAGAGTCCGACCGCGAGCAGCGTCAGCGAGTGCATCGCCTCGTCGAGCCGGAGACCCTCCCTGTACGGCCAGTTCAGCCCTCCTTCCGAGACACCCGGCATCTCGTTGGGGCGCAGGACGGTCGTGAACTCGACGAAGGCTGCCTTGCCCGTCGGCTCGACACGATTCAGGATCGACGCGAGCGGCACGCCGACCCACGGGATCACCATCGACCACGCCTCGACGCAGCGATGCCGGTAGATCCGCTCTTCGAGCTCGGCGGTCTTGATGAGATCCTCGAGGTGATAGTCCCCGGGTTTGTTGCACAGTCCGTCGATCGTCACGGTCCACGGTTTGGTGATCAGGCGTCCCGCGTACTGCTTGGGATCCCCTTTGCCGGTGCCGAACTCGTAGAAGTTGTTGTAGCCGGTGATCTGCTCGAAGGTGTTGGGCGGATCCTGGGTCGTGACAAGGCGTTTGGTGATGGAAGGAAACGACGACTCCCCGCCGGCGGCGTTCTCGGTGGTCGCCGGCGCATCTGCTGGCCCACGTCCACAGGCGGCAAGCACACCTGCGGCGGCTGCGCTCGCAAGAGCGCCGGTCGTCAGCCGCATGAATTCGCGACGGTGAAGGTAGACGCGCTCGGGGGTGACCTCGGACGAAGGGATATCCGGGGCCTTCTTGATGAGCATGAGGTTCTGAAAGGTGAGACGCCGGAGCTGGTCGGAACGTCTCCGGGACCCGCCTTCAGTGTACGCCCTCTACGCCACACCCGCCTCGACGGGAGCCCGAGCACCCGGGCGCATCGTGCCCAATGTCGCCGGAGAAACCATCGATACGCAGGCTCGAGCGCACCGGTCTGCCGTTCCGCGAGGAACGCCACGTGACACACGAGGTGCTGCAGCAGCATCAGGCGGAACAGCGGGTCGTCGGCCGAGACGGCGGGGTCGTACCCTCGCAGGAGCGCCTCCTGCGCGGCGTTCACGATCGCGGGCTTGAGTCGCGGACGCCAGCGCATGAACTTCAGGTGCATGTACAGATGCGCAAGGTCATGAAACCGTGTGCCAGACTTCGCCATCGCGAAATCGAGGACCGTCACACCGCCATCGGGACCCACGAGGATGTTCGTAGGACATAGATCGGCGTGGATTGCAACGAGGCGCAGCGGCCTGGACCCAATTTCCGCCGCGATTTGATCGAAGTACTCAAGCACCATCGCGCGTTGAGTCGCAGTGAGGACCTGCGGCGTCCATCAGCTTCCGCAGACGCAGGTCGAGGTACTCGCGACGTTCGTCGAGCGAGAGCTCCCCTTCGACCTCGATCACGCGCTGGTACGTCCGCACCCACGCACCGATCCGCTCAGCCACCGCATCGATCGGAGCGACGGTCTGACGGCCCCAGAGGGCATCGCGCAGCACACGATCGAAGCCCGTTCCGGCGACTTCCTCCGTGACGATCGCCATATCCTCGACGAAGAGCGCCACCGGACGCAGCGCCGTCAGGCCCGACCGGGTATCGATCGCGTCGTAGAGAGACTTGGTCGCGCTGAACTCGCGCTCGGCGTAGCTCCGGAGTTTCGCGAGCTCCTCCGGCGTGGACCGTTGCGGCTTGAAAACCTTCAGGAACGCGTGCGATTCGCGGCCGCCAGCGGTCACACGCAGCCGCAGCAGGTTCGAAAATGGCCGGTCGAGTCGCGCAACCGGCTCGAGAATGGCGTGAGAGTCGCCGAAGTACTGTTGGGAACCGGCGGCAAGAGCGGTGAGGAGCGGGGCGAATCCGTCGGTCGGTAGTGTCATGTCGTGGCGGCTCTGCGGCTGGCAACGGCGGGCGAACAGCCAGCCACCTCTACTCTCATTGGGTAACAAAGTACCCAACAGTCCGCCGGAGTGCTGCGGCGTTGCCACTTGTAAAATCCACGTGACGTAGCTGTAACGGCTCCAGCCATTCCCGTACCAGTTTCGATACATGGCCGTTACGCGTTCGTAGCGTCGACAAGACGCGGCAGGGCTCTTCCCCGGGGCAGGGACGGGGAACGGGAATTGCGCCGTAGAATGCACGGATGTCGGAACCCTCTGGTGATTCGCAGTGGTCGCGGCTTCTCTCGTTGTCCGTTCACGAGTTCCGGACGCCGCTGACCGTCGTGGCTGGCTACGTTCGCATGCTCCTGAAGGACCGGGCGGGTCCACTGAGCGACCAGCAGCGCAAGCTGCTGGAAGAGACCGAGAAGTCCTGCGGCCGGCTGACCGCGCTGTTGTCCGAGCTCAGCGACCTGGGGCGGCTCGAAGGCGGCGCCGTCAACTTCAATCGGCAGCCGGTCGATCTGCGAACGATCCTCCAGGCCGCGATCGATCAGCTCGCACCCCTCCCCGACCGGGACGTCTCGATCGTCCTCGAGACCGCCGAAGGTCCGGCCATGGTGTCGGCGGACGCGACGCGTCTCACGAACGCCCTCAGCTCGGTGATCGCGGCGCTTCGCCGCGAGCTGGTGACGAGCGCCGAGCTGATCGTGCGCGAACGCGCGATCGCGGACGACGCGTCACGGCGTCAGATTGTGATTGGCGATCGCGAGACCGTTGACGGCATCGACAGCCGTGCGGCTACGCTGCCGGCCTTCGACGAGCTCCGTGGCGGCTGCGGCATGAGCCTGGTGATCGCGGGTCGCGTGCTCGCCGCGCACGGGGCCGAGATCGCGGCTCCGCCCAGCGAGCACAAGGGTGCCGCCGTGATTGTGATCCCGGCGGTTGATCATTGAGAGCGGCGACGATCGTCGTTCTCGCGATCGCGCGACGGCCGTTCCCGCGCCCCGCTCACAACCCCCGCCCGTCGTCAGGGTCGCCTTCTACAACATTCGATCGGGACAAGGCGTTCGACCGTTGCCCGGCCGGCCCGCGCCGTTCGCCGCAGGCTCCAACTGCACGGACCGGGCTAAGGCCGCTGAACGCCTGGGGCACAGGAGTGGTGCAGAAAACGCTGACGGACGCGCGTGGCGCTCGTCGCACGGTACGGATTCAAAGACGGGCGCTGGCAGCAACTCGACACGTCGAACAACAAGGCCCGACAGACGCTGGACTTCATGCAGGCGACGAGCAACGGGCATCCACACGTGCTGCTCGGCGATCTCAACGTGTGGACAGCCGCAGGGGTTGTGTGCCGTCAGACACCGAACGGCGCGGCAGCGCTCGACGACTTGTCGAAGGCCCAATACGTCGACGCGTGGCACGCGGTCCGCGGCGAGGAGGCAGGCGACACGGGCATGCTGAACCGCAAGGGTTGCGGCGAGCCGGAAGGCGCCGCGTGGAAGCCCTCCGATCACTACGGAATCATCGCCACCTATCCCGGGATCCGCTCGGGAGCTGACGTCAGGCGCGCGCGGCAAACGCACGATCGCCGCTGGCAACCGCCGTGCGGCGCCGTCGCTACGAGCAACGGCCGGGCGAAGCCGGACGAAGCGTGGACGCGAACGTGCGGGTAGCCGTTTGAAACCATCAACCGTTCGAGAATCGCGGCACGTGCGGGCAGATTGTCGATCGCCTCGTTGGCCTGCAGCACGAGCGTCGCGCCCATGGCCGCGGCCTTCGCGATGATTCGCGCCATGTCGGCTTCGGGCAGGTAGTACAGCGAACAGAAGGCCGTGACCACATCGAAGCGGCCGAGATCGCTCGTGAGAAAAAGCCGCATGTCGCCGTCGAGAACCTCCATCGCGTAGGGACGCATGTCGCGCCACGCGAGCACGCGCGCGTTGAAGCGCGCGAACTCGGCGATCTGCGGCGTGCGCTCGATCGCGACAACCTCGGACGCGCCGGCACGAAGCATCATGAGCGGCATCGATCCGTTGTTCGACCCGAGATCGAGCACGCGCTTGCCTGCCACGATCGGGCCCACGATCGCGCCGTTGAAGAAATCCCAGCGGCCGGTGCCGCTGTCGGTGGACGCGACCTGTCCAATCGTCAGCCCGCCGCCAAAATCGATCGGCGCGTAGTCGCGGTAGCCCGGCGGGACGTCGGCCTTGAGACGACCCAGCGTGCGCCGCGTATCCGCCTCGGTCAGCAGCGATCGTCCGAAGCGTTCGTTGAACGCGCGAAGATCGGCATCGCGCTCCGCAAGGAACCAGGCGCTGCTCGTCGCGTAGCGACGGACGCCGGGCATCGCGGCAAACCGCGCGCGGCCTCCAGGAATGCGCACGACGCGATCGAGCGCGTGCCGCACGCCGCCGATTCCGGCCGCGTGCGCGCGCGCCATCACGTCTTCGGCGTCTTCGGCTGCAGTCGAGCTTGCGCCCACCTGCCCCAAGCCGATGAGCAGCCCCGCTTCCCTCGCCGCTGCCTGTGCGACCTGTTCGCCTGCCCATTTCCCGGCTCGATCGAACACTCGACGACCCAGAGGTGAGGCGTTCGGTCCCCACGCGAACCGATACAGCGTCTGTGGCCAGGCGACGCCGGTAAGGAGATAACCGAAGTATTTCAGGCCGCGGCGCTGCGCAACCACACGCGCACCGCGCAGGTTCTGTCGAAGGGCTTGGAATTTTCGCACACGCACGGCTGCTCGGAAGAGCAAGCTGCGTGCCCAGAACGGGTTCTCTCCGGTTCTCAGGTTCTCGGGTCTCGGCGGGTCTCTGTTCCCTCTGTGTTTGTCCGCGTTCTCCGCGGCCTACCGTGTCCCAATCCGCAGATTCTGCGGCGCAGATGGCACTGCCGGCATTGAGGGCGGCGCGGTTCCGAGCAGCGCCATCACCGTTCCCATCTCAGCGCCCAGGTCACGCCCGTCGGTGCCGGCCAGGCGAAACGGGCTGCCCGAGCGCAGGCGGTAGTCGGCGTTCGCGATTCCCGCAAAGATCGTGTTGAAGTCGGGCGCAAAGAAGTTGCCCGCAGGGTAGTGGCTCGCCGATCCGCCGGAGAGCAGATTCCGCTCGAACGAGGCGGCTGGAAAGTACCCGGTGATCGTCGCGATGCCGTAGGTGAAATAGGGGCTCCTCACGCCATAGGTGCCGTGACGCGACAGGTTGTTGGTGTATTGAAAACCCACGACCTGGCGCGGAGCGGCGGCCGTACCGCCGTGGACCTCCACCAGTATGCCGCCGGTGTGATCGATCGTGTTGTGATCGACGATGACGTTCGCCGGTGCGTCGCCCAGCTGCAGGAAGTCGCCGTCACCGCCCCATCGGCTGTCGATGTCGTAGAACAAATTGTCGCGAATCTTGAGATTGTTCGCCTGAACGCTCGGGCGTGCACTGATCGTCGTACCCGAGGATGTTGACGCCGCCGCCCGCGTGCCGGACGACGTTGTTGCGGAAGTCGACGTTCCGAATCGTGCACCACGTACAGCTGCCGCCCGAGTTGCGCACGGTCAGCACGATCGCCCAGCCGGCCTGCGCTTGCACCCAGTTGTTCTCGAAGACGTTCTGCTCGATCACCACGTCGTGCGCGTTCTTCAGCTCGAACAGATTCTTGACGGTCCACCTGGTCCCCCCCGGCGCGACCGTCCCTGCGGTGCCGGCGGCGCCAGTGTCGGTGAAGGTCGCCTGCGTCACGGTCCAGTAGCGGCTCGCGGCGCCGCCGCCCGTCCGGTACACGCGATACTCAAACGCCGAGGAGTCCGCGGACCACGTCAGCTTCACCTGGCCGGTGGCACCGACCGGAACGGCTTTGGCGGCCGAAGGACTCGACTGGGCGATGGTGGTGGCGAACGGACCAGCAACCGCCCGCCGCGCAACCACCCGGTAGCTGTAGGTGCCGGCGGGCAGCGACCCGCCACTCGATACGGCGGCAGAGACACTCTCGGGCGTCGCGACGATGGGATTCCGCCAGCTGACCGGCTTCGTGACGTAGTTGCGCCGGAACGTGACGCCGCCGGGGATCAGTCCCGGGATCGGCGGATCGGTGCCGCCCAGCATGAAGTTCTCACCCGACGCCTCGAGGTAGTTGTTCTCGATCCAGAACGGGCCGGGACCGTTCCACCCGCCCACCGCCTGCGAATCCTGTTCAACGGCCTTGATGTCGCGGATGGTCGAATTGGTCAGCGTGACGTCGCGCGCGTTGATCGCGATGCCCAGCTTCTGCCCTATCAGCGGATCGCCGTACACGTACACGCGATCGAGCACGAACGTGAACGGCACGAGGCTCAGGCTGTTCTGCGCCTTGCTGCCGTCGCCGATCTCGATGATGTCGCCTTTGCCCTGGTCGTTCGCGCCGAACTGCAGGAGCTGCAGGCGCCAGTGATGCGCGCCGGCCTTGGTGCGGAGAGCCGACATCGTGTTCGGCGACTTCAACCGCGCGAGTGGTGCCGCAGCGCTCGGCGTGAGGCGCACACCAGCGGCGAGGGCGCCCGTGGCGGCGATGTCGGTCTGCACCGTAATCATCGTGGCGCCCGACTTCACGGGAAGGATGTAGTTGCCGGTGAACGTGGCACCCGCCTGCAGCAGGATCACATCGCCTGGCTGCGCGCTATCGAGCGCCGCCTGCAGGTTGCCGCCGGCGGCCACGCGGATGGTGTTTCCCGCTGCCGCGACCTCCTCAGGCCACGCACCCCACCCGAACGAGACAAGCACACCAGCCACGCCGCACACACCCAGGGCTACACGCATCGACATCTCCTCGGTGCCCGCAGCCATGGCAAGAGGGATGCCTGAGCAATCGCACGAAACTTCCAGCAATCCGGGACGGCCGTCGGCGGTCATCGCCGAACACCCCACATGTTCTGTGATCGAAAAAACAGAGCTGTGAGGGTCGCACGGTTCGCTGAGGCAGGGGACTTCAGCGGTAGTCACGGCTGCGGCGCCGGGGCGCGCGCGGCTCGTCAGGTCATTTGACGGTAGCCGTCGCGGTGTCGGTGTCCCGCAAGCCCGCGACATCAACCACCGTGAGCACGACCGGATAGACGCCCGCGACGGCGTAGCGGTGAATCGCCGACACGCCCGTCGTCAATCCGAGAGTACCTGGCACGATCGTCGTGTCTGTGCGGGTCACACCTGGCCGCTTGTTGGCGTACGCCGCCGAGCTGATCACGATCTGATCGATCTGAATGCCGTCCTCACGCTGCTGCAGGCGCAGCGTGTGCGCTCCCGACGAGGCAAAATACACAGGGCTCGCGGTGACCGCCGTAGTTCGCATCGTTCCAGCCCCAACCCGACAGCCCCGCGCCAGATCCCTCTTCGAGGACCATCGCCAGGCCTGCGGTCGTGCCGATGCGCGCCTGGGACTTGCCGGCGGCGTCTACCGCGTCGCTGAACTGCATGTAGAAGGAGTCGTTCGTATACAGATTGCGCTCGGCCTGCGCGCGGAACCAGATGTGGTACGGAACGCCCGACGCGGCGTAGAAGTGAAGATCGACGTACGAGCTCGGCGAAGCCAGCGGCGCGGCAGCCTTCTTCGCATTCGCATCAGGAATCACGAGCGCAACGCCGGCCGCGGTCCCGGGCATCGTCGCCTTCTGCCACTTGCCGTGAACGTCCACCGCCGCGGCGTCCGACGCGTCGAGGACGACCTCGTCTCCCCATTGCCACGTGTAGGTGGAGATCGTGCTGCTGCCACTCGTGGACGCCGCACCGGTGACGGAGAGATCCTGCTGCGCCGTGGCCGTGTACGGTCCGCCCGCGTCGGCGGTTGGGGGTTGACCCGACGGTGGCGGTGGAGGCGGCGAAGCGGATCGACAGTGATATCGTCGCTCGACATGAGAACATCGACATTGACACCGGGCGTGGTGCCTCCGCTGCCGGCGTGAAAGAACACGGACGACGAGCGCAAGTGGTAGTCACCCGCCGGCGCGTTGACGAATGATGCGTCCCACTGGGCGATCGTTGGAAACATGTTGGTCGCGGGATAAAGCGAGGCCGTTCCTCCGGCCAGGACGTTGTATTTGAAAACCGCGCCGGGGAAGTACTTCGCCAGGGTCGGATTGCCGGCCGACGAGGCGTTCCCGAATACGCCGTACGTGCCGTACCGCGCGATGTTGTTCGTGAAGACGAAGCGCACCATGGGTTTGCCGTAGGCAGCGAGGAGGGTGGTCGGTACGGTGGTCGATCGTGTTGCCGTCAATCGTTACGTCGGTGGCGCCCTGCCCGATCTGGAAGCATGCCGGCTGGCCGCCGCCCCAATTCGCTGGAGTGATGTCGTAGAACAGGTTGTTGCGAATGCTGATCCGCTGAGTGATCTGGCTGCCCGCTGCCTGCGTACCGTCGTATCCGAGAATGTTGAAGGCGCCGGCCGTGTGCCTGACGATGTTGTTCGTGAACGTGATGTCGCGCACGGCGGCCCAGGGCATTTTGCCGGCAACATTGCGCGGCGTGAGCACGAGGGCGTAACCCGGCTGGTCGCCGCTCCAGTTGTTCTCGAACCGGTTGCCGTCAATCGTCACCCGCTGCGCGTTCTTGAACTCCAGGAGATTCTTCGCAATCCAACGTGTCGCCGACGTCCGCGGTTTGCCGGTGCTCTCGGCCGCGCCAGTGTAGACGAACGACGCGGTCGATCCCGACGTCGTGATGTACTTGGCCTCGCCACCCGCAGTTGTACCGCGGTAGATCCGATACTTGTCCGCTCCTGCACTGGCACTCCAGGACAGGGCGATCGCGTGGCCGGACGTCGCGGTCACCGAGACCTCGACAGACGGCAGTGAAACGAGTTCCGCGTCCTGCCGACCGCGTCACCGCTACGATCCTGAAGTAGTGCTTTCCGGCGCTCAGCGATCCGGTCGCCGAGGACACGGCGGCTTTGGGCGATCCGGGCGCTGCCAGAATCGGGTTGCGCCACGCGGTCACCTTCGCGATGTCGTTGCCCGTGATGACGATATCGCTCGGAATCAGACCACTCTTGGCGGGGACGGAACCCCCGAACATCACGTTCTCGCCAGACGCCTCGATGTAGTTGTTGACGATCCGGTACGGACCTGCACCGTTCCAGCCGGCAAGGGCTTGCGAGTCGTAACTCGCGGACTTGATGTCAGCGATGTAGCTGTTGAGCACGTCGGTGGACCCGCCGTTCAGGGCAATCCCACGCTTCTGCCCTTTCGTCGCGTGTCCGTGGACGTAGACGCGATCGAAGACGATGTCGTGGGGAGGCGTGTCCGCCTTGTCGGTGCCCACGGCGATCAACGTCTCGTACCCGAGTTGCGCGGTGCCGTCGACCTCGAGAAACTCCAGCCGGAAGTGATGCGCCCCCGGCAGCGTGCGAATGACGGGCACGCTCGTCGCCGTCCCGCCGGCGCCCAGGAGCCGCGGCAACAGGGTTCGTGACGTGTTGGCCCCTGATCGGCCTGAAGGCACGAGCCGGGTGGCCGGCCCGGGAAGCACGGAATCGGCGGCATCGGAGCGAATGGTGATGAACGCCGTCGACGAGGCCGTCTTGGCCGGCAGAATGAAATTGCCGACGAACGTCTCTCCCGCGCGAAGCAGAAGCGTGTCGCCCGGCTGTGCCGCGTTGATTGCCGATTGGAGGTTCGAATACGGGCAGCCACTTGCGCACACCTTGATGGTGGCGGCGCCGACCATCGCCGGGAACGCCAACGCAGCGCTCGCAATCAACACGACGCGACGAACACGAAAGCAAAGCGGGACCGACGACATGAAAACCAAAGGTGATCTCCTGGGAATTGATTGATCCGGCGAGCGGCCGGCGGCCCCAAGCCCAGGCAAGCTGCGATCCACGGTCGTGACATCGCGAAGTCTTCAGCGAATGGGCTGGTCCCTCCGGCGCTGCCCTAGGTCTGTCTCCGGCCGCAACTCAGCTGTTTGCACAAGTTGCACAGTTCCGGCTGTTTTCTTAAGAAGAGCGAAATGGGCAAGTCGTCGCAATTCAGGACATCCGGCTCTGGCGCGAATGTCGACCCCTGCCGGATGCGCGATATATGTGTGATGTCCGTACAGTGTCCATCCGGTACGTCGCTTGCTGAACGGCGGAGCGTGCCAGCGTCTGCCATACCAGTCGCGGTCTGGGTGTCGACCTTCAATGCGGGTGGAACCGAGCGTCAGATGGTCCATCTGATGCGCGGCTTGGATAAAAACCTCTTCACGGTACACGCGCTCTGTTTCGCAGCGGATGGCCCGTGGCTCGACGCCGCGCGGGCGGTGGCCGCCTCGCTCGTCGAGTTTCCCTTTCACGACTTCCGGCGGCCGCGCACCTGGAGGCAGATCGATCACTACGCCGCGTGGTGTCGACGCCACGGCATTGCCGCCGTCGTGACATCGGACTTCTATACGAACGTGTTCGGCATGGCGGGCGCGGCGCTCGCCCGTGTCCCAGTCCGGATTGCCGGGCGCCGGGAAATCAACGCCGGCAAGACTGTGTCCAAACTGTTGCTGCAGCGTGCGGCTTACAGTCTGGCGCATTGCGTCGTCGCCAATTCCCGTGCGGCAGCCGACCGGCTCCGTCGGGAAGGCGTCGGAGCGCGTCGCATTCGGGTCGTCCCGAACGGCATCAGCATTCCCGCGGCAGCGACTCGAACGGTCCGACCGATACGTCGGGCCGTCACGGTCGCGAACCTTCGCCCCGAAAAGGGCCACGAGGTGCTCATCGACGCGATCGCGATGCGCCCTGAACTGGCACACATCTGTTTCGACTTCGCAGGCGATGGGCCATGTCGCGCTGCGCTGGAGGTGCGTGCGTCCGAGCGCGGCGTTGCTGATCGCGTGCGTTTTCTGGGCGAGCGACACGACATCCCGGATTTGTTGAATGCTGCGGATCTCTTCATCCTGCCGTCGAGGACGGAGGCATTTCCGAACAGCGTGCTGGAAGCGATGGCCGCAGGCCTTCCCGTGATCGCGTCGCGGACCGGAGGCATCGGCGAGCTCATCGAAGATGGCGTCACAGGCCGGCTCGTCCCGCCCGGTGACACGTCGGCATTATCGGACGCGATTGCGAGAATGGCGTCCGATCCGGCACACGCGTCGTCGCTCGGAGCGGCGGCCCGGACCAGCGTGATGGACTATACCGTGCCAGCGATGGTGACAGGCTTTTCGAAGATCCTGCTTGACGAGTTACGAGCCCGCGCACACATGGATGTCGTCCGAGCCTCACGAGACGGGTGCTGCGGCCCAAACAAACGCCAAGTAGGCCTGGCGCAGATCACATCTCGATGGAAGCCCGGAGCGCGTCTCCGGAGGTCCACGCGAGGGTTGTATTCGGAACCCGATAGACGGGAATGCGACGAGCGAGCCCCTCGAGGTATCGAGTCAGATCTCCGAACCGCCCAGCCCCGCCGTAGTCGTGCCAGAAGACGATGCCGTCGTGGCACGATCATCCGAGCCATCTTCTCGGTATCGTTCTTCACGTACGGGCAGCGCGTGCGCCCCGTCGATGAATCCCAGATTGATGCTGTTGGCGAATGGTGACGGGTCGAACGCCAGAGAATCGCCCAGCAGCTGCGTGTACCTGGCGGTCAGACCCAGCTCGTGCACGACGCGAGCAAGGTGACGCCGCTTGACCAGGTCGATGTCGGTGTCGATATACGCCGGATCATTAATGTGCGGTATTTTCCGGGAGATCGAGCGAGAAGACCTCGGCGTCGACTGGCGCATTGACAATCAGGAGGGATGTTGTCTGGCCAATGAAGGTTCCAATCTCGAACACGCGGCGTGGCTGGAGGACGCGGGTGACGGCCGCCAGGGTGACGGATTCAGCAGGCGACGTGCCGCCCCCATCCCTGCGCACGATCGGGATCTCGCACCGGGCATCGCGCACATCGAGGCCGCGTTCTGTGCAGAGAAAGTCGACTGGGTTGCGCCGCTTGAGCCCGCGGCCCATCAACTCGTCGTAGCGGCGTGCCGACATGGAGCAGAACGCACGCGCCGCGTCGACGTTGCGGAGGGCCAGGCGGAGCGTGGCGAGGTTGGCGCACCGCAGCGAGTCGATGAGAATTCCCCGAGCCACCGCGCCACGATACCAACTCTCGTGGAATGGGCGCAACAGAATGGCACTGGCGCGCCCGCGCGCAGCCGCGGCTTGAGCATCCCACTGCCCAACTTGGTCACGTCTGCGACCTACATCGACTCATAAGCTCAACTCATCAGCTCAACCTTTGACCGGCGAATATCGGCCGTCTCTCTCCCAAGAGAGATCGGTTCTACCTGGGCCGTCGTGGTACGTGCCTTGCTCACGAAAGCCGAGGTGTCCAACGCAAATCTGCGCATTCTCTGGGTGAAGGCTGGCAAGATCCTTCCAGTCGATACGGGCGGGAAAATCCGCTCGTACAACCTTCTCCAGCAACTCGCCCGTCGGCACGACATCACGTTCGTTTCGTACTATCCCGGCGTGCGAGATCCGCTATACGAAGCGGAACTCCAGTCACGTTTTCCGCGGGCCATTGGCATTCCGATCGGGGCGGCGGAGAGCACGGCGATCCGGGCCGCGGTGCATTACCTGAGTCGGCTGCCGAGCGGCGCGCCCTACGCCGTGTCGAAGTTCACGGCGCGACCCGTTCGGCGACTCGTCGAATCGTGGCTGCGCAAGGAACACTGCGACGTGGCGGTGTGCGACTTCTTGTCGGCCTCGCTCAACTTTCCCATCCGGCGATCGGTACCCTGCGTCCTCTTTCAGCACAACGTCGAGACGCTGCTCTGGCAGCGCCAGGCCGCGCACGAACCGAACATGCTGCGCCGACTCATGTTCCGTGTCGAAGCCGCAAAGATGAAGCGCTACGAGCGGGCGGCCCTCCAGCGATTCGACCATATCGTCGCTGTATCGCCGCAGGACCAGGCGGCCATGCGCGACGCGGTTCCGGCCGATCGCATTACCGTGGTTCCGACAGGCGTCGACCTCGAGCGATTCCGCGGCTACGCCGGTCGAGATGCAGGGACGCACACGGTCGTCTTTCTCGGCTCGATGGATTGGGAAGCCAATGTCGACGGCGCAGAGTACTTCTGTCGGGAGATCTGGCCCGACATCCTCCGCCGCGTGCCGACGGCGCGCTTCCAGATCGTCGGACGGAATCCAGCGCCCCGCGTGCAGCGCCTGGCCTCCGAGACGGTGGAGATCACTGGCAGCGTCCCGTCGGTGGTGCCGTATCTGGCGTCAGCGGCAGTGTTCGTCGTTCCCCTCCGCATCGGCGGCGGGACTCGTCTGAAGATCTTTGAAGGGATGGCCATGGGCCGCGCCGTGGTCTCGAGCTCGGTTGGCGCGGAAGGACTGAACGTGACGCACGGCCGGGACGCGCTCCTTGCCGACAGCCCGTCTGCCTTCGCAGATGCCGTGGTCGATCTCTTGACGAACCCGACGCGCCGTCAGGCACTTGGCAACGCTGCCGCGGAGCTGGCCTCTCGATACGATTGGTCGTCGGTCGTCGGCTCCTTCGAGGACGCACTCAACCGCGCACGGAGCACACGATCCGAACCGCGTTTCGCGGTCGCCGGAGCGACTGCGTGAACGTCCTCGTGCTCGACGGCAACGAAAACCAGGCGGTTGCCTGCACGCGCGCACTCGCGCGCGCGGGGCACCGCGTGAGCGTTGGGGCGGACACGTCCTGGTCGAAAGCCGGCTGGTCTCGCGCGTGCACATCGTCATTCGTCTATCCGTCTCCGCAACGGGACGTGAACGCCTTCATCGAGCGAATCGCCGCCCAGATCGATCAGACCTCCGGAGCCCTGATCGTCCCGATGACCGAGCGATCGACGTTGCCGATCTCGGAGCATCGCGCGCGTCTGATCTCGGCAGGCGCCCGTCTCGTGCTGCCTCCTCATGAAGTGGTGCTGCGCGCATTCGACAAAGCCGAGACCACTCGCCTGGCGCAGGAGGTGGGTCTGACGGTCCCCAACACGACGGCGCTCGATGCGCGAATCGCATCCCCTCCGGCCCATGGCCTGAGGTATCCGGTGGTCCTCAAGCCGCGAATGTCGGAAGAGCGCGATGGAACTGGCGTCGTCCGAACGACCGGCGCGCCGGTGTACGCGAGGACGCCGACGGAGTTCGCGGACGCCTGGGGTCGCCTCCGCCAGCGATGCGACGGCGTGCTCGTCCAGGAGTTCGTGGAAGGCGTGGGCACGGGCTATTTCGCGATCCTCGACCACGGAGCAATCCGCGCCGAGTTCGCGCACCGTCGGTTGCGCGACGTCCGTCCCACTGGATCGGGCAGCGCCTTGCGAGTCAGCATTCCCCTCGAACCGCGAATGACGGAAGGCAGCCGTCTACTGCTGTCACGACTCCACTGGCACGGCGTCGCGATGGTGGAGTTTCGCCTTCGTCCTGACGGAACGCCCGTGTTCCTCGAAGTCAACGGCCGGTTCTGGAACTCGTTGGCGTTGGCGATTCACGCGGGCGTGGATTTCCCAGCCATGGTCGCCGACCTCGCCGAGCGCGGCAGCCTGGAGGGGCCGGCGCCCGCCTTCCAGCCCGGCGTGCGGTGTCGGTGGCTCCTGGGCGACGTCAGACATCTCCTCGAAGTCTGGCGCGGCGCGCCCGACGGTTATCCGGGACGATTTCCATCGCGCGTCAGGACTCTCCTGGAGGTGCTGCGGCCGCACCGCAACACCTGGCATGACAATTTCGAGTTACGCGATCCGTGGCCCGAAGTCGGGGACTGGCTGCATTTCATGACGCGGAAGTTGCCGGCGGCGCGTCGACGTCCCCTCGACCTGCCGGAGACTCAGCATGCTTAAGGGAGCGCTCCACGTCCACAGCACGTATTCGGATGGCGAATTCACGCTCAACGAGCTCCGACACGTGCTGTCGTCGGACGGCTACGCGTTCGCGTGCCTCAGCGATCACGCGGAGTGGTTGAACGACCGACGTCGCGACGAGTACCTCGCCGAGTGCCGCGAACTATCCGACGAGAGCTTCACGTTCGTCGCGGGCCTCGAGTACGAATGTGAGCAGCGTCTTCACATAGTGGGCTATGGCTCAACCGGACTGCTGTCGACGACGGATCCGGTGGATGTCATCCGCCAGATCGAGGAGGCGGGCGGCGTAGCCGTGATCGCGCACCCGAAGACCGCCCTCTTCCCGTGGATCGAGACGTTCGAACGGCTGCCGGCCGGAATCGAAGTCTGGAACTCGAAGTACGACGGCCGATACGCACCGCGAGCGGAAACGTTCGCGCTGCTGGACAGGCTGCGGGCGCGGCGACCCGATCTCCGCGCATTCTACGGACAGGATCTGCACTGGCGTCATCAGTATCGCGGCCTTCAAGTCGTCGTCGATTCCGCCGGCAATAGCAGTGCGCCGGACGCTATCCTCTCGGCCCTCCGATCCGGCGGCTTCGTGGCGAGGATCGACAACCTCGAGTTGCCGTCAACGGGAGCGGTCAGCGTCGATCGGCTGGAACGTTTTGCGCGTCTGCACCGCCGCTCTGACCGACTGAGGCAAGCCTTCGCGATGGCCAAGCGCTGCGCCGACGATCTCGGCGTCTCGGTCCCTGATTCCCTCAAAGGCCGGGTCCGGCGGCTCTTCTGATGGGTGGCATCGTTTATTTGATGTACCACGAGCTGGAGCAGCCCGGCCAGCCGCTCTGCGTCGAGACTCCCGGATACGCTCGATACAGCGTGGCTAGTGACGTCTTCCGGACGCAGATGCGTACCATCGAGCTCGCCGGTCTCCGAGGCGTCTCCGTGGGAGACGCGCTCGAACATCCCCGGCAGGGCTCGATCGTGGTGACGTTCGACGATGGAAGCGAGTCCGACTGGACGGTCGCAGCGCCGGTGCTGCAGGCGCATGGATTCACCGCGACCTTTTATGTGACCTCGGGCTTCATCGATACGCCCGGTCATCTGTCGAGCGAGCAGCTTCGTTCGCTCGCGGACGCCGGCTTCGAGATTGGCTGTCATTCCGCGACCCACAGATTTCTGACACACGCAACCGAGGAGGAACTCCATCGTGAGGTCGTGGGCTCGCGCGATCGAATCCGTGAAGTGACGGGTCGCGCGGTGTCTCACTTCTCATGTCCAGGCGGCCGGTGGAACCGGCGTGTCCAGGATGCGGTCCGGGCCGCAGGCTACCGCTCGATGGCGACGAGCCGCATCGGCGTGAACACGTCCTCCACGTGTCGCTATCAACTGGCACGCAATCCCGTGCTGAAGGGGGTCGGGCCGGCAGCCTTCCAGAGGCTCTGTCGTGCCGATGGTCTGCTCGCCGCTCGCCTTCGACAGATAGTTCTTCAAGGCGCGAAAGGTGCCTTTGGGGACGAGGTCTACGGAAAAGTCAGGTCGGCTGCGTTGGGGCTGTCACGCCGATAGGGTTGGAGGCGTCGCGGGAATGCCAGACGAATGGATCAACAGGGCGGGCGGGGACACGCCGGCTGGTGTTTCTGCCCCGCCTGCGGCCTATCGAAACGATCGCTGTCCTGATCAATCACTGGTTCGCCGGCCCGCGGCGGCAAGCATATCGAGATTCGCACCGAGCGCGCTCCCGTCGGAACCCGCTGTCCTGAACCCACTGGTCCCGCCGAGCCGAAAGTCCCCCTCGCCGAAGTCGATGAACTGATGCTCGAGCTCTTGCAGGCTCGGGAAGTAATTGCCGCCGGGATATTTCGAGGCGTCGCCGCCGGCAAGCACGTTGTGCGTGAAGATCGCGCCAGGAAAAAACGTCGAGAGCGTATCGCGGCCGTAGCTCCGGCCACTGCCGAACACACCGAAGCGGTTGTGGCGCGCGATGTTGTCCTCGAAAACGAACCCGACGATCGGAACGGGCGCATCCTTCGTCCCGCCATAGGCGGAGATCAGGTTGCCCGTCTGGAGGATGGTGTTGTGCTGGACATGCACATCGGTTGGGCCGTTGCCGAGCTGCAGGAAGGCGCCATTGCCGCCCCAGGCGCTGCTATTGACATCGAAGAACAGGTTGTTCAGGATCTGGATTCGCCGGGCCGGACCTGACGGACGGTTGTTGTCCTCGCCAAGAACGTTGAACACGGCGGCGACGTGTCGCACGACGTTCGATCGGAAGACGACATCCTCCACCGTCGCCCAGGGCGACGATCCACCAGCATTGCGCGGCGTCAGCACGATCGCGTAGCCCGGTTGACCCGCCTGCCAGTTGTACTCGAGCACGTTCGATTCGACGACGACGCGGCGTGCGTTCTTGAGCTCGAAGAGATTCTTCACGGTCCACTTGAGGCCTCGCCACTCCCGCGGCTTCGTCAGCTGGTTCCCCCGAAAGATCACATCGCTCGGCACCAGATTGCTGATGGCGGGGTCGGTCCCGCCGAGCATGAAGTTCTCGCCCGCCGCTTCCAGATAATTGTTCTCGATGCGAAACGGGCCGGGCCCGTTCCATCCGCCGACCGCTTGCGTGTCCTGTCCAACGGCCTTGATGTCGGAGATATAGGAATTGAGGATGTTCGTCGAGGCGCTGTTCAAGGCGATTCCCCGCTTCTGCCCCAACTCCGGATCGCCGTGGACGTAACACCGATCGACGATCAGATCGTGCGGCACACTCGCGAGATCCTGCTGTGCGCGGCTGCCATCGCCGAGGAGAATGATGTCGCCGTTGCCCCCTGCGTTCGCCTGGAACTCGAGCCACTGCAAGCGCCAATGGTGCGCGCCAGGCGCCGTTCGCAGCACAGCCAGGCCGTTGGACGATTTGAGCTTGGCGAGCTTTCCGCTGTCGGAGGGCTGAACCCGTTGGTTCTGCTGCGGTAGCCCATCCTGATCAGCGGTCCGTATCGTGATGTATTGATTGCCGTCTTTCGGGGGCAGCGTGAAATTCCCGACAAACGTGGCCCCTGCATCCAACGTGATCGTATCCCCTGGAGCCGCGCGATCGATCGCGCTCTGAAGGTCGCCTCCGGCAGCTACGGCAATGACGTTGTTTGATTGTGGCAGTGCCGTGAACGCGGCGCCCAACAGCATTGCGATGATCGGGCTAATCGTAAAGCGAGGAGTGCATATCTGGTCAGGGAACCGACCGGAGATTCAATTACAAATGACGTGCCATGTCTTCCAGCTCGACAAATGTACCCTTTGAGTTTCCTCATCATCGCAAACCCTCATCCCTCCTCGGCAACCGGTTGCCGAATGTATGCCCTTCACTGTCACGCCAGAGCCTGATGAGGTACGCGTCTTGAATAGAAAGGGAAATTAGTTGGACACCCCACGTTCTGTGCAGTCGAATGATGCACAGCGACGGAGAAAATGCTGGCAGGAGTGCGATGAAAAAACCGTACGTGGCCATCGTGGACGACGACTCTGCCTTCGGAGGCTACCTCAGGACCTTCCTTTCCCTGCGCGGCTACGAAGCGCGCTGCTATACGCGAGGGGACGAGCTGCTCGCCGCCATGAAGCAGGCCGAGCCACCTGATGTGGTGCTGCTCGACGTGATGATGCCCGGACTCGACGGGATGGCGACCTTGAAGGCCCTGAAAACATCGCGCCCCGAGACCCAGGTGATCATGCTGTCGGGCCGCAACCAGGCCTCGACGATCGTGGAAGCCGTGCGTCTCGGCGCCGCGGACTACGTCGTCAAACCAGACGACCCCGAGGATCTCGGCGACATTGCACTCGATGTCGCAATCCGCAACGCGATCGAGAAGAACCGCCTCGTGTCGGAGTTGAGCGAACTCCGTCAGCAGCTCAGCGACGACGAGGATCGCACGGTCTGGGGCAACAGCGAAAAGATGCGGAGCATCGCGACGGTCATCGAGCAGGTAGCCGACAGCGACGTCACGGTGCTCATCCGCGGAGAGAGCGGGGTCGGGAAGGAGCTCGTGTCGCGCGCGATTCACCAGCGCTCCACCCGGCGCAACCGGCCGTTCGTCAAGGTGAATTGTGCGGCGCTCCCGGCCGAGTTGCTGGAGAGCGAGCTCTTCGGACACGAGCGCGGCGCGTTCACGGGCGCTGCGACCACGCGCATCGGCAAATTCGAGCAGGCCGACAGCGGCACGTTGATGCTGGATGAAATCGGCGAGATGAAGCCGGCCCTGCAGGCCAAGCTGCTCCACGTCCTGCAGGACGGCGAGTTCACGAAGCTTGGCAGCAACAAGCGCGTGCAGGTCGACGTTCGGATCGTGGCGGCGACGAATCGCGACGTCGAAACCATGATGATGAGCGGCGAGTTTCGAGAGGACCTGTACTACCGCCTGAAAGTCATCGAGCTGGTGGTGCCGGCACTGCGGGAGCGTCGCGACGAGGTTGCGACGCTGTCCGACTTCTTCGTGGCGCGTTACTCGCGAAAATACAATCGCCCCGCGCGGCCGATCTCGGATCAGCTGCGTCAGTTGTTCCTGCAGTACGAATGGCCCGGCAATATCCGCGAGCTCGAGAACATGATCAAGCGGGTGGTCATTCTCCAGGACGAGCAGCTCGTCGTCCGAGAAATCGAGCGGAATATCCAGCGCGTCGTCGCCGTTCCTGCGCCGGCGGCAGCCATGTATGCCGTTGCCGGGGTGGGCGCCGGAGTGGGTGCGCCGATGCCACCCCTTCCGTACGCGGCGCCGCCGCCCGCCGTGCCAGAGCTGGAGGCCGTCGAGGATCGCGAGGCCAGCGATGAGCCGGCGGAGGCCGGCGGCGGGTCGCTCGCGACGGTTGCGAAGGCCGCGGCGATGAAAGCCGAGCGCGCCGCAATCGAGCACACGCTGCGTCAGGTCCACTGGAACCGGCGCAAGGCTGCGCAGATTCTGGGCGTGAGCTACAAGACGCTGCTGAACAAGATCAAGGAGTGCGGGATCAGCCGAGCCTGACGTCAGATGGCCGGCTGACCTTCCTTCATTTCCCCAGCTACCTACCCACACTAAGTACTTCGATACCGACGCAGCCACACCGGGCTGCGTCGCGACTCGTCGGTTTCCGCGCTAACGCTGCCATTTTGGCCAAGGTCTCCAAATTTTTTCTCTCGTGGCATTCGCCTTGCTGAATCAGCCCTCCGTGCGGACCCCTACTCAGCCGCGTATGTACGCGACGGCGGAGCCAACTGGATGACACGGGAATTTCTCACCATCGACCACCTGCCGAGCGCGGATCCGTTCCCGTCGAACAGCTCCGTCCCGCGCCGGCCGCATGCCGCGCTGATGACCACGGGCGAAAAGATGCGCGAGGTGCACGAGTTGATCGAGCGCGTGGCGGACACGGACGTGACCGTCCTGGTCCGCGGCGAGAGCGGAACCGGCAAGGAGCTCGTGGCGCGCGCGATCCACGACGGCCTCCCCGCGCCACAGCCGATCCTTTGTGAAGGTGAACTGCGCGGCGCTTGCCGGCTGAGCTGCTCGAATCGGAGCTCTTCGGTTTCGAGCGCGGCGCATTCACCGGGGCCATCCAGCACAAGCCGGGCAAGTTCGAGTTCGCCAACCACGGCACGATGTTCCTGGACGAGATCAGCGAGATGAGCGCGGCGCTGCAGGCGAAGCTCCTCCAGGTGCTCCAGGACGGCGAGTTCGCGCGGCTCGGTGGACGGCAGGACGTGCGCGTCGACGTCCGCGTGGTGGCCGCCACCAATCGTGATCTGGAATCGGCGGTCGGCGACGGCCACTTTCGTGAAGACCTCTTCTTCCGTCTCAATGTCGTCTGCATCACGTTGCCGCCGTTGCGTCAGCGCCGCGACGACATTCCTGCACTGACCGATCAGTTTCTGAAGCAGTACGCGGAGCACTACAACCGGCCGACGCCCGCCCTCGCCACCGACACGCTGCAGGCTCTTTGCGGAGTACCAGTGGCCCGGGAACGTGCGCGAGCTCGAAAACCTCATCAAGCGCATGGTGATCCTCGGGACCGACGCGCAGATCCGCCGTGAGGTGGCTGACGCCATCGCCGGACGCGCGTTGCGCATGAGCCCGATCCCGGCGCTGCAGCCGCTGCAGGCTGCCCACCAGACGCCACCGGTCGCGGCTGCCGTCAGCGGCGCCAGCCGTGGCGTCCGAGCCGACGGCCGCTGCGGGTCCAGCGGGATCGTTGAAGGACATCGCCCGTACCGCCGCGCGCGAAGCCGAGCGCGAGTTGATCTCGCGCACGCTGCAGCAGACGCGGTGGAACCGGCGCGAGGCCGCCGAAATCCTGGGCATCAGCTACAAAGCGTTGCTCTACAAAATCAAGGAAGCTGAGCTGGATAGGGCGTCGTGAGTGCCGATCCATTCCTGCCAGAGGACTTCCGCGTGCTGACGCCAGAGGCCTTCGATTTCGTTCTGAACAACGAGCTGAAGCGAGCGATGCGTTCGCAGAACTTCCTCACGCTCGTCCTGATGTCGCCGCGGTCGGAGGGCCGCTCCCCGGAGGAGATGGTGCGTGACGTGGCGAGGCTCATCGGGCGTGAGGTGCGCGAGACCGACCTGCTCTCGGTCGACGCGAAGGGACGGCTGTCGATGGTGTTGCTCGACGCCGATCTCCAGAGCTCGATGCGCGTCATCGAACGGCTGCTGACGCGACTCGAGCACTACCAATTTGCCGCCCCCATCGCCATCGAGGTGGGCGCAGCGTGCTGTCCGACCCATGGAGCTGACGCCGAAACGCTGTTTCGCGTCGCCTCCACTCGTACGGTGACGCCCCGGCGCGAGCCGCGGGGCAATGCATCCAACGCGCATTAGAAGTGAGGCTATTGTGAGCATGACGATCGGAACCGCAACGGCCCTCTCGTTCGTGATCCTGCTGGGCACGGTGTCGGCGCAGACAGTGAGCACTCCCCGCCCTGTCGCCCCGCCTCGGGCGACACCGCCTCAGGCGACACCGCCTCAAGCGACACCGCCTCAAGCGACACCGCCTCAAGCACCGAAGCCCTCGGCCGCGCCCGTCTCGGCGGACTACCGGCTCGTCGCGGGCGACAAACTGCGGGTCGAGGTCTACAAAGACACGCAGCTCTCGCAGGCCCTGCAGGTCAGGCCGGACGGAAAGATCACGCTGCCGCTGCTCGGCGACATCGCCGCGGCCGGCAAGACGCCGACGGAGCTGCGCGACACGCTGACCGCCGCGCTGCGCGAGTACATCACCAACCCGGTGGTCACGGTCATCGTCGTCGAGACCACACCGGCGACCGTCTTCGTAATGGGAGAAGTCAACAAGCCTGGCCCTCAGTCGATGAACGGTCCGATCTCGATCCTGCAGGTCCTCGCGATGGCCGGCGGTTTCAAGGATTTCGCGCACACGAAGGACATCCGGATCCTGCGCAAGTCCTCGACCGGCGTGCGGACGCTGGAGTTCAACTACAACGAGGCCATCAAAGGGAACGGCGCCCCGCTGCTGCTCGAAGCCGGGGATACCGTGATCGTGCCGTAGGTGCGCGCCATGTTTCGCCTACGACAACTCGGCGCCGTGATCGCCGTCGTGCTCTGTGCTTCCACGGTTGGCCTGAGCGGCCAGCAGTCGCAGCCGTCGCAGCAGGAGGTCACCGTCGCGCCCGAACCCGGGTGGACGTTCGTCCCCGGCGTGATCGCCGGCGCGATGTACGACTCGAACGTGCTCGTCACCACGTCGGTCACGGAGACGGGCGAACCGGCGAGCGACACGTACTTCACGATCGATCCAACGGGCATCGCTGAAGTATCGCGGGAAGCTCACGACGCTTCAACGCGAACTATCGCGGCAGGCTCCGCCGTTATACGACGCTCGACGGGCTCGACGGCTACGAGCAGCACGCGGGGGTCTCCTTCGATCGGCGTGCGACCAAGCGGCTGACGTTCTTCGGAACCAACTATTACTCGACGGCCCCGACCACGGATGAACTCAATCTGACGGGGGTGCCATTTCGTCGCGCGGGATCACAACTCGACACGCTCGCCGCGGGTCTGAACTACCGGCTCTCCGAGTATACGGACTGGAACGCGCGTTACGACTTCACCTGGGCGCACTTCAATCGTGAGGCTCCAGACCTCACGGGCGGGCTCATCAACTCCATTCAGACCGGCATTGGCCACCGCCTGACGAACCGCCTGAAGGTGGGAGTGGACGGTGCGTACCGGTTCGCCAACATGGACAAAACGACCAGTCAGAACGTCCAGTTCGTCGATGGTGGAGGCACGATCTCGTACGACCTCGGCCAGTTCACCACGATTTCGGCGTCCGGCGGCGTGTCCTATGTCGACGATCAACTCCGCCACGTCACCAGGTTCGGACCGTACGTGCGGGCCTCGATCTCGCACACCGCGGCGCAAGCCGTCTTCGGCGCCAGCTACGACCAGTCGTTCGTGCCCTCCTTCGGCTTTGGCGGATCGACCCGCAGCCAGCAGGCGAGCGCCTGGATCGACTTGCCGCCGATCGGCCGCCGGCTGTACTTGCAGGGCTCGGGATCGTGGCGACGGACGACTCCGTTCGACAAGACCCAGGCGCTGCGGCTCGACACGACCATGCTTCGCAGTACGGCGGGGTATGCCCTGTCACGCCAGATTCGTCTTCAGGGCGTCTACATCTTCACGCGACAGGACTCCATCGTCACGGGCGGTGAAGTGAACCGCAACCGTGTCGGCGTCGAGCTCGTGCTCTTCAACCCCATGAGGATTCCGTAATGGAAGAACAGTCGTTTCATCCCCTCGATTACACGGCGGTGGTCCGCCGTCGGAAGTGGTGGCTGATCGTACCGGTCATCGTCTGCGTGACGGCCGGCGTGTTGCTCGCGATGTTCCTGCCCAAGGAGTACCTGTCGCAGGCGACCATCGGCGTGGCGGCACCCACGCTCTCGGCGGAGCTCCTCCGCGGCGTCAGCTCGCTCGACAAGGAAGAACGGCAGCGCGCGATCTCGCAGCAGCTGCTGAGCTCGACGGTCCTGCAGCGCGTGGTGCGCGAGGAAAAGATCGACCCCGACAAGCCCGTGGACGAGACCGCGTCGTGGCTGCGCGCCAACGTCAGCCAGAACATTTCCGTTCCCCTGCCGATCGGCAGCAACAAGCCCTCCGATCCGAAGACGGGACTCGACAGTTTCATTCTCGGCTACACCGACAGCGACGCTCAACGAGCGCAACGCATCGCCAATCGTCTGGCGTACGTCTTCGCCGAGGAAAACTCGAAGCAGCAACTCGAACGGTCGGAGAACACGTCCGAGATTCTCAGCCAACAGGTACAGGCGAGCCAGGCGCGCCTTGCCCGGCTCGAGAATCAGCTTCGCGAGAAGAAGCAGGCCTACATGGGCCGGCTCCCCGACCAGGTGAATGCCAACGTGCAAATGGTCAACGGCTTGCGGAGTCAGCTGGAGTCGATCTCGACGCAGCTGCGCGGCGAGCAGGATCGTTTGACGATGGTGGAATCGCAGCTCGAGCAGATGAAGCAGGGCACGGGGTCGGAAGCCTTCACCGCCTCGGGAGTCGCGGCGGTGCAGTCGGCGCAGAGGCGCATCAGCGACCTTCAGCAGCAGCTCGTCGCGGCGCGAGCGCAGGGCTACACCGACAAGCACCCGGAAGTGATCACGCTGCAGGAAGAGTTGAAGCACGCGACCGAGGCGCTCGCCGAAGCGCGCGGCTCCGATGGCGGAACGACGGCGCTCCAGGCCGATCCGCTCTACCGGCAGAAGCTGCAGGAGCGTGATGCCTCTCGTCTCGTCCATCCGCGATCTCCAGAGGTCGTCGCAGCGGGTGCAGACGGAGATCGGTCAGTACCAGAGCCGTGTGGACGCCGCGCCGATGGTCGAGCAGGAGCTGGCGTCGCTGACGCGTGAATACGAGTTCGAAAAGACGCGTTACAGCGATCTGACCACGAGACATCAGCAGGCGTCGATGGCGGAAGACCTGACGCGCAAGCAGGGGGGCGAGCGGTTCAGCGTGCTGTTCCCGGCCAACCTTCCGACGAGGCCGCAGAAACCGGATCAGCTCCGCATCCTGGCCATCGCAATCGCGGCGGGCCTGGTGCTCGGCGCCGCGGCCGCGGTGGGACGTGAGTTCCTGGATCGGTCCGTTCACGACGCACGCGCATTGAACGAGTTCGAGGTGCCCGTGCTTGGCGAAATCCCGCGGATTCCCGTCTAGAGGCATGACGGCAGTGACAGAACGTGAGTCGGGAGCAGAACACTTATGAGTCGTATCCAGGACATCCTGAACAAGGCCGAGCGTGATGGCGCCGTGCGGCGCACCCGTGGGCTCGGCAGCGACGGGACTGCCGTCGCCGAAGCCGCTGCGCCACCGCCGCTCGCGGTGCCCCGGTCGCGAACGGACGACGAGCCACAGGCCGCGCCGTCCGGGCCACCCACGTCGCGTGCTGTCGCGCCGGGAACGGAGCGCGACGGAAAGCTCGACCATCGGCTCGTGGCGGCGCTCGCGCCGCAGTCCCTCGCCGCCGAACAATATCGCTCGCTGCGGACGCGCCTCAGCGGCGCCGAGAACGGCCGCGCAGTCCGCGCGATCATCGTCACCAGCCCCGGCAAAGGTGACGGCAAGAGTCTGACCGCGGCGAATCTCGCGCTGACGATGGCGCAGGAATATCAGCATCGGGTGCTCCTGGTCGATGCCGATCTGCGGCGTCCCACGCTGCACCAGCTGTTCGGCCTGCGCGAAACGCCAGGACTGACCGACGTCCTGATGGGCGCCGCGACGCTCGACGACTCCTTCGTCGCGCTCGCTGAGCACCATCTGACGCTGCTGCCGTCTGGCGTTCCGGCGATGCACCCCGCCGAGTTGCTGGGATCGGCGGCCATGCGCCGTGTTCTCGACGCGGCACGCACGCGATTCGACCGCATCATCCTCGACATGCCGCCGGCTTCGCCGCTGGCCGACGTGCACGTGCTCGCCGGCATGGCGGATGGCCTTCTGATGATCGTCCGGGCTGGCGTCACGCCGAAGCCGGCGATTGAGCGCGCCCTGGCCGGCCTCGATCAGAACAAGGTGCTCGGGCTGGTACTCAACGAAGCTGGGACGGACGGCGCGGCTGAGGGCTACGGTAGCTACGCGTACATCGCCGGATAACGGACGCACGGCCTCGTATGCAGCTCTTCAACCGGTACGTTTCGACTCGGCGTCTCACGATCTTCGCGGGCGAGCTGCTGTTGATCTTCGGATCGGTCGCGCTCGCCGCGGTCATGCAGCATACGCCCGACCTCGAGGCGAACTTCTGGAAGATCGGTCTCGTCACGGTGGTCTGCCAGCTCTGTCTCTACTACAACGACTTCTACGATCTGACGCTCGTCCACTCGAACCGGGAATTGATTGTCCGGCTGCTCCAGGCCGCCGGGGCGGCGTCGATCGTCCTCGCGGCGCTCTACTTCGTTCTGCCGCAGCTCATGATCGGCGACGGCATGTTCGTGTCGGCGATGTTCGTGTTCCTGATCGCGATCCTTGGCTGGCGTCTGGCGTTCAATCAGGTGACGGGATCGCTGAAGCTCGAAGAGCGGCTGCTGTTCGTCGGCACGGGTGAGACCGCGCGCAAGGTCGCGCGCCAGATTCTCGATCAGCACGAGTTCGCCTATCGCGTCATCGGATTCATCGACAGCGACGCGGCACGGCTCGGCGAGCGGATCGTGAACCCGGCGATTATCGGCACGCCAGACGATATCGAACGGCTCATCGCCGAGCATCACGTGGACCGCATCGTCGTCGGCTTGTCGGATCGCCGGGGCCACCTCCCCATCCAGGAGCTTCTGCGCGCCAAACTGGCGGGCATCCGGGTCGAGGACGCCACGACGACCTACGAGCGGGTCACCGGTAAGATCCTGATCGACGATCTGCGGCCGTCCTGGTTGATCTTCTCTGATGGCTTCCGGGTATCGAGGCTCTCGCGGCTGATGAAGCGAACGATTGATCTCGTCTTCTCGGCTGCGCTCGCCGCCGTCACGTTCCCGGCCATGTTGCTCACCGCGCTGGCGATTCTCATCGAGGACGGCCGGCCTGTGCTCTACCGCCAGGAGCGCGTCGGAGAGAACGGGCGGATGTTCGTGCTGTCGAAGTTCCGGTCGATGTGCAAAGACGCGGAAAAGAGCGGCACGCCGATGTGGGCGACCAGCGACGACGATCGCGTCACGCGTGTGGGCCGTGTCATCCGCACGACGCGGTTGGATGAACTGCCGCAGCTGTGGAACGTCATTCGCGGTGACATGAGCTTCGTGGGACCCAGGCCCGAGCGCCCGTTCTTCGTCGATGAGCTGTCGCGCGCCATTCCGTTTTACCAGCAGCGGCACGCGGTGAAGCCCGGGCTGACGGGCTGGGCGCAGGTGAAGTACCGCTACGGCGCCTCGTTCGAGGATGCGATGGAAAAGCTGCGGTACGACCTGTACTACATCAAGCACCTCTCGGTCATCTTCGATTTGACCATCGTCTTCGACACCGTCAAGGTCGTGCTCCTCGGGAAGGGTGCGGCGTGACCGATCCCGCGGCGGGGCCGTCCTCCGGCGAGGCGACGGCCACGCCGGCACCGTGGGCGGCCGACGACCGGCGGCCTTTGACGACCATCGCTCGCAACGTCACGACCCGCTACCTCGCCATCGCCGCCGAGATGTTCATCGGCCTGGTGATGCTGCCGTTCAACCTGCATCACCTGGGTAAGGACGCGTACGGCTTGTGGATGTTGACGGGATCGCTGGCCATCCACTTCTCCGTGCTCGACATGGGCTACGGCGGCGCCCTCGTCAAGTTCATGGCGCAGTATCGCGCGCATCGCAACGCGCGCGCCCTGAACGAGATCGCGAGCACGTTGTTCTTCGTGTTCGCCGGGGTCGGCGTCCTCGCCTACCTCGTCGCGATGGTCCTGGCGTTCAACCTCGATCATCTCTTCCGCATCGACGCGGCCCAGGCGGAGACCGGCAAGTGGATCCTTCTCACGGTCGGCGTGACGATCGCGATGAACTTCCCGTTCAGCGTGTACGGCGGCGTGATCAGCGGGTTCCAGCGGTACGACGCCAACAACATCGTCGCGATCGGCACCAGCATCGTCGTCGCGCTCGTGAACGTCGTGGTGCTGACATCAGGCTACGGCTTGATCACGCTCGTCATCTCCACGACCACCGTCAGGGTGCTGGCGTATTTCATCTACCGTCGCAACGCCTATCGCATCTACCCGGCGTTGAGCATCAACTGGTCGCTCGTCCGCCGCGATCGGCTGAAGGAGGCGACGTCGTTCAGCGTGTACGCGTCCATCATCGATTGGGCCAACAAGCTCAATTACGAGCTCGACGAAATCGTCATTGGCGCCTTCATGGGGAGCGGGCCGGTGGCGGTCTGGGCCGTGGCCGACCGGATCATCTCGGGCGTCCAGCGTTTGACCAACCAATTGAACGGCGTGCTCTTCCCGGTCATCGTCGAATCCGATGCGACCAACCGGATCGCGCGACTGCAGACCCTGCTCGTGCAGGGGACACGGCTGTCGCTCGCCACTGTGGCGCCGATCGCGGTGATGCTGATCATGCTGGCACATCCGCTGGTCCACTCGTGGGTGGGCGAGAAGATGATCGAAAGCGCCGTCATCATCCAGATTCTCGCCGTGGCGGTCACCTTGCGCGTCGGTAACGCGACCGGGACCACGCTGCTCAAGGGTGCCGGCCAGGTGCGGTACCTGGCATCCGTGAATATCGCGACCGGCGTGGTCAACCTGCTTCTCAGCGCGCTGCTGATCCGTCCGTTTGGCCTCGTCGGTGTTGCCGCAGGGACACTGGCGCCGATCGCGTTCTCCTCGATCTTCGTGCTGTTTCCGGCTTCGTGCCGCCGCGTCGACCTGCGCATCTCGGAAGCGTTCCAACGCGCCGTCTGGCCCTCGGTGTGGCCGGCCTTCGTGGCTGGGCTTCTGCTCGCGGGCACACGCAATATCTCATCCGGCACGCTTCTGGCTGTTCTCCTCCAGTCAGGCGTGGCCGCGGTGCTCTACTTCGCACTCTTCTTCGGCATCGCTGTGGGACGGCGGGATCGACAGGAGTACGTGGACCGGCTGATGATGGTGCTGGGGAAGAACAAGCGTCTCGTTCCGGCGGCGTAGGTCATCGGCGGGATCAGGAGAGGACTCCGAATGCGCGGGATCATTCTAGCGGCGGGCAAAGGGTCGCGGCTGAACGGCACAGCCGGCGACAAGCCGAAATGCCTCGTCGAAATTGGGGGCGTCACCCTCGTCGAGCGACAGATTCGTGCGCTCGAGCTTGCCGGCGTGGACGATATCGCTGTCGTCGTCGGGTGCCAAGCCGAACGGGTCCGTGCGCGATGTGGGAACCGCGTTACGTACGTTGAGAATGCGCGGTACGCCGAAACGAACAGCCTGTACTCCCTCTGGCTGGCAAGAGCTCTGCTTTATGAGGGATTCGTGGTGCTGAATTGTGACGTTCTTTTCCACCCGGTCTTGCTCGTCGACCTGTTGTCGTCCCGCCATTCCGATGCGCTGCTCCTCGCGTACCAGCAACCCCACCAGACGCCGCTCGGCGACGAGGAGATGAAGGTGAAGGTCCGCCGGGGCCGCGTCGTGGAGATGTCGAAGACCATGGATCCGGCCGACGCCGACGGCGAGAACGTCGGGATTGTGAAATTCGGCACGGTCGGCGCGGCACGGCTGGTGAGCATCATGGATCGACTCGTGGCCGACGGAGAGCTCCGTGCCTGGGCCCCTCGCGCGTTCCACGAGTTCGCGGCGACGCAGCCGCTGTTCGCGCTCGGAACTCGCGGGTTCCCATGGATCGAGATCGACTTTCCCGACGACTATCGACGGGCGGTCGAGGACGTTCTGCCCGAGATCGAGGCGCGCGTCATCAACTTCACTCAGGGCGAGGGACGGCGGCCAGCCGGCACTCTGGCGGCCGACGTGCGATGAGGCCCGCGGTGTTTGGACGTCCTACTTCAACGACCGATGGCCACGCCGACGGCGCAAGCGCGCCGCGCGCGGCTGCTCCCCGTATCGTCGCGATTGGCGGCGGGACCGGCCTGCCCAACGTTCTGCGCGGTCTTCGCCCGATTCTCTTCGCGGAAGGAGCCGACCAGTCGCGCGATCGACTGACCGCCGTCGTCGCGACGTCGGACGACGGTGGGAGCTCGGGCAGGCTGCGGGCAGAATTCAACGTCATTCCGCCAGGCGATATTCGGAACTGCCTCGCGGCCCTGTCCGACAACCAGTCGCAGCTGGCGGACCTCTTTCAGTATCGCTTCGGCGCCGGCGAGGGTCTGAACGGGCATTCGGTCGGCAACCTGTTTCTGACCGCGCTCGCCGATGTGACGAACGATTTCGCGGAGGCGGTTGAGATCGCCGCGCGAGTCATCGGCGCGCATGGCGTCGTGCTGCCGGCGACCGCCGAGCTCGTCACGCTCGTCGCCGAGTTCAGGGACGGTCGCGTCCTGAGCGGCGAGACCGCCATCGCGGCCGCGCGGTGGCCCAATCGAGCGGCTGGCACTGCTGCCTGATCGACCGCGCTGCTCGGCGCGTGTGATCGACGCCATCCGTCGCGCCGACATCATCGTCGCCGGCCCAGGCAGTCTGTTCACCAGCATTCTGCCGCCGCTGCTCGTTCCGGACGTGGCGACGGCGATCGAGCGGTCGGATGCGGTCCGGATTCTCGTCGCCAATCTGATGACCGAACCCGGGGAGACCGATGCGTTCGGCGTCCTCGAACACGTGCTGGCCATCGAGCGGCACCTGGGACGCCAGTTGTTCGACTGTGTGATTTACAACACTATGCCGGTTCCCGATGCGCTAGCTGCGACGTATCGCGAGGCCGGTTCGTCTCCAGTAGTTGCGGGATCGTTTGCTCTCGACGCGCTCGATCGGCTCGGGCTGCGCGCCATCGGCGTGCCGCTCCTGTCCGAGCATCCCGTCGGCAAGATCCGGCATCACCCCGAACGGCTCGCGGCATCGATTGCGGCGATCGCGCAAGGCAAGCTCGGGACGTGGCGGCCGCGAACAGAGGTCGGAGGCTCGTAACATGTACGAACGTTTTTATCAGCTCCGGGAGCGCCCGTTTGCGCTCAGCCCGGACCCCGAATACTTGTACCCGAGCAGGGTGCATCAGGAAGCGCTCAGCTATCTGCGCTACGGCCTGGAAACGCAGGCCGGCTTCGTCGTCATCACCGGTGAAATCGGATCCGGGAAGACGACGCTCCTGCAGACACTGCTGCGGAGTCTCGACAGCGACACGACTGTCGGGCGCATCGTGAACACGATGCTCGAGCCGCGCGAGCTGCTCGAGACGATCGCGCTCGATTTCGGGCTCGACGTCACCGCTCGAACCAAGCCAGTGCTCGTTCGCGACCTCGCGCAGTACCTGGTCGACCAGCGCCTCGCGGGCCGGCTGGTGCTGCTTGTGATCGACGAGGCGCAGAACCTCAGTCCAGCCGCCCTCGAAGAGCTGCGGATGCTCTCGAACCTGGAGACGGAAAAGACGAAGCTGCTGCAGATCGTGCTCGTCGGCCAGCCCGGCCTCCGCGATCAATTGGCCACGCCCGAACTCGAGCAGCTGCGGCAGCGGATCACGGTCAGCTATCACCTGCCCCCGCTGGACGCGGAAGAAACGGGCCACTACATCAACCATCGCTTGCGCCGCGCCGCGATCGGGGCGCCGCTCGAATTTCCGCGGTCTGCGACGGACCTCGTGCACGCGCGCAGTCGCGGCGTGCCGCGTTTGATCAACGTGATCTGCGATGCCGCGCTGGTGTTCGGCTACGCCGAGGAACGCCGCCAGATCGATCAGGAGCTCGTTGCCGATGTGCTCGGCGAGCTGGAAAGCACGGGCGTGCTGCCACGGGCGGCCGAGTCTGCGATCGCGCAGGAGCTCGTCGCGGCTCGACTCGCCATGGCGGCTCCAGGCCACGTCGAGCCCGTGGCCGCGGCCAGCGCCGCCGGGCGCGTGCTCGACGCGCGACACTGGCCCCCGACCGGAACACGCGCCGTGGACGATGGCGCGCGCACAGCCGCGCTCGACCAGCGCGAGCAGTCGCTTCGCCAGCGCGAGCACGAACTGGAGCAGCAGCGGCGCGTGCTTGCAGAGGAGTACCGCCTGTTGCGGTCGCAGCGGGAGTCGCTCCGGCCCACGGCCTCCTCCATGACCGAAACCCGGCGCCCGGTGCAGTCGCCGGTCGCCAACACCATGTCGTTTGCCTCCGTCCGCACGGAAGGTTTCTGGGGGCGGGTCCGGCGAGTTATGCTTGGAGGATCCCAACCGATCGCCGAAAAGAACTGAGCGACGGATAAAGGAGTCCTGGATGTCTGCGCTTGCCGAAACCCTTCGCGAAAAACTGAAAAGCCGCCGCGCCCGAACTGGTGTGGTCGGCCTCGGTTACGTTGGATTGCCCCTGGCGGTGGAGCTCGCGAAGGCTGGCTTCCACGCGACCGGCATCGACCTCGATGGCCGCAAGGTGCAGGCGATCAACGAAGGGCGTTCATACATTCCAGACGTGGCCGCGGCAGACGTGCAGGCGCTTTGGCGCGCCGGCAAGCTGGATGCCTCGACAGACTTCGCGGTCGTCCGCGATCTGGACACGATCAACATCTGCGTGCCCACGCCTCTTCGCAAGACGAAGGATCCCGACATGTCCTACATCGTGTCGGCCGTGGAGGGCATCGCGAAGTTCCTCCATCCGGGCATGCTGATCGTGCTGGAGTCGACGACCTATCCCGGAACGACGGATGAAGTCGTGCAGCCGATGCTGGAAGCGACGGGGCTCAAAGCCGGCGTCGATTTCTTTCTCGCGTTCTCACCAGAGCGAGTGGACCCCGGCAATCCGACGTTCCAGACGCACAACGTTCCCAAAGTGGTCGGCGGTTTCACGCCCACATGCGTGGCGCTCGCGCAGGAGCTGTACGGATCCGCCATCGAAACGATTGTGCCGGTGAGCTCCACACGCGTCGCGGAGATGGTGAAGCTTCTCGAGAACACGTTCCGCGCCGTGAACATCGGTCTGGTGAACGAGCTCGCGCTGATGTGCGATCGCATGAACATCGACGTGTGGGAGGTCGTGGACGCCGCCAAGACGAAGCCGTTCGGATTCATGGCGTTCTATCCGGGCCCTGGACTCGGCGGTCACTGCATTCCGATCGATCCGTTCTATCTGTCGTGGAAAGCCAAACAGACCGGATTCGATCCGCGCTTCATCGAGCTGGCCGGCCACATCAACGCGGGGATGCCCCACTACGTCGTCGACAAGGTCGGCGAGGCGCTCAACACGCGGCGCAAAGCGATCAACGGGTCCTCGATTCTGATTCTCGGCGTCGCCTACAAACGCGATATCGACGACATGCGCGAATCGCCGGCGCTGGACATCATGGGATTGCTCCTCGGGCGCGGGGCGAAGATCGCCTATGCCGATCCGTACGTTCCCGAAGTGCACGCACGCGAGTGGTCGGGCGGCTACGACATCAAGGCAGTTGACGATGCCAAGCGCGGCGCGATTGCCAAGTACGATTGCGTCGTGATCGTCACCGATCACACGGCGTTCGACTACGAGGCGATCGCCGCGGAAGCCGACGTCGTGGTCGACACCCGGAACGCGGTGAAACAGCCCCGTCCGAATGTCTTCAAGCTCGGGGCGCCGCGCGCTGAGGAAGGCGAAAAAGTCGCCCTGGCCTGACCGGTCTTTGTTTTGCAGAACCTGAGGAGAGAAGCCGCGTGTGCGGCTGTTTATGAAACCTCTCTTCTGGTTCTCGGTAGTCTTCGTCCTCTACGTTTACATCGGTTACCCAGCTCTTGTGGCGGCCTGGGCCCGGATGGTCAAGCGGACGAGCCAGCTCCGCGGTTTTGCCGATGCGGGCTGGCCCTCAGTGTCCATCGTCGTTGCGGCGAGAAACGAGGCTGCGCAGCTTCACGCGCGCGTCGCCAATCTCCTGGACCAGCGATACCCGGGCGAGCGCGAGATCATCGTGGTCTCCGACGGATCGGTCGATTCTCCGCAGAGGGCGCTTGCCCCCTTTCTCGATCGGATTCGCTTCATCGACCTGCCGTCGAGCGGCAAGCCGGCCGCGCTCAACGCCGGCGTTCGCGCCGCGCGGGGAGAGATCGTCGTCTTCGCGGACGCCCGGCAGAGCTTCGCGGCCGATGCCCTCATCGAGCTCATCAGCAATTTCGCGGACCCATCCGTTGGTGGCGTTACGGGTGAGCTGATCCTTGACTGCGAGCTCGACGCGAAGTCGGCCGCGGCGTCCCAAGTTGGGGAAGGCGTTGGACTTTATTGGAAGTACGAGAAATGGATACGCCGGAGCGAGAGCCGGGTCTGGTCCACGCTCGGCGCGACCGGTGCGATTTACGCGTTGCGGCGTTCGCTCTGGCGCCCGTTGCCGCAGGCGACGCTACTTGACGACGTGCTGGCGCCAATGCGGGCGGTACTGGCGGGCTTCCGCATCGTGTACGACGATCGGGCGATCGCCTTCGATCGAGCCAGCGCTGACGCGGCGAGCGAAGCGCGACGGAAGACACGAACGCTGGCCGGCAACTACCAAATTCTCGCGCTCGAACCGCGCCTGCTGCTCCCGATTGTGAATCCGGTCTGGATTCAGTATCTGTCGCACAAGGCCGGGCGGCTGATCGTCCCGTGGGTGCTGATCGCGCTTCTCGCGACGAGCGTTCCCCTCGCGTCGAGCGGTGGGCTCGTCTACATCGCGGCGCTCCTGCTGCAGGTGGCATTCTACGGTCTGGCGGCTGCCGGCGCGCGGACGCGCTCGCCGGAGCGGCTTGCCCGCGTCGCGCTCACGTTCGTGTTGATGAACTACTCCGCTCTTGCCGGACTCGCGGCGCTGGGACGCGGACGCGAGGTCTGGCGATGACGGAGCGACTGACCTTCAACACGAAGGGCCTTGCGAGCGAAAGACGGCCTGCCAAGGTGGCCGAGTCGTCCGATGGTCCAATCGAGGAGACAGCGGCTGCCCCACCCGAGCGACGCGATTGGGCTTTTCTGTTCATGATCGCGTTCACGGCATTGGTCTTCTTGCGGCCCCAGGATACGATTCCCGGTTTGGAGTACCTTCACCTGGCCGAACTGTGCGCCATTGGGGGCCTTGCGGCGCTCGTCAGCGGGCGCCTCGCCCGCAATCAGCCTGTCACACACATGACGCCGGAGCTCGCCGGAGTGCTCGCGCTGGGCGGACTGATACTGGCCACGGCGCCCTTCTCAATCTGGGTCGGTGGCTCGATCGGCTTGTTCAAGGACGTTTACATCAAGATCATCCTGATCTTTCTCCTGATGGTGAACGTCCTCACGTCGCCACGGCGCATCGAGCGGCTCACATGGTTGCTGGTGCTGGCGTCGGGCTATATCTCCTTTCGCGCAGTTCTCGACTACGCCCGCGGGATCAATCTCGCGAACGGCCGTGTCGAGGGCGCCGTCGGCGGCATCTTCAAGAATCCGAACGACCTCGCACTGAACATGGTCGCGTTCCTGCCGTTTGCCGTCTTCATCGCGCTAGGGCCCGGCTCGATGGTACGGCGGGCGACGGCCGGCCTATGCGCGGTAATGATGCTTGGCGCAATCGTGGCGTCGCACTCGCGCAGCGGAACGCTGGGTCTCGTCGCGATGTTGGGCGTGCTGGGACTCTCTCTCCTGAAACGCCGGCCGGGACTCGTCATCGGCGGCCTGATCGTGGTGTCGCTGACCGCGCCATTGCTTCCTGACAGTTACTGGCATCGTATCGCCAGCATTACCGATGGGTCCAAAGACGACACTGGTTCTCGCGAGGCGCGCCGCCAACTCCTCCACGAGTCGTTTCAGGCGTTCATCGAGAACCCCCTGACGGGTGTGGGCGCCGGTGAATTCAAGAACTGGAACCCGCAAGGACGTGTGCAGGCGTGGCGCGAGAGCCACGACGTGCTCCTGCAGGTCGCAGCGGAGCTCGGCGTGGGCGGCCTGGCTGTGTTGCTGTTTCTGATTGTGCGTGGAGCGTTGTGCGCGCGAGAGTCGCGGCGACTCCTACGTCAGGCAGTGCTGAAAAAGACCCCCGGCCGTGGTCGCGCGGACGCGGTGGGCAAAGCGCCGCCGCGTGGGCCGCGACTCTCGCCAGCCGAGTACGATGCCCTCGACGCCCATACGGCGGCGACGGCCGCCGCGCTGGTCGGCTGGTTCGTCTGCGCGCTGTTCGCGTCGGTCGCGTACAACTGGACGTTCTATTACGTGCTGGCGCTGGCCGCCGCGCCGCGCGACGTCCTGGTGGCGCGCCTCGTCGAGGCGCGGGTTCCACGCCGTGCGCGGGCCGCAGCGCAACCGCGATTGGAGGTTGCCAGGGCATGATGCGCCGCGCCACGCGCCGCGGACTCGAGGCCCTGCGGCACATCGATTCGTGGATGTCCCGGCGCGACGGACGCCGGCGCCTCCTCGTCGACGCGCGCACGCCCGTCAATTTCCGCATCTTCGCACCGGTCTATCGCGTTCTGCGGACCGACCCTCGTCTCCAGATCTTCTTCACGGCAAGCGACGAACCACACCGGATCGGCGAGATCTACCGAGAGGCGGGCGACGTTCCCCTGATCACGCCGGTGCGTGCGGCTCTGATGAAGTTCGACGCCTACGTCGCATCCGACTTCATGTGGGCGGCACTCCCGCGAGGTACGTGCCGCATTCAGATATTCCACGGCGTCGGCGGGAAATACGGCTTCGACGCGCCGGACAGGTCGATGCGCGACTGGCATCGACTGTTCTTCATCAACTCCCGCCGGTTGCGCAACTTCATCGCGGCCGGCGCGATCGATCCGGACAGTCCTGCGATCAGGCTCGTCGGGATGCCGAAGGTCGACTGCCTTGTAAACGGCAGCCTGCAACGCGACGCGATTGTGCAGACGCTCGGTCTCGATCCGGCACTTCCGACGGTGCTGTACGCGCCCACCTGGTCGCCGGCGTCCTCGCTCAACGCGATGGGGCCGGACCTGGTACGCGCGCTCCTGCAGCGGCCGATCAACGTGATCGTGAAGCTGCACGACCGTTCCCGCGATCTGCGCGAACGCTATTCGGGCGGTGTCGACTGGGTCGCCGCGCTACGGGCCGCTCATGCAGGGAGCGAGGGGAACCATCGCGCAGGACCATGATATCTGCCCGTACCTCGCCGCCGCGGACCTCCTGATCACGGACCACAGCTCCGCCGGGTTCGAGTATCTGCTGCTGGATCGCCCGCTCGTGCGTATCCACCGCCCCGAGCTGCTGCAACTGGCCAACGTGCATCCCGACTATGCGGATCTCCTCGGATCGGTGGCAGACTCAACGCGCACGCTCGAGCAGACGCTGGCTGCCGTCGAGAAAGGCCTCGCCAATCCACGCGCCCTCAGCGCCACGAGACGCGAAGTCGCCGCCGATCTCTTCTACCAGCCAGGCACCGCCACGGCGCGGACCGCGGCGTACTCTGTACGAAGCCATGGCCCTCGAAGGCGCGCCCGCTGGCGTCACCGCTCAGGAGGCCACGTGCCACTCGTGAGCGTGATCATGCCGGCGTACAACGTCGAGCCGTACATCGCCGCGGCGATCGAGTCCGCTCTCGTGCAGACGTTCGACGACTACGAGATCCTGATCGTCGACGACGGGTCCACGGATCGCACGGCGTCGATCGCTGCCGCGTACGGTGCGCGCAGCGAGCGCATCCGTCTCATCACCCAGGCCAATCGCGGGCTGTCGGCGGCCCGTAACGCCGCGCTGCGCGCGGCGCGCGGCGCGTTCCTCGCGCTGCTGGATGGCGACGACATCTGGGATCCAGGCTTTCTCGAGCAGCAGATGGCGGTCTTTCGCGCGCGGCCGGAAGTATCCATCGTGACCGGCAACGCAATCTGTCTGGGCAGCTGGCGCGACGGCCAGCCAGCGCAGCCCTACCCCGATGTTCGACCGGAACCGACGCTGCTGACGGTTCTCGAGGACGAGCGGGCCGTCTTCGTGATGTCGGTTTTCCGCCGGAGTGTCTACGAGGGCATCGGCGATTTCGACGAAGCGCTCCGCACGAACGAGGACTACGACTACTGGATTCGCGCGGCAGCCGCCGGGTTCGTCTTTGCCCGCAACGATCAGCCGCTCGGCTGGTATCGGCGCCGCGACGACAGTCTCTCGGCGTCCGACGTCCGCATGGTGTCGGGCATCCTGAAGGTGTTTGCGAAGAACCGGCCGCTCTTCGGCGGGCGGCCCACTGAATTGGCCGCGATCGACCGTCAGGTGCACCGCTTCGAGGTCGCGCTCCTGGGCGCCCAGGCGCGCGCCGCGATCGAACGATCGGATTTCGAGACCGCCGCCACGAACCTCGATGCGCTGCATGCTCGCCGTCCCGGTGCGCTCCTGGCGATGGCCCGGCTGATGGCACATTGGAGCCCGACGCTGCTTACGCGCGCCTACGGGTTCCGCCGGACGCGACGCGTGCTCGGAGCCCACCTCCCGTCATGAAGTACTCCGTCGTCATCGCCACCTACAACCGGGCCAACGATCTGCGTGAGACGCTGGCCAGCCTGTGCGCGCTCCGACCGGACGGTGACTGGGAGGTGATCGTCGTCGATAACAACTCCACAGACGGCACGCGCGGCGTTGTCGAAGGCGCGGCGGCCCATTTTCCAGCGCCGCTCCATTACGCAACGGAGCTCGAGCAGGGGCGCAGCCCCGCGCTGAACACGGGCATTAGGTTGGCGCAAGGCAAGATCATCGTCACGACCGACGACGATGTGCGCGTGGAGCCGGACTGGCTGGATCGTGCGGCGGCAGGCCTGGACACGCACGGCTGCGACTTCGTCGGAGGGCGCGTGTTGCCCATCTGGCGTGGCGAGCGACCCGCGTGGCTGCCGAATCACGGCGGACGGCAATGGGCCGTGATCGCTCTCCTCGACTACGGGACCGAGCCGATCCCGTTTGGTTCCCGCGTCCCGCTCGGGGTGAACATGGCGTTCCGGCGCGACGCGTTCACCCGTGCGGGACTGCTCGATCCGAAGACGGGACGCAAGGCTGGAACGCTCCTTGGCCAGGAGGTCCGGGAGTGGTGCATTCGTGCGCGCGCCGCAAACGTCCGCGGGATGTACATCCCCGACATGGCCGTTCGCCACGTCATCCCGGCGTCCCGGCTCAACAAGAACTACTTTCGTCGATGGTTCTATTGGCGGGGTATCAGCAGGGCGTTGCTCTACGCGCAGTACGGGCTGGACATGGAAAAGCCTGAAGATCCGGCGCTCGACCCCCGTATCGTCCCGCAGCTGCTCGGCGTGCCGCGTTACCTGTTTCGCAAGGCGCTCGCGCATCTCATCGCAGCGCGCGGACCATGCTGCGTGGTGACGCCGTCGCGGCATTCGAGCACGAACTGTGGCTGTGGTTCTTTGCGGGCATCGTCCGGCAGCGGTGGACCGACCGCCATGCCAGGCCGGCCCCGCTGAGGCCCGGCAACGTTCCTTTCACCGCTTGATCATGGAACGGCGTTCTGCTCTGCGGCGGCTGACGTCGTTCGCGCACCAGCTCGATCACGCGATCGCGCGCACCCGCCGTGTTCACGACGTACTCTTCGAAGCGCGAACGCCGGTCTATCTGGAGGTGCTCGGTCCCATTGCCGATCAGCTCTCCGCACGGGCCGACGTGAACGTCTGGTTCACGAGCGAGTATCCGGAGAGAATTCGGCCGCTCGTCCCGCCTGAGCGATTTCTCAGTCATCGGCGCGCCGCGTGGGGTCACTTTGCGGTGTACGTCAACGCGGATCCCTGGGCAGCCGTCCGGCTCCGACGCTGCGAACATCGCGTCAATTTCTTCCACGGAGTAGCGGGAAAATACGACCTCGATCGGCCATCCGGCCTGCCCATGGGGTTCGAGGTCTACGATCGTGTCGGGTTCATCAATCGGGACCGGATGGACCGGTACCTGGAAGCTGGAATCGTCACCGAACGGCAAGCGGCGCTCGTCGGGTATCCCAAAATCGATCGGCTCGCGACGGGCGGCTATGACGGCGCGGCCTGCCGGGACGCGTTGGGCCTCAGTCCTTCGCGGCCGACCGCTCTGTATGCGCCGACGTACTCGGAAGCATCGTCGCTTCACCTGGCGGGCGAAGACATCGTTCGAGCGCTCGCGGCGTCCGGGTTCAACGTCGTCGTCAAGCTCCACGACCGCTCCCTCGATACTGACGCTCGCTACAACGGCGGCGTGGACTGGCGGCGGCGGATCCGGGACCTCGAGGTGCCTGGACGCATCCGCTATCTCGAGACGACCGATGCGTCGCGCGCACTTGCCGCGGCCGACGTCATGGTGACGGATCACAGCTCGATCGGCTTCGAGTATCTCGTCCTCGATCGACCACTGGTTGTGTTCGACGCTCCGGATCTCGCTCGCGCGGCTCGAATCAACCTCGAGAAAGTGGCGCTCCTGCGAAGTGCCGCGGTGGTTGGACGAACGGCATCCCAGGTCGCAGACCTGGCCGGGCGAGAGATCGTCAATCCTGCACGGCTGTCCGATCGCCGGCGCCTCGTGGCCGGCGAGATGTTTTATCGCCCGGGACATGCCACCCGGCGCGCTGTCGCGCTCGTCGACGATCTCGTGCACCACCGCGTCGAACCGTCGCCGGCACGTCGGGTGCAGGAGCACGAGGCGGCGGGAGATCTGTGATGAGCGCCGGCCGAATCGACGCGACCGTCCTCATCGCGACGTTCAATCGCGCTCGACTGCTCGACGAGACGCTGCGGTCTGTTCGGGCGTTGCGCGTGTCGCCGGCACGAACCTGGGACGTCGCAGTTGTCGACAACAACTCGTCCGACGACACCAGAGCCGTCGTCGAGCGGCACATGACCGATTTCCCGGTCCCGCTGCAGTACGTCTTCGAATCGCGCCAGGGACGATCGAGCGCGCTCAACACCGGGATTGCCCTGTCCGCCGGAACGGTCATCGCATTTACGGACGACGACGTCCTGCTGGATCCGGGCTGGCTGGACACCGCCTGCGACGAACTCTCGGGAAGCGACGCGTCTATCGGATACGTCGGCGGACCGGTCCGCCCGATCTGGGAGGCGCCGCCACCGAAATGGCTCGAGCTGACCCGCGGCGATCTCTGGGGCACCATCGCGATTCAGGATCATGGAGACCAGCGCGTCGTTTACGAGGAGGCGGGCAAGGTGCCGCTTGGCGCGAACATGGCGGCGCTTCGGACGATGCTGACGCGGATCGGTGGTTTCCGGACTGACCTCGGCCGCAGCAGCGGACGTCTGATCCTCGGCCAGGAAGTTCCCGAGCTGCTCGCTCGGGCTCGCGCGGCAGGGTTTCACGGCGTGTATCAACCGGCGATGGCGCTCAGGCACCATGTGCCTGCGCGTCGTCTGACGCGTCAGTACTTCCGGCGGTGGTGGTTTGGCAAGGGTGTGTCGCGGGCGGCGCTCGAGCGTGGCCAGTCCGTCACCGACACGGGGCTCGATCTCACCAGAGTCTCCCGCCTGCTCAGCGTTCCGCGGCCGATGTACGGCTCCGCGGTTCGACACGCCGTCGGCTGGCTGCAGGACAGCGTACGGGGCCGGACGGCTCCCGCGTTCCGGCACGAAATGATGCTTGACTATTTTGCCGGCTATTTCTGGGCATCTCAGCGAGGAGATTTCGCTGTCGCGCAGAGGCCTGCGGGCTCAGGCAAAGGGCTGGGAAGTCAGGCCAAGGGTTGAGGCTCAGCATAGCCGAAGCCCCAAGCCCTCAGCCTGACAGTCTGGTCTACTGCACGGTGAAGACGGTCAGCACGGGCCGGTGATCCGACGGCATCACGCCTCTTGAATCGCGCGTGTCGTACACCTGCGACGACTTGACAGCGAGATTGGCGCCCTTCGAATAGAAAATGTAGTCGATACGGCCCTTCTTGGTCTCGCCATCATTACCGGAAAACGCGACCGCTGTCCCCTTGGATGCCGCAATCGCCCACGAGTCGTAGAAGAACTTATTGAGCTGCGCGATCGACGACTGGTCGGGCCACGCGTTCATGTCGCCCGTCAGGATCCTGTTCTCGGGCTCCGCGGCGGTCCACGTCGTGACCTCGGTGGCCTGTGTCAGGCGAAGCGTCAGCGAGTTGGGATCGAGGTGCGTCGAGATCAGGGTGATCTGCCGGCCGCCCCAGTTGATGATGGCTTCGGCGATGCTGCGGTCGCCATTGTGGACCAGTGCGTGCCGGTCAACCGAGACGATCGGAACAGTGGAGAGGATCAAGTTGCCTTTGCCGTTCGAGTTCCAGTCGCCGAATTCCTGGGCAAAGACGTAGTACCAGGTCTTCCCCGTCTTCGCCTCCAACAGGCTCTTGTACACCTCGGGCTGGTTTTGATTCCCCCACGAGGTGAACTTCTCGATCTCGTTCAAGGTGACGACGTTAGGCTGCATCCGCACGATCCAGGTCGCGAGCCGGTTTGTGTCGTACTTGCCGTCGGTCCCATAGCCGCCGTGATGCGTGTTCCACTGAAGCACGCGGAGCGTCGTTCCGCTCGCCGTCGACGAGGAGGACGTCGAGCCGGATGTCGAGCCTGACGTCGACCCTGATGTCGACCCTGATGTCGCCGCGCCGTACGTGATCTTGAGGGTCGGGCGCAGCGAGACGGTGGTCGCCTCATCCGAGTAGATCTTCTTGTAGGAGTCTGGGCTCGAGCTACCAGCGTCGATCAGCTCGATGCGTGTGTAGCGCGAGTTCGGATTGAAGTCTCCACGAACGACCGCCTGCACCAGCGCGGTCACATCGAAGGTGACCTTGGACCCGACGACGCTGGTGATCGGCGCCGTATCGTAACGGGCGCCGATGTCTCCCCCCGTCTTCGACCACTTCGTGCCGGCCTTGCGCTGATTCCAGTTCGCGACAGCCTCGTCGTATGAGGAGTTCTCTGCGTAGGCGGACAACGTTCGAGTCTGGGCGTTGCCACCGGCCACGGTCAGCGTCAGTGTGGCGGAGGTAATCTTCGTCCCTTCCGGCAGCGTCGTGTGGGTATCGAACTTCAACAGACCGCGCTGGACGGACGAGGGATCGCTGCTGGCCCTCGTTTCGATGATTTGGCTTTTGCTGAAATTGCTCGACGCGTACGATCCTCCCCGCAGCGTCGTCGCGTTGCTATCGGTCAGCGTCATCGTCGACTGCGCCGCAGCCGACCCTGCGCCGACAGCCAGCGCGCAGATGGTGAACGTCGCGGTCGTGAACCGCCCTGCAGTCTGAGGTGTCATCGATACTCCGTCTCGATTGAAGCGTGAACCTTGGGTACGCGCCTGTCGCGCGTGCACACACCCACCTGGCTGGCGTGCGCCTGGCCAATCCATCCGAGGGTCACTAGCGGGGAGCTTTTACGGAACTGGATGGAACAGCTAACCCACTCTCATTCCGGTGCGAGACGCAGGGCAAGAATGCGACCACTTTTGGGAAACGGCTCAATTTCGAACCATTACGCTTGTTTGCTCAGATGTGGCAGGTTTCGCAACTCAGCAGACGACGCGGTTACTGACTCAGCAGTTTGTATAAATTACACGGCTTTGCTCGCAAACCCCCGCCATTCGAAGGGGAACCCTGATACAGCTGAGTTGTATCCCAGGACATCTTTCTGGTCTGTCGATTTCCGCAGCTGTCCTCACAGTTTCGTCTGCAGCGAACAGAAACACGGCTGAGCACGGCGCACCGTTTGCACGACTCAAAAAGCGCTCGGGTTTCTGTGATCATTTCGAAAAATCCGTAACGACCTCGTCCATGGATCGACCGCTGAAAATTGCCCTCGTTGCGCCCTCGCTGGCGATTCTCGGCGGACAGGCCGTGCAGGCGGCCCGTCTGCTCGAGGCATGGGACGACGACCCGGAAATCCGCGCGTGGCTCGTGCCGATCAACCCGACGCCGCCGCGCCTCCTGCGGCCAGCGGCGGCCGTGCGGTACGTGCGGACGGCCCTCACGCAGTTGAGTTACTGGCCCCTGCTCTTCCGCGAGCTCCGTCATGCGGACATCGTCCACGTCTTCTCGGCGTCGTACTGGTCGTTCCTGCTCGCCCCTCTGCCGGCGGTCATCGTCGCCCGGCTGCTCGGGTAAGCCCGTTGTGATGAACTATCGCAGCGGCGAGGCGCCGGACCATCTCAAGCGCTCGGCCGTCGCGCGCGCCGTCCTTCGGCATGTCGACCGGAACATCGTGCCATCCGCTTTCCTCCGGGACGTCTTCGGCGGTTTCGGGATCGACGCCGAGGTCATCCCGAACATCGTCGACGGTGCGCGCTACGCGTTTCGCGAACGGACGCCGCTAGGTCCCAAGGTGCTGTCCACCCGCAACTTCGAAAGCCTCTACAACCTCCCATGCACCTTGCGTGCGTTCCGAAGGTTCCAGGACTGGTACCCCGATGCGACGCTCACGCTGGTGGGCGCCGGCACACAGGAGCCAGCAATCCGATCGCTTGCCGGGAGCCTGCGCCTCGAAGGTCGTGACGTTTGCCGGACGTGTGTCGCCCGCCGAGATGTGGCGGTACTACGCCGACGCCGACATCTATCTTCAGACGCCGGACATCGACAACATGCCCTCCTCCGTGCTCGAAGCCTTCGCGAGCGGCTGCGCGGTCGTCTCGACGGACGCGGGCGGGGTTCCCGCGATCCTCACGAACGATGTGCACGGCCTGCTCGTGTCCTGCAACGACGATGAGGGGGCGGCGGACGCCATGCGGCGGCTGATCGAAGACGCCGCGCTCGCGTCGCGCCTGACCGGCGCAGCGCGCGAGAGCTGCACGCGCTATCAGTGGACATCCGTTCGTGCGCGATGGCTGGCGCTCTATCGCGACCTGGCGAGGGCCGCGACCCTCACGGCGCCTGGCGTCGCATGAGCCTCACATCGAGCGCCCGCCGGCTGGCCATGATGGACCGCGAGGAGCTGCGCTTCCGCCTTCGCTGCGAGGGGCGCAAGGCGCTGCAGCGCGTACGCCATGCGGTGTCGGCGCCGCGATGGACGCGATCGACGGCTCGTGTCGATACTTCGGCCCTGCGACGTCCAGCCTGTTGACCGATGCGCGGGATGCGGCACGCCAGGGCGACTTCCTGACCGCGCATCGTCTGCTCGGCCGTCATTTCTGTTCGAGGTCGTCGGCGTGGCCGGTCTCCGCCGCCGCTCGCGATCGGCTGGTTCCGCACATTCAGGCTCGTTTCTCCGGTGCAGCGACCGAAGCAGCATCTCGAGCCGACGCCATCGCGCACGGGCGGTACGACCTGCTCGGCTATCGTGACGTGGCCTGGGGAGTGCCGCCGGACTGGCATCGCGATCCCATCAATGACACTCGGGCGCCGCAGACGTTCTGGGGGGCGATCCGGTATCTCGACCCGGCATGCGGCGATCACAAGGTGATTTGGGAGCTGAATCGTCATCAGCACTGGCGGATGCTGGGTCGCGCGTACTGGCTGACGCGAAGGGACCGATACCGAGACGCCTTTCTCTCGGAACTCGAGAGCTGGCTGGAATCGAACCCGCCGGGAACGGGAATCAACTGGGCGAGCATGCTCGAGCTCGGCTTTCGTAGCCTGTCCTGGACGTGGGCGGTCGAGTTCTTCTGCGACGGGACCGATGACGACGAGACGCCCTGGCTCGTGGACCTGCTCGTCGCGCTCGATCGTCAGCTCGACCAGGTCACGCATGGCCTCTCCCGCTATTTCAGTCCGAACACGCATCTGACCGGTGAGGCGCTGGCGCTCTATGCCGTGTCGACCGCGTTCCCCGAGCTGCGCAAGAGCCGCGCTCGCCAGGAACTCGGTCGACGTGTGTTGCTGCGCGAATCCACCAGGCAGGTCAACCCTGACGGCGGTCACGCGGAGTTGTCGGCGCACTACCATCGGTACTCGACCGACTTCTACCTGCTCGCCTTACTGGTCGCTCGCGCCTCCAACGATCCCGCCGCCGATCGATTCGAGGAAATCGTCCGATCGCACGCGCGTTATCTGCGCGCGATCGCTGACGACCGCGGTCAACTGCCCCTCCTTGGCGACGATGACGGCGGGCAGCTGTTCGGCATCTGCGGCGGGCGTCCTGCCGACGCGGCGCCGACGCTGAGCGCGACCGCCGCCGCGCTGAACGACCCGACGCTGGCCGTCGCCGCCGCCGACGAGGAGGTCCACTGGATCCTGGGCCGCCCGCCCGCTGTCTCACTCGAACCGGAAGGGCACGGAGTCGTGGCCATCGCAGGCGCTCTTGTCCAGCGGCTACTTCGTCTCGCGTAATCGACGCGGCGATCATCTGGTCCTCGACGCGGGCGCGCACGGATACCTCAGCGGCGGTCACAGCCACTCCGATGCCTTGTCGATCGTGCTCACGATTGACGGCAAGCCGGTGCTCGTCGATCCCGGCACTGCGACCTACACCATCGATTCCGCGCTACGCGATGCGTTCCGATCGACGCGCATGCACAACACGGTCGTCATCGACGACTCCGATCACGTCGCGCCTCGCGGACCGTTCCAGTGGACGGGTGCGCCGAGGGCATCGGTTCTGAGCCACCGGATCGACGCGGGGGTCGACTTCGTGCAGGCGACGCACAACGCGTACGACGGCGTGGCGCACGTCCGGTCGATCTTCGCGGTGCATGGATCCGGATGGATCGTCATCGACCATGTCTTTGGCACCGGAGAGCGGACGGCTGAGGGCTACTGGCACCTGCACCCGATGTGGAGAACCGACATCCGCGGGCAGCAGGTCATGTTGCACGACGAGAAGAGCCCAGGACCGGCGATCGTCTTCACATCGCCGGTCGCTGCGATTTGCGCCGCGCCGCTCGCGTTGTTCTCTCCGGAGTACGGGCGGATCGAATCATCATGCACGCTGCGGACGACCGAGCGTCAACGCGCGCCGTTCGTCATGGGCACGTTCATTTCCGCGGTGCCGGCCATCGGTGACGTCCAGATACGTCGGCTCGCCATCGAAGAGCCGCTTGCCCGATCCTTGGCTTGCCGCCGCTTTCTCGATCACCTCTCCAGACGGCGAGCTGCTGATCTTGATCGCCGCCCGGCCGGATGCCGCGCAGGCGGAGCCGGACCGCTTGTGGGGAGCCTGCGGGAGTGCGGACCAATGCGCGGGCTGTGGCGCTCCATCGGACGAACGCCGGTTGGCGGCCGCTGTCACTCGTCGACGGGCAGCAGCTGTTCATCGATCTGCCCGCCAGGCCCGTCGAGTCTCTTCCCCGTGCCGCAGCCCCGGCGCTTTCCTGAGGACATTCCAGATGTGTGGCATTGCAGGATTCGCGGACGCCGGGTGGCAGGGGCGCACGAACGGCCAGGCCCAGGCGCGTCTGGAATCGGAGTTCGCGCTCGTCCATCGGATGTGCGACGTGATCCGGCATCGTGGGCCGGACGACGAAGGGATTCATGTCGAGCCTGGCGTGGGCCTGGGAATGCGGCGCTTGAGCATCATCGATCTGGCAGGCGGCCATCAGCCCATTCACAACGAGGATCGCAGCGTCTGGATCGTGTTCAACGGTGAGATCTACAACTACCTCGAGCTGCGTGCGGAGCTCGAGAAGCGCGGCCATCGGTTCGCCACCAACAGCGACACGGAGTCGATCGTTCACGCGTACGAGGAGTGGGGAGAGGACGCGTTCGAGCGGCTGAGAGGCATGTTCGGCTCTGGCGATCTGGGATCGACCCCGCCGGACGCTGATGCTGGCGCGCGACCGCGCGGGCATCAAGCCCCTGCACTACGTCGAGCGAAACGGGCGCGTGGTATTCGCGAGCGAGATCAAGTCGCTCCTCGCCGCCGGCGTGGTGAGCCGCGAGCTGGACCTGAGCGCCCTCGATCACTACCTCGCGTTTCTCTATACCCCGCGCGATTCGTCAATCTTCAAGGGCGTCAGAAAGGTGCCGCCCGGGCACTACCTGCGCTGGCAAGAGGGACGCGTCGACGTCCGGCGCTACTGGCAGGTCGACGCCACGGAGACGTTCCGCGGAAGTGAAGCGGAGGCGGCGGACGCGTTGCGGAACGTGCTCGCCGGCGCCGTACGGTCGCACCTGGTCAGCGATGTGCCGCTCGGCGCCTTTCTCTCCGGGGGCGTGGATTCCTCCGCTGTCGTCGCGCTGATGGCGCACGCGTCGTCACGACCGATCCAGACGTTCTCGATCGGGTTCGACGAGCCGGATTTCGACGAGTTGGAGCATGCACGGACGGTTGCGCGTCATTTCGCGACGGATCATCACGAGCTGATCGTCCGGCCCGACGGGCTGGCGATTCTCGATCGGCTCGTCGGACACTTCGACGAGCCGTTTGCCGATTCATCGGCAATTCCGACCTGGTACGTCTCCGAGATGGCCAGACGGCACGTCACCGTCGTCCTCTCCGGCGACGGAGGCGACGAGCTGTTCGGTGGATACGACCGTTACCTTCCGCATCCCTGGATCGCCCGGTTCGATCGCGTGCCGCTGCCCGGCCTGCGCGCCGCCGCGGGCGCTGTGTGGCCGCTGTTGCCGCATGGCGTCCGGGGCAGGAACTTCCTGCGTCACGCAGGTCGGAGCGACGAGGGACGCTACGTCGACTCGGTCGCGATGTTCCAGGCCGACGAGCGCGCGGCGCTCTACTCGGCTGACGTTCGAGCACGGCTCACCATCGATGCCGAAGCGTCGCTCGCCCGTCGTTTCGAGCGATTCGGAGCCCTGCCGCTGCGCAGCCGCATGATGCGGCTGGATTTCGAAACGTACCTGCCGGAAGACGTGCTGACGAAAGTGGACCGGATGAGCATGGCGCACTCGATCGAGTCCCGATACCCTGCTCGACAACGAGGTCATCGATTTCGCGGCCACGCTGCCGTCGGACTTCAAGATCGCCCGCGGCCGCCGGAAGCATATTCTGAAACAGGCGCTCCGGCCACTGCTGCCCGCGGGGATTCTCGACCGCCGGAAGCAGGGCTTCGGCGTGCCGGTCGGCGTCTGGTTCCGCGGAGGATTGACCGATCTCTTCTCCGACGTGCTCGATGCCCCGCGGACGCGGCAGCGGGGCTATTTCGAGCCGTCGTTCATTTCGCGCCTGGTCAAGGAACATGTCGGCGGCACACGCGATCACACGCTGCGACTCTGGCAGCTGCTCGTGTTCGAGCTCTGGCACCGGCAGTATCTCGACGCGAACCCGGTCGGGTCGTCCGCTGGCCAACAGCGAGTAGTTTCCTTCACACAGAACCGCTGAGTTTCTGAGCGGCAGACGAATTTCCCAATGAATTCCACCATGTTGGGCATGCAGCCCGTGGCACCTCGCTTGCTGAGATGGCCGTAAATGTGCGGCATTGCGGGACGGTTCAATTTCGACCAGCTGCAACGCGTTGATCGCGATGTGCTGGCGGCGATGACCGACGTCGTCGCGCACCGTGGACCCGACCAGGCGGGCTATCACGTGGCGCCGGGATCGGCCTCGGTCACCGGCGGCTGAGCATCATCGACCTCTCAACGGGGGATCAGCCCCTGTGCAACGAGGATGGCACCGTCTGGACCGTCTTCAACGGCGAGATCTACAACTTCGCCGCGGTTCGCGCGGAGCTGATCGCGCACGGCCACCGCTTCCGCACCGAATCCGACACCGAGGTCATCGTCCACGGCTACGAGGAATGGGGCGAGCTGTGCGTGGAGAAATTCCGCGGCATGTTCGCCTTTGCGATCTGGGATGCGGTCGCTCGACGGCTCGTGCTCGCACGCGATCGCCTCGGCGTCAAGCCGCTCTACTACGCCGAGCTGCCGGGCACGGGCGTGGTCTTCGGGTCCGAGCTGAAATCGCTCCTCGAGGATCCGGACGTGCCGCGCGAATGGCGTCCCGACGCGATCGATGCCTACTTGACGCTGCTCTACGTTCCCGCGCCCGGCACGATCTATCGTGACATCGCGAAGCTGCCGCCGGCGCATGTGCTCGTGGCCGAAAAGGGATCGGTCCGCACGTTCCGGTACTGGGATCTGCAGTTTACGGGTGACGAGAACGGCCGCCGCGAGGAAGACTACCTCGAGGAGCTCGACGATCTCCTGCGTGAGTCCGTCACGCTCCGGCAGATAAGCGACGTGCCGCTCGGCGCATTCCTGTCCGGAGGCATCGACTCCACCGCAGTGGTCGCCTACATGGTGGAGACGAGCCCGCGGCCGCCGTTGACCATCACCGTTGGATTCAACAACGCGAACTACGACGAGGTCGCGCACGCGCAGACCGTCGCGGCGCATCTGGGCTGCGAGAATCCACACGCGCACGGTCACGCCCGATGTGGTGTCGCTGCTGCCCAAGCTCGCGTGGCACTTCGACGAGCCCTACGCGGATTCGTCAGCCGTACCCACGTACTACGTGTCGCAGGCGGCGCGCGAGCTGGTCACTGTCGCGCTGTCCGGCGATGGCGGAGACGAACTGTGGGCCGGCTATGCGCGGCACCGCGTCGAGCGCGCGGAGCAGCGGGCCCGTACCGTGCTCGGTCCCGCTCGAACCGCCGCCGGTTGGCTGGGGCATGCGCTACCGCTGTCCGTCAAGGGCGCGCGCGCGCTGCGCCATCTCGCCCTCCGTCCTGAGCAGGCCTATGCGCTCAAGCACGCGTACGGCATGTTCGAGTCGGACGCGAAGGCACGCCTCTATTCACGCGACTTCGGCGTCAGCGTCGACGGCTTCGATCCGCTGACCCCATTTCGCGACATCTACCGGCGCTGCGGCTCCAGCGATCCGCTCGATCGCGCACTGTATGTCGACGTCAACACATACATGGTCGACGACATCCTGACGAAGGTCGACCGCATGAGCATGGCCGTGTCGCTCGAGGCCCGGGAGCCGCTGCTCGACCACCGGCTTCTCGAGTTCGCCGCGTCCATTCCGACCTCGCTGAAGCTCAGAAACGGTCGGTCGAAATACCTGCTTCGCAAGGTGCTCGACCGCCGCGTGCCCCGCTCGATTCTCGAACGCGGCAAGCGCGGCTTCGACGCGCCAATCGGCGAGTGGCTCCGGGGACCGCTGGCCCCGATGGCGGACGCGTTGCTCGACGATGGACGCCTGCGCGACAGAGGCATCTTCAATCAGCGTGAGGTGTCGCGGCTCCTCTCCGAGCATCGCGAGGGCCGCGCCGATCATCGCCATCGCCTGTGGCAGCTGATCATGCTGGAGCTCTGGTTTCGGCAGTTCGTCGATCGCGCGCCGGCGGCCCGCGCGCGCTACGCGGAGGCGATCTAGCCATGTGCGGGATTGCTGGGATCGTCGCCGCCGACCGCCTGACCGCCGGCGAGATTGCGCGCCTGCCGCGGATGCGCGACGTGCTCGTCCATCGGGGTCCCGACGAGGCAGGCCTCTATACCGACGACCTCGCCGGGCTTGCGCACCGGCGGCTCAGCATCGTTGACCTTGCCGCCGGTCAGCAGCCGCTGTCCAATGAAGACAACAGCATCTGGATCGTCTTCAACGGCGAGATCTACAACCACGCCGAGATCAGACCGGAACTGGAGTCGGCCGGCCACCGCTACAAGACGCGATGCGACACCGAGACGATCGTGCACGCCTACGAGCAATGGGGCGACCTCGCGGTCGAGCGGTTCCGCGGCATGTTCGCGTTCGCGATCTGGGATCTGCCGCGACGGCGACTGCTGCTCGCGCGCGATCGCCTCGGCATCAAACCACTCTATTGGACCCTCGCCGGCAACCGACTGTTGTTCGCGTCGGAGATCAAAGCCATCCTCGAGAGCGGTCTGGTTCGCGTCGAGGCGAACGAGAGGGCCGTGCCCGAGCTGCTCAGCACGCGCTACCTGTCGGGACCGGAGACGCTGTTCAGGGGCATTCATCGACTCCTGCCCGGCCACCTCCTCGTCTTCGAGGACGGCATCGTCACAACGAAGATGTGGTGGGACGTGCCCTTCGCGGATCAGGACGCGCGGACGGCGCGGCTCTCGGACAAAGAGGCGGTCGGACGATTCCGCCTGGGTCTGGAAGACGCGGTGCGCACGCGGCTGATGGCGGACGTCCCGCTCGGCATGTTCCTCTCGGGCGGGCTCGACAGCAGCGCGATTGCCGCGTTGATGGCGGGCATGATCGATCGGCCGCTGCAGACGTTCTCGGTCGCGTTCGACCAGCGGGCGTACAGCGAGCTCGAGTATGCACGTCAGGTGGCACAGGCAATTCGGGCTGATGCCCATGAGGTCGTCATCGACGAGAACGACTTCTTCGGCGCGCTGCCGACGCTCGTCTGGCACGAAGACGAGCCAATTGCGCATCCGTCGAGCGTTCCGCTGTTCTTCGTCTCCAAGCTGGCCAGCGAACACGTGAAGGTCGTGCTGACAGGGGAAGGCAGCGACGAGCTGCTCGGCGGCTACGGCAAGTACGCGCGCGGGTTGCTGAACTGGCGGCTCGGGGGTCTGTGGCAGATCGCGCCGGACGTCGCACGCGGGTTCGTCGCCGACACGCTGGTCCCTCGCCTGCCGGCGTCGGTCGCCCGCTACGCCACGCGATCGTTTCTCGCGATGCCGCGGACGCCCGAAGCGATGTTCTTCGACAACTTCGCCGCGATGGGGCTCCGCCGGCAGGCCACGCTCCTCGATTCGCGCATGGCGCATTTCGCCACGCCCGACTCAGCCTACGCGGCGTCGCGGGCGTACTTCGACGCGCCGCCCCAGGGCCGCGGCACCCTCGATCGGCTGCTCTATACGGACATCAAGACCTACCTCGTCGAGCTGCTGATGAAGCAGGACCAGATGAGTATGGCGGCTTCGATCGAGAGCCGTGTGCCGTTTCTCGATCATTACCTCGTGGAGTTCGCGACCGCGCTGGCGCCGCGCATGAAGCTGCGCGGCCTGACGACGAAATGGATCCTGCGGCAGGCGGTCAAAGGACTGCTGCCCCGCGAGATCCTCGATCGCCCCAAGATGGGCTTCCCCGTGCCGTTCTCGCTCTGGATGCGCGGACCGTGGGCGCAGGCCGCGAGGGACGTGCTCTTCGATCGTCGCGCGCGTGAGCGCGGGCTGGTCGACCATTCTGCACTCGCGCAGTTGATGCAGGCGCACGCTGCGGGTACCGCCGCCGCAGGTGACACGATCTGGGCCCTTCTGAATCTGGAGCTGTGGTACCGCACGTTCGTGGATGGCGGAGGTATTCAAACGCTGTCGAAGCCGGAGGCGGTCGCGCAACCATCGCCTGGTGCGGCGATGCGTGCAACGGCATGACGGGATATCTGGCTGGCGCGCGACCGCGCGCCCGGAGGAGATGGGAATGAACGTCTCAGTTTTCGGCCTTGGCTACGTTGGCAGCGTGTCGGCTGCCTCGTTTGCCGCCGACGGTCACACGGTCATTGGCGTCGACGTGAACGACGAGAAGGTGGCAAGCCTCAACGAGGGCCGGAGCCCCATCGTCGAAAACGGCCTGGACGAACTGATTCGCGACAACGTCGCCAACGGCCGGCTGCGTGCGACGACGAGCCCGGCAGACGCCGTTCGCGACACGGACCTGTCGCTCGTCTGCGTCGGAACGCCAAGCCGTAAGAACGGCAGTCTCGATCTCACGCATCTCGAGCGCGTGGCAGAGCACATCGGGGAGGCGCTCCGGAACAAGGGCGCCTACCACGTCGTGGTGATCCGCAGCACCGTCCTGCCGGGCACGACGCATGACGTGGTGATCCCCGCGCTCGAACGTACGTCCGGCAAGAATATGGGACCGGTTTCGGCGTCACCACCAATCCTGAGTTCCTGCGCGAGGGAACCGCGATCCGCGATTTCCGCAATCCCGCGCTGACGCTGATTGGCCACAACTACCGATCCGACGCCGAACCGACGAAGGCGCTCTACGCGAAGGTCGACGCGCCCGTCGTGACAACCAGCATCCGCACGGCAGAAATGATCAAATACGCCAGCAACACATGGCACGCGCTGAAGGTCACGTTTGCGAACGAGATCGGCAATCTCTGCAAGCGGCTGGATATCGACAGCCACGAGGTCATGGACATCTTCTGCCGCGATGAAAAGCTGAATCTGTCGTCGTATTACCTGAAGCCGGGATTCGCGTTCGGCGGCTCGTGCCTGCCAAAGGACGTCCGCGCACTCCAGTACCGCGCCAAGGAAGTGGACCTGGAGCTGCCCGTCATTCAGGCGATCCTCGGCAGCAACCAGATGCAGGTGCAGCACGCGGTTGACGAGATCGTCGACACCGGCCGCAAGCGCATCGGGCTCCTCGGCTTCAGCTTCAAGGCCGGAACCGACGACCTGCGCGAGAGCCCCATGGTCATCCTCGCCGAATCACTCCTCGGAAAGGGCTACCAGCTGTCGATCTACGACAAGAACGTCTCGATCGCGCGGCTGGTCGGCGCGAACAAGAGCTACATCAACGAGCAGATTCCCCATCTCTCCTCGCTGCTGCGCGACTCGGTGGACGACGTGGTGCGGGACGCGGAGGTGATTGTCGTCGGCAACGCGGCGCCTGAGTTCTCCGAGGCGCTCACCCGCACCCGCCCCGATCAGATTGTGCTGGATCTCGTGCGCGTGAAGACCCCGCGCGAGGCGATCAAGGCCGACTATCGCGGGATTTGCTGGTAACAGGCTGACGGACGACGCCGCCGAGGTCCAGCGATTTCCGGATCGTGTCCCAGATGACTGGAAGGCTCGCGGCCAGTTGATGATCGTCGTCGAGCATGTGCAGCTCGACGTTCGGACGTCGGCTCGACCAGGCGGTCACCGTTTCCGGATCCACCGCATCGTCATGCTGTCCTTGAAAGACGAGGACGGGCTGCGGCAGGTACGCGTCATCGGCGCTGTAGTGAGAAGCGTCCTCGAAGAGCGCGTAGTGCACCGGCATCATCCGGCCGAACCCGTAGTGAAAGACGTTGATGCGGCCCGCCCGTTTCCACTCAGCCAATCCGACGTTGCCCAGCTGACGCATGCGGGTCGCGCCGAAATCGATCGCCGGCGCGAGCAGGACGAGACGATGCACCCGCTCGGGCCTGCCCGCCGCCGCCTGGATCGCGACAAAGCCTCCGAGGCTCGAACCGATCAACACGAGCGGCTCGTCCGGCAGCTCGTCGATCGCGTCGTCGGTCTGCTGGAGCATGCGCGACACGGTCAGCGTCGAGAAATCCGGCATGTTCAGATCCGGCGTGCTCATGGTGATGCCGAGCTCCTGGAACCGTTGCGACAGGAACCGTCGCCTTCGACGAGGCAGTGGACGAGGCAAAGCCGTGGAGATAGAGAACCCGCATGGAGACTCCGTCAGATCAGGGTCCGGCAGTCGGGCCGGCAGCGGCAGCTGATCGTGCCCTCGCCGTCGGTCGAGTAGTCGTAGGTCAGCTCTTCACCACGACGGATGTTGCGCGCGGCGCGAATCCAGATCGTGTCCCCGATGACTTGCGTGTAGCAGTTGGGCGCGCAGGCATGATTGATGTAGCGCGCGACGTTACCGCCGACGGCCGCATCGCGCACGTAGAGTCTGTTCAGCTTGAAGCACCAGATGTGGCCTTTTTTCAGGTACCGCGCCTCGCGCTTGAGGCTTTCGCGATTGCTGATCTTCTCGCCTGCGTAGTGAATGATCCGGGTGTTCTTCGAAATCGGTCGGGTTGCGAAGACGCCCCAACCCTGAATGGGCGAGCGTCGCTTTTCGATCGCGTCTACCAATACCTGACCCTGCCGGTGTCGACGTGCACGAAGTCGGACGCGGCGTAGTAGCCGACGCCTCCCAGCTGCAGCGCTCGCGCCGTGTCGCGCAGGTGCTGCAGGTCGACGCCCGGCACGCGAATGTCGATCGCGCGCCCCTCGATGTGCAGGCTGTGGCTCGCGACACCGCTGTGCGTGCCACCGCGCTCCTGCAGCATCGCGTTGGTTTCCGGCGTGCGATAGCCGGAGATCACGTGGAAGGGCTGGCTGGTGCCCAGCCGCGTGTGCAGAAGGAACAGCAGATCGAGCAGATCCGTGTCGATCGGCTTGACGGCGTTGACGCGGAAGTCGCGCAGCAGGTGGTTGACGTCGGCCAGCACGGGCGCGGACATAGGTGCCCGCGGAGCAATACGGCGCCTCGAGCCGTTCCTGAGTGTGCGTGTGAACGAACGACAGCGATCGGTCGGGCGCGTCCGCAAGCGCGACCGCCGCGGTCGGGACGGCCGCCGCGAACACTCTCGACGGCAGCAGCGCGCCCGCCGCGCCGACGGCAGCAAGGCTCAGAAACGAGCGGCGATCCAAGGGGCGATCGGTCATGGTGCTCCCGATGTCAGACACGATGATGATCCATTTGACCACGCCTGGACGATTTGTTCAAGCTGATCCAGTCGCCAACTCCTCTGATATCAGCGAGTTAGAATCGGCGATCCCGCCTGTGACGACCACAGCAACCTTTGGCGCCGGCTCCTCCGTCTAACGGCACGACATCGGAGGTTTCATGCGTGTGCATTGCTATCGGTCTCTCGTGGTGGCAACGGCGGTGCTCCTGGCGCCGGGTCGTCTCGGGCAGGACGGCGATCGGACAGGCGCCGGAGTTTCGGTGGCACGGCTCGATCGCGTCGGGCAACGCGATCGAGATCAAGGGTGTGAATGGCGGCCTGCGCGCCGAGGCCTCGGGCAGTAACGAGGTCGAAGTCGTCGCCGTCAAACACGCCAAGCGGAGCAACCCGGAAGACGTGCGCATCGAGGTCGTTCCCCATGCCGAGGGCGTGACGATCTGCGCGGTGTATCCGAGCCGCGACGGCGAGCGCGCGAATCAGTGCGCGCCCGGTAACGAGGGACGGATGAACGTCCAGAACAACGACGTGTCGGTGGAGTTCACCGTGCGCGTGCCCGCCGGGGTCCGCTTGATCGGCAAGACCGTCAACGGTGACGTCGAGGCCACACGCCTCAACGGGCCAATCGCGCTGAGCACCGTGAACGGCTCCGTCAACTTCTCGACGTCCGCGTCGGGCCGCGCGACCACGGTCAACGGGACGATCCGGGGCGAACTCGGACGCGCCGACTGGGACGACACGCTCGAGTTCAGCACCGTCAACGGCAGCATCAACCTCACGCTGCCCGCGGACCTCAGCACGGACGTGAAGGCCCAGACCGTGAACGGCGACATCTCGACCGACTTTCCGCTTACCGTGACGGGCCGCATCTCGCGACGCCGGCTCGAAGGCACCATCGGCGGCGGCGGACGCACGCTGTCGCTCGAAACGGTGAACGGAGGCATCAGTCTCAAGCGATCGTAGATCCGAGATGACAGATGACAGATGACAGATGACGGATCGTCGGATGTCGATGGTCGTCGGCCCTCGTCATCTGTCATCTGTCATCCGATCCGCGTGCTATAGTCCAGGCATGGAAGGGATCATCACGGCCTGGGGGCGAATTCTCCGCGGCTACAGGCCGTCACTCTCGATCGAAATCACCCGCGAGTGCCCGCTGCGCTGCCCAGGCTGTTACGCGTACGGCGACGAGCATCTGGGCGGCGACGTCACGTTGCGGCAGGTCACCGACTACAAAGGTCAGGAACTGGTCGATCGGTTCATGGCCATCGTCGACGAAGAGAAGCCGCTTCACGTGTCGATCGTCGGCGGCGAGCCGCTCGTCAGGTACCGTGAGCTCCAGCAACTGCTGCCGCTGCTTGCGGCGCGAGGCATCTACTCGCAGCTCGTCACGAGCGCGGTTCGTCCGATTCCCGCCGAGTTCGCCAAGATCCCGCGGCTGCAGATTGTCGTCTCGATCGACGGCCTCCAGCCAGAGCACGACGTGCGTCGCGCACCGGCGACCTACGATCGAATCCAGAAGCACATCGCGGGTCACCAGATCACCGTCCATTGCACCGTCACCCGGCAACAGGTCCAGCGCGACGGCTATCTCGAGGAGTTCGTCCGCCTCTGGTCCGCCCGTGACGAGGTCGCCCAGATCTGGGTGAGCCTCTACACGCCGCAGGTCGGTGAGGTCGCCGCCGAGATCCTCAGGCCGGCCGATCGCGAGCGCGTGGTCGCCGCGCTCATGTCGCTGAGAACGAAATACAAGAAGCTGGCAATGCCGGAAGGCCTGGTCAAGAAGTACGCGAACCCGCCCCAGAGTCCCGACGAGTGCGTCTTCGCGCTCACCACGAGCTGCATCTCGGCGGACTTCGAGCACCGCATCACACCGTGCCAGTTCGGCGGCACGCCCGATTGCTCGCAGTGCGGATGCATCGCGTCGGCGGGGCTCGCCGCGGTCAGCGCCCATCGGCTGCCCGGCGGGCTGCGTGTCGGGACGATCTTCGAGACGTCCCTCAAGGTCGGCAAGGCCCTTCGCGCCAGGCGCGAGCCCCGTCCGATGAGCGAACCAAGCCCGGCTGCCTGATATACTGAGTGGCTACATGCCACGCCTCCGGAAAATCAGTCGGCGCGCGCGGTCGGTCCGCGAGTTCGTCCGAGGGCTCGCGCGGACCGATCATCCCCTGCTCGTCCACGTCGTGCCGATCCGCCGGTGCAACATCGACTGCGGGTACTGCAACGAGTACGACAAGGTGTCGGCGCCGGTGGCGACCGACGAGATGATCGCGCGGATCGACAGGCTCGCGACGCTCGGCACCTCGGTCGTCGCGTTCAGCGGCGGGGAACCGATGCTCCACCCGGACCTCGACACCCTCATCGCGCGCATCCGCAGCCGCGGCATGATCGCCGGCCTCATCACGAACGGCTATCTGATGTCGCCGCGGCGGATCCAGGCACTCAACGAGGCAGGGCTCGATTACCTGCAGATCAGCATCGACAACGTCGAACCGGACGACGTCTCGAAGAAGAGCCTGCGGCTCCTCGACAAGAAGCTGCAGTGGCTTGCCGAATACGCCGACTTCGACATCAACATCAACTCCGTCGTGGGCGGCGGCATCAGGAACCCGGACGACGCCAGGACGATCAACCAACGCGCCGCGGAGCTCGGCTTCTCAACGTCCATCGGCATCATCCACGACGGTTCCGGCCTCCTCAAGCCGCTCGGCCCCAACGAGCGCGCGGTCTTCGACGACGTGATGGGTCGGATCGATGGCCGACGACAAGTGCTGAAAAACCTGTACTCGGGCATCCGCAGCTTCCAGATGAACCTCGCCGACGGCAAGCCGAACGACTGGCAGTGCCGCGCGGGGGCGCGCTACCTCTATATCTGCGAGAACGGTCTGGTGCACTGGTGCTCGCAGCAGCGCGGCTGCCCCGGCGTGCCGCTCGCGACGTACACGGTCGACGACATCCGGCGCGAGTTCCTGGCGCCGAAGTGGTGCGCTCCGCTCTGCACGATCGGCTGCGTTCACCGGGTGTCCACCATGGATTACTGGCGCAAGCCGCAGCGCCAGGATCCCGGCGTGCCGCAGCGGTCGATCTCCACGGCGTCCTAGGCCACGCATGGCCACTGTTGCCTCGTTCGATATCACGTCGACGGTCGATCTGCAGGAGGTCGACAACGCCGTCAACCAGGCCCGCAAGGAAGTCGCCCAGCGCTACGACTTCAAGGGATCGCGCGCGGCAATCGACTTGAACCGCGTCGACAACACGCTGACGCTGACCGCCGACGATGATTTCAAGATGAACGCGCTGTGGGAAATTCTCCAGACCCGCATGGTGCGGCGCGGCGTGCCCGTCAAGAATCTCACGCCCGGCCCCATCGAAAAGGCCGCCAACGACACCGTGCGGCGCGTCGTCACCCTCCAGCAGGGCATCCCGACCGAAGCGGCGAAAGAGATGGTCAAGTTCCTGAAAGATCGCAAGCTGAAGAAAGTGCAGGCGTCTATTCAGGCCGACCAGGTCCGTGTATCATCACCGTCCAAAGATGAGTTGCAGGAAGCGATGCGACAGTTGCGCGAGCACGATTTCGGTGTGGCGCTGCAGTTCGGCAACTATCGTGGGTAGGCTGCCGGCGGCGTCTCCGTTGCATCTCGCTCTGCGTATGACTGCTCCTGCATCCATTCGAATCTTCGCCGTGGCGCTCGTGGCGTTCGTCGTGGGTGCGTCAGCCGCTTCGGGTCAGACGCCGAAGGTCAATCCTGACGCCGCAACCATCGCGGAGTTCAAGAAGCGCGTCGGCGAGTACGTCGCCCTCAGCAAAAAGCTGGACCAGACCCTGCCCAAGCTGCCGGACAAGGCCACGCCCGAGCAGATGGACACGCACGAGCGCGCGTTGGGAAAGTTGATTCAGGAGAATCGGACCACCGCCAAACCGCACGACCTCTTCACCTCGCAGATGCGGCAAATCGTTCACCGCGTGCTGCGACCGATCTTCCACGGACCCGGCGGCGCGCAGGTGAAGAAGGAGATTCTCGAGGAGTACACCGAGCCGGTGACGCTGAAGGTGAACGGGCGTTATCCCGACACGGTACCGCTCTCGACCGTCCCGCCGCAGGTCCTCAAAGGACTGCCTGACCTGCCCGAGGAACTGCAATACCGTTTCGTCGGGACCAATCTGATCCTGCTCGATCCGCGCGCGCACATCATCATCGACTACATGGAGCATGTGTTTTGACGCGGCGCGACATCCCACGTCCATGAGAGCGAGGATGCGTCTTCTGTCGGTGCGTCCATCGGCCGTCGTCTGCGTGGTGGCCAGCCTGCTGGTGGTGGCCGCCGGCGCGCGGGGGGCGCACGTTGCCGCTGCCGCCAGCGAGCAGCAGGCGGCGGAGATCAAGGAGCTCCCCAACCGGCCGGATTCGCTGAAGTTCGCGGTCATCGGCGACAACGGCACCGGTGCGACTCCGCAGTACGATCTCGCGAAGCAGATGATGACGTGGCACGAGAAGTTCCCGTTCGTCCTGGTCGTGATGATGGGCGACAACATCTACGGCTCGGACCGGCCGCAGGACTTCGTGAAGAAGTTCGAGGCTCCTTACAAGCCGCTGCTCGATGCGGGGGTCAAGTTCTACGCGTCGCTCGGGAATCACGACTCGCCCGAACAACGGCTTTACAAGTTGTACAACATGGACGGCAAGCGGTACTACAGCTTCAAGGCGCCGAAACAGGACGTCCGGTTCTTTGCGCTCGAGAGCACGTACATGGATCAGGACCAGCTCGGGTGGCTCGAGAAAGAGCTCGAGGGGTCGCGTGAAGACTGGAAGATCGCCTTCTTCCACCACCCGCTGTATTCCTCGTCCAGGACTCACGGCTCGGAGTTGAAGCTGCGCGCCACGATCGAGCCGCTGTTCATCAAGTACAACGTCAGCCTCGTGCTGAACGGGCACGATCACGTCTACGAGCGCATCAAGCCGCAGAACGGGATTCCGTACTTCGTGGAAGGCTCGTCGGGTCAGCTCCGCGACGGCGATTTGCGCAAGGACTCACCGCTGACCGCCAAGGGCTTCGACACTGACCGGACATTCATGCTGGTGGAAATCGAGAAAGACGATCTGACGTTCCTCGCGGTGTCGCGGCTGGGACAGGTCGTGGATTCGGGCGTGATCACGCGGCGGAAGAATCCCTGATCAAGACGCCTTCGCGGCTTTCTCCTTGTCCTTGTCCTTGTCCTTCTCTTTCTCCTTGACGGTTTCGGCTGTCCTTTCGGAGTCCTCCTCGGACTCCTCCTTCTTCCCGCTGCGGGTCCAGTCCGACTCGAAGACCGCCTGAATCTTGCGCGCGATCGCGCCATCCTTGACGACGACGCCGACCTCGCGACGACCGTCCAGCTCCAGACGCCGCAGGCTCTGGCTGCCGATGAACACCTCGCAGCCGTCTCGCACGATCGCGCGGACATGCAGCCGCATGTCCGCCAGCTTGCGGGCCTTGACGCCCGAGAGATCCTTCTCGAGCTTGCCGATGATCCGGACCTCGACGCCGGTGCGCGCGCGATCGACAAGAACCCGCTGAATCAGGTTGTCGCTGATCGCCTGGTCGTAGATCAGCAGCTCCTTCCGCGCGCCGCGAATGAACGCCGTGAGCGCTTCGCGCGAGTTCTCCGGACTCACGACGAAGCGGGCGAACACCAGGGCTGTATGGATGGCGGCAGGTGTCGGCCTCGAACAGCTTCGCCGCCTCCTGCACGAGCCGGCGATCACGCGTGATCACGCCGAGGCTGCGGCTCTTGTCGATGTCGAGCTTCGTGTAGTTGAAGCCATAGACATGCAGCATCGAGCCGTCGACGAGCATCATCTTCCCGTGATATCTGGGCAGGTCGTCCGCGGTGCGCGCGACCGTGACGCCGCACTCGAGCAGGCGCAGCTCGAGCTTGCGGAGATTCTTCTCGCCGCCTCGATTGGTGTGCGCGATGAGCGCACGAACGACGACGCCGCGGCCGACCGCCGCGTGGAGCGCCTTCTCGATCTCCACCCGGTCGAATCGAAAAATGACGATGTCGATCGACTTGCGGGCCTTCTTGATGGCCTCTACGATCGGCTTCACGCCATCGTCGGGTTGAACGATGAGCTTCACTTCGCCTTCGCCTTCTTCTCAGACCACTCGACGGCCGCGTGCCCTTTCGGATCGAGCGCGAGGATCTGGTTCGTGACGCCATCGCGCTCGGCTTCGAGCGGGACGTGGACGTCGTAACAGATCTCGTCGTCGGCCGACGCGTGCAGCTCGAAATCCATGTGCGCCCGGCGGAGAATGGCCTCGACCTCAGGACGCTTGGCGTCGGTCTCGTCCCCGAACTTCACCTTGAGCTCGAACAGCTTGCGGGTCTGCGGCTCGAACGACTCGATAATCCACAGGACCACGAGAATGAACGCGGCGGAAAAGGCCGCCATCGCGTACAGGCCGACCCCCGAGGCAAGGCCGACGGCCAGCGTGGAGAGCATGACGCCGGCGTCCTTGGGATCCTCGATCTTCGCGCGGTAGCGCACGAGGCCGGCCGCGCCCACGACGCCGAACGCGCGGGCCAGGTTGGTTCCGACCACCATCATCACGACGGCCCCGACAATCGCGAGGATGATTTGCGTCTGGATGACGGCCGGCTGACGCGAAGGCGTGCCGCGGCGCTTCGGGCGCAGCGCCAGGCCCGCGCCGAGCAGCGCGGCGACCGGCAGCCGGACGAACGCCGACGTGACCTCGGTGAGCGGATCAGCTGGTGGCAGCTCCCCGCGCTCCTTCTGCAGGCTCGCCGCGTTCTGCGCGCGCAGCGCCGGCGCACACGCAATCAGCAGGACCGCCACGAAGAACGCGGGACCAAGGCGTCGCGGAATCATGACAGACCTCGGTCGGGCGTCAGGGGCGGCTGGTGGTAACCAACTGCCCACAATATCCGGGACGCGACGACCTCAGTCGCCGCGTCGGGGGGAAAGGTGACGTGCCATTTGCGCCCGGCTGGCCCCTCCACCGTCACGCCCTCGCTGAACCCACCCTGGTTGACCTCCAAGACACGCCAGGTGGCCGTGCCATCGAGACCCCGTCTGTCGCCTCCGACACGCCAGGACACCTCGCGGTTTGGCTCCAGCGCGTGCCAAAGCTCAGCCAGCAGGACCATCGACGTCGGGTTCCGGCCAAGATCGGATTCGGTTATCCAACTCATCTGAGCGGAGGATTGGTGCAAGGCGGGGGCCAGCGAGCTCATGCGTGGTCAGGAATTATATGGGATCCGACCTCCAGGCCAGCGCCGATTGCACGCTATCTGAAATCGTGCGCCTCCATGGGGGGAGACTGGCCGCCCAATCCGGAGAACCGCTCGGCTCGCACGGAGGTCACCCCCTCCTGAATCTGAAGCACCCCTTCCACGAGGAGGTACGGCTCCTGGACGATGACGCCACGCTGCTCCGAAAAGAGATCAGGACGGACGATGATATTGACGATCCCTGTCTCGTCCTCGAGCGTGAGGAACACGAACCCTTTTGCCGTCCCCGGACGCTGGCGCGTGATGACCGCCCCCGCCACACGCACGCGACGTCCATGCCGTCCGCGTGACAGTTCGACCGCCCGCAGGACGCCACGGAGCGCCAGCTCCGACCGACGCATCGACATGGGGTGCGGGCCAATCGTGAGCCCCGTGCCGGAAAAGTCGGCCATCAGACGCTCCGGCATGGTCATGGGGAGGAGAGGGCTTTGTGCGGTCTGCGGGATCCGGGATGCGGGATCCGGTGGTTCAACATTCACCCTTGAACATTCAACATTGACGTCGCCGGCGTCTGCCAAGAGTGCGCCGGTGGGTCTGATCGCCTGCTCCACCTGCCACAGCGCCGTCCGCCGATCGTAGCCGAACGCGTTCAGCGCGCCGATCTCCGCGAGCGTCGCGATCTCGTCGCGGCGAATCCCCGTCCGCCGTACGAGGTGGTCGAGGGAGGGGAAGCGAGGATTTGTAGTGGATGACGGATGACGGATGGCAGATGGCGGATTGGCGGCGGGCAGCGCCACTACCGGCCACAGATGTGAGCAGATATTGCAGAACATTTCCTCCGTGTGAAGCACTTCCAGCATCGATTCGTCATCACATCCACACTTGGGGCATCGCTGCATGCCCTCCAGGCGTTCTGTGATCGTCGTTCCGTCATCCGACATCCGCCATCCACTCTCTGAGCACGCCTCAATCGCCTTGCCGACTTCCTGCCGCAGGCCGTTCACGTACATCAGGCCGAGCCGTACACGACCGTCCGATTCGACGCGACAGAGCCAGTCCGAGACCTGCACGTCGATGGGGGCAAAACGGACGCCGTGACGTTGCGCATCCTTGACGAGCGTGGACGGATGGTAGAACCCCATCGGCTGATTGTTCAGGATGGCGGCATAGAACGCCGCGGGATAGTGCGCCTTGAGATAGGCGCTCGCGTAGACGAGCAGCGCGAAGCTCGCGGCGTGCGACTCTGGAAATCCGTAGAGCGCAAACGAGGTGATCGATCGGATGATGTCTTCCGCGGCTTCGCCGGTGATCCCCTGGCGTGCCATGCCCGCACGCAGCTGCCCTTCGATCTGCTGCATGCGCTTCTCGGATCGTTTGAAGCCGAACGCGCGGCGGAGCTCCTCGGCCTGCCCGCCGCTGAATCCCGCGGCGACCATGGCCATCCTGAGCAGCTGCTCCTGGAACAGCGGCACGCCGAGCGTGCGTTCGAGGATCGGCTCGAGCGACGGATGCGGATACGCCACCGGCTCCTCTCCCTGACGCCGCTTCAGATACGGATGGACCATCTGGCCGACGATAGGGCCGGGGCGAATAATCGCGACCTCGACGACGATGTCGTAGAACGTCTCGGGGCGCAGCCGCGGCAGCGTGGCCATCTGCGCGCGCGATTCCACCTGAAAGATCCCGATCGTGTCGGCCTCCTGCAGCATGCGGTAGACAGCCGGATCGTTCGGGGGGAGGTGGGCGAGGTCGACGCCGGTATCCGGTACGCGGGATGCGGGATCCGGAAGTGCCCCGTGCTCTCCACGGATGCCGCGTACCGGATCCCGGATCCTCGGTATTGACCACCTCAAGCGCATCCTGCAAGACCGCCATCATTCCCAATCCGAGCAGATCCACCTTGACGATGCCCATGTCGGCGCAGTCGTCCTTGTCCCACTGGATGACGACGCGGTCGGGCATCGAGGCGTTTTCGAGCGGGACGACCTCGTCGAGGCGTCCCTGGCAAATCACCATGCCGCCGGAATGCTGGCCGAGATGCCGCGGCAGATCCTGGATCTGCTGCCAGAGACGGCCGAAGATCTGGATGGTCGGGTGCTGCGCGTCGACGCCCGCGTCGTGCAGGTTGCGTTGCAGCGTCTCCGCGGGATCGACCCATTCGAACTGATTCATCATCTTCGCCAGGGTGTCGACGAGATCCGGCTCCATCGAGAGCACCTTCCCGACCTCGCGCGCCGCGCTCCGGCCGCGATAGGTGATCACGTTGGCGGTCATGGCAGCGCCCAGCCGGCCGTATTTCTGATAGATGTGCTGAATGACGCGCTCGCGTCGATCGCCGCTCGGCAGATCGAGATCGATATCGGGCCATTCGCCGCGCTCTTCCGACAGGAACCGCTCGAAGAGCAGGTCCATGCCGATCGGATCGACGGCGGTGATGCCGAGGCTGTAGCACACGGCGCTGTTGGCGGCCGACCCGCGTCCCTGCACGAGAATCCCCTGCTGGCGGCAGAAGTTCACGATGTCCCAGACGATCAGGAAATAGCCCGCCAGGTCGAGCTTTTCGATCAGGTCCAGCTCACGCTCGATCTGCCGCGTCACATGGGGCTCGATCGGCCGATAGCGATCGCACGCGCCGGCCTGCGTGATCTTCCTCAGGAACGACGCCATCGTCTCACCTGCGGGCACGGGGTATTCAGGGAAGCGATAGCCGAGATCCGCCATCGTGTAGGTGAGGCGGTCGGCCAGTTCGCGGGACGCGTGGAGCGCCTCCGGTAAATCGGCGAACAGTCTGGCCATCTGCGCCGGAGATTTCAGGTACCGCTCGGCATTCCAGCTCAGACGACGGCCGGCGCGCTCGGTGGTGGTCTTGTGCCGGATGCAGGTCAGGACATCGTAGAGCGCGCGATCCGACGGCTCGGCGAAGCGGACGCCGTTGGTCGCGACGATCGGCAGGTGGAACGCGGCCGCCAGATCGCGCAGCGCGTGATTGCCGGTTTCTTCGTCGCGGAGCAGGTGGCGCTGCAGCTCGAGATACATGCGGTCGCGACCGAAGAGGCCGACGAGGCGATCGATCAACCCGCCGACGCCAAAGCGCGCCGTGTTCAGCATGGCCCGTCCGCCCAGCGCGATGAGCCCGACCGTCGCGCCGTCCAGATCGTCGAGCGTCAGCGCGCCCTCTCCTTTTCCACCCCACCGCGCAGGCGTGCGCGGTGGGGACCCGGGGACGGGCGCCCGCATCTTCATCGTGGTCAGCAGACGACAGAGATTGCGATATCCCTGCTGCGACTCGATGAGGACGGGGAGGCGGAAGACCGAGTCCGCGACAGCCACCGTCAACTCCGCACCGATGATGGCCCGGATACCGGCTTTTTTGGCCGCGAGATGCACGCGCGGCGCGCCGTAGACGCCGTCGCGATCGAGCAGTGCGAACGCCGGGTAGCCGAGCGCGACAGCCCGATCGACCAGCGCTTCAGGCAGCGAGGCGCCGTCGAGAAACGAAAATGCCGACGAAGCGTGAAGCTCGATGTACACGGGTGTTAGTCGTACAGTCCTTCCAGAAACCACCGACGAGTGGTGTGGTCCTGGAAAATCCGGCAAACGGCGCCGCCGGTCAGCTCGACGTCCCATTCATCGCGGTTCCAGCTTTCGCTCTCGACACCCTTCCACCATCCGCCCGATGTTCTCCACGGGCCGGCGGACTGCACGACGTGTCCACCAGGGAGACCGCGCCGCGCGGCGGCGACAGATACCGGGCGTCCGCCCTCGACCGTCACGCGGATGGCGGGGGGATGGCGTTGCCGCCGGAGAGCGAGACGATCCCCGTTCGCCGCAACTGGTGAATCCCGCACGCGCGGCGCGTCGTCGATCGCAAAGCTCCGCATCTCGAACACACCCGGCTGATGGCTGTCCACGAGGACGGCCGTGCCGGAGCGTGTCTCGCCGACCAGCGCCGACAATCGCGCCGTCAAGGTCGAGAGCGCTTCGGCCGACGGCCGCGCGCGATCGAGCAGCGAGAACTGCGTGATGCGCGCGGGTGCCGGATCCACCTCGATCGCGACGATGTCGATGGCCGCGGCGGGAGGATGCGATTCGAGATCGAGCAGCATCAACGTGCGCAGCACCCGCGCGTCGCGCAACGCGACCGGCAGCTGCAGCAGGCGCGCGTGCGTCGACCGATCGACGAGCCGCAGATCCAGGCGGAGCGCGGCCGCGCCGCGATCGGCGCGCTCGAGCGCCGTCGAGAGCGGATCGAGCAGTCGCGCGAGGATGAACGACAACGGCTCGAGCTCGTCGATCGGCCACTCGAGCTCCAGCCGCTCGAGAAAGCGCGGCGTGGCCGCGTCGGGCACGAACGGGCACGGATCGAGCCCGCGCGCCAGCCGCTGCAGCGCCTGACCGCGCCGGCCCAGCCGCGACGCCAGATCGGCCGCCGGCAACGCCGCCAGCGCATCCAGCGTCCTGATCCCCCACCGCTCGAACGTCTCGTAGGGCCGCGCGCGATCGCGGACGCTCAACGCTGGCGGCACCACCTCGATGGCCTGCAGCCGCACGACGGGCTGCGACCGAATCGCGGCGGCCGCATCAGCCGTCACGAAGCGCGCCGGATCGGCTGAAGGGCCCGCGTCCGCGGCAGCCCGGGCCAGCAGACGGGCCGACGTCTGCGTCGGGGCGATCGCCACGCCGCCCGCGAGCCCGTGTTCCGTGAGCGCGCGCGCCAGTTCCGATGCAATCGCGCGAGGCTCGCCGATCAATCGGCCCAGGCCGGACACATCGAGCAGCACCTCGGCATCGTCGATCCGCATGACGCGCGGTGAAAAATCGCAGTCGCCACCCCGAAGAGATTCGGGGATTTGGTAATTGGGTGAGTCGGGGATCTGGTGATTGGGTGATTGGGTGATTGGGTGATTGGAGGGATGAAGAGACAGCCGTAGAGCGAGGCCGGTGCGGCGGCCGTGGCGGTCCACGCCTCTCGGGCGGTCATCGCGCGCTCACAATCCGTGGCGCGGACGCGACGCCGCCGAACAGGCGCTCGCGCGGCGCTCGACCGATCCATCGGGCCGACGATCCCGTCAGCGCGATCGTGACGCCGCCCGGGCTGCGGGCGACCCGCTGCGATCCCACCAGCAGCGCCACCGTCTCCCCTCCCTCGATCGTCCGCGCAATCCGCAGCCACGTGGTCCACGGGAACCGGCGCAGCTGCGGCAGCGGGACGTCGGCCAGATCGAGCACGACGAGCCCAAACCCGCCGGCCTGGAGAATCAGGGAAAACGCCTTGAGCGCGCGCGTCGCGTCCCCGTGGTCGCGCACCCAGAGGACACGCGTGAGATCGACGCCGATCGCGGCAGCCGACGGGGGATCGAACGTGTCGACGGCATCGACAATCGCCGCGACGTCGCCACGGCTCGTTGCCGCCGCGATGAGTTCCGTCATCAGCGTCGTGCGGCCGCTCGACACGTCGCCGACGATCTCCGACAGATGACCGCGGCGAAGGCCGCCGCCAAGCGCCGCATCGAGCGCCGCGCATCCCGTGGGCGCCAGCCGGTCGGCCGGCAGATCCGTCCAGAGGGCGGCGCTCGTCAGCGTGACGTCGAGCTTGCGGGCACGAAGCAGGGTTTCGAGAGCGGCGCGCATTTTCGCTTTTTCTTCGCTTGTTCGCCCCGAGTATATGCACGCGCGAACGTCGGATCAAGCGCGCCCGTAACTTTTAGTTCTGTCCTAAGATAGAGGCTCCTTGGCCAGCGCAGCCCCGAGTCCGGGCGACCAGCCTCCCCCTGGACGTTCCATTCCGTTCCACCGATCGGTGCTCACCCGGGCGCTCGCCGCGTTCGGGTATCGCGATTTCCGGGTCCTGTGGTTCGGCGCCTTCACCTCCACGGTCGGCAACTGGATGCAGGAGGTCGCCCAGGCGTGGCTGGTCTTCGATCTGACGAAATCGTCGTTTTTTCTCGGGCTCGACGATTTTCTCGGCCAGTTGCCCATCCTGCTCTTCACGCTGATCGGCGGGGTCGTCGCCGATCGCCACGATCGGCGACACGTGCTGCTCGGCTCGCAATACATCCAGATGTCGACGGCGTTCACCCTCGCCGCCCTCGTGTATCTGGGCGCGGTCCGGGTGCAATATGTGCTGCTGCTCTCGTTCGTGGCGGGTCTGGGGCAGGCGTTCGGCGGGCCCGCGTATCAATCGTTGATTCCCTCGCTCGTCAAGAAGCAGGACCTGCCGAACGCGATCGCGCTCAACTCCATCCAGTTCAACCTGGCGCGCGTCTTCGGCCCGCTGCTCGCGGGCGTCACGCTCGCGGCGTGGGGCGGCGCCGCCTGCTTCGCCGTCAACGGGTTGTCGTTCCTCGTCGTGATCGTCGCGCTCATGTCGCTCACGATCAAACACATCCCGCGCGTCGAGAAAACGTCGATGCTGCACGAGCTGGGCGGCGGTCTGCGCTACGCCAAGGGTCAGCCCGCGATCATCGCCCTGACGATCGTCGCGTCGCTGACGACCTTCCTGGGGCTGCCGCTGTTGACGCTGCTGCCGATCTTCGCGCGCGACATTTTTCACGGGGACATCAACCGGTACAGCCACATGATGGCGTTCTCGGGCGCCGGCGCCGTCTGCGGCGCGCTCATCGTGGCGTGGCTCGGACGCTTCCACCGGATGGGCCTCGCCGTGCTGATCGTGCAGGCGATCTTCGGCGCGCTCGTGCTGGCGTTCGCGATGTCACGCGTGGCGTGGCTGAGCGATCTGCTGCTCTTCGCCACGGGCGCGGCGCTGCTGATGGTCTTCTCGATGACCGCGTCGCTCATTCAGCTGATCGTCCCCGACGATCTACGCGGCCGTGTGGTGAGCATCTACATGGTGGCGTTCCGCGGCGGCATGCCGCTCGGCAGCCTCGCCGCCGGATGGGCCGCGAGCCTCGCGTCGGCGCCAAAGGTCCTGGCCGTGAATGGCGCGCTCCTGCTGTGCGTGGCGACCTACTTCCTGATCAAGAGCCACGGGGTGCGGGAACTGTAAATGCTCAATGCTCAATGCAGAATGCAGAATGCTAAGCAGAGAAGATGAATGCAGAAGATGAAATTTCTGCATTCATCATTTTGCATTTTGCATTGCTACGCCGTAGCCACCCACGCCAAGCCAAGCGCCACAGAGGACAGCCCGACCAGCGCTCCGGCTCCCTGGCCGATCCGCTCGAGCGCTCGCGTGGACAGCACGCGGGCGAGCGCCACGCCGAACAGCGACATCGACAACAGGATGCCGATGGCGAATACCAGGATCAGCGAGAGCAGCAGCGGCAGCGACGTACGGGCGAGGTGATCGCCGAACGGGGTCAGCATCGCCAGCGCCCGCAGGCTGCTGATTGCGAACGCGGCGCCGATGATGGTCGGCAGGTGCGAGTGCGACCCGGGAACCGGATGATGAGCGCGGCGCCCGACGTGCAGGTGCCAGTGCGGCGTTGGTTCCTGCCCGTGGCGATGCGCGTGGCCGTAGACGCGGCCGGAGCCGAGCCCCCAGAGCGTGACCGCTCCCATGACGATCAGGAGCGCGCCGCCCAGCATCTCGCCGCCGCGTTCGACGACGGACGGAATGGACCAGCCGACCAGGACGAGCAGCCCCGCGCCGAGGCCGAGCAGCAGCGCGTGCCCGACGGCAAACCGGAACGCCACGCCGAGCGCACGCGAGCGACGCGCCGCCGCCGTCGTTGCGGTGGCGTCGACCGAGAGCGCCGCGATCGCCATCAGATGATCGGCACCAAGACCATGCAGAAAGCCCAGACAGAGAGACGTGGCGAGCAGCAGCAACGCGAATCGATTATACAGGCGAGGCCGGCTCCGCCGCCGCGCCGATCTATGATGGTCGAGAGATCTTTCTCGACCAGCCGTGGGAGCGACGTCATGAGTCACCGATCTTCCGTCGATCGCCGCAGCTTCCTCACCGTTGGCGGCCTCGCGCTGGTGGGGGTTGCCGTCGGCTGGCGGCCGTTACGCGCCGCCGGCGGTCCCAAAACCGTCACCATCGTCGAATTCAGCGACGCGGGCGTCCGCGGCGAAACGATCAAGGTGCCGAAGCTCGTGAAGACGGACGCCGAGTGGCGGACGCAGCTCTCGCCCATGTCGTACCGCGTCACACGCCATGCGGAGACCGAGCGTCCCTTCACGGGCGCCACCTGGAACAACCACGAGGCCGGCCTCTATCGGTGTATCTGCTGCGACACGGCGCTCTACAGCTCCGACACGAAGTTCGAATCCGGAACGGGGTGGCCGAGCTTCTGGACTCCGATCGCCAAGCAGAATGTCACGCAGGGGCGGGACATGTCGTTCGATATGGATCGCATTGCCGTCTCGTGCACGCGGTGCGACGGGCACCTGGGCCATGTGTTCGACGACGGCCCGAAGCCCACGGGACTTCGCTACTGCATGAACTCGGCGGCAATGCGTTTCGTGAAGCGGGCTAGCGCTAGCCTACTGCTGCACGCGGCGTGTGAGCTGATCCCACAGCGTCGCGCCGCCGCCGGCCGCTGCGGCACCAATCAGTGCGCCTTTCTTTCCACCAATCAGCGCACCGAGGCCGGCGCCCGCGCCTGCCGACGATCCGATGATGAGCGCGCTCTTGGCGACCGACCGCGTCTGTCGGCGCACGACGTGTTGTGGCGCACGTTGATACGTCACACGTCGCGGCGCCACCGTCGACGTCGCAGGAGCCGGCGCTACGCGGGCGTCTTCGAACGACACCGTCTGCGGACGCGCGAACGCGGACGCGTAGCTGACCGGAACGGCCGATGGGACACCAGGTTGATACGCGGCCGTGATCGGAGCCGCCGCCAGGTCGGCGCTGACGCAATCCACCTGCGACATCGTCGCACCGTTGATCACGACCGGCCGCACGATGGCGCGCTGGGTTGGCTCGCAATTGACCGCTACCGGCAACGTCTGCGCGCGCGCCTCCGACAGCTCGCGCGGGCTGCAGCCGGCAAGCAGTACCACTCCAGCGGCGGCCATCATGGCCGCCGCTGATGTCGTCCGTCGCATCGAATGCAGGGCTCTCATCGGATCCTCCCGAAACTGAGGCCGCAGGTCGCAGTCCGCTCAGCCTCGCCAGGGGATCCATCAACGAGAATGCCAGATCGCGAAGCCGCTAACTTGTTCGAAATACGTGGGATTGCGCGAACCACCTCCCGATGCCACAATCGGACTGTCCTCTAGAGGCCACAACCACCGTCATGATCATTCGTCGGCACGATGACTCGCTGCTCTTCATGACTCAACCCGATCACGCGCGGCTGGCCGCGGATCTGCTGGCGCATTGGAGCGCGGATGACTTCGCGGCGCATCCTCGACGGGAAGCGCTCCTGCTCGCGGCGCGCGAGCACGACAACGGATGGCGCGAGGTGGACGCGGTGCCCCTGTTTTCTGTCGCGACGGGCCAGGCGCTTGACTTCATCGCCGTCGGCGACGACATCAAGCAGTCCGTGTGGCCCCGGGCGATCGATCGGGTGGCGGCGACCTCGGCGTATGCGGCCGCGCTCGTCGCGCATCATGCGATCTCCGTTTACGATACGCAACGACGCAATCCCGCATGGTCGGCCTTCTTCGGCGAGACGACGGCGCGACGGGATCACGAGCTGGCCCGCACCGGGCATGGCCAGGAGGAACTCCTGCAGGACTATCGATTTCTTGGCGTGGCCGACCTGCTCTCGCTGTCGTTCTGCAACGGCTGGGCGGACGAGCGCGAGCGCTTGGGGTGTCGTGTCCGTTATGCTGACGGGGCCATCACCGTGACGCCTGCCCTGTTTGCCGAGCCGGTACCTGTCCGCATTCGCGTGCGGCGATTGCCCGATCGCCGATATGCGTCGGCCGCAGATCTTCGTGCGGCGTTCGACGAGACGCCGCCGGAGATCCTCGAAGGTCACGCGCATGGGGCCCACCGCTCGTGAGCCGCGTGCTCGTCGTCGAGGACGACCACGATATCGCGGACCTGATCGTGCGCTATCTCCAGAAGGCGGGGCATAGTGTCGATTCCGTGGCGTCCGGATCGGCCGTCCTTCCGAAGGTCCGGGCGACGGCACCCGATGCGATCGTGCTCGACCTGATGTTGCCCGGCATGGATGGTCTGCTCGTCTGCCAGGCGCTCAGGGCGGATCCCACGACGGCCGCCATCCCGGTGATCATGGTCACCGCGCGCGGCGAGGAAGCCGAGCGCATCGCGGGCCTGGAGCTCGGCGCTGACGATTACGTCACGAAACCGTTCAGCCCGAGAGAGCTGACGGCTCGGGTCGCCGCGCTGCTGCGTCGGACGCAGCGACACGCCGGACCGGGTGCGCTCCGCTATGGTCCGCTGTCGATCGACGTCGAGCGCCACCTCGTCGATGTCGGGGGGAAGGAGATCCGGCTCACGGCCAAGGAATTCCTGCTGCTGCTCTATCTCGTTCAGCATCGCGGCCGCGTGCTCTCGCGCGATCTCCTCCTCAGTGACGTGTGGGGGTATCAATATACGGGCGGCACTCGTACCGTCGACGTCCATGTCAGACGGCTGCGGGACAAGGTGCCGTTCCTCGCGGATGCCATCGTGACGATCAAGCAATTCGGGTACAAGCTCGACGATCGCCGCTGAGTCCGGATCGCCCGTGACGTTCCGCTCCAAGATCTTCCTGACCGCGCTCACGGCCTCGGCGTTTGCCGTCGCCGCGGCGACATCGCTCGTGTCGGCGTCGGTCCGTCGCAATCTCGAGCAGCGCATCGAGCACGAGCTGGCGGGCAGCGCGCGGATGGCCGCGGAGCTCCTCGCGCACCGCACGACGGCCAGCGAGGAGGAGCTCGACGCGGAGGCGGACGCTCTGGGCCGCATCCTGTCGGCGCGGGTCACCTTCATCGCCGCGGACGGTCGCGTGGTCGGGGACTCGGACCTGACCCCCGAGGAAATCAAGGCGGTCGAGAATCACGGGACGCGCCCGGAGGTCGTCGACGCCCGGCGACGCGGGATGGGCAGCGCGCGGCGGCACAGCGCCACCATCGACAGCGACATGATGTACGTGGCCATTCCCGTGAGCAATCCAGGAATGCCGCTCTTGTCGATCGTCCGCCTGGCCGTACCGTTGAACGACGTCGATCGTCAGCTGGCCTGGGTGCGGACGCTGGCGCTCCTGGGATTCGCGACGGGGATCGTCGCCGCCATCGTCCTGACCTGGGCGTTTTCCGTCCCTCTCGGCCGACGCCTCCGCTCGATGCAGCAGCGCGTCGAGCAATACGCGACCGGCGATCTCTCACGGCCAGCGCCCGACTACACCGACGACGAGGTCGGCACGATCGCGCGCCTGCTCGACCGGCTGGCGCAGGACTTTGCGCAGCGCCTCGCCGGCCTCGAAGCCGATCGCGCGCGCATGGAAGCGATTCTTGCCGGCATGATCGAGGGCGTTCTGGTGGTGAACGAGCACGGACGACTGCAACTCGCGAACGAGGCGGCGCGTCGAATGCTCCGCATCGACGAGGCGGTGGGGCGCCACTATCCGGAAATCGTGCGGCAGCCAGCCGTCGCGCGTCAGATTGCGAACGCGCTCGCTGGCAGGCCAACCGAGAGCGTCGAGCTGACGGAGCTGCGTGAGTCCGCGGCGATCCTGATCGCGCGTACCGCTCCGGTCGAAGGCATCCACGGTCGGGGGGCGGTGGTCGTGCTGCACGACATCACCGACCTGCGCCGCGCCGATCAGATCCGGCGCGACTTCGTCGCCAACGTCTCGCATGAGCTCCGGACGCCGCTGACCGCCGTGCGCGGCTATGTCGAGGCACTCGCCGACGCGGACCCTGAGGAGAGCCGACGATTCCTGGAAATCGTGTCGCGCCACACGATGCGCATGGAGCGCCTCGTTCGCGATCTGCTCCGACTCGCCAGGCTCGACGCCGGGCAGGAGCTGCTCGAGCAGGTGCCGTGCTCGATCGACAGCCTGTTCGCCGCCGTCGAGACCGACCTGTCCACGTTCATCTCGACACGCCGCCAGACCGTGCGGCGCTCCGTCGATCCCGACGCGGCCACCGTGAAGGGCGACCCCGCGAAGCTGCAGGACGCGTTGCGCAACCTGCTCGAGAACGCCATCAACTACGCGCCCGAAGACAGCACCGTCGTGATGCGGGCGCAGCGGCGTGCGGGACGAATCGTGATCACGGTTGCTGACGATGGTCCGGGAATTCCCGAGGCGGATCTGGCACGGGTGTTCGAGCGGTTCTATCGGGTGGACAAGTCGCGAACGCGCGACGGCCGGGATCCTGGCGGCACCGGCCTCGGCCTCGCCATCGTGAAACACCTCGTCGAGCTGCACGGCGGCAGAGTCACCGCCGCGAACAAGGCGCCTCGCGGCGCGCTGCTGACAATCGAGCTCCCCGCCTGACCGTCTCTTTTTCTTTCCTCACCTTTTGTACGGTCCGCACCGAGCCACCCTATCGCGCGATCGTCGCGGCCGTGGCCCAGTACACGAGCGCGGCGATGAACGCCGCGGCCGGGATCGTCAGAATCCACGCCCACACGATCCGTCCAGCGACGCCCCAGCGGACGGCCGACAACCGGCGAATCGATCCGACGCCGATGATCGCCCCCGTAATCGTATGCGTCGTGCTGACGGGAACGCCGAGGTGCGTGGCGGTGAAGAGCGAGATCGCGCCAGCCGTTTCCGCCGCAAAGCCGCCGACCGGCTGCAGCTTCGTGATCTTCGACCCCATCGTGTGAATGATCCGCCAGCCGCCGGTCAGCGTGCCCAGCGCGATCGCGGCATGTGCGAGCAGGATCACCCACAAATCAATCTTGAACGCGCTGATGTACCCGCCGGCAAACAGCACGCCGGCGATGATGCCCATCGTCTTCTGCGCGTCGTTGCCGCCGTGTCCCAGGCTGTAGGCCGCCGCGGAGACCAACTGCAATCGTCGAAACCATCGATCGACACGTGACGGCGCAAACGGCGAACAAATCCACAGCACGGCGAGCATGATGAGGAACCCCAGCACGAGGCCGATCACCGGCGCGAGCACGATGAAGATCAGCGTCTTCGTCCAGCCAGCCGGAATGATCGCGCTGAACCCGGCTTTCGCCACCGCGGCGCCGCCATACCCGCCGATGAGCGCGTGCGACGAGCTGGTGGGCAGGCCGTAGTACCACGTGATCAGATCCCATGCGATCGCGCCGATCAGACCCGCGAAGATCACCGAGAAGGTGACGACCCGCAGATCGACGAGACCCGACCCCACCGTCTTCGCGACGGCCGTGCCGAACGCGAAGGCCGCCACGAAATTGAAGAAGGCCGCCCAGATGACGGCTTTGCCCGGACTCAACACCCGCGTCGAGACGACCGTGGCGATCGAGTTGGCCGCGTCGTGGAAACCGTTGATGTAGTCGAAGATCAGCGCGACGCCGATCAGGGCGACCACGGCCAGCAGGTTGCTGTCCATCGATCAGGCGTGCTTGACGACGACGCCTTCGAGGACGTTGGCGACGTCTTCGCAGCGGTCGGTGGCCTGTTCGAGGAAGTCGAAGATCTCCTTCCACTTGATGATGACGATGGCGTCGCGCTCTTCCTGAAAGAGCGTCTGCACGGCCGCCTGGTGCGCGCGGTCCGCCTCGTTCTCGAGGCGGTTGATCTCGACGGCGCGCTCGGCGACGCCCTTTGCGCCCTTCGAGCGCATTGATCGCGTGCACGAGCTCTTCCGCTGAATCGAAGATGATGTGCGCGAGCTCGCGTGCGCCGGGCCGCACGGTATCGATGTGGTAGAGCCGGAGGATCGTGGCGGACGCATCAATCGCGTCCATCACGTCGTCCAGCGATCGCGCCAGCGCGTAGATGTCTTCGCGATCGAGCGGCGTCACGAACGTGCGGTTGAGCCGCTGGATGATCTCGTGGGTCAGGAAGTCGCACTTGTGCTCGACCTCCTTGATCTCGTCGGCCTTGTCCCAGATCGGCCGATCCGGGGCGAGCATCGCGCGCAGCAGGCCGGCACCGAAACGGATCTGATCCGCCAGCGCGGCGAAGTCGTCGTAGAACTTTTCTTCCCGGGGTATGAGCCTGAACGCCAACGTCTCCCTCCAGCGGACGCGAATCTTAGCAGATCGTCCGCAGATTTAACGGATTCGTCACACGGCTACGGTCGCGCTTGATTTAACCGCGGCGAAACCTGCCCGTCGCGTGCGGCTTACACCCAGTGCTTACGCTGCCGCTGTCTTCATCCGATAGGGGCCCGCGCCGAGTTAACACGCGCGAAACATGCGTGTGACGCACGCGTAACGTTCATCCCGCAGGATTTCGAAGGAGGACTGACTTGTTCAGCGATGTTTCCGGCTTCCGGCGCCTTCTGGGTGCAGCCGCTGTGGCAACCGTCGTGACGTGGGCGTCTCCCTGCTGGGCGCAGGTGACCCCCGCGGCCGGGTATGTGCCCCCTGACGACACGCCGTCCATCCGGGTGGGTGTGACCATCTTCGCGGACTACACCTACCAGGACACGCCCGAGGTCAAGGACGCGGACGGCAACAGCGTGCATTTGAACAGCTTCAACGTGGGCCGGGCCTACATCAACGTGACCGGCCAAATCAACCACTACATTGCGTTCCGGGTCACGCCCGACATCACGCGTGAGACGGACGCCGGCAGCTCGATCGACGGCAGCTACACCTACCGGCTGAAATACGCCTTCGCCCAGTTCAACTTCGACGACTGGATGCCGCGCGGCTCCTGGGCGCGATTCGGTCTGCAGCAGACGCCGTACGTGGACTACGCGGAAGGCATCTACCGGTACCGGTTCCAGGGCACGATCTTCGCCGAACGCGAGGGGTTCCTCACGTCGTCGGACAACGCGGCCTCGTTCCACTACAACTTCGCGCAGAACTACGGCGACATCCACGTCGGCATCTACAACGGCGAGGGGTACTCGAAGCCCGAGGCCAACGACACGAAGGCCTTCCAGATCCGCGGAACCGTGCGTCCGGTGCCCAAGGCGAAGGTCCTGCGCGGGCTGCGGTTCACCGGGTTTTTCGATGGCGACGATTACGTCAAGAACGGGGAAAAGCAGCGCAGCATCTTCGCCACCACGTTCGAGCATCCCTACGTCAACCTTTCGTTCGAGTACATGGCCACCAAGGATCAAACGTCCTCCCTCAAGAGCGTCACGGACGGGAAGGGCTGGTCCTTCTGGGCGAACCCGAAGACGACGAAGGGTTGGGAGGCGCTGCTGCGCTTCGACCACTTCGAGCCCGACGACAACACCAGCCAGAAGCGCGAGCGTCAGATCGTCGGCATCTGGTACTGGTTCCCGCACCAGGGCAACGTCGCGACGGCGCTTCTGCTCGACTACGACAACGCGACCTTCAAGAACTTCACACCGGCTCAGGCCACGCAGACGAAGATCGCCGTGCACGGCCTGGTGAGCTACTGACGAGAGAGCCGCGGCGTTCGACGCGTGATGCGATGACACAGTGGAGGAGATGGACAATGAAGCGAATCCTGACCGGCGTGGCGGCGGTTGCTCTTGCAGCCGCGACGCTCGGCGCGCAGCAGACGGTGCAAATCAACGGGGCTGGCGCGACGTTTCCCGCGCCGATCTATACGAAATGGTTCTCGGAGTACAACAAGCTCCACTCGAACATCCAGATCAACTACCAGCCGGTCGGATCCGGCGCGGGCATCAAGCAGTTGATGAGCCACACGGTGTTCTTCGGCGCCTCCGACGGGCCGATGACACAGGACCAGCTGCTGGCGGCGCCGGGGGTCATGCACTTCCCCACCGTGCTCGGCGCGGTGGTCCCCATCTACAACGTGACCGGCGTCTCACAGCCGCTCACGTTCACGGGACCGGTGCTCGCGGACATCTTCCTGGGCAAGATCAACAAGTGGAACGATCCCGCGATTGAGAAACTGAACCCCGGCGTGACGATGCCGCATGCTGACATCGCCGTCGCGCATCGGTCGGACGGCTCCGGCACGACCTACATCTGGTGCGACTACCTCGCGAAGGTGTCGCCCGAATGGAAGCAGAAGGTTGGGCATCGCCACGTCGGTGCAGTGGCCGACCGGGATTGCCGCGGCGCGCAACGACGGCGTCGCCGCCATCGTCTCGCAGACGCCCGGCGCGATCGGATACGTCGAGCTGGTGTACGCGCTGCAGAACAAGATCAGCTACGGCAGCGTCCAGAACATGAACGGAAAAGTGGTGAAAGCCTCGGTCGAATCGGTGACCGCGGCGGCGGCCGCGGCCGCGACGAAGATGCCGGCCGACTTCCGCGTGTCCATCACCAATGCCCCTGGCGACGATGTGTATCCGATTTCGTCGTTCACGTGGATTCTGCTCGAAAAGGACCCGAAGGACAAGGTGCAGAGCAAAGTGATGGTCGACTTCATGAAGTGGGCGCTGACCGATGGTCAGAAGTTCGCGCCGGATCTCGGCTACGCGCCGATCCCGAAGAACGTCGTCGACATGGAGCTCAAGGCGCTCACGCAGATCAAGGTGCAATAGTCGAATGCCCGTCGGCAAGAGTTCCCGCCCGAAGGCCCGTCCCGACGAAATCATTTTTCGTGTGGGGACGGGCCTGTTCGCTATCGCCCTGATCGCGGTCGTCGTCGGGATTGCGGGAATCCTGCTCTGGCAATCGCGGCTCTCGATTCAACACTTCGGGTGGCAATTCTGGCAGACGGGCATCTGGAATCCCGTCGCCGGCGAGTTCGGCGCCCGCCCCTTCATCTGGGGCACGCTGTATTCGTCGGTCCTGGCCCTCCTGATTGCGGGACCCATCGCCCTGGGCATCGCAATCTACGTTTCGGAGCTCGCCCCTGCGTGGCAGCAGCGGCCGTTGGTTTTTCTGACGGAGCTCCTCGCAGCGATTCCCTCGATCGTCTACGGCCTCTGGGGAATTTTCATCCTCGTGCCTCTCGTCCGCCGTCTCGAGGTTGCCACGCCGGCGTGGCTCAAGTCGGTTCCGCTGTTTCAAGGACCACCGCTCGGGCTCGGCATGCTGTCCGCCGCGATCGTGCTCGCGATCATGGTGATCCCCTTCATTTCCTCGGTGGCGCGCGAGGTTCTTCGAGCGGTCCCTCAATCGCAGCGGGAGGGCGCGTACGCGCTCGGCGCGACGCGATGGGAGGCGATCCGGATGGCCCTCTTCTATGCGCGCACCGGCATCATCGGCGCGGTGATGCTGGGTTTCGGCCGGGCGCTTGGCGAGACCATGGCCGTGACGATGGTGATTGGCAACACGCCGCAAATCTCCGCGTCGCTGTACGCGCCTCAGTACAGCATGGCGGCGGTCCTCGCGAACGAGTTCGCCGAGGCCGCCGACGACTTGTATTTGCATGCGCTCGTCGAGATCGGGCTGGTCCTGTTCATCATCACGCTGATCATCAACGGCATCTCCCGTGCGTTCATCTGGTCGCTGGGGAGACAGCGGCCGCAGCGCGCGCCGAAGCAGATCCCGCAGGCCGCCCAGGAGGTCGCGTGATGCGCGATCGCTGGCGCCGTTTCCTGTCGCACTTCATCGTGGCGCTCTCGGTCGGCGCCGTGCTCCTGGCACTGATCCCGCTCGCGTTCGTGCTGTTCTACGTGGTGACGCAAGGCATCTCGTCGCTCAACGTGGCGTTCTTCACGCACATGCCGACGCCGGTCGGAGAACCGGGCGGAGGGATGGTGAACTCGATCGTCGGGTCGCTGTTCGTCACGGGCATGGGGGCGATCGTCGCCATTCCTGTCGGGCTGACGGCCGGCATCTACGCGGCAGAATTCAGAGGCACCTGGCTCGCGGCCGCGACCCGGTTTGCCGCGGACACGCTCAACGGCGTCCCCTCGATCGTGATCGGCGTGTTCGCCTACGCGGTCGATCGTTCTGCCCTTCCATCAGTTCTCGGCGATTGCCGGCGCGTTTGCGCTCGCGATCATGATGCTCCCGCTCATCATGCGGACGACCGAGGAGCTGCTGCTGCTCGTCCCGCAGACGCTGCGGGAGGGTGCGCTGGCGCTCGGGGCGACGCAGGCCCGAGCCGTTTTCACCGTCGTCGTTCCGGCCGCGCTTCCGGGAATTCTCACAGGCATCCTGCTCGCGCTCGCGCGCGTGGCGGGGGAAACCGCGCCGCTGCTGTTCACGGCGTTCAACAATCGATACTTCTCTACCGATCCACGGCAGCCGATTTCCACGCTGACCGTCCAGGTGTTCACGTACGCCACGTCGGCGTACGAAGACTGGCACCGGCAGGCATGGGCCGGCGCGCTGGTGCTGGTCATCATCGTCCTCACCTGTTCGCTGCTCGCGCGGGTCGCCACGGCGCGAATGGAGAAGATGCAGCGCGGCACGTAAGACGTCCGCCACGGCGCGTGCCCCCAACACGGCCGAGACCGCACGTTAACGGGCATTTAACAGACGCGATACACGCGGGAAACCCCGCGCTTCTAATCTCGATCCAACCAAGGAGGACGCGTGTGGAAGGAGGCCAGCATCGGGCCGCGATTCGACCGATTCCGGCGGGACGTGCGGCCGGCATGACCCCGCCACGCATTCTGGTCGTCGAGGACGAGCAGGACATCGCCGCGCTCATCAAGCACACGCTCGAGCGATCGCTCGACGCGTTCGTCGACATCGTGTATCGCGGCGACGACGCGCTCCGCGCGCTGACGGAGCAGCCGCCCGATCTCGTCATTCTCGATCTGAACCTGCCGGTCCTGAGCGGCAGCGAGATCTGCCGCATCGTCCGCCAGCGGCCGGAAACCGCCGGCGTGCCGATCATCATGCTGACGGCGAAGACCTCGGAGAACGATCGGGTCGCGGGGCTCGATCTGGGCGCCGACGACTACGTCACCAAGCCGTTCAGCCTCCGCGAACTGAGCGCGCGCGTACGCGCGGTCCTCCGGCGCCGCGAGGCCGCCGGCGAGCCGGCGCGTCCGTCGGTGTATCGCGGCACGCACCTCGTGGCCGACTTCGATGCCGTCTCAATCGCGGTGGATGGAACGCAGGTGCGGCTCACCCGCCGGGAATTCGAGCTCCTGCGATTCCTGGTGGAGAACCGGAACCGGGTGCTCTCGCGGGATCGGCTGCTGGAGCGCGTCTGGGGGTACGACCGGTTCATCGAAACGCGGTCGGTCGACGTGCACGTGGGCCGGCTTCGGGCCAAGCTCGGCCGCGCGGGCGATCAGATCGAAACGGTCGTCGGCCTGGGCTATCGCTTCGTCGAAAAGCCGTCAGCGTAATTCCTTGACGGCACCAATGATGGCACGAATCCCGCAAGGAACGCGCGAATGGCGCGTTCGGGGTCAGCTTCGCCAGCCGCGGTCCTCGAGTTGTCCAATCTCCTGCCGAAATGCGGTCAGCGCACGCTCGACTCGGTGCCAATCCGTGTAGCAGGCTTCCCGCAGGACACGATCATCTTGCTCCTCGCGGACGTCCCATCCATCTCGGCCGTTTTCCCGGATGGAAAAGCGCCTGGTGTGTCCGCCTTGATGGAGCTCTTTCGAAAACATGAAGACCTCTGACGTGGAGATGAAGGGTGACGCTCAAGCGGGCGCACTGATCTTTTACCCCGATTCCGGCACGGCGCGGTGTAAACAGTCTGTAAACTCATCAGGGAGAAATTTCCCAGGAAAATCGCCAGAACCACTCGAATTGGAGTCGAATTTGCGTCGTGGATACGTAGCGTCCGCACGGGCGTCATACCGTCTCCCCAAAGTGGATCCGGAGAAACGACCATGAGCCAGGGAGTCCAGACCGGCGCCCGCACCGGCTTCCCGACGGTGTCGGTCATCATTCCGGCCTACAACTCCTCGACGACGATCGCGGAGACGCTGCGCTCGATCTTCAGGCAGTCGCGGCACGACTTCGAAATCGTCGTCGTCGACGACGGATCGGCGGATCGGGAGGCGTTGCAGGCGGCCGTCGCTCCATGGCGCGACGCGGTGCATTTGCTGCTGATGCAACCGAATCGTGGCGCCGGAGCGGCCCGCAACCGGGCACTTTTGCACGCCAGGGGCGAGTACGTGGCGTTTCTGGACTCGGACGACACGTGGATGCCGGGATTCCTGGAAGCTCAGCTGGGATACCTCGAACGCCACCCGGATTGCGACATGGTCTGGAGCGACGGATGGATTTCCGGGGAGAGCGGCCACGCCGGCCGCCGGTACCTCGAAAGCACCGAGTCGGTCGCGCCGCCGTCTTTCGCCTCGCTGCTCTCGCAGACGTGCACGGTGTTGACGTCGGCCGTGGTCGCGAGAAAGGCGCCGATCGATGCGGCCGGGGGGTTCGACGAAAGTCTTCGACGTGGGCAGGACTTCGATTTGTGGCTGCGGCTGGCGCATCGCGGCGCCCAAATGCACGTGCTGACCGAACCGCTCGTCGTCCGGCGGGTCATTGCGACCGGGCTGTCGGGCAACTGCGGGACCGAGCTCGATCGCGTGATCACGGTGCTGCTCGGCATCGAGCGTAAGCTCTCGCTCGATGCCCAGGAGCTCGCCATCCGGGACCAGCGCCTCGCGTTCCTCAAGAGCCGGCTGGAAATCGAGCTCGCGAAGCAGGCGCTCCGAGATCGCGACGTGGTCGCGGCACGGTCGCACCTGCAGCAGGTCACGGTGATCAGCAATTGGAAAGTCCGAGCAGCGCGTCTGGCGCTTCGTGTGGCGCCCGGCCTCGTGCGTGAGGCGTACGCGCATGTGCGGCCGGCCGGCCGACAGGCGTCTCCGCCACGCAAGCCTGGATCACCGACGCACTTTCCCGTCGTGCCCTGACCGGCGGGGTCAACTCAGGTCGGCGTCCGGTGATCGGCGAGGGACTGCCGGACGCGTTTCGCGGGACATCCGCCCGTTGCGTGCATCCACCCTCACGGGACCGACCACCGGCCACCGACCTTCATCGATCATCGCGCGAGAGCGTCACGAACCGGCGACGGATGCGTGACGGCCGCGCAAAATCCCCAACGATTCCGCTAAGATCTTCCGCATGAACGACGTGCTGGCTCTGATTCTGGGGGGAGGACGCGGACGCCGCCTCTACCCGCTGACGCACATGCGCTCGAAGCCGGCGGTACCGATCGGCGGCAAGTATCGCCTCATCGACGTGCCGATCAGCAACTGCCTGCACGCGGGCCTGAAGCGCATCTTCGTGCTGACGCAGTTCAACTCCGCGTCGCTCAACCGGCACATCGCGCAGACGTATCGCCTCGACATGTTCTCGGGCGGCTTCGTCGAGGTTCTCGCCGCCGAGCAGACACCCGACAGCTCGGCGTGGTTTCAAGGCACGGCAGACGCGGTGCGCCAGGGGGCACGGCACTTTGCGGGCTACGACGCCGAGTACTATCTGATCCTCGCCGGCGATCATCTTTACCGGATGGACTTCTGCGAGCTGATCGACGCGCACATCGAGAGCCGCGCCGACATCACGATCGCCGCCCAGCCGGTCACCGACCTCGACGCCACCGACATGGGGATCTTCCGCTTCGACGACCTCGGCGAGATCGAGGGCTTCGAGGAGAAGCCGACCGCCGATCGACTCGTCGAGATGAAGCGGAGCGCGCCGAGGGGCGTCGGCGGCCTCACGCCGGACAAGCCCTTCGTCGCGTCGATGGGGATCTACGTCTTCTCCCGCGACGTCATGCTCGACATCCTGCAGCGTCCCGGCGTCGACTTCGGCAAGGAGATCATCCCGGGCGCGCTCGGGACGGTCAGCGTGCACACGTTCCTCTATCGAGGGTATTGGGCCGACGTCGGCACCATCCGGGCGTTCTACCAGGCGAACATTCAGCTCACGCGCAGCGACGCACCGTTCAACTTCTTTCACCCGCGCTGGCCGATCTACACGCATCCGCGATTCCTGCCGTCCACACGCGCGAACGAGTGCCGCATCGACTCGTCGATCGTGGCCGAAGGCTGCGACCTCGCAGCCTGCGTCGTCACCGATTCAGTCGTCGGCATCCGCACGCGCGTGAGCCCCGGATCGACGATTACCCGCTCGGTCCTGCTCGGCGCCGACTTCTATCAGGAGGAGGATCCGGGCAGCGACGCGGTCAGCCTGGGCATCGGGCGCGACGTCGCGATCGAGGGAGCCATCATCGACAAGAACGCGCGCATCGCGGACGGCGTGCGCCTCTCGAACCCGGACGGCATCCAGCAGGCCGACGGCGACGGATGGTGCATTCGGGACGGCATCATCATCGTGCCGAAGGGCGCGGTGGTGCGGCGGGGGCTGGGACAGTGATCGCCGGTCCCGCCGACCGTCCCGCAACTGTCCGGTCGTGACGAAACCGCACATTTCCAAACCTTTACGGGGATCCTCCGTCTAAGCCTCGCAGGATGATGGATGAGGGCGAAGCAGGACGGGAGGTCCTATGCTGTCGCTCTTGCCGCTCTTGCTTACGGCCGCCACGATGGGCACTCCGGAGCCCGCGCGTTCCGTCTATGCGCTGCTCGAATCGCCGGAGCGTCACGTTCGCACGATTGACAAGCGGGTGCAGCGCCTCCTGGGCACGGGCGTCAGGCGCTCGCCCACATTCGCCGCGCTGATGACATCCCTCAATGCGAGCGACGTCATCGTCTACATCGAACCCACCCAGACGCATGCCCATCACGCTCGCCGGACGACTGCTCCTGATGCCGATCGCCAAAGAGCAGCGCTACCTCCGGATTCAGGTGTCGCTGACGATGAGCCCCGACGAGATGATTGCCGTGATTGCGCACGAACTCCGCCATGCCGTCGAAGTGGCGGACGCGCCGGACGTGCGAAACGAAACGTCGCTGGTGAAGCTGTACGAACGGATCGGACGCCGGAGCGGCGTGCCCCATTGCTACGAGACCGATGCGGCGCAGGATGCCGCCCGTCATGTGCGGCGCGAGCTCGTGGCGTAGCGCGCGCGTGCCCATGACGCGTGCAATGCCGAATGCATTGACGCGACGGCTATTCGACGATCTTGCGGAGCATCCGCGGGGTGGCGAACCAGATGAGCGCCCCGCGCCCTTTCGGCGGCAGGACGTCGAAGTCGATCCGGCAGACCCCGCCCTTCCGAAATTCGAGCGGTGAGCGCGCGCCGATGAAGTGCGCGGCGAGCTCGCCGAGGTTCGGCTCGTGGCCAACGAGCGCGACCTGCCCTTTGCGCACGTGTTTGGCGATCTCCTGCACGACGGCCGCCGGCGTGCCCGCGGGCGCGAGCGCATCCGACGTGGTGACCGGCGGCTTGTTCTTGAGCGTCTCCGAAAAGACGTCCGCGGTCTGACGCGTGCGGACCAGCGGGCTCGCGACGATCTGCTCAATCGTCACGCCGAGGGCCGTCAGCCCGCGCGCTTCTTTCCGCAACTTCGCGAGTCCGGCAGGCGTGAGCGGCCGCTTGGAATCGTCCGGCCAATCTTCCCCGCGCTCCTCGGCTATCCCATGTCGAATGAGATAGAGCTCGAGCATCGCCATCAGCGCTGTCCGCTCGCGGCGCGCCCGCGGGACGGCAGCGGCATCTTCGCCGCGCGCGCGGATCGGACGCGCGACGCGACCGTCAGCCGGACGGCGGTATCCCGGCGCGCGGTCTGCGCGGCCTCGATCAGGTCGGGCAGCATCGCCACGTAGCGGCCGTGCAGGTGCCGGCACTCGTCCTCGATCGACCGCGCGAGAATCGCCAGCCCGGCGTCGGGTGCCGGCAGGTGCGCCTGCGGCGCCGCTGCCGACTTCCGACACGTGGTGCTGCAGAACCTGCAGATCGTGCAGGCGGCCGAGCGTGTCCTGCGCGCGGCGCAGCGTTCGCACGAGCGCCGCCGACGGCGCGGCGCGGCTCTCGTCCGCGAACTCCATCGCGTATCGCAGCTTCTTCGTGGCGATGCGCACCTGGTGGAGCGCCTCCGGGGCGTAGATCTGTCCGGCGCCCATCGATGGCCGAGCCGAGATGGCGCGCGCGCTTCGCGATCCGGGACGCGAGCGCCGCCCTCCAGGTGTGGGTCGGCGACGGCTGACGGAGCGAATCGCGCACGGCCTCCAGGCGGCGCACCAGCTTGTCGATGTCCACCTCGGCGAGGCGGCTGTGCATGACCGCGCGCCGTTCCTCGCGCGCCTCAATCACGTGCGCGCGCACGTCGGCCAGCGCCGGACGCGGGATGCCCGGCTTCTGCGCCGAGCTCGTCGATGAGGTGCAGCGTGACGTCGAGCTCGCGCACGGCGCCCAGCGCGCGGGTCAGCCGCCGGATCTTCCGGCGGGCCTTCGCCGGCCTTCGTGCCCTGCAACCCGTCGGTCAGCACCGGCACCGCTTCGCGGAGCCGTCGGGACGCGACACGCGCCTGGTGCACGCCGATGCCGTCACCTTTGACGGCCGCGGCCAGATAGCGTTTGAGCGCCCTCGTGCGGCGCTCCAGCAAGCGAATCAGGGGGAGCGTTCCATTCATGGTAGGATTGCGGCCGACTCGACCGAGCAGGCAGTATATAACGGCCTTGTAACAAACAACGAGAATCGTCTCGCTGGCCGTGCTGCGCCCCCGCCCTCATGCGAATAGCCGCCATCGACATCGGCACCAACTCGATCCACATGATCGTGGTGAAGGTGCGCCCCGATCTGTCCTTTGAAGTCATCGACCGCGAAAAGGAAATGGTGCGCCTCGGCGCGGGCGGCCTGGACGGCCGCAGCCTGACCCCGACGGCCATGACCGCGGCGCTCCAGGCCCTGACGAAATTCAGCCGGCTGGCCGCCACCCACAAGGTCGACGAAATCCTGGCGGGCGCCACATCGGCGACGCGCGAAGCCGACAACGGCGGCGACTTCATCGCCGAGGTCGAGCGGCAGACGGGCATCCGCGTGCGCGTGATCTCCGGGACGGAAGAGGCGCGACTCATCCACCTCGCGGCGGGATACGGCGTCAACATCGGCGGCACGCAGGCGGTCGTCATCGACATCGGCGGCGGCAGCGTCGAGGTCACGCTCGGAACCGCCACGCACCTCACGCAGGCGCAAAGCTTCAAGCTCGGCGTCATCCGCCTCACCGAGCGCTTCGTGCGCAGCGACCCTCTGTCGAATCATGACGAGCGGCGTCTCGTGAAGCACATCAACAAGACCGCCGGCGCGTACCTCGACGAAATCGCCGGACGCGGCTTCGAGCGCGTGATCGGCACGTCGGGAACGATCCTCAGCCTCGGCGCGCTCGCGCTCAGCGAGGATGCCGGCGTCCCGCCGGAGGAGCTCCGGAACCAGCGCGTCCCGGCCAAGACGATCCGGCGCATCCGCAAGCGTCTCACCTCGGTCGATCTCGACACGCGGCTGCATACGCCCGGTCTCGATCCGCGCCGCGCCGACATCGCGGTCGCCGGCTCGGTCCTGCTCGACGCGATCCTGAGGCGCCTCGGCGCAAAGGACCTCACGCTCTGCGATCTCGCGCTGCGCGAAGGGTTGATTCTCGACTACGTCCACCGCAACACCGGGCGCATCAAGAAGGTCGAGAACTATCCCGACGTCCGCCGCCGCAGCGTCGTCGAGCTCGGAGAACGCTGCGGATACTGGTCGGAGCACGCGCGGCAAGTCGCGCAGATCGCCCTGTCGATCTTCGACCAGACGCGGGCGGCGCATCGACTCGGCGATCGCGAGCGCGAGTGGCTCGAATACGGCGCGCTGCTGCACGACGTCGGCGTGCACATCAGCTACGAGCGCCACCATCGCCATTCGTACTACCTGATCAAGAACGGCGACCTGCGCGGCTTCGCTCCGGAAGAAATCGAGGTGATCGCGCTCATCGCGCGCTACCATCGTCAGGCGACGCCGAAGAAATCGCACGAGGGCTATTCGCTGCTGAAGGGCTCGCTGCGCCGGACGGTCCGGACGCTGTCCGCGATGGTGCGGCTCGCCGAAGGGCTCGACCGCAGCCACTCGCAGGCGCTGGTCGGCGTGGACGTCTTCCCGCGCGGCGACGACTACCTGGTGCGCCTGCGCACGTCAGGTGACGCGGAGCTGGAGCTCTGGGCCGCAAACCGGCACGCGGCGCCGCTCGAGGGAGTCCTGGAGCGCCCGCTGCGCTTCGAGGTCGCTGGGACCGGAGTACAAGGATCGGTTACCGCATGCTGACGAATCTCACCACGCCTCACGCGTATCCCGGAAAGCTGTTCGTCGTGGAGGGCATCGACGGGTCCGGAAAGACGACGCAGCTCGGGCTGCTGGCGAAGTGGCTTAGCGCGGCGGGCCACCCCGTCTTCCTGACGGAGTGGAACTCGTCGGCGCTCGTGAAGGCCGCGACGAAGACCGGCAAGAAGAAGAACGCGCTCACGCCGATGACGTTCAGCCTGCTGCACGCCACCGATTTCGCCGACCGCCTCCTCTACAACATCATTCCGCCGCTGAAGGCCGGCATGATCGTGCTCGCCGACCGCTACACCTACACCGCGTTCGCGCGCGACACCGCGCGCGGCGTCGATCGGCGCTGGGTGCGGGAGCTGTACAGCTTCGCGGTCAAGCCCGATCTGGCCGTCTACTTCCGCGTGCCGATCGACGTCTCGGTCGATCGCCTGCTCGCCCGCCGCGTGAAGCTGAAGTTCTACGAGGCGGGCCTCGACATGGGCTGGAGCTCGAACGCGGTCGAGAGCTTCCGCATCTTCCAGGGCAAGGTGCTCGACGAATACGATCGCCTCGTCGACGAGTTCGGGCTCAGCGTCGTCAACGCCAGCGGCAGCATCACCGAGCAGCAGCGCGTCTTCCGCAAGCTCGTGTCGCAGCATCTGGAGATCGAGAATGTCGACGAACAGCTCGACGAATCAGCCTGAAGACAGGCGCCGACGGCAACGGCCGGCCGGGCCACTACTACAGCTACGGCATTCCGTACCTGTCGATCGACGACTACCCCGGCAAGCTGATCGCGATCGAGGGCACCGACGGCGTCGGACGATCCACCCAGATCACGCTGCTGCGCGAGTGGCTCGAAGTGCAGGGCTACGGCGTGATCGAGACCGGCTGGACGCGATCGGAGCTGATGCAGCCGACGATCGATCTGGCCAAGTCGAGCAACACGCTCAACAAGCTGACCTTCGTGCTGCTCTACGCGACCGACTTCGCCGATCGGCTCGAGAAGGAAATCATTCCGGCGCTCAAGGCCGGCTTCATCGTCCTGTCGGACCGCTACATCTTCACGGCGATGGCGCGCGCCGGCGTCCGCGGCGTCGATCGCACCTGGATCCGCAACCTGTATGGCTTCGCCATCGCGCCGCACCTGGTGTTCTACCTGCAGGATCGACGAGAAGAGCCTGATCCGGCGCGTCCTGCAGTCGCGCGGCATGGACTACTGGGAATCGGGGATGGACCTGAAGCTCGGGGACGACATCTACGAGAGCTTCCGCGTCTATCAGCGGGCGCTCCTGAAGGAGTACGCCTCGATGGGGGACGAGTTCGGCTTCCGCGTGCTCGACGCCAGGCGGAAGGTGGACGTGATCCAGGACGAGCTGCGGCGCCAGATCGCCGCCTTCCTGGTCGAATCGGATGTGCCGTCGACCGCGGGTGCTGGCGGTCGAGGCGGAGTAGTTTACACGGACTTTACAGCGCCGAAACTGGCGCGAAACCGGCCGGCGCTAGGATGAGCGGACGATGTCGATCCGTGCCACCGAAGCCCCTGCGATGAAACGTCACGGTCCGGCCGGACGCCGCCAACGACGCCCGCCGCCGAGAAGATCGTCGCGAGCGACCTCAACTTCCACTACGGCGCGAAGCGGGCGCTCGAAGACATCTCGATCGCCATCCGGCGCCAACCTGGTCACCGCCTTCATCGGGCCGTCCGGGCTGCGGCAAGAGCACGTTCCTCCGCACGCTCAACCGGATGAACGACATCATCGCCGGGACGCGCGTCGAAGGGCGACGTCCAGATCGACGGCCGCGACATCTACGCTCGCGGGCATCGACGTGGTCGCGCTGCGGCGCCGCGTCGGCATGGTGTTCCAGAAGTCGAACCCGTTTCCCAAGTCGATTTTCGAGAACGTCGCCTACGGCCTGCGGCTCAACGGGATGGCCGGCAGCCGCTCCGAGCTGCACGGGCGGGTCGAGGAGAGCCTGCGGCAGGCCGCCATCTGGGACGAGGTGAAGGATCGGCTGCACGAATCGGCGCTGGCGCTGTCGGGCGGCCAGCAGCAGCGGCTGTGCATCGCGCGGGCGCTGGCCGTGAAGCCCGAAGTGCTGCTGATGGACGAGCCGGCGTCGGCGCTCGATCCGATCGCGACGCAGCGCATCGAGGAGCTGATCTATCAGCTCAAGACGGCCTACACGATCGTGATCGTGACCCACAACATGCAGCAGGCGGCGCGCGTGTCGGACCAGACGGCGTTCTTCTGGCTGGGACGGCTGATCGAAGTCGGGCCGACCGATAAGATCTTCACGAACCCGGGCGAGAAGCTGACCGAAGACTACGTCACGGGACGGTTCGGATAATCCGAACGGTCACGCGTCGCGCGCCCTGACGGTGACGAACATGGATGAAGCCGCGCCGCAACGATCGCACATGACCACGACGATTCCGCATTTCCAGGAGGAGCTCGAACAGCTCAAGGCACGGCTGCTCGAAATGGGCGGGCTGGCGGAAGACCGCGTGCGTTCCGCCATCCGGGCGCTGGTCGAGCGCGATCCCGAGCTCGTCGAGCAGGTGCTCGGCGGCGACCAGCCGATCAACCAGCTCCACATCGAGATCGACAGCCGCTGCTTCAAGCTGCTGGCGCTGCACCAGCCGATGGCGGTCGACCTCCGGGCGATCGTCTCCGGCGTGAAGATCAACACCGACCTCGAGCGCGTCGGCGACCTCGCGATCAACATCGCCGAGGCCGGCGCGCCGCTATCTGCGCCACGCGCCGGTCAAGGAGCTGATCGACATCCCGCGGATGGCCGACATCGCCCAGGGGATGCTGCGCGACGCGCTGGATTCGTTCGTCAAGCGCGACATCGCGCTCGCCCAGCAGGTCCTGAACGCCGACGACGCCCTGGACGCGCTGAAGACGCAGGTCTTCCGCGAGCTGCTGACCTACATGCTCGCAGGATCCCGCACACCATCGAGCCGTCGCTGGACCTCATCCTGGTGTCCCGCCACCTCGAACGGATCGGCGACCACGCCACCAACATCGCCGAAGACGTGATCTTCATGGTCTCGGCCCGGGACGTCCGGCACCACGCCGAGGAAATCTAGAGATCTGGTAATCTGGCGATTCGGTGATCGGCGATTCGTGATCGGACGGTCACGAAATCCGCCGATTCCCGAATTCATCGATCACCCGATCGCCAAATCACCGATCACCAAATTCGATAGAATAGGGGGTTTGCCCCTCCGGACCCCTCGTGCGTCTACTGCCGGCAGCGGCCGGCCGACCCGGCGTGGCGGCCGTTCTGCAGCGAGCGCTGCAAGATGGCGGACCTGGGACGTGGCTCGGCGGCGAGTATCGGATCCCGGTGGCAGGACGCCGCCCTCCGGACGATCCGGACGACCCGACGACGCCGTAGTCCGTGAGCACGAGTGCGCGAACGTAGACCACGATGAGCCGACACGCTGACGATTACCGACAACCGCACCGGCAAGCAGCTACGAGGTCCCCATCCAGGACGGCACGATCCGCGCGACCGACCTGCGCCAGATCAAGGTCACGCCGGACGAGTTCGGCATGATGACGTACGACCCGGCGTTCATGAACACGGCCGCGTGCAAGAGCCGGATCACCTACATCGACGGCGACAAGGGGGTGCTGCTCTACCGCGGCTATCCGATCGAGCAGCTCGCCGAGCACAGCGACTTCCTCGAGACCGCCTACCTGATCCTGTTCGGCGAGCTGCCCGACGCCGCGCAGCACGACGCAGTGGACGCATCAGATCACGCTGCACACGATGCTGCACACCAACATCGCGAAGCTGATGGAGGGGTTCCGGCACGACGCGCACCCGATGGGGATGTTCATCAGCACGATGGGCGCGCTGTCGACCTTCTATCCGGACGCCAAGGACATCTTCTCCGAGGAATCGCGCCGGCTGCAGACGATCCGGCTGATCGCCAAGGTGCCGAGCATCGCCGCCTACGCCTTCCGCCACTCGATCGGCCGGCCGTTCAATCAGCCGGACAACGAGCTGAGCTACGCCGGCAACTTCCTGAACATGCTGTTCCGGATGACCGAGCTGAAGTACAACGCCGCACCCGGTGCTCGAGCGCGCGCTCGACGTGCTCTTCATCCTGCACGCCGACCACGAGCAGAACTGCAGCACGAGCGACGATGCGCGGCGATCGGCAGCTCGCACGCCGACCCGTACTCGGCCTCGCCGGCGCGGCCGCGGCGCTCTACGGCCCGCTGCACGGCGGCGCCAACGAGGCCGTGCTGCGGATGCTGCACGAGATCGGGTCGATCCAGAACATCCCGGCGTTCATCAAGCGGGTCAAGGCGGGCGAAGGCCGGCTGATGGGCTTCGGCCACCGCGTCTACAAGTCGTACGACCCGCGCGCCAAGATCATCAAGCGGATGGCGGACCTGGTGTTCGACGTGACCGGCAAGAACCCGCTGCTCGAGATGGCGCTGGAGCTCGAGCGGATCGCGCTCGAGGACGAGTACTTCGTCTCGCGCAAGCTCTATCCCGAACGTCGACTTCTACTCGGGCCTGATCTACCAGGCGATGGGCTTCCCGGTCGACATGTTCCCGGTGCTGTTCGCCATCCCGCGCACCGCCGGCTGGATCGCGCAGTGGGAAGAGATGCTCAACGACCCGGACCAGAAGATCGCCCGGCCGCGCCAGATCTACATCGGGCCGACGCCGCGCGACTACGTGCCGAAGGAGAAACGCCGATGACCGCCGTCAGCGACCGTGCGCGCCTGTCGCATTCGCTGCGCGGCGCGATCGCGTCGCGCTGACGGCGTGCGCCGTCTGCGGCGCAGCCCGCCGCCGCGCCGAAGTTCGACGGCAGCCGCGCCTTCGAGGACCTCGCGCCAGATGGTCGCGATCGGCCCGCGGCCCGGCGGGCTCGCCGGCGCTCGACCGACGCGCGCACTACATCAGAAGCAGCTCGAGGCCGCCGGCCTGAAGCCGAGGAGCAGCCGTTCGACGCGCAGACGCCGCTCGGCACGATCCACATGGTCAACCTGCGCGCGACGCTCCCGGGCGCGGCGACGGACCGCGGCCGGCATCGTGATCGGCGGCCACTACGACACCAAGCTGTTTCGCGAGTTTCCGTTCGTCGGCGCGAGCGACGGCGGATCGAGCGCGGCGTTCCTGCTCGAGCTGGCGCGCGCGCTCAAGGGACGCACGCAATCCGCTGCCGATCGAGCTGCTGTTCCTCGACGGCGAGGAAGCGGTCGTCGACTGGACGCGGCACGGATCACACCTACGGCAGCCGCTACTACGTCGCCGAGGCCGAAGAAGGCCGGCACGGTGAAGGACATCCGCGCGTTCATCCTCGTCGACATGATCGGCGACCGCGACCTCGGCATCCGGCGCGAGCAGAACTCCACGCCGTGGCTGACCGACGCGATCTGGAGCGCCGCGAAGACGCCTGCAAGCGGCCGCGAGTTCCTCGACGAGACCACGCCGATCGAAGACGACCACCTCGAGTTCCTCGAGGCCGGCATCCGTCGGTCGACATCGATCGATCTCGACTACCCGGCCTGGCATCGCGCCGAGGACACGCCTCGACCACGTCGCCGCCGCCAGCCTTCAGGCCGTCGGGCGACGTCCTCTCGCGGCGCTGCCGCATCGCCGGCGCAGCTCGAAGCCGCGAGCGACGCTGAAGTACGCGAGCGGTCAGCCGGCGCTTCGATCTCGGCGCCGGATCTCGCTCTCGCGTCAGCACGGTCGGCCGACGCTTCGCCCTGCGCGAAGATCCGATCGACCAGCGCGTCGCTCGGCCGGCATGCCGCGCCTCTCCAGCCAGAACACCACGTTCGACTTGCCCGACATCGGGCCGACGTCGATCTGCTGCTCGCGCCCGACCAGGCTGGCCGGCACGCCGGAATACACCGCGTCGACGAGCTCGCGGTCCTTCTTCCGGAACGCCTTGATGACGGCCGCGGCGTGGACGCCGGTGGCGGTGCGGAAGGCGTCGCGGCCGACGACCGGATAGTTCGGCGGGAATCGGCACGCCGGTCGCAGCGGACACGGTCTCGCAGTACTCGCACGAGCGCCGACAGATCGCGCTCGATGTAGCCCATCAGCACGAGGTTCACGAGCAGCAGGTCCATCGGCGTGTTGCCGACCCGCTCGCCGATGCCGATGCGCCGTGCCGTGCAGCCGCGTCGCGCCCGCGTCGAGCGCCGCCAGCGTGTTGATGACGGCGAAGTCGCGGTCGCGGTGGCCGTGCCAGTCGATGCCGACGCCGCCGCCGCACTCGTCGACGACCTGGCGACGAACTGCACGACCGCCGCGGCGCCGCGCCGGCGTCGCGTGGCCGACGGTGTCGGCGATGCAGACGCGCGACGGCGCCGGCGCGAATCGCCGTCGAGTAGAGCGCGCGCAGCGTGTCGGGATCGGCGCGCGTCGTGTCCTCGGTCACGTACATGACCGGCAGCCCCTCGCCGACCGCGAACGCGATCGCCTCCTCGGTCAGCTTCAGCAGCTGATCGAGCGTCCAGCCCTCGGCGTACTGCCGCAGCGGGCTCGACCCGATGAACGTGCAGCACTCGATCGGCATGCCGGCCCGCTGCGAGATCTCGGCGATCGGCTGGATGTCGGCGACGAGCGTCCGCGCGGCGCAGTTGGCCGTGACCGTCAGCCGCTGGTCGGCGATCTCGCGCGCCAGCCGCTCGACGTCGCGCACGACGTGCGGTCCGGCGCCCGGCAGGCCGATGTCGGCCGTGTCGATGCCCGAGCCGATCGATCAGGTGCAGGATGCGGAGCTTCTCGTCGATCGTCGGGCAGCGCACCGACGGCGACTGCAGCCCGTCGCGCAGCGTCTCGTCGTCGAGCAGGACCGTCGGCGGCGGTCGGCGCGCCGGCGCGGTTCCAGTCGTAGATGAGGGGATGCATAGCGGGTGCTAAGGTGCTCGGTGCTGAAGGTGCTAACGGTGCGGTGCTAACGTGCTGACGGTGCTAAGGTGCACGAAGGTGTCGGTGTTCACGGTCCAGACGTGCGATCGACGTCGGCGATCGAGCGGCGACGGCCGCATCGTGATCATCCCGCCAGGAAGACGCCAGGCCCAGGCGGTCGAGAAGGCGACCGCGTCGACGAGGCCGCGATGGAGGTCGGTGCGCATGTCGACGCCGCGACCGAGGCCGGCCTGCGCCAGCGCGGCCTCGAGCAGGTAGCCGCGCATGGTGTCGTGCATGCGCATGTCGTAGACGCCGTTCCAGACGACGAACGCCAGCGCGAACCAGAGGATCAGGAGCCGCTTCGATCGCGACATGGCGTCGATCGTCGGCCGGGCTGCGCGGGCGTCATACCTGCCGTAGCGCAGCACCAGCGCGGTGATGTCGTCGCTCTGGGCGGCGCCCTTCGGTGAACTCGCGCACGTCGGCGAAGATGCGCCTCGAGCAGCTCGGCCGGCTCGAGCGCCGAGTGCTTCTGCGACGACTGGCCAGGATCCGCTCTTCGCCGTACTCGTCGCCGTCGGCCGACAGCGCCTCCGACACGCCGTCGCTGAACACGATCAGCCAGTCGCCGGGCGTCGAGCGACGACGGTCTCCTCCTCGAAGGTCGCGCCCTCGAACAGGCCGACGATCGGGCCGCCGCGTCTCGAGCCGGCGCACGCCGCCCTTGCCCGACGACCAGCGGCGGATTGTGGCCGGCGTTGCAGTACGTCAGGCGGCCGTCGGGCTAGAGCGAGCCGTACATCAGCGTCACGAACCGCGACTCGATGCCGCGCCGGTACAGCGCCAGGTTGACGCGCGCGATCGTCTGCGACGGCGGGTCGCTCGCCGCCGCCTGCGCGGCGAAGATGCCCTGCATCATCGCGCTCAGGAGCGCCGCGGGCGGGCCCTTGCCGGCCACGTCGCCGAGCGCGAACCCGAACGCGCCGTCCGGCAGGTCGACGTAGTCGTAGAAGTCGCCGCCGATCGAGCGGCACGGCAGCGACGCGGCCGCGGCGCGGAAGAAGGCGCCGACGCGGCCGGCCTTCGGCAGCAGCGCCTGCTGGATCTCGGCCGCGATCCGCATCTCCTGCTCCATCCGCGCCTTCTCCATCGTCTCGCGATAGAGCCGGGCGTTTTCGATCGCGACCGCCGCTTCGGTGGCCAGCGTCTCGAGCGCGCGCGCGCGTCGAGTTCGACAGGAACGATCCCTTCTCGCGGCTGTCGAGATACAGCACGCCGATGCGCCGCTCGTCGCGCGACGGCGTCGGCCTGCGATCGAGGTAGCGCACGAGCTGCAGCGGCACGCACTGCACGTTGCGGATGCCGAGCGCGACGGTGCCCATGTGGACGTTGGCCAGCTCGCCGTCGAGCAGGTCGGCGACGATCCGCGGCTCGCCGGTGCGGAACACTTCCTCGGGAATCTTGCGGCTGGTCGCGAAGCTGCGTGCCGGGCAGCGGCTGCCGGCCGCGGCCGCGCGCCATCTTGAACTCGAGCTCGCTCGGTCGGCGGCGGCCAGCATGATGAAGCCGCGCTCGGCGCCGCTGACCTCGATCGCCGAATCCAGCACCAGCGCCAGCACGTCGTCGAGCACGCGGCCGCTGCCGAGCGCGCGCAGGCCGTCGAGCAGCGCCGCAATCTGGCGCAGGTCGCCGATCGCGGTGGTCGTCGGCCTTGTTCTGCGGCGGGCGCGGTGTCGGCGAGCAGGAACACCATCTCGGCGCCGCCGCTCCGGCCGAGCCGGATGCGATCGCCGTGCACGAGCGTGCGCTCGGTGACCTGCTCGTCGTTGACGAAGGTGCCGTAGCGCGAGTTGCGGTCGCGCAGGACGAACTGCCGTTGTCCGAGCGCGATCTCGGCGTGGTCGCGCGAGACCTCGCTGCCGGCCAGCCGCAGGTCGTTGGTCTCGCGGCGGCCGATCTCGAACAGCGCCTTCGCGATCGGGACGATGCGGCGGCCGAGCGCGTCGGTCACTTCCAGGCGGGCGTCGGGCATCAGCGGGAAGTCTATCAAAGACCGGACGCGCGGATGCCAAGTGCGGACTCACCGACGACGAAGGATCCGCAGCAGCAGCAGCGCCACCGCCGCGACCAGGCAGAGGCCGGCGACCAGCTTCGAGCACGCTGCCGGGATCGGCCGCGGTCTGCGCCGGCCTGCCCGAGGAACAGCGCGAGCAGGACGAGCAGCACCAGGCCGACCAGCGAGAAGCGGCCGCTCCGGCGCGGCCGGACGGCGCCGGCTTGCGCACCGGATCGGTCGTCGCCGGCGCCGCAGCGATAGCAGACGATCGCCTTGTCGGCGATTTCGGTTCCGCAGCTGCCGACACTGCATCCGATGCTGTACGATGCTCGTATCGGTCGAGACTGCCGCGCTGCCGTTCGTCACGGCCGCGATGATCAGCGGCCGCACCACGCGCCATCAGGATCAGCACGAGCCCGAAGGTGCACACGATCGTGGCGCCGGTCGGCAGATCGAGCTGCAGCGACAGCCAGACGCCGAGCGCCGACACGACGGTGCCCATCGTCCAGCCGATCGCCAGCCGCGGGCCGATGTTCTCGGCGTACAGCATCGCCGCGACCGACGGGACGATCAGGTAGCAGAACACCAGCAGCACGCCGGCGATCGCGACCGACGACGTCACGACGAAGCCGAACGAGGCATAGAACAGGAAGTCCCACAACCGGACGTTGCAGGCCGGTCGGCTTCGGCCGTCGTCGTGGCTCATCGAGATCGCCAGGAACGGCTTGCGGAAGACGTAGTGAAAAGCGCCGATCGACGCCGTAGAGCAGCGCCGTCTTGCCAGACCTCGTGCCACGACACCGCGAGGATGTTGCCGACGAGCATGTCCTTGAGGTGCTCCGCCTCCGAGCGTCGACTTGCTCATCGCCAGGATCGCCGCCGCGGAGGCGACCGCGTAGCAGATGCCGATGATCGCTTCCTGCGGGATGCGCGCGCTGGCGGCTGCGGATCGTCGGAAAAGATCGCGGCGCCGATGAACGTGAACGCGAGGCTGATCCAGTAGACCGACGGGCGCGTGCGGATCGCCGTCCGACAACGGCAGCAGCAGCGCGATGGTCGCGCCGAGCGCCGCGATCTGCGCGAGCGACAGGTCGACGAAGATGACGCCGCGCTCGACGACGTGGACGCCGAGGTAGGCGTGGATGCCGGTCAGGATCAGGCTCGCGACGAACGGCGCCGCGAGGAACTCCAGGATCGTCACGAGCTCATCGCCCATTACTTGGCCCCGGCCGCCTTGAACGCCGCGACCAGCTGTTGACGTCGTAGTCGAACAGCTGGAAGTAGTCGGTCGGCTTCCTTCACGCCGCCGACCGACGGCGGCATCACCAGGACCTTGCGCGCCGGTGTCGCGCGCGATCGCGTTCGGCGTCTTGGGGTCGAAGTACGGCTCGACCATGATGATCTTGACGTTCTGCGCCTTCATCTCCTGCATGAGGTCGAGCGTGTGCGCCGGCGACGGCGGGATGCCCGGCTTCGGCTCGACGTAGCCGATGACGTCGAGGCCGAAGGCGTCGGCGAAGTTCGGCCACGAGCGGTGGTAGGTCACGACCTTGGTGCCCTTGTACGGCGCCATCGCGGCCTTCCAGCGCTTCTCGCGCCTCGGCCAGCCGCTCGTCGAAGTCGGCGTAGCGCTGCGCGAAGTAGGCGGCGTCGCCGGGCTGAGCTCGCGAGAGCTTCGTCCTGGATGGCCTTGCGCGATGCGGCGGCCGTTCTCGCGGGTCGAGCCAGTAGTGCGGGTTGCCCTGCGGATGCACGTCGCCCATCGCGCGCGTGATCTGCCCGGTCGGGATCTCGAGGATCTTCGCGGTCAGCGACGCGTCGAGATAGCCGGCCGCGCCCGGCTGGATCTTGCGAGTTGCGGCTCTGGGTGATGAGCGGCGGCAGCCAGCCGATCTCGAGCTCGCGCCCGACGACGATCAGCAGATCGGCCTTGTTCAGCTTCAGGATGAAGCTCGGCTTCGGCCTCGACGAAATGCGGATCCTGGTAGCCCTTGGCGAGCGAGTCGACCTTGACCTTGTCGCCGCCGACTTCCTGCGACGAGCGACGCCAGATCCTGCGTCGTCGTGACGACGTTGAGCGCGGCGCGCGCGCTGCAGCCGCGGCACGAGCGGCAGTCGCCGCGCGACACGGCCGCGAGCGACTCAGCGATGATCGAGTTTCTTCATGACCTGGCCTCCTGCTCTAGAACACGTGCGCGCCATGCGCGCCGATGGAAAACAGGAACTGGAACAGCAGCTCGTTCGCGGTGGCGCCTTCCGCGTACTCGTGCGCCGGTACTGGCCGCGGATCTGGCTGAACTCGCTCGGCCAGTAGGTCAGGAGCAGCGAGCCGCCCTTGTCGATAGCGAGCGTCGTGGCGCGATCGGACCAGTCGTAGCGGGCGCCGGCGAACCAGCGCCGCGCGAACTGGTATCGCCGCTGACGTACATGCCGAACGCGTGACTGCCGCCGTCCTGGTCGCGGTGGCTCCAGAACAGCTCCGTCCGGCCCAGGAAGCGCTTGTAGATGCGCGCGGCTGCAGCGGCCGGTAGCGGAACGTCGCGTCGACGCCGAACAGCCGCGTCGTCGAAGTCCGGCCCGGCGTCGTTGTGGCCGTAGGCGAACGACGTGCCGATGTCGAGGTTGGTGGCCTCGGTGAGGTCGCGATAGCCGCGCAGCCGGCCGACGTAGCTGAGGTCGCTGCGCTCGTAGCTCTGAAGAGGTCCGGCGTTGCCCTGGTAGACCTCGCCGGTCGCCTCGAGGAACAAGAACGGATTCAGGATCAGCTTCGAGACCGAGATGCCCGAGTCGTTGAGGCCTTCGTCGCCGCCGAGCAGGTTCTGTCATCGCCAGCGGCACGTCGACCCACGGCAGCGTGTGGCGTGCATGCGTGTTGACCTTGCCGAACTGCGCCTTCATCTTGCCGACCTTCATCAGCAGGCCGCCCGGCAGCGTCGGTGAACGTGAGGAAGCCCTTCTTCGACCTCGAGCCCTCCGGGCGATGCGGACAGGAAGAAGTCGGCCCGCGCGTACGGATCGACGACGGCCTGGAAGCTCGCCTCGGCCTCCTGCAGCTCAACGCCGGCATCGGATCGATCGTGTTCTTCCCCGCGGCCCCGACGAAGTTGCCGATCACGGCCATGTCCGGATTGAAGACCTTCGACAGCGCCGACGTGTTGCCGTACACCGGCAGCGTGCCTTCAGGCCCGCCCGCGCCGGCGGCGCCCTGCGGCACTTGGACGCCGCCCCCGCGGCCGGGGCGCGCTGCAGCCGGCGGTTGCGCGGCGGCGCTTCGGCCGGCGGCGCGGCCGCGGCAGCCGGTAGCGGCGGCAGCTCGGAACGGGCGTCGCGCCCGGCGCCGGCGGGCGCGGCCGTGCCCGTCATTCGAGCGCCGACGACTTTGGCCTCGAGCGCCGCGAGCCGTGCGCCGTAGGTGTCGCGGACCGTCTCGAACTCGCTGCCGCAGCCGATCGATGTCGGCGCGAGATCTGCTGCGTGTCGCCGAGGCTTGCGGCGTGCCGGCGCCTGATCGGCGGAGCCGCGGCCTGCGCCGATGCGGGCATCGCGCACGCCAGGCCTCGCACGAAGTACAGCAAGGACGCCGAACCACGCCGAGCTGACTGGTACACGACGACCTCCTCGACCGTCGACGGCCGGGAACGCGGACCACGACCTCCAATGGACCGCGCTGCGTCGAGTCGAAGAGCGGGCCGTTTTGACGCTACGCGAAGAGTGCGAAACGTTGGAGGCGGCCGACCCGAGCGACGAGTCTGGAACGCACGAATCCGGGTCGGAAGCGTGAGGCGTTGTCCGTCCGGCCGGCATCAGCCAGCACGATCATCGGGACGGCCGGCTGAGCCTCGTGTCGTCGGCCGAGGTGCCGACGAGGCAGGTCGTGCAGTGGGTGCGTCGACTTCAGGTGGCAGGCGAGGTCGTGGTGCGCCGAACGGCAGGAGCGCAGCCGCCGCCACGTAGAGCCCCAGAACGACCGTCGATCAGGCCGACTCGCGCAGACGCGCAACCGCCCGGCTCGGACGCCACCGCTTCGATTATACGGACGCCGCTTACAGGTCGGCCACACCGCCGGGCCGGCACCGGGCCGGCGCCGCCAGCGTATACTGCAGCCCTATACTCACCTCATGTTCCCGCTCAGCGACGTCATCCCGTCGCGGACGGCTCCCGTCGTCACGGTCAGCCTGATCATCGTCAATTCGCTGGTCTTCCTGTACCAGGTCACGCTGCCTCAGCCGCTGCTCGAGCAGTTCGTCATGCAGTACGCGCTGATCTCTGCCGACTTCAGCTGGACGTCGGTGCTGACCAGCATGTTCCTGCACGGCGGCTGGATGCACGTCATCGGCAACATGCTCTACCTGTGGATCTTCGGTGACAACGTCGAGGACCGCCTCGGGCACGGCCGCTTCCTGATCTTCTACCTGGCCAGCGGGTGCGCCGCGGCGCTGCTGCAGGTCCTCATCAACCCCTTCTCGCCAGATCCCGATGCTGGGCGCGAGCGGCGCGATCGCGGGCGTGATGGGCGCGTACTTCGTGCTCTATCCCGAGTCGCGCGTGCTGACGGCCGTGTTCGTGTTCGTCTTCTTCGATCTCGATCGAGATCCCGGCGATCTTCTTTCTCGGCATCTGGTTCGTCATGCAGCTGCTGAGCGGCGTGGGATCGCTTGGCATCCAGAACACCGGGGGCGGGACCGCGTTCTGGGCGCACATTGGAGGGTTTGTCGTCGGCGCTGTCGTCGGTCTCGTGCTGCGGCGACGGGGACGCCGGTGGAGTCGCGACGAGACCGAGCGCGTACCCGTACCTGACGGCTAGGTCTTCTGCTTCCGTCGGATATCCCGCGACACCTTCGACAGCTCGATCATGAGCCGCTCGAACTCCTTCTGATACTCGTCGGGCGTCATCAGCGGGCGGCGCTGCTTCAGCTCGTCGGCGTCGGCTTCGAGCTTGGCCCGCTTCTGCAGCAGCGCCAGCAGCTCCTCGTCCGGCGGCGGCGCGCCGGGGATGTCGGGCGCCAGATACGCGCGGCTGGCGTACGACCCGTCGTCGCCATCCGCGCCCGCCTCGCGTCCCTGGCCGTCGCCGTTGTCCTCGAGCAGCGGGCGCTCGGTCGCGAGCTGGCCGCGCTGCTCGTAGTAGCGCCGCACGCCGCCGCTCGCGGCGATGAACGCCTCCCAGATCGAGACCCGGCCGTTCTTGTCGAGATCGGCGGCCGGATCGGTGAGCGCCTTGATGAAGTATTCGGGGAACACGGTGTCGAACCGCTCGACCGGTGAGTCGCCGTCGCCGTGATGACGATCCGCTTCGGCCCGGCCAGGCGCTCGATGAACGGAAAGCTCGCGGCGGTCGAATCGACGACGACGAGGCGGCCGGGCACCGGCTTCAAGAGCGCGGCCCACTCGCGCGTGTCCATGTCGGGCCCGACGAGGTTGAACTTCGCGTCGGTGCCGTCGAACGTGCCGTGACCGATCATCATCAGCAGGAGCAGGTCGTCAGCCGTCATCCGGCGCTGCGAGCGCCTGCACCTCGCGGCGCACGACGGTCGGCCGTGGCCGCATGCGCGGCGTCGGCGCCGTCGAACAGGACGACGATGTGGTCGGTGTCGAAGCCGAAGGTGCCGGTGAGCGCCGTCACCAGCGCCTGACGCCAGCGTTCGTACTGCTCGCGGTACGAGTCGTCCCCGTTGGCGCCGGAGACGATCAGCGCGTAGCGTTCCGCCGCCGCCACCGGGACGGCGACGCTCCACAACACGCGCGGTCAGCAGCGCAACGCGGCCGATCACCGCAGCCCCCAATAGCGGCGCGTCAGCCATTCGGCTGCGAGGAGCAGCGCGATCATCGCGAACGACCACCCGGTGTTCCACAGGTCCCGGCGGACGGCCAGCGCGGCCGAAGGGCGTGCCGGCGCGCAGGCGCTCGAGCAGCGTCCGGAGATCCGCCGGCGCAATCACCTGGCCGCCCGACGCCCGCGCGACGCGCTGCAGCGCGTCCTCGTTCAGCCGCGGGTCGGTCATCTCCGGATCGACGCCGCCGACCAGCACCGCGCCGGCGGCGCTGCCGATGGACGTCTGGCCCCGGCGCGCGTCGGCCGTGACGCGGTAGATGCCGGCCTGCGACGCGCGGGTCGTCGCACGGAAGCGGCCCGGCTCCGACGGCACCGCCTCGGCCCGGACCGCATCGACGTGTCCGTCGGGCGACGTCACGCGCACGTCCACCGCCGCATCGCGCTGCGGAACGAAGCGCGGCATCACGCGCGTCCACCGTCATCGTCAACAGATCTCCGGTCGCCGGGGCAATGGGCAGCGTCACCGCGACGGGGTCCGGAGTGGCCTGACCGAGCCAGCGCGCGGCCTGACGCCAGAAGCGATCGTAAGACTGATCGGTCGTCGGCAGCATCATCCGCCAGCGCCACGCGGCCTCGCCGGTGAAGATCATCGAGCGTCCCTGCCCGAAGCGCTGCACCGCCACGAGCGCGCGCGGCGCGCCGCCGGGCCCGCCGGTGACGGCGAGGACCGCGGCGCCAGGCCGTGGGCCCGCCCAGCGCGGAGATCGACGCCAGCGGCGGCACGGCCGCCCACCGCTTGACGTTCTCATCCGGCGTCGGCGCCAGCTGCATCACGGGATGTTCTTCGCCGGCCGGCGTCAGCGCGACGCGGTTCACGCCGGGCGAGATCCCCGCCTGCACGACCGCGCCGGTCCGATCGGCAAGCTCCAGCGGAACGACCGGTTCGAGCGGCGTGTCGCGCAGGCCGTGATGCTGGAAGCCGCGCGCGCCGAGCACCAGCAGGCCGCCGCCGCGCTCGCCGACGAACGCCCGCGTCAGGTCGAGGTCGACGCCTTTCAGCTCGGCGACGTCGACGTTGGCCAGGACGATGACGTCGTATGCGAACAGCGCGTCGCGCGTTCGCGGGTAGCCGGCCGTGAGCGCGTCGGCGCGCGACCGCGCGGCCTGCACGTAGAAGGTGTCCGCGCCCGAATCATCGCGTCCCTTCCGAACGACCGAATCGATCTCGAGCCCGCGATCGCCGGCCCACGCGCGCTTCAGAAAGCTGTGCTCGAAGCCCGGCGCCCCTTCGACGAGCAGCACGCGTCGGCGGCGCGCCGGAGGCGGCACGAGGACGCTGCGGGCGTTGTTCTCCGCCGACGATCTCGTCCGGCGCCGGCGGGAATCTCCACCGTGTAGACGGTCGGCACGTCGCGACTCGGAGAGACGTGAAACCGTTCGCTGACGGGCACGCCGTCGGCCGCCGGCGTGACCCGCCGCAGGTCGACCGGCCGGCCGTTTTCGAGCAGCCGCAGCTCGAACGGCGTCCGGCCGTAGCCATGCGACACCGCCGCCACGCTGATGTCGACCAGCGCGTCCGCCAGCACCGACTCGGTGGCTGTCACGCCGACGACCTCGCGATCGCGCGAGACGGCCTTCGGGCCGATGCCGATGGCGTACACGGGCGGCCCGCCAGACGCTTCGACCGCCGCGTCGAGGTCGCCGTTGTCCCCGCCGTCGGAGAGCAAGGACGATGCCCGCGACGGGACGTCCGCGATAGCGCTCGCGGACCGCCTGCAGCGCCGCCCCGAGGCTCGTGCGCCGATCGGTCGCCGCGAGCGCCGACGGCTCCGCCGGAACCAGCCGCTCGCCGAAGCGCAGGACCTCCGGGTGAAAGCCGGAGCCAGCGCCGGCAGCAGGTCGCGATCGACCATGTCGCGCGCGCGATCGATGCGGCGCGCCCCGTCGGCGTCCTCGAGCGACATGCTCCGCGACGCGTCGACGAGGACCGGCACGATGGCGTCCCGCATGTCCGACGCTCGTGGACGCGCCATCGGGCCGCATCAGACAGATCACGAGCCAGAGGAGCGTGACGAACCGGAGCGACGAGAGGACCGCTCGTCCTGCCGTTGGAATCGAAACGCGACGATAGGCGATCCAGGCGACCAGCGCGGCCGCGGCCGCGACGAGCGCGACCGCCCACCAGGGCAAGGGGTTCGCGAAGGTCATTCTCAGCGTTTCGCGAGCGACTCGAAGTACTTCGCAATCCGCTTCTGGTAGGCGTCAGGCACGCGGTCGCTGCCGCCGGCGCGGAGCCGGTCGGCCGTCAACGCGCGCGACAGCCTGCTCGCAGCGCTGCCCTCGTAGCGCTCGAGCGCCTGCGTGACGTCCTTGCCGAGCGCCTGCCACTTCGCGTAGTCCTGCTTCAACGCCTCGGTGCCGGGCGCCGAGCGGCTCCACTCGTGCTCTTCCGGGGTCGACATGTTGCGGCCCGAATCGGGCGTGCCGCGCTGCAGGCGATCGAGCAGCTCCTTCGACTGCTGCACGGCGCGCGCGTAGTCGTCCTTGAGGCGTGCGAGGTCTCCGCTGCCTTGTCCCTCGCCCTGCGAGCCGCGCTGACCGCGCGGTCCCTCCGGCCCGGCACTGCCGGCACGGCCGCCGCGCGAGCCTCGGACGCTGCTTCGATTCCGCTTCCTTGTCCCTGATCTGTTTCTCGAGCCGCGCGAGGCGATCGCGCGCGTCGCGAGCCTGATCGAGCTGATCGGCGAGACGCTGCGTATCCCCTTTCGCGCCGCCGGCGTCCGCGCCGTTGAGCCGCTTCGCCGCGCGGTCGAGCGTGTCGGCGAGCTGCTGCTCCGTCTCCGCCATCGGCGTGCGGCCCGGCGTTCTGCTTCCCGACGTCGCGTCCTCGCGCATCTGCCGGGCCGACGCGCGCATCCGGTCGGTCGAGCTGCTGACGATCCAGCTCCTTCAGCGCCTCGGCGACCGCCGCGCGATCGGACTGGGGAGCCTTCGGGTCGGCCGCCAGGCGACGCGCGGCCTGCCGCAGCGCGTCGACGCGATCGGCCACGCTCTCCTTCTCGCCGGCCAGCCGGCGCCTCGCGTCGGCCGTGCCGCCAGCCTGCCGATCGAGCTGCTGCGCTTCGCTCGCAATGCGGCGCTGCGCGTCGGCCGCCTGCTGCGACTCGAGCTGGAGATCGCCGAGCGCGCGGCGTCTCGCTTCGGGCGACGCGCTCTGCATCCGGCTCTCGAGCTCTCTGCAGCTCGCGTGCCGCCTGCTCTCCGCGCGCCGCCGCAGACGCGGCGTCCTCGCGTCCGAGCTCCGACGCGGCGCTCCGCATCTGATCGGCGGCGCGACCCATGCCCTTCTGCGCGTCCTGTCCGGACTCGCGACGCTTGAGCGCTGCGCTCGATCTGCTTCGCCAGATCGTCCGCCTGCCTGCGCAGCTCGTTCTGCTCGCGCATCAGCTTCTCGAGCTCGCGCTTCAGCTCGTCGGCCGGCAGCTCCGAGCTCGCGAGATCGCGCTGCTGGCGGCTCAGCTCTTCCTGCCGTCTCGCCAGATCGCGGATCCGATCGAGCGCGCTCGCGCCTTCCTTGTCGTTTGGCTGCTCTTCGATCTGCGCCCTGGTCTCGTAGTTGGTCTGCTGCTGGCGCTTCAGCTCGCGATCGAACAGGTTGGACAGATCCTGACCCTGACGGCCGTTCCCGCCGCTCGACCGCCGCTGCTCTGCTGCGAGCACCTGTCTGCGTCTGATCTCCGCTTCCGCCTTGAGCAGCGCGTTCAGCGCCGCCATCTCGTGCGGGATCGCGTCCGACGTGTCTTGTCGTCGCAGCTGCTGGACGGCGCGTCCCATCGACGTAATCGCGTCGGTCACGGGATTGGCCGCAGGCTCGGCCTGCGTCGAGATCTGCTGCGACGTCCCGGAACCGTCCGTCGTCGCGGCCGCTGACCGCTGGTCGACTGCTCGGCGCGCGTCTTCAGCTCGACCTGCGCGTCGGCAACGCCTTGATGTCGGTGGCCGATCGTCCGGCGCCCGAACGCCGCTCGAGGTTCCAGGTCGCGCTGATGATCTCTTTCTGCGCCGCGATCAGGCTTTCGAGCTCGGTGCCCGTGGCCGCGGCCATCGCCTGGCTCTGCGCGAGCGTGTACTCCTCGTTGAACGGCTTCACCTCGAGGAAGAAGATCTCGCTCCGCGACAGCGTCGAAGGCTTCGCGCGGGCACGTCGCGCGCCCGCGCGTAGTAGCTGATGACGTCGCCAGGCTTGACGCCCAGATCTTCCGCCGCGAGCATGCGCGAGCCGATGCGCGCGACGTTGGTGCCGGCGACGGACGTGAACGGCACGACCTTCTCTTCGCCGCCCGCGACCGCGTAGACCAGGTCGAAGCTGGCGATGCCGAAATCGTCGTCGGCGCGCGCCTCGATCGGGACTTCCTCGAGCGGCGTGATGCCCTGATCGCCGCCCGGACGGAGGAAGTGGACGTCCGCCGGCCGATCGTCCATCACGCGGATGAAGTACTCCATGCCCTCCGACGTCAGGCCGTCCGCATCGGCGAGGGCGACGCGATACCCGCCGTCCTCGGTCACCGTGATGCGTGGACTCGAGCGTCCGATCGTCGACGCTGCGCCAGATCGGCGGCCAGGCTTTCCGGCGGCCATCGCGAGCGTCCAGTCGACGACCGGCTTGTCGGTTCACGACGCAGCCGCACGCGCGTCCCGGCCGGCCCGAAGACGTCGCCGCCGTTGCCCTCGTCGTGCGACTGCAAGACCCGTGAACGACGGATACTCGTAGCGCAGCTCGATGCGCTGGACGCGCGGCGGATGCAGCGCGGTCACCGAATAGGGCGCGAGGCCGCCCGCCCGGCGCGCACGCGATAGCCGAACGAACGATCCACGCGATCGATGGTGACGGCGTAGCGCCGTCGGCCTGGCTGCCATCGCGATCGTCCGCACCTGACCGTTCGGACTCGAGCGCGAGCGTCGGCGTCACGTGCGTCAGCGTGCCCGCGCGTCCGTCGACGCGTGCGACGATGCGCAACGGCCGGCCGGCGGCCATCCGCACGTCTCCCGGCTGAACCGAGATCACGATCGTGCCTGGCAGGAAGCGCAGGCGCGCCACCTCCAGCACGTGCGCCGCAAACGGAGCCGCGAGAACGAACGCCGACAAGCAGCGCGGCCGCGCCAAGCGCGGCCTGAACGGACGGCGCGCCTCAACGCGCGTGGAAGCACGACCTCGGAGGCATCGAGCGCACGAAGGCGCGCGATCGCCCGACCGATGACCAGCGGCGCAAACCCATCGGCGCGCTCGGCCTCTGCTGACGATCGAGATCGGCCGCCGTCACGATCGTGTCGTCGAGCTCCGGGCACCGCTCTTCGACGAAGCGCGCGACGCGCAGGTCGTCCGGGCTGCCGCCGATGCGGCCAGATCAGCGAGACGGCGCTCCAAGTGCCGCCAGAGCCGCGACGATGCGCCAGCAGCAGCAGCGAGACGCCGTCGGGCGCCAGCCATCGGTCCGCGATGGTGGCCGCAACCACGACAGCCGCGACGACGAGGAACACCCGCGCGCCACACCTGCAGCCACACGAGCGTCGCCCACCGCCGGCGAACGCCGTGCAAATGCTGCTGCAGCTCGGACCGGGTGTCCTTGCCACCGCGCCCGATTTCCGTTCTACCTTCTCACCTTCTGACCATCTACACTCCTACGTCCTGCGATTCTACGACCCCTTCGCGCCGACGAACGCCTCCGCAATCAGGGCGCCGAGCATCAGCATCAGCCCGTAGCGCCAGTAGTGCTGCTTCGCTTCCGTCTGCTGCCCGACCCGTGACGCGCGGACGCCTGCGTGTCGGCCGAGGTCTGCGTCACGAGCCGCGCAAACTCCGCTGGCGTCGACCCGATCGATGGTGCTCTCGCGCGGATCGACGTTGACTGCCACGTCCGGCCGCCGCGTCTGCGCGACGCCAGGCCTGGCGGGAACACCCGGCGGCACGTCCGCCACGAGCAGCCGCGGTGGCCGGCGCGCGCGCCCCGAGGTAGCGCGCCATCTCCTGCGCGAACGGCACGAACGTCGGATGCAGCGGAAAGTCGTTCCATCGTCGATCGACGTCCGAGGTGAAGAGCAGGATCGCGGCCCTGGCCCGCCGGACCGCTCCGAGGAGCGCCGCCGCCCCTCGGTGTAGCGCGCGACGACCCGCCAGTCGCCGGCGGGATCGATCTGCCAGGCGCGCTCGAACGCCACCTGCCCGAAGTTCGCGGCGACCGCGTCGAACGGCCTGAAGACGGGATGGCGCAGATCGGTCGCGGCCAGCACGCCCTCGCGCGGCACGCTCGCGCGGCGCCAGCGGCGGCGTCCAGTCGAGGACAGTCGACGATGACCGAGCGTCCACGTCGTTGCGCGGCGGCGATGAACAGTCCGCCGCCGGCCTCGAGGAACGCCCGCAGCGGGTCGCCGACGCGGCGGTCGAGGCCGTGGCGTCGAGAGCAGACGATGACCGACTGCTCGCGCAGCTGTGCGCCGTCATCGCGGCGAACGCGCTGCCGGTCACGGTCTGGACGTCGAAGTCCGGCCCTCGTCCCCGCCAGCGGTGCAGCGCGCGCGACAGGTAGAACCCGTCGCCGCTCCCCGCGGCGCCGTCCACGATGAGCAGCGCGGCAGCGTCCGCGTCGCGTTGAGCGCATAGCGGACGTTGTCGGCCGCGTACCCGTCCGCGTCGTCGATCGCGACGTCGAACGCGCCTGCGACGCGCGCGGCTCGTCGAACGCGACGTCGACGGCGTCGCCGGCCGCGAATGGTCACGCGCGCTTGCGCGGGATCGAGCCGATCGTCTCCAGCCGCACGTCGGTCGTCGCGCGGCGCGGCGCCGAAGTTGCGCACGGTGGCGACGACGCGACGCCGATCGAGCGCGCGCATCGATGACCGCGAGGTTGCGCGCCGGCGCCGCCGACGTCGCGGACGAGATCAGCTCGAACCGTCCGGCGAGCGCGGCCATCCCGCCGTCGAAGCCGCTCCGCTGCATGTCCGTCACGACAATCAGCCGTGCCGCGACCATCGTCCAGCAGCAGCTCGGCGCCTTGTCGAACAGCGCGGCATAGCGGGTGCCCGCGAAGCCGGCCTGCGACGCGGATCGAGCGCGGCGCGCGCGTCGGCGACGGTCCCGACGGCGCGACGACGTCGGCGCGCTCGTCGAAGGCGACGAGCGCGACGCGATCGCCGGCGCCTCGTCGATGGCCTGGCGCGCCAGCTCGCGGGCGCGCTCGATGCGCGCCGGAGCGCCATGCTGAACGACCGATCGATGGCGACGATGGTCGGCCGCGTCGCCGCGGCGACCCGGCGAGATACGGCCGCGCGAACGACGCCGGCCAGCAGCAGCAGCGCGAGCGACGCGCGCAGCGAGCAGCAGGCATGTCGCGCAGCCGGTGCCGCCGCGAGCGATCCACTGGCTGGCCTGGCAGCAGGCTGACCGCGGTGAACGGCACCGGCGGCGCCACGTCGCGCCGCAGACAGGTGCAGGACGATCGGCAGCGCGATGAGGACGCCGCCGATCAGGTAGGCGGTGTGAGGAAGCGCATCGGCGGTCCGCCTACTTCCGCTCGCGATCGCGCGTCGAGGTAGGCCAGCAGCGCGAAGTCGAGCGGCTTCGAGGTGTCGAGCGTCAGGAAATCGATGCCGGCGCCGCGCAGCTCCTGCTCGTAGCGCGCGCGCAGGGCCGCCATCGCCGTCGAGGTACCCTCGCGCACCTGCGACGGCTCCGCGGTCACTTCGTCGGCGCTCTCGACGTCGGTGAAGCGCGACGCGCCCTTGAACGGAAACTGCAGCTCGTGCGGATCGAGCACCTGGAAGACGATCACGTCGGTGCCGCGGAAGCGCAGGTGCTTCAGCCCCTTCACGACCGCGTCCGGATCGTCCAGCAGATCGGAGATCAGGACGGCGAGGCTGCGCTTGCCGAGCGCGTCGGCGAGCTGGTGCAGCGGGCGGCTCGACGTCCGATGCGCTGCCCGGCACGATCCGCTCGAGCGCGAGCAGGATCGCGTGCAGGTGGCCCGGGCGCGCGCGCTGCGCCGGCAGCCGCGCGGTGATCTTCTCGTCGAACTCGATCAGCCCGGTCGCGTCGCGCTGCCGGTTCATCAGGTACGCGAGCGACGCGGCGAGCACGCTGCCGTACTCGAGCTTGCTCATCGCGCGCGCCGCCGCGATACGCCATCGACGCGCTCACGTCGAGCAGCAGGTGGCACTCGAGGTTGGTCTCTTCCTCGAACTTCTTGACGTAGTGCCGGTCGGTCCGCGCGAAGACCTTCCAGTCGAGCGTGGACAGGTCGTCGCCCGGCAGGTACTGGCGGTACTCGGCGAACTCGACGCTGAATCCCTTGTACGGGCTGCGGTGCAGGCCCGGACAGGAACCCCTCGACCACGGTACGCGCCTTCAGCTCCATCGACCCCAGCCGCGCGATCACGGCGGGATCGAGAAAGCGGACGTCGCGGCGCGTCGGCGGTCGCGGGCCATGGCTACATTCCGCTGCGCGGCGGCGGCACCGCCTCGATCAGCCGATCGACGAGCATGTCCGACGTCACCTTCTCCGACTCGGCGTAGAAGTTCGGGATGATGCGGTGGCGCAGAATCGGGTGCGCCAGCGCGCGGATGTCGGCGACCGAGACGTGATAGCGCCCGTGCATCAGCGCCCGCGCCTTCGACGCCAGGATCAGCGACTGCGACGCGCGCAGCCCGGCGCCCCACTTCACCCAGTCCTTGACGAACGGCAGGTCCTGCTGCCGGCCGGGCCGCGACGAATCCACCAGCCGCACCGCGTAGCGCGCGACTTCCTCGGCGACGACCACCTGCCGCACCAGCTGCTGGTACTCGAGGATGTCGGCGCCGTTCAGCACCCGCGCCGGCGCCGGCGCGTCGGTCCCGGTCGTCTGCGTCACGACCCGCACCTCGTCGTCTTCGGTCAGGTAGGAGACGACGATGTTGAACATGAAGCGATCGAGCTGCGCCTCGGGCAGCGGGTAGGTGCCTTCGAGCTCGATCGGGTTCTGCGTGGCGAGCACGAAGAACGGCCGCTCGAGCGGATAGGTCCGGCCGGCGGCGGTGACGTGGTACTCCTGCATCGCCTCGAGCAGCGCCGCCTGCGTCTTCGGCGGCGTGCGGTTGATCTCGTCGGCGAGCAGGATCTGCGCGAAGATCGGCCCCTTCACGAAGCGCAGGCTGCGGTGCCCGTCGTCCTCGTCGAGCACCTCGGTGCCGGTGATGTCGGCCGGCATCAGGTCCGGCGTGAACTGGATCCGCTTGAACGACGAGGTCGAGGATCTCGCGCGAGCGTCTTGATGAGCAGCGTCTTGGCGAGCCCGGGCACGCCGGTGATCAGGCAGTGCCCGCCGGTGAAGAGCGCCATCAGCACCTGGTCGATGACGGCGTCCTGCCCGACGATGACTTTGCGGATCTCGCGCGAGGATGCGGTCGCGGCCCGTCGGCGACGCGCTCGGCGACCGCGGTCATTCCGGTCTGCTGGGTGGTGTCCATCAATGTGTCAGCGAGTAGATGATTTCGTTGATCTCCATCCGGTACGCCATCGCCGTGTACTTCACGTAACCCGGATACTCGGTCGCGTTCGACCACTCCCAGCCGTCGCCCATGTCCGACGTTCCAGTTGATCAGCACCATCGCGCGGCCGTTGTCGTCCTCGATCGCGCGCAGGTGCGCGACGTAGCCGCCCTTCTCCCACGTGCGGCCCTGCAGAAACGAGCCGAGCCCCGGCGTCTGCGGGAAGCCGTCGCATCTTGTAGAAGCAGCTGAAGATCGGGATGGTCCTTCGGCAGGTCGATGATCTTGCGATCGGGAAACACCCGCTTCAGCTCGCGCTCGACGTTGGCCCACTCGATCGGCCCGTGGAAGTCGTCGAAGGTCAGCGTGCCGCCGCGCAGCAGGAACTCGCGCAGGATCGGCACCTCGCGTCTCGTTCAGCCGCAGGTTGCCGCCCTCGACGATGTAGATCCACGGATGGTTGAAGAGCTCCGGATCCTCGATCGTGATGGTCGATCGGATCGTTGACCTGGATGGCGGTCGCGCGTGCGGACGCGGCGCGAGAGGTTCCAGTCGGCCGCCGGCGCGTCGATGTACCACGGCTCGTCGTACATGCTGATAGCCCGGCGCGGCGCGGCATCGTCCACGCCGTGTAGTGGATGCGGACGAACGTCCACTGCAGGCCGGCGAAGCGCGCGTCGGGCGCGGCGGGCGCCGGCGGCGGCTGCGCGCGCACGTCGACGCTGAGGAGCCGATCGCCGCAGGCAGGTCAGCAGCGGCCACAGCGGCTGCCCCGAGCAGCACGAGACGCGCAGCCAGCGCCAGCTGTCATCGACTTCCTCCCGACCGCGTTGAGCAGCAGCTCCTGCGCGCGCTCGAAGCTCGGCGCGATCTCGAGCGCCGCGAGCGCTTCCTTCTTGGCGTCGGCCGGTCGGCCGCGAGCAGATAGCTTTCGCCGAGGTCGCAGTGCGCCGCGGCCTTGTCGGGCGCGCCGGTCTGGATGCGCCGCGCGGAACTCGCGCGTCGCGACGGCGGCGTCGCTTGCTTTCGAGCGCCAGCCGGCCCCAGCCGGTGTGCGCCGTGGCGTCGAACGGGTCGAGCGCGACGACGCGGGTCGAGCGCGAGCGGTCGTCAGCGCGCTCGTCGCCGGCCGCTTCCGCGAGCGTCCACATCTTGCGCGCCGCCTCGACGTTCGTGTGGTCGGACGGCGAGCAGCGCCTCGTATTCCTTGATCGCCCGCGGCCGGTCGTTCAGCTTTTCGGCGAGCGCCGCCATCAGCGCGTGCGGGCTCTCGGGGCCGATCGCCGTCGGCACCAGCACCGACGCGCGCTGCAGCGGCGCGTACGCCGACGGGTCGCCGGCCGCCGCCAGCGCCTGGCCGAGCGCGAGCTGCGCGATGTAGTTCTCCGGCTTCGCCGCGGCGGCCGCCTTCAGCGCCTCGAGCGAGCTCGCGTCGACCGGCTTGTCGGAGTCGTGCAGCGCGCGCCGCATCGTCACCGAACTTCGTCTTCGAGCGCCTTGTCGAAGGTCGCCTGGAGATCGTCGATCGTGCACGTTGAGCGCGCGCTTCAGCGCCGCGTCGGTGTCGATGCCGTCGCGCGTACGACTCGCACCAGCGCGTCGCAGCGCCGGCTGGCCGCGCGACGCGACGATGTGCTCGACGAGCAGCGAGGCCTCGTAGTAGGCGAGCGAGATCGTGTCGGGGCGCGTGAAGCCGGCGTTGAGATCGCTGCAGCTTGAGCACCTTGCCGCTTGTCCATCGCCCGCGCGAAGGTGACCTCCATGTCGCGCCCCCACTCGGGGCGCTGCACCGATTCCTCGTAGACCGAGATCCCTTCGGTCAGCCAGCGCGGGATGCGCTGCTTCGACATCTGCAGCGTGACGACGTGCGCCAGCTCGTGCCAGAGCGTGGCCTGCCAGCTGAACGTGCCCGGCGGCCGCGCGCCGTCGGCGAATCCATCGTCACGACGCGCCCGAAGCAGGCGCCGAGCGCGCCGATCATGCCGGGCAGCCCGAGGTTGCGCACGGCGAAGTCGTCGTGCTCCGGGAAGATCTCGACCAGGATCGGCCCGGTCGGCGTGAACCCGTAGCGCGCCGACAGCGTCTTGAGCGCCTCCTGCGCGAGCGGCATCGCGTATTCGCGCAGCACCGGCGCCTCGTCGCGGTGCATCTTGAAGATGATGTCCCCGTCCTTGACCGTCGTGAACTGGTCGAGGTTGTCGAGCATCTTGAGCAGGTTGAAGGTGACGACGTCGTAGGGATCGCCGCGCCACGAGCGATCGAGCGCGCGGCGCGCGCCGGCTCGTCGCCGGTGCGCAGCAGGTGCATGCCGAGATCGCCCGGCGGCGCGGCGTGTCGCCGGATCGAGCGTCGAGCGCCTTCTCGGCGAGCGCCGCCGCCTCGTCGAAGCGGTAGTGGCTCGCGGCCTGCTGCCCGGCGAGGCGGTAGACCTCGCCGTAGGCCGGATTGATCTCGAGCGCCTTCGCGACCTCGCGGTCGAAGGTCGCCTTGTCGTCCTTCACGTAGGCCATCGCCGCCGAGCATCGCGTGCGCTTCGAGGCTGCGCGGGATTGAAGGCCAGCACCTTGTCGATCTCGGCGCGCGCCTCGGCGTCGCGATCGGCGTCGAGATGCAGGCTGGCGAGCAGCAGATGCGGATCGGCCAGCTCGGGATCGATCGCGATCGCCTTCGCCGCGGCCGTCGGCCGCCTTCGGCGGATCGTCGTCCTCGAGCACGCGCGCGATGCCGGCGTGCGCCGGCGCCCAGTCGGGATCGGCCTTCAGCGCCGCCTGGAACGACTTCAGCGCTTCGGGCTGGTTGTACTTCTCGAGGAACAGCCGCCCCACGCGGTCTCGACCATCGCCGGATCGCCGCCGGCGCGCTCGGCGTCGAGGAAGAACGTCGTTGGCGTCGCGCGGACGGTTGAGCGCGTGCGCGGCGCGCGCCCGCGCGCAAGCAGCACGGCGGGATCCGAGGACGAGGCGCCCTGCCGGAAGATCGCCGTCGAGGATCGGCTGGGCGTCGCCGCTCCGGCCCGATCGTGCGATACAGCAGCGCGAGCTCCAGCGCGGCGTCGCCCGCCGGCTCGCGCGCGACGATCGGCTCGAGCAGCGCCTGCGCCTCGCGGTACTTGCCGCGCGTCGAGGCGAGCTGCGCGAGCACGACCGCCGCCGCCGGATCTGACGCGCCGCGCGCCGTCGCCAGCTGCTCCGCCTCCGCGCGCTTGCCGTGCGCGATGGCGGCCGCCGCCGCGCGCGCGAAGTCGCTCTGAGCCGCCGTCGCCGAGTGAGGCGCGCACGGAGGACGGCAGAGCCGGCGAGTGCCGAAGCAAACGGACGAGCAGGATGACGACCAACGGTCGCATCGACACCGGCGTAGCGACGGAGGAGCGACGAACTCGCATGGATTCCGTTCGATTATAGTCCACGCATTCGACCTGGCGATCGCGAGTCGGCGCCGTCGGACGGTTGAGACGGCTCAACAGCGTCGGAAGCGGGCGCCGAGTGTCCGATGCGTTCAGAAAGCGGCCGCCAGGTGAAAAAGAGCGCGGCGCCAGACCCTGCCCGATGGCGAACGCGGTGATGAGCGGGGTGACGGCGCGGGGCGGCAGCGACGCGGCCAGCGCCAGGAACAGCGGGAACAGCGTCGCGGACAGCCGCCCATCGACAGGACGCCCGCCCGCCAGCAGCGGCGGTCCAGATTGACGAGCGACGAACGACCGCCGTACGCCACGCCGAGCCGCCGCGGCACCGGCCACAGCATCAGCAGCGCGAAGATCACGCCGAGGCTGTTAAGCGTGTCGTAGGGCACGTCTTCGACGACGTGCAGCAGCCCTTCGTCCGTGAATCCGAGCCGTACGCGCCAGCTCCGCCGATCGGCGCGAGCCCGTGGATACGAGCGGCCCCACGCTTCGTGCAGCCGCGCCCAGCCGAACCATGCATCCGGTCAGATGCTGTGCACATACGCGCTGTAGAGCAGCATGCCGATGCCGGGCGCCGCCGCGGACAGCACGGATTTGGCAATCTGGGAGATCGGTACGTCGGAAACGCCGAGCGCCAGCGGACTCTCGACGATAGGCAGCGCGAGGACGATGCTCAGGAAGCAGCCGTTGGGACGCGTGAGGCCGACGAGCAGGCCCCACGCCGCCGCCTGCAGCCCACTCGCCCGGCGGAAGTGGTAGACGGCGGCGACCGCGCCGAGCAGGAACAGCGACTCGGTGTACGGGGCGCTGAAGAAGACCGCGAACGGATACGCGGCCATCAGCGCCGCGGCAGCCGGGCGCGCGCGGCTCGCCGATCATGTCGCGCGCGAGCCGCCACGAGATAGCGCGCCGCCCACGCGAAGGCGACGAGCGAGATCATCACGCCGCCCCAGAACAACGCGCGCCATGCGCGCGGTCCTCGGCACGGTGCCGGGTGCGAACGGCGCCGAGCGGATAGCCGACGGCGCGCATCAGCAGCGGCAACGCCGGAAAGAACGCGACGTTCTGCTGCTTGTCGAAGCGTCCCTCGAAGCAGTAGCCGTCGAGCGCGATGCCGCCGTACCAGCCGGCGTCGAACCGCGCAGGAAGGTTGAGCAGCGGATCGGCGGAGAGCTCGAGCCCCGTCGCTGAAGGCGCAAACCCGATGGTGACGACGGCGAGGTATCCCACGCCGAGGACGCCGACCCGCGAGGCACACGCCAGCACGGCAGCAAGACGGGGCGGATTCGCGGCGAGTGCCCGGAGGGCGTCCGCAGGCGGCGGTGGAGGGGTTGTGCTGGAAAGGCCGCGTGCCTGATGGCCACGAGCGCGGCAGCAGCAAACAGAGACGAGGCCGATCGGATCGGAACGCGAGCGGAACCGAGATACAAGGAGACGGAGCCGACCACGAACAGGATCGCGCCCACGGCAAGCGCGACGATCGCAACCGCGTCGAGGACACGTGCCCAGCGCGGAACCGTGCGCGTCGCCGAGGCTTCGAGGCTCAACGGTCGGTCGCCAATCCGAATCGAGGGATTGCTGCCGGCGCGAGGACCGAGTGGGTGCAGCTCAGCATCAGACGTGACGCACGTCACCGGCAAATGCGATGACGTGTCGAAACAAAGTCGGGGACACCGATGCGGCGAGCCCGGCGGCGTGAATGGCGGACGGCGTGGCGACGAGCCGTCTCACCGTGCGATTGAACCGCCATTTCGCGGCGAACGCCTTGCGCCGGAGCTGTGCCAGCGTCGCTTGCGGGTCGTCGGCGCGCCGCTCGAGGGTTCGGAGCGCGACGGTGGCGGCGAGCTCAGCTCCGCAAATCGCAAACCGCAAGCCGTCGCCGGTAATGGGATCGATGAACCCGGCCGCGTCGCCCGCGAGGAGCAGGCCAGGAACGTCGCGGTCGATGGCATCGACGGCGAGCGGGCCCAGGACGACAGGCCGGCTCACGAGGCTGGCGGTTCTGAACCGATCGGCCAAATGCCAGTCACCATCGACCGCTCGGCGCAGCACCTCGGCGGGCTGGTCCAATCCGGTGCGATCTGAGGTGACGACGCAGACGTTGGCGCCGCCCGAGGGCAACGGGGCGATGCCGACGTAGCGACGGTCGCGGACGTGCATTTCGCCCAGCGGTCCCAGGTCCCGCACGCCCTCGAAGTAGGCGCCGATTGCCCAGCGGCGCGGCCATTGCGGGTGCCGCGCGAGCCCCAGCGCGACGGCAATCCGCGATCGACGCCCGTCGGCGGCAATGACGAGCGGCGCAGGAACCCTGATGTCGCGGCCGTCGCTGCCGGCAATCACGACGCCGCGCACGCGCGTGGACTCGTGATGCGAATCGACGAGCGGTCCACGCACGAGAACGCCTTCTTCGACGCGGGCCCCCGCGCGCGCGGCCTCGTGCACGAGCGCCGTGTCCAGGTCGCGCCGCGCAATCGACAGCCCATACACTCCGGTGTGTACTCGCCGCGCACCAGGGCCTGCCGTTCACCAGTGAGGAGCATGCCGTGAATCGGTCGCGCGCGCGATTCGAAGCACGCCGCCAGGTCGAGGCGTCGCAGCAGGGCCAGCGTCCCGGGGTTGATCGTGTCGCCGCACAGCTTGTCTCGGGGAAAGCGGGCACGATCGACGAGAAGCACGCGCGCGCCGGCACGCGAGAGGACGGTCGCCGCCACGCTGCCAGCCGGACCCGCGCCGGAAATGATGATGTCAAACACGTGAGTCCTTGGTCCTTGGTCGTTCGTCCCTGGTCACTAGTCCGGAGTCCTTGGTCCTGAGTCCTTGGTCCTGAGTCCTTGGTCTTGAGTCCTTGGTCCTGGGTCCTCAGTTCTGAATTCTCGTCCCTATATTAAGCGCCCGTTCTCAATCGAGATCTCTCAGAAATCCAGTGTGTGCTTATCTCGTCTGGTACGGGCCGTCGCGTTGTGTTCCACATCGCCGGTGTTGGTGGCTGGGCGTCATGTTGAGGACGCCGGCGTTAATCGGGAATCCGAAACGGGCCAACCAGCGTCAGTATTGGTATCCGGTGTTCGCGATCCCGTTCGAGGAACGCGCGCCGATCGTGGGAGTGACGCCTGCCGCGCATTCCAGCAGACGACACGGTTCCGATTGATCTCAGGGACTTGCTAATTCGCGCGATTGGAGGACGCCGACACCATGCTTCGGCTTGGGACGTTCATGGACGACCTCGCGTTCGTGCAGCGTCCGCCGCGACACGCGCGGGAATACGTTAGACTGACTGATAGAACCGATGGCTGATACTCCTCAGACTCCCCAGAGTCCTCAGACTCCGCAGAGTTCTCAGACTTCGTCGCTTCCGTCCGAGCTGCCGGTCGTGCCGCTGCGCGGCGCGGTCGTGCTGCCGATGACGGTCGCGCCGCTCGGCGTGGTAGAGGGATGTCGGTCGAGGCGGTCAACGCGCGCTGGCCGGCGACCGCATGGTCCTGCTGCTGCTGCAGAAGAACGAGAGCGACGAGCCCGGCGCCGACGACCTGCACCGCGTCGGCACGGTCGCGATCATCCGCCAGATGGCCAAGGGCCCAGCGGCGTGCGGGTGCTCGTCGAAGGCGTGGCGCGCGCACGGGCGGAGTTCCTCAGAGCGAGAACGGCTACCTGACGGCGCTGATCAAGCCGCTGCCGGAACCGGTCGAGCGGTCGCTCGAGATCGACGCCCACGTCCGGCGGCTGCAGGAGCTCGTCGACCGCGCGCTGTCGCTCGCGACCGGGCTGTCGCCCGACATCCGCACGCTCGTCACGTCGCTCGACGATCCGCTGCGCATCGCCTACCTGCTCGCCAGCCTGCTCGACATGAAGCCGGAGGACAAGCAGCGGCTGCTCGAAGAAGACAGCATCGTCGGTCAAGCTCGACGCCGTGGCGACGGCGCTCGTCGCGCGAGATCGACGTGCTCGAGCTGAAGGGGCAGATCGAGTCGCGCGCCGAGAAGGAGATGACCGACGCGCAGCGGCAGTACGTGCTGCGCCAGCAGATGAAGGCGATCCAGTCCGAGCTCGGCGAGGGCGACGGCGAGAGTCCAGGAGCTGCGCAAGCGCATCGCCGAGGCGCACCTGCCCGAGCACGTCGCCGCCGTCGCCAATCGCGAGGTCGATCGCCTCGAGCGGATGACGCCGGCGGCGCCCGAGTACCAGATGATCCGGACCTATCTCGACTGGCTGCTCGAGATGCCGTGGGACAAGCGCACCGAGGACCGCCTCGATCCGATCGAGGCGCGCAGGGTGCTCGACGAGGATCACTACGACCTCGACAAGGTCAAGGAGCGCATCGTCGAGTACCTCGCCGTCCGGAAGCTCAAAGGGGACATGAAGGGGCCGATCCTCTGCTTCGTCGGGCCGCCCGGCGTCGGCAAGACGTCGCTCGGCCAGTCGATCGCGCGGGCGATGAACCGCAAGTTCGTGCGGATCTCGCTCGGCGGCGTGCGCGACGAGGCGGAGATCCGCGGCCATCGCCGCACCTACATCGGCTCGATGCCCGGGCGGCTCGTCGCAGGCGCTGCAAGACGGCCGGAGTCGTCGAACCCGGTGCTCATGCTCGACGAGATCGACAAGGTCTCGGTCGGCGTCCAGGGCGATCCGGCGGCGGCGCTGCTCGAAGTCCTCGACCCGGCGCAGAACCACGCGTTCCGCGATCACTACCTCGAGGTCCCGATCGACCTGTCGCACGTGCTCTTCATCGCGACCGCCAACCAGCTCGGCACGATCCATCCGGCGCTGCTCGATCGCATGGAGATCATCTCGCTCGAGCGGCTACACCGAGGAGGAAAAGGTCCACATCGCGCAGATGTACCTCGTCCCGCGCCAGCGCGAGGAGCACGGCCTGAAGCCCGAGCAGCTCGATCATCGACGACGACGCGCTGCGCCGCGTGATCAGCGAGTACACGCGCGAGGCGGGCGTGCGCTCGCTCGAGCGGCAGATCGGCACGATCGCGCGCAAGGTCGCGGCGAAGGTCGCGACCGACGCCGACCTACGTCGGCCACGTCGACGGCGAAGGACGTCCCCGACTACCTCGGACCGGCGCGCTTCCGATCCGAAGGCGCGTTCCGGCTGTCGCGCCCGGGCGTCGCGACCGGCGCTGGCGTGGACCGAAGTCGGCGGCGACGTGCTCTACATCGAGGCCGTGCTGCTGCCGGGCGGCAGCGGCCATCTCACGCTGACCGGTCAGCTCGGCAGCGTGATGCAGGAGTCGGCGCGCGCCGCGCTGAGCCACGTGCGCCAGCAGGCGGTCGCGCTCGGCATCGCACCCGAGATGCTGAGCAAGCAGGACCTGCACATCCACGTGCCGGCCGGCGCGATTCCGAAGGACGGCCCGTCGGCCGGCATCACCATGGCGACGGCGATCGTCTCGGCGGCGCGCGGCGATTCCGGTCCGCGCCCGACGTCGCGATGACCGGCGAGATCACGCTGTCGGGCCTGGTGCTGCCGATCGGCGGCATCCGCGAGAAGGCGCTGGCCGCGCGGCGCCACGGCATCAAGACCGTCATCCTGCCGCAGGGCAACAAGCAGGATCTCGTCGAGCTGCCGGAGGAGGTGCGCAAGCGACATGACCTTCGTGCCGGCGCGCGACGCTCGAGGACGTGCTGCAGGGTCGCGCTGCCCGGAGCCGTGGCGCGCCACGCGGACGTCGCGCGACGTCGCCGGCGACGCCGCCGCAACCGGCGACGACGCCGCCGCGGCTGCCGCGACGGCACTGAGCTGATCGCGACCGTCGCGTTCTACATCAGCGGCCACGGCTTCGGCCACGCCTCGCGGCAGATCGAGATCATCAACGCGTTCGCGCGCGGCAGCCCGGACGTCGCGCATCTTCATGCGCACGCCGCGGCGCGCTGGCTGCTCGAGCGCACGATCGACCGTGCCCGTTCGAGCTCGACGACCGGCCGTGCGACACCGGCGTCGTCCAGATCGACAGCCTGCATCTCGACGCGCGCGGCGACCATCGCGCGCGGCCGCGCGTTCTACGCGACGTTCGACGCGCGCGCGGCGGACGAGGCGGCGCTGCTGCGCGACGCACGACGTCGCGCTTCGTCGTCGCCGACGCGCCGCCGCTCGGCTGCGCGGCGGCGCGCGCGCGCCGGCATCCCGTCGGTGGTCGTCTCGAACTTCACCTGGGACTGGATCTACGCGGACTACGCCGAGCACCTGCGCGTCGGCGCCCGGACCTGATTCCGGCGATCCAGCGGCGCCTACGCGCAGCGCGCCGGCGCCTGGCGGCTGCCGATGCACGGCGGCTTCGACGACCGTTCGCAGACGCATCGTCGACGTGCCGTTCGTCGCGCGCCACGCGACGCACGCCGCGCGACGAGACGCGCGCCGGCTGGGGCTGCCGCTCGACGGCGCGCTCGCGCTGCCGTCGTTCGGCGGCTACGGCGTCGACGGGCTCGATCTCGGCGCTCGACTGCCTGCGACCGCTGGACCGTCGTCTGACCGGCGCGGCAGCCGTGCGCTGCCGCGGGCGTCCATGCGATCGACGACGCGGATCTACGAGCGCGGGCCTGCGCTACGAGGATCTGGTCGCGCGCCGTCGGACGTGGTCATCACCAAGCCGGGCTACGGCATCATCTCCGAGTGCATCGCCAACGGCACGGCGATGGTCTACACGTCGCGCGGCCGCTTCGCCGAGTACCACGTGCTGGTCGCGCGAGATGCCGCGCTACCTGCGCTGCGCCTGATCTCGCACGACGCTCTGCTCGCCGGCCGCTGGCGCGCGGCGCTCGAGCCGCGTCGGCGCGCCGCGCCGCCCGAGCGCCCCGCGACCGACGGCGCCGAGGTCATTGCGGATATGATCGGCGCTGCGGTCTCTTCCGCCTGAAGGCGGATCTACAGGATGCGACCGCTCGTCGAGTTCGGCCGGAACCTGCGACTCCGGAGATGAGATCCATGTTCACTCGCCGTCGAGTTCCTCTTGTCTTCCGCCGCCGCGCTGGTTCGCGAGCCGCGCGGCGTCGCCTCAGCGTCGCAGCGCGCGGCGCAGGACTGCCGGCGGTCCGCTGCCGCCGTCGATCGCCGCGCTGACGTCGATGCGCGCGCCAGGCCACGCCGATCACCAACGACGAGCGGCGCGCGCGCATCGAGAAGGCGCGGCGGCTGATGGCCGCAGCACGAAGATCGACGCGCTGATGCTGACGCAGCGGCACGTCGCTCGTCTACTTCACCAACATCCGCTGGGGCGGCGGCGAGCGGCTGTTCGCCTGCGTCATCCCGGCCAAGGGCGAGCCGTTCTTCGTCTGCCCGGCGTTCGAGGAGGACCGCGCGCGCGAGCAGATCGCGCTCGGCCCGTTCGGCGGCGGCACGGCCGACGTGCGGACCTGGAACGAGGACGAGAGCCCCTACGCGCTGCGTCGCCGCAGGGCTGCAAGGACCGCGGCATCGCGACCGGCGCGCTCGGCATCGAGGAGACGACCAAGTTCGTCTGGAGCGACAGCGTCGCCCAGGCGGCGCCGCAGCTGAAGATGGTCAGCGCCACGCCGATCTCGCCGGCTGCCGGATGATCAAGGACGCGCACGAGATCGAGCTGATGCGGCTGGCGTCGCAGGCGACGCTGAAGGTCTACGAGGCGGTCTACCGCGCGCTCGAAGCCCGGCATGACGCAGAACACGTGTCGCGGCCTGATCGCGCAGGCCTACCAGCGCGTCGGGTTCCCCGGCGAGGCCAGCGTGCAGGTCGGCGAATACACCGCGCTCCCCCACGGCTCGATCCAGCCGCAGACGATCCGCGAAGGCACGATCATCATGATCGACGACGGCTGCACGGTCGAGGGCTACCAGTCGGACATCACGCGCACGTTCGTGCTCGGCAAGCCGACCGACAAGATGAAGCAAGGTCTTCGACATCGTGAAGCAGGCGCAGACCGCGGCGCTGAAGGCGGCGCGGCCGGGCGTGCCGCTCGAGCCGCTCGACGCCGCCGCGCGCAAGGTGATCGTCGACGCCGGCTACGGACCCGGCTTCAAGTACTTCCGCCACCGCGTCGGCCACGGCATGGGCATGGACGGCCACGAGTGGCCGTACCTGGTGAAGAACAACATGTTCGGCTGGGAGAAGGCGCTGACGGCGCAGCCGCGCATGATCTTCAGCGACGAGCCGGGCGATCTACATCCGCGGCGAGTTCGGCGTGCGGCTCGAGGACGACATGCACATCACCGAGAACGGCGCGGAGCTGTTCACGCCGCAGTCGGAGTCGCTGGAAAAACCGTTCTGAGGCAGCTTCCGGCTTCCGGCTTCCAGCTTGAGGTTGGCTCCCAACTGGAAACTGGAAACTACTTCACGCAGGTAACGAGCGACCAGATCCTCGGCCAGTTCACCTTTTCGATCGACACCGGCTTCAGGTCCGCCTGCGCGAGGAACGCGGGCAGGTCGAGGTCCGACTTGAAGCCGATGTGAATGGTGGCCGGCGAGATCAGGCGCTCGATGCGCGAGAGGAACGGATTCGGGCTGAGGAAGTGGTTCAGGATGATGATGCGGCCGCCGGGGCGGCAGACGCGGCGCATCTCCTGCGCGACCTTGACCGGATCGGGCACGACGCTGATCAGGTACGGCGCGTAGACGATGTCGAAGGAGTCGTCGGCGAACTTCAGATCGGCGGCGTCCATCTGCAGCAGCCGGACCGGCGCGGCGTTCTTGCGCGCGGCGCGCTCGCGCGCCTTCTCGAGCATCGACGCGGTGAAGTCGATCCCGGTGACGGTGGCCTCGCGCGGATAGAGCGCCAGGTTGATCCCGGTGCCGACGCCGACCTCGAGCACGCGCTCGCCCGGCTGGATGCCCATCCGCTCGATCGCCTGCAGGCGGCCGGGGTGGAGCGTCGGGCCGAAGGTCAGGTCGTAGACCATGGCGAGCTTGTCGTAGACGGCCTCGACGAAGTCGTTTTCGACGGCGGCCACCGACAGCGCGCGCGTGGCCGCGTCGCCGGTCACATTCTCCGGCTCGGCTTTGCGCTCGAATAAGGCCATCAACTGGTCCGGTCCGCTCCGACGTGCGACGGATCATGTAAAGCAAGCCGGATGCCCCGTCGTGGGACACTGGACTATATCCCGGTCGGCAACGGAACGGCAAGACAAGGGGCCACAGTGACACGGAGGCCACAGATGGCGGAAATGGCACAGACGGCGGGCGCGTGAGTCCTAGGCCTCGACCGCCTCGATGACGCCCAGGGCCATGTCGATGGCCCGCGGCGCGGTCGAAATCTGGACGCCGCGGACCAGCGGGCGGATCTCGGCCGCGATCTCGCGCGCGATCGCCAGCCCTTCCTCCGCCGCTCGTCCGTCGGCGTCCGCGCGGCGCATCCGCTCCACCACGGCGTCGGGCACGCGGACGCCGGGCACCTCGTTGGCCATGAATTCGGCGTGCCGCACGCTCTCGAGCGGCATGATGCCGGCCAGGATCGGGATCTCGTGCGTCGAGACGCGCTCGATGAAGGCCCGAACTCGGCGGCGTCGAACACCGGCTGGGTGATGGCGAACTCGGCGCCCGCCTCGACCTTGTAGGCGAAGCGCCGCAGCTCTTCGTCGAGGTTCAGCGCCGCCGGGTTGACCGCGACGCCGATGTGAAAGCGCGGTCGGCTGCCGATCGGCTGGCCGCCGATGTCGAAGCCGCGGTTGAGCCGCGCGACCACGTTGGCCAGGCCGATCGAGTCGACGTCGAACACCGCGGTCGCGTCCGGGTAGTCGCCGACCTTCGGCGGATCGCCGGTGATCAGCAGCACGTTGCGCACGCCCATCGCGTGCGCGCCGAGCAGATCCGACTGCATCGCCGAGCAGGTTCCGATCGCGGCAGGCGTAGTGAAGGATCGTCTCGACGCCCGCCTGCTGCTGGACCAGGACCGCGGCGGACAGCGCGCTCATCCGCGCGCTCGCCCGCGGGCTGTCGGGAATGTTGACGAGGTCGACGCCGCGGATCTTGAGCTGGCGCGCCTGCTCGACCAGCGCGTCGGCCTGGAAGCCGCGCGGCGGCACCAGCTCGACGCTGACGACGAATCCGCCGCGCGCGAGCGCGTTGGCCATCCGCGACTTCTCCGCGCGGGCGACGGGAGGCACCGTCTGGCCGGCGCCGCGCCGGCCGCCGAGCCGCCGCCCGCCGGCACCGTGCCGCGCGCGCGCCGGGCGCCAGCGAGCGCACCGCCATCTTGATCTGGCGGATGTGCTCCGGCGTCGTCCCGCAGCAGCCGCCGACCAGGCGGACGCCGCTGTTGATGAAGCGCCGCGCGTACGACGCCATGTACTCGGGCGAGCACAGATAGAGGTTGCGCCCTTCGATCTCGCGCGGCTTGCCGGCGTTGGGCTGCGCCGAGAGCTTCACGTGCGCCACGCGGCCATCCGCTCGAGCGTCTCGAGCATCGCCGCCGGCCCGACGCTGCAGTTCAGGCCGACGACGTCGGCGCCGCGCGCTTCGAGATCGGGCACGAACGTCTCCGGCGCGACGCCGTCCAGGCTGTTGCCGTCCTCCTCGGTCGTCATCTGCGCGACGATCGGCAGGTCGCAGACGCTGCGGACCGCGCGGATCGCCGCGCCGATCTCGTTGACGTCGCGGAACGTCTCGAGCACGAAGAGATCGACGCCGCCTTCGACCAGCGCGCTCGCCTGCTCGCGAAAATGCTCCTCCGCCTCGTCGACGCCGGTCTTGCCCCACGGCTCGACGCGGATGCCGAGCGGCCCGATCGCGCCGGCGACATAGGCCTGGTCGCGCGCCGCGTGCCGCGCGATCTTCGCCCCCTGCACGTTGATCGCGTGCACGCGATCGGCCAGCCCGAACGCGCCAGCTTCATGCGGTTGGCGCCGAACGTGTTGGTCTCGATGACGTCGGCGCCGGCGCGCACGTAGGCCTGGTGCACCTCGGCGACCAGGTCCGGCTGCGTCAGGTTCAGCTCGTCGAACGAGCGGTTCAGGAAGATGCCGCGCGCGTACAGCATCGTCCCCATCGCCCCGTCGCAGACGAGGACGCGCTTGTCGAGCTCGCGTCGAAAATCAGGTAAGGACATCCTGGCTTACAGGGATCGGTGTTCGTACTCGAGCGTCCGCGTGTCGATCAGGAGATACGAGCGGCTGACGAGGTCGAGACCGACCGACCGGACGCCCTCGCGCTCCTGGTCGGAGAACCGATGATGGTGCCCGAACAGGTGCAGGCGCGGCTGCATCGCCCCGAGCACCTCGTTGATCTGCGCCTTCCCGGCGTCGGGCCCACGTCGCCGGGAACGCCCGGAACGGCTTCGCCGCTTCGTGGGTCAGCAAGACGTCGATGTCACGCAGCGCCTTGCACGCCTCGACCTCTTCGCGCACGAAGTGCCGCCGCTTGTCGGCCAGCGCCGTGGCCTTCGGCGTGCCCTTCACGGATGCGGCAGCTCGTCGGCGCGCGTCTCGTACCAGCGTCGGCGCAAAGGTGCCGCCGAGGCCGGCGACGCGCACACCCTCGACCGATCGATCACCGTCCCGTTGGCAATGTGATGGAGATCCGCCGGCAGATCGCCGGCGGCGATCGCGTCGAAGTTGTCGTTGTTGCCGTGAATCCAGTAGACGGCGCGCCGAGCGGCTCGTAGCCCGCCGTCGTCTGGCGATGTCGCCGACGCAGAGCCAGACGGGCACCTCGGGATGCCGCGCGACGATCGCGCCGCGCGGCGTCGAACGCGCCGTGAATGTCGCCGAGGGCGCCAAGGCTAGCATCGGGATTGGATTGCGGGCCGCCGATCACCGGTCTCCGTCGCGATACTTGCTCGCGTCGCCGGCACCAGCAGGTCGGTCTTGTCCCAGATGAAGTCCTTGTTGCTGTAGACCGCGAGCTCGTAGTCCTTGCCCATGAAGATCGCCGACACCGGGCAGGCCTCTTCGCAGTAGCCGCAGAAGATGCAGCGCGTCTTGTGGATCTGGTAGACCTTCGCGTAGCGCGGACCGGCCTGGACGCTGCCGTCGTTCTCCGCCGCCTCGAGATAGATGGCGTCGGCCGGGCAGGCGACCGCGCACAGGCCGCAGGCGACGCACTTCTCCAGCCCGTTCTCGTCGCGCATCAGCACCTGCTTGCCGCGCCACTTCGGGAACACCGGGATCTTCTGGTCCGGGTAGTTGACCGTGATCTTCGGCTTGAAGAAGTGCTTCAGCGTGGTGGCGAACCCGATGATGAGCGGACGAATCATGCGCTGATCATACATCAGTTCGAGGTCCGAGGGTTCGAGGACCGCGGTTCGGAACACTGCGGCGATCGACCACAGCAGTCGAAGCAGGCCTTGACCAGCCGATCCGAGGCATCGGACCTCGCTGATATAATTAAACTTACCTTGCCAGGTCAGAATACCCTGCTCAGCCCGAGCAGGTCCTGCTGTTCACGCTGATGGCCAAGCTCGCCGTCGGGGCGGTGCTGGCGACGATGCTGGTGCGGTTTCCGTGGTTCCGGCGGATCCTGCTGACCGAAAAGCGGGACTGGCCGGAGCGGCTGGTTTTCGCCGCCAGCCTGGGCCTCCCGCTCACCGCCGGGGTCATCTCGCGGCTCCTGCTCAACAACAACGCCGCCGATCTGACGCTGCCGGGCGCCTTCCTCGCCGGACTGCTCGCCGGCCCCTACGCCGGGCGCCATCGTCGGGGTCATGCTGGGCATCCCGCCGTCTTCGCCGGCGAATGGGGCGCGCTGCCCTTCGCCATCGGGTGCGGCTTCGCCGGCGGCGGCCTGCGCGAGATCTGCCCGCCGGAAGCGATCTGGCACTTCTCGCCGCTCTTCTTCACCGGCCTCCACCGCCACGTCTGGCGGCTGGTCCGGCGGTTCGAGATCGACTGGGTCGTGATCCTGCTGGCGGCGCCGATCGGCCTCGAGATCATCCCCCAGGCGGTCGGGCTACCAGTGGCCGAAGCGGCTGTTCGTCCTGCACGACACCGCGACGTCGCCGGCGATGTGGTTCGTCGTCCCGCTCGCCACGGTGCTGTCGGTCGCGATTCCGATCAAGATCTGGAACAGCGCGCGGATCGAGCACCGGCTGCAGGAGCAGGAAAAGCTGCTGATGGCGTCGCGCCTCGACGCGCTCGCGAGCCAGATCAACCCGCACTTCCTGTTCAACACGCTGACGTCGGTGTCGTCGCTGATCCGCTCGGAGCCCGAGAAGGCGCGGACGCTGATCGTCAAGCTCTCGGGGCTGCTCCGCCGGCTGCTCCGCAGCCAGGAGCACTTCGTCACGCTGCGCGAAGAGCTCGAAGCGATCGACGAGTACCTCGACATCGAGAGCATCCGCTTCGGCCCGCGCCTGCGGTCGAGAAGCACATCGACCCGGCGACGCTCGACCTGGTCGTCCCGAGCATGATGCTGCAGCCGCTCGTCGAGAACTCGATCAAGCACGGGCTGTCGCAGAAGCTCGGCGAAGGCCGCATCACCATCCGCAGCCTGCGCGAGAAGGGCCACGCGATCATCGACGTCATCGACAACGGCATCGGCATCCCGGCGTCGGAGGCCGGACGCGTGAACGGCACCGGCATCGGCCTGAGGAACGTCAACGAGCGGCTCCGCGTCATCTACGGCGCCAACTATCAGCTGCAGCTCGACAGCGTGCCCGGCGAAGGCACCTGCGCGCGCATCGTGATTCCGGAGCTGGCCAACGCCGCCGCCGCGCGATCATCGCCTGACATGCCGCCGTCCTCGCTCCGCACCGTCGTCGTGGACGACGAGCAGCTGGCGCGCGACGAGCTGTGCTTCCTGCTCGAGCAGCTCGGCGGCATCGAGATCATCGGGCAGGCGGGCAACGGGTCGAGGCGCTGCGCGTAATCGAGGAAGAACAGCCGGATCTGGTCATGCTCGACGTCCAGATGCCGGGGCTGACCGGCTTCGAGGTCGCCCGGCGCGTGATGCAGGACGGCATCGAGTCGCAGCTGGTGTTCGTGACGGCCTTCGACCAGTACGCGATCGACGCCTTCGAAGTGAACGCGGTCGATTACCTGCTGAAGCCGGTCGAGCCGGAGCGGCTGGCGACGGCGGTCGAGCGGGTCCGGAAGCGGCTGGCCGCGGACCGGACGGCGCAGGCGGGCGCCGGCCGGCGAGGATCTGGACCGCCTGCTGCAGATGCTGGCGGAGCGGACGGGCGGCGCGAGCAGCTGGCGATCAAGGTGGAGGACCGGTTCCTGCTGGTCCAGGCGGACGAGGTGGTCCACGCCTCGATGGAGGACGACCAAATCCGGGTTGTAACGAACAGCTTGTCTGGAACGTCCAACTATCGGACACTGGATGAACTCCAGGCGCGCCTGGATCCCGCCGTGTTCTGGCGGGTGCACCGGTCGCACCTGGTGAACATCAATAAGATCAAGGAGATCGTCCCCTGGTTCAGCCGGAACTACATCCTGAAGATGAAGGACGGCAAGGGGACCGAGATCCCGGTCAGCCGCTCGCAGACGCGGCGCCTGCGCGAGTACTTGAAGCTATGAGCACGGAAGAGCACACCTACGACGCGTTTCACGCCGCCCGAGCCGGAGCGGTTCCAGGAGCCGGTCGGTTCCGCCAATCAGCGCGCCCGATCCCCTCGTCCCGAGCGCGGAGCCCGCGGCCGCCATCGCCGCGGCGCCGCCGTCGGACGCCCGAGCCTCGCGCTCGAGAACTCGTCCGCGTGGCTGAATCGTCTCGGCGAGGAGCTGGTCGCCTGGTTCAAGACGCTCGCGTCGGCCGCCGTCTACGCCACGCTGATCGTCACGTTCGGCTTCCAGGTCGCGCGCGTCGAAGGCAAGAGCATGGCGCCGACGCTCCAGGATCAGGATCGCCTGATCGTCAACAAGCTCGCGTACCGGATCGGCGATCCGCAGGTCGGCGACATCGTGATGCTCTACTATCCGCTGAAGCCCGAGAAATCGTTCGTGAAGCGGATCATCGCCGAGGAAGGCGACCAGGTCCGCATCGTCGACGGGCGGGTCTACCGCAACGACGTTCCGCTCGACGACAGCTTCGTGCCGCAGGAGTACCGCAGCCACGACGACTGGGGCCCGCAGGTGATTCCCGAAGGCTACTACTTCGTGATGGGCGATCACCGGAACAACAGCTCCGACAGCCGGCACTGGGGCTTCGTGCCGAAGAAGTACATCATCGGCAAAGTGCAGCTGCGCTGGTGGCCGATGGCCCACGCCCACGTATTCTGAACGCGGAGCCTGGCGTGCCGCCCACGCCGCTCCGATATCGGGCGGTCTCGCGTGTGCTGCTGCGGGTCCTGCTCCTGAACATCGGGGTCGCCCTGGCGAAGCTGGTGCTCGGCTACGCCACCGGAGCCGTCAGCGTCGTCTCGGACGGCTTCCACTCGCTCACCGACGGCGCGTCCAACGTGATCGGCCTCGTCGGCCTGCGCGCCTCGCGCATGCCGCCCGACGACGATCATCCGTACGGCCACCGCAAGTACGAGACCCTCGCGGCCGCCGGCATCTTCATCTTCCTGCTGCTCGCCGTCCTCGAGATCGGCCGCTCGGCGCTGAAGAGCCTGGCCAACCCGACCCCGCCGCAGGTGACGCCGGTGAGCTTTGGCGTGATGATCGCCACGCTGCTCGTCAATCTCTGGGTCGTGCGCTACGAAGCCGGCGAAGGACGACGGCTCAACAGCGAGCTGCTGCTGGCCGACTCGATGCACACGCGGAGCGACGTCTTCGCGACGATCGGCGTGCTGGTGTCGCTGACGGCGGTCTGGATGGGGTTTCCGCTGCTGGATCCCATCGGCGGCGTGGTGATTGCGGTTCTGATTGCGTACACGGGCTATCAGATTGCGCGCGAGACCTCACGCATCCTGTCGGACCGCGTGGTCATCGACGAAGGGGACGTGCACAGGGTGGTCATGAGCGTCCCCGGGGTGCTCGGCTGCCACCAGATCCGATCGCGCGGGTCGTCCGATCACGCGTTCATCGACCTGCACGTCTGGCTGCCGGCCGCGATGCCGCTGACGCGGGCGCACGAACTGTCGCACGTCGTCAAGGATCGCCTGATGGAAAAATACCCGCAGATTGCCGACGCCGTGATCCACATCGAGCCGCCGCCGAATGAGAGGTAGTTCCTCGGTCCTCGATCCTCGGTCAGACCGTCATCTGTCCTCGACTGCCGTACATTTCCTCGATCAGCTGACGCCAGTTCTCTTCGACGGCTTTCCGACGGACTTTCAGCGTCGGCGTCAGCTCTCCCGAGGCCATCGAGAATTCTCGCGGCAGGAGCCTGATCTTCTTGATTCGCTCGAACTGCGAGAGCTCGCGGTTGAGGCCGTCCACGATCTCGTCATACAACGCGACCACGTCGTCTCTGCGGACGAAGCGGTCGCGCTCGGTGGCCCCTCGACCGGGCTCGGGGACGTCCTGAGGCGCGCGAACGACCGGCGGACGGCCCAGGTCGCGAAGGCGGCGCTCGAGCGCGGCGAAGTCCGGAACGATCAGCGCGGCGGCGAACTTGCGCCGGTCGCCGAGCACGACCGCTTCCGCCACGAGCGGGCTGCGCTTGAGCACGGCCTCGATGGGCTGCGGCGCGATCTTCTTGCCGCCCGAGGTGACGAGCAGATCCTTCTTGCGATCCGTGATGGTCAGATAGCCGTCCGCATCCAGCGTGCCGATGTCGCCGGTGTGGAACCATCCATCGCGCAACACTTCGGCGGTGGCCTCGGGCTTGTTGTGGTATCCGCTCATCACGTTCGGGCCGCGCGCGAGGATCTCGCCGTCGTCGGCGATGCGCAGCTCCACACCCGGGATCGCTTTGCCGACGGTTCCAAGCCGCAGGCGCGTCCTGCGGGTTCACGGTGAGGACCGGAGCGGTCTCGGTGAGCCCGTATCCTTCGATGATAGGCAGGCCGATGGCGGAGAAGAATTCGCCGACGCTCGCGGGCAGCGGCGCGCTGCCTGAGACCAGAATGCGCAGGCGTCCGCCAACCTTGTCGCGGATCGGCGCGAATACGAGCCGATCCGCGATCGCGGATTGGAGCGAACAGGAGCGGACCAACACGCTGCGACCGCGATGCCTTGCGCGCTCTTGCGAGGCCCACCCTGACGCCCCAGCCGAACAGCGTCCGGCGCGGCTCGCCGAGCGCGGCGCCACCCGCCAGGATGTTCGCCTGGATCTTTTCGTAGACGCGCGGGACGCCGGTGACGATCGTCGGCCGGACGGTGACGATATCCCGGCGGATGGTCTCCAGCGACTCCGCGAAAATCGTCGTCACGCCGTTCGCGAGATACAGAAACGACGACCAGGCGCTCGAAGCCGTGGCTCAACGGCAGGAACGACAACGCCACGTCGCCCTCGCCGACCTCGAGCACCGACTGCGACGCCAGCAGGTTCGCAATCAGGTTGCCGTGCGAGAGCATGACGCCTTTGGGCTCGCCCGTCGTCCCCGAGGTGTAGATGATCGTGGCCAGCTGCTCGGGCCGCACGCGCCGCGCGGCGTCACGGAACTCCCGCGCGATGCCCCATTCGGCCACCATTCGCGCATGCCCACGCTCGAGCACCGTCGCGAACGAGAGCACGGATGCCGCGGGAGACGAGTCGCCGTCGAAGAGCAGGATAGCTTCGAGGCGCGGCAGTTGATGGCGAACGTGCTGGATCTTCGCGAGCTGCTCCGCGTTCGACACGATCGCGAGACGCGCGCCGGAGTCGGCCAGGATGTACTGCACCTGCTGGGCCGAAAGCGTTGGATAGACGGGCACGGTGACTGCGCCAGCGGCCAGGAGCGCCAGATCCGCGAGCAGCCACTCGGGCCGGCTCTCCGACACAATCGCCACGCGATCTCCGGACGCCACGCCGAATGCTGAGAGCCCGAGCGAGAGATCTCTGAGCCGCTCGAACCAGTCTCGCGTCGAGGCCCCCTCAATCGTCGTCCCGACCGCGCGTCCGACGAGCAGCGGCTTCGGATGACGCCCGAGGACGTGAAACGGCAGGTCGGCGAGCGTCGCCAGCTCGGGTTCTGGCTCGGTTGCAGGCAGGGCCACGGCGGGATGTTAACGCAGGTTCGGGGTTCCCCGAACCTGACCCCGAACCCCGAACCAACGAACCCGAGATCTATTCCGCCCTCAACGCCACAATCGGATCGACCTTCGTCGCGCGACGAGCCGGGAGGGCACTGGCGATGACGCCGACGCAGGCCAGCGCAAGGGCGATCGCGATGAACGTGGCGGGATCCCGTTCCGACACCTGAAAGAGCAGCGTGCGCAAAATGGACGAGAGCGCCAGCGACGCGCCGACGCCGAGCGCGACGCCCGTCGCGATCAGCACGACCGCGCGCCCGAGCACGAGCTGAAGCACGTTTCGCCGCGTCGCGCCGAGCGCCATGCGGATGCCGATTTCCTGCGTTCGCTACGCGACCGAGTACGCCACCACGCCGTAGATGCCCATCAGCGCCAGCAGGAGCGCCAGCCCGCCGAAGCCGACCAGCAGCACCACGCCAAGCCGCGGCTGCTCCATCGTCTGGCTGACGTAGTCTGCCTCATCGTCTGCACGCCGTAGACGGGAATGTCCGGATCGATGCCGCGATCTCCCGGCGGATCGACCCGGTGACCGCTTCGGGCGTCAGGCTCGTGCGCGCCACGACGGCCATCGAGGGCCTGCCGCTGCTCGAACCATAGCGGCAGCTGGTCGACCGGCACGTAGACCTGCACGAACGGCGGCTCGGAGGTCAGGCCGTAGTGGCGGACATGGTGAACGACGCCGACGATCTCGCGCCAGATCGGCTCGGATGACCGTGATTGCCGCCGAACTCGAACGCGATCCGCTTGCCGAGCGGCTCCGTCGTCACCGAACAGCTTCCGCACGAGCGCGTCGTCCACGATGACGACCGGCGCCGAGCCGGCGACGTCGTGCGACGTGAAGAATCGTCCCTTGAGCAGCGGCACGCTCATCGCTTTCAGGTAGTCGGGGCTGCTGGCCTGGAAGAGGCACATCGTGCCCGGCTGACCAGGCGCCGGCAGCGCCTGTCCTTCCGCGATCACGGGCGATTCCGCGCCGCCACCCTCGAGGGGCAGCGCGCTATTGAGGCCAGCGGCCGTGACGCCGGGGATCGCGGCAACACGGCGCACCAGCTCGTCGTGAAACGCGATCCAGCGCGCCTGATCCGCGTATCTCCGAGGGTGGCAGCGTGATGCGCATCGTGACCACATTCTCGGGATCGAATCCGGGATCGACCGCGGTCAGCTTCGCGAAGCTGCGAATCATGAGGCCGGCGCCCACGAGCAGCGTCAGCGCGAGCGCGACCTCCGCCACGACCAGCGCCGACCGGAATCGCCGTGGACGGCGCGAGGCTCAATCCGCGGCCCGCGTGCGCGAGCGTGCCGACGAGATCCGCGGACGAGCCACGAATCGCAGGGACGAGGCCGAAGACGACGCCCGTCACGATAGAGAGCAGCGCGGAGAACGCCAGCACGCGACGATCGATGGCCATCGAGATCGATCCGCGGAATCGTCGTGGGCCGCGACGCCACGAGCAGCGCGATCATCCACCAGGCGAGCAGGACACCCGAGCGCGCCGCCGATGAGCGACAGCAGCAGGCTCTCGGTGAGCAGCTGCTGGACGATGCGGCGACGCTCGGCGCCGAGCGCCGCCCGAAGCGCAATTTCCTGCTGCCGCCGTTCCGCCACGCGCGAGCATCAGGTTCGCGAGATTGGCGCAGCCGATCAGGAGGACGAAGCCAACGGCGCCGAACAGAACGAGAGCGTGGGCCGGATGTTCTCCACGATCTGCTCGTAGTACGGAATCATGTCGACCGCGACATTCTGGTTCGAGTCTGGATATTGCTTCTCGAGGCGGCGCGCGATCGTGTCCATGTCGGCCGCCGCGCGGTCGAACGACACGTCGGGCTTGAGGCGGCCGATGACGAACAGTCCTGGATGCGCCCCGCGCGGAGGAAAGCCGGCGATGACCGGACCGAGCGGAAGCCAGACGTCGGTCAATCGCGACGGGAACCGCATCCCGGGCGGCATGATTCCGACGACGGTGTGTGGATCGCCGTTGAGAACGATGGATCGTCCGAGCACACCCGGGTCGGCGCTGAAGCGAGTGCGCCACAGCCGGTCACTGATGACGGCGACCGCGCCCGGCGCCCGGCCCATCGTCCTCGAGCAGCAGGGTGCGGCCAGCCATCGGCGGAATCCCAGCGGCGCCAAAGACGCCCGACGACACCATCGCGCCGTTGAGCCGCTCCGGTTGACCGCCGGTCGTCAGGTTCACGGCGGCGCCGCGGTAGATGCCGAGGTACTCGAAGGCCTGGTTCTGTGTCAGCCAGTCCTGGAAATCCGGCCACGCGACGGACATGATCTGCCCGCGCGCGTCTTCTCGGCCAGAGACGACCATCCGATCGATCTGCGGGTACGAGAACGGCCGCAGCATGGCCGCGTCGGTGACGGTGAAGATCGCGACGTTCGCGCCGATGGCGAGCGCGAGCGTGCCGATGACGATCCCTGTGAACAGCCGGGCTCTGACGCATGGATCGAATCGCGTGGACTTCACGTCCTGCGACACGTTGCCCATGAAGGACCTCCTCGCGCTGCCCCGAGAACGGGCGGTTCCAGCGTCGAGACGCGCTCGGTGCGCGCGACCTCGGAGGCCAGGCGTGCCCTTCGAGATCGGCAAGGACCAGGCGTCGGGCGTCCGCGTCGGATCGCCCCGCGGCCTTCAGCTCGTTGAACCGGTCCTCGAGGTGCTGCGCGATCTCGTCGATGATCTCCGACGCGGCGGACCGGCGGCACGCTCAGCGCCGCCAGGCGGCGCTCGATATCGTCACGCCAGCCGTGTGACGGCGGCGTCCACTGCTCGTCAGGCATGTTCGAGACTCGTGATGCGCTCGATGGCCGCGACGAAGTTCCGCCAGCCGCTGCGCTGGGCGGCAAGGACCTTCCGTCCGGTCGGCGTGAGGCGGTAGTACCGGCGGCGACGTTGCGCGGGCTTCTCGACCCAGCGCCCGCGGATCCACCCGCGCTTCTCGAGGCGATAGAGCAGCGGATAGAGCGACGCGATGTTGAACCGCAGCATGCCTCCCGAGCGCGTCTCGATCAGCTTGCCGATCTCGTAACCGTGCCGGGCGCGCGCATCGACGAGCGACAGCACCAGCAACTCGGCGCTGCCCTTCTTCAGCTCGCGATCCGGCACCCCCGCGTGTCTGTGCATAGCGATATGTTATATAAGCGATATATTACGGGGTCAAGAGCGTTCCGGACGGTTCGGACGGTCCCGCAACCTCGAAGTTCACCCTGATACCCCGTCGGTCTTTTATCGACGACGTTGAGCAGCGGCTGACCGGCGATGAAACGTCGGAGGTTGTCGGCGAAAGAGAGCGGTGACGTCCTGCCAGAAGTGGGCGTGGAAGCCCGACACGTGAGGCGTGATGAGCACGTCGGGGCGTCCCCACAACGGACTCTCTGGAGCAAGGGGCTCGTGCTCGAAGACGTCGAGCGCGGCGCCGCGCAGGCGGCCGCGCTCGAGCGCCGAGACGAGCGCGGCTTCGTCGACCAGCTTGCCGCGGCTCACGTTCACCAGCACGGCGTGCGGCTGGAGCAATGCGAGCTCGGTGTGCGCCGATCAGGTGTGTCGTCTCGCGCGGTTTCCGGCGCCGCGATGACGATGACGTCGGCGTGCGGCAACTCGTCGTGCAGCGCCGGAAGGCGCCACCACTCGGCTGACGCCTGCGGGCGCGGGGAGCGTCTGACGTGCCGCCGGATGCCAACGACGTCCGCACCGAAGCCCGCCGCCAGGCGGGCCGTCTCCGATCCGATTGCGCCGAGGCCGACGATCAGCGACCCGCTGGCCCCGCAAGGTGGTGATCGGCCCGGTCGAGTACGATCTCGTACTGCGCCCACGTGCGCTCGCTCTGCCGCCGCCAGGCGAGCGGCAGGCTGCGCAGCAGCGCCAGGGTCACCGCAATGGTGTGCTCCGCGATGGTCACCGCGCTCGTGCCGCGCGAGTTGGTCATCACGATGTCGCTCGCGATCATCTCCGGAAACAGCATGCTGCCCACGCCCGCGGCGGGGCTGTGGATCCAGCGCAGGCGCCCGGCGGCTGCCAGGTGTGCGGAGGTGATCTGCGAGCTGAACGCGACGTCGATGTCGGCGATGGCGGCAAGCGTGGCGTCGGCGGTGTCGGCGCGGACGAACGCGTGACCGGGAAACTCGGCGCGCAGCCACTCGACGTTCGCGTCCGGAATACACCACGAGCGAAACGGGCTGTGGATGGCGACGAGAACGTTCATCGCGATCCGCGACGCCAGGTGCCGCTGCGGCCGCCGGTCTTCTCGAGGAGGCGGACCTTCCCGATCACCATCCCCTTGTCCACCGCCTTCACCATGTCGTACACGGTGAGCGCCGCAACCGCCACAGCGGTGAGCGCCTCCATCTCGACGCCCGTCGGACCGCTGGTGCGCACGCGCGCTTCGATCCGGTAGCCGGCCTTCTCCGCTTCGAGCCGGACGTCGGCATGCGAGATCGGCAGCGGATGACACAACGGAATCAGCGCCGACGTCTGCTTGGCCGCCATGATGCCTGCCAAGCCGCGCGGTCTCGAGCGGATCGCCCTTCTTCGTGCGGCCGGCGCGTACCTGCCGCAGCGCCCCGGCCGACATGTGGATATGCCCTTCCGCGACGGCTTCGCGTGCCGTGAGCGCCTTGTCGCTGACGTCCACCATGCGGATGCGCCCGCGAGGATCGACGTGCGACAGACCCTGCGTCTTCGTCCGCCTACGCATTGTTGGCACCGTTGCCCTGTGCCAGGAAGAACGACAGGCTCTCGAGCGACACGGTCAGGTCCATGCTTTTGAGCTTGATGCCGCGCGGGACTTTGACCGCGCCGGGCGAGAAATTGAGGATGGCCTTCACGCCGGCCGCGACCACCGCGTCGACCGACGAGCTGCGCCGCCGACGCCGGCACGGCGATCACCACGATGCCAATCCGCTCGCGCTTGACGATCTTCCGAAGATCGCGCGTGTCGGAGATCAGAATCCCGCCGCGCGTGCGCCGGCCGATCTTCTCCTTGAGCGTGTCGAACAGCGCGACCACCTCGAACCCGTCCTCGCGGAAGCCGGCGTAATCGGCAAGCGCGAGGCCGAGGTTGCCGGCGCCCATGATCGCCACACGGACGTGGCGATCGAGACCGAGGATCTGCTGCAGGTGCCGCCGCAGCTCCTTGACGTAGTACCCGATGCCGCGTACGCCGAACTCGCCGAAGTACGCCAGGTCCTTCCGAATCTGCGCCGCATTCAGCTGGAACTGCTCGGCAAGCGCCTGCGACGAAATCGTGCGGACGCCCACCGCATCGAGGGCCGTCAGCGCAGCGCAGATACACCGACAGGCGATTGGTGGTCAGCTCCGACACGGGCTCGACCTGCGCCCGGGACGCCGGCTCGCCGGACAGCTTGTTCTCTTTTGTCACAAGCGAAATCGATTATAGCGCCGAGGGTCGAGGGCGAGGCGGGCCGCACGTTCGCCATCGGATCCGGCATCCGAACCCGAACCCCGAACCCCGAACCCGCCTTCGAGTAATATCACCCCCCTATGGCCCACACTACGACTCAGTCGAAACCGGACACCCCGACCGCGTTTCAACCCTACGTGCCGGCGACACAATCGCTGCCGGAGTTCACCGTCAAGGCCGTCGTCCTCGGCGTCGTGTTCGGGTTGATCTTCGGGGCCTCGACCGTCTATCTGGGCTTGCGCGCCGGCCTCACGGTCAGCGCGTCCATCCCGATCGCCGTGCTGGCCATCTCGGTGCTCAAGCGCCTGGGCGGCTCGTCGATCCTCGAGAACAACATCGTCCAGACCATCGGATCGGCCGGAGAATCGGTCGCGGGCGGCGTGGTCTTCACGATCCCCGCGTTGATCTTCCTGACGCCGTACGGTCCCGGCTATTTCAAGTATTTCCAGATCATGATGCTCGCCTTCGCCGGCGGCATCCTCGGCGTGCTGATGATGGTGCCGTTGCGCCGCGCGCTGATCGTGAAGGAGCACGGCGTGCTGCCCTACCCCGAAGGCGCCGCCTGCGCGGACGTGCTGGTCGCGGGCGAACGGGGCGGCGCACTCGCGCGCGACCGTGTTCACCGGCCTGGGCGTGGGCGCCCTCTGGAAGTCGTTCTCGTGGATCCTCCAGATCTTTCGCACCACCGTCGGCCACACGATGGCGCGAACGAGCTTCTTTCCCAACGCGACCGTCAACGTCGACATCTCTCCCGAGTACATGGGGGTCGGCTACGTGATCGGGCCGCAGGATCGCGGGCGTCATGTTCGCGGGCGGCGTGCTGTCGTGGCTCGTGCTGCTGCCGCTCCTGAGCATTCATGGGCAACTACATGACGGTGCCCTTCCCGCCCGTGCCGGCCAGCGGCCTGCGGATCGATCAGATGACGGCGAATCAGTTGTGGAGCGCGTACATCCGCTACACCGGCGCGGGTGCGGTGCTCGCGTCGGGCCTGATCACGCTCGCCCGGACGATCCCGACGATCATCTCGTCGTTCCGCGACAGCATGAAGGACTTCAGCGCAGGCCGCGGCGGCGCCGCGAAGCTCCGCACCGAGCGGGACATTCCCGCCATCGTCGTCCTGGTTGGATCGCTGCTGCTGGCGATCTTCCTGGCGGTCGCGCCCCGGATGCCGACGCAGGGCAACTTCCTGGCGGCGCTGCTCACCATTGTCTTCGGCTTCTTCTTCGTCACGGTCTCGTCGCGAATCACCGGCCTGATTGGAACGTCGTCGAACCCCATCTCGGGGATGACCATCGCGACGCTGATTCTGACGTGCACGATTTTCGTCGCCGTCGGCTGGACCGGCGACGCCTATGCGCCCGTGGCGCTGTGCGTCGGCGCCATCGTCTGCATCGCGGCGGCACAGGCCGGCGGCACGTCGCAGGACCTCAAGACGGGATTCATCGTCGGCGCCACGCCGATCTACCAGCAGATCGGGCTCATCATCGGCGTGCTGTCCTCGTCGCTCGTCATTGGCCTGACGACGCTCTACCTGCACAACGTGATGACGGTCGGGTCCCAGGCGCTGCCCGCACCTCAGGCGACGTTGATGGCGACGATCATCAAGGGGCTGCTGGCCCAGAACCTTCCATGGGGTCTCGTGCTCGTCGGCGTGTTCATCTCGATCACGCTCGAGCTCTGCGGCATTCATTCGCTCTCGTTTGCCGTCGGATCCTATCTGCCGATTGCGACGACCGCTCCGATCTTCGCCGGTGGCGTCGTGCGGGCGATCGTGGAACGCAGGACCGGCGTCAAAGAAGAATCGGAGATTGGATCCGGGACGCTGTTCAGTTCCGGACTCATCGCTGGAGGCTCCCTGGCGGGTATCCTGTATGCAGTGCTCTTCGGACGGAACGTCATCCGCGACGCCGACAGCGTCACGGGGATCATCCCGTTCATTCACGAAGGGACGTCCGGCATGATTGCGGGCGCGCTCCTCTTCGTGGCGCTCGGAGCGATTCTCGGAAAAGCGGCGCAGAAGAAACTCACGTAGTCGGAGTCCTGACGTGCCAATGGCGCGGTTGTTGAGGGTTGGAAGCCTGTTCGTCGTCGGGCTCGTGGCGCTTGGCAGCGTCATTCACGGTCAGGCGACGCGCATCGCGACGACGGTCGAGGCCCTCGTGGCCACGCCGCTGTTCTTTCATGGCAAGCAGATCGTCGTGCGAAGGGACGCGTCAGAGGCGGGGCCGCTCTGGCGGCTCGCGAACACGTCCAAGCCGATCTTCGTGTTCTGGAAGGAGCGTCCGTCGCTGGCCGCAGACTCGGAAATCCGCGGAGAATTCTGGGATCTCGGACGCCTGCAACGTGACGACTCGCGCTTCTCGGGGATCGACTTCACGCAGCTGCTGGAGGTTGCCGCGCACGGGCAATGGCCTCCGCGCGATCAGGTCTTCGTGATCATGGGCGCGACGACGGTTGAATCGCCGCTGCCGGCCGAGCCCACCTTGCGTGCTGTCGCGATTGCCCCCGACCGCTACGCCAACCGCACGATTGCCGTCTCAGGACGGTTCCGCGGCGTCAACCTGTTCGGCGACCTGCCCGAGCCGGTCGGCAAGAGCCGCTGGGATTTCGTGTTGCAATCCGCTGACGCCGCCGTCTGGGTCACGGGACTCCGGCCCAAAGGCAAGGGCTTCGACCTCGACCCTCAGGCTCGCGTCGATACGGGCCGATGGCTGCAGGTGTCCGGGACGCTGAGACGCGAGGGCGCGTTGACCTGGATCGAAGCGACGTCGATCGCGCCGGCCACGGCGCCGACCGAGAGCGCGGGTGAGATCACGGTGCCGCGGCCGGCCGAGCCGCCGCCCACGATCGTCTTCACCGCGCCGATCGCCGGCGAGACCGACGCCGACCGGTCCAGCCCCGTCCGGATTCAGTTCTCTCGGGACATCGATCCGCGGTCGATTCGCGACCACGTACGCGTCGCATACACCAGCCCGGCGCCGCCGCCCGCCGGGGTCCCGCCGACGCCGCCGAACTTCGCGGTCCGCTACAACGAGGGCACGCATTCGCTGGAGATCAAGTTCGCGGAGCCGCTCGACCGCTACCGCGGTGTCCAGGTGACGCTGCTGGACGGGATTGTCAGCAACATCGACAATCAGCCGCTGGGCGCCTGGTCGCTGACGTTCACGACGGGCGGCTAGAGAAGTCGAGGACCGAAGGTCGAGCGGCGGCTAGACGTGGCTGGGTGTTCGTCCGAATCGGCGCCGCAGCGCCCGCACGATCCAGGTCGCGCAGGTGGCAATCACCGCAACCAGCACGATAACGACAATCGCCGCCGCCGCCGGATACTTCAGCGACAGGGCCCCGAGACCCACCACGAACAGATCTTCGCCGAAACTGAGCGCCCAGTTCGTGAAGGGCTCAGGGCTCGCGTTCGCGATAGCGCGCGTTCCTGCTTTGCTCAGGTGCGTGCTGGTGGCGAGCGCCGCGCCAAGCAGGCCGACCATCACCTTCGTCGCGGGCGACGCGTCGCCGAGCGTCGCGATCGCGATCAGCGCGCCGCCGAACGGCCGGATAGCGGTGTGGACGGCGTCCCAGGCCGTATCCACCCACGGAATCTTGTCGGCGACGAACTCGACAACGTAAAGGGTGATCGCGCCGCCGATGATCCAGGGGTTGTCGAACACGCGATACTGCGCGCGGCAGATCGACCCAGCCGAAGTGCGTGGCGATGCCGAGCATCGCGACCGTCGCGTACAGGTTGATGCCCGCGGCAAACGAGAATCCCAGCGTGCGGCCAAGCGACGAGAGCAGGTCCATGTCACGCCTCCGCGAGCAGGCGGTCCACCGCGCTCCGGGTCTGGACCGCCAGGCGATCCCTGTCGTCGAGGGTCATGCGCGGACGTCTCGATCGGCGTGCCGAACCGGATGGTGATCCGCGCCGGATAGATGAGCGGGCTTCCCTTCCGCATCGCGCTCCGCGCCCCCTTGATGGCCACAGGCACAACCGGCGCCTGCGCCTTCAGAGCCATGATAAAGCCTCCCTTCTTGAACGGCAGCAGCTGACCGGTCTTGCTGCGCGTGCCCTCGGGGAAGATCAGAAACGAGTTGCCGTCGCGAAGCGCCTGTGCGGCGCCGTCGATGGCGGGCAGGCTCTGCTCGCGGTTCGCGCGCTGGAGCGGGACGAAGCCGGCGAGGTCGAACGCGCGGACGAGAATGGGCAGCTTGCGGAGCTCGGCCTTGTAGAGCACGCGCAGCCGCGGAAAGAGCGATCGCAGCGCGTTGAAGATGAGCGGCGGCTCGACGTTGCTCGCGTGGTTGACGGCGTACACCGCGGCGCGATCGCGCTGGATGTGGTCGGCGCCAATGACCTCCGTCGTGATCCCCGAAAGCCCGACACCCAGCCAGATTCCGCCGAGTCCCGCCCGGTACAGGATGAGCGGGTTCCGTGTGGCCAGCGCGATCGCCAGGCAGATCGGTCCCATCACCAGCACGTAGAGCGACACGGCGAGATACGTGGCAAGCGAGCGAATGGCGGCTATCAGCGTGGCCATACCGAACCGGATGCGACAAGAGAACAGTACAAAAAAAGAGAGGCACTCGAGCGGTGTGCTCGAGGGCCCCTCGGAAGTGCTCTGATGACGCGCTGACTTATGATGCCTTTGCCGTCCGTCGTGCGGTCACCCGCATCGTCGGGGCACGCCTTGGCCGCCTTGGCGCGAGCGATGGATCGGGTCTTCGTGACGAAGCAGCGCTCGAGCGCGCTCTCGACCTTCTTCTCGACCAGATCGTTCTTCTCGCGCGAGACCTCGGAGATCTCCGAGATCACCAGGAACTTCGCGCGATCGAGCATCCGCTTTTCGCGGAACGAGAGGTTCTTGGAGCGCGCGAGGAACGTGAGGCTCTTGAGGACCTCGACCACGTCGTAGATCGAGCCCGTGCGCATCCGGTCCGAGTTGTCCTTGAAGCGTCCCTTCCAGTTCTGGTGATTGTCGATCTTGCCGTCGCCGAGCAGCAGGAAGAGCCGTTCGATCTCTTCGTCGCCAATCGCGCGCCGGAGGCCTACGCCGTCGACGTTGTCGACCGGCACCAGCACGGTCGTCTCGTTGGCGACCATGCGGAGGTGATAGAACCCGCAGGTGGTGCCGAGAATGGTTTTTGTTTCAATGCCTTGAACAACGCCGAGTCCGTGATTTGGGTAAATGACCTTGTCACCAACCTGGAATGTCACATGTCCCCCACAGCGTAAGGTGAGTCGGTAAGGAGTGCGACCGAGTGAGCAGCCCTCTAAGTATAGCGGAATGCAGCACGGCAGGCAACGGAATACAGCGGAAAATCGGCCTGTTTTGACCGTTTTTCGGGTCTGGCCGTGCGCGGCGACCGGCCGGATTGAGCCCGATATTCGCGTCCTTGCAGGACGGTCTAACTTGGCGGGAAGGAACGATTTGCGGCCGAATGCCCGAGCGATCAGCCGTATCGGGCGGACGCCAGCTCGACGATTTCTCCGATGAGCTGGGTATAGGTGCGCCCGGCCTTCCGGGCGGCCATCGCAAACTCCGCCTTGGACGCCAGCCAGGGATTCGGATTGGCCTCGATCACGGCAACGCGTCCGTCGGGTCGCAGGCGCATGTCGATACGGGCGTAGTCCCGCAACTCGAGCGCCTGGAACACGGCCACAGCGGTCTGCTGCAACGTGGCGGCGACTTCGTCGGGCAGGTTCTCCGCGATCGCGGACTTCGTGTCGCGATACGCGCGGGTGCCCTGCCCCCACTTGACCTCGGCGCCGGCAATCCTCGGCGTGCCCTCCGGCAGCTTGGAGAGATCGAGCTCCACGACCGGCAGCGGGACGGGCGTGCCGTTGCCCAGGACGCCCACGTACATCTCGCGCCCTTCGACGTACTCCTCGATCAGGACCGGCGAATCGAAATGGGCGTGCAGCCAGTCGATCCGCTCCATCAGCTCGCGAATGGAGTTGACGACGGCGTTGAACTCGATGCCGATCGAGCCGTCCTCGCGGGCGGGCTTGACGATGACGGGAAACTCGAGGTCGTGAGAAAAGTCGAGGCGTCCGCGAAACGATCGCGCGAAGACCGGCGTATGGATGCCGTGGAACTCGAGGATCTTCTTGGCGTTCGCCTTTTCCTGTCCGTACAGCAGGCCGTGCGATCCCGAGCCGGTGAATCGCTTGTCGATCAGCTCCAGGTAGGCGGCGATACAGTAATCGGCGGTGTCGTTGCCGGCGAAGGACTCGGCCAGGTTGAAGATCAGATCGCACTCCATCCGCGCGAGGGCGTGGAGGCTCTTGATCGATCCATCGAGGCAGTGGAGGGTCGCCTGGTGTCCGAGTTTGCCGAGCGCGTCGGCCACTTCGTCCTCGACTTCCTTGCGATCGAGGGTACGCGTGAGCGGCGTCTTGTCGGCGGGCGTGGCATCGTCGTCAGGCTCCTCCCACCGATCGTAGAGCACGACAATCTTCAGGCTGGCCACGTGTGGCGATTATAACAGGCGACATTGTATGATCGCGCTTTCCCGTCCGCCTGATATTCGCGCGCCGCGCGCGACCAACGACACGAGGAGCGAGATGAGAACGTCAGTGTGGGTCTTGGCTGTCGTCGCGCTTGCGACCACGACAGCGTGCAGCACGCCGAAGGGGGAAGAGTTCACGACCTCCGACGCGGCCACCATCCGCCAGAAGAATCAGGAGTTCGTCGAAGCGTTCAACGGCAAGCAGGTCCCGAAGATTCTCTCGCTGTATGCCGACAATTCGGTCTTCATGCCTCCTAATATGCCCACCATTCGTGGAAGGGGCGCGCTCGAAGGCTATTACAGCGATCAGTTTCGTCAGGGCGCCGGAAACCTCAAGCTCGAAGTGGGCGAGGTGTCGGGGCATGGCCCGCTCGCCTACCAGACGGGCGTCTACGAACTGGACTATCGCCACGACTCGCGCCACGACCGGGGCAAGTACCTCTTCGTGCTGCGCAACATGAGCGGGACATGGCGGCTGCAGTACGCGATGTGGAGCAGCGACCTGCCCGTCGAGGACGCGCCAGGCGAAGACCGACTGAAGAGACGTCAGTCGCCTGACGCCTTCACGACGCGGAACGGTCGGAGCACGGCGCCGACAATCCGGCCGTCCACGCTGATGACGGCGCGTGCGACGTACGCGCCGGCCGGAAGCCGCGCGATGGGGATCGCGGCCGAGGCCGCGCGGCAGTGATCGTCGGTATCGGGCGTCTGCAGGCGGGCGGCCGCGGATTGGAGCGCCGGTGCGTCGGGCGCGGCCGCCACTTCCATCGCCACCGAGGCGTGGGCGAACACCGCCGGCGCTTCGGCGAAGAGCTCCAGGTACGCGTGCAGCACGCCGGCGGACATCTCTCCCGTCACCGACGGAAGGATGCCCTCGGTCGCGTTCGCCTTCCCGCCGTCACCGGCCCCGTCGTCGCCGATCAGCAGCTCGGTGACCCTGAACTGCGACAGGCGCCGCATGTACGCCCACACCTGCCGCTCGACGCTGCCGCGGCGCCCGCTCTCGTCCGACACGGCCACGCGAAGCTTGTACGGACCCGGATCGACCAGCAGCGTGGCGAAATACCGCTGAATGCCGAGCGGTGAGACCGCTGACGGAACCGCCGGCTGGAACAGGCTCGCGCCGGCCGCCCCTTTTTCGTCGAAGAGCACGAGCCCGATCGAGAGCTGGCCGGTCGGCGCGACGGCCCGGTCGATGTCCATGGCGACGAGCAGCCGCACGCGGAGCGATCCCGGATCCTGAAAGACATACGTTGTCAGCGTGAGCGGAATCCCGGTTTCGAGCACGGGCGTGGCGAGTAGATCCGTGATCCCTTCCTTGCCGGTCTTCGCGTGCGTCAGCCCCACGCCGAACTCGCGGCGCGACCGGACGATCACGTTGTCGCGCCGGACCTTGACTGAAATCTGGTGCGACTTGCCGTCGCGATCGCCGGCCTCGGGCTCGAAGCCAAGCAGGTAGTACCCGACAGCTCGGAGCGCCACGCGCGCGAACGCGAAATCCGGATCCGCCAGCACCCGGAACAGCTCGCCTCCACCAACGGCGGTCACGTACTGCAGCCCTTCTTCGCGCGTGGTGCGATCCTGCGCTCGGAGCGCCGGCATGCGCGCCTGTGACGCGTCGGTCTCCGACGGTTCCGGTTTCAGTGCATAGAGCGTGACGTGCGCGGCCGCGGCGGCGCGCCCGAAGCCCTCGAGGATCCGGCGCTCGTTCTCCACGACGATCCCCTCCGACACGAGCATCATCGTCTTCGGCGTTTCGCTGGATCCCAGACGCTCCAGGATCGCGCGCAGGCCGTTGATGGTGTTGCGCGCGCGCTCGTGCGCATAGGTAGCGATGATGGAGGATTCTTCCTTCACCATCTTGGTACACATCATCACTTCAGAGTTACCCGCGATCCCCGGACCCGACACTTCCGAACGCTTGCCGCACACGCGCTCGATCGTCTGGTCCATCATGATCGTGTTGTTCTTCTCGAACGCCAGCGCTTCCGCGATGCCCGATGCCCATCGTGCCGCGTTGAAAGTCGCCCTGCCCGTCGATGTGTCCCAGCGCCGCTTCGACGGACGGATGGTCGGTCGTGAAATCGATGGTGGGACCCGTGGGAATCGTGTAGAGCGCGACGAGATCGGCGGGGTCCAGCCCGTGGACGAATCGCGCGGCCGCGGCGAAGATGTCGCGCGACCGTACCGGCGTGATGCTGCCGCGATCGACGACGAGCGCAATCATGCGGCCCGGCGGGCGCGGCGTTCGTGTTGAAGCTCGGGGCGGGAACGGCGGGGCCGGGCGCGGGCCTTGGCCGCTTCCACCGAAATGAACTGGGCCGAGGTGATCTTGCGCACCTTGCCGTCGACCATCAGGGTGAAGTCGTCGCGACCGAGATCGCGAATCGGCTGCCCTTTGTGATCGACGACGTTGACATCGACGGAAACGATGTCAACGGACGAGCTGAACGAAGGCTGGGGAATCTGCGCCTGCGACTGAGCCGCGCCCACGGCGGCCACGCAGCAACCGAAGGCAGCGGACAGGAACGAGAATCAGACGGCGCGCTCACGTCGGCAGTATAGATCCGCTGACGCACAACGCCCACCGCTCATTCAGGCTGGCCCGCGTGCGCGGCGGGACGGGTGTTCTCTGGCAGAATCTCCGGCTGTTCCGCCGTCCGATAGTGTCGAAGCGCGGGCGTCGACGACACGATCCACATCGTCGCCGCCACGCAGCCGATGCCGCCGCTCACGACGGACGCGACCGGCCCGAACGCGTTCGCCACGAGGCCGGCTTCCAGCTCGCCGAGCTGCGGACCACCCATGAAGAACACCATGTTCACGCCGGTCATGCGCCCGCGGAGATGATCCGGCGTTTCGAGCTGTCGAATCAGATTCCTGAAAATGGTGCTGACCGTGTCGCTCGCGCCGGTCGCCGCCAGGCACCCGAACGAGAGCCAGAAGCTTCGCGACACGCCGAAGGCAATCGTCGCCAGGCCGTACGCGATCACCGCGCCGACCAGTACCCATCCGCGACGCCGGATCACGTCCACCGCGCGGACCATGATCGCGCTCGCGACGATCGCGCCAGCCGCGGGTGCCGCGTACAACCAGCCGTAGCCGTGCGCGCCGACGCCGAGGATGTCCTGCGCGTAGATCGGCAGCAGCGCGGTGGCCGACGAAAAGAACGTCGCGAAAAAGTCCAGGAGCATCGTCGATCGGATCAGCGGCGAGCGGAACACGAATCGCAAGCCTTCGAGCGCCGCGTGAAGCGTGAAGTCGGGCTGGACCGTCGGAACGCCTTCCCCGCCGGCGTTCGCCTCGCGCGTCTTCGAGACGTCACGCATCATGAGAATCGCCGCCAATCACGACGAGGAAGGACAACGCGTTTGCGGCGTAGGCCCACGCCGACGCCGAGCTGCGCGATGACGATGCCGCCGAGCGCCGGGCCGGTGACGGCGGCCACCTGGAACATGATCGTGTTGAGGCTCAGTGCGTTCGGCAGGTGCTCGCGCGGGCACGAGGTTGGGCACGAGCGCCTGACGCGCCGGCAGGTCGAACGCGCCGGCGGCGGAGCTCGCCGCCGAGATCACGTAGACGGGCCACACCGACGTCATGCCGTGCCAGGTGAGCGCGGCCAGCAGCGCGGCGAGGACCGCCATCACGCTCTGCGTGATCAGCATCAGCCGTCGCCGATCGAAGACGTCGGCCGCGACGCCGCTCACCAACGAAAAGAAGATGATCGGCACCACGCGCACGAGGCCGACCATGCCAAGCGCGAGCGCGCGGCGATCGTCGGGAACGAGAAGCGAGACGTGCCAGAGAATCGCGGCCGTCTGCATCAGGCTGCCGGAAAACGAGATCAGCAGGCCGATCCAGAGCAGGCGGAAGTTGCGGTGTCGGAGCGCGACGAACAATCAGGTAATTGGGTAATTGAGATTGGTCTGGCGATTTGGTGATTTGGTGACTTGAGGGATTTGGCAATCGTAGCGCAGGCCTTCAGGCCTGCCGGCGCGATCCCGTCATACAATAATAGTCTCGTTTGCGCGGCCGGAGTGGTGAAACTGGCAGACGCGCCGGACTCAAAATCCGGTGGGGTTTACCCCCCGTGTGGGTTCGATTCCCACCTCCGGCACCATCATTTATTTCGCCAACACCTTCCCAGGCCCCGCTCATTTCCGCGCCTGATGGCCGCGAGCTAGCCTTCCCGCTGCACGGCGGCCGGATCGATGCGGGCTGCCGGTCGCGTCGGCAGCCGCGCAGCGATGCCCGCCGCGAGGGTCAATACGACGGCGGCCGATCCCAGCGTCAGCGGATCGCGGCCACGAGTGTGGACGAGGAGTGATTCGATCAGACGTGTCATCCAGACGCTGGCGAGCAGGCCAGCGATCGTTCCCAGCGCGACGAGCCACGCGACGTTGTGCAGGTGGGCCTCTCGGTCCTGCTCGTCGTGGGCGCCTCGATGTTTCTGCGGCCCTTTTTCGTGCTCGATCAGGCTCTCGGGGTTTCTGACCGGAAGGGTTTTGAGCAGCAGGCTGTCGAGGATCGAGAAGATCGCGGCGTTCGCGCCGATGCCGAGCGCCAGCGACAGCACGGCGATGCCCGTCACGAGCGGCTGTCCGGCCATGGCCCGCAGCGCGTCGCGCAGATCCTGCATGGAGGCTTGGCGGCGGATTGTACACGGCCCGACGTCTGGAGCGCAGATCACGTGCGGCGGTCCTCGGCCCTCGGTTCGCGGTCCTCGGAAAGCTGACCTGAACGATAATGCCGGCGTGTCCGTCACGAAACAGCTTCGTCGTGCGCTTACGTCCAGCTGGCTGAACGTGCTGCTGATCGCAGTGCCCCTCAGTTGGCTCGCGGCAGCGCAGCACGCCTCGCTGTGGGTGTTTCTCATGGCCGCGTTGTCGCTGATTCCCGCCGCCGGCCTGATCGGCCGGGCCACGGAAGATCTCGCGTGCCACACGGGTCCCACGATTGGCGGCCTGCTGAACGCCACCTTCGGCAACGCCGCGGAGTTGATCATCGCGCTCGTTGCGCTGAAGGCCGGCCACATCGAGGTCGTCAAGGCCTCGATCACCGGCAGCATCATCGGCAACCTGTTATTGGTATTCGGTGCCTCGTGTCTGGTCGGTGGTCTTCGTCACGGAACGCAGCGCTTCAACCGCGTCGCCGCCAGCAGCTCGACGACGATGCTGGTGCTGGCGGTCGCGTCACTCGTCATGCCGGCGGTCGTCGATCAGTATGCGTTCGGGTCGCTCCACGCGCAGCCTGACGTCATCGATCGACTGAGCACGTGGACGGCGGGGATCCTCTTGCTGGTGTATGGGGCCGGCCTGGTGTTTTCGTTCAGGACGCACCGCGATCCGCTCCGCCCGGCCGGCCACGGTCCCGCACAGATGACGACGGCCGGCGCGATCGCCCTGTTGTCGCTCGCGACCGTGCTGACCACCGTCGAGGCCGAGATGCTGGTCGGCGCGCTCGAGCCTGCGCTGCATGCGTTCGGCATGACCGAGCTCTTTGCCGGCGTCGTCGTCGTCGCACTGGTTGGCAACGCTGCGGAACACTACAGCGCCATCGTGGCGTCCTCCAGCGATCAGATGACGCTCGCGCTCGAAATTTCCGTCGGGAGCAGCGCTCAGATCGCGCTGATGGTTGCGCCTGTGCTGGTCCTCGTCTCGCCGATGTTCGGGCGCCCGATGTCGCTCGTGTTCAACCCGTTCGAGATCGCGGCGATCGTCCTGTCGGTGGGGACCGTGACGTTCGTCGCTGTCGACGGGGAGAGCAACTGGCTCGAAGGGCTCCAGCTGCTCGCGCTGTACCTGATGCTGTCCGCCGCGTTCTATCTGATTCCGGGATGACATCGAGTCGACGGCCGAGTGGCGAGGGCCGAGAACGCGCTCGACGATCTCGATGATCAGAATCGCACTGCGCAGTCCTCGGTGCTCGCCCATCGGTCCTCGTCTCCCTACAGCCTGGTAAGAATTTCCTCATCCACAAAGAGCTCGGCCGCAGAGACTCGCCAAAAATCCGTGTGATTCGCAGTCGAGGTCGTCGTGGCACCTCGCTTGCTCAATTCGGTCCTGACTGAGAAGGGTGATTGATGATCAGGAGGATTGAGTGATGAAGCGTTCTACGTCAGGCTGGACCACCGCGATCGCGGCGGCAGCGTTGCTCGGCTTTCCGGGGGCAGGCCTCGCGCAAACGCCGGCAACTCCGCATACGCCGTCGCAACCGCCCGCAACTCAGAGCCCCGCAGCGCCGTCAGAACAGGCGCAGAGCGCGGCGAACACACCTGCCGAGCACATCGCGGCCGCCAAGCAGGCGCTCGCGTCGATCGATTCGAGCACGGTGCCCGCGAGCGTCAAGCCCCAGCTCGCGCAGCTGCGGACACATTTGAACAATCTCGAGAAAGAGGTCGCGCGCGGAAACACCGGCGCTACCGCGAGCGCCAAGGGGTCGGGCTCGAAGTGGGGTACGGAAGCCGCCGATGTCGACAAGATCGTGACGAACCTGGTTGGCGCGGAAGGGGCCGCGAGCGCGGCACCCGCGTCGGAACCGTCTGCGACGGGTACGAGCGGCCGCAACACCGCGACGCTCGACGACGGCGCGAAGGACAAGCTGCGTGACGTGCGGCGTCACGTGACAGAGATGGCCGCGTCGATGAGCGGAGCACCGGGCGCTGGATCCGCGGCGAGCGCCGCGGCCGCGACGAGCGCGCCTGCGACGGCCAGTCCTGACGCGGCGAGCGCCGCGCACGCCTGCGACGAGCGCGACGAGCTCGCAGCCGGGAATGGCGCCGAGCGCCACGCCGCAGAGCACGCCGAGTGCCAACGCCACAGAGCGAACAGCCGCCGGCGACTGCGGCGCCTCAGACAACCGAGCCGTCCGCCGCGCAGCCCTCTGCCGCGCCGGCAGGGCAAGTCGATCGTGAAGCTGCCAAGCAGCACCTGAGCGAAGCGCGCGAGTCGCTGAGCCAGCTCGCGTCGATGCCCGAAGCGTCGAAGCTCCAGGGAGAGACGCGCACGCAGGTCTCGCAGCTGATCTCGAGCTTCAACGCACTGATCACCGCGCAGAGCGATTGGAAAGCGGCGTACGAGAAGGTGGAGAGCAACCTGAACGTGTTGCTCGCGCCTGCGACTGGCGCGGCAGCAGCGACGCCGGCGCCCACGGCCGACCAGCCGACGAGCACGACGGGAACGCCGAGCAATCCGCCCGCGGCGGCTGCAGGAACGTCCGGCTCGAACGCGGGGCTGGATCCGGCGATCCGAACGAAGCTCGAAGAGTTCCGGACGCACCTGAAGGAGTTCGAGAAGTCGGCGGGTGGCGTTGCGGGCAGCACGGCGCCTTCGGCCTCGGCGGCGCCGTCGGCTTCGACGCCTCCAGCGGCGAGTACCGGCGTCGACCACGAATCCGTCGGCCCCGGCGTACGGCCTCGTCCCAGCCGGATCCCGCGGCTGCCGCGGCGGCAGCTCCGAGCGCAGCAGCGGCGTCACCGAGCGCGAGCGCGGCGAGCACGCCAGCACGCCGGCGGCCCAGTCCGGCACGCCGGGCGCGACTGGGACCTCAGGATCGATGACGCCCGCGGCCACGGACGCGACAGCGGCGACGTCGAATACAGCCGAGGTGACGACTCATCTCGATGCGATCGACAGCATCCTGAGCCAGGCCAAGGACGGCAAGCTGTCCAAGGACGAGACGGCGCAGATCAAGGCGCACGTCGAGCAGCTCCGCCAGATCCTGAACAAGAAGTAGGACAGTAGCAGAGCCAGGGCCAGGGATCGGGGTCAGATCTCGATTTTCTAGTTTTCGGTGCCGAAGACTAGAAAATCGAGATCTGACCCCGGTCCTCTTGTCCGGAGCCGGCAGCCGCCGCCTTTCACGACCGACTTGGAATACACTTGCGCCGTCGGTTGTTATCTTTCCTTCAGGAGGTTTTTCCACATGAAGAAGACGTTCACGTTGTTCGCCGCGGCCGTCCTCATGATGGCAGCCCCGGCCCTCGCGGCGGACAAGACCTGGAACGGCACGATCAGCGACAGCCTGTGCGGGGCGAAGCACCCCGGTGGCGAGCACGACGGCAAGAAGATGACCGATGCCGACTGCGCCAAGGCGTGCGTCAACGAGCACGGAGGCAAGTGGGTGTTCCTGTCCGAAGGCAAGACCTACACGATTGCCAACCAGGATTTTGGAGCGCTGAAAGAGCACGCCGGCGAAAAGGTGGCCCTGACCGGTGAGATGAAGGGCGACTCCATCACGGTCTCGAAAGTCGAGGCCTCGAAGGCCCCGGCCAAGTAGTTCGATCCCGCTCGGTGCCTGGCGGTCCGTGGATCATCCCGACCGCCAGGTAATGTGCTTTACCGCTCTCACCCGACCTCACGATCGGGCCTGCGTCCGTTAATTCACTTACAGACCGTGTGTTATCCTCCGCCATCGAGGCGAGTCGATGAGTCGATGGGTGGATGGGATCGCGGCGGTCTTGGCCGTTGGCCTGGTTGCGGGAAGCACCGGAGACGCGCGTGTCGGCGGCGCTCGACCGCGCCGCGTTTCAGTGGGACAAAGGTAACTACGTTGACGGCGCTCGAGGCGTACCAGACGATCCTCGAGGGGCCGGACGCCCAGCAGGCGCTGGAGTCGATTGCGCTCCAGACCGGCGAGCTCTACCAGTCCTTCGAGTTGACCACGGATGGCGCGAACCCTGTGTTCGCCCCGGACGGCCGCCGGTTCGCATTCGAAACGGGATCGTCAAATACCCGGAGCGACCGGAAACGGCGCAGAACGGGCCACCCATATCAGGACCACCGATCGGCCCGACACGGACGCAGGGATCCTGCCCGGCGGTAACGCCAGCTTCTGTCCCGACGGCCGGCGCGTCGCCTACGTGAAGACCGAGCGGACACCGGAGGTCGCGCAAGCAGAGGCCGCGCTCGCGACCGCGGCGGGAGCCGAACGCGCCGCGCGTCTTCAGGCACTGACGCGGGCCGTCGCGCGCGCGTCCCAGCTGAGGCTGGCCGATCTGACAGGCGGAAACGATGATCCGATCGCCGTCGAGTCGTTCCGCGGCGGACCGGTCCTCTGCGCGCGCGGACGGCATCTTCTACAGCAGCGGTGAGCGAGGACGAGGCGCGCTCGCAGATCTCCCAGGCGCGGAACGGCGCGCCTCCACAGACCTTCACGACCGGCGACGGCGTCAAGACGCCGCTGCGCACCGATCTCGCCGGGCGAACGCTGCTGTTCAGCACGACGGGAGCGGCCGCCAGCTCGGGAACAAACGGCCGGGTACCCACGTCCTTTTCTGTCCTGACCTCGGATCGGCGCGTGTTGCCGATCGACGGCACGGCGCCCGCGCTTTCGCGTGACGGCACCGAGGTCGCCTGGATCTCGCGCGATCGCAATGCGTCGGACCCGGGGAACGAACGGCTGATGGTCGCAACCACGACCGGCGCGTTCACGCCCACGGTCGTGCGCAAAGGATCCGAGCGCCTCGATGCGCCGGCCATCTCACCGGACGGCACGCGCATCGCCTTTCAGATGATGCCGCGCGAGGACTGGGAGATCTTCGTCATCGGTCGCGACGGTACGGACGAAACGCGCGTGACTCGTGAGATTCAGCACGACGTCCTGCCGCAATTCCTCTCCGACACGCGGCTGCTCGCCGCCATTGGCGAGCCGCGCCACCGGCGCTCGTACGTGTACGACCTCGCCGTCGATGAGCGCGCACCCGCGTCTTCCACAACAACACGGTGCGGACCATCGCGCCCGAATACACGTGGGTCCCAAGCGCGCGACGGCAGCAAGATCCTGATCGTCGCCGAGCGCGACGGCAACACGGTCTCACCCGACCGCGGCGTCTACCTGATGGATCTCGCGTCGACGGTCAGCCTGCAGGATCTTCGCGCGCGTGTGGCGGCCGATCTGAAAGCCGAGCGGGCGCTCCGCGCACAAGGTCAGCGCATGTTCGCGCCGATTGCGGATACCGTGCGACAGTGTCGTCGGTGCGATCTCGGCTGGCCGTGCCTACTCGTACGAGAAGGCGCTCTTCGATTTCGACTCCAAGCACATCACGAAGCCCGGCAACAAGCGCGCCTCGGAGTACCTGTTCAACACCTACAAGTCCTTCGGATACGAACCCGAGTACCAGTGGTTCTCTCCGCGGAGCGCGCTCGGCGGCCAGACCGCCAACGTCGTGGCCACGCTGAAAGGGACGCGTCAATCCCGAGCTCGTGTACGTCGTCAGCAGTCATTACGACTCGGTCGCCGTGGGACCGGGAGCAGACGACGACTCGTCGGGAACCGCGGCGCTGCTGGAAGCCGCGCGCGCGCTGGCAGGTCATCCCATGCCGGCCACGATCATCTTCGCGTCCTTCACCGGCGAGGAGGCAGGCCTCCTGGGCAGCCGGGAGTTCGTGCGGCGCGCGGTGCAGGACAAGCTGAAGATCGTCGGCGCCCTCAACAACGACATGATCGGCTGGGCGAACGACGACCGGCTGGACGACACGATCAGGTATTCGAATCCCGGCATTCGCGACGTGCAGCACGGCGCGGCGATCGAGTTCACGAACCTGATCACGTACGACGCGCTGTACTACAAGAGCACCGACGCCGCCGCCTACTACGAAGCCTACGGCGACATCGTGGGCGGCATCGGATCCTATCCTGTGCTGGGAAATCCACACTACCACCAGCCGCACGATCTGCTCGAAGGCATCAACCATCAGCTCGTCGCGGAGGTCGCCAAGACGACCGCCGCCACGCTGATGCTGCTCGCCTCGAGCCCGTCACGCATCGGCGGGCCTTCAGGCGACCGCGTCGGCACACGGCGCGTCGCTGTCGTGGACGCCGTCTCCGGAAACCGGGGTCACCGGCTACATCGTCACGTGGGGACCCGCTGACAATCCGTCGCTGCACACGCTCCGTGTCACGCAACCCGAAGCGACGCTTCCCGGCGTGACGGCCGGCACGCACGTGCAGGTCAAAGCTGTGAACGCGAAGGGCCTGGAAGGCTGGGACTGGGCGCGCGGCGTGGTTGGACAATAGGTTGGTCCGCGGGTCTGTGTTGTCCGCGGCCGATACCTGCATGGCTCCGCGTAGTCGGCGGCCCTAGAACTGGAAGTAGATGAAGTCCAGCGACGTCCGCGACCGCAGGACGAGGATCGCCGTGAACGCGGCGCCGCACGCGAGCGCCTTCATCACCGGGCTCTGCCAGATCGACACGCTCTCCGGCGCCGGGGCCGGAGTTCCGCGGTGCAGCTCGACCCATACGCTCTGCACCCACAGGGGAATCGAGTAAAGAACGTCAGCAGAAAGAGATACAGCGCCACCTGACGATCCAGCGGCGTGCTGTGCCAGGGCACCAGACGGATGTCGCGAACGATGGCGGCAAGGTCGGTCTCGCGAAACAGCAGCCATCCAAACAGCGTGAGCGCGAACATTCCGACGGTCTGGGCCACCGCCATCCACGGCCGCGGCGCACGCGCTGGCCGGACGCAGGATCTGATGCGCCCTGGTGATCACGAGCAGCAGCCCGTGATACAGGCCCCACAGCACATAGTTCCAGCTCGCGCCGTGCCAGAGCCCGGAGAGCAGAAACGTCACCAGCACATTCCGCACCCAGAGCCACCCCGTCGCGCGTGACCCGCCGAGCGGGATGTAGACGTAGTCGCGAAACCACGTCGAGAGCGAGATATTCCAGCGCCGCCAGAAGTCCGACGGCGTGCGCGCCAGGTACGGATGGTCGAAATTCTCGGTCAGCTCGATACCGAGCCACCGGGACGCACCGCGCGCGATGTCGGTGTAGGCCGAGAAGTCCGCGTAGATCTGAATCGCAAACGCGAACACGCCGGCCCAGAGCATCTCGAACGAAGGGTCCGCGAGCGCGAACACCTTGTTCGCAATCACGCCCACGTTGTCGGCGATGACGAGCTTCTTGAAATAGCCCCAGCACATGAGCAGCGCGCCGCTGGACACCGCGGGCAGCGAGAACGTGCGCGTCCCTTCGACCTGAGGTAACAGATACGACGCACGCTGAATCGGGCCCGGCGACGAGGTGCGGAAAGAACGAGATGAAGACCGCGACGTCCAGCAGGCTGCGCCGTGCGCGCAGCTCGCCACGGTACACGTCGATCGTATAGCTCATCGCCTGGAACGTGTAGAACGAGATGCCGACCGGCAGGATCACGCGCAGCACCGGAACATGCGCGTGCAACCCCAGAGCGGTGAGCGCAGCGGCCACGTTGGTGACGAAAAAGTTGAAGTACTTGAAGAACCCCAGCATCCCGAAGTTCGACACGACGCTGATCGTCAGGAACGCGCGCTTGTGTTCCGGCCAGCGCTCCATCCCGCGCGCGGCGCAGTAGTCCACTACCGTGGAGGTCGCGATCAGGATCAGGAACCAGGGATGGACGTAGCCGTAGAAGAAGTAGCTGGCGACCAGCAGGAGGACGTTCTGCCCGCGGTGGTCGAGCCGCCAATACAGCGCAACGACGACGAGGAAGAAGACTACGAACTCGAGGCTGTGAAAGATCACGGAAACAGCGGCCGCAGGCGGGTGTAGAAGAGTTGCGTGTAGCGGAAGCGGCCATCGTGCGACAGGTGATCGCCGTCCTCGTACATGTCGAGGGTCAACTGCGGATCGCCGGTGTCGTCGTGGAACATCGCACCGTGCGCCTCGAGGTAGGCGCGCAGCTTCTCGATGTAGCGTCGCATCGCGGGCGTCTGGGCAGGCGGGCGGCCGCCCTCGGGCCGGCGCTGCACGCGGACGAAGCACAAGGGGACGTTCGCGCCTGCCGCATCGCGCAGCATCAGCGGGAGCAACGAGTCGTCGACGAAGCGATCGAAGTCCGCTTCCCGATCCTCGCTGGCCTGCAGGTCGGCGTTGTCCATCTGACGGAGATGGGTCAGGCCGAAGCGCTCGTTCAGCTGCGTCATGAACGTCTCGCGCGGACGCCGGTACGCGAACATCAGCCTGCCGGGCGCGTCGTTTACGGCCGGCTCGATCCAGTCGCGCGCTTCAGACACCTCGTAAACGCGATCGACGGCCGCGCGCACGCGGTACAGCGGCCCGACACCACGCCGCCCGAGCACCGCGTTGACCTCGTCCTCGCGATCGTGGGCGACGAGATCGAGCGACCAGCGATACTGGCCCTTCGGCGCGGAAGAACGGATCGGTGAGGTTCGTGTCGCGAAAGAAAATGAACGTGCGTCGCGGATGCGAGCCGCTGGCGATCACCCAGTTCTTGAGCGCCAGATACCACCAGGCTGAGCCCGAGCCCGCGAGGAAGAGGGGAAAGACCGTCTGGCCGGTGAGGCGGCCCAACAGCGGCGGCTCGATCCGGCTGCCGGCCATCGAGTCGCCGATGACAACGTAGCCGGGGTTCTGCCTGGTGATGGCTTCGCGAGGCCCCGCATCGAACGGCCGCCGTTCGCGCGGTCCTTCAATCGAGGACAGATAGCTGGGAGCGAGCTCGGGCACCCGGCGCGCGCCGTTGGCGGCGCGCAGTGCCAGCGGCACGAGCAGCAAGCCGATCAGCATCAAGACAAGCTGGAGCGCAGCCGCGCGGCGCGCGGCGGACGAGGCAGACATCAAGCGGAAGGACGATTATATCCGACGGGGCGCGGAACGCGGGATCCGGAACGCGGATGCGGGATCCGGGACGCGCGAGCCGCTACCGCGCGCAGAAGCCTCCCGAGACGACGACGACCGGCCGGGTCTCCTTCGGGCTCATGCGCGACACGGTGTAGAGCTCGTCGCTCCAGCTGGAGGTTTGATACACCCAGTAGACGTCGTCGCCGAGATGGAGTCGGCCGAACGGCAGCATGAAGGCGGCGTCGGCGCGATCGCAGTAGGTCACGCGGGCGCCGAGATCGACGTCGGGCGCTTTCCCTGGCTGCTCGCGGATCCAGGCCTGCGCGAAGGTCACGAGGCCGCAGTCGTGATCGGCTGGGCCCGGTGGAAACTTCCGCACCGCTTCGACGTAGGACGTCGTCCACGTGCCGCGCGACGTGTGTTCCGATGCGCGATAGAACGCCTCGAGTTCGATCGGGACTTTCTGACGCTGCGCCGGCGTGAACGGATGCTTCCAGCGCGTGAATCGCCGCGCGGCCTCCGCTTCCTGTTCGTTGAAGTCGTCGGTGATGACGCCGATCAGGCGACGCGCGTCGGCCGACAGCACCGAGACGTTATCGATGGGCGCGAGCTGCGCGGTGCCGGCAATCGCGAGGCCGTCCTTCGGGACCGTCGGATCCTCGCGCGGGAACGATCCGCCGGTGTAGTCCGTGGCGATCGCGAGGCGAGTGGAACAGAACACCGGGATCGCCACGGGCTTCACGAGCGTCAGCGGTCGCGTCTCGCCGCTCGTCAGCCACGCCGTCCACTTCGCGGCCGGCCCGGCGGCTCCCCACCACTTCTTGGGCACGTCAGCGAGCCCGATCGGCAGCGCGCCGGCGCTTCGCGGCTCGGGCCACGGTACCGTCCAGTCGCCACGATCGACCGACGCGAACGGCAGCAGGAATCCGTCGCGGCGCAGCACACCCAGCGTCAGACGCGGCGGCGCGTCGGACTGACCGGGCGCCGCCGAGAGGAACCCCGTGAGCAGCGTCACGCCGGCGAGCAAGCTCAACAGTAAGCCAGTGGGGTCAGATCTCGATTTTCTATTTCCACGAAGACTTTCGTAGAAAATCGAGATCTGACCCCAAGGAGCGCGCGCGCGACACATGAGGCCAGGCCTGCGGTCTACGGCCTGTCGAGGACCTCTCGCACTTTCTTCAAGAGGTCGTCGCGCGAAAAGGGCTTCGCGAGGAAGTCGGACGACAGATCGGGATCGAGGCTGCCGGGATATCCCGAAATGCACAATAGCTTCAGCGAGCGGCGCCGGCCGCGGAGGTGATGCGCGAGCTCAGCGCCTCCCATGTAGGGCATGCGCATATCGGTCAGCAGCAGATCGATCGTCTCGCCGTGTTGATCGAACAGCTTCATCGCTTCTTGACCATTGCGCGCTTCAAACACGGCGTAGCCGGCGCGCGAGAGCGCCTGCGCGAACAGTTGCCGGACAGCCGGCTCATCCTCGACCAGCAGAATCGTTGCGAGAGTGGTGGTTGTGTTGTTCGACATCCAGCGTTCCTGCCGCGCTGGATCCGCGCGGTCCGTCTGCCCTCCATTATCGGCCTGAATCTCGCCAAGCTCCAGCGAGTGCCGCGCTCAGTGTGCGCAGGCGCACACTTCTGGGGATCCGCCTGGGGTCAGATCTCGATTTTCTAGTTCGCCGCGAGGCAAATTGGAAATCGAGATCTGACCCCCAGGCGCGTATCCTTCGCCACGGGCGAGGGCCTCGCTTTCGCGAAAGTGCCCCTGATACTCGGATGGTGGCCGCACCCATCGACGTCGCATCAAGGTTGATCTCCTATAAGGACCCAGACCCGAGGACCCAGAGCCGAGGGAGGGCAATCGACTACCGACTAGCGACCAACGACCATCGACCAACGACTTCAGAAACACTATTATCTCCCCCACCCATGCAGCGCTCCCTCTACGCGCGCCTGCACGAGCGCTTCGCGCCCGCGACGGATCGGATCGATCGGCGGGAGATGATCCGGCGATCGCTCGCGGCGGCGGCTGGCCTCCTGCTCAGCGAGCGGATGTCGTTCGCAGCGCCACGTCCATCCGCGCCGCGGGTCGTGGTCATTGGCGCCGGCCTGGCGGGTCTGAGCGCGGCCTACGAACTCTCGCGCGCCGGGGCCGACGTCGTGGTCCTCGAGGCGCGCAATCGCGTCGGCGGTCGAACCATCAGCTTCTCCGACCTCGTGCCGGGCGGGCACATGGACGGCGGCGCCGAATTGATTGGCACGAACCACCCGCTGTGGAACCAGTATCAGCAACGATTCAGCCTGACGTTCCTGAAAATCACCGAGGAGGACGCCGAAGCGCCCATCCTGCTGAACGGACGTCGCTTGACCGAGGCGGAGTCGGAGCAGCTCTGGAAGGAGATGACCGACGCGCTCGCTGGGCTCAATCGCGACGCCGCAACGATCGCCGATCCGCTGACGCCCTGGTCGACCGCGAATGCCGTCGCCCTCGATCGCCGCTCGCTCGGCGAGTGGATCGCGGAACAGTCCGTCTCTCCGCTCTGTCGGATCGGCATCGACGCGCAGATGACCGCCGACAACGGCATGACGACCGCCTGGCAGAGTTATCTCGGCAACCTCGCAATGATCAAGGGCGGGGGCGTGGAGCAGTACTGGACCGAAACGGAAGTCTATCGGTGCGCGGGCGGCACCCAGCAGCTGGCGCTTCACCTGGCCAGCAATCTTGGCGATCGCGTGCGTCTCCGTCAGCCCGCCACGCGGATCACCGCGTCCGATCGAGGCGTCACCGTCGTCACCAAAGCCGGCGCGACGCACGAGGCGGATCACGTCGTGCTCGCGGTGCCGCCACCGACCTGGAATCGGCTCGCGATCACGCCGCGGCTGCCGGTCACCTCGGTGCCGCAGATGGGATCGAACGTGAAGTTCCTGATGGCGCTGAAGAGCCGTTTCTGGCGGAACGCGGGACTCGCGCCGGATTCGTTGAGCGACGGGCCGGTCCACATCACGTGGCACACGACCGATGGTCAACGCACGACGAACGCGGGTCTGGTCGCCTTCTCGGGTGGACCCGCGGCCGACGACTGCCGCGCGTGGCTCCCATCCGAGCGCACCGAGCGCTACCTCGCGGCGCTCACGCCGCTCTATCGCGGGTTGCGGGCCAGCTTCATCCGCGGGCGCTTCATGGACTGGCCGTCGGATCCCTGGGTCAAGGCCTCGTATTCGTTCCCCGCGCCCGGCGAGGTCACGACGCTCGGACCGCTGCTCCAACAGTCCGCGGGCGGCCGCATCCACCTCGCGGGGGAGCACACCTGCTACGCGTTCGTGGGCTACATGGAAGGCGCGCTGCAATCGGGCGCCCGCGTGGCGAAGAAACTGATAGATGGCGGATGACGGATGAGCGGATGGCCCGAAACCTACTTGGCCCTGATCATCAACACCGGCATCGCCACGTTGTGCCGCACGCGGTCCGCGGTGCTGCCGCGCAGGATGTCGTTCAGGAACCGGTGGCCGTGCGTCGACATCGCGATCAGATCGACGTGCTCCTCATTGGCAACCTTCACGAGCTCGGTCGCAGGATCGCCCATCGCCAGCCTGGCGCGGACGGTGAACCCGCTCGTCACGAGATCCTGCACGATGCGGTCGAGATACGCGCGGTCGTCCTTGATCTCTTCGGATTCGCGCAGCTCCAGCTCGTCGAAGTGACGCGCGGCCCAGCCGTCAGCGACGTGCACGAGCAGCAGTGACGCCTTGGTCAGCGTCGCCAGCTCGCGCACGTGCTCGATCACGGTCCGATCCGCCGGTGAGTTCTCGATGGCGACGAGAATGTGTCGTGTACATCGTCTAACCGAAGAACGTTCGCCACAACAGCCACACGTTGAGCGCCGCGATCAGGATCGCCACCGGCCAGGCGAGCGCGAGCATCCAGCGCGGCGCGACCAGATCTCCCATCTTCCGCCGATCGCCCGTGAACATCACCAGCGGGAACACGGCGAACGGGAGCTGCAGGCTCAGGATCACCTGGCTCAACACCAGCAGCGACCCGCTGCCCCGGTCACCGTAGATGGCGACCGTGATCAGCGCGGGAATGATCGCGATGAGCCGCGTGATCAGCCGGCGGAGCCACGGACGGAGACGGATGTTGAGGAATCCTTCCATCACGATCTGTCCGGCCAGCGTCCCCGTCAGCGTCGCGTTCTGTCCCGAGAACAGCAGCGCGACGGCGAAGAGCGTCGCCGCCATATGCGTGCCGAGCAGCGGCGCCAGCAGCAGATACGCATCCGAGATGTCCGCGACGTCCTGATGTCCGGTGCCGTGGAACGTCGCCGCGGCCATCACGAGAATCGCGCCATTGAGGAAGAGCGCCGACATCAGCGCGACGGTCGAGTCGATGACCGAGAAGCCGACCGCCTCTTTCCTGCTCTTCACGTCGTCGCCGTACTTCCGCGTCTGCACGATCGACGAGTGCAAATACAGGTTGTGCGGCATGACGGTCGCGCCGAGAATCCCGACCGCGATGTAGAGCATGTGGGGATCGCGAACGATCTGCGTGCTGGGCCACATCCCCTGCACGACGCCGGTGAGGTCAGGCCTGGCGAGCCACAGCTCGATCGCGAACGACCCGGCGATGCCCACGATCAGCAGGACGACAATCGCTTCGACGTAGCGAAAGCGATAGTGCTGCAGCAGCAGGACGATCAACACGTCGGCCGACGTGAGGCACACGCCCCAGATCATCGGCAGACCGAACAGCAGGTTGAGCGCGATGGCGGCACCGATGACCTCCGCGAGATCGCACGCCGCGATCGCCACCTCGCATATCAGCCAGAGGGCGATCGTCGTCCTGCGCGAGAAGTGATCGCGGCACGCCTGCGCCAGGTCGCGTCCGCTGGCAATCCCGAGCCGCGCGGACAACGCCTGCAGCAGGATCGCCATCAGGTTCGAGAGCAGGATGACGCTGAGAAGGGTGTACCCGTACCGGGCGCCACCTTCGAGATCGGTGGCCCAGTTGCCGGGGTCCATGTATCCGACAGCCACCAGGTAACCGGGGCCCGCAAACGCAAACAGCTTCCGCCAGAAACCGCCGGTCGTCGGGATCGGGATCGAGCCGTGCACTTCGGGAAGGCTGACGCTGGTCGGCGGCAGCCGCCAGCCGCCGGCCTGATTGGCATCGCGATCGGCCATGAAGCACTACTCTACCCCGTCCGCTGCACGTGCAGCCCATCCGTCCAGACCTTTCGGACCCCGTAACGCCTTACCCAAACGGTAAGGTCGAGCGAAGCCACCGCCGGAAAAGTCGAGCCAATCAAGACGGTTGTGGCACAGGCGCCGGGTACGTCCCTTGCCATTCTTGCCGGCACGACATGAGGACGCACCGGTACGTCCGCATAGCAGGGCTCGTCGTCGTCACGCTCTTCACGGCCGCGGCTCTCAGCGCACAGGACAACGCACCGTCCGTCTCGGCTGCGTCGATTCCGCCCGCCCAGATCGACGAGACCGTCATCAACCTGCCGACGACGCTGCCGGTGAAGAAGCATGGCAGCTACTTCCGCCTGACGCATCGATTCGCCCGGGACCTCGGCCGAGGCTCGTTCTCGGATCTCGCGCAGGATCTGTTCGGTCTGGACAGCAGCGCGATCATCAGCCTCGAATACCGATACGGGCGTGACCGACACGCTGCAGGCGGGCGTGCACCGATCGATCTTCGGCAAGACGATCGTGACCTTCGGCCGATGGGATGCGGTCGCGCAGAGCGATACCGCCCCGTTCGGCGTGAGCGCCGCGGGATCGTTCGAGGGGACGAACAACCTGCAGCAGGACTTCCAACCTGGCGCCGCGGTGACGATCTCGCGCACCCAGGGCACACGGCTCGCGATGTACGCGACGCCGACCTACGTGCACCACGCCCACACCGATACGCTCCTTGCGCTGCACGAGGGGCACAGCGTTCCCGGCGTCGCGGTGGACACGAGGCGGGACACGCTCTTCCTCGGCCTCGGCGGCCGCCTGCGCGTGCTCGAAACGGTCTACGTCGTGCTCGAAGCCTCGCCGCGCGTGGCCGGCTACGACCCCGACGAGCCCGCGTGGAACGTCGGCATCGAGAAGCTGACGCACGGACACGTGCTGCAGCTGAACATCGGCAACAACTTCGACACGACGCCGGGTCAGCTCGCGCGCGGCGGCGTTCCCCAGAGTGTGTTCCTCGGGTTCAACATCAGCCGGAAGTTCTACTGACTAAATGGAGGGATCTGAAATGAAGCGTTTCGCGATTCTCGCGTGCACGGCAGCTCTCTTTGCGGCGGGCTGCGGTGGCACCAGCACGAGCCCATCGAATCAGCCGACCGTGTTCACGGTCGCACTCAAGGCGTCCAACGAAACGCCGCCGATCACGAATTCCGAGTCGAACGGCGCCGGCACGGCGGTCATCACGTTCACGACCGTGAAGGATTCGAGCGGAACTATTACGTCCGGCACAGTCGACTTCAACGTGTCGCTCACAGGCTTCCCGAACGGCACGGCACTCACAGCCGCCCACATCCATCCTGGAGCAGCTGGTGTGGCAGGAGGGGTTCTACTCTCGACCGGCTTGACGCCCGGCGACAACGTCGTGTTGACGAACGGCTCGGGGACGTTCACGAAGACGGGAGTGCCGCCGAAGTCGGTCGCCGATCTGCAGTCGATCCTGAGCAACCCGGCAGGCTTCTACTTCAACGTGCACACGACCGTGAATCCCGGCGGCGCGGTGCGCGGCCAGCTGCAATAGCGCTCAGCGCTCGCGCTTCGCGCAATGTCCAATGTTCAATGTTGAATGCTCAATGCATTTGACATTGAACATTCATCATTGGACATTCGCGAGCGTCAGCTCGCGATCTTCCCGTTGGCGCCCTTCCCTTTCCGCGGCCCCTTGTTGTCCCTCGCCGGGAAATGATCCAGGTTCGCGACGCGCCAGCCGGTCGTGTACACGAGCTGCGCGATGTGCGACATCTTCGGGAACTCGATCTTCGAGATCTCGTCGGTCACGTAGTGGTAGTCGCGATGCAGGCCGGTCGTGTAGAAGATGATCGGGATGCCCTTCGACGCGTAGCTGTAGTGATCGCTGCGCGTGTAGATCGATTCCGGATCCGCGGGATCGTTCATCTCGTAATCGAGCGCCATCGGCTTCGAGAGCGACGCGTTCGCGTCCTCGTTCAGGTTGTGCAGCTCGCTGCTGATCCGATCCGACCCCACGATGTAAACGGTATTGCCCTCTGACGCCTCGTCGCAGCGGTTCCGGCCGATCATGTCGATGTTGAGCTGCGCCGCGACCTTGTCGAGCGGCACCTCCGGATAGTCCGCCATGTAGCGCGACCCCAGAAGTCCGGCTTCCTCGCCCGCGTGCCACACGAACATCACCGATCGCTTCGGCTTCGGTCCGAGCGCGAACGCCTTGGCGATCCCCATCACCGCCACCGTCCCCGATCCGTCATCGTCTGCACCGTTGTTGATGATGTCTCCGGCGCGCGGCGTCTCGCGCGCCTGACCCGTGCAGCCGCCGGCGTTGGTGCCGCCTCCGGCGGATGCGTTGCCGCGTCGCCATTTCGAGATACCCGATGTGATCGTAGTGCGCGCCGAAGAGCACGTAGGTGTCCTTCAAGTGCGGATCCGTGCCTTCGACGATGCCGACGACGTTGCGGGTGAGGCGTGTCTGGACGATGTCGTAGGTGGCGTCGACGTCGATCGTGATCGAGACGTCCTTGAGCACGACCGGTGGCAGCGGCTCCTGCTTGTCGGCCTTCGCCTTGTAGTCGGCATAGCTCTGGCCGCTGCCGCTGAAGAGGAACTCGTAGAACTCGTCGGACGCGGTGATCTGCGGCGGCGTCGGGTTGTCCAGCCGCTGCACGGTCTGGAAGTCGCCGAGCGTCTGGCTGCCGCCGCGTCCTCCGCCAGCCGGCGGCGCCGGCCGGCGGCGTCGCGCCTCGAGCGACTGCGGCACCGGGTGCGGCCGGACCAATCGAGGCAACGGCGTGATGCAGCTCGATGGCGTTTCGGCCGCGGGCGAAAACGGTACGGAACGGCGTGTTCTGCGGTCCGCGGCCCGCGTAGACCACGACCTTGCCCGCGACGTCACGATCCTTGTAGTCGTCGAGGTTCAGCTCGGGGACGGCGAGACCGTAGCCGACGAGCTCCGCGGTCCCGCTCACCGTGTGCTTTCCGCCCTGGTTCTTCGGAAACGTGACGCCCTCGCCGTCCTTGAACGTGCGCGACTGCCCGTTGACCGTCACCGTGACGCTCGAGTTGCTCTTCGTGTTCACGCCGAGGACCTTCACGACCTGGAAATACGAGCCATCGTCGCCGCCAGGCTTCACGCCCCATTCCTTCAAGTGATCGGCGATGTAGGCCGCTGCGAGGCCAAGCCCTTCGGAGTACACGCGGCGCCCCTGCAGCTGATCGGACGCGATGTAGCCGAGCCACTCTTTCAGCTCGTCGGGGGTGATCGATGCCACCCCGCCGCCGCCAACCGCGCTCGGGCGAGACTGGCGGAGGGCGCGGCCGAGGCGCGCAGACCCAGAACGAGAGTGAGCGCAAGCGCCAGCGCGCCGCGCGACAAACGGGATGTCATCGGGAAGAATCCTCCGACAGCAAAGTATAATCAAGTACTTATACGCTGCCGGGGAGGCGCTTACTGGGAGACGAGGCCGGATGGTGCAGGGTGCGAGGCCGAGGTCGGGATGGCCGGAGGTGCGCAGTCCCGGACTCGGGCCTCGGACCTCCGATCTCCGCCCTATTCCGTCCTCAGCGACCGCATCGGATCGATGCGCGCGGCGCGGCGTGCGGGAAGGCCGTTGGCGAGGAGCGCGGTCCCCAGCAGCACGGCGCTGACGAAGGCCAGGACGGCGAGGTCGTGGCCGCTCACGCCGAAGAGCGACTCGGCAAGCAGCCGCGCCAGCGCTGTCGAGGCCAGCAGGCCGCAGGCGACGCCAGCCGCGACCACGGCGACACCGTTCGCGACAACGCTCCGGAAGATGTCGGCCGTTCGCGCGCCGAGCGCGACGCGGATGCCGATCTCGCGCGTGCGCTGCGTGACGAGGTACGTGGCCACGCCGTACGCGCCGCCGATCGCGAGCAGGAACGCGAGCACGGCAAACACCGCGAGCATCCACGAGAGCGCGGCGCGGAGCGCCGTCGACTGCCTGATCACGTCCGACATCGTCCGCACGCGGAACAACGGAATCTCCGGATCCATGCGGCGCAGCACGTCGCGGAGCGCGGGCGTCGATCGACGTGGCGTCGCGGCTCGCGTGGATGGCCAGCGTCATCGTCGATGCCGGATCCATGTGCAGCGGGAAATAGACGCCCGGCCGCATCGGACGCTCGAGGCCGTAATGTTTGACGTCGCCGGCAACGCCAACCACGGTGAACCAGGGATTGCTCCTCGCGTCCGCGAAAGCGGACTCGCCGGCCGACCGCGTTGGCGCCTTCGCCCCAGAACGTCCGCACGAAGGTTTCGTTCACGACGATCGCCATGAGCTGCTTGGGACGGCCATCGGGGTCCTGCAGGAATCGGCCACCGCGAAGACGGATCCCCATCGCGCCGAAGTATCCAGGCGACGCGTAGCGCGTGAGGACGACAGGGTCCTTGCCATCGGGCCTGGGGATCGCGCCGTCCGCCTGAAAGAAATTGCCCTGGTGACAGCCCATCGGTGCGCAGGAGATCAGGCCAACGGCGTCGGCGCCGGGAATCTGCGACGCGCGCTGTTCGAGATCGTCCCAGAAGGTCGCCCACTGTTCGGGTTTCGGCCGCGTCCCTTCGGACAGCGGAATCGTCGCGACGAGCACGTTGTCGGCGCGGAAGCCTGGATCGACGTGACGGACGCGATCGAAGGCCTTCACGAACAGCGTCCCGCACACGAGCAGGATGGCCGCCAGGGCGAACTCGCCGGCCACCAGGATCCACAGCGTCCGGCGGCCGCGCGGCGCGCCCGTCGTGCCGTTGGTCGAGGCGTTCACCGCCGACCGTAGATCGCCCCCCACGGCGTGCAGGGCTGGCGCCCATCCGAACAGGATCACCGCCCCGACGACGACGGCAAGGGAGAACGCGATGACGCGAAAATCCGTCTGAAAGGCCGCCCATCGCGGCAACTCGTCGGGAATGATGCCGATCAAGGCGCCGAGCGCCCAGCGGCCGACGACGAGCCCGATGACACCACCCAGGACCGACAGCATCAAGTTCTCGATCAGCAGCTGCCGCAGCAATCGCATGCGGCTCGATCCGAGCGCGAGACGAATGCCCATCTCGCGCCGCCGCGCGAGCGCCCTCGCGAGCATCACCGCGGCGACGTTCGCGCAGGCGATCAGCAGCAGGACCGCCACCGCGCCACCGATCGGTCTTCGCCGCGCCGCGATAATCGCGGACGAATGTGTCGTGGAGCGCGGTCACGAACGGCGTCACCGTGTGATCCTTGTCGCTCGCATCCCAGATGGGTTGGTGCGCCCGCTTCAGGTCGGCGTCCGCCTGCGCGACCGTCACGCCTGGCTTCAGCCGCCCGATGGCATCACCCGAGTAGCTCTGATACTGCTGCGCGGGGTCGCCAGCTCGCGGCACCCACAGCCGCACGGCGTCAGGAAACGACGCTTCCGCCGGCAGCACGCCCACGATCGTCCTCGCGAGCCCGTCGACACGCAGCGTGCGGCCGACGACGCGCGCGATCCCTCGCGTAATGCGCGCTCCAGAGCGCTTCGCTGATCAGCACGACCGGTGCCGCGTGCGGTTTGTCCTCGTCGGGGGTAAACGTGCGACCGAGCAACGGCTCCACGCCGAGAACCTTCGGGAACTCGTAGCTGATGAACGCCCCCTCCGCGCGTTCCGCGCCGCTGGCGTCCGAGAGATTGAAGCTCGCGGTGTCGTAGAGGCCAATGGCCTCGAACAGCTTCTGCCCCTTCCGCCACTGCACGAAATCCGGATAGTTGATGCCGACCGTGTCGAGATTCCACTTCGGCGCCGCGGTGTTGATGTAGACGAGGCGCTCCGGATGCGCGAACGGGAACGGCCGCAGGAACAGGCCGTTGACGAGGCTGAAGACCGCGACGTTGGCGGCAATCCCGAGCGCCAGCATCAGGACCACGAGCGCGGTCGAACCGCGCTGACGTCGCGAGCGATCGCCATGCATAGCGCACGTCGGAGCCGAGCATGAAACCCTTCCTTTCGTCGATGGGGATCGTCAGTGGCACCGTCGGCGAGTCGCGCCAGGAAGCGAGACGGGCGCGAGACAGATCCACCAGGGCGCTCGCCCACACGCGGATGACGGCCGCGATTCCCCGCACGTGGGCGGCCGACAGGCGGTCCGCGAACAGCGCGGCCATCTCGTCGGCGTGTCCGTCCCGCAGCGGGCCGGGGGCGATCCGCAACAGCGCACGGTAGAGACGAGCGGACGCCATGTTCATCCGGCTTCGCCCGTCCGCGTGCGGGTTCGCGCGAGACGCGCGACGCGGTCGAGGTGATCCGCTTCCGCCATCAGGATCTGGCGGCCGCTCCGCGTCAGGCGGTAGTACCGTCTGCGCTCGCTCTCGGATTCGGGCCGCTCGCGTGGATCGCTGAGCTCCTCGATCCACCGGCGCGTGCGCAGGTCGTCGAGCGATCCGTAGAGCGTTGCGGGCCAGAGCCGGACCCGCCCGTCGCTGAGCGTTTCCACCTCGCGTGCGATGGCCAGTCCATGCCGATCGCTTTGGGAGAGCGCGAGCAGGATGTAGAACCAGTGAGGCTTCAGCCTGATCTCGATGGACATCCGGGCGTAATTGTATTGATTCGTATAATACCGGTCAATAGCATCAGCGAGCTCCTTCCGCCTGGGTCTGCGCCTTCCAGGACATGCGGCGCTGGGCGATCTTCAATGCGGTCGGGATTCTCGGGTTTGTCGTGCAGCTCGGCGCGTTGACGCTGCTGCTGAGCGCGGGACTGCACTACATCATTGCCACGCTGCTGGCGGTCGAGGCGGCCGTCCTCCACAACTACTGCTGGCATGCGCGCTGGACCTGGCGGGAGAGGACCGGGATGCGTGCGAGCGCGCCGCTCTGGCGCTTTCATCTGCTCAACGGACTGCTCTCCCTCGTTGGAAACGTCCTGGCGATGTGGCTGCTCGTCGGGGTGGCCGGCCTGTCGCCGATTTCTGCAAACCTCATCGCCGTTGGCACTTGTGCGCTCGCCAATTTCGTCATCAGCGACCGGTTCGTCTTCCTGCGCGCGCGTGGTTTCCGAAGGCCTACACGGGCGGCGTTGAAAGGCGTCACAGGCCCTCGACGAGAATCATTTCCGTTGAGGAGGTTGCCTGCCGCAGCGCTTTCGCTTCGGCATACTCCTCGGATGCCCACCAGGCTCGAGCGCGTTCCATGCTCGGGAACTCCACCATCACGAACCTCGAAGGCGCCCAGCTGCCCTCGAGCGTCTCCGTTCGTCCGCCGCGCACGATGAAGCGCCCGCCGTACTTCGCCATGCTCGCCGGGACCATCCGCTTGTAGTCTTCGTAACGGACGGGATCGGTCACGTCCACCTGCACGACAACGTATGCGGCCATGTTGCGGCCCTCTCCTCTTTCTCAGCGTCTTCCGCGTTTTCCGCGGCCCCGCGTTCTCCGCGCCCCGCGGGTTCCGCGGCCGGTGGCCAGCTTTAGTGCGCGGCATCCGCGGCCGCCGCGGCCGGCCGTACGACGAGGTTGTCGATGAAGAACTCCATCATGCGCTGCTGGTTCACGCCCGAGTGTCCCTGGTCGGGCCCGACCTGCACCTCGAAGCTCTTGCCCGCCGCCTGCAGCGCCTTGATCAACTGCATCGAGTTCGCCGGGTGGACGTTGTTGTCGGCCGTGCCGTAGTACATCAGCAGACGCCCTTTCAACTTGTCGGCGTAGCGCATCGCCGAACCGGCGTCGTAGCCATCCTTGTTCGCCTCAGGCGTCCACATGTACCGCTCGGTGTAGATCGTGTCGTAGTTGCGCCAGTCGGTCGGCGGCGACGACGCGGACGCCGCGGCGAAGACGTCGGGATGCCGCAGGATCTCCATCACCGCCGCGTAGCCGCCGTACGACGTCCCGAAAATGCCGACGCGGTTCTTGTCGAAGTAGGGACGGGTCCAGAGCGCCTTCACGCCTTCCGCCATGTCGTCGATCTCGACTTGTCCCAGTTTCAGATAGATCTGGTCGAGCGTCCGCTTGCCCATGCCTGGCGCGGCCCTCGAGTCGAGCGTCAGCACGAGGAAGCCGTACTCGGTCAGCGCGTTCGGCATGCTGAATCGCTCCGTCGTCGCGGCCGACGCGGGTCCGCCGTAGACGCTCGCCAGCACCGGATATTTCTTCGACGGGTCGAAGGTCGACGGAAAGTGAATCAGGCCGTGAAGCGTCGTCTGGCCGTCGGCCGCTTTGTAGGTGAACATCTCGACCTTCTTCAGCCCGAGCTGTTCGAACCTCGATAGGTCGCTCTTCATCACGTCGGCAACGACGCGGCCGTCGGCGTCAATCAGGCGGGTGACCGGCGGCATATCGTGCGTCTGCGCGACGTCGACGAAGAACTTCCCGTCGGGCGAGACGGTCACCGTGTGATTGAACGCGGGATCGGTCAGCCGGTGGTCTCCTTTGCCGTCGAGCCCGACGCTGTGCAGCTGGAGCTTCATGAAGTTGTCGCCGTCACGCGCCGTGTAGAACAGCCGGTTCTTCTCCTCGTCGATGCGGACGATGTTGGCGGTCTCGTAGGTCGTGGCCGTCGTCAGCGGCGAGAGCAGCCGGCCACTGAGATCGTAGAGATAGAGGTTCTTCCAGCCGTTGCGCTCGGACTCCCAGACGAAGCGCTTGCCGTCCGCGAGGAATCTGCGCTGCGGGCTGTTCTCGACCCAGCCGGTGCGCCATTCGTCGCGGACGATCGCCCGGCACTTCCCCGTCTCCGGACTGCACGCGGCGAACTCGAGGACGTTCTGCTGACGGTTGGTCCGGTTCACCAGCAGCTCCGTGCCGTCGGGAGACCACTCGACGTCGTAGACGTAGTGGCCGACGGCGGTGTCGTCGAACGGCTTGCCGTCGCGAACGTCGATCCGCGTGCGTGTGCTTGTGTGCTGCGACGTCGTAGACGAACAAATCGACGATGGGATTCGGCTTGCCGGGTTTCGGATACGCCTCGACGTCGAGCGTGTCCTGGATCTCGGTCTGCGTCATCTGCAGGTAGTAGTCGATGACCTGCTTTTCGTCGAACCGGTAGTACGCGAGCGTGCGGCTGTCGGGCGACCACCACATGGCCGTGCGCTGATCCAGCTCTTCGCCGTAGACCCAGCTGGCCGTGCCGTACTTGATGCGATCCTTGTCGTTCCCGTCGGTGGTCAGGGCGACGGCGTTGCCGCCGTCAGCGTCGCTGACCCACAGGTTGCGATCCTTGTAGAACGCCTTGAGCTTCTTGTCGGGCGACTCGGCGGAATCGAACTGACGTCCGCGAGCGGGCTGGGGCTGTCCGTTGCCGCGACCCTGGCCGCGCGCGGCCTGGCCTCGTCCTCCGCGTCCTGGACCTTCGGGCGCATCGCCGGAGACAGACGCCTGACGCGTCGCGACGTCGAACCGGTAGCGCTTGCCGTCGCGCGTGTACTCGAACGCCGAGCTGTCGTCGCTCCAGGTGATGGTCGGCGCGCCGAGCGAGGACGCCAGCCCGCGGGAGGCAGCGCTCATCTTCTCGAACTGCTCGTAGCCGGGCATCGCCTTCAGCCGATCCTGCGCGCCCGACGTCACCTGCAGCGCGACCGCGGTCACTCCGACGGCCGTCGAGTCCCCGAACCCACGTCCCGAAGCTCATGCATATCCTCCTGGGCGTCAGATCTCGATTTTCTAAATCCACGAAGGCTTTCGTAGAAAATCGAGATCTGACCCCACCGCGTCCTCACCCGCGCTATCGCCCGGCGACGAACGCCGCGATGGCCGTCACGAAGGGTTCGCCCAGCTGTTCCGCCTTGCGCGACCCAATGCCGTAGACGCTCTGGAGCTGCTCGAGCGATACCGGCTTGCGCCGCGCGAGCTCGCGCAGCGTCGTGTCGTGGAAGATCACGTACGGCGGCACGCCGCGATCGCGCGCAATCTGCAGCCGCAGCGCGCGCAGCCGGTCGAACAACTCGCGATCGACGTCCTGCCACGACTCGACGTCGGCGCGTGTGCGCGTGGACGGCCGGTCGCGCGTCGGCCTGCGCTGTCGGGCCAGCGTCAGCCCCGGATCGGGCCTCCGCGTTCTTCAACAGCGCGACGCCCTGCTCGGTCAGCACGAGAACCGGGTAGGCCTCGTCGGTCTGGCGGAGCAGCTCCTCGGCCGTCAGCTGCTCGATGTAGCCGCGCACCTCCGCGAGCGGCGCGTCCCGCAGCAACCCGAACGTCGTCAAGCGCTCGTGCCCGCGCGCCTTCACCTGCTGGCTGTCGCTGCCGCACAGGACGTTCGCGACATGCGACGGCTCCAAACCGCTGACCGACGCGCGCGACGCACGACAGGACCTTGCGCGCGATCGCCACGGCGTCCGGCACCGCTTCGAGCTCTCCCAGGCAATAGTCGCACGCGCCACAGTCGTCCTTCGAGTAGTCCTCGCCGAAATAGCGGATCAGGTGCCGGTGACGACAGCCGACCGCCGACGCGTAGCGCTCGATGTCGCGCAGCAGCGCGCGGCGCGCGTCGGTGAGCTCGCCGTTGCGATCCAGCATCACGCGCCACTTCAGGAAATCGGCGCCGGAGTAGACGAGCACGCACTCAGCCGGCAGCCCGTCACGGCCCGCACGGCCCGACTCCTGCTGGTAGTGCTCCAGCGACTGCGGCGCGCCGGCATGGACGACGAAGCGGACATCGGAGCGGTCGATGCCCATCCCGAATGCGACCGTTGCAACCACGACGTCGGCGTCTTCGTTCAGGAATGCATCCTGATGCCGGTGACGCTCGTCGTCGTCGAGGCCAGCGTGATACGGGACCGCCCGGACGCCGCTCTCCGACAGCCACGCCGCGAGCGCGTCGACCTCGCGTCGCGACGTGCAGTACACGATGCCCGCCTCGCCGCGATGACGCGCGAGCACATCCTGAAGCTGGCGCTTCAGGCCGGCCCGCGGCAGGACGCGATAGACGAGGTTCGGACGATCGAACGAGCCGACGAGCTCGAGCGGATCGTCCAACGCGAGCTGCGCGACGATGTCGCGGCGCACGCGCGCGGTGGCGGTGGCCGTGTAGGCGTGCAGCCTGATCGCCCGGCAACCGCGACCGCAGCGTGCCCAGCTGCCGGTACTCCGGTCTGAAATCGTGCCCCCACTGGCTGATGCAGTGCGCCTCGTCGATCGCGACGAACGAGACGCGGCGGCCGCCGTTGGTGAGCTGCGAGAGAAACCCGTCACGGCCGTCACCGGCGAGGCGTTCGGGCGACACGTACAGGAGCGCGTAGCGCCCCTCGCGAAGTCCCGCCGACACCGACGCGCGCGCGTCGGCCGGCATCGCGCTGTTGAAACAGGCGGCGGAGACGCCGTTCGCGGTCAGCGTGTCCACCTGATCCTTCATCAGCGAGATCAGCGGCGACACCACGAGCCCGAGCCCCGGACGCACGAGCGCAGGTGCCTGGAAACACAGCGATTTGCCGCCGCCGGTCGGCAGGACCACCAGCGAGTCGCGGTCGTCGAGGATCGCCTGCATCGCTTCGCGCTGCAGCGGACGGAAGGAGCTGAAGCCCCAGTAGCGGGAGAGGACGTCGGCGAGGATGATGGCTTCGATTATCCCTCACGGACGCATTTTTCAAGGTACGGATTATGCTTTCTGGCCTGGTGCGCCGCAGGCCGCCACAGGAATCGACGATTCCAGCCCACCGCCCCCTTGACGCCGGATCGCCGTCTCGGCATTAGAATCTGAGCACCATCAGTGAGGGATGGAGCATGCGCGACGCACTTTCGTTGCGAGAGCGTTCGACGTGGGGTGAAGGATCCGCGCTGTTGGGCCGGGCGCCGCAGCGCGTGACGGCGATCGATCGGCGCATCGCCGACGCGTTTCAGCAATGGCTGCGTCCGGCCGATTTGCGCCTCGAACTGTGGGATGGGTCCTCGACCTGGAACTCGACCGCCACACCGGTCGGCGACGTCGTGGTCCGCGATCGATGGGCGCTGTTCAAACTGCTGATCGATCCGGACCTGCAGTTCGGCGAGCTGTACACCGAAGGCCGCGTCGTCATCCGCGGCGGCCTGGCGCGCGTCATGGAGGCCGCGTGTCGCCTGCCGCGTCGCGGATCGGTTGACGCTGCGTGAATGGCTCGCGCTCCGGATTCCACGTTCCAACGGATTCCGTCTGGCGCTCCGCAACGTTCATCATCATTACGACCTCGGCAACGATTTCTACGAGCTCTGGCTCGATCGACAACTCGTCTACACATGCGCGCTCTTCGCGGACACTGACGCGACGCTCGAGCAGGCACAAGCCGACAAGCTCGATCTCGTGTGCCGCAAGCTCCAGCTTCAGCGGGGCGATACCGTGATCGAGGCCGGCTGCGGGTGGGGAGCGCTGGCGATGCACATGGCGCGCGAGTACGGCGCGCACGTCAAGGCGTTCAACATCTCGCGCGAGCAGGTGCGGTTCGCGCGCGAGCGCGCGGCTGCCGAAGGCCTGAGCGATCGCGTCGAGTTCATCGAGGACGACTACCGCCGCGTGGAAGGCCGCTTCGACGTCTTCGTCTCCGTCGGCATGCTGGAGCACGTCGGCATGCGGCATTTCGAGTCGCTCGGCACGGTCATCCGCCGCGTCCTGAAGCCCGACACCGGCCGCGGGCTGCTCCACTTCATCGGCCGCGACCGACCGAAGCCACTCAATGCGTGGACCGCGCGGCGAATCTTCCCGGGCGCCTATGCTCCAACCGTGGCGGAGGTTCTTCAGCGCGTCCTCGAGCCCGCCCGGCAGTCGGTTCATCACACCGAGAATCTTCGCCTGCACTACGCACGCACGCTCGAGCACTGGCGCGTGCGCTACGAGCGCGCCGAGCAGGACGTGCGGGGACAGTTTGGCGACGCGTTCTACCGGGCGTGGCATCTGTACCTCGCCGCATCCGAGGCGTCGTTCATCTCGGGATCGCTGCAGCTCTTTCAGATCGTGTTCGCTCCGGCGGGCCGCGCGCCACTCTACGCGGCACAGCCATTTCCCGAAACGAACGTCGCACCGTGACAACGCGCTGCGAAGTCCTGATCGTCGGCGGCGGACCGGGCGGCTCGAGCTGCGCGTGGGCGCTTCGGCGTGCCGGCGTCGACGTTCTCGTTGTCGATCGTGCGCGCTTCCCTCGCGACAAGATCTGCGCCGGCTGGATTACGCCTCACGTCGTGGACGCGCTCGAACTGGATCCGCACGACTACACCGCCGGGGGCCTGACCCTTCAGCCGATGACTGGCTTTCGCACAGGCGTCGTCGATGGCGCCACCGTCGATACGGACTACGACCGCGTCGTCAGCTACGGCATCCGCCGCTGTGAGTTCGATCACTACCTGCTCAAACGATCGCAAGCGCGCGTGCTGATGGAGACGCCGTTGCGATCGCTGGTCCGCCGTGGAGGCACGTGGCTGGCCAACGACACGATCGAGGCCGCTGTCGTCATTGGCGCCGGCGGGCATTTCTGTCCCGTCGCGCGCATGGTGGGCCGGACCAATCGGCCCGAAGGGCTCATCGTCGCGCAGGAAGCGGAGCTGCGGCTGCCGGACCCGGCGGCCTGCGACGTCTCCGGCGCGCGACCGGAGCTCTACTTCTGCGCCGACCTGGAAGGCTACGGCTGGTGTGTGCGGAAGGGCGACTACCTCAACGTCGGATTGGGACGACGAGAAGGGCGGCTCGTTTCCGGCGCAAGTCCGGGACTTCGCGGACTGGCTCGAGCGGAGCGGACGCGCGCCGGCCGTCGCGACGGGCGCGCGCTGGCGCGGTCACGCGTACCTTCTGGCGGGCAGCGTCAGCACGCCGCTGGTCGACGACAGCGTGCTGCTGATCGGCGACGCCGCCGGCCTCGCCTATCCCGAAAGCGGCGAAGGCATTCGGACGGCCGTCGAGTCGGGTCTGCTCGCGGCGCGGACGCTGCTGTCCACCCGCGGACGGCGCCGCGCGGACTTGATCCCGTACGAGCAGACCCTTCGCGCGGCCCACCCGTCGAGCGCTGTCTCAAACGTGCTGCCTCGTGGCCTGGTGCGATCGCTCGGCAGATGGCTGCTCGGCAACCCCAGGTTCACCCGTCACGTCGTCCTCGATCGCTGGTTCCTGCGATCGACGGGCTACGGCGCAGACCTGTCCTCGAGAAGGCCGCCTAGCTCGCGATGCTCGAATTCGTCGCGGCGGCCTGCGGGCTGGCCAACGTCTACCTCACGGTCCGGCAGAACATCTGGTGCTGGCCGGTCGGCGCCGTGATGGTGGCGCTGTACATCTACATCTTCTTCGGCGCGCGAGCTGTACTCGGACGCGCTGCTCAATGTGTTCTTCCTGGTGATGCAGTTCTACGGCTGGTATCAGTGGACGCGCGGTCCGGTCGAGCATGCGCGGTCGCTCTCGCCGATCAAGCGTCTCGGGCAGCGCGGCTGGATCGGAACGGCAGGCGGCGTGGCCGTCGGAACCGCGGTGCTCGGCACCGCGATGCACCGCTACACGAACGCCGCTCTCCCCTACCCGGACGCCTTCACGACGCTGCTGAGCGTCTTCGCGCAGTTTCTGATGACGAAGAAATACCTGGAGAACTGGACGCTCTGGATCATCGCCGACGTCGATCTACATCGGCGTCTACGGCATCAAGTCGCTCTACTGGACGTGCGGGCTCTACGCGGTCTTTCTCGCGCTGTGCGTGCAGGGCTATAGGGAATGGACGGACGGGTCAATGTCATCTGACCTCGCTTCAGTCGATCGTCGTCGTCATCCGCGACGATGGGCCGGACGAACGACGTGCGGCGCGGCGGCGGCATGACGGACGCCGCGCCGTGAACCGACTGCCAGACGATCTGGTTCAGCTCCAGATCGGGCGCCATGTCGGCATCCTTCAGATTCATCCGCAGCGACGCGGCTGCGCCCGGTGACGACCAGTCGTTCTTCTCGTCGAGCGGCACGCGCGCGGGCAGGTGCGTGAACGCCGCCAGGGACGGTGTCGGCCCGAAGGCGTTGTACATCGGCGTCGCGGCCGCGTCGTACTGGCTCATCGGCGGAAGTCCGAGGATCAGCTCCATCGTGCGCAGCACGCCGGACGTCGAGTAGAGCGTGCTGTCGACGACGCCACGCCTGGTGAACGGGCTCACCGCCAGCAGGACCGATCGATGGGCATCCACATGATCCGGTCCATTCTGCGCGTCGTCCTCCAGCACGAAGATCGCCGATTCGCGCCAGAAGCGGCTGTGCGAGATCGCTTCGACCAGTCGGCCGAGCGCGAGGTCGTTTTCCGCGATCATCGAGCGCGGCGACGGCATGCCGGGTGACGTGCCCGACGTGTGATCGTTGCCGAGACGGATGATCGAGAGCCGCGGCAGCTGGCCGTTCTGCTCGAACTTCTTGAACTCCTCCAGCCAGATGTCCACGCGCTTGCCGTCGGGAATGCTCGAGATCGAACGGCGGATACGACGGATGGACGAGGCCTTCGAGGCCTGGCACGGTCGCCGTGACCTCGCCGCCCTTCTCCGCCCAGGCGCCGAACTCGCCGTAGCTGCTGCACCGAGACGTTCGCGCGCTTGGCGAAGTCCCAGATGTAGCCTTGCGGCGGCGCCGCGATGTTGCCGAAGGCGTTGCGGAGCTTGTAGCCGCCTTCGCTGAGATACAGCCCTTCGCGGCGGCCGTAGTTGGCGGGCCACATCTTCTCGACGAAGTCGGTCGCATACGCGCCGGTCGAGAACGCGTGGCCGTCGTAGCTGACCTCCGCGTCGACGTAGAAATTGTCGAACGTCGCGAACGTCTTCGCGATCGCGTGGGCGTTCGGCGTCACATCTTCGCCGAAGAGCGTCAGCGACGGGTCGCCGTTCGCCTTCGGCAGGTCACCGAGCACCTGGTCGTACGTGCGGTTCTCGCGAATGACGTAGAAGACGTATTTGATCGGCGAGCTGTCGCCGACGCGACGCGGAATCGGCGACGCGCGCGGCGCATCGGCCGGCTCGAGCCGGTGCGCGTCCGAGTACGGCGTGAGCTCGCGCACCTGCATCGAGTAGCGGGCCAGCCCCGCAGCGGTTGGCATCGGGCACGGTCGAGATCGCGCCCTGGAACATGTTGCCGGTGTACTGCGCCGTCGATCCGCGCCCCGCCGGGCTGCGGGCCGCGCGATGTTCGGCGAGCTCGCCAGGCCCTTTGCCGTCGAGCACGAAGAATCGGGACCCGTCGCGATCGAAGAGGACGGCGGTCGGATACCAGCCGGCCGGGACGAAGCCCTCGACCTGGCTCCATCCGGGCTTCGACACGTCGACGACCGTCACGGTGTTGTTGTCGGCGTTGGCGATGAGCAGCGTGCGGCCATCCGGCGACAGCGACACGCCGTTCGGCGTCGATCCGACCGGCGCCTGGGCGTCGAGCGCGACCGAAATCTGCTCGTTCGCCGTTCGTTCGGCGACGTCAACGACCCACACGGCATTGGTGTTCGCGCAGGCGACGAACAGGCGCGCGCCGTCGCGCGACAGCACCATCGCGTTGGGATGCTCGCCGACCTGGATCTCGCCTCGCGCTTCCAGCGTTGTCGCGTCGAGCATCAGCACCTTCCCGCCGCCCCACAACGAGACGAACAGCGTTTTCCCGTCGCGCGAGAGAAGGCAGGTATAAGGCTCCGCGGGAAGCTCCGCGGTCGCAGTCACACGGCGCTGGTCGAGATCGATCGCGCCGGACCAGCTGGCCGTAAAGCTGCGTCGCATAGAGCGCGTGACCATCCGGGCTGACGGTGAGCCCGGCGACGAAGCCGGCATTCTCGATCCGGTCGCCTCCCGGATGACGCTCGGCGGCTCCGAGCGAAATGCTGCCTTTCTGCGTCAGCTGCCCGTCCGCCCAATCGAATTCGACGATGGTGTTGTCGCTCGAGCCGGAAGCGAAGAGCCGCGTCCCGTCGGGATGCCAGGCGAGACCGAGCCAGGTGTGCTCCATCGGCGCGCGGCTGACCACCTGCAGCGACTTCGTGTCGAACACGACGAGCGCCGGCTTCTCCCAGCCGCTCGTGGAGATCGACGAGAAAGCGCCCGTCGCGCGACGGCACGAGGTTCATCGGCAGGTCGCCGACGTAGACGTGCCGGCCGGCAGGCGCAATCTGCCAGCCGTTGGGCAGAAGCGTCACGCCGTTGCCCTGATAGACCGGGCAAGCGCGGGGGCCGCGCCGCCTGTTGCGCCAGCGGCGTCAGCGCCGCGGCCACGCACAACGTGAACGTCGCGATCCACGCGGCACGACGCATCGGCGAACGCAGTGGACCCTCTGAGGATCTCATCGAGCGAGAATACTTCGATCGCCGACGATCCGTCGAGCGTGTTTCCGAGCACGGTGCAGACGTAGCCGCGGCCTCGTGTAGCGCAGACCTTCGCACGTGCCTAACGGCCGCCGCGCAGGCCTGAATCCCTGCGCGCCGTCAACTGCCGCGCACTCTAAGGTCGACAATGGTTATAGACTAGTGGCTGGCGGCAGTCGAAGGGGGTACGGTGGCCAAGGCAAAACCCAGTCAGCAGAAGCGCGCGCGGGAACGGGCCCGGCAGGAGCGCCAGAAAGAAAAAGAACAGCGGCGCCAGGAAAACCGGGCGCGCCGTGCGGCCGCTGGTCCCCGGCAAGAGGGAGACGAGGATCCGGATATCGCCGGCATCGTTCCAGGTCCCCAGCCTCCGCTCTGGGATGAAGACGAGCCCGAGCCCGAACCTGAGTAGTCAGCGCGAGAATTCGATGGACCTCGCGATGTTCCTGAACGCCGGCTCGTACGCGGCAGCGTCCGCCCGCGGCGCCACGCCCAGCATGTAGAACAACGTGCCATCGCTCAGCAGTGCGGTGTACACGGACACGCGTTCTTCCCCACCGGTCACATCCGACACGTTCGACAGTAGTGTGGAGATGGCGTCCAGGCCACCGATCGTCGTGCGGTTGTAGCCCGACGGACGGCTGAGGCGTGGGTTGCTCTGCGTGAGCGACTGGATCAGCTCGTCGGTCGCCGTGCGCAGGTCGTGCGTTTCGTTCCGCGCGATGCCAATCTCCACACCGTGCGTGAACACGCTCTGGCCGTTCGAGCTCCCGTAGGCGCCGTCGGGCGCAAACGTCACGGCGTTGTTGCCGGACCGCTCCTGCCAGTTCGACGGCACGCTGACGCGGAACAGATTGCCCTCGTTGTAGGTCGTGTAGTCAGACGATGGACGCTCGATGCGGCCGCCCGATGGCTTCGAGTCCGGCACGCCACCAGGATTCGTCGTCCGTCCCGCGCCGGCCTTGGTCGCTTCCTCGGTCGACGGCGCCTTCGGCAGCGATCGCAGATGCGCCTGGACGCTCTGGAACGCCCGCGTGTCCCCCGCACGGCTGTTCTCGACGTGCAGCGACGCAGCTTCCTGATTGATGTATTCATAGCGATTCCCGGGGTTCGGGTGGTCGCTCAGCCACTGCGGTCCGCCCGGGCCGCTCTCCTGCTCGATCGTCCGGAACACGTTGGCCATATCGCGCGGGTCGTACCCGGCGCGCGCCATGATGTGGGTCCCGAGCAGGTCGGCCTGTCGCTCGAAGTCTCGACTGAATCTCAGGAAGGCCGTGCCGAGACCGAACTGCGTGCCTTGTGCGATGACGGAGCCCGTGCGACCGCCGACGATCGCCCCCAAAACCGCGCCGGCAATCTGCCCCACCGCGTACGGCGTGGCCTTCGTCTGCTGCGCCGTGCCATGACGGAGGGCCACGTGGCTCAACTCGTGCGCCATCACGCCGGCGATTTCCCCTTCGGTGTGCGCCTTCTCCATCATTCCGCGGTTGATGAACATCGGCCCGCCAGGAAGCGCGAAGGCGTTGATCTCCCTCACGTTCACGCCCTTGAAGGTGTAGCGGAATTCCGGATGCTGGAGATCCGAGGGAATCGCATTGACCAACCGGCGGCCGATGTCGTCGAGATACGTGTTCACGTTGTCGTCGTGCATCACGGGCAGCTGACGCTCCACTTCTTGCGCCGCTTCCTGCCCGAGCTTCACGTCGTCCGCTGGGCTGTACTTGTTCTCGGGTGGTCTGATGACGGTTTGTGCCGTCACGCTCGCCGTGAGTGCCAGCGCGACCAGACCGACTACGGTGGCTTTCCGCTGCGCCCGCATTGCTCCTCCTCCAACCTCGAGCGTGTTGCCGCTCTGCTTCAGCTATTGCGCAAATCGTGCCATCGCAAAACGCCTATTCCAAAGGCGTTTCAGGAATGATGAGGCGCGCGCAGCTGCCTTTTGTGGAGTTGAATTCGCGCAGTACAGTGGACGCGGCCTCAGCGGCATGCCGACGGTCGGCCAGCGCGACAATCGCACCGCCGAAACCGCCGCCCGTCAAGCGCGCGCCGTACACGCCTGAGGCCCGTGCGGCACACGCGACCAACGCGTCCACTGGGGGAACCGACACCTCGAAGTCGTCGCGCATCGAGGCGTGAGATTCCAGGAACAACCGGCCGACGTTGTTGAGATCGCCTGACGCGAGCGACGTCACCGTCTCTTGCACCCGGGCGTTCTCGGTGATCACATGCCGGGCGCGACGATTGAGCGGCTCGGGAAGCCGGCTGACGCGATCGAGATCCGTGACGTCGACGTCTCTGAGCTCCGCGACGCCCAGCGCGGCGGCGGCTCGCGCGCACTCATCGCGCCTGGTGCGATATTCGCCACCCGCATGATGATGCGTCACACCGGAGTCGATCACGATCAGCGCGGCGTCTGTCGGGAGCGGTACGGTTCTGTGCGTGAGCGTGCGGGTATCGATCAACAGCGCGGCGGTCGTGGTTGCCAGGCTGCACGCCATTTGATCCATGATGCCGACTGGAGCGCCGACGAAATCCGTCTCCGCGCGCCGCGCGGCCACGGCCAGCGCGATGTCGTCCAGCCGCAATGCGAAGGCGGTCCGAAGCGCTCGTCCCAGCGCGACCTCGAGCGCGGCACTGGAGGAGAGCCCGCTCCCGACCGGCACGCGCGATTCGATGCGCGCGTCGAAGCCCCCAAGCGATCCGGCCGACGCCAGCGACCACGTGATCCCCCGGACGTAGTCCGCCCAGTCGCTGGAACGCACCTCGGCGCCGAGGTCGAAGGTGATGGGAGGATCGTTGGGGAACTGGGCGCTCCACACGCGGACGCGCCGGCCTGATGCTGGCGCGAGCTCGACCCGCGTCTCGAGCGGGATGGCGGCGGGCAGCACGAACCCGCCGTTGTAGTCGGTGTGCTCGCCAATCAGGTTCACGCGTCCCGGGGCGCTGGCCGCCACCGTGGGCGCGTGACCGAACAGCTGCGAAAAGCCCGGAATGTTTACCGCCCTGCCGGCTTGGCGAACTGCGCGTCGTCGATCGGCGTGTTCAACTTCACGTCCGTGAACTTCTCCGTCACGACATCGTTCCACGTCGCGTAGCGCACCTGGAACGGCACCTTCACGCCGCCGCTGACGTCGTGGTAGTCGGCGTAGTCGACCTGCTCGAGCAGATTGCCGAGCGAAGTCGTGGTCTGAATCACCCGGCGCAGCAGGAGCCCATTCGACTTGTCGAAGAACAGCTGCTCGATCACGTCCGGCGCCGGACGGCCGGTGACGAGAATCGCGTCGGTCCCGTCCACGCTGCTGTAGCGCGAGACCGTCAGATTCTTGTAATGCTCCTTCATCCTCAACGGCACGCTGAAGTCCGCCAGCCGTGTCGCCTGCTCCGCTTGCAGCCCTTCGAGATCGCGCGTGTTCGGACCCATCTGCATCCAGACGGCCTTGCCGTCGGTCGCACGGATCGTCGGACGTCCGGCGGTTTCGAGATCCAGGCGGTATTGGCCGGTGGCTGTCTCCTGCACGGTGACCGGCGCCGTCTGCAGATCGCGCAGCGTCGCCGTGCCCTTCATCACGCGCGTCTTGGCTTGCGCGAGCGCCGCGTGACCACCAAGCGCCTGGACGTACTTGTCGACCACCTGATCGATCGTCTCGGTCGGCTTCGGTTCCTCCGCGGGTTCTTCTCCGGCGCCGGCACCACGCTGGCCGCGGCCTCCCGGCTGGCCGGGTGCCGCGCCGGGCGGCGGGCCTCGCAGGGCCGCCGCCGCGCGCCGCGCGCTGCTGTGCCGCGCGCGCGGCCTCCGCCGCCGTCATCTCCATCGCCAGTGGCGGCGTGCGTTCCGGCGGCGTACGGCCGTGGTGACACGTCGCGCAGCCCACGCGCTGGCGTCCTTCGAAGGCGCGCGTGTTGATCTCGCTCACCATGCGCAGCATCTCGCGCGCGGTCTCCTTCGGCTTCTTCTCGTCCTTGTCGAAGCCACCCTGCGGCCCGAGGACGTGGCAGTGATCGCAGCGGACGCCGAGCGACGCCGCGATGAACTCCATCGTCGGACGCAGCTGCTCGGCTGGCAGATCCTTCAAGACCTTGATGTTCTTGAAGTATTCGGCGGCGGTCTCACCCGGCTTGGGCGGACGCGGCGGCGCCCCCTGCGGCGGACGCGCGGCGGCCGACGGTGCGTTGCCCGGCGTCGGCTGCGGTGATGGTGCTTGCTGCGCTCGAACGGTCATCCCTACGAACAGGGCTGCAGTGGCAGACGCCATCACCAGCCGCGCAACGCTTCTTCCCATCTCACGCGCCTCCTTCGACAACGGAGCCCCTATTTAACACTGGAATGAGAGCCAAGCAAAGCCACCGAGAGCACAGACAACACGGACGTACAGGCCACAGACGTCACAGAACACGGTCGTATGGAGTGCTTGCGCTGTCTATGTGGTCTGTGTGGCCTGTGGTGTCGGTGGCGTGAACAGCACCGTACAAAAAAATAGAGGCGCGGAGCCGAAACTCCGTCGCCTCTTTCCGCCGGCTATCGATTATCGATCGTCGACTACGAACTACCGACTACAGGTTATCGCTTACTGTCCTCCGCCCGAACACGTGTCGGCGAGATCCTTGATCGAGCTGATCTTCAACGTCGGCATGTCGGTGCTGCTGGCGGCGCCAGTCGCGGACGCGCTTGACGTGTCGACCTTGCCCTTGATCTCGACCTTGTGGTTCACATGCTTGTCGAGGTCTTCACTACCAGCGCTGAGGTTCAGACCATTCTGCCAGCTCGGGCTGATGGTCGTGCCGCTGGTTCCGGCCGTGCTGCTCGAAGAGCCGCCGCCCGGAGCAACGTTCTTCAGAACGAACTGCGAAGCGCCTGCCGATGGGCTCGTCGCGCCCGTCGTACCGGCGGTCGCCCCACCCGCGCTGCCGCGCTCGACGCAGCCCGTCAACGTGACCGTCTGGCCTGCCTCTGCTCGCATCCATGGATGGACTGGAGGGCGGCGTCTGACTGGTCGGGCTCTGAGACGGTCGGGCTAGCCGGCGGAGTCTGGGGGCTCGCCGGGTCGGGTGTCTGAGCGCCGACACCGACAGCCATCGCTGCTGCCAGCACGGTGCCGAACAAGAATTGACGCTTCATCGATTTTGCCTCCTGGGTTGATGCCTGCTGTCACCGGTAACTGTGCAAACCGATCGCCAGAGTGCCAGGGCGCAAAACGAGGCGTGAATAGGGCGTTTTTCGCAGGGCGGCTGCGGGAGACCGTAGTCAATCGCTACGACCTGGATCAAAATACCCGATGTCGTCGACAACAGTTCAGGTCCAGGCTCGACTATCTGATTTACCATCTTTGCCGGAATACTGATGATGAGCGCGGCGCCGATTACCAGCACGACGCTCAGCACGTACATGCCAAGAGCTGTGCTGTGCGTCACATCCTTCAGCCACCCGACCACGTATGGGCTGGCGAAGCCGCCGAGGTTGCCGACGGAATTGATCGCCGCTATCCCAGCCGCTGCGGCGGTGCCGCGCAGGATCGCCGTCGGCAGGCTCCAGAAGAGCGGCGCGCACGTCATCAGGCCACAGGCGGCAATCGTCAGGAAGAGCATCGACGACGATCGTGTTCGTACCCAGCGAGCGCGCTGCCGGTCAGCCCGAGCGCGCCCATCAGCATCGGCACGGCCGTATGCCAGCGGCGCTCGCGGTGACGATCGCCGCTGCGTCCCACGATCAACATGAACACGATCGCGACGCCATACGGCACAGCCGTCAGCAACCCGATCGTGCAACACGTCCTTGACGCCTGCCGCAGCGATCAGCGACGGCAGCCAGAACGTGAGACCGTAATTGCCGACGACCGACGCGAAGTAGATGAGGGACATGCGCCACAGCCGCCGGTCGGCCGCGAGCGCCGACAACGACGGATGCACCGGCGCGGTCGCCTCATCGCGCGAGAGGTTCTCTTCGAGGATGCGCTTCTCGTCCTCGGTCAGCCATCTGGCCGAGCGAACGCCGTTATCGAGATAGAACATCACCACGATGCCGATCACGATCGCGGGAATCGCCTCGAGCACGAACAGCCATTGCCACCCTCTCAGGTGCTGCGTCGCCCTCGAACGCCTTCATGATCCATCCCGACAGCGGCCCACCCAGGAGACCGGACAACGGGATGGCCGCCATGAACATCGCGATCATGTGCGCGCGTCGATGGCTTGGATACCAGTAGGTGAGATACAGGATGATGCCGGGAAAGAAGCCCGCCTCGGCGATCCCGAGCAGGAATCGCAGCACGTAGAACATCGTCGGCGTGGAGACGAACATGAAGGCCGACGACACGAGCCCCCATGTGATCATGATGCGGCCGATCCAGATCCGGGCGCCGACCTTGTGCAGAATGATGTTGCTCGGCACCTCGAAGAAGAAGTAGCCGATGAAGAACATGCCGGCGCCGAGGCCGTACACGGTCTCGCTGAAGCGCAGATCGGAGAGCATCTGCAGCTTGGCGAATCCGATGTTGACGCGATCGAGATACGCGACGAGATAGCACAGCATCAGAAACGGCAACAGGCGCCAGGTCACCTTCCGGTAGGCGCGTTCTTCGGCTTGCGAGGAGGACGTGGCGGTTCCGCCGTAGGTCATGGTGCCCTTACTCTAAGGGAATGAGCGCGAAATGACAGTAGTGATTACCGGCGGCGCAGGATTTCTCGGTCAGCGGCTGGCTCGCACGCTCCTGCAGCGCGGCACGCTCAAGACTCCGGAGCGGACACGAACGTCCGATCGAACGCCTGGTCCTCCTCGACGTCGCGCCTGCGACGTCCATCGCCGATCCGCGGGTCCATCACGTGGTCGGCGATGTCGCGGAACGCGCGTTGCTCACGGACGTCATCGACGCCACCGTCACCGGTCCATTTTCCATCTCGCGGCGATCGTCAGCGGCATGGCCGAAGCGGATTTCGATCTGGGGATGCGAATCAACGTCGATGCGCACGCGATCGCTGCTGGAGATCTGTCGCGCGCGGGGTCACCATCCTCGTGTCGTCTTCACCAGCTCCGTGGCCGTGTACGGCGGTCAACTGCCGGAGACGGTCCTCGAGACGACGGCGCTGAGGCCGCAGACGTCGTACGGAACGCAGAAGGCGATTGGCGAGCTGCTGCTCAACGACTACTCACGGCGTGGGTTCGTTGACGGCCGTGCGCTGCGGCTTCCGACGATCTCCGTCCGGCCCGGCCGCCCGAACGCGGCCGCTTCGTCGTTCGCCAGCGGCATCATCCGCGAGCCGCTCAACGGTGAGCCATCCGTCTGTCCTGTCGATCGCGACGCGCGCCTCTGGCTCATGTCGCCGGCGACGGTGGTCGATTGCCTCATCGCGGCGCACAACCTGCCGGCCGACGCGCTCGGTACCAGCCGCAGCCTCAACCTGCCGGGCATCTCGGTCACCGTCGGCGAGATGGTCGATGCCCTCACGCGCCTGGCAGGACCAACCGTGACCGCGCGCATCCGCTGGGAACGTGACCCGCACCATCGCGCGCATGGTGGCCGGCTGGCCCGGCGCCTGCGACGCCTCCCGCGCCCGCGCGCTCGGCTTCCCGCACGACGACAGCTTCGACGCCATCGTGGGGCAGTACATGCACGAAAGGAACACGGTAGAGGGAACAAGGTAGAAGGTAAAGGTAGAAGCGTAGTTCTGCCTTCTTCCTTCTACCGTATCCCTGGCGGCGCCACGCGCTTCTTGGTCGCCTGTTCGAACGCGTACCCGAGTTGAAGGAGCTTCGGCTCGCTGCAGGACATCCCGGTGAAGCTGACGCCGTAGGGTTGCGGCTTCGGATCGAACCCGGGTGGAAACGGGTTCGCGGGCGGGCCGGATGCACCGGCGTCGAACGGCACGTTGGGCACCATCCCGAATGGGACGATGACCGTGGGATAGCCTGGGCGAGCGGCGATCGCCGCGCCGCTCGATCCGGGGAACAGCAGCGCGTCGAGGTTGTTCGCCTTCATCGCGGCATCGATCCCGTTCGGTCCCGCAAGGCGGATGTCCTTCTTGCGATCCTCTTCGTAGCGTTCGCGATCGCGATCGACGTCCATCTCGTCCGAGATGTCGAGCTGCGCCTGCCCGTACTTGATCGCGCCAGCCTTCTCGTGGGCCGTGTTCCAGGCGCGCAGTTCCGTCAGCGTCTTCACCGGCGCAAGCGGGCCGAGCGAGGCGAGCCACGTGTTGAAGTCGCGCTTCATGCCGTACTTCAAATCGACGGAACAATCCTCGTCCTTCCCCTTGGCGTCGTCCAACCCCGAGCAGGCGCCCCAAACGAGAAAGTTTTCCTTCGGATCCTTGGCGGTGACGCTCGGGATCTCGACGGGTCGACGACGGTCGCGCCCTGCTGTTTCAGGACGGCGATCGCTTCGGCCATCACTTTCGTCTGCGCGGGGTTCAAGCCGCCGCGCGGCCGGTCGGTTCCCGGCAGCGGACACGCGATCGTAGAAGAAGGCTCGCGGAATGCCGATGCGCGCGCCGCTGCAGGCCGTCCGGTTTCAGCAATCGCGTGTAGTCCCGGTCCGGCGGACGCTCGCACGTCGCCGTCGCCGGATCGTCCGCGTCCGGCGCCGCGCCTTCGAGCACGCCAAGCATGATCGCCGCGTCGACGACGAACTTGGCCATCGGGCCAGGCGTGTCCTGATCGGCGGTGATGGGGATGACGCCGTAGCGGCTGACGCGGCCGACCGTCGGCTTCACCGCCGCCAGCATGTTCTGATTCGACGGGCTGAGGATCGATCCCGACGTCTCGGTGCCGACGTTCGCCGCCCAGAAGTTCGGCGCGGTGCCGATGCCGGAGCTCGACCCGCCGGTCGGCATGGCCGGGCGGCCATCGAAGGTCGCCTCGCGTGGATCGCGCCGCGGGTCGTACGGGTTCATGCCGTAGCCCTGCAGCGCGTTGTAGTTGGCCGGCATGTTGCTCGCGACCTAGTTGGCGAGCTCGGTCATCCCGGTCTTCGCGATGATGATCGCGCCGGCCTCGCGCAGGTTCTTCGTCAGCGTCGCTTCGTACGGCGGGCACGAACCCGTCGAACGCCAGCGCGCCGCCGGTCGTCGGCATGTCGGTGGTGTGGATGTTGTCTTTGAGCGCGATCGGAATGCCGTGCAGCGGCCCGCGCACCTTGCCCTGCGCGCGCTCGCGATCGCGCTCGTCGGCCTCGCTCAGCGCGTTCGGATTCACGGTGATCGCGGCGTTGAGCTTGTCCTCGTAGATCGCGATGCGCGTCAGGTACTGCTGCACGATGGCGTGCGACGTGGTGCGGCCCGACCTTCATCGCCGCCTGCATCTCGGGGATGCTGCGCCTCGAAGACGGTGAAGGCGGTGCTCGGCGTCGCGGGTGCTTGCGGCAGCGTCAGACCTGCGGCGAGCAGCGCAAGGATCAGTGACGCTCTGCTTCATGGGCTCTCTGTGGACGGAGATGCGATCTCGTGGCGGCGCACGAACCAGACGATCGCGCGGACCAGCTCGGGCAGCGCTTTCTCGAGGTGCGCGGCGTGGTCGGCGCCCGGCAGCACGACCCAGGCCTTGTCGGGGGTCCCGAAGCGCGTGAACAGCTTGGACTCGATCAGGACCGGCGTGCGGATCGCGGTCGCCGTGCACGAGCAGCGTCGGCGCCAGGACCTGCGCGCGGCGAAGCCGTTGAACTGCTGCTCGTCGCGCCAGTCCGCGTAGATCGGATCGGCGCGGAGCGCCGCGCGAACGAAGGCGTCGACCGTGCCCGCGTGACCGCGTCCGGCGTGATGAAGTCGGACGTCGCCGCGTCGGCGGTGTTGCTGCGACGCGGCGGCGAGCGCGGACGACATCGGACACCGCGATCCGCGCGTCGACGTCGAAGCCGAAGCCGAGCAGGATCGACGCCGGCGAGCTTCTCGGGAGACTGCTGCGCCAGATCGCCGCGATCAGCGCGCCGCGCGACAGGCCGAGCAGGTACAGCGGCCGATGGGCGTTGCCGGCGTAGAGCGCGCTGGATCCAGGCGACGACGGCGCGCACGTCGGCGACGGCGCGATCGGGCGTCAGCCATCCCGCTCGCATCGCGCGGCGTCGAGCCGTACCCGCGCAGGTCGATGGCGAAGACGTCGAGCCCGGCGTCGGCGAGCGCATCCATGAACGAGCGCCGCTCGCCGGGGACCTGCAGGTCGAAGTTCGGCAGGCTGCTCCACGTCCGCCCGTGCACGAGCAGCATGGCCGCTCGCGGCTGCGCCGGCCGCTTCTCCCAGACCGCGAGGTGGTGGCCGTCGACGACGACGTCGTGCTTGACCGGCGGCCGCGCCTGCCGCCCTGCCCTGCCAGCGCCACGCACACCGCCAAGCCGGCTGCCGTGATCATTTCAGATGTCAGATGTCAGATGTCCGAGTCCGAGATCCGTCAGGACCGAGGACACATGACCGCGGCGCTCTCAGCCCACATTCCGGCTCCAAGCCCATGGTTCCACCCTACTGCCCCTGCTCGCGCTGGATGCCCGCGCGCAGCGCGTGCATCGTCTCCGGCGAGGCGACGAACAGCTCGTCGGGAAACTGGTGCGCGTAGGCCAGCATGCCGGAATAGATCACGTCGCTCTGATAGAGGTTCAGCCCCAGGCCGGCCAGGAACTGCAGCCGCAGGTTGCGGTCGCGGTTGATCGTCGCGTCGGCGAGCCACGGCTTCAGGTCGACTGGCGCGGCCGGCGAAGGTCGAGAACAGATCGACCGCCGAGTTCATGCCGATCTCGCGCAGCGACTGCGCCATCGGCGCGTACTCCGGCCGCCGCAGCTTGCGCCTGGATGGCGTCGACGTCGATCTTCGTCGGCTCCACCTGGCCGAGCAGCACCAGGTCGTAGCCGGCGCCGTTGTTCGTGTTGCCCCAGACGACGCCGTTCGGGAACGCTTCCATGAACGTCGCGATCTCGCTCTTCACCGCTTCGGTGTTGCTCTCGTAGAGCTGCACGAACAGCGTCACCGCGCCGCCCGGATTCAGGTGCTTCTTCACGAGCTCGAAGAACTCGCGCGTGTAGAGCATCGCCGCGCCCTTGACCCAGGGATCGAGCGGGTCCGACGTGATCGCGTCGAACTTCTCGTTCGTCGTCATCAGGTAGTGCCGCGCGTCGTCGATCCGGACGTGGACCTTCGGGTTGTCGACGACGTTGAAATTGTGCTCGCCGAACTACTTCGAGACGACCTTCGGCACCAGCGGCTCGATCTCGGCGATCGTCTGGTGCTCGACGGCCGGGTCGATCGAGACGGCACCGGCGGTCACGCCCGCGCCGCAGCCGATGACCAGCGACCTTCTTCGCCTGCGGTCCGGAATCAGCGTCGTCATGTGGCCGAGCATGCGCTGCAGCCGCATGTCCTGCGGCTCGCTCGACGCCTGCACCTTGCCGGCGTTGTGATAGTTGAGCACGCCGCCGGGCAGGCGCGGTGACGGCGACCGATGGCGTTCCAGCCCTCGCCCATGTAGATCACGTCGGCCTGGCCGAGGCGGGTCGCGGTGTAGCGGCCGTACGCCGCGAAGATGCCCGGCAGCGGCTGCACGGTGCGCGACAGCAGGCCGGCGCACGGCCGCCGCGGCGATGATCGCCGAGCGTCCCGGCGAGCTGGAACCCGCCTGCCCTGCACGCTGCCGGCTCGTCGGCACCGCCCGTCGACAGCACGAGCAGCCCGGAGAGCGCCGACGACGAGGATCAGCAGCCTGCTGCGCGTGCTGGCTGCCGAGCCAGACGACGAGCAGCAGGCTCGCGCACAGCGAGCCGACGATCGCGCCGACCGTGTTCGCCGCGTAGACGCCGCCGACCAGCCGCGCCGGATCCTGGCCGCGCGTGGCGACCGACGCGAGCGCCAGCGGGAAGCTCGCGCCCCACAGGATCGACCGCCGGCAGCACGACCCAGAGGCAGCGGACGAAATCGAGCTGGAAGTTGAACCACGGGTCGGTGGTGATCGACGGGTTGATCGGCCAGTACGGCAGCGACTGCGTCAGCATGTAGGCCGACCAGGCGATCGCGCGCGCACAGGAGCATCTGGCACCAGCCGAGCGCGACGCGCGGACGCGCGGCGCTGCGGCCGATCGCCGAGCCGACGCTGCTGCCGATGCCGAGGCCGAAGAGGAAGACGGCGAGGATCAGCGAGAAGGTGTAGACCGTGCCGCCGAAGAGCAGCGACAGCAGCCGCGTCCAGATCACCTCGGACGAGAGCGCCGTCGCGCCCGACAGCGCGATCGCGACGTAGACGGCCCACGCGCCAGGCGCCGGCGCCGGCGGCGCGGCGTCGCGGTCCGACTCGAGGCGCGTCGTGAGCACCGGCGTCGCCCGCGCGATCAGCGATCGCGAGCACGCGCCACGGTCACGTTCAGCGCGACCGCGACGTAGGTCGCGACGCCGAGGTCGTAGACGCGCAGCAGGTAGAAGCCGGCAGCAGGCTGCCGAGCACGCCGCCGGCGATGTTGCCGCCGTAGAAGAACCCGAGCCACGACACGCCTTCGGGCGTCGACTCGACCCAGCGCGAAATCGCCGGCAGCGTCGCGCCCATCAGCAGCGTCGGCGGCAGCAGGCAGATCGCCGGCCGCGACGCCGCGCAGCAGGATGCCGATGATGCCGGAGCCCGCCCGAGGCCGTCACGTAGACGCTGTTGAGGAGCGGCATGCCGAAGAGGATGAGCAGGCCGAACGCGCCGATGCCCAGCTCGAGGAAGGCGTAGACGCGGAGCGGATGCTGGCCGCGCGCGTCGATGAAGCGCGGCAGCAGGAGCTGCCGAGGCACATGCCGCCCATGAACGTGCCGAGCAGCACGCCCATCGAGACGGCCGACGAGCCGATCACCAGCTGCAGCAGCTGGAACCAGACGACTTCGTATATCAGCGCCGCGCAGCCGCTGCCGACAAACAGCAGCAGCAGCGCGGGGAGGAACCGACGCGGGGTCATCAGAGGAACCTTTCTGGCCGTGTCTCAATGAGGAAAAACGGATGTTATCACGGCGATATACGCTTTTGGCCGCGAACGAGGGCCTCTGCGCTTACCCGCATGAGCCGCGGATTGTCCCAACGTTCGGCCCGGATCTGCGTCCAATACAGGGCGGAGGGCTGATGGCCTGGTGGAATCGCAGCAAGAGCGCGGCGGCAGACGAGACGGCGCCGGTCGATCCGAACATGCCGCTCATCCGGCTCGAGGGGATCACCAAGCTGTTTCAAGGGTGATCGGCCGGCGAGGAGGCGGAGACGCGCGCGCTCGACGCACGTGACGGTCGACATCGACGCGGCGAGTACATCTCGATCTCCGGACCGTCGGGCTGCGGCAAGTCGACGATGCTGTCGATCCTCGGCGCTGCTGGACGCGCCGACGAGCGGGCGCTACTGGTTCAACGGCCGGCGCGTCGATCAGCTCGCCGCCGGCGAAAAGGCGCGCATGCGCAACGTCGACGTCGGCCTGATCTTCCAGAGCTTCAACCTGATTGGCGACATGACGGTGTACGAGAACGTCGAGTACCCGCTGACGCTGCACGGCGTCGCGGGCGCCGATCGGACGGCGCGCGTCGAGGCGGCGCTCGACCCGCGTCGGCCTGGCGGCCCGCGCCAAGCAGCGTCCCGGGTCGCTCTCGGGCGGCCACCAGCAGCTCGTCGCGATCGCGCGCGCCATCGCCGGCCGTCCGCCGATCGTGCTCGCCGACGAGCCGACCGGCAACCTCGACTCGAAGAGCGGCGAAGCGGTGATGCAGATGCTGGACGAGCTGCACGCCGGCGGCTCGACGATCTGCCTCGCCACCCACAATCCGCGCTACATCGCGACCGCTCAGCGGCACATCTACCTGTTCGACGGCCGGCTGACGCCAGAGCCCGTGGCCTAGGAGGCCTCCCCCTTCGCCAGGTGGAACTGGCGCTCCACGGCGGGCTGGACGAAATACGCATCGAAGGCCCGCCGCTCGAGCTCGTCGTCTCCAGCGAGCGTCTTCTTCCAGTCGTCCAGCGTCACGCGCGCCTTCACCTGATCGAGCGTCGCGCCGCCCTTGATCTGCTCGTTCACACGCGCGACCAGATCAGTCATCAAGCGCTGGAGCGTGGACACGTAGCTCCAGTCGTGCTGAATCGGACCGTGGGCCAGGAAGATCGTGGAGGCCTCGAGCGTCTGGAGTTGACCGAGTGTCTGCGCCCAGTCCTCGTAGTACGACCCGATACCGAACGGTGTCGGCGCGACGACCAGGTCGCCGGTCGCGACGATGTGTTCCTTCGGCAGGTAGACGACGAGATCACCGCGCGTGTTGCCGCGACCCAGATATCGCAGCTCGATCGTGCGGGACCCGCAGTACAAGGTGGCGCCTTCACCGATCGTGACGTCGGGAAGGAGCGTCTGCACCTGTGGAATCTCGTGCAGGTAGCGCGAGTACAGCCCGACGACCTCTATCACCCGCTGGCGGCGCGCGTCGGTCAGCGGCTTACCATCGTCACCGTGGCCGTCCCGCAGGATCCCTTCGTACTTCGCGAGCAGGGCGCGGTTGCTCTCGATGTCCTTCGGGATGGCGGCGAATGCCTGATCGGCCGCGTCGATCCGAGTGTTCACGTGCGCGATGACATGTACGCCTGGCCACGCCTCTTTGAATGTGGCGTTGCCGAACACGTGATCGTCGTGCCAGTGCGTGTTCACCAGATACCGCACAGGCTTGGGTGTCAGCTTTCGGATCTCCTGAACGATTGTCTTCGCCGACGAGGGGAACATGTCGGCGTCCACCACCAGCACGTCGTCGTCGTTGACGACAATGAGGACGTTGGGTTCAGGACTGATCGGGACAGCTTTCCACACGAAGCCGTAGACGCCATCAGCCAGCTTGACCACCTCGTATTCGGATGGCGATGGAGGCTGCGCGCCGGATACGCCAGACGCGACGAGCAGGCCGAGCACCACAGCGGCGCCAGCGTGAACTGACCATGTGCGAGGGACCATGGTCGAGCATGCTAGCGCCTGTCGAGGCTCGGCCGATCGGCGCTGTGACGAGCGCCAGCCACCGCGGGACGTGCGGCGGCTGGGTGAGGCCAGGATGGCCGCGGACGCTGCTGACAAGGGCGGTAAGAGCTTACGCTTTCCGAACGCCGAATGCCGGTATACTGGGGCCCCTTCCCCCGGTCGGAGCAGATTTGGAGTGGAACGGTGCTTGCTGACCTCTTGCAGCACATACGAATGCGCGCCGCTTCGATTCTGATCGTGATCGCGCTCGTCGTCCCGTCCGTGGCGGCCGCACAGACCGCCACGTGGACGATCGATCCCGGACACTCGGCAACGCAGTTCTCGGTTCGGCACATGGTCGTCTCCAACGTCCGCGGGGAATTCGACGGTCCGTCCGGGACGGTGGCCTTCGACCCGAAGGACATTCCCGGCACTCTCCGGATTCAAGCCTCGATCGACGCCAAGACCATCAACACGCGAAACGCCGATCGCGACAAGGATCTCCGGAGCGCCCTCTTCTTCGACGTCGACAAGTTCCCGCGCATCACCTTCACGTCCAAGCGCGCCGAAGCGGCGGGCCCAGGACGACTCAAGGTCGTCGGCGATCTGACGATGCACGGCGTGACGAAGGAAGTGACGCTGGACGTCCAGGGACCGACACCGGAGATCAAGGACATCTGGGGCGGCGCGCGCGTCGGCGCGACCGCTACGACAACGGTCGATCGGCGCGACTTCGGCCTCCTGTACAACCGGGTGCTCGAAGCCGGCGGCGCGGTCGTCGGCAACGAAGTGAGCATCACGATCGATCTCGAAGTGACTCGTCAACCAGCGAAGGAGTGAACGACATGAGACGCATGTGGAAGGCGGGCGTCCTGCTGGCGGCAGCGGTGGCGCTGTATCAGGTGGGCGCCGGCGCGTCAGGATCCTCGGTTCCCGCTCCGTCCGCGCCGTCGGGCTCGATGCCGCCGATGGCGACGATGACGCCGGAAGAAATGGCGCGCGGCGCCTACAACAGCGGCATCGATCACAAGGACAAGGGCCTCAAGCTCGAACTGAAGGCGGCCACGGAGCAGGCCAAGGATCAAGAGAAGGACCTCGCGAAGGCGAAGAGCGAATACGAGAAGTCGCTGAAGGACTTCAAGAAGGCCGCCGACCTCGTCCCGAACCTGTATCAGGCCTACAACGGCATGGGCTTCGCCTATCGCAAGATCGGCGACTACACGAAGGCGCTCGAGATGTACGACAAGGCGCTGGCGCTTCAGCCGGGATTTCCCGACGCCATCGAATACCGCGGCGAGGCCTATCTCGCGCTGAATCGCGTCGACGATGCGAAGCAGGCCTATCTCGAGCTGTTCGCCAGCGATCGCAAGCAGGCAGACATCCTGATGAAGGCGATGACCGATTGGGTGGCCGGGCGCCACACCGATCCGGCCGGGGTCGATCCCGGCGGCGTTGTCCGGCGTTCGAGAGCTGGATCAAGGAACGCAGCGCGCTCGCCGGCCAGACGGCGAGCATGGCGCTCGCCGCACAGCACGAAACCTGGCGGTAGCGCCGCGGGCGCGCGGCGCGCCCGTTCAATGCCACACGCCGATGTGCAAGGCTCTGCGGTGCACGATCGTAGCGGCGCTTCTCGCGCTCGGCGTGTGTCATTGGACGGCGCGTGTCGGTCAAGCGACCGGTTACGCGTGGAACCTGCCGCGTGGCCTGCCGACGCCCAAGGTCCCCGCTGACAACCCAATCACCCAGACCAAGGTCGATCTCGGCCGCCGCCTCTTCTACGACACGCGGCTCTCCGGCAACGGGCGCTACGCCTGCGCGAGCTGTCACCAGCAGGCGCGCGCGTTCACCGACGGCCGCGCGCACGCGCTGGGATCGACCGGCGGCGTGCACCCGCGCAGCACGATGAGCCTCGCGAACGTCGCCTACAACGTCACGTACGGATGGGCGGACCCGTCGCTCGCGATCGCTCGAGGCGCAGATGGCCGTCCCGATGTTCAACGAACATCCGATCGAGATGGGGATGAAGGGGCGCGAGCAGGAGATCGCCGCGCGGCTCGACGGCCGACCGACGCATGGCGGCGCGGTTCACGCGAGGCGTTTCCGGGCGAGCACCGCCGGTCAGCACTCGCGCACGTCGGTGAAGGCCATCGCGACGTTCGAGCGGACGCTGCTGTCGGCCGACTCCCCGTTCGATCGCTATCTGTATCGGGACGACCGGACCGCGATGTCGCCGGCGGCGCTGCGCGGAAAGGAGCTGTTCTTCTCGACCCGTCTCCGCTGCAGCGAGTGTCACGCGAGCTTCAACCTGTCGGGCCCGGTCACCTTCGAGCGAGCCACGCCCGTGCGCGCGCTCTTTCACAACACCGGCCTGTACAACGTGGACGGCGCGCGGCAGCTATCCCGCCGTCGATCGCGGACTGATCGATCGGACGCAGCAACCCGAGGACATGGGACGGTTCCGCGCGCCGACGCTGCGCAACGTCGCGGTCACGGCGCCCTACATGCACGACGGCAGCGTCCCGACGCTCCGAGCGGCGATCGCCCACTACGCCTCAGGCGGCGTGGCAAGCCCGTACAAGAGCGATCGGCTGAAGGGCTTCACGCTCACGCCGGCGCAGACGACGGACCTCATCGCGTTCCTCGAGAGCCTGACCGACAGGACATTTTCTCGGCAATCCCGCGTTTGCCCGACCAAGGAGCCGCCCATGAGCGATTTGCGTCGCGCCGCGGACGCAGCGTACCATCGGCCCTCCATGGCCCGCGAGGACATCGTCGGCCTGTTCGCCCGTCGCATGGCTGCCTGGGCTGCCCGGGATGCCGCGGCGCTCGCCGCGACCCACGCCGTCCGCGGCGTCGTCGTCAGCCCGACCGGTGGCGTGCTGGAAGGTCGCGAAGAGATCGAGCGTGTCTACCGCGTCTGGCTCTCGGCCTTCCCAGACCTGCAGGTCAAGTCCGAGGAGCTGATCATCGACGGCGATCGGGTCGTCGAAATCGCGCACCTGTCGGGGACGCATGCGGGTGAGTTCTTCGGCGCCGCGCCGAGCGGCCGTCGCGTCGGCTTTGCCGCCGCCATCGTGGTCACGATCAAGGATGGCGAGATCACGCACGAGCGCCGGATCCTGGACTTCACGGGCGTGCTCCTGCAGGTCGGCGTGCTGAAGGCGAAGCCGATGTGAGTCACGACACCACAGACCCAGGTTCGGGGTTCGGGTCGTTGTTGGGTCGGGTTCGTTGTTCGAGGTCGGGTTCGAGGTTCGGCGTTGGTTCGGGGTTCAGGGTTCGGCGTTGTTCGCTGCACCGGCTCGCACCAGGAACCCAGCCCCAACCTCGAACCAGGAACCAGCCCCGAACCTCGAACCGCGAACCCAGCCCCGAACAACGAACCCCCGAACCCCGAACCTCTGTCTATCGTTCTGGTGCACAACGCGACGCAGCAGCCCGTCTGTGGTGTGTGCGGCTTATGAACCCTTCGGGACGATCTGGATGCCGTTCACGGGCGCCCGAAGTGTCGCGTTCCCGCCCGTCAGCGGCATCGCGGTCAGCGTAAAAGGCGGTGCCGGAGATGCTGAACCTGACGTAGTTGCCGGTAGAGTTGTCGGCCGGGATCAGCGCGCCAGAGAAGTTGGTGTCGCCTGGTCGATCAGCGTGACCGTCGTCGTCGCGATGCCGGGGCCGGTGACCGAGTACGCCGCGCTTCGCGTGAACGTGCGGTTGTCGCCGTCGGCGTAGACGTAGACGTCGTAATCGCGGGCGTCCAGCCCGGTGACGCTGATCGTCGTCACGCTGGTGTTGCTCGTGTCGAGATAGCCTTTCATCATGCGCCGGTTCCCAGGCTGATCGGCGATCGGCGTCGTCCACATGCCGTTGGCGTTCCACACGAACGCTGCGGTCGTGTTGGTGCCCGCCTCGTCGATCAGTGGAGCGGCGCGGTGCGTACTGCGCCCGCGGCGTTGTTCCAGTTCGCCTTGGCGACGACGCCGGCCATCTCCGCTGGCGCCCATCCCGATCGTGCTGGTGCCGACGAAGGAGACGCTGATGGCGCCGGAGACCGAAGCGGCCGGGACGATCTCGATCGCGTTGACCGGCGCGCGCCGCGTGCCGCGCCGGGCGCCGGCGTTGCGGTCAGCGTGAAGTCGCTTCCGGTGATGCTGAACTTCACGTAGTTGCCGTTGGAGTTGCTCGCCTGCTGTGAACATCGCCGGAAAAGTTCGTGCTTCGCGGCATCGATCGAGCGGATCGTCGTCGCTGGTGATCCCGGACCGCGCGATGGTGTACGGCCGGACGATCGTAGGTCCGGTTGTCGCCGTCGGCATACACGTAGACGTCGTAGGCCGGCGGATCAACCGTGCGACCGTCACGTCGTCGTGGAGGTGCTGCTCGTGTCGAGATATCCCTTCATCATCCGCAGGTTTCCCGCCTGGTCGGTGATCGGCGTCATCCAGATGTTGTTCGCGGCCCACGTGACGGTGGCGCCGGTCGCCGTGCCGGTCTGCATCGATGAGACGCCAGCGGCGTCGCGCGACGTCGCGCCGGCCGCGTTGTTCCAGTTGGGATCGACGACACCGGCGATCTCAGCCGCGTCCATCGGCCATCGGAGTGCTGCCGATGAAGTCGATGCCGATTGGTCCGAGGCCCGCCGAGTCGTGTTCACGTTCACGACGACAGGTCGTGGCGGATGCACTCGGGCGCCGCTGGTTCCGGTGACGGTCAACCGAGACGTTGCCGATGGCGTACCGCTGGCGACGGTGACTGTCATCGTCGATGTGCCCGGACCGTCGGAATCGATTGCGGAGTGAATGACACCGTCGACTCCCGCCGGCTGACCGCTCGCGCTCAGATCCACCACATCGGCTAAAGACCGCTGGCGCGTGCGATCGTCACGAGAATGTCCCGCTGCCGCCCGGCGGGATCAGTCGTGCCGCCCGGCGTGACGATGACTGTGAAATCGGCCGGGCAGGAGTCCATAGACGGCGACCTGGTTGTCGTGGTTCGGCAGGAAGACGCGGCCGTTGGCCACGACGGGTGGCACGAACTTCATGAGCGTTCCGACCCGATCGCGCGCGGTGTTCTGCTCGCTGGTCCAGATCTCCTGGAGCGTTTCCGCGTTGAACGCGCGAAGTATGCCAGCGACGCAGGCCCATGGAGGCCGTCCTGGTTCGTCGGCATCGACGCCCACACGATGCCGCTGCCGCCGCGGATCCGTTCGCCGAGAGTGTCAGCGATCCGCCTGGGATGTCCAGGCGACACGACCTGGCCCTGCAGGTAGGTGGCGTCGCCAACCGGCCTCCGCTCAGGCGATACGCCTTGAGCACGTCGTCTTCCGACCAGTTGTAGACGAGCGGGCCGGCGCTCGGCGAGTTCCAGAAGACAGGGCCGCCCATCACATGACCACCCTGGACCGGGATCTTCTGAACGATCTGGGTGTCGTTGGCGACCTTGTGTCCCAGGATGGTCGCATCGAGCAGATAGAGCACGCCTTCCTTGCCGCCACCGAGCAGCAGATTCGTTCCCGGCAGCAGGGTGAAACCCGATCCGCTCAGGTCGTCATCGCCCAGATTGAGCTGGCTTCGTTGCCGGGGGTGAAGTAGTCGACCAGCGACAGCCCCGATGGGTCCACGCTGAACTTCAGAAGAGAATCGCCGAAGTTGCGCGTGCCGTCCCAGTTGCCGTTGCCGGTCGCGAAGTAGGCGTAGCCGTTGGCGTCGATCGCTGGGACGCGCGCCCGCCCTGCCAGACCCCGCCGCCGTAGACGTCCGGGGTGACGGCGAAGACACCCACACGCGCCAGCGTAGTCGCGTCGAAGGCCATGACCCAGCCGTGATAGGGCGGCATATCCTCGTGCGATCCCCAGGCGACGAGCACGACGCCGTTGATCAGCGCGAGTCCCGCGCGCTGCCCCTGCATCTTCGGGTCGAAGCTGACGACGCGGCCGATTGCGGCCCCATCGTGGAATCCGGTGCGGTGCCGGGGACCGAGCCGGTGATCGTGACCGGGCTTCCCGGCACGTTCCAGCCCGGTCGTGATATCGAGCGCATGAAGCCGCTGCACGTATGCGCCGTTCTCTTTGGTCCGCGCGACCAAATAGATCGTGCCCCCGTCGCCTGATCGATGACCGGCGTGCTCTGGATGCCAACGTTGCCGATGATGTTGAGGTTCGGCGCCGCGATGTCGGTGATAGGCACGGCCGTCACCGCAGGTGGGTTGGTGAAGTCCCTCATCCAGAGCGGCGACGGCGACGCGCTGTCGGCGTCGAAGGCATACAGCTTGTCGTTCATCGTGCCGACGTACAGCACGTTGTGGGGACGTTCCGGCGATCGTGACGCCCGTCACATACAGCGGCTGCGCGTAGACGGCGCCGTCGACGGGATAGGAATAGAGCTTGCCGAACTGGTTGACGTTGACGTTCGCCGGCGTCAGCGTCGTCTCGCTGAGGTTCGCGCCGTGCGCTGCGGGTCGTATCGGTTGGTGAGGATGTTGATCTGCGCGTGGAGCACAATCGGTGTGAGACTGCAGCCAGCAGACAGGCTGCCGCTCTTCGCGCCGAACGCCGCCGCGGGCGCGGTGCGACGTCATGGGTCGGCGCCACGGAACCCCCGGGGTCGAGCTCGAATGTGGTTGAGCTTGTCAAGTATAAACGATGGGCTCGACCTCAGCAACCAGCTGGGCCGTATGGGACCTTGGCGGGACCCGTGGGACTCGGGACTTGTCACTCGTTACCTGGGACCTGGGACCTGGGACCTGGGACTTGGGACTCTGGGACTTGGGACTTGGGACTTGGGAACTAGGACAAGACCGCAGCCTCGCCCTTCTCGGCGATGAGCTTGCGAACGTGGGTCACGATCCCCTCGTCGTGCGATGACCGCC